>CAVRDA010000015.1:0-312228 GCA_963719755.1 Vicinamibacteria bacterium | reverse complement strand
TGGCCATCGCAACCAGCAAGCCAATGGCCGCAGTAAACAGCATGTGCACGAAGAGCACGACCGGCAGTGCCAGCAGGGACCATCCAGGAGCAATGCCGTACCAGGCCATCAGCACGGCCAGGAGAATACAGGACACGAGGAAATCGACAGCGCTGACGATCACTGCGGAAATCGGGAAGATCTCCTTGGGGAAATAGACCTTCGTCACCAGGTTCACGTTGCTCGACAGCGAGTTCGCGGCGAACTTCACGGAGCTTGCGAAGAAATTCCAGACGGCAAGGCCGCAGAACGCAAACACCGGGTAGGGCACCGGCGTCTCGATCGGCGCAACCCTCGTAAAAATGATCGAGAACATCGCCGTGTTGAGCAACGGCATGAAGACGGCCCAGCCGAAGCCCATGACTGTCTGCTTGTAGCGCAGCTTCAGGTCGCGCAGCGTGATCTGGTAGAGCAGTTCCCGATACTCGTACTGTTCGGCGACGATTTCTTTGAGGTCCGAGCCGAGGCTGGGGGAATCGGTCTGGGTGCTCATGAATTCTTTTGCGCAACGGTGTCTGCACCGACCCTCATCGATCGAGTGCCGTGTGCCGAGTAGGATTCACGAATCGAGCCCTCCAGGATTGCCGCAGTGCGGAACGCTTCGCACCAGCGTTCGTCCTTCGCACCTTCCCTGGTGAGCGCCCGGAGGCGGTTGCGTAGATACTCGGAAAGCATCCAGCGAGGCACGCCGAGAAGCTGTACGCCTGCCGGCACGCCGTCTTTTCTGATGTGCGTGCGTCCCGCATCCACATACCACCGGCGCACGTACGACCGTGTCAGCCTTTCCGAGGGTATGTAGTGCCGCACGGCTGCCTGGCCGACCCAGACGCCGGTGTGTCCAGCAGCCTTCATCCGTTCCACCAGTTCCGTGTCGTCGCCGCCGATCAGGCCCGCCTCGACGCGACCGAGCTGGGTGTTGAACGGAAATCGTCGGAGGACCTCGGTCCGGAATGCCATATTGGCGCCGACGATACCTTCATCGGGGCCGAGGACGGCCGTGTGCCGGCAGCGGCGCGTGATCACGTAGACCGACAGCCGATCGAGGTGCGCGGCGAGCCATGATGGCGGCTCCGATTCGAACCAGGGCTCAACCGTGCCGCCGAAGAAGGCCGCAGAGGGAAACGCTGAGACCGCCTCGGCATATGCCTGCAACCACTCGGGCTCAACGATGACATCGTCGTCGGTCCAGACGAGCAGCTCTCCTCGGGCCGCTGCCACGGCTGCGTTTCGAGCATGCGAATGCCCCTGTGATCGTTCGACGATGCGCCTGAGCGGAAGTAATGCCGGCAAAGCGCTCGATGACCGCCGAGGTGTCGTCGGTGCTGTTGTTGTCGACGACCAGCAGCTCCCAGCGCATGTCCGCCGGCACAGTCAACGCTCTCAGCCCTTCGAGAGTCTGGGCCAGCAACCGGGACCGGTTCCACGTGCAGATGGCGACTGTGATGAACATCGGGCCTGGCTATCGAGATCTCCGCCTCGTGCATGCATGAGGCAGAACTGCAGAATGCGATCCGTTTCGGCCGCCGACTGGCCGCCCCGTCCGTGACAGCATTGTACCTGCTGTTCGAAGTCTTGGATCTTGCCGTGGGCGGCTTCCGGAGTCTGCCCAGCGCGGGACTTTAGGTGCTTGACGGGTGGACTCTCGGGAGAAGGAGGAAACCCGTATCCTTCAGGAACTGACGGCGATTGAATCGACGCCGCCGGTAAATCGCCGATGGGCCGCGTCCAGCAGGGCCGCCCCATGGTCCCACGTGAAGGAGCGAAGCACTCGGGCCCGCCCGGCCGCGCCCATTGAGGCCCTGGTCTGTGCAGAGGTGGCGAGTCGGCGCATGGCCTGAGCCAACTCTATGACCTCCATGCCTCCAACGAGCACTCCGGTTTCCGAATCGGCGACGGCCTCTGAGACACCGCCGCTACGGCCCCCGATCGCCGGGCGGCCCGTGGCAGCGGCCTCGAGAAAGACGATGCCGAACCCTTCGAAGTCGACGCCTTCCTCCCGGTTGGGCATCACGAACACGTCCGAAGCGGCGTACAGGCTGGGCAGGTCGGCGTCAGGCACCGCCCCGAGGAAGTGGACACGGCCGCCGAGTCCCAAGTTCCTCGTTTGGTCCTCCAGGTCCCCCTGCGCCGGTCCCTTTCCTGCAATCAGATAGCGAACCCGGAGATCGGACAACTGAGCGAGGGCCTGAAGGGCCAGGTCGTGGCCTTTGCGACGCTGGAGCCTCCCGACAGAGAGAAAGATGACCTCGCCGGGTGCGGCGTAGCGCGACCGCCAGTCGGCTGGGTCGGCGGCCGGGTGGAATCGACCGGGATCGACCCCGGGATGGATCACCGCGATACGGCCCTGGGGCACGCCCCAGCCTGCCAACAACCGGGCAGAATTGTGCGAGTTGGCAAGGACACCGGCCGCCCGTCGATAGACCAGTTTCATCAGCGAAGTCAGCTCACGCGAGGTTGATGCGAACCCCAGTTCCTCGCCATGGGTCCAGCAGAGGTACCGGCGAGGTGCCAGCAGCGCGCTGAGACCCTCCGGCAAAGCTCGACCGCAGTGGACGACCCCGGAGCGAGGCGCCAAATTGCGCACGGCGGCAGCGACTTGCAGATGGCGGCGAAGGCACGACGGCTTCAGCAGACCCCAGTCGGCGGCCGCCATCGGAATACTGGTGACCGACAGCCCCCGCTGGTGCCGCGTGGCCTTCTCGCCGTGGGTCAGGACCTGGACTGGGAGGTGCAGCCGCGTGTAGAGACTCTCGAACAGGATGGCGCTGCCTCCAAGCGTCGGCGGATACAACTCGGTCAGCAGAAGGACCCCGGGAATGGCGGGCATCGCGTCTGGAAATTGTACCTCGCACCCGCACGTCCCGACGGTCGCGAGACCTCGCGCGGTGGCGGTTCGACCCCCGGACAACAGATATTTCATGCGATGATCGCAGAGGTTGGGACCGCCCAGTGTCGCCATCCACCCGTTCGGCCAGCTCGTCCCAGCCGCTGGCCGCTGTCTTGCTCTGGTAGCCCTGCTCCCGATGTCGGTGGCCGACTCAAATCATCAAGCGCCGGCCCGGCCGTTGTGGCCGCTCGGCGCACTATTGGCGGCGGGGCTGCTCCTGCGGCTCATCCTCGTGGCGGTCACGGCGGCTGTGCCGGCGCAGATCGCGGACGAGCACCATTACCTCCAGCTTGCCACCAGCCTCGTGGAGGGCCGCGGCTTCGCGTTTCCAGAGGGTCTGACCTCCCTCCGGCCGCCGCTGTATCCAGCGTTCGTCGCCACGGTCTGGACCGTCACGGGCACCCGAAGCCTGCTGGCCGTTACGGGTGGCGCAGGTGGCGCTTGCGCTTGTGACGGCCTGGGTCGCTTACAGGCTCGGCCGAACGCTCTACGACGCTCGAACAGGCCTGGTGGCGGCGGGCCTCGTGCTCTTCTACCCGGCGCTGCTCTTCTCGAACCTCCTGATTCTCACCGAGACCCTGTTCGCCCTGCTCGTGCTGCTCGTGGCATGGCTCGGCGTGTCCTTGCTGCGGCGGCCCAGCCTCGGACTCGCCCTCGCGACGGGTGCGGCTGTCGCATGCGCGTCGTTGACCCGGAGCGTCCTCTGGCCCTTCCCTGCCGTTCTCGCTGGGTTGCTGGCGTTGCGGCCGGACGTCGGGTTGTTGCGACGTGCGATGCTCGCGCTGGCCGTCGTGGTGGGGTTCGCCGCGGTGGTGGCGCCCTGGGCGGTACGAAACACGCGGCTCCAGAAAGTGCCCGTGCTCGTGGACACCATGGGCGGGATGAATCTGCGCATGGGCAACTACCAGTTCACGCCTCACGACCGGATCTGGGATGCGGTGTCGATGGAGGGCCACCAGAGCTGGATCGAGGGCCTGCCACCCGAGCCTCCCGGCGGCGGCGAGTGGACCGAGGGACAGAAGGAACGCTGGGCGCGAGATAAAGCGGTCGCATTCATGCGCGGCCACCCTGGGCTGACTTTGTGGCGGGCGGCGATCAAGTTCGGGGATTTCTGGGGTCTCGATCGCGACTTCATCGCAGGGGTGGAGCGCGGAATGTACAGACCGCCGACGTGGGTCACCATCCTGGTCGGCGGTGCCATGCTCGTGGCGTATCCGCTTACGCTCTTTGCTGCCCTTGCAGGCATCGTCGCGGCCCCTCCCGTCGATCGCCGCGCACACGCGCTCCTGCTCGTCCTCGTCATCTTCGTGTGTGCGCTGCACACGGTCGTCTTCGGTCACCCGCGGTACCGCCTTCCCCTGATGCCGATTCTGATGATCTATGCCGCGGCCGCGACCACGCACGCGCGCGTTCGCTCGCTGACAATCCGCCAGATGTGGCTGGCGGCCGCCGGAATGGCGGCGTTCGTGGGCCTCTGGATCGTGCAGTTCGCCAGCCGGGATTGGCCTGCGCTGGCACGGCTGATAGGAGCGCGCTCGTGATTCGCGCGGTGCTGTTCGATCTCGACGGCACGCTCTACCGGCAAGCGCCGATGCGGCTGCTCATGGCAGGGGAACTGGCGACGGTCCCGTGGATGCGGCGGCACCCGCGTGGCGTCCCTAGACTGTGGAAACAACTGCGCGCATTCCGCGAGGCACGCGAGGCACTTCGGGCGCTGGGACGCCCGGCGGAACTGCTGGAACGGCTGCAATACTCGGTGCCTGCAGAACGCTCCGGCATGCCGCCGACGGAAATCGAGGAGGCAGTCGCCGAGTGGATGTTTCGGCGGCCGCTGAAGTATCTGCGGCATGTCGCCCGGCCGGGACTGCACGAGCTGTTCGAGCGACTCGACTCGCAGGGCCTGAAGATCGGTGTCTTCTCGGACTACCCGGTGCGAGACAAGCTTGAAGCGCTCGAGGTTGCCTCGCGTGTCTCGCTGATGCTCGAGGCGACGGCGCCCGAGATCAACGCCTTCAAGCCGCACCCGCAGGGCTTTTCCCGCGCGTGCGGAAGCTGGTCGCTCGAACCGCATGAAGTGCTATATGTCGGCGACCGCCCGGACGTGGACGCCGCCGGCGCGGCCCGGGCCGGCATGCCGTGCGCGATTATCGGCGCCGCCTCGACTCCCGAACCAGGCGAGTGTTTCGTCCGGGATCGACCAAATGGCATCGGTGTTTGGTCTCATCCAGGCATCCGCAACGAGCGAGGAGCCATAGTTGTGAGCAGCCTCTGGAGGACGATCTGGCCCTACATCCTGATCGCGCGGGTCGATCACTGGTTCAAGAACGCGTTCATGGTGCTGGGAGTGGTGCTGGCGTTCTTCTACGAGCCCGCGCTGGCGACGTGGGCCAGCGTGAAGCCTCTGGCGCTGGCGCTGCTGGCGACGTGCCTCACGGCCTCGAGCAACTACGTCCTCAACGAGCTGCTCGATGGCCCGAGTGACAAGCTGCATCCGAAGAAGCGATTCCGCCCGGTACCCTCCGGACGCATCCGGCCCGCGGCGGCGTACCTCGAATGGATCGCGCTCGGAGTCGCCGGCGTCGGCCTCGCCTTTGGCCTCAACCGGTACTTCGGCCTTTCGGCGCTGACGCTCTGGGTGCTCGGCGTGGCGTATAACGTGCCGCCGGTGCGGACCAAGGAATGGCCGTACCTGGACGTGATCAGCGAATCGGCCAACAACGCCGTCCGGCTCCTGCTCGGCTGGTTCGCACTGCTCACGTCGGTGTTTCCGCCCGTGTCGCTGCTGCTGTCGTACTGGATGGTCGGGGCGTTTTTCATGGCGACCAAGCGCTACGCCGAGTACCGAAATCTGGCCGACCCGGCCGTCGCCGCCGCGTACCGCAAGTCGTTCCGGCATTACACGGAAGAGCGGCTGCTGTTGAGCATCCTGTTCTACGCGACGGCGTCGGCCCTGTTTGCCGGCATCTTCATCGTCCGGTACCACCTCGAGCTGATCCTGTTCGTGCCGCTCGCCGCGGGCATGTTCACGTACTATCTGCATATCGGGATGCGCCCGAACAGCCCCGTGCAGAACCCGGAGAAGCTGTACACCGAGCGCGGGTTTTTCGCCTACCTCGTGGTCAGTTTCGCGTTGTTCGTTCTTCTGATGTTCACCAGCATCCCAACGCTGTACACGTGGTTCAACGTCGAACCATCGCGCGCCAACCCGCTCTGGACACTCGGAGCCGGACCCAGGAAATGAAAGGGCTGATTCTCACGTACGCCATCGCGTTCGGCGGGGCCGCCGCCTCGCTAGTCAACCCCGCGATCGGAGTGTGGGTGTACGCGCTCTTCTCGACCCTGCGGCCTCAGGCGATTTTCGGCTTTGCCGGGTCCATGGATCATCTGAGCCAGCTGGTGGCAATTCCGATGCTGGCCGGATGGGCGCTCCACGGGTTTGGTTCCTGGAACCTGGGCCGCGCCCGCGTGATTGTGCTGTTGATGCTCTCCTACTTCTTCTGGACCTGCGCGTCGGCGATTTTCGCCGACGATACCGCGCTGGTCTGGATACACGTGACTGAACGCGCCAAGATTCTTGCAGCGTTCCTCGTGGGCGTGACGATGCTGCGAACCGAACGCCAGGTGAAGACGCTCGCCTGGATTCTGGTGCTCGCGCATGGGTACGTGGGATTCGAGATGAACCTGCAGTACCTGAACGGCAACAACCAGGTCGCGCTCTGGGGCTTCGGCACCATGGACAACAACACGTTCGCCATTGCGCTGGTGTCGACCGTGGGTCCGGCCATCATTCTTGCACTCCAGGCGCCACGGTTCTGGCAGAAGGCGCTGGCCCTGGTGGCTGCGGCCCTGATCGTTCATACGGTCCTGCTCAGCTTTTCGCGAGGCGGCATTCTTGCGCTGATTGTGAGCGCCGTCGTGCTGTTCCTGGTGCTGCCGAAACGCGCGGGGTACATCGGCGCGATGGTGCTGACGGTTCTGGTGACGCTCTCCTTCGCCGGACCGCAGCTGCGAACACGCTTCGCGACGACGTTTGTGAGTGCCGAGGAACGCGACCTCTCGGCGCAGAGTCGCGTGGACCTCTGGCAGGACTGCCTGCAGGCCATGGCCGCTCGACCGCTGCTCGGCGTCGGTCCTGGCAACTGGCGGCGGATTGCCGTCGAATACGGATGGCCTGCCGGCAAGGAGGCGCATAGCCTCTGGATGCAGACTGGGGCCGAGCTGGGCGTCCCCGGCGTCGCGTTCCTGCTTCTCTTCTATCTCATAGCTATCAAGCGCGGACTCGGCATGCTCAGGGACAAGACCGACCCCTGGGTCCGCTCGTGCGGCGCTTATGTGGTCACGTCATTGATCGGGTTCATGGTCGCCGCTCAATTCGTCACCGTTGTCGGACTTGAAGTGCCGGTCTTCACCGTGCTGGTAGGCGCTGCGACCTTGCGCATCAGGGATCAGCAGCGCGAGCAGCCGCAGCCTGTGCCGGCGAGGCCGCCGAGCTTCTGGGAGGCGGCGCATCCTGGATTGCCACGATGACCAGCGGCCGTCGGCCCGAGGTCAGCGTCATCGTGCCCGTACGCAACGGCGAGCGCTGGCTGGGCACGCTGATCGAGAGCATCCGCGCCAACTCGTATCCCGATGCACTCGTCGAGGTGCTGATCGCCGACCATGCCTCCACCGATCGGTCAGTGGAGGTTGCATCCGCCGCGGGCGCGAAGGTGTTCCCGGCCGGTGACGGCCCGGTGGCACGAATCCGCAACGAAGCGGTACGCCGCGCGCGCGGTGAAGTGCTGGCATTCATCGACGTCGATCACGCCATCGACCGCCGCTGGATTGAAAGCGCGATCGAGACGCTGTCGCTGCCCGGTGTCGGCGCGGTCGGGGCGCTGTGTCATGCCCCCTCGAATGGCAGCTGGGTTCAGCGGATCTACGACGGTCTGCGTGGCCGCCACGATGGCACCACCGATGTGGAGTGGCTGGGAAGCGGCAATCTCGCCATGTGGCGGGCCGTGTTCGACGAAGTCGGCGGCTTTGATCCAACGCTGGAAACCTGCGAGGACGTGGACCTGTGCCGGCGGATCAGAGCCCGCCGCCATCGCCTGGTGTCGGACAGCCGCCTGCGCAACGTTCACTACGGCGACCCTGCGACGCTCTCGGCCGTGGTGCGCGGGGAGCTCTGGAGAGGGCGCGACAACCTGCGCGTCAGCCTGCGTGGCGGCAGATCCTGGCGGACCCTGCCGGGCCTGGTAATGCCTGTCGCGGGACTACATGGCCCTGGCCTGCATGCTGCTCAGTCCGGCATTGGCCTGGCAGGGCCACACCTGGCTCGCCCTGGCCCCGTTTGGCGTGCTGCTGGCACTGTGGGGTGTCCGGGCGGCCGTCATGATTCGACGCCGGAAATGGCGCTCGCCTATCGACTGGATTCGCGCGGGAGCCGTTGCGGCAGCCTATGAAACGGGACGCTCGCTCGCCCTGGTCGCGGGCTCTAGCCACGGCATGCGGCACCGGGACGCCTCGTGAGCCGGGCGCCGGTCCGCGTGCTGGAGTTTCGGATGGTCCGCGGCACCGGTGGAGGACCCGAGAAGACCATTCTTGCCGGCGCGCAACTCGCCGATCCTGCCAGAACACACGTGACGGTGTGCTACCTGCGCGATGCGCGGGATCCAGTCTTTGGCATCGACAGGCGCGCAAGAGAGATGGGGCTCGAATATACGGAAGTCGTCGAGCGCCATTCCCTGGACTGGCGGACTCCAGCGCTGCTGACCGGTGTTGTCCGAGAGCGGCAGATCGACATCATCCACTCGCACGACTACAAGACCGACCTGCTGGCCTTTATCGTCGCGAAGCGCACGGGCGCAGCCCTCCTCACCACCGCCCATGGCTGGACGGGGCACTCGGCGAAGGAGCGATGGGGATATTACCCGGCGCACAAGCGTTTCCTGTCCCGCTTCCCGCTAGTCCTTGCTGTATCGTCGGAGATTCGCGGCGAGCTGCTCAGACACGGCGCCCGGCCCGATCGCGTACGGACCCTGCTCAATGGCATCGACCCTGACGTATTCGTGCGACGCCGCGACCGTGAGCGGCAGGTGCGTGCCCACTACGGAATACCTGAAGACGCGTTTGTCGTCGGCGCTGTTGGCCGCCTCGAGCCTCAGAAGCGATTCGACCTGCTGATCGAGGCGTTTCACACCGTGCGGGCCCGCTACCCGGCCTCCCGGCTCCTGATTGCGGGCGACGGAAGCCTGCGCGAAAGCCTTGCGGCTCAAATCGCGGCCGAGGGAATCGGGGACAGCTGCCGGCTGCTCGGGCAGGTCGATGACATCGTAGGCTTCCATCACGCGCTGGACCTGTTCGTGCAGTCGTCGATATATGAAGGCACGCCGAATGTGGTGCTCGAGGCGATGGCGCTCGAGACACCTCTCGTTGCCACCGACGTTGGCGGGACTGAGGAACTGTGCGTTCCCGATGTGCACGGCATCATCGTCCCGCCGCAAGACGTCGCGGCGCTATCGGCGGCGATGCGCAACGCTGCGGGTGATGCCGCGGGCCGCCGGCGTCGTGCCGAAGCAGCCCGGAGTCGAGTAGTCGAGCATCTGTCCTTCTCCAGGCGGGTTCGCGCCCTTGACGACATCTATGAGGAACTCGCGGAGAATCGGCGATGAGGGCCGCACTCAAACAGGTGGCGTTCGGTCTCGCGACCCTGGCCGTTCTGCCAAACCTCATCTCCTATCGGATTCGATCGTGGCTCCTCGGCCGCGAGCGAGCATTCGAAGGGTCGAGCCAGCTCCTCGCGTTGATCCCCGGGCTGGCCGGCCAGTATCTTCGCCGCGCGTTCCTGTGTCGGGTGCTGGACGAGTGCCACGCGTCGGTGACGGTCGAGTTCGGCGTGTTGTTCTCGACTCCGTCCGCTCGACTGGGCGAACGGGTGTACATCGGGCCGCGCTGCCATCTCGGCCTCGCACACATCGGCGACGACGTGTTGCTGGCCGCAGGCGTTCACGTGCCGAGCGGCGCGCATGTGCACGGCACGGATGACCAGGGACCCATTCGCGACCAGCGGTTCGAGCGAACCGCAGTGAAGATCGGACGCGGATGCTGGATTGGAAGCGCTGCCGTCGTGATGGCGGACGTCGACGAGGAGACAGTCGTCGGGGCCGGCGCCGTCGTCACCCGCGCGCTTCCCGCACGCGTGGTCGCCGCGGGCGTCCCCGCCCGCGTCGTCAGGGCGCGCTGACGGTTCGATGCGGATTCTGCTGCTGACGCACCGGCTGCCCTATGCGCCGAACCGCGGCGACCGCATCCGGGCATTCCACCTCCTGAAAGACATGACGAGGTATGCAACCGTGGACCTCGTCTCGCTCGTGCACGATGCCGAAGAGGCCGCACAGGCCGGCAACCTGACCGGGCTTGGCCGCATCCGTGACCGTCGCCCCAGTGCCGCACCTGCGGAACCGTCTTGCCGCGCTGCCCACCTTTCTCGGCTCACGACCCCTGACACACTCGCTGCTCGACAGCCCGGCCATGCCATCGTTGCTGGCGCGGCTGACGGCGCGGAGCCGTCCGGACCTGGTATTTGCCTACGGTTCGGGCATGGCGCGATTCGCCTTCGAAAAGCCGTTGGCCGCCCTCCCGTGCGTCGTCGACCTCATCGACGTGGACTCTGCCAAGTGGGAGGCGCTCGCACCCACGGTGCCGCTGTTTCTTTCGATGGTGTACCGTCGCGAGGCCCGGGCGCTCGGGCGCTTTGAGCACGAGCTGCTGCAGAAGGCCCGCTGGACGTTTGTCGTGAGCGAGCGTGAACGCGGACTGCTTCCCGCCGATGCGCGCGTCCGGGTTCTCGAACTTGGCGTCGATCGCGAGGCTTACGTTCCGCCAGACGAGAAGCCGAGGACCGGCGTCGTCGTCAGCGGTGTGTTCGACTACCGGCCAAATGCGGACGGCGCCTTGTGGCTGGCGCTACACGTCTGGCCTCGCGTGCGCACTGCACTCCCTGACGCCACCCTGACGCTTGCCGGGTCGCGTCCGTTGCGTGCGCTGCGCGCGGCGGCCGCACGGGACCGGTCGATCACCGTCACAGGATCGGTGCCAGACATCCGGCCGTATCTCTGGGGGGCCGCGGTAGGCGCGGCGCCGATGGCGATTTCCAGGGGAGTCCAGAACAAGGTCCTCGAGGGCGTCGCGGCCGGCCTGCCCTTCGTTGTGACCCGTGCAGTCGCAGGCGGCCTGCCCTCTGCGGTGCTGCCGGCAGTCACAATCGCCGACGACCCGGATAGCTTCGCCGATGCGCTCGTCGGCCTGCTGCGCCGACCGCCCGCCGAGCGCCAGGATATCATGAGCTCCCTGCGGCTGGAGTCCATCGACTGGAGCGTGACGCTGGCGCCGCTGGAGGCCATTCTTCGGTCCGTCGCGAATCAGGGCTGAGCTGTCGTGGTCGAGTGCTGTTGCTGTTCGAACAGCTCGGACTGTGCGATCTCGAAGATCATCAGCGCCATGATGAGGTAGGTGTGGTTGCGGCGCCTCGATTCATGCTGCGAAAGCAGCGTCTTGATGCCGGCGGCATCGAAGACGCCGCGATCGAGGAATCTCTCAGAGAGCAGCAGCCTGTGAACCAACGGCTTGAGCTCCCTCGCCAGCCATAGCCCCAGGCGTTCGTACGGTTGGTATCCGGCCACGCCGAGTTTTGCCAGGATCCTCATCTTGAGGTAGGCAACTCGCGCGTGCCACGCGGGCGCGCTCAACGGCGCGCCAGTGTTGGCGTTGACGACGTCGAGAAACGCTGGGCGATGGCGCTGAAGGCTGTAAGCCTGAAGGTCGTCACCGATCTTCAGGGCCGCGGGCGCGGCCAGCAGAAGGTCCACGAGCGGCGGATCGAGAAAGGGCACGCGGGTCTCGACGAAGTTTCGGAACAGCTGCAGGGAAGGAGCCGTCTCGCGCCGCAGCCGCTGTGCGACGAACATCCGCCAGATGCGCTGAGGCACCGGTTCGACATCGTCCCAGTCCGAGGCTTGCTGTTCGAGCGCGGCGCGCGCCATCTGCCGCATCTGCCGGGCGAACCCTCCGGTAAACACGGCCTCGTCGACGCTGCCGATCATGTAGGCGCTGAGATGCCGCCAGAGCCAGTCCACGAGCTCGGCTTTGGAACGGAGTCGGAGTGCTTCGTCGTCGATCGAGAACGCATACGCCTTCGACATGTGCATCAGCTCGCCGGCATGGCCACGGAGCAGGGTCTGAATTCCCAGTTCCCGGTATGTCGGCAGCGTCGTCAACACGATGCCCTGATTGAGGTACAGCCCGTCGGTCAGCCGCACCACTTCGCGCAGGAGCGTCTCGAAGCGTCCGAGAAAATCCCCGCCCAGCATCACCTGATGGTGCGGCTGGCCCGCGCTCGCCGCCAGCATCGACGCCGCCCGGTGGTCGATGCTGCCGGGAATGCCTAGACTCACACACGTCAGTTGTGTGCCTTCCGGCGCGAGGCCCAGAATGGTTCGCGCATCGAGGCCCCCGGACAACGACAGGCCAAGTTGGCCGCCATCGGCGCAGGCGCGTGAGACCGACGCCACCGATTTGCTCGTCGACCAGCGCCTTCCATTCGTCCGTTGACCGCGCCTCGGGCGTCGCTCGCTTCGTCACGTAGGGTGTGATCGCGACCGTGCGGGCGGAGGCGTCGAAGGTCAGCCATGACCCGGCTGGAACGAGGCGGATCGCCTTGTACAGCGTCCACTCGCCCAGGTAATGACCGAAGCTGAGAAACTGCGCCAGCCCGGCGTCGTCTCGCTCGAAAGAGACGCCCGGCACAGCGGCGAGTGCGCCAAGCTCGCTGGCGAACGCGAACCCGTCGCCCAGTTGCGTCCAGTAGAGCGGGCGCATGCCGTAGCGATCGGTCGCCAGCGAGAGCCGCAGCGACGAATCGTCCCAGACGGCGCACGCGAAAGATCCGTGCGAGGCGTCGAGAAAGGCCGGGCCCGCCGTCCGGAAATGCGAGGCGACGACTTCAACCGGAGAATCGCCGAGCGCAGGAATGGACGGCGAATAGAACTCTCCATCGAACCCGACGGAGAGGTGACCGGATGTCACGAGTCCATTCGGCGCGGCGGCGCCGGCCTGGGCGACCGCGGCATGACCGAAGCAGGCGCCCGCGAGATCGAGTCGTGACGGCACATGCCACGGAAAGCGGCACATCCGCTCGAGCATGAGGTCGACAATCCGAGAGGCGGCGGGCGAGACCGCCGGTTGCACGACTCCGCAGAGACCGGGCACTGAGAGTTGCTCCTAGGGAATGTTCCTCACGATGTGTGGACCACACCATGTGGCGATCGGCACCGGCATCCGCTGCCAGAGCGCGACCGCCAGCCGAAACCTGGGATTCGAGGGACTCCGGTCGGGCAGTGCAGCCCGCTCACCGATGTACTCCCACACGAGGGGCCGCGGCTCCGCGCCCCATTGTCGCTTGAAGAGAAAGGTGCCCTCGCCCGGCGTCGATCGACCGAAGTCGAACACAGCCGCATCCCGCGCGATCGCGTACTGCAGCATCGCCCAGTACAGCAACATGTTTGGCGACTTGTCGCTGTGCGATCTGAGGGAGGAGGCCCATGGCACCTCGACTCGATCGCGGAAGGCGATTGTCACACCGGCGGCCACGGGCTCGCGGCCGACGCGAACGACGTGCACACGGGCGTCATCGCGGAAATCTCGAGAACGAGGTCGAACAGTCGCCGCGTGTAGACCGGAGTCCCGAGATCGCGCATGTTGCGAGCGAACACGCGGTAGAAATCCGCGACGCAGCTCAGACGCCGCCGTTTTCGGCGGTACAGCCGGCCCTTTCCGCCTTCCTGACGAGATTCCGGACCTTCCGGTCGATGCGAGGCCCAGAGGCCCTCGGGATCCGCCGGCAACGGGCGCGACATGGCGACTTTGTGTGACCGGGCGGGCCATCCCGGAAACCGCTGCGCGATATGCCGCAGCTCGATATGTCTCCAACCCCGCTGGCCAGCGACGGTGATCGCCGCCGCGGCCAGCTGTTCGGCGACGGACTGGTCGTCGGCGATCACGCCGCCGTAGTTGACAAACGGCAGCGACACTGCGAACCGTCCGAACAGCCGACTGCGAAACTCCACCATCGGCAACAGACCGACGATGCCGCCATCGCTTCGGGCCGTCAGATAGAGAGACCGGTGATCGAACGCACGCTCGATCACGCATTTCCATTGAAATTGGTGGTAGCCGCACGCGTCGGGATGCGCGTGGACGTAGCCATTCCAGGCTATCGGGTCGTCACATTCGGCGATCGCAAGCGGCTCTCCCGCAGTGCCGGCCATGCCGCGCCTCGTGCGACACGTTGGCTTTCACCAGAGATACGGCAGCGTCGCCGCGGACGCCACATCGCGACCCGGGGCTCCGTCGAGAGGCAGGATCTCCCCGAGTGGACCCCACGCGAAGTCCCGCAGCAGCCGCAGCAGGCGACCCTCCGTCTCACGGAGATTGCGATAGTGCCGGAAACGGCTCAGCATTCCAGCGGGCAGGCGCGGCTGTTCGGGATCGATTTCCCAGGGGTGCAGATAGAAGATGACGGGACGGCCGTCCTGCCGGTTGACGCGCGCCACGCCCCACCGCGTCCAGCCGTACGGCAGGATTCGGAAATAGCCGCCGCCTGCCACGGGCAGATTCCAGAGACCCCAGCGCACTGTGGAGGCGGGGGCCTCGACAATCGACCCGTTCGGCCGCGACACGACATACGGAAGCCTGGCCGACACGGGGATGCCGTACCTGTCGTGTCGGATGGGGAAGATGCTCGCGTCGTAGCGATAGCCCTCCTCCAGCAGGACGTCCAGAGCCCAGAGCGATTGGGGCACGATGGAGTAGCTCGGTGCCCTGTAGCCGAGCACTGGCCGCCCCGTGATGTTCTCCAGTAGGGCCTTGGCATGACGGACATCCGCTCGGAAGGCCGACGGCGTCTGGTCGTACACCAGCCGGTGGCCGTATCCGTGGGACGCGATCTCATGGCCGGCGGCAGCGATGCGGCGCATGAGATCCGGATGGCGCTCGGCGACCCATCCCAGCACGAAGAACGTGCCGACCACGTTCCGACGCGCGAATATCTCGAGCAGCCTGTCCGTATTGCGCGCGACACGGCTCTCCATCGTCGCCCACAAGTGGCGGGGAATGAGGCCGTCGAACACGCTGACGTGGAAGTAATCCTCCACGTCGACCGTCATCGCATTCACGACTCGTGGGCGCACGGCACCCGGCGCCGGCACCACCGGCGCGACGCTGTCGGCTTCGATCGGCGTCTCCTGCCGATGGCTCAAGAGTCCGTTCATGCGCCTCTCCTCAGCACGACAGTCTTGACCGTGGAGAACAGGATGAACAGATCGAGCGACAGGGACACGTTCTTGATGTAAAACAGATCGTACTGAAGCTTCATCAGGGCATCTTCGACGCTTGCGCCATACGTGTATCGGACCTGCGCCCATCCCGTGAGGCCGGGCCGGACGATGTGGCGCTGGCCGTAGTAGGGAATAGTCCGGGTCAACTGCTCCACAAAGTGCGGCCGCTCCGGTCGCGGACCGACAAAGCTCATGTCGCCCTTGAGGATGTTCCACAGCTGAGGCAGTTCGTCGAGCCTCATCCGGCGCAGCCACATGCCGATTGGAGTCGCCCGAGGATCGCCATCCCGCGCGGCCCACACGGCGCCAGTAGACGACTCCGCATCGACACGCATCGAGCGAAACTTGTGGAGGGTGAACACCCGTCCATGTTGACCGACGCGATCCTGGTGATACATGACCGGGCCGTCAGAGGTCAGCCAGACACAGAAGGCGACCAGGCCCAGCACAGGAGCCATCAGGACCAGCAGCACCAGCGCCAGGCTCGTATCGATCGCTCGTTTCACGAATGGCAGCCAGGCGGACCGCCTGAATCCATCGGAGAAGATGAACCAGCTCGGGCGGAGGTTCTCCACGGCGATCTTCCCCGTGTACTCCTCGTAAATCGACGCCAGGTGGGCAAACGACACGCCGTCGAGCTTCATCTCCAGCAGCTTGTCCATCGGCAACGCACCGCGCGCGTCCGACAGGCTGACCACGACGCGATCGACGCTGCGCGCACGCACGATCGCCGGAATGTCCTCTACCGTGCCGATGACGCCGGGGTTGATGAGGGGCTGACCGACGCGCGCCGGATCGGGATCGATGAAGCCCACGATCTCGACACCCAGCTGGCGCCGCAGTTCGTGCAGCTCGCGCGCAAGCGCGATCGAGGCGGCACTCGTCCCGACCAGGAGCAGCCGTTCGTGGGAGCCGACATAGGAGACGACCCACTCGAACAGCACACGCCAGCCAACCACGACGCCAATCACGAGCACGGCACTTGCGGCAAACACACCGCGGCCGATGGTCAACGTCGGGAACCAGTAGTACGACGCCGCGAGCAGGAACGAGGTCGCGCCCAGCGCCTGCACTGCACGCACGAACAACTCGCGCCTGTCGCCGATGACTCGCGGGTTGTACAGGTCCGCGAAGTACAGGCAGCACTGGCACACGCCGGCGATAAACAGGGCCTTGGCAAACCCCTGCTCGACAGTCAACACCACCCACGCGTACCACCCGAGGCGAAGCCAGGCGGCGAGCGCGATGGCTCCGACAATGAGCGCGCTCTCGAAGAGCAGCAGCGCGAGCAAGCGGCCGACAACCCGCCGGCCGTGAAGGTTGCTCATGGTCGACCCAGCAATCGAGAGAAGAACCCTCGAGCGATTCTTGTGCTTCGAGTCCCCGTAATACCCGTGGTAGTAGTAATAGCTGCCGCCGGCCAGAGCCTCGTCGGCGCGATTGAGCACCACGCCGAGCACACGCTCCCTGCCGAGGGCCTCGACGGAGTGTTGGACGGCCGCACACGGGGTGGTCCCCGCGCCGACGACGAGCAGAGCGACGTCAGCCATTGCTGCCAGAAGCCGCGCGTCCGACAGCATGCCCACGGGCGGCGTGTCGATAATCACCCAGTCGAACCGCTCGACAGCCTCGTCCAGAATCGCCGCCATCCGCGACGACGTGAGAGCCGCCATCGGGTCGGACGTGGCGCGTCCGGCCGGCAGAACGGACAGGTACGGGAAAGCTGGACCACCGGCGCCTTCTGGGGTTCAACACTGGCCAGCACCTCGCTGACGCCGATGCCGTTCGGCAGGCCAAACATCACATGCACGCGCGGCCGCCGCAGGTCCGCATCGATGAGCAGCACGCGCCTGGCGTAGGAATGGCTCAACGTGAGCGCCAGATTCGTCGAGGTCAGCGTCTTGCCTTCGTTGGCGACCGCGCTCGACACGATTACCCGGCGAACGCCGCGGTCCTCCTGGACGTGGTGGAGCGTCGCCGCCAGGCGACGGTACTGTTCGACCGCGAGCGGCGGGAGCTCGGGGTTCACAATCAAGTGCGAGTCGAGCGCCGCCGCGGTGGCAAACGTCGGCGGTTCGCGATGGGAGACTCTGGCCCGGGCCTGAGCGTCCGGTGGCGGCTCGCCGTCTAGCCGCAGCAATGTCACTGGCTCACGAGTCGAGCCGGGGTCCGGCACGTCGTCACCAGCGAGTGGCAGGTCAATCACTTCGCCGGTAAGGTCCAGTGCGCCTGCACGTTTCAGTGCGTCTCCGATACGGCTCATGATGGTCTCAGGACTTGGTGACTCAACAGGTCAGAAAAACGAGAACTTCCGTTTCCGCGAAAAGTTGCCGAACAGTGGGCGATGGGCATTCTCGTCCTCCACCGCTGCCGGCGTCGCCGGGATCGGGGCGGGCCGTGAAAGGCCCGGCCCTGTCGCGGAGCGCAGGCTGGGTCTCTCGGGCGCAGCCACTGGAGCGGTGGCGGCGTTGCGGCCGAGATCGAAGTCGGCGCAGACTTCCTGGATCAGTTCGGCGGTGATCGGCTTGATGCCCAGCGCGTAGCCGTTGACCATCGCGTTGTCGCAGATCACGCTGATCGTGCGCGGGATGCCGCCCGACCCCTTGTGGATCTCTTCGATCGCGCCGCGCGTGAACACGATTGACGCCTCGCCGCCGGCGATGCGCATACGACCCGCGACGTAGGCGGCGGTTTCCGCCGCGGTGAGTGTTCCCAGCTCGCACCTGAGAGCGACCCGCTGCTTCAGCTGTCGCATCGACGGCAGATTCAGCCGCTCGGCAAACTCCGGTTGGCCGACCAGCACGAGAGGCAAGAGCTTTTCCGAGGGAGTCTCGATGTTCGACAACATCCGGATCTCTTCGAGCAGCTCGCGCTCGAGGCATTGCGCCTCGTCAATCACAAGGGCGGTCGTGATCCCCTGCGCCCGCCGCTCGACCAACAGCTGCTCGAGCTCGGCTAGCAGCAGGGTCTTCGAGCTTGCGGCCTCGGCTGAAAGACGGAACGACCGCGCCAGGAACTCGACGAACTCGTCGCGCGTCAACGTCGAGTTCGACAGCTGGACGATGCGGGCGTCCTTGCAGGGCGGCGACGCCAGCGCGGCGTTGACGAGCGTCGTCTTCCCGGTCCCGGCCTCGCCCGTCATCAGGGTGAGACTCTTTCGAGCCGAAATGCCGTACTGCAGATTGGCGAGCGCCTCACGATGACGCGGCGTCATCATCAGGTACTTCGGATCGGGACTGAGCTCGAACGGCAGGGCGTCGAGCCCGAAATAGTCTAGATACACGACGCCCTCACGCTTTCAGAATCCACAACGCCGCCGCGGCCGCCACCGCAAGCAGCGCCACAGCCGTCACCCCGACGAACAACCGCCGGCGTTGAGCACGTTCACGCTCGCGGCGGGTCGACATGAGTGGCACATATGCCAGCACCGGCAAGTCCGTCGCAATACGGACGTCGCCGTCCGACTTGAGAGTGGTATCGCGCCATTCGAGCAGGAAGACGAGGCCGAAACCGGCCACCGCTCCGAGCAGCGCGCCCAGTGCGTTCAGCCTCAACCGGTTCGGGCTGAAAGGCCGTTCAGGTACCCGCGCGGCGTCGAGAACCCGGAACTGCTCGCCGATCTGACGGCTCTCGAGGTTGACGGCCAGTTTCGACTCTTCGTTCTTGGCCAGCAGCGACGTGTACAGGTTTCGCACGGTGTCGTAGTCGCGCATAAGCTCCACCAGCTCGGTCTCGTGCGACGGCGCGGCGTCGGCGCGTGACTGATAGGTGTTCGCCAGTCCACGAAGCCTGAGATCTTCCTTCTCTTTCAGCGCGATCGCGGCCCGCAGCTCCTCGGCCTCCTGTTCCAATGCGCGCATCTGGGTCCGCTTGGCGAGCTCCGCGGGAGTGCGGGGACGCCGCGCGTCCGGCGAGAGCGGCGCCTCGAGCGCCTCCGCCTCGGCGCGTTTTTCGAGATCCCGGATCACCCGCTTCATGCGCCCGACGTCTGGATGCTCCGGCTTCAACCGCAGCTCGAGCTGACTGAGCGCGGTGCGCGCCGCGACGAGCTGCTGCTCCGTCGTGCCCCCGGTCACCGTGCCGCTGCCGGAATCGACCACGCTGTCCGGTTCGAACCCTGGCGATCGCATGTCTGCCAGCTGGCGCTCGACGAGTCGCAACTTGTCCCGGTCGCGCGCGACCGCGTCCATCAGCGACTGCGTCTGCAGCTGCAGATTGCTCAGCGCGAGCAGGTTCGAGTCCTGCTGGGACGGCAGTTGACCAGAATAACGCTTGCGATAGGCCTCGAGCTTCTTCTCCTGCTCGATCAATCGCCGGCGTGCATCGTCCAGCTGGGAACCGAGGAACTGACTGGTTCCCTGGGCCATCATCTCCCGGTCGCGCAAGTTCTCGTCGATGAACAGACGGGCGAGACGTTCGGTGACCTTCATGGCCGTCACCGGGGCGCCCGATACGTACGAGATGCGGAACGCATCGCCGCGAACCACCACCACGGCGACGTCGTTGCGCATATATTCGACGACGTCTTCCATCAGCCCTCGTCGTCGCTCCTCCTCGTACAAGTTGAGGTCGGTAATGATCGCCTCGAGCCTGGTCCGGCTCATGACCTGCTGAGTGATCGTCTGGATTCGATCGGCCGGGTTTTCGACAGCGGCGCTGCGAATCAAATCCTCACGCACGCGCTGCGGCTGAATCATGACCAGCGTTTCGGACCGGTATTTGTTCGGCAGTGTGCGGGTATAGGCGAAGACGCCCACGCCACTCAGCAGCGTCGGCAGGATGATGAACCACTTCCGTCGCCACAGAATCTGGATGATGTCTTCCGGGCCGTACTTCTTTCCAGGAATCACTGAACTCCTCCGGATGACCAAAGGGGAAACCAGCTGGTGAGCCCTACCCGAATGCCATGTCGTTTGGCGTGCTCAACCACGCCGGCTGGCAAGTCGACGCCTTGATCAAAGTCCTGGAGGTAATAGTAGTAGTAGGCATACGCGGCGAGATTCCGGGTGATCGCGGTCCGTACCTGCGTCGATGCGTTCCAGGAGCGAAAGTTTTTTGTGTCCAGCCCAATGGCCGAGCTGGTGAAGTACAAATTGGCCGACACATCGGTGCGGCGGCCGATGAGCCCAGCGATACTTGCATTGGCGCCGTCGCGGAGGATCGGCTCCGAGAAACCATCTGCGAAATCGAGGTCGCGCAGGTAGCTTGCGAATGCCCTCCAGGACCTCCCGATCTCATGGGACAGCACTGCGCTGCCGACAACAAAGTATCTGGGGTCGCTGAGCGCGTCGCCGTCCACCTCCTGCCGAGCTGGACACGCCGACGGTCGAGCCGGTGCTGAAGGCAAACGTTGTTCGTCTCGAAAGCGAAAAGGATCGCCCGTAGTCGACACCAAGATCGATGTCGTGAAAGCCCAGATCGACGCCAGCGGTTTCGGGCTGGAACGAGCGACGGTAGGCGTATCCTGCGCGCAGGTTCAGGTCCCGCGTCATGCGGCGAAGGAAGCGGAATCCCACGTCGTGATCGTGCCGTGTGGGGAAAGCCTCCGGGGCCTCCTCACTGTCCAGGTAGTAGACGTTGCGATAGTTATAGAACCCCTGCAACGTCGAGCGCCGGCTGAACTCGTGAAACAACGAGACCGAGGGCGCGGTGCTGATCGCTGGGGCGCGGCGCAAAGAGTTGTCGAAGCCGGTAGTGCCACCCGCCGACGGAATGTCATTCGGACCGAGCCCCCCGGTGCCGGACAGCAGCAGTTGCTGATCGGTCGAGTAACTCTCCTCGAGCGAAAGCGACATTCGCGTCCGGCGAGCGAGGCGAAAACTGTAGGACCCGGCGAACCCCGCCGACGAGCTCGGGTACCACGGGTCATCGGACTCAGGAAAATAGCCGACGAAACCCGACCCGTAGCCGCTCAAGTTCAAGCGGCGGCCAGGACGAGTGAAGACAACTGTCGCCGCGCTCCCGGTAAATGGCCCTTCGACGTCCACGCGGTCGCTGGCCAGCGGCACTGGCGCCAGATCGGTCGCATCCAGCGGCTGATCCCATCCCCCGAACGCCGAAAGCGTTAAATCCAGCTGCTGCCCCCGTGAGCTGTACGGCTGTCCCCCGCCAAAGAGGCCGCGGTACGGCCTTCGCGATCCCGGCGTCAGAGCTTCGTCCCCCGGCTTCGGCTCGTCCTGCTGGGGCTCGTCTGCCGGAGGCGTCTGCTCCTCTGGAGGCTGTTTTTCAGCTTCGTCCTCGACCTTGGGTTGTTCCGCCGGAGGCGGCGGAACCGGCGTTGGCGGTTGCTGCGCCTCGCACGTACACACCACGGCTGTGCTGACGATGAGCGCGGCAAGCACAACCGATACAGTCATCCGGACCTCGAACGAACCCGCGCCGCCTAGGGCACGACCACGGTGTCACCGGCCTGCAGCTCGATGTTCTGCTGCAGGTTCTTGCCCTGGCGCACGTCGGCGTAGTTGAACTTCATGGAGATCTGGCGTCCGCCGTCGTTGCGCATGATCATGATCTTCTTGACGTTGGCGAACTCATCGAGGCCGCCGGCGATCGAAATCAGCTGCAGCACCGTGATGGCCCGGGTCATGGGATACGCGCCCGGCTTTCCCACCAGACCGGTGATGAAGACCCTGCGGCTGTTGATCTGTTTCACGACGACCGTCACGCTCGGCTCCTCGACGAACTTCGAAGCCTCCGCTCGAACGCGATCTCGGAGTTGTTCGGGCGTCAGACCAGCAGCGATCACGTCGTTGACGAGGGGCAGGGTGATGCGGCCGTCGGGCCGCACGACGACGTCGGCCGTCATCTCCTTGTCGCGCCAGAACATCACGTTCAGCACGTCGTCAGCGCCAATGGTGTAGCCGGGCGGAATCTCCAGCGCTGGGATGGCCGGCGGCGGTGTGGCCAGTGGCGGGACAGGCGCTACAAGGGGCGGCGGCTGCTGGGCAGCCGACTCCATCGCCGTCGAGCCGATGAGCGCGAGTGCCACGACGAGTGCGTGCCACACGGCGCGAAAATCCCGGGCTCTCTCATCCATCACTGTCGGTACTCCTTGAATGGCAGCTGGCAGTCGTGTTTGCGAAGGAAGTTCAGGAACCGCTTGTAGTCGCCCGGTTCCATGTTGAACAACTTCGCAACGATGCGGTAATTGCCGCGCGCCTCCTCGAGCCCTTTGCGGACCAGTTCGCGGACGTTCTCTTTGGTGATTTCCCGCTCCATGTAAAGCGGATACACCGATGTCCAGAACGACTGCTGATCGTCCCGAAGTTTGCGATACAGGTCGTCGGCGACCGTTCGCCGCCGCTCGCGTTTGGGGCGTATCGAAACGCCCCGCCTGGTGCGCACTTCGGGTGGCAAGTCGTCGACCCCTGCTTCCGGCGATCGTGCCTTGACGACAAGGCGCTCCATCGCGTTTTCGAGCTCCCGAACATTGCCCGGCCAGGGGTACTCGCAAAGGGCGGCCATGGCCTCCGGAGAGATGCTCCTGACGACAGCGGTGCCGTTGGCGAAGCGCCGGAGGAACTGGTTGACGAACTCGGGAATGTCTTCCCGACGCTCGCGCAGCGCCGGGACGATAAGGTGAATGACGTTCAGGCGATAGAACAGGTCCTCGCGAAAGTGCCCGTCGGTGATCATGGTCCGAAGGTCCCGGTTGGTCGCGCAGATGACCCGGACGTTCAGCCGCCCGGTCGCCCGGTCCGAGCCGACCTTCTGAAGTTCTCCGGTCTCGAGAAACCGCAGGAGGAGACCCTGCATTCGCAGCGTCATCTCCCCGACTTCGTCGAGAAAGACCGTGCCGCGGTCGGCGTATTCCAGCTTGCCTGGCTTGTCTCGATACGCTCCGGTGAAACTCCCTTTTACATGGCCGAACAACTCTGATTCGAGCAGTGTTTCGGGCAGGCCGGCGCAGTTGATCGCGACGAACTGCTCGCGCACCCGGGGGCTGCCGGCATGGATCGCCCTGGCGACCAGTTCCTTTCCTACGCCGCTCTCGCCGGTGATGAGCACCTTCGCGTCTGAGGCGGAGACCCGTCGGATCTCTTCCTGAAGCTCGAGAATCTCGGCGCTGGTGCCGATTAGTTGTGCGTCCTGATGTCTCATCGTTGTAGAACTCGCAGTACGCGATTCAATCTGCTGTGAGGCTTTGAGCGTCCTCGACGGCGTCAGGGACCCTGCAGCGGCACAGACAGATATCGCTAGGGCCTCTGCAAGGAATCACCAGCGTGTGCTGCTGTGTTTGCACCAAGTCAGACGTCAGCGGCCTGACTTTGATTCGACAGTCCGGATGGTTCAGCTGCTACGGGTATTTCCTGGGCAGCTGCCGCTGAGTACCGGTCGGTTCCACACCTGGCTGTCCCTCACCAATTCGGGGGCTTCGTCACAAGCCCTCGATCTGAGAGTGAAAAGGGAGTCTACAGGATGACTTTTGTCGCGCAAGGTACTAGCAGGGCGATCGCGTATCAGAGATGATACGGGATCCGACGATTCTGCCTCTACTGTATGACGAAATCGCAAAAGTGCGCAGATTGGAAAGACCTTTTCCTGTTTCTTCGCTACGGCAGCAGGTCTTCGCGGTGGGCTTGTAGGGGTGGATGCTGGGCGTCCTTGGGCGACAGCAGCGGCTCATCCGTTGGCCAGTCAATCCCGACTGTGGGATCGTTCCAGGGCAGGCCGGCCTCGCCCCCGGGATCGTAGTAATCGCTGCAGAAGTATTCGACGTCGGCGTACTCGCTGATCACATAGAAGCCATGCGCGAAGCCGGGCGGCACATACAACTGCTGAAAGGCCTCGGCGCGCAGTTCGACGCCCCACCAGCGCGCGAACGTGGGCGACTGGCGTCTGACGTCCACGACGACGTCGAGTATTGTGCCGGTAACGGCCCGCACGAGTTTGGCTTGCGGACGCCGCCACTGCCAATGCAGGCCCCGCAGACTGTTCTTTGCGGATCGAGAATGATTGGCCTGGACGAAGCGGTCGTGGATCCCCGCGGCCTCGAGGTGATCCGCTCGATAGACCTCGAGAAAGAACCCACGACTGTCGTTGAAGACCTGCGGTTCGAGAATGAGTATGCCGGGCAGGCCACCCGCTACGACGCGCACGCGCTGGCTCCGTCCGCATGCCCGCTTTCTGACAACTTGTGCAGGTACTGCCCGTACTGGTTGTGGCGCATCCGATGGCTCAGGCGCGCGACCGCTTCTTCATCGATCCAACCCATTCGGAGGGCAATCTCCTCGATGCAGGCGATCATCTGGCCCTGTCGTTCTTCGATACTTTGCACATACAAGGCTGCCTGCAGCAGCGTCTCGAATGTGCCGGTGTCGAGCCAGGCAATGCCCCGTCCGAGCCTTTCCACGCGCAGTTCGCCGGACTGGAGGTAGGCACGATTGACGTCGGTGATCTCGAGTTCGCCTCTTGGCGAGGGCTTTAGAGATGCGGCGATGTCGAGCACGCGGTTGTCGTAGAAGTACAGCCCCGTCACGGCGTACGACGACCGCGGCCGTGCCGGCTTTTCCTCGAGGCTGACCGCTCTTCCACTCTCATCCAGCTCGACGACACCGTAGCGCTCCGGATCGCGGACCGTATATCCGAAAACCGTCGCCCCGACAGCGCGCTCGGCGGCGCTTCGCAGCAGTTCGATGAGCCCCGCGCCATAGAAGATGTTGTCGCCAAGTGCCAGCGCAACGCGGTCGCTGCCGACAAATCCGCGTCCGATGAGGAACGCCTGGGCGAGTCCTTCGGGCCGAGGCTGCAAGCCATACTGCAGGTTGAGCCCGACGTCCCTGCCATCCCCGAGAAGCTGGATGAACTGCGGCTGATCCTCGGGCGTCGTGATGATCAGGATGTCTCGAATCCCCGCCAGCATCAGCGTAGACAGCGGGTAGTAGATCATCGGCTTGCTGTACACCGGCATCAACTGCTTCGACACGGCCCGTGTCAGTGGATAGAGCCGTGTCCCGCTGCCCCCGGCAAGAATGATCCCTTTGAGCGCCACGAAGTGAGCCTATCAGACTCTGTGGCTCACCGCGGCGACGTCAAGAGCGGGGGGCGCACCTGTCCCGAGGACGATGCAAGGGCGGATTGCGACGCTGACGCGGGCCCGGGAAAATCGACGCGGGCGGCGCGGCGCGACGGCTCAGGCCCGCTCGCGTGCTGGCGCCGGCACCTGCGGAGCTCGGATAGCGGACGCTTGACGAAACAGCTGCGAACGGCCGTGCACACCCAACTTATCGTAGATGACCGTGACGTAATTCTTCACGGTCTGACGCGACAAGCCGAAAGTATCCGCAATTTCACGGGTTGACGCACCGCGCAGCAGGCGATCGAGCACTTGCTCTTCCCGCGGCGTCAGCACATTGTGGTTGGGAAGGTTCACGCGCACCTCATCTGATCAGAGGTAAACGCTGGGGACGGGAAAATCGGTCAGTCCCGCCTTGAACCCTCAGCCCCGGCCGCCCCGGGCTCCCGTCCGTCGTCCTGAGGCCCCGTTACAGCGTCGGCCAGCACGCGGCGACCCTGAAGGCGGCAGCGGCCGGCGGCCACGAGACCCAGGGCCTCGGGAAAGAGGCGATGTTCGACGGCAAGTATCCGGGCCGCAAGGGTTTCGGCCGTGTCATCGTCAAGCACCGAAACCGGTTCCTGCAGGATGATGGGGCCGGCATCGAGCTCGGCTGTAACGAAATGCACGGTCACGCCGGTCACCTTGACGCCGTGTTCGAAGGCCTGGCGTTGCGCGTCGAGTCCTGGAAAGGCCGGCAGCAGAGACGGGTGAATGTTGAGCACGGCGTCGGGGAACTGGTCGATAAAGGCCGGCCCCAAGAGCCGCATGAACCCCGCCAGGCAGACCAGTTCGACGCCCCGGGCTTTCAGCGCAGCCGCCAGTGCGAGGTCGTAGGCTTCGCGGTCGGCATAGCCTTTGTGCGGCATGACGAGGGTCTCGATGCCAGCGCGCCCAGCCCGGTCCAGGCCGGCAGCGTCCGCCCGGTTCGAGATGACCAGGGCGATACGTGCGGCCAGCCGGCCGGCCGCGATAGCGTCGATGATCGACTGAAGGTTGCTGCCGCGCCCCGAGATCAACACTCCCAGCCGTCTTGCCTCGCCCGTGAGCTGCACGTTCTTAAGCCCTTTCAAGAGCGAAGCCGGCCAGGACCCGGGCTTCGCCGCGCTGAGATTTGCAAGCGCAGGTCACATGTACGAGACGGTCTGCGTGCCTTCGACGATGGCGCCGATGGCGGTGGCCCCCTGCCCGCCGCTCGAGTGCAGCATGGCGAGCGTTTCCGACTCATACCGCGCGTCGACGGCCACGATCATCCCGATCCCCATGTTGAAGGCCCTCAGCATCTCCTCGTCGCCGACGCCGCCAAGACGCTGGAGCCACTTGAAGATCGGAGGCACGTCCCACGCGTCGCGGGCGATGGACCCGCCCGTGCCCTGCGGCAGGATGCGCGGCAGGTTGTCGGTGATGCCGCCTCCGGTGATGTGCGCAAGCCCCTTCACGAGTTGTCGATCGATCAGCGGCTGGAGCACATGCAGGTAGCTGCGATGCGGTGTCAACAGCGCGTCGCCCACGGTGCCCTCGAAGTCAGGCACATGGCTGTCGAATGAGAGTCCGGCGACGTCGAAGACGATGCGGCGTGCGAGCGAGTACCCGTTTGTATGAAGCCCCGAGGACGGAATCCCAATCAGCACGTCACCGGCCACGAGCGTCCGCCCGTCGATGATGCGCGACCGGTCGACCAGGCCGACGACGAATCCGGCGAGGTCGTACTCGCCCTTCGCATAGAAGCCCGGCATCTCCGCGGTCTCGCCTCCAAGCAGTGCGCAGCCGTTCTCCTGGCATGCCTTTGCCATGCCGCTGACGATCTGCTCGGCCACATTCGGGGCCAACTGTCCGGTCGCGAGGTAGTCCAGAAAGAAGAGCGGCCGGGCTCCCTGGACGAGAATGTCGTTGACACAATGGTTGACCAGGTCCTGCCCGACTGTGTCGTGCCGGCCGGACATGAACGCGAGCTTCAGCTTCGTGCCGACGCCGTCGGCGGACGCGACAAGCACCGGTTCGCCGCTGTCGCCGTCGGGGAGCCGGAAGAGCCCGCCGAAGGATCCGATGTCCGATAGCACGCCGGGGGTGAATGTGCCCCTGGCCAGCGCCCGAATTCGCCGGACCGTTTCATTACCCGCGTCGATGTCGACGCCGGCGTTACGGTAGTCCATGGTCAGTTCTCTCGCCGTCAGGTGTCCGGCGCCGGCTCATTTCGGTATCAGCAGGATGCCGTGTGCCGAGTGTCGCACCGGGGTGTAGTGCTCCGTCAGCGCCGCGTTGACGAGAGGCGGAACCCAGAGCAACGCAGGAGGCGTCGTCGTCGAACCTGCCTGAATCATGGCATATCGATGACTGACCAGGTCGCTGGCGAGTCTCGATACGGGGACGGCACCAGTCCGGAGCTTCTGAGCCGTGTTGAAGAAATCAACCTCCCAGGGCTTGCCTGCCCAGTAGCAAAGCGCCAACGTCTCGCACGCGACGGGGCCGCTCACACGGGAGATGGCGGCAATGTCGGCCTTGGCCTCGAGCTGCCTGGCGGGCAGTTGACGAATGTCGCTGTAGCCTCGAAGTGCGGTCAGGGGCAACGGTATCAGCAGTGCGGCGGACACACCGACAATCAGCGCTGTCGCCAACTGGCGAGCCACAGAGGTCGCAAGAGTCGTCGAGGGCCGCCCCACGGCCAGGCCCGTCAGCAAAGACAGGCCGATCACGATGTCGAACACCGCGTTGACGTTGACCCCGTCTCCCGCCAGGCAGACGATGCCCCACAGGCACGCCATGCCGACGTACAGGAGCGGGAAGCCCAGTCGCCGCCAGTCCCCCCAGGCCGCGACGACCACCATGACCGGGCCAGCCCATGACAGCACCGGCGTCAGGTACTCATTGGCGGCATTCGCCAGGTGCCAGACGCTGAGATCGCGTGACGACAGCAGAATGCCTTGCCACATTTGCCAGCCAAATTGCCACGTGCAGCCAACCGCCAGTGCGACGGCGGTGGCGATGAATCCCGCAGCCCAGGCGCCGCCGCTCCGTGAAGGCCGAGCGACAACGTAGATCAGGGCAGCCGCCGGCAGAGGAATCACGTTGTGCTTGACGAACAGCGCGACAGCCATCAAGGACCCGGCGGCGAGTGCGGCTGAAGACGATTGCGTGCGTGACAGGATTACGAGGCCACCAAGCGCCATGGCGTGCGCCAGCCACTGGGGGTCACACATGGCCAGATAGTGAGTCCAGCGTGTCGCGCCGAAGAGCACGAAAGCGACCGACGAGAACAGCGAGACCCAGACGCTGCGGCTGCCGGCAAAGACCAGCAGCCCAATCTCGACCGCCACGAGAAGAAACCCGGCCAGCGCCACGAGGCGGCCCGCGATGATGTGATCCCCGACGAGGCGGCTCACGCCACCGACGAGGTAAAACGACAGCGGAGGATAGTTGTTCGTCACCAGGGCGTCGGCCGGCGGGTAGAGCGGCCAGGATGCCAGCGCCCGTTCGATCTGATACGCGTTCCACCCTTCGTTGTAGTTGATCGGTATCTGCGTCCAGAGGCGCAAGACGGGTACTGCCAGCAGCGCGATCCCGCACAGGGCGAGGGTCACAATGGCCACACGCTGCCAGGCAGATATCGGCAGAGGGAAAGGCTCGGCGCGGGGAATCATCAAGCCTCAGAACTCGAGCGCGTTGATCACAGCCTGAATCACGGACCGCGTCGGCGATTCCTCCGGCTCGGCGAAGTAGGCCTTGCGAATCTCTACGAAAAACTGCTCCGTAGCAAGGTCGTCGTCGAGCATGTCGATGCCCTCGCGTAGCAGGTCGACGGCTGCGGCACGGTCCTGGCGCTCGGCCAGTCGCGGTAGCGCGAGCGCTGGCTGCTGAATGGCAAACGCCGCCAGCGCAACAGCCGCCGACGCGCGCGCGCTGCCGCCGGCTGTGACGCCGATCTCGATCAGCGCCCGCGCCGCTTCCACATCGCCGCTTTCCGCCATGGCGCCGAGCCCGGCTGCGGCTGCCCGCAGGCGTTCGCTGCGGTCGTCGTTCTTCAGCGTCCCCGTCAGGAGCTCACGATGGGACGTGCACTCGGGATAGACGAGGCAGATCGCCGCGGCGATGAGCGGCTGCTGCTCTGGCAGTGCCGAGCCCTGCAGGTTGACCAGCGCCGGCATCGCGCCGCCATGCCGCAGCTTGCCGAGCGCCACGACGACGGTCTCTCGCATCGGCCCGTCGAGCAGGGCCGGATCGGAGATGGCCGCGAGCGCGTACGTCCCCTTGTAGTCGCCGATAGCGTCGATGACATGGTCGCGCAGCAGGTCCTCGCCTGCGGACACGTCCTTGATGAGCGCCGCCTGCACTTTCGCGTCGGCGCCCTGCGCCGCCAGGGTTCGAGCCAGCGCCGGCCGCGCCAGCTCCGATCGCTCCTCGTCGAACGCCTTCAGCAGGACCGGGAGCAGGCGCCGCTCGGGATGCCGCTCGAAGTATGCGTAGCCGACGACGCGAAGGCGGTCGTTGACGTCGGCCATCGCCAGTTCCATCTGGTCGGGCACGCGCGGGTCGTCGTAGCCCGTCAGCAGCACCAGCGCTCGATAGCGGACGTAGCCGTCGGCGTGGCCCGACGCCGCATCTATGAGCGCGGGCAGGACGATGGTGCCGGGGGCGCGGCGAAGCTCGCGGGCGGCCTTCATGCGCTGCTCGCGGGCGAAGGCCCCGAGGTGGTCGATGAGCGCGTCGATCTGCTCGCGGGTAAGGGGCGACTGCGCGGACAGGTCCTCGGCGGAACCGAGAGTCCAACCTACGTGCCGATCGTCGGCACTGACGTGTCGTGGAGCGTACGCACCTGACGGAGGGCCGAACTTCAGTTGGGGCAGCGGGCAGATCGCAGGAGTCGCCCCGGCCATGCCACCGGCGACGATCAGCGTCGCGACGGCGACAAGACCCGCCGGCCGACTCATGGAGTGACCGGATCGCGCTCCTGTTCGAGCGGCTTCAACGTCAGCTGCAGGTAGGCGGCTTCGTTGCGTGGGAACTCGATCGGGTACTGCCCGGTGTAGCACGACGTGCAGTACGACTGCCGTCCGGTGCCGACCGACTCGAGCAGCCCGTCGAGCGTGACGTAGCTGAGGCTTTCGGCGTCCAGGTAGCGGCGGATCTCGTCGAGCGTGTGGGTGGCGGCGATCAGCTCCGAGCGCCGCGGCGTGTCCACGCCGTAGAAGCACGGCGAGATCGTCGGCGGGCAGCTGATGCGCATGTGGACTTCCTTCGCGCCCGCCGCCTTCACCATGCGCACGATCTTGCGGCTCGTCGTGCCCCGCACGATCGAGTCGTCCACCAGGACGACGCGCTTGCCTTCGAGGATGCTGCGGACGGGATTGAGCTTCACGCGCACGCCGAAGTGGCGGATCGACTGCTGGGGCTGGATGAACGTCCGGCCGACGTAGTGATTGCGGATGAGCCCCATCCGCATCGGGATGCCGCTCTGCTCGGCGAAGCCGACGGCGGCGCACACGCCCGAGTCGGGAATCGGCACGACGACGTCGGCCTCGACCGGGGCCTCACGCGCCAGCGTGCGGCCGAAGTTCGTGCGGATCTCGTTGACGCTCCGGCCGAAGACGTAGCTGTCCGGCCTGGCGAAGTAGACGTGCTCGAACACGCAGTGCGCCAGCCGCTCCTGGAGGAACGGCTTGTAGGACTTCAGGCCGTGCTCGTTGATGACGACGACTTCGCCGGGTTCGACCTCCCGCACGTAGGTCGCGCCAATCAGGTCCATCGCGCAGGTTTCCGAGCAGGCGACCCACGCGTCTCCGAGCTTGCCGAGCGCCAGCGGGCGGAACCCGTGCGGGTCGCGCGCGGCGATCAGCCGGTTCGGCGTCAGCATGACGAGCGAGAACGCGCCGCGCACCTGCGAGATCGACTCGATGATCGCGTCTTCGACCGTCGCGGCCCGCGACCGCGCGAAGAGATGCAGGATCACCTCGGTGTCGCTCGACGTCTGGAAGATCGAGCCGAGGCGCACGAGGTGGTCCTTCAGCTCCTGCGCGTTGACGAGGTTGCCGTTGTGCGCGATGGCAATCTGGCCGTGCGCGCAGTCGATCAGAATCGGCTGGGCGTTGGCGAGGCCGCTTTCTCCGGCGGTGGAATAGCGCGTGTGACCGATGGCGGCGTTGCCGTGGAGGCTCTCGAGCCGCGCGGAGTTGAAGATATCGGCGACATAGCCCATGTCCTTCGACACGACGACCCGGTGTCCGTCGGCGGCGGCGATGCCGGCGCTCTCCTGCCCGCGATGCTGCATCGCGTAGAGGCCGAGATACGCGAGATTGCTGGCTTCCGGGTGACCCCAGAGACCGAAGACGGCGCATTCTTCGTTGAACTTGTCGAACATCAGGTCAGCCTTCTGTCGTCAGCCTTCGGCCTTCAGCCTCTACGCCACCGTCTTCTCAAAGTATCGCTCAAGTGCGGTCGCCCAGATCGTCTCCGCCTCATCAACCGGAACGTCCACCGCGACGGCGTCGCCGACACGCAGCACGAGCCGGCTGCCGCCGGTCGATCCGATGACCGCTGGCCGGCACGCCGGCGGCCGCGGCCCTGCTCATCAACGACTCGAGGTCCTCGGGCGATGTCGACACGACCACGCGCGACGCCGACTCCGAGAAGAGCACATCCGCGAAGTCACCGAAGGCCGACTGAAGGCCGAGCGCCGCGGTGGCTCCCAACCCGCCGGTATCGAAACAGCACTCCGCCAGCGTGACGGCGATCCCGCCTTCCGAGCAGTCGTGCGCCGAGAGCAGCAGGCCTTCGGCCGCGGCATCGACCAGGAGCCGCTGCAGCCGGCGCTCGGCGTCGAGGTCAATCGTCGGCGCCTGACCGCGAATCAGCCCGTGGAGCCTGTAGAGGTACTCCGACCCTCCCAACTCGGGCAGCGTCGTCCCCAGCAGCACGATTGGCGCGTCTTCGCGCTTGAAGGTGCGCGTCAGCACTTTCGAGGCATCCTCGATCACGCCGACGACGCCGAGCACCGGCGTCGGGAGGATGGCCTTGCCGTCGGTTTCGTTGTAGAGGCTGACGTTGCCGCCGGTGATCGGCGTCTCGAGCGCGCGGCAGGCCTCGCCGATGCCGGCGACGGCTTCCGCGAACTGCCACATGATGTCGGGCCTCTGCGGGTTGCCGAAATTCAGGTTGTTGGTCGCCGCAATCGGCAGCGCGCCCGCGCACGCCACGTTGCGTGCGCTCTCGGCCACCGCCAGCCGCGCGCCCTGGCGCGGATCGAGCAGACCGAAGCGGCCCTGGCCATCCACCGACATCGCGAGCCCGCGCGCGGTGCCCTTGACGCGGACGACGCCGCAGCCCAGTCCTGGCAGGACGATGGTGTTGGTCCGCACCATGTGGTCGTACTGCCGGTAGATCCAGCGCTTGCTCGCGATCGTCGGCGAGGCCAGCAGGACCCGCAGCACGTCTGCGGCTGAACCCGCCGGCTTCAGCGACGCCAGATCGAGCCGCTGCACGTCGTCGAGCCATTCCGGTCGGCTGAACGGGCGGCGGTAGACGGGCGCTTCGTCGGTGAGCGCACGATTCGGTATGTCGACCGCCAGCCGGCCATCGTCGCGGACGCGGAGCTGCGTCCCGTCGGTGACGACGCCGATCTTCACCGCGTGCAGGTCCCACTTCTCGAAGATCGCCTCGACCTCGTGCTCGCGTCCCGGCTTGACGACCATGAGCATGCGCTCCTGCGACTCGGAGAGCATGATCTCGTAGGGCGTCATTCCGGTTTCGCGCTGCGGCACGTCCTTCACGTCGATCTCGACGCCGACGCCGCCGCGGCTGCCCATCTCGCTGGTCGAGCAGGTGAGCCCGGCCGCGCCCATGTCCTGGATGCCGACGAGCGCCCCGGACTTCATCACCTCGAGGCAGGCCTCGAGCAGCAGTTTCTCGGTGAACGGATCGCCCACCTGGACGGCGGGCCGCTTTTCTTCCGACTTCTCGTCGAACTCCGCCGACGCCATCGTCGCGCCGTGGATGCCGTCGCGGCCGGTCTTGGCGCCGACGTAGTAGACGGCGTTGCCGATGCCGCTGGCGGTGCCCTTGATGATGTCGGTGTGCCGGGCGATCCCGAGACAGAACACGTTGACCAGCGGATTGCCGTTGTACGACTCGTCGAAGGCGACCTCGCCGCCAACGGTCGGAATGCCGATGCTGTTGCCGTAGCCGCCGATGCCGGCGACGACGCCTTCGAGGATGCGGCGGTTGAGCGGCGTGTCGGGCGGGCCGAAGCGCAGCGAGTTCAGGAGCGCTACCGGACGCGCGCCCATGGTGAAGATGTCGCGAATGATGCCGCCGACGCCGGTCGCCGCGCCCTGGTACGGCTCGATGAACGACGGGTGGTTGTGCGACTCGATCTTGAACACCGCCGCCAGGCCGTCGCCGATGTCGACCGCGCCGGCATTCTCTCCCGGCCCCTGCAGGACCCGGCTGCCGGTGGTCGGCAGCGTCTTCAGGTGGACGCGCGAGCTCTTGTAGCTGCAGTGCTCGGACCACATCACCGAGAAGATGCCGAGCTCGGTCAAGTTGGGGTCGCGCCCCATCAGCTCGCGGATACGTTCGTACTCGTCGGCAGTGACGCCGTGACGTTCGAGGGTAGCCTGGTCGAATGCGGCCATCGTCGCTTTGTGAGCCTTCTGACTACGGACTCTAGGAGTCGGAAACGATGAAATAGATCGCGAACAGCAGGTCGAGAACCGCGGCCACCCCCATGGCGCCCGCCACAATCGCCCGAGACTGCTCGGCGACGCCGAACACGCCGGCATAGATCAGCGACGCCACCAGGATCAGCAATCGCCGCCGATCCCGCCAGCGCGAACCCCACGATTCGGCGGCTGCTGGCGTTGTCAGTCACGGTGTCGTCGGTCGTTCATGAAATCGCTCGCGCGTCTCATTCATCCGCAGTAATCCGCAAGCACAGTTTCCCGGCTGGATCGCGCTCGCGCATTCATGCGCGGGCGATCATCGCGGACACGACCGATTCCAGCACCACCTTGCCGTCGGCGCTGCCCAGCGCCGACTCGCAGGCGCGCTCCGGGTGCGGCATCAGGCCCACCACGTTGCGGCCAGCGCTGCAGATGCCGGCGATGTTGCGCAGCGACCCGTTCGGGTTCGACTCCGGCGTCTCCCGCCCCTCGGGCGTGACGTAACGGAAGATCACCTGGCGGTTGGCCTCGAGCGCGGCAATCGCCTCCGGATCGGCGTAGTAGTTGCCCTCGCCGTGCGCGATCGGGATCTTCAGCACCTGCCCCTTCGCGCACAGGTTGGTGAACGGCGTGTCGGTCTGCTCGACGCGCACGTGGACGTACTCGCACCGGTACTTCCCGGCGTTCCTCAGCATCGCGCCAGGCAGCAGCCCCGCCTCCAGCAACACCTGGAAGCCGTTGCAGATGCCGATGACGGGATTGCCGGCCGCGGCGAACGCGTTCACCGCCTCCATGACCGGCGAGAACCGCGCGATGGCGCCGGTCCGCAGGTAGTCGCCATGGGCGAAGCCGCCCGGCAGAATCGCCACGTCGGCGCCTTTCAGATCCGTCTCCTTGTGCCACACGAACTCCGCGTCCTGGCCGAGCACGTGCTTGACCGCGTGATACGCGTCGTGATCGCAGTTCGATCCGGGAAAGACGACGATGGCGAATTTCATTCAGCCACCTCGATGCGGTAGCTCTCGATGACCGGATTGGCGAGCAGCTTGTGCGCGACATCGGCCGCGAGACTCTTCGCCTCGTCGGCGGACGTGCCCGGCAGGTCGAGCTCGAAGTACTTGCCCTGCCGCACATCCTGGACGCCGCCATAGCCCATCTGGTGCAGCGCTTCGGTGATGGTGTGGCCCTGCGGATCGAACACCGAGGGCTTCAGCGTGACGAACACTCGCGCCTTCATCAGGCGGCTACCTCCTGAAAGACTCGTTCGAAAATCGTGTCGACATGCCGCAGCTGCGTGTTCAGGTCGAACGCGCGCTCGAGATCCGCCGGCGCCAGCACCGACATGACCCGGGAATCGCCAAGCAGCAGCGTCTTGAAGTCCGCCTTGTCGTCGAACGACTGCATGGCGTTGCTCTGCACCCACCCATACGCCGCCTCGCGCGACACGCCGCGCGCCGCCAGCTCCAGCAGCACCTGCCCGGAGAACACCACGCCGCGGCTGCGCTGCAGGTTCTCGAGCATCCGGTCCGGGTACACGACCATGCCCGTGACGATCCGCGTGAAGCGACGCAACATGTGGTCGAGGGCGATGAACGTATCCGGCAGGATCACGCGCTCCACCGAAGAGTGCGAGATGTCGCGCTCGTGCCACAACGCGACGTTCTCGATCGCCGCCATCGCGTTGGCGCGCAGCAGCCGCGCGAGCCCGCAGATCTGCTCGCAGCCGATCGGGTTGCGCTTGTGCGGCATCGCCGACGAGCCCTTCTGCCCCTTGGCGAACGGCTCCTCGACCTCGCCGATCTCGGTCTTCTGCAGGCCGCGGATCTCGAGCGCGAACTTCTCCAGCGACGCGCCGGTGATCGCCAGCGCCGTCAGCAGTTCCGCGTGCCGATCGCGCTGAATCACCTGCGACGAAACCGGCGCCGTTTCGAGGTTCAGGCGGCGGCAGACGTCGGCCTCGATTGCCGGGGGGAGGTGCGCGAACGTGCCGACGGCGCCCGAGATCTTCCCGACCCGCACCGTGTCCCTTGCGCGCCGGACGCGCGTGATGTCGCGCTGCACTTCCGCGTACCAGAGCGCCAGCTTCAGCCCGAAGGTCATCGGCTCGGCATGCACGCCGTGCGTGCGGCCGATCATCGGCGTGTGCCGGTGCTCTTCCGCACGCCTCCGAATCGCCTCGGCCAGCTCGTCCAGCTTCTTGAGCGTCAGGCCGCACGCCTCCACCATCTGCAACGCCAGCGCGGTGTCGACGACATCCGATGATGTGAGGCCGAAGTGCAGGTAGCGGGCGGAGAGACCGACGTGCTCGGCGACCGCCGTCGTGAACGCGATCACGTCGTGATTCGTCGTCTTTTCGATCTCTTCGATGCGGGCGATGTCGAACTGCGCCTTGGCGCGGAGGTCGCGCGCGGCGTCCTGCGGGATGATGCCGGCCGCCGCCATCGCGTCGGCAGCAGCGAGCTCGACCTCGAGCCACGCCTCGTAGCGCCGCTGCTCCGTCCAGATGCGCCCCATCTCGGGGTTGGTGTAACGAGGAATCATCGGAGTGCAGAGTGCGGAGTGCGGAGTGCGGAGTGCAAGACAGTGATAGGCAAGGGGCGAAGTGCAAAGTGCAACGCACACACTCCCCACTCAGCACTCGGCACTCGCAACTCCCCACTACCCAAGATCGAGCGCCTCGCGGGACAGCTCCAGACCCTTCGGCTGGCCGAGCACGGTGGCGCCCAGCGAGCCGTTCGCGAACAGATCCCGGGCAACGCGGACGAGGTCCTCGGCCGACACGCGCTCGATGCTCTCGATCGTCTCGTCGAGGCCGAACTGCCGATCGAAGTACAGCTCCTGGCGGGCGAGGTTCGACATGCGGCTCGACGTGCTCTCGAGGCTCAGCATGAGGCTGCCCTTGAGATGGTCCTTCGCCCGTCGGAGCTCGGCCTCCGGCGGCGCTTCCTTCATGCCGCGGAGCTCGTCGACGACGACCGAGACGAGCTCGGGGACGGCCTCGTTGGCGCAGCCGGCGTAAACGGTCAGCTGGCCGGCGTCGCGGTAGGCCACGAGGTTGCTGAAGACGGCGTAGGCCAGCCCCCGCCGTTCGCGCACGTTCTGGAACAGCCGGGAGCTCATCGATCCGCCGAGCACGGTGTTCAGCACGTACGCGGCGTAGCGGTCGTCGTGATTCTGCGGGTACGAGCTCGTCCCGAGCAGCACGTGGCTCTGCTCGAGGTCCTTGGCGCGCACCTGCGCGTGCGGCATCACCGCCGGCGGGAACTGCACCGATTCGGTGCCCTGTTGCGCGAGCGTGCCGAAGGTCGGCTCCACCAGCGCCCGCATTCGCTCGTGCGTGATGTTGCCGACGGCCACCACCACGAAGTTGCCGGCGATATACGTGTCGCTGAAGTAGGCGCGAAGGATTTCCGGCGTGAGCTCCTGCACGCTTTCGGTCGTGCCCAGAATGGGTTGACCCAGCGGGTGGTCGCGCCAGAAACTCTGCGTGAACAGCTCGTGGACGAGGTCGTCCGGCGTGTCCTCGACCATCTTGATCTCTTCGAGGATCACCTTCTTCTCGCGCTCGATGTCATCGGCGGCAAACGCCGGGTTGAGCACGAGGTCCGACAGCACGTCGAGCGCGATCGGCAGGTGCTCGTCGAGCACCTTGATGTAGTAGCCGGCGTATTCCTTCGAGGTGAACGCGTCGAGGTGTCCGCCGAGGCTGTCGACCTGCTGCGCGATGTCCTCCGCGCTGCGCGTCGCGGTGCCCTTGAACAGCATGTGCTCGACGAAGTGCGCGATGCCGCCATTGCGCTGCGGCTCGTGACGCGACCCGCGGGTCAGCCAGACGCCGACCGACACGGATCGGACGTGGTCCATCTGCTCGGTGATGAGACGGACCCCGTTGGGGAGAACCTCGCGGACAATCATTACTAAGTTGTTGAGGGTCAGTAGGTTACGGAAAACGTAAGTATAACACGAAGCCCGGCGGCAGGTCCAGCGGCACCCTGTTTCCCGGCGGGTCGCTATCGCTCTCGTCCAAGCTTATGATGGCGCCGGTTCCATGACCGCGAAACCTGCCCGTCCTCGGGCCTTCACCGTGCGCAACCGGCTGGCTGGCTCCCTCCTCGCAGTGGCCGTCGCGGCGGCAGTGCCCCTGGTGAACGGCGGAGGTCTGTCGGCGCAGCCCCAGGCGCCGCGCCTGGAGCTTCGCACCGGCGACCGGATCGTGCTCGTCGGCAACACCCTCGCTGAGCGGATGCAGCTGTTCAACCACTTCGAGACGCTGCTGATGACGCAGTTCCCGGAGCGGCGGCTGGTGATGCGCAACATGGGCTGGAGCGCAGACACCATCACGCTGCAACCTCGCCCGCTGAACTTCGGCGCCGCGCCGACCCACTTGTACCGGCAGAAGGCCGACGTGATCCTCGCTTTCTTCGGATCGAACGAGTCGTTTGCCGGCGAGGCCGGTGTGGCGCAGTTCGAACTGGACCTGGACGCGTACCTTCGCGGCCACCAGTCCGCGCAGTACAACGGCGCGTCCCCGCCTCGCCTGGTGCTGGTCTCGCCCATCGCGCACGAGAAGCTGGCCCGGCTGCCGGATGTCGACGCGGAGGCGCGCAACGTCGAGCTCTCGCGGTACACCGAGGCGATGCGCCGGGTGGCTTCGGCCCGGAGCGTGGTCTTCGTCGACCTCTTCACGCCGACGCGTCGCCTGATGGCCGCCGGAGCGGTGCCGATGACCATCAACGGCATTCACCTCAACGAGCATGGCGACCGCATCGCCGCCGGGCTGCTGATGCAGGCGCTCGGGTTCGGCGAGGCCAGCGCTGCGACCGGCGCCGACCTGCCGCGCCTCGAGGCGCTGCGGGAGACGATCCGCGACAAGAACCAGCAGTTCTTCTACCGGTTCCGTCCGGTCAACGCCGAGTACGTGGTGGGCCGGCGGGTCGAGCCATTCGGTTCGGTGAATTTCCCCGGCGAGATGAAGCAGCTCGACCAGATCGTGGCCGAGCGCGACCGCAGGATCTGGGACCAGGCGGCGCGCATCCGCGGCCTACGCTACCCAGACGACGTCGCGGCGGGTGCCACGGCAAAGGTCGCGCGATGATCGGGCATCGACTTGTTTTGCGCCTCGCTGGCCTGTCGTCGATTGCGGCGATGGCAGCGCTGACGACGATCTCGGCGCAGCAGCTGGAGCCGAATCGCGGCGGTGCGATCGATCTGTCATCACGCGATTCCCGCATCGCCCTGCAGCGCATCAAGCCGGCCGCCGGCTACGAGGTGAACCTGTTCGCCTCGGAAGAACAGTTTCCCGAGCTGGGCAAGCCGCTGGCAATGGCCTTCGACGCACGCGGACGCCTGTGGGTGCTGACGTCGCCGACCTACCCGCATCTGCTTCCGGGAAAGACGCCGACAGACAAACTGGTGATCCTCGAGGACACCAACGAAGACGGCCGCGCCGACAAGCTCACGGTCTTCGCGGACAACTTGTATGTGCCGATGGGCTTCGCGCTCGGAGACAGCGGCGCCTACGTCTCCCAGCAGCCGAACCTCATGTTCCTGCGGGACACCAACGGCGACGACCGCGCCGACGAGCGGCGTGTCATCCTTCACGGCTTTGGCACCGAGGACAGCCACCACGCGTTGCACGCCTTCACGTGGGGGCCCGGCGGCAACCTGTACTTCCAGGAAGGCACGTTCCTGCACTCGCAGGTCGAGACCCCGTACGGACCGGTGCGGGTCGAGAACGCGGCGGTGTTCGAATACGACCCGAAGACCGAGCGGCTGGGAGTGTTCGCCTCGTACCCGTACGCGAATCCGTGGGGGCACGTCTTCGACCGCTGGGGGCAGAACTTCATCTCCGACGCGTCGAATGGCAACAACCACTACGGCACGGCCTACTCCGGCCACGTCGACTACCCGCGCAAGCAGCGCACGATCAAGGAATGGACGCTGACGAAGGTACGGCCGACGAGCGGCATCGAGTTCGTCCGCAGCCGCCACTTTCCAGACGAGGCGCAGGGCAACTTCCTCATCAACAACGTCATCGGCTTCCACGGCACCAAGCAGTACCGGGTTGTCGAAGACGGCTCCGGGTTCGTCGGCATCGAAGTCGAGCCGCTGCTGCAGTCCTCGGACAGCAACTTCAGGCCGGTCGCGCTGCAGTTCGGCCCCGATGGCGCGCTCTACGTCGTCGACTGGTTCAACCCGCTCATCGGCCACATGCAGTACTCGATTCGCGATCCCGGCCGCGACACGATCCACGGCCGGGTGTGGCGGGTCACCGCGAAGGGCCGTCCGCTGCTGCAGCGGCCGCGCATCGCGGGAGAGCCGATCGAGAAGCAGCTCGACCTGCTGAAGGCGTACGAAGATCGGACGCGCTACCTGGCGCGACTGTCGCTGCGCGAGCAGCCAACGGAGAAGGTGGCGGCGGCGCTCCGGACCTGGGTTGGCGCGCTCGATCCGGCCGATCCGCAGGTCGAGCACCACCTGCTCGAGGCGCTCTGGGTCTACCAGCATCATGGCGTCGTCGAGCGCGACCTGCTGCTGCGACTGCTCGGCGCGAAGGAGTTCCGCGCGCGGGCAGCGGCGGTGCGCGTGCTCCACTACTGGTTCGCCAGGATCGGGGACGGCATCGACTTGCTCGCGCCGATGACCGGCGACCCGGCACCGCGGGTGCGGCTCGAGGCCGTGCGGGCCCTGAGCTTCGTGCCAACCGTGAAGGCGACGGATGCCGCGCTCAGACTGCTCCAGCAGCCGACCGACTACTACCTGCAATACGCGCTCGACTCCGCGATCACGACGCTGGAGCCTGTCTGGAAGCCTGCCCTCACCGAGGGTCAGCCGATCGCGGCAGACAACCCGGATGGCCTCGCCTATCTGCTCGCGCGCCTGAAGCCCGTCGATCTGACCGCCCTGCCGCGGAGCGAGCCGGTCTATCACGAGCTGCTGCGCCGCGCCGACGTCGACGCGAAGTACCGTCAGGAGGCGTTGGCGGGTCTCGCGAAGTCGAGCGGACGGTCCGTGCTCCAGGAACTCGTCGCCGCGATCGATCGGGTGGACGGCACTCCTGGCGGACGCGCGGCCTCGGCAGACCTCGTCCGCCTGCTGTTCTCGCCGGCTGTCGGCAGTCTCGCCGCCGCGCGCGCCGACCTTCAGCGCCTCGCGACCAGCGGCCGCACCGACGTCGTCCGGCAAGGCGGGTGGGCGGCGATCATGACGGCTGACGGCAGCATCGAGCGAGCGTGGACACAGGCATCGGCCTCCGCCCGCGGCCGCATCGACTTGCTCGACAGCGTCCCGCTGGTGGCGAGCGTGGAGCTGCGGCGCGCGCTCTACCCGCACGTGTCTGCGCTGCTCGCCAGGGACTCCGCGTCGTCAAAGACACCGGTCGTGCCGGTCCTGGGCCGCTACGTCCGTGTCATCCTGCCGGGCCGCGATCGGACGCTGGGGCTTGCTGAAGTGGAGATCACGAGCGGCGGCCAGAACGCCGCGCGAGGCGCGACGGCGACCCAGTCGAGCGTGATTCCGGGCGGCGACTTCGGCGGCAGCGCCGACCGCGCGATCGACGGCAGGAGCGATCGCTCGAAGGCGGGCGCAGAGGTGGCGTTCACGACCGAAGAACTGGATCCGTGGTGGGAGGTCGATCTCGGCGCGGAGAAGCCCGTGGATACCCTGATCGTCCAGCCGTATCTCGTCGATGGCGAGTCGGAGGATGCGACGCTGCACGTCTCGGTGCTGAACAGCGTGCGCGAGACGGTGTTTGCGGCCGACGGCCTGGCGCTCGGTGTTCGACGCCACGCGATCCGGGTCGGCGGAGATCTCTCCGAGGCTGTCAACGCCGCGGCGATGTCGGCGTTGCCGCTCCTCCCCGGCCATGACGCCGAGGCGTTCGGCCTGCTGGCGGCGGCGGTGCGGAGCGGCAGCAACAGGACGGCTGCCATAGAGGCACTCCGAAAGATTCCGCCCGATCGGTGGCCGGCTTCGGATCTGGCGCCGTTAGCAGACAGCCTCGTCGCCTATGCCCGTCAGGTGCCCGCGGCCGATCGGACCGGCGAAGAGTTCCGCCACGCAGTGGCATTCGGCCGCGAACTGGCCGCTCGCATGCCGCCGGCGGAGGCGTCCGCCGTGACGAGCGCGCTCGATACCCTGACCGTGCGCACGATTCGCATTCAGGCGCTGCTCGCGCAGATGAAGTTCGACATCGATCAGTTCGCGGTGGCGCCAGGCGAGGAGATCGAGATCGTCTTCGTCAACGCCGATGAGATGCCGCACAACCTGCTCATCACCGCGCCGGGCAAACTCGAAGACGTCAGCCTGAAGGCCGAGGCCATGGCCAGCCAGCCTGATGGCTTTCAACGACACTTCGTGCCCGACACGCCGGACGTGCTGCACCACACGAAGCTGATCAACCACCAGGAGATCGCGCGCCTGCGTTTCACGGCGCCGACGGCGAAAGGCCGCTACCCGTACGTCTGCACGTTCCCCGGTCACTGGCGGACGATGAACGGCGTGATGGAGGTGGCGACGCCTCCTTCCACGTCCCAGGCGGCTCGATGACAGCGCCGCGCCTGGTCCAGCGTCTTGCGATCGGCGCCGCACTGGGCGCCGCTCTTCTCATCGCGCAGGGCACCGCCGCGCAGAGCCGCGCGCCGCACGTGGTCTTCGTCACCGGAGACGACGAGTACCGGTCCGAAGTCACGATGGCGATGATTGCCGAGATCCTGGAGAAGAGGCACCGCTTCAAGACGTCGGTCGTGTACGCCAGGCCGACGCCGCAGGACAACCAGAACATCGAAGGACTCGAGGCGCTGGAGACGGCCGACGTCATGGTGCTGTTCACGCGCTTCCGCGCCCTGCCGGACGATCAGCTTCAGCGCATCCTCCGCTTCGTCGAGTCTGGCAAGGGGATTGTCGGCCTGCGCACGAGCACGCACGCGTTCCAGTACCCCGAGGGGCATCCTCGACACGCCCTGAACGACTCATTCGGGCTCGACGTGTTCGGCCAGAAGTGGATCACGCATCACGGCAGCCAGTCCTCGACGAACGTGACGATTCCTGCCGGCCGGCCGCAAGAGATCCTCAGAGGGGTCTCGCCGTTCCCTGCGCGCTCGTGGCTCTATCACGTCGCGCCGCTCAACGGCGAAGCGACGGTCCTGCTGGAAGGCACGGCGGTCAACTCCAACAAGACCGCGAAGCTGGCGGAGTACCCGGCGACGCAGCCGGTGGCGTGGACGCGGAAGTACAAGCAGTCGCGCGTGTTCTTCACGACGCTGGGACATCCCGAGGACTTCGCCCAGCCGTCCATGCGGCGGCTTCTCATCAACGGGATCTACTGGGCGCTGGGGCGCGACGTGCCTGCCAACGGCGCCGACGAGCGGCCGGTCCGCCCGTACAGCCCGCCCGAGATCTTCGACCTCTCGAAGCTGCCGCCGCGCTGAACGTGCCGAGTTCGAGAGTGCTGAGTGCTGACTGAACTCTGCCTCGCACTCAGCACTCGGCACTCGGCACTCGCACTGTGCCGGTGTTACGATCGAGGGAGAGCACCACCATGTCCGCCGACGCCCGCGTCGACCTCGCCAATCTCGAGCTCCCCGCCATGGAGCAGGCCTTCGTGGAGGCGGGCCTTCCGAAGTTCCGCGCCCGCCAGGTCTTCCGGTGGATCTATCGGCGCGGCGTGACCGACTTCGAGCAGATGTCGGATCTGAGCCTCGAGCTGCGCGGACAGCTGGCGGAGCGGTTTCGCATTTCGACGCTCGAGCTCGTCCACGAAGCTCGGTCCACCGACGGCACCCGCAAGTTCCTGTTCCAGCTCGCCGACGGCAAGCGCATCGAATCGGTGTTCATCCCCGACACGCCGAAGCAGACGTTCTGTATTTCGAGCCAGGTCGGATGCGCGATGGACTGCGACTTCTGCCTCACTGGCAAGATGGGCTTCATCCGGAACCTCACCGTCGCGGAGATCGCGGGCCAGGTTCGCGTCCTCGCCGAGGCCACTAACCTCCGCGAGAAGCCCTTCAACATCGTCCTCATGGGCATGGGCGAGCCGCTGCACAACTACGATGCGGTGATGTCGTCCCTGCGGGTGCTGGCTGAAGGTCAGGGACTGGCAATCCCGCCGCGGCGGGTGACGCTGTCGACGGTGGGTGTGATCCCGGCCATGGAGAGGCTGGCCAAGGAGCCGGTCATGCCGAACCTCGCCGTCTCTCTCCACGCCACCACCAACGCGACCCGCGATCGGATCGCGCCGATCAACCGCAAGTATCCGCTCGAGCAACTGCTCGACACGTGCCGTCGGTTCCCGCTGAATCGACGCCGGCAGATCATGTTCGAGTACGTCCTGCTCGACGGCGTGAACGACACGCCCGAGGACGCGCGCCGCCTGGCCAGCCTGCTCGGCGACGTCAAGGCCAAGGTCAACCTGCTGCCGCTGAACGCGGCGCCGGGCCTGCCCTACGAGCGGCCGTCGGACGAGCGCGTCAGCGCCTTCGGCAAGATCCTCGCGGACCGCGGCATCTGGGTGTCGGTGAGGAAGAGCCGCGGCCGCGACATCCGCGCCGCGTGCGGCCAGCTGATCGTGGAAGGACAGAAGAAGAGCGCCGGCCGCAAGCTCGCGGCGCTGATCGAGTAGCGGACCCTATCGAATCGCCTTCTTCCCGATGTCCCGGCGCGCGAACGCGCCCTCGAACTTGATGCGATCCACGCCGGCATACGCGCGCGCAATCGCGGCCTTGAAGTCCTGACCGCGGCCGACGACGGTCAGCACGCGGCCGCCCGACGTGACGACGCGGCCGCCGTCGAGTGCCGTGCCGGCATGCAGCACCTCGACGCCGTCGAGCGAGGCCGCATCCTCCAATCCGTCGATCGGCTTGCCGGTCTCGAAGTGGTCGGGATATCCGCCCGACGCGATGACGACGCCGACGCGAGGCTCGACGCTCAGGCGCGCCAGCCGCCGCGGCAGCGCGCCGGCGGCCACGGCATCGAGCAGCGGCAGCAGCGGCTCGTCCAGCAGCGGCAGGATCACCTGCGCCTCGGGGTCGCCGAGCCGCGCGTTGAACTCGATCACCATCGGCCCGTCGGCCGTGAGCATCAGCCCGCAGGTACAGGAACCCGCGGTACGGATGCCCTTCCTCGCGCATGCCCGCGAGCACCGGCTGCACGACCTCGTGCTGGACGCGCTCTTCGAGCTCAGGCGTGAGCAGCGGACTTGGCGCGAACGCGCCCATCCCTCCGGTGTTCGGCCCGCGGTCCTCGTCGAGCGCGCGCTTGTGATCCTGGGCCGAGCCAATCGGCATCGCGAACTGCCCGTCGGACAAGACGAAGTAGGAGAGCTCCGGCCCCTGGAGGCAGGCTTCGAGGACCAGGCGCCGTCCGGCCTCGCCGAAGCGCGTGCCGGTAAACATCTCGTCGACGACCGCACCGGCCTCAGCGACGTCGTTCACGAGCACCACGCCCTTGCCTGCCGCGAGGCCGTCGGCCTTGATGACGAGCGGCCAGCCGAGCCGTTCGGTGCGAATCGCGTCGTAGGCCACCTCGATGGACTCGGCGACGATGAAGCGCGCCGTGGGAATCCGGTGGCGCGACATGAACTGCTTCGCCCAGACCTTGCTGGTCTCGAGGCGCGCGGCGCCGCGGGTTGGACCGAGAATCGGCCGACCCGATTCCACGAAGCGGTCCACCACGCCGACCGAGAGCGGGAGCTCCGGACCGACGATCGTCAGGGTGACGCCTTCTCGATCGGCGAGCGCCAGGATGGCGTCCGGGTCGGAGAGGGAAACGGGGACGACGGTCGCCACGGCTGCCATACCGGCGTTTCCCGGCGCACAGACAACCCGGGCGACGCCGGCCTCGCGCGACAGCCGCGCCGCGAGGGCGTGTTCACGAGCGCCCGATCCGAGGATGAGAATCGTCACGATGTTGTTGATAAAGAGTGACTTAACCCTGAGTTGACGTTCCCGCCTGTGCCCCCGGCGGCCGCCACCCGCCCTGCCTGTTCCGCGGTCACCGCATCGGCCCAGCGCCGCCACCCGAAAGACCGAAGGACGATGGCTGAAGGCTGATTCGGCTGTGATACGCTACTACATTCGGCCCTCGGAAGAGGACCGCAGAAGCTGACTAACAGCCGTAGAGGGGGTGTTCGAGCGTGGCCGAAGTCAAGGTGCAGGAGGGCGAGTCGATTGAAAGTGCTCTCCGCCGGTTCAAGCGAAAAGTGCAGCAGGAAGACATCATCAAGGACATCAAGAAGCACTCTTTCTACTTGAAGCCGGGCGACAAGCGCCGGGCCAAGCAGGCGTTGGCGCGAAAGCGCAACCGCAAGAAGATGCGGCGCGAACTCGAGTAGCGACCCCTCATCGCCGCGTGCGCGAGAGGTGCGCGCCCGGGCATGCACAAATCAGGCGCCGGAACGTCTCGGGGACGATCCGGCGCTTTTTTCCGCGAGTTTTGCCGCCTCGACACCCTCGGGCTGGTTGACCCGTGGTATCTCTTACGATAGATTCTAGGCCTTTGACACGCGGCGGAGGACTGCTTCCATGGTGATCGAGGAACGGATCATTGGCGACGTCACGATTCTCGACCTCAAGGGCAAGATGACCCTGGGCGAGGGCGACGAGCTGCTGAAGGACAAGATCAACAGCCTCATCCACCAGGGCCAGAAGAAGCTGCTTCTGAATCTGGAAGGCGTGCCCTACATCGACAGCGCCGGTCTCGGCGAGATCGTGCGCACGTACACGACCGTGAGCCGGCAGGGGGGCAACCTGAAGCTCGTGAACCTCACGAAGCGGATCACGGACCTGCTGTCGATCACGAAGCTGCTCACCGTGTTCGAGACGTTCGATTCGGAACCGGAGGCGCTCAAGAGCTTCCAGGCGCAGGCCCCGGCCTAGGGCCGCGCCGTCACGACCCGCGCTGCCGTGGCGCGCACCACTCAGCCCGAACTCGCGGTGTCCCACTCGACCAGTGGCCGATCGGCCGTCCGTCGTTCGACGGCGGCCAATCTGCTCAGTTCCGTCCGACCTGGCGAGTGGATCAAGAACACTTTTGTCTTCGCCGGACTGGTTTTCAGCCGCCAGCTGACCGACCCGTCGGCGGTGGCCGCCTCGCTGGCGGCCTTCGCGATTTTCTGCGCGCTGTCCGGCGTCGTGTACCTGATCAACGACGTCGCCGATCGCGAGCGCGACCGACAGCATCCCCGTAAGCGCGAGCGCCCGATTGCCTCTGGCGCGCTCCTCCCGGGCACGGCCCTGGCCACCGCAGCGGTGCTCGCCGCCGTCGGCCTCGTCGCCAGCTGGTTGATGAGCCCGGCCTTCGGGGCCATCGCGACGACCTACGTCACACTGCTGGCCCTGTACTCCGGGCCGCTCAAGCACATCGTGATAATCGACGTCCTCACGATCGCCATCGGGTTCGTGCTGCGTGTCGCAGCCGGCGCGGTCGCGGTCGGCGCGCCGATGAGCCACTGGCTGCTCGTCTGCACGATCCTGCTGGCCCTGTTCCTCGGGCTCAGCAAGAGGCGCCACGAACTGACGCTGCTGGCCGACGGCGCCATCGGGCACCGCCGGATCCTGCAGGAGTACAGCCCGTACCTCCTCGACCAGATGATTGGCGTGGTCACGGCCTCGACGCTGATGGCCTACGTGTTCTACGCCACGAGTCAGGAGACTGCGGAGAAGTTTGGTACGTCCCTGCTGGGACTGACGATTCCCTTTCCGCTCTACGGCATCTTCCGCTACCTGTATCTGGTTCACCAGAGAGAAGGCGGCGGCAGCCCGGCGGAACTGCTGCTGAACGATCGACCATTGCTCGCCTGCGTGGCTCTCTGGGGCCTCGCGGTCGTCGTGATCATCTACCGGCCATTCGGAATCTGAGCGTCCCGGCGGGGTTTTCGGGTTCGAGGTTCGCGGGCTCATTGGTGAACCCGTGCATCAATGAACCCATGGACCTGTGAAGCCCCGGAGGGGTGCTGATGGCCGATTTCAACGTACGCGCCGACGCCGTCGACGTCGAGCAGATCATGCGGCAGATCCGCAGCCGCATCCGCGACAAGCGCGGAGTCGACTACACCGAAGAGCAGATTCAGGAGCTGGCCAAGGTCAAGCTCGAGCGCTTCCTCGACCCGAAGGGCGTGCGCTCGGACCTGCTGGAGCAGTTCCGGCGCCTCCCGTCCGACGTTCCGCCAATCTATCCCTTCGACGACAAGACGCTCTTCGCGTCCAGCAAGCCGCTGGTCCGCTTCATCCGGAAGCTGCTGCAGCCGCTGCTGAAACTGATGATCAACCCGAATGCGCTGAATCACGTGCTGCACACGCAGGCGGGCATCAACGACTTCCTCATGGCGCGCAGCGCACGCGACGTGCTCGTCTACGAGGTCCTGCACAACCTGGTCGTCGAAGTGACGCGCTCGAGCATCGAGGTCAAGAACATGCGGATGCGCGTGGAGTCGATTGCCAGCCGCCTCGAGTTCAACGAGCGGCGGGCCCGCGCGCTGGAAGCCGTCGTGCAGTACCGGCCCGATGGCGATCGCGGACGCGATCACGATCGCGATCGGACGGGATCGGGATCGGGATCGCCGACCGAGCGAACCTCGCACGCACGCCGCCCCACAGGAGTCGGCCGCCGGCCCCGGCCCCATCGACCCGATCACCGGCGGCGACAGCCTCCGGTCGCGCCGCAAGCGCCGTCGGCGCGGACGCCGCAGCGGACCTGGCTTCGGGGAAGGCGGCGATCAGCCGTCGGCGTCGGGCCCGCGGCCATCCGGAGAGCCAGGCGGTGAGCCCGAGGCAGGCGCGCCGCCGGCCGAGACGCGAAGCCAGGAGCCGGAGGCGCACGCGCCTGCCGCCGCCGAACGCCAAGAGCTGAACGGCCCCGCAGAGTCGTGAGGCTGGCAGTCGTCGTCCAGCGCTACGGCGCGGACATCAACGGCGGCGCGGAGCTGCACGCGCGGTACGTGGCCGAACACCTCGCCCGCCACGCCGAGGTGGAGGTCTTCACGACGTGCGCGCGCGACTACGTGACGTGGGCCAACGAACTGCCGGAGGGCTCGGAGACGGTGGGCAGCGTGCTCGTGCGCCGGTATCCGGTGTCGGCTCCGCGTGACGTGCGCGACTTCGCCCGGCGATCGTCCCTCGTGTTCGGCCGAACGCACTCGATCCAGGACGAGATCGACTGGCTCGACAGCGAAGGGCCGACGAGCCCGGCGCTCGTACGCGCCCTGGTGGCCGACCAGGCGCGCTTCGACTGGGTCGTCGTCTTCAGCTACCGCTATCACCATGCATTTCACAGCGTGCGCGCCTTGGCGGCCAAGGCGGTGCTCGTGCCGACGGCCGAGCGCGACGCGGCGGTCGGCCTGTCGATCTTCGGGCCGATCTTCCGCGGTGCGCGGGCGCTGATGTTCAACTCGTTCGAAGAGCGCGCGATGTTGCAGCGCGCCGCCGGCGTCGATCTGCCCGGCGTCGTCGTCGGCGTGGGCTCCGACGTGCCGGAGCGGCCGGAGCCCGACCGCTTTCGGCGCACCTACGGCATCACCGGGCCGTTTGCGATCTACGTCGGGCGCATCGACGTGAACAAGGGCTGCAACGAGCTGTTCGAGTTCTTCCAGCGATTCGCGCGCACGATGCCAGGCCAGCTGCGGCTCGTGCTGATCGGCAAGTCGATTCTGCCGATACCCTCCGACCCACGTATCCACCACCTCGGGTTCGTCCCGGACCAGGACAAGTTCGACGCGATGGCGGCCGCCGAGGTGCTCGTCATGCCGTCGTATTACGAGAGCCTGTCGATGGTCGCGCTCGAGGCGTGGGCGCTCGGCAAACCCGTGCTGGCCAACGGCAAGTGCGACGTGCTGAAGGGCCAGTGCCTCCGCAGCAACGCCGGACTCTTCTACGAGAGCTACGGCGAGTTCGCGGAGGCGCTTTACGCGATCACGTCGGGTCCCGGGCTGAGCGACGCACTGGGGAAGAACGGGCGGACGTACTTCCGGAAGCACTACGCGTGGCCGGTGATCGAGCGGAAGTACCTGGAGACGCTCGACCGCCTCGGACGCGAGCCGCGGCTGGCCCGGGAGATCGAGCCGCTGCCAGGGTTCTTCGCGCGCCGGCGGCGGACGCTGCCGCCCGCCGAAGACGTGCTGGCCGCCATTCCGTCCGGAGCCGTGCGGTCATGAGCCTGCGCGCCGTCCACCAGGTGCTCGCGACGCTCGGCTACGGCGACGCCATCGGCCACGAAGTGCTGGGCATCCAGCGCGTGCTGCGCGGCGCCGGCTACGACTCGGAGATCTTCGTCGAGACCGCCGACTCGCGGTTGGAAGACCTGACCTACGACTACCGGGACCTCGTGGACGCGAGCCGGCCGGACAACCTGCTCATCCACCATTTCTCCATCGGCTCGCGGGCCAGCCGGGTCGCGTACGCGCTGCCCGACCGGATGGCGCTCGTCTATCACAACATCACGCCGCCGGAGTATTTCGTCGGCGTGCACAAGCAGCTGGTCGAGCTGTGCTGGAAAGGGCGGCGCGAACTCGGCGCATACGTGGACCGGTGCGATCTCGCGCTGGGCGACTCCGAATACAACCGGCAGGAACTGGCCGCGCTCGGATTCACCGACACCGGCGTTCTGCCGGTCGTACCAGACTTCTCGCACCTTTCCGGCACCCCCGACTGGCGCGTCGCCGGGCAGTTCGACGACGAGTGGACCAACATCCTCTTTGTCGGCCGGATGATCCCGAACAAGCGGATCGAGAATCTCATCCGCATCTTCCACGCCTATCGCACCCGGCTGAACCCGCGATCGCGCCTGCTGCTCGTCGGCAGCCACGGCGGCTTCGAGAAGTACCTGACGATGCTGCACCAGATGGTGGCGGCGCTGGGCACGCCGGACGTGCATTTCGCGGGGCACGTGACCAACGAAGAGCTGGCGGCGTACTACGACGTCGCCGACGTCTTCCTGTGCGCGAGCGAGCACGAGGGCTTCTGCGTGCCGCTGGTCGAAGCGTTCCACATGCGGGTGCCCGTGGTGGCACTCGCGGCAACGGCGGTGCCGGCGACGCTAGACGGCGGAGGCGTGCTCTACGAGAACCGCGATCCGCATCATGTCGCGTCGCTCGTCGACGCGGTCGTGTCCGACGACGCGCTGACGACCCAGGTGCTCGCCTCGCAGGACGCGGCGCTGGCACGGCTGAAGGCCAGGGATTTCGGCGGCACGCTGCTCGGTTTCGTCGACCACATCGCGGCGACGCCGCGCAAGGGCACGCCTCGCGTGGCGTTTGATTTCTGGGATCAGCTCCAGGCGTACGAGCGGCTGGAGGAACTGCGGATGTTCCGTCCCGCCGCGTTCAAGGGGTTGGCGAAATGAATCACCTCGTGCTGCGTGCTGCGTGCTGCGTGCTGCGTGCCGTGCCGCGTGCCGCACCCGGCACCTGGCACACAGCACCGGACGTCGCACTCGCCACGACGCACACAGCACCGCACGCAGCACGCAGCACGAGGCACGCAGCACGGTCATGCTGATCAACCAATGGCTGCCCGCGGCCCATCGCGGCGATGCCATCGGCGACTCGGCGCGCCGGGTGAGAGATCTGCTGCGGGCCATGGGCCACGAGTCGCAGATCTATGCGCTGACGATCGACGACGACATGCGGGACGAGGTGCGGCCGTTCCAGGATCCGTCAGCGACGGCCGGGGACGTCACGGTGTTTCACTACGCCCTGCCGTCGCCGATGACCGCCGCCTTCGCGGCGCTCCCGCGGGGACGTGTGCTCCAGTACCACAACATCACGCCGGCGCATTTCTTCGCGCCCTACCAGCCCGAGGTCTTCCGCATTGCCGCGCTTGGCAGGCGGGACCTGGCAACGCTGGTCGGCCGCGTGGACCTGGCGCTCGGGGACTCGGAGTACAACCGTCAGGAGCTCGAACGGCTCGGCTTCGCGCCGACGGGCGTGCTGCCGATTGCGCTGAACCTGGAGCGCATCACCGAAGCCCCCGCGCATCCCGTGCTCGAGAAGCTGCTTGGCGACGGGCTCACCAACTTCCTTTTCGTCGGCCGCATCGTCCCCAACAAGCGGGTGGAAGACGTCATTCGGCTGGCCGAGGTCTACAAGCGCTACATCGACGCGAACTACCGGTTCGTGTTCGTCGGGCGGACCGACGGCATGCCGCGGTACTTCGCCACGGTGCGGGCGCTGATCGCCGAGTTCGATATGCTGCCGGAGCGGTTTCTGTTCGCCGGCCCGGTGCCGGACTGGGAGCTGGCGGCGTATTACCGTACCGCGAGCGTCTACCTGTCGCTCAGCGAGCACGAGGGGTTCTGCGTGCCGCTGCTCGAGGCGATGGCCGCCGACGTGCCGGTGTTCGCGTACGACAGCTCGGCGGTTGCCGATACGCTCGGCGGCGCCGGCGTGTGCTGGAGTCCGAAGGACCTGGAGTACGCGGCCGAGCTGCTGGGACAGCTCGCGTTCGATCCCGTCGTGCGCCGGCAGGTAATCGCCGGCCAGCGCCGGCGGCTGGAGGACTTCAGCGAGCCGCGGCTCGTCGAGCGCCTCCACGGGATGCTTCAACAGGTCGCGTAGTTGCCGGCGCGCGCATCACTCGCTGGTGGTCGGTTGGTCCGTTGTCCGCAGTCTGGAGCCCGTAGTCTGTGAAGATCGCATTCATCGTTCAACGTTATGGCACCGAGATCCTCGGCGGATCCGAGTATCACTGCCGGCTGATTGCCGAGCGCCTCGCGGCCAGGCACGACGTCGAAGTGCTCACCACGTGCGCGCGCGACTACGTGACGTGGAAGAACGAGTATCCCGAGGGAGCAGACCGCGTCAGGGGCGTGACCGTGCGCCGCTTCGCGGTCTCTGAGACGCGCGACATCGCGAGCTTCAACCAGTTCTCGGACTGGATCTTCAGCAACCCGCACACGCCCGAGCAGGAGATGGAGTGGCTGCGGCGGCAGGGCCCGTGGTCGCCGGCGCTGCTCGAGTACCTCAAGCGCCATCACCAGCATTACGACGCGCTGATCTTCTTCACCTACCTCTACGCGCCGACGGTGCTGGGCCTGCGCATCGCCCCGGGCCGCAGCATCCTCGTGCCGACGGCGCACGACGAACCTGCGATTCACCTCGACCTCTACAAGGAGCTCTTCACGCTGCCGGCCGGCATCGCCTACAACACTGAAGTCGAGCGGCGGTTCCTCGAGACGCACTTCTCGATCCGCGCGATCGCGGAAGAGACGGTCGGCTGCGGCGTGGATCTGCCCATGGACGCCAGGACGGCGCCAAGGCCGACGAGGGCAATGGAGCCCTCGACGAGCCCGACGTGGAGGACGCCAGGGACGACGACCAGCCGCACCCCGAGCACATCGCCGGGCGAGGCGCGATGTTCAGGCGACGCCATCGGCTGCACGGCGACTTCGCGCTCTACGGCGGGCGCATCGACCCCGGGAAGGGCTGCGAGGAGCTGATCGAGTACTTCAGCTCCTACGTCCACGAGGGCGGCGACGCGTCGCTGATCCTGATGGGCGTGAAGCTGATGCAGCTGCCCGAGGAGCGCTGGGTGCGCTTCGCCGGCCTGCTCTCGGAGCGCGAGCGCCTCGATGCGCTCGAGGCCGCCACGGTGGTCGTCGTGCCCTCGCCTTACGAGAGCCTGTCACTGCTTGCGCTGGAGGCGTTCGCGGTCGGCACGCCGATCCTGGCCAACGCCCGGAGCGAGGTCCTGGTCGATCACTGCGTGCGCAGCAACGCCGGCCTCTTCTACGCCGATCGCGACGAGTTCGTCGAAGCGCTCCGGCTGCTGCTGATGGATGAGCACCTGCGGACCGAGATGGGCCGCAACGGACGCGACTACATCCGCAAGAACTACCGGTGGGACGTGATCATCGGCAAGTACGACCGGATGCTGGCGAAGATCCGGGCCGCCCGCTGACGGGCGGTCAGTCCTCGTAGCCGCCGGCCGAGATGCGGCGGGGATTTGCCGGCCCGGCATGCGTCGGCGCCGCCGGCTGGGCGCCGTGGCCGTTGGTGCCTTCGCCGTCTTCCGGGCCCACCCGGCGCCGCCGCGGACGGATGTCGTACCGCTTGATCATCTCGTTCAGCGTCGTCGGCTTGATGTGGAGCAGCTCGGCGGCGCGCTTCTGGACGCCGCCGGCGGCTTCGAGGGTCGACTCGATCAGCCGTTTTTCGAAGTCGGTGATGACTTCCTTGAACGAGATGCCTTCCGGCGGCACCGTCACTTCCGGGATCTGGAAGGCGGGCGTCTTGCGGACGTGGTCGGGGATGAGATCGGTCCCGATGCGCGGGCCGGTCGTCAGCACCGTGGCGCGCTCGATGACGTTCTCGAGCTCGCGGACGTTGCCGGGCCAGTCGTAGTCGATCAGGAGGTCCAGCGCCTCTGGCGCCAGTTCCATCCCTTCCTTCCGGTTCTCCTCGCCGTACTTCTGCAGGAAGTGCTGAACCAGTGACGGGATATCAGCCTTGCGATCGCGCAGCGGCGGCAGCTGGATGCTGATGACGTTCAGCCGGTAGTAGAGGTCCTCGCGGAACCGTCCATCGTCCACCATCCTTTTGAGGTCGACGTTGGTGGCGGCGATGATCCGCACGTCCACCCTGATCACTTCCATCCCGCCCAGGCGCATGAACTCGCGTTCCTGCATCGCGCGCAGGAGCTTGGCCTGGGTTTCGAGCGGGATGTTGCCCATCTCGTCGAAGAAGATGCTGCCCTTGTCCGCCAGATCGAACAGGCCCTTCTTCGGGTAGACGGCGCCAGTAAACGCGCCCTTCACGTGGCCGAACAGCGTCGACTCGAGCAGATCGGGCGGCAGGTTACCGGAGTTGACCGTGACGAAGGTCCGATCGGACCGCGCCGAGTTCGCGTGAATCGCCCGCGCCACCAGCTCCTTGCCGGTGCCGCTCTCGCCCTGGATCAGGATCGTCGATCGGCTCGGCGCCGCCTGGATGATCAGGTCGAACACCTGCCGCATCTTCGGGCTGCGGCCGATGATGTTGGCAAACTTCTGGTACTGCTCCTGCACGGTCCGCCGCAGCGTCCGGTTCTCCTGGACGAGCCGGTTCCGCTCGACCGCGTTGCGGACGACGACGAGGACCTCGTCGTTCTTGAACGGCTTGGTGATGTAGTCGAAGGCGCCGCGCTTCATCGCGGCAATCGCCGTCTCCACCGACGCGAACGCCGTGATCATCACCACCGGCATCTCGTCGTTGACCCGCTTCAGCTCCTCGAGGGCGCTGATGCCGTCCATTCCGGGCAGCATGAGGTCGACTATGGCCGCGTCGAACGGCACGGACCGCGCGAGCTCGAGCCCTTCCTCCGCGCTCGTCGCGAGGCGCACGGAGTAGCCCTCGCGTGTGAGGAGGGTCTCGAGGATCTCGCGCATGATCTCTTCGTCGTCGATGACGAGGATCGCGGCGTTGGGGTTGGTGCTCATCAGGCTTCCCGAACCTGCTGGCCGAAGCTGCGCGACAGCGGCAGCGCCAGCGTGAACCGCGTGCCCTGCCCGAGATGGCTCTCGACGGCAATCGTGCCCTCGTGCTCGCGGACAATGCCGTAGGTGATCGACAGCCCGAGGCCGGTGCCCTGGCCGATGGACTTGGTCGTGAAGAACGGATCGTAGATTCGCGCCAGGTGCTCGCTGGGAATCCCCGAGCCGGTGTCGGCGACGTCGATGATGGCCTCGCCACCCTCGAGCCGGGTCGAGATCGAGAGCCAGCCGCCGCGCGGCATCGCGTCGCGCGCGTTCAGGAACATGTTCAGGAACACCTGCTGCAGCTTGTGCTCCACGCCGTCGACGACGGGGCGGGAGGCCGACAGCTCGCGTCGCACCTTGACCTTGCCGGTCTCGAGCTGATGTTCCAGCAGGCCGAGGACGTCGCTGATGATGGCGTTGACGTCCACCGGGCCGCGATCGTTGGCGTTGGGACCGCCCTGGCGCGACAGGTGCAGCAACCCATTGACGATCTTCGCCGCCCGGAAGGTCTGGCGCTCGATCTTCTCGAGGAGCTTCGTCCGCTGGTCCGCGGGGTCGGCGCCCTCGAGCAGCATCTGCGTGAAGCTCGCGATGCCGGTGAGCGGCGTGTTGACCTCGTGCGCCACGCCGGCGGCGAGCAGGCCGATGGACGCCATCTTCTCAGACACCTGCAGCTGCTTCTCGAGCTCGACGCGGGCGGTGATGTCCTCGAGAATCAGCACCGAGCCGGTCGCATCCGCCTCGAGGTCGCGCTGCTGGCGCAGCGGCACGATCGTGACGTTCAGCAGCAGGCGATCGTCGGGAGCGCGGTGCGAGACGAGCGGCACGCGCGAGAGCGTCGCGCCGTCGGGCTGCTCGCGCAGCGCGGCCGTCACCGCCTCGACGAAGTGCCTGTCGAACACCTCCTCGAGCCGACGTCCCGTCGCCGATGCCGCGGAGACGCCGTAGAGGTGCTCGAGCGCGCGGTTCCACCAGAGGATGCGGCCGCCCGGATCCGAGACGACGAGGCCGTTGTCGAGCGACTGCAGGACGTTGTCGCTGAACTCGCGCAGCCGTTCCAGCTCCTCGGCCTTGACGTGCAGCTGGTTGTAGAGCCGGCCGTTCTCGAGCGCCGTCGCCACCTGTCCGGCCACCGCGGCCAGCAGCGCCGTGTCCTCGCTGGTCAGCGGCTCGCCGCTGTCACGCCGCCCGAGTGCCAGCACGGCGATGGTGCCTTCCTTCGCCACGCAGGGCACGAAGTAATACAGGCCCCAGTCGCGCCAGTACTCGAGCTCGTCGTCGGAGAACCGCCGCGTCGAGAGCGGGTCGTCGAGGGCGATCACATGGCCGGCGTCGAGGCGGCCGCCGAGGCCCGACCGTCGTGCCAGCTCCGGCGGCGACATGGCAAATCCGGCCACGCGCAGCGGCACGAAATCGCCGCCTTCGTCGGGCATGAAGAGCACCATGCGATCGACGACCAGCGTCTCCATCACCCGGGACACGAGCCGCTCGGCCAGCCGGTTGAGATCGAGGTCGGCGTTGAGGTCGCGCGCGAACCCGACGAGCGCCCGTCGGTAGTCGTATCGATCCCGGTAGAACGCGCGGTCGAGCCCCGCCTGGATGGCGTTCTTCACCGGGCTCGCGAGCAGCACCACCACCGCCGTGGCCAGGAGCGCAATCACCCAGTTCGGACCGCTCCCGCTGCCGCTGAAGCCTTCGGTCGCGACGTTCAGCAGCACCGCGTAGATGCCGAGAATCGCGGCAATGGCGACCGCCCACACCAGCATGCGCTTGAGGATCACCTCCACGTCCATCAGGCGATAGCGCACGATGGCCGACGCAAAGGCGAGCGGCACGAAGCTCAGGGGAATCGCCGACAGCTCCATCGGCAGCGACGGGTCGACGCCGAGGGCGTACGGAATGGCATAGCCCACCGCGAACGGCAGCGCGCCGAGCGCCGTGCCCCAGACGATCCAGCGCAGCTGCCGGCGCGCCGTCACGGAACGGACATGGCGGATGGCTCGAATCAGGATGACCAGGCCGGTCGCGAGGCAGATGGAGAGGTACAGCGGCTCGAAGCGGTCGAGGGCGCCGACGACGGCGATGAAGTACTTCGCGTCGAGCGGCGCGCGCGCGATGGCGACGACTCGCGCCAGGCCGAGCAGCGCCGCTGGCAGGTAGAGCAGCGGCAGCAGCGATCGGCCCATCGGCGAGCGCACCCAGCTGCGGGGCCGCTCCGGGAACACGAGCGTGAAGTGCAGGAAGAGCGGCGGCAGCAGCAGGATCGAGACGACGTCGGTCCAGTAGAAGAACCAGTCGAGCCGATCCAGGCGCCCGTTGAACGAGAACGTGATCGCGCCGAAGAACGCAAGACAGAGCCAGAAGAAGTGCAGCGTCGCTTCATCGCCCGGACGGCGGAAGCGCACAGCCGCGCCGACGAGCAGAGTGAAGATGCCGACGGACGCGAGCACGAAGTAGAGCGCGGTGTTGCCTCTCGCCACCGGCGCGAGCACGAGGGTGACCACCTCCACCGACTGCGCCCGAAGCACGGTGTAGCGAAGACGCGCGCCGGCCGCTTGCGCGTGGGCCATCGCCAGCGCGTCGGCCGGCCTCTCGATTGGCCGGTCGCCGATGGCGAGAAGCACGTCGCCCGGCCGCACGCCAGCGTCCGCCCCCGCGCTCTGGGGCACGACCTCCGCGGCGGTCACGCCCTGCGGCCCGGTCACCCAGAGCACGCCGTCCTCGACCTCGTGCCAGGTCGCCCGCAAGGCGACGTTGGCGAGACCGAGGCCGAGCAGCGTCGCCACGAAGGTCAGGGACACGAAGGTCCGTGCCCAACCCAGGCGGCTCGCCGCCAGCGGCGCTCCGAATGACTCTGTCAGTTTCATTCGCGTTCGACGTCAGGAGACACGAGTCCCCGAACCGGTCAGACCGGTGCAAATGACGTTCCCCTTACGCGACGCTGATCTGCTCACCTTAATACCAGAGAAATCAATCATTTAGGACCGACGCTCGACCGTATTTCGCTCGCTGTATTCAAGGACATGGACTTGCCCTCCAAGCGAATGGATGGCCCGAATTGGTGCAAAAAAAGCCGTCCAGCCGGCGCCTTCGACTGCGCGAAGGCAAGCGGGAGGACGGCCGAATGGGCGCCCTAGAAGCGAAGGGTCAGTCCGCCGACAATCCGCTTCGGCGGTCGGACGACCAGCAGCTCGTCGTAGATCGAGGCTTCCTCGGCGATGTCGCGGAACAGGTTCCGGACGCCGAGCAGCATCTCCCACTGCGCCTTCGAGAAGTTCATGAACGGCAGGGACTGCGTGACCTGCACGTCGAACCGCGCCGCCGCCGCCGGTTCGAGATCCGTGAGTCGATCGCCGGCGTAGCCGGTATTGATGCGATAGAGCGCGAACACGCGCGTCTCGGTGATCGGCACATCCGCTTCGATCGTCGTCGTCACGTCGTGCAGCCGCTCGGTGCCGGCGCGGGTCAGCCCGGGCAGACGGTTCAGCGTCGGCGCCGCCGTCGGCGTCTCGTGCCACTCGGCCGTCGTGACCGTGTAGTCCACGGAGCCTCGCACTCGCCGTGCGATGACCTGGCGGACGCTCACGGTGTAGCCGCGAGCCTCGACGTCGCCTGCGGTTCCCACCCAGTAGTGGCCGAGATCCGACGTCTCGCGCTCGAGCGCGCCCATGCCGAAGAGCGTGACGATCTGGTCTTCCGTGTCCTGCGTGAAGGCGCGGACGCCGACCATCGTGGACTGCGTGAGGTCGTGCTCGGCAGCGACGTCGAGATGCCGTGTGCGCTCGGGCACGAACGTCGTGCCCCGGACCGGGGCGAACGTCCGCTCCGGCGGCAGCCACGTCCCCGCAACCATCGACGGCACGAACTCTTCCGCGCCCGGCGCCAGCGCGCGCCGCGAGGCGCCGACGCTGAGACGCAGGCGTTCGGCCGGCGCGACCGTCAGTCGGGCACGCGGGCTGATGAGGGAATTTTCGAGATACCCGTACTTCGCGTAGCGCGCGCCGTAGGCCAGCGACACGTGGTTGTTGATCGACCACGAGTCGAACCCGTACACGACGCCGGCAAAGCGATTGCCGTCGGAGACCGCCGCCAGCGCCGACGGGTTCGATCCATCGTAGCGCTGCAACGAGTAGGACATGCCGACGTCGTAGACGTGCCGCGCCGGCGCCCGCGTCAGGTACGACCCCGAGACCATCCACGAGGCGACGTCGCCTTGCGTCATTGCGCCCTGGACCGCCCAGTCGCCGCGCGAGCCGGCCGACGCGCCGAGAGAGACCATCGCGACGCCGCGCGCCAGCGAGCCGGCCGACACCAGCTGCTGCGGGCTGTCGAAGGCGCCGGTTGTCAGCAGGTTGACCTGGCCGGCCAGCGGGAAGTGGCTGAGGAGGCTTGCCGCGATCTCGGCCGGGCCGGTCTGCCGCGTGAACATGTCGGCGACAGCGCGATCGAACTCCGCCGGATCGCCGTCCTCGTCGAAGATGGCCTGAGGAGTTGCCTCTTTCAGCACGCTGCGCTTCAGGTGCTTCAGCCGCCAGGCCACCTCGGAGTGGTCGTGCGACGCCTCGTCCTCTTCGGCGACCTCAGGCTTTGCCGGCTGCAACGCGGCCTCGCTGCCAACAAAGCCGGCCGAGAGGATCGCCTGCGACTTCGCCGCGGTACGCGGGTCGACCGCGCGCGTCAGCTGCGGCTTGAGCACGAACGACCAGGTGGTGTTGGCGCCAGGTCCCGCCAGCACGATCAGGCTGCTGGACGAGACGTAGCCCGAGCGATGAACGCGAACGAGATAATCGCCTGCCGGAAGCGATCCGAACGTGCAGCGGCCCAGATCGTCGGTCAGGCTCGTGACGATGCGCCGGCCGACGACCGAGACGATGGCGCTCGGCAGCGGACGGCCGGCCTGGTCGCGAACGAAGCTGACGATGGACCCGCCGGGGGCCTGCCGTGAGGAGGCCGCCGGGCGATCGGTGGCTCGCACGGGTCCGCCCTGCGCGAGGCACACACCACCGCCTGCCACGCTGATGATGGCCGCCGTTGCGACGCGTCCGGTCCACGACTTCATGGGCGCACCTGGATGCGGGCCGCCGGTCGCCGGCGGCGCGGTCTTACTGCGCGGCAACAGAGAAAGTTGCCTCGCGTGTCACGGCCTTTCCACTCGTCTTGTCGTTGATCTTCACTTCGAGCCGGAAGTCGCCCTCGGGGAAACTGGCCAGCGGCACCGCCAGGCTCCCCGGCAGCTGATGGCCGGCCGCGAGGTCGAACTGTGGCGGCAGCGTCTCCGCGTTCATCGGCTGCGGGTCCGTCTTGTTGAAGAACTTCTCGCCTTCGGCCGTCTTCTGGTGGAAGTTGTACTCCACCAGCACGTCCGGCTTTTTCGTCGTGCCGTCGACGCCGGCCCCGTAGATCCAGAAGATGACGTTGAGGTCGTCCTTCTTGGTGAACTTGTTGTTCAGCGACGGCGTGATCTTCATCGCGCCGAACGTGTACGGGTTCTCCGCCTGCCGGTCGTTCGGGATCTCGGCCTGCAGCACGTCCACCTTCGCCGCCATGATCACGCTGCTGGTGGTCAGCTGTCCGTCGAGCGACGGCACCGTGAGCTCGTGCTTGACGACGCCGAGCTTGGGCGAGGCAGTGGCGCCCGCGGCAGCCTTTTCCTTCACCGCCACGTACACATCGTAGTCGCCCGGCGAGACGGCAAACGCGCGGCGGAGCAGCTGCGGCTGTCCCGCGACGGCTACCGGGATGTCGAAGAAGAAGACGTCCTCGAACGGGTACTGGTGCCGGGCGTCCACCTGCGAGCCAGTCCCCTTCTGGTCGTCCTTCTTGTCCTTCTTTTTCTTCTGGTCCGTGTTCTTGGCGGCCTCGGGCGCCGCGGTCGGCGGCAGTTCACCGCGCTTGGCGACCCGGAGGTACATCCCGATCGGGGTCGGCGCCATGAAGGCGGCCGCGTCCACGGAGACCGTGAACGGCACGTAGGTCTTGTCGCCGTGGGACTTGATGAAGTGGTTCTGCTCCCACTTGACGGGGAGGCTGCTGGTGGCCTTGCCGGCGGCCGCTTCGTCGGTGACGGTCAGCAGGGCGCGAATCTCGTCCTGCGACGCGGTTTCAGTCTTCGTCTCCTGGGCAGACGCCGTCCCGGCCAGCGCCAGCACGACGCCCGTTGCGACCAATCCACGCGAGAATGTCGACATTACGCCTCTTGTACCAGTCCAGAGCGGACACTACCGTCCGATCATAGGTCCGCGTTGACCGGCAAGTCAAACATGTGAAAGGTCCTTAGCGGCACGTCGCCGGCCGCGGCGCGAGCCGGTCTGCGTGGTATGATTCGGGTCCGCCGACCGGGCCCCCGGTTCGGGAAACGCGCCGGGAATTGCCGGTACGTTCCGGCCCCGCGCGGCAGCTCGAGCGATGCTGGAAGACACCCTCGTCATCGTGCTGGCCGGAGGCGTGGGCGAGCGCCTGTACCCCCTGACGAAGAACCGTGCCAAGCCGGCGGTCTATTTCGGCGGCCCGTACCGCATCATCGACTTCCCGCTCAGCAACTGCATCAACGCCGGCCTGCGCCGAATTTTCATCGCCACGCAATACAAGTCGCTCTCCCTGAACCGGCACATCCGCCAAGGCTGGAGCGTCGTCTCCGAGGAGCTTGGCGAGTTCATCGAGATCCTGCCGCCGCAGAAGCGCGTGAGCGACAACTGGTACCTCGGCACCGCCGACGCGGTCTACCAGAACCTCTACTCCCTGCAGCGCGAGAGCCCGCGGCACGTGATCATCCTGTCGGGCGATCACGTCTACAAGATGGACTACGCGAAGATGCTGCAGTTCCACATCGAGCGCGGCGCGGCGGCGACGCTGGCCACCCTCGAGGTGCCGACTACCGAGTCGCATCGCTTCGGCATCCTCACCGTGGACGAGCTCGAACGCGTCGTCGCGTTCAACGAGAAGCCGAGCCTGGCGACGCCGATGCCGGGCTCGACCGACATGTGCCTGGCCTCGATGGGCGTCTACATCTTCGAGACCGAAGCCCTCGTCGAAGCGCTCGAAGCCGACGCCCGGCAGGACACGCAGCACGACTTCGGGAAGAACATCATCCCGACGATGTTCCCGCGGCTGCCGGTGTACTCGTACCGCTTCTACGACGAGAACCAGAAGGCGTCGAAGTACTGGCGCGACATCGGGACGCTCGACGCCTACTACGAAGCCAGCATGGACCTCTGCCAGGTGAACCCGGAGTTCAACCTGTACGATCCGGCGTGGCCGCTGCGCACCTACATGCCGCAGGCGCCGCCGGCCAAGTTCGTGTTCGCCGACGCCGACCGCAGCGGCATGGCGCTCGACTCCGTCATCTCCTCCGGCTGCATCATCTCGGGCAGCCGCGTCGTCGGCAGCGTGCTGTGCCCGAACGTGCGCGTCCACAGCTACTGCACCATCGAGCGATCGATCCTGATGCCGGGCGTCCGCGTCAGCCGCCACGCGCGCATCCGCAACGCGATCATCGATCGCGACGTGCTGATCCCGCGCGGCGCGGTCATCGGCTACCATCCAGAAGAGGATCGGCGCCGGCACACCGTGAGCGAGGGCGGCGTCGTGGTCGTCACCGTCGACGACGAGCCGATGATCGGGCCGGTGGACACGCCGGCGCTCCGGCTCGAAGCCGACGCCGACGGCAAGGGGTTGGCGGTATAGAACCGAGTTGCGTCAGGTTTCGTCGGGTTTCGTCGGGTTCCGTCTGGTTTCGTCAGGTTGGTTTGTTGGTTGGTTGGTTCGTGTCCCGCCGCGGAAGCTCACCGCAGGTCGTCACGCTGCTCCACCCCCGGACCCTGGCCTGAATTCAATCACCGAGATCTGAAGTCTGTAGTTCGTCATTGGAGGCAGTCCTGTGAAGATTGTGAAAGTGCACGGCCGCGAGATCCTCGACAGCCGGGGAAATCCGACAGTGGAAGTGGAAGTCACGCTCGAGGGGGGCGCGTTCGGGCGCGCGATGGTGCCATCCGGCGCCTCGACGGGCGAGCGTGAAGCGCTCGAGCTGCGCGACGGCGACAAGAACCGCTATCTGGGCAAGGGCGTCACCAAGGCGGTCGCGCATGTCAACGGCGAGCTGTCGTCGGCGCTGGCCGGCAAGACGTTCGAGCAGCGGTCGCTCGACGAGGCGATGATCGCGCTCGACGGGACGCCGACCAAGAGCCGGCTCGGCGCCAACGCACTGCTCGGCGTCTCGATGGCGTTCGCGCGCGCGGCGGCGGAAGCCGGCGGCCAGCCGCTTCACGAGTACTTCGCGTCGCTGAACCCGGCGTGGGCCGGCGCGTCGCGCCGGCTGCTGCCAGTGCCGATGATGAACATCCTCAACGGCGGCGCGCATGCCGACAGCAACGTCGACGTGCAGGAGTTCATGGTGCTGCCGGCCGGGGCGCCGTCGTTTGCCGAGGCGCTGCGCGCCGGAGCCGAGATCTTCCACGCCCTGCGCAGCATCCTCAAGGGCAAGGGACTGTCGACCGGCGTCGGCGACGAGGGCGGCTTCGCGCCGAGCCTCAAGGCCAACCGCGAAGCGCTCGACGTGGTGATGGAAGCCATCGGCAAGGCCGGCTACAAGGCCGGCGTCGACATCTTCATCGCCCTCGACGTCGCGTCGAGCGAGCTGTGGAAGGATGGCCAGTACGTCTTCAAGAAGTCGGGCGAGCCGACGCGCACGCCGGAGCAGATGGTGGAGCTGTACACCGACTGGGTGAAGGCGTACCCGATCGTCTCCATCGAAGACGGAACGGCCGAGAACGACTGGCACGGCTGGAAGCTGCTGACCGACGCGATGGGCGACAAGGTGCAGCTGGTCGGCGACGACCTCTTCGTGACCAACCCGGAGATCCTGAAGAAGGGCATCGATCAGGGCGTCGGCAACGCGGTGCTCGTGAAGCTGAACCAGATCGGCACCGTCACCGAGACGCTCGACGCCGTCTTCATGGCGCAGCAGGCCGGCTACGGCACGATCATCTCGCACCGCTCGGGCGAGACCGAGGACGCGACGATTGCGGACCTCGCCGTCGGCACCAACGCGGGCCAGATCAAGACGGGCTCGGCCAGCCGCACGGATCGCGTCGCCAAGTACAACCAGCTGCTGCGCATCGAGGAGTCTCTCGGCGGCAGCGGCAAGTACGCCGGAAAGGCCGCGCTGAAGCAACTGTCGTGATCACGGACGTCAACCACAGAGACACAAAGGGCACGGAGACACACGGAGAACAGCCTTGGCAACGGTCGGACGCCCCCCAGCGCATGGGTACAGCCATAGGCTGCCAAATCCGGCCTCGGTGAGTCTTTGTGTCCTCCGTTCTCTGTGGTTGGCGTACGTAAGGTGTGAGGACTCTCGAGATGCACAAGCTCGTCCTGCTCCGCCACGGCGAGAGCACCTGGAACAAGGAAAACCGCTTCACCGGCTGGACCGACGTCGATCTGACGGAGACCGGACGCGAGGAGGCGAAGAAGGCCGGCGAACTGCTCCGCGAGGGCGGCTACGTCTTCGACGTCGCCTTCACGTCGGTGTTGACGCGGGCGATTCGCACGCTGTTCATCGCGCTCGACGGCATGGACCTGCTCTGGATTCCCGTGCTCAAGCGCTGGCAGCTCAACGAGCGCCATTACGGGGCGCTCCAGGGCCTCAACAAGGCCGAGACCGCGGCGAAGCATGGCGAGGCGCAGACCAAGATCTGGCGCCGCAGCTACGACATCCCCCCGCCGCCGCTCGCGACCGGACGACCCGCGCCATCCATCGAAGGACCCGCGCTACGGCGCGCTCGGCCCGAAGGACCTGCCGGCGACCGAGTGCCTGAAGGACACCGTCGAGAGATTCCTGCCGCTCTGGCATGGAGAGATCGCGCCGGCGATCACGAGCGGCAAGCGCGTGCTCATCGCCGCCCACGGCAACAGCCTGCGGGCGCTGGTGAAGTATCTCGACGGCATCTCCGACGCCGACATCGTCGAGCTCAACATCCCGACCGGCATCCCCCTTGTCTACGAGCTCGACGCGCAGCTGAAGCCGATCAAGAGCTACTACCTCGGCGACCCCGAGGCGGCGAAGCGAGCGGCAGAGAAAGTGGCCGCGCAAGCCAAGGGGAACTGACACACAGGCTGGTCGCGTTGGCAGACGACGTCTTCCTGCACTGGCTGGCCGAAGCGGAGAGCCGATACCTGGCAGACCTGACGCGCGCGGAGCTGGGCCGCGCGCTGCGGGCGCTGTCGTCCTGCTATGTCGAGCGGCGGCAACGGCTCTCCGAAGGCCGGGCGCTCGAGGGACGGGGCAAGCGCGGCGCGTTCGCGCTGTACTACGCCCCGCTGCATTTCCTCACCGTCCGCTCAATCGCTCGAGAAGTCTCCGCGCTGACGGGGTCTGGCGCCCGTCCCATCCTCGATCTGGGCTGCGGCACCGGCGCCGCGGGCGCCGCCTGGGCGCTCGTCTCGGGCGCCGGAGTGATCGGCACGGACGTCAGCCAGTGGGCCGTGCAGGAAGCCGCATGGACCTACCGCACCCTCGGGGTCCGGGGCGACGCACGCCGCGGCGGCATCGACACCTTCCGGATGCCCTCCAGGCCATCGCTGCTCCTCGCCGCGTTCGTCGTCAACGAGCTCACCGCCGCCGATCGGGATGCCGCGCGGAGCCGTCTGGTGTCGGCCGCCGCCGCAGGCCACCAGGTTGTCGTGATCGAGCCGATCGCACGAACGCTGACGCCGTGGTGGGGAGAATGGGAGCAGTCCTTCAGCCCGTATCGGCCGCGGTCGGCCGAATGGCGGTTCCGCGTCGACCTGCCGCCGTTGCTGCGCGACCTGGACAAGTCCTCGGGCCTGAACCATCGCGAGCTGACGGCGCGAACGCTGACCGCGAACATCTGACGATAAGAAAAAGGCCGGAACGCGAAGCGTCCCGGCCCTTCTGGAACCGTCAAGCCGTCAGTCGGTCTTCAGTTATCGACTTCCTCCTTCGTCTCGTCTGCGGCGATGCGCAGGGAGCGAAGAAATCTGCGGTCATTGGACGTGATTTCGAGACTCTGCACGGGCACGACCCGCGCCGTGCTGCGCGTGGCAGGAGGCGCGTTCTTGTCCCGGCTGGCAAAGCCGACAATCGCCTCGAGGGTCACACGCATCTCGTAGCCCGCCGCGCGCGCACGCTCGCGGCAAGCCTCCACCTTCGGGTGGTCGGCCGCCGCTGCAGCAATTGCGTCGGCCAGCTCTCGGGCGAACCGGTTGACGTCGTCCATCCTGGTCCCCTCCTCACCGCCGCCGGGCCGGGAACCGCGGCGTTGTCCCGATTGCGCTGATACACCCCGGGCGAGGGTTCAGGAAATCGGGGCCATCTGACATCAGGTGGCTGGATTTTCGTGAAGGTGCCTCATCTTACGTTTCGGTCGAAACGATGTCAACGAATCCCCCATCATGTTGGGGTGCTTTCGGGGCGGAGCCCAAAATACAGTCAAGTTCGGCCGCCCGCCACTCACTGACGCGGTGAACGTAGAATCCATCGATGCCGCCGTCCGGCCCGGATCGCCCGTTCGACACGCCAGCAGATCTCGCGAACTGGTCGCCAGAGACGTCGCTCGGCGCGCCCGGCGCCTTTCCCTTCACCCGGGGCATCCAGCCGACGATGTATCGCGGGCGCCTCTGGACGATGCGCCAGTATGCAGGGTTCGGCACCGCCGCCGAGTCCAACCGCCGGTACCGGTATCTGCTGTCGCAGGGCGTAAGCGGACTGAGCGTCGCTTTCGACCTGCCGACCCAGATGGGATACGACTCGGATCACCCGCTGGCGGCCGGCGAAGTGGGCCGCGTCGGCGTCGCCATCGACTCGATCGAGGACATGGCGGAGCTGCTCGACGGCATTCCGCTCGATCGGGTCACCACGTCGATGACCATCAACGCGACCGCGATCGTCCTGCTCGCACTCTACGCAGCCGTCGCGCGGCGCCAGAACGTGCCGCTGACGGCGCTCGGCGGGACGATCCAGAACGACATCCTCAAGGAATACCTGGCGCGCGGGACCTACATCTATCCGCCGCGCGCGTCACTGCGCATCGTCACCGACATCTTCGCGTTCTGCGAGCGCGAGCTGCCGCAGTGGAACACCATCTCGATCAGCGGTTATCACATACGAGAAGCCGGGTCGACGGCCGCCCAGGAGATCGCGTTCACGCTCGCCAACGGCATTGCCTATGTCGAGGCGGCGGTCGCCGCCGGTCTCGACGCGGGCCGACTCGGTCAGCGGCTTGTCGTTCTTCTTCAACTGCCACAGCGATTTTCTCGAGGAGATCGCGAAGTTTCGCGCCGCGCGCCGGCTGTGGGCGCACGTCATGCGCGACCGCTTCGGCGTCGAGAACCCGCGTGCCCAGCAGCTGCGGTTCCACACGCAGACCGCCGGCAGCACGCTCACCGCGCAGCAGCCCGACAACAACATCGTCCGCGTTGCGATCCAGGCCATGGCCGCCGTCCTGGGCGGGACGCAGTCGCTCCATTGCAACGGCCGGGACGAGGCGTTGTCACTTCCAACGGAAGACGCCGCGCGCATCGCGCTTCGCACGCAGCAGGTGATCGCCGCCGAGACCGGCGTCGTGAACACGGTGGATCCGGTCGCCGGCTCCTACACGATCGAGACGCAGGACCGACCATCTCGAAGCGGAGGCGCGGGCGATCCTCGATCGCATCGACCGCCTCGGCGGGACGCTCGCGGCCATCGAATCCGGCTTCATCCAGCGCGAGATCCAGGACGCGGCCTACGCGGCGCAACAGGCGGTCGACCGTGGCGACGCCGTGGTCGTCGGCGTCAATCGCTTCCAGGACGACTCTCCCGCGGGAATCGAGGTGTTCCGAGTGGACCCGGAAGTGGAGGCGCGCCAGCGCGAGCGCGTCGGCGCGGTGCGCGCCAGCCGGAGTCAGTCGGCCTGGGCGGCCGCCATCGGCGACGTGGAGCATGCTGCGCGTGATGGACGCAATCTCGTCGCGCCGATCCTTGCAGCGGTCGAGGCACGCGCTACACTGGGCGAGATCGCCGATGCGATGCGGGGCATCTTCGGCGAGTACGTCGAATCGCCTCAAGTGTGACGATGACCGAGCCCCTTCTCCGGATCGAGCGCCTCACGACGGGTTTTCCCGGCCGAGGCGGCGCGCTCATCGCTGTCAACGACGTCAGCCTCGAGATCCACGCGGGCGAGACGGTGTGTCTCGTCGGCGAGTCCGGCAGCGGAAAGTCGCTCACCGCTTTCTCAATCCTCCGGCTGGTGCCGCCGCCGGGCCGCGTGATGAGCGGGTCGATCCGCTTCAAGGGCCGCGACCTGCTGACGCTGGGCGAAGACGAGATGTGTGCGGTGCGTGGCGCCGACATCTCGCTCATCTTCCAGGAGCCGATGACGGCGCTGAACCCGGTCTTCACCGTCGGCGACCAGATCGCGGAGTCGCTCGTCGTGCACGGCCGCATGGACTGGCGTGCCGCCCGCGCGGAAGCCGTCCGCCTGATGGACGCCGTGCGGATCCCGGATCCGGGCGCCCGCGCGCGCGACTACCCGCATCAGCTGTCCGGCGGACAGCGCCAGCGCGTGCTGATTGCCATCGCGCTGGCGTGCAAGCCGTCGCTTGTCATCGCCGACGAGCCGACGACGGCGCTGGACGTCACGATTCAGGCGCAGATCCTCGATCTGCTGCGAGAGTTGCAGGCGGCGCACGGCCTGGCGCTCCTGCTCATCACCCATGATCTCGGCGTCGTCGCGGAGATGGCCGATCGCGTGGCCGTCATGTACGCGGGCCGGATCGTCGAGCAGGCGCCGGTGCGGGCGCTGTTCGAGAGCCCGCAGCATCCGTACACCCGAGGCCTGCTGGCGTCGCTGCCGGGTGTGGAGCCGATGGCGGATCGGCGGCTGCGCGCCATCGAGGGGACCGTGCCGACCCTCGCAAACCTTCCGCCAGGGTGCGCCTTCGAGCCCCGCTGCGGTGAGCGGGTCGAGGTGTGCCGGGCGGCGGTTCCAGCGCTGGTACGACTGGGCGCCGAACGCGAAGCGCGCTGCGTGCACGCGGTATCGCGGTCGGGAGACGCCCGGTGACGCCGCTGCTCGAAGTCCGCAACCTGACCAGACGATTCACCCGTTCCCGGGGATGGTTCTCGTCGCCATCAGTCGTCACGGCGGTGGACGACGTCACGTTCGCGATCGAGAAGGGCGAGACCTTCGGGCTCGTCGGCGAATCCGGCTGCGGCAAGACCACCACCGGCCGCTGCATCCTGCGCCTCATCGAGCCTTCGTCTGGCGAAGTGCGCTTCGCCGGAGAGGATGTCCTCGGCTTCTCGCCGCAGCGGATGCGCGCCGCCCGGCGCGACATGCAGATCGTCTTTCAGGATCCGTACGCGTCGTTGAACCCGCGGATGCGGGTCGGGACGATCGTCGAGGAGCCGCTCGCGATTCACAAGGTGGGGACGCGGGCGGAGCGCCGCATGCGGGTCGCCGATCTGTTCGCGCTCGTCGGACTCGATCCTGCGTGGATCGAACGCTATCCCCACGAGTTCAGCGGCGGCCAGCGGCAGCGGATCGGACTGGCGCGCGCGCTGGCTTTGAACCCGTCGCTCGTCATCGCCGACGAGCCGGTCTCGGCGCTCGACGTCTCGGTGCAGGCGCAGGTCGTCAACCTGCTGCTCGAATTGCAGGGGCGCCTGAAGCTGACTTACCTGTTCATCGCGCACGACCTGCGCCTGGTCGAGCACATCTGCGATCGGGTGGCGGTGATGTATCGGGGCCGGATCGTCGAGATGGCCCGGGCGCGGGACCTGTTCACGTCGCCACGACACCCGTACACGCAAGCGCTGCTCTCGGCGATTCCGGTGGTGGACCCGGCGGCCCGTCGGCCGCGGGTCGCCTTCGACGAGTCGACTGCCGCATCTCGGCGCGCCGCTCAGCGAGGTCGGCGACAGGCACTTCGCCGCGATTCAGCCTAGCCGGCAGAGCTGAGTCCTGGCGCGACGGGACTCATTCGCGCAGTCACAGCAGCGGGTCGATGCGCGACGCGCGCCACGCCGGCAGCGAGCGCCGCCGGCTGCGCTGACGCCGAGGACGAGCACGGCCACCGCCGGATAAGTCACGATAGTCAACGCCCGTCGAGGCCGGTGAGCGAGTGACTCCAGCACGCTGCCGGCCGACCAGCGACGACCACGATGCCCGATAGCGATCCCGAGGCCGGCGACAGGCGACCTGACGCCGTGCCGAGGACGAGGCCGCAGCACTGACGCCGGACCGCGCGCCGAGCGCGAGACGGATGCCCAGTTCCGGCGCACGCTGCGCCGTCAGATACGCCATCAGCCCGTAGATGCCCGCCGACCGCCAGCGCCAGGGCGAGCGCGGCGAAGGTCGCGACCAGCCACGTCCTGAACCGCGGCGTCGCCAAGACTCCGGCGGTCACCGCCTCCATCGTCTGAAACTTGGTCGCGACCTCGGCGATCGACGTCCCGGACGCGCGCCGCGATCGCCTGGGCCAGCGCGCCTGGTTCGACGTCGGTCCGCATGACGGCCTGCACCAGACCTGCCCGCGCGGGGTGCTGCGCGAGCGGCATGAACAGTTCTCCACCCGGGTGCCTGAGCCGGCGAGTCACGGATGTCACCGACGATCGCCGACGATGGTCATCGGATCCAGAGAGTCGAGCCCGCACTGCACGCGCCGGCCGATCGGATCTTCGCCGGGGAAGACTCTCGCGAGCAACAGTCGTGCGCTGATGATCGCGACCAACGGGGCGCTGGTCGCGATCCTGCGTCAGTGAAGTCGCGGCCCTTCATCGACCGGGATGGCCATCGTCCGGAAATAGCCTGGCGTCGTCAGACGGAAGTTCGCCTGCGGCAGCTCCTGTCCCGGTGCGAACGTGTGCTTTCCTTCGACGGCATACATCCCGTTCGACCCGATCTCGCTCATGGGCAGACCATACGTAGCCGCCTACGGATGCGACGCCCGGCACGGTGGCAATCTCGGCAAAGCATTCGATCGAGCCTGCGGACCGCCTGCGCGTAGCGCCTCGAGATCGCCGGTGGGAATGTGCGTCTGCATCACCAGCAGTCCCGGCGTGTCTGAAGCCCATGTCGACGGAGTTCAGCGCCATGAAGCTGCGGAACAGCAGACCGGCGCCGGTGGCGAGCACGACGGCAAGCGCGACTCTCAGCGACGGCAATGGCTCCACGCAGCCGCTCTGGCGCCGCCCGTCGATGCCCCGCGCGCCCTGCAGCGAGGCGATCGCGCAGATTCGACCCGCGCCGCCTGCCAGGCCGGCGCCAGGCCGAACACGCAGACTCGAGATCGACGGAGGCGAAGAGGCCAGAAGACCAGCACAGTCGTGATCGACCCGGACTTCCGTGCAGCCGCGGGACAGTGTCGATGGCGCCAGTCTGGACCAGCGCTGCCGGTGCCGGCAATCGGCAAGGGCCACTCCGAGTGCGCCGCCGACGAATCCGAGCAGGAGGCTCTCGACGCGTCAGCTGACGGACGATACGCCCGCGGCCGGCGCCGAGGGCAGCGCGAAGTGCGATCTCTCGCGAGCGGGCCGACGAGCGCGCGCGAGCAGGAGATTGGCGACGTTGGCACAGGCGACTAGCAGCAGCAGCGCCGACGGCGCCGGCGAGCAGGTAGAGCGTCGCCCTGCACCGGCCCGATGAGCCGGTCGCTGCAGCGGCACCGCCGGCGAAGGATTTGCCGTATCGCCGAAGTCGCTCAGCGACTTGCGCGAGCCGTTCCGCGATCGTCGCCAGCTGCACGTTGGCGTGTTCGAGCGATCGGCGTCGCCGCGAATACGTGGCGATGGTCGGTGTAGTTGTAAGCCGTCCGATTGAGGTTCTCGGGCTGCGGCTTCATCGGCGACCCACACGTCAGCGCGGCGCCGGGAAGCTGGAAGTCGCCGGGCATCACACCGACGACTTCATAGGACAACGCCGTCGATGTCGAGGTGCTGCCCGAGCGCCGTTTGCGTTCCGCCGAGCCTGTGCGTGGCGAACCGCGCCGTGACAACGGCCGCACGCTCGGCGTCTTGCGACCGTGGAACGTGCCGGCCGTTCAGCGCCGGCACACCGAGCACGTCGAAGAATCCGCGGCGTCACGAACCAGCACGTCGGCCAGTTCTGCGCTGCCGCCACCGCGGACGCCAATCTCGCCGCCGTAGTAGAAGGCCGTCGCCTTCGAGGGCCGTGACCCCCGCCCGGATGTCCACGCAGGTCGCCGCCGGTCAGCCGAGGCGTGCCGACGCGCGCCGTGTCGATGCGGCGCGTGACAGAGCGAGACCATGCGGTCGGAGCCGGGGTACGGGAGCGGCTGCAGCAGAACGCCGTTGACGACACTGAAGATGGCGGTCGTCGCGCCGACGCCGAGCGCGATCGTCAGCGAGGGCGACAACGGTGAAGGTTGGTGTCCTGGCACAGCGAGCGGATGTCCGTAGCGCAGGTCCTGCCACGCGTCGTGGACCGGCCTGGTGCGCCACGTGTCTCTGAACGGCTTCGCGTAGTCCGCTCGACGCCTCCGAACGCGCGGAGCGCCTCGCGTCCGCGCCTCGTTGGACACTCCTGCCCGTCGCCACCAGGTCCTCGACCTGCGCGTCCAGATGTGCACGCAGTTCCTCGTCGAGCTCGACCTTCGACGTGGCGGCACCTGCGATCAGCGATCGCAGCCGCAGCTTCACGATGTCCCATGCGCGCATGGAGCAAATCCCTTCGCCACGCCTCAGACGGTTCGGACCACCAGCGTTGACCGCCGATGACAGGCGATCCCACGCTCTCCAGCTCGCGCGCGTACTGCGCACGGCCCGCCCTGGTGAGCGCGTAAACCTTCACCCGGCGGCCGGTGTCGGTATTGGCCTCCCACGGCGGCGTCGATCCAGCCCTGTTGCTCAAGCCGATGCAGCGCCGGGTAGAGGGATCCCTGCTGCACCTGCAGGACCTCGGCTCGACATCTGCTGGATGCGCCGCGCAATAGCCCATCCGTGCGCGGGCTCTAGCGACAGCGTCTTCAGGATCAGGAGATCGAGCGTGCCCTGGACGAGATCGGTCGGTTTTCCCATAAGCCTAGACTATCTACAATCAACGGCACGATTGTAGACGATCTAGGCAAGGGGAGAGTTCCGTAAAGTGCTGCGTTTGGAGTGCGGAGTGCTGAGTGTGGGATTGCGGAGCGCACTGAGTGGGAATTGCTGGCATCAGGGGAGTGCCCCGACGCTGGTTCATCCACTCGTGCCAGTTCAGCCTTCGAGCGTCTTTGTGTCTCCGTGTCTCGTGATTGACGCTTCAGGCCGCCTGCTTGACGTCTTTCTCGATCTGGCCGTCGCGGATGGAGATGATGCGATGCGCGTGCGCCGCGACGTCGGCCTCGTGGGTGACCAGGATGATGGTGTTGCCGCCGGAATGCAGCCGTTCGAAGAGATTCATGATCTCGACGCCGGTCTTCGAGTCGAGGTTGCCGGTCGGCTCGTCGGCGAGCAGGATCGAGGGGTTGTTCACCAGCGCGCGGGCGATGGCGACACGCTGCCGCTGGCCGCCCGAGAGCTCGTTCGGCTTGTGCGTCATGCGGTGCTCGAGCTCGACCTTCGTCAGCGCGTCCTTGGCCCGCTCCTGGCGCTCCTTCGACGGCATGCCGGCGTAGATCAGCGGCAGCTCGACGTTGTGCAGCGCCGAGGCGCGCGGCAGCAGGTTGAACGTCTGGAAGACGAAGCCAATCTCCTGGTTGCGGATGTGCGCGAGCTCGTTGTCGTTCATCTGGCTCACCTGCTTGCCGTTCAGCAGGTAGCTGCCCTTGCTCGGCGTGTCGAGGCACCCGATCAGGTTCATCAGGGTCGATTTGCCCGACCCGGACGGGCCCATGATGGCGACGTACTCGCCCTTGTCGATGCTGATGGAGACCCCCCGCAGGGCATGAATTTCTTCGGTGCCCATCACGTAGGTCTTCCAGAGGTCGTGAGTGTCGATGATTCCCATGGTGAACTCTCGTTTAGACGGCCGGGGCCGAACCGAAGTTCGCGCTAGCCTTCCTTGCCCTCGTACTTGGACTTCAGCAGCTCGACGACCGCAGGGTCGGCCAGCGTGGTCGTGTCGCCAAGTGCTTTGCCTTCAGCAATATCCCGCAACAGGCGGCGCATGATCTTGCCCGATCGGGTCTTCGGGAGATCGGCGGCGAAGATGATGTCGTCGGGTTTGGCAATGGCGCCAATCTTCTTCGCGACGTGCTGCCGCAGCTCCTCGGCCAGTTCGGGGCTGCCAGTCACGCCTTCCTTGACGGTGACGAAAGCGGCGACGGCCTGGCCCTTGATGTCGTGGACGCGACCCACCACGGCCGATTCGGCGACCTTCGGGTGGTCCACCAGCGCGCTCTCGACTTCCATGGTCCCGATGCGATGGCCCGCGACGTTCAGCACGTCGTCCACCCGGCCGAGCAGCCACAGGTAGCCGTCCTCGTCGCGCTTGGCGCCGTCGCCGGTGAAGTAGACGTCCGGGGTCCAGCGGCTCCAGTACCTGCTTCTCGTACCGCTCCATGTCGCCGTAGATGCCGCGCAACATCCCGGGCCATGGTTTGGTGAGTGCCAGGAACCCTCCCCCCACGTCGACCGCCGACCCGTCGTCCCTCCGAATCTCCGCGATGATGCCGGGAAACGGCTGCGTCGCCGATCCGGGCTTGGTCCGGGTGAGTCCGGGCAGCGGCGTTATGAGGATGTGGCCGGTCTCTGTCTGCCACCAGGTGTCCACGATCGGGCAGCGCTCGTGGCCGATGTAGAGGTGGTACCACATCCAGGCTTCCGGGTTGATCGGCTCGCCCACCGATCCGAGCACCCGCAGCGACGAGAGGTCGTGGCGCTCGGGCCAATCCGGTCCCCACTTCATGAACGCGCGAATGGCGGTCGGCGCGGTGTAGAACACCGTGACGCCATAGCGCTCGACGATCTCCCAGAAGCGATCCTTCTGGGGGAAGTCCGGCGCCCCTTCGTACATCACGACCGTCGCGCCGTTGGCCAACGGCCCGTAGACCACGTAGCTGTGACCGGTGACCCAGCCGATGTCGGCGGTGCACCAGTAGACGTCCTCTTCCTTGAGGTCGAACACCCACTTCGTCGTCGCGTAGCAGCCGGTGAGGTACCCGCCGGTCGTGTGCACGATGCCCTTCGGCTTCCCGGTAGTGCCGGACGTGTAGAGGATGTACAGCATGTCCTCCGCGTCCATCGGCTCGGGCTCGCACTCGACCGGGGCTTTCTTCATCAGGTCGTGGTACCAGAGGTCGCGGCCTTCCGAGAACTCCGCGGTGAAGGGGCTGTTGATGCGGCGCTGCACGACGATCACGTGCTCGATCGACGGCGTGGCCTGGAGCGCTTCATCGGCGACGCGCTTCAACTGGACGACGTTGCCGCGGCGGTAGCCGCCGTCGGCCGTAATGAGCAGGCGCGCCTGCTGGTCGTTGATGCGGTCGCGCAAGGACTCGGCGCTGAACCCGCCGAAGACCACGCTGTGCACGGCGCCGATGCGCGCGCAGGCCAGCATCGCGATGGCCAGCTCCGGGATGAGCGGCAGGTAGATCGCGATGCGGTCGCCTTTCCGGATGCCAAGCGCCCTGAGTGACATTGGCGAACTGGCAGACCTCGCGATACAGCTCCCAGTAGGTGATCGTGCGCCGGTCGCCGGGCTCGCCTTCCCAGAGAATCGCCGCCTTGTTGCGCCGCCAGCCGCGGACGTGCCGGTCCAGGCAGTTGACGCTGGCGTTCAGCGTGCCGCCAACGAACCACTTGGCGTGCGGCGGCTGCCAGTCGAGCACCTGCGTCCACGGCGTCATCCACTCGAGCTCGGCCGCGAACGTCGCCCAGAATGCCTCCGGGTCGCGAGCGGCCTCGTCGTAAATCTTCGGGTCGCGCACGTGCGCCGCCGCGGCCAGCGCCGGAGGGGGATCGAACAGCCGGTCCTCCTTGAGGAGCGCGTCGATCTGGGCAGTGGTCTTGTCGTCGGCCATAGCTGCCCACTCTATCGAGGGGCCGCCATCGGCGGCAAGGGCCTCAAGGGGCGGACAGGGGGCGCACTCGCTGCCGCTCGTGCGGGGGGCGCTCGCTTCGATCGCGGGGGACAGGGGGCGCCGCGACGCGCACGCGCTCGGCGTGAGGGCGCTCGCTCGCACTCAGCTGGCGGCTCGCATCGTCGCGTCGTCAGGTCCGAATCCAGCTCGGCGTGGAGTGCTTCGCTGATATAGCCGAGACGCCGCGCGACGTGGAGGCAGTTACCCGCTTCGATCAGCGAGGCCCTACGCGGATGAGCGCTACAAGCGCGCAGTACCTTCAACGATGTTTGCCGGCACCGAGAACGCCGCGCGACGCAGCTGTGAGCGTCAGCTCGTAGCGCTCGTCCGGCGGAAAGTGCTCTCGTGTCACGCGATGCAGGCGGATGAACAGCGCGTCCGCACGACGCCACGCGATCAAGGAGTGGTAGCGGGGAAGCTTGGCCATATCGGGGGACTGGCGATGTCCGCTCCCCCGTGCGAGCGGCAGCGAGCCACGCCCCCCGCGAGCGAAGCGAGCGCCCCTGCCGAGCGCGAAGCGCGAGGCGCCCCTACGCCGTGGGCGGCGCCGGCGGCATCGGCGGCGGCTCGAACGGCGTGCCGCCAAACGGATTGTGCGGCACTGGCGGGGCCGGCGGCGGCGGGCCGTCCTTCTTGAAGAACAGCGCCCCGAGCAGTCCGCCGAGCGACCCGAAGATGACCCCGAAGACGAGCTGGAAGACGAACCCGAAGAGCGCGCCGATGATCGTGAACCCGCCGCTCTGCTGCATCTGCTCGAGCATCGGCTTCAGCTCCGGCGGCACGTCGCCGGCCGACGACATCACGCGCTGCATCATCTCGGCCTGCATCGGCCCGAAGAACAGGCCGACCGGAATGCTGATGATGAGCGAGACCAGAGCCCCTGCCAGACCCGCCAACAGGCCCGTCACGGCGCCATCGGCCGACGAGATCGGCGCCAGCTGATTCTGCTGGAGCAGGTAGGCGGCCAGCATGCCACCGCCGATCACCCACATGCAGCACAGGCAGTTGCCGACGCTGATGATTGGGAGGGCCGAGAGGACGCCGATGAACAGTCCCCCCAGCAGGGCCGGCTGGAGCTTGGAGGCTTGCATGGGGGCAGAGTCTAACATTGGCGATTGGGGATTGACGATTGGCGATTGAATTGACGATTCACGAATCCGCGCAATTCGTAATCGCCAATCGTCAATCCCCAATCGAATCCTCAATCTTCAATCGTAGTACTCCCTGCCGAGGTGCGTAATCAGCTCCTCGCCGAGCATCCACCGCATCGTGTTCTTCAGTTTCATCAGCTGGATGAACAGGTCGTGCTCGGGATAGAGGCCGGGCGCGTGCTGCGGGCTCTTGAAGTAGAACGACAGCCACTCCTGAATGCCCGAGAGCCCGGCGCGCTTGGCCAGGTCGAGCAGCAGCGCGACGTCGAGGACGATGGGCGCCGCCAGGATGCTGTCGCGGCACAGGAAGTTGATCTTGAGCTGCATCCGGTAGCCGAGCCAGCCCACGAGATCGACGTTGTCCCACCCTTCCTTGTTGTCCCCGCGCGGCGGGTAGTAGTTGATGCGGACCACGTGGTGGACCTCCTTGTAGAGATCCGGATAGAGGTGCGCCTGGAAGATGTAGTCGAGCACCGATTTCTTGCTCTCTTCCTTGGTCTTGAACGACTCCGGGTCGTCCAGCACCTCGCCGTCGCGATTGCCGAGGATGTTGGTCGAATACCAGCCCTCGACGCCGAGCAGGCGCGCCTTCAGGCCCGGCGCGATGATCGTCTTGATCAGCGTCTGCCCGGTCTTCAGATCCTTGCCGGCAATCGGCGACTTCGTCCGCTGCGCCAGCTCCGTCATCGCCGGCACGTCGCAGGTGAGATTGGGCGCGCCGTTGGCGTACGGAATGCCCTCTTTCAGCGCCGCGTACGCGTAGATCATGCTCGAGGGAATCGACGGGTCGCTGGCGACGAGCGCGGCCTCGAAGGCGGCGAGGGACGCGTGCGCCGGAGATTCCTGCATGAAGATCTCCGTGCTGCCGCACCAGATCATCACGAGCCGGTCCAGGTGGTTGCTCGCCTTGAACTGACGGATGTCGGCGATGACCTGCTCCGCCAACTCCATCTTGTTCGCGCCCTTCTTGACGTTCGGGCCGTCCAGCCGCTTGACGTACTGGCGGTCGAACACCGCCGGCCACGGCTTGATCGCTTCCAGCTCCGGCCGGATCTGTTCGAGCAGCGCCGGCTCGAGGACGCCCGCCGTCTTAGCCGCCTCGTAGCAGTTGTCGTCGAACAGATCCCACCCGCCAAACACGACGTCATCCAGCGTCGCGAGCGGCAGGACGTCGGCGATGCGGGGGGAGCGCCCGTCGGTCCGCTTGCCCAGCCGGAGAGTGCCCATCTGGGTCAGCGCGCCGATGGGCTTGGCCAGGCCCTTGCGGACGGCCAGAACGCCGGCGATGACGGTGGTGCTGACGGCCCCAAGGCCCACCAGCAGGATTCCCAACTTGCCCGATGCGGGCGTAATCTCGACAGTTTTCATGACGAACCGCACTATATCAGGCCATGAAAACGATTACTAGCAGTTGACGCTCGACCCGGTGTCTAATGAAGCCGATGAGACTGCCCTTCCTGAAGCCGGCCGCCTCGTCCGAGCCGCTCATCCTCGCGATGTCCGGCCTCCGTCTGGGCGACGCGATGGTCTTCGCGGGGCGATCCGCGGCCCACCTTCTCCCTCTTGCCGGTCGCACCGGCCTCTCAGGGCGCTCGGTCATCGTCGGCCCTCCCGAGGTGACGGCGCCACTGGAAGCCGCCGCAACGCGGGAAGGCGTGCTCGTCGAGACTTCCGCGGTGCCCCCGGCCGACCGGCCGTTCGATCTCGCCGTCGTCGAGGCGGTTGGAGACTGGGCAGCGGCGGCCGCGACGATGAAACTTGCGGTGCGGGCTGGGGGACGCGTGCTGGTTGTCGCCGGAGAACCTCGTGGCGGCCTGCTGGCCCGACTCTCCGCGCGGCCTTCGCCGGTCCCTGGCGGCGACATCATCGACGCGTTGACGCGTGAGGGATGGTCGCGCGCCCGGGTCATCGGCGAAAGGGACGGATTGCTCTTCGTCGAGGCGTTTGCCTGACCTTTGCCGAGGACAGCCTTTCGCTGCGCCTGGCGTAAGTCCTGCGATCGCTGGCAGTTCTGAAATAGCAATCCCGGCAGACCTTTTGCCTATACCTGCCGTGCGAGGTAAGGCGCCGGCAATGGAGTTCACCGTTCAACCCACGCCCGATGTGTTCTCGACGCGAGATCTCGCGAGAGCCACCGGCACATCGCTGGCCCAGGTGGCCGCGTGGGTGGAGGCCGGCGCGATTCGTGCGCTGCCGGTCGGAGACGGCGCGACGTGGCTGTCACGGCGCGAGGCTGCGCGGGCCGGCCGCGCCATTCGCAGCGGGACCATCGCCAGCGCCCTGCCGATCGACAGCAGTTCGCAGGCGCTGTTCCGCAAGCGGGCCGAGTCGGCAAGGCCGTTCAAGGGACCGCTGGCGGTGTCGAGCAGTCTGCACGCCGGTCTCGTGGCGGCGGTCGTCCTGGCAACGACGCTGGGACTCGGCCAGGCATCGGCAGTGTCCGAGTCCGAGCCGGTGACGCCGGAGAAGATGCGGCTGGTCTACCTGGCGCTGCCGGGACCCGGAGGCGGCGGTGGCGGCGGCGGTCTGCGGCAGAAGACGCCCCCGCCGAAGGCGAAGCGCGAAGGCGCCCGGAACATCAGCAGCCCGCTGCCGGTGCGCAAGGCGCCCGAGATTCCGGAGCCGCTGCCGAAGCCGGTGGAGCCCGAGCCGCCCAAGGTAAAGCCGGAACCGCTGCCGCCAGTGCAGGCGCCGGTGGTGTCGATCGCCGCGGACAAGAAAACCGAGGCGGGGGTTCTCGAGCAGGCACCCACCGAGGCGCCGTCGCGCGGTCCCGGCACAGGCGGCGGCGTCGGCACCGGCAGCGGGGTCGGCCTTGGCGAAGGTGACGGATCGGGCATCGGCGAGGGATCCGGCGGCGGCACTGGCGGCGGACCCTACCGGCCCGGCAGCGGCGTGGAGCCACCGTCGCTGTTGCAGGAGTTCAAGCCGGACTACACGGAGGAAGCGCGCCGGCGCGGCGTCGAAGGGGACGTCGTGATGGAGATCGTGGTGCGCAGCAACGGATCGGTGGGCGAGGTTCGGGTCCTGCAGGGACTGGGACACGGGCTCGACGAACGCGCCGTGGCGGCCGTGCGGCGGTGGCGGTTCAACCCGGCCCGACGCCGCGGCACTCCGGTGGACGTGCTCGTCGAAGTGGCGATGGAGTTCAAGCTCCGCTGAGGAAGAAAAGGCGATGACTGCTCTGCTCGTGGTCGTGACGTTCGCGGCGCTCGGCCTGGCCGGCGGGCTGCTGTTCTATGTGCTCCGGCTCACCCGCGAAGAGCGCGACCGGTCGGAGGCGAGAGCCGCGGCCCTGGCGGAGCTGCTCGCGCCCGAGGCCGAGGACGCGCCGGCCGCACTCGCTTCATCGTCGCCGGTCGAACCGCCGCCCGTTCTCCCACAGCGCTCGGCCCCGGCGATTCCTCGCATCGTCGACGACGCGGCCGCACCGAGCGTGGTGACACCAGCCGTCGTCGCGTTCGACGACGAGAGGGACGACTCGATGGCCGACGAGATGCGCACGCCGCTGTTCGGCGCGACATTCGACGCGCCGGAGGCATCGCGCCCGCGTCTGCTGCTGGTGCCGGCCATTGGCGTGCTGATTGTCGGGCTCGCGATCGCCGGCGTCTATCTGTGGAACCGACCGCAGACTGCTGCGGCGGCATCGACGGTCGCCGCTGCTCCACTGGAGCTGGTCTCGATGCGGCACGAGCGGCAGGGCGACTCCCTGGTCGTGTCGGGGCTCGTCAGGAATCCGCACAACGGCCAGCCAGTCAAAGGCCTGGCCGCGGTGGCGTTCACTTTCGATCGCCAGGGGACGTTCCTGGCGAGCGGTCGGGCGTCGCTCGATTTTCCCCAGCTTCAGATGGGCGACGAATCGCCGTTTTCGATCACGCTGCCGCAATCGGCCGCGGTTGCGCGCTATCGTGTCAGCTTCCGCACTGACGGCGGCGTCGTGCCCCACGTGGACCGCCGGGCCGCCACGGCAGGCGCCGTCGACGCGGCCGCGAAGAATTGACGATGCTCGACGCCTCAGGGCGCCGCTGGTGAGGACATGACCATCAACGCTCGCAGGTTTGTGGGGCTGGCCGCGGCAGTGGCGGCCACCGGGACGTTGCTCTCGGCGCAGCAACAGCAGCAGCCGCCGCGCCAGGACGGCGACGGATTCCGGTTCCGCACGGGCGTGGAGCTGATCAACGTCGCGGTCACGGTGAGCGACGTCAACGGCCGCTACATCTCCGGCCTCCGCCAGGAGGACTTCGTCGTGTACGAGGACGGGGTCGAGCAGCCGATCACGCACTTCAACAGCGAGCGCGTGCCCGTCAGCCTGGGGCTGGTCGTCGACACCAGCGGCAGCATGGCCGGGGAGAAATGGGACCACGCGCGTGACGCCCTGGACCGCTTTCTCCTGGATCTGCTCGGGCCGGACGACCAGGTGTTCCTCTACCAGTTCAGCAGCGACCCGTTCCTGCTCGAGGACTGGACCACGGATCGCCAGCGGCTCAGCCGCGCCATGCGGCGCATCGTCCCCAACGGCGGGACGGCGATGTACGACACGTTGGCCGAGGCCGTGCCGCTGGCCGATTCGGGTACGCAACCGGAAGAAAGCGATCGTGCTCATCTCCGATGGCAACGACACCAACAGCACGACGGAGGTGCCCGATCTGAAGCGCCTGATTCGCGAGACCGAAGTGCTCGTCTACGCGGTCGGCATCGACGGCCAGGGCCAGGTCACGTCCAACGGCCCGTTTGGCCGGCAGCCGACCGTCCGGTTGCCGTTCCCGTTTCCCGGCGGACGCCGCCGGCCGTTTCCGGGTTATCCGCAGCCCGGCTCCGGCGGTGGCGGCACGATTCTTCGCAGCGGCGATCGGGTGAACGCCGCGGCGCTGCGCGAGCTCACCGACGACAGCGGCGGCCGGACGGAGATCGTCCGCTCGAGCACGGACCTCGAGCCGGCAACGTCCAACATCGCCGCTGAGCTCAGCCAGCAGTACTTCCTCGCCTATCCGGCCGCGGCGAAGAAGGACGGCAAGTGGCACACCATCCGGGTCGAGGTGCGTGACAGCCGCTACCGCGTCCGCGCGCGCAAGGGGTATATGGCGACGTAGGGGCGTGGGGATTGAGGGGGTCGTGGGGGCGTGGGGTTGTGGGGGCTGAACTGGGATGCACCCCTGCGTTTGACTCTTAACGATCGGAGATGCCCCTGTTTCGCCCCTACAACCCCACAACCCCTCAACCATACAACCCTGCAACCCTACAACCCTACAACCCTACAACCCTACAGCAGAAGCACCGTCGCCATCCCCGCGCCGATGAGCACGACCTGCCGCACGGCGATCGGCGCCGCTCGGCCCGCGGTTGTGAAGGTCGGGAATCAGGTCGGACATCGCGACGTAGAGAAAGCTCGCTGCAGCCACCGCCAGTAGATAGGGCAGCATGCCGGGCAGGACGTCGACCAGCAGCACGGAGACGACGGCCCCGGCCACGCTTGCCATCCCGCACAGGATGTTCAGCGCCAGCGCCTTGCCGCGGCTGTAGCCGGCGTGCAGCAGCACGGCGAAGTCGCCGATTTCCTGCGGCACTTCGTGAGCGGCAACTGCTGCCGCGGTGCTGATTCCGAGCGGCACCGACGTCAGCACCGCCGCGCCGATCATCGCGCCGTCCACGAAATTGTGGAACGCGCCGCCGACCAGCACCAGCGACGCCGAGACTCCGTGCACCTCGCAGCTGTCGGTGTGGCAGTGCCGCCACAGGACCGCCTTCTCGAGGACGAAGAAGCCGAGGATGCCGGCCAGCAGCGTGCCGAACACGTGCGGCGCCGATTTCAGCTCCAGCGCCTCTGGCAGCAGCGCCATCAGCGCTACGCCAAGCAGCGCGCCCACCGCGTAGCTGACCAGCCACGGCACGAACCGGTTCCGGCGGGATGCCGGCAGCAGCAGGAGCAACGACGCGCACAGCAGCCCGCCAAGGCTGCCGGCAAGCGACAGGCTGACGGCGGAGATCAGCGGAGACACGGCGCTAATGATAGTGGACCAGCGCCGCCGCTGTTGTCTGTCCTCTTGCGCCGATGTCCGCCAACGAGGGCAACGCACGACGGCAACGGCCGGGACGCCTGATATCCGCGCGATTTCCTTGGCACGGCCCTTGATCATTCAATCAGGCGTCAGCGCGGTCAGCCGAGGTCGGCTGGCCAGGAGGCATTCATCATGGTTCGCCGGTCTCTACTCGTGGCGCTGGCTTTCGCGGTCTTCTCTACGTCGGCGTTTGCCGATGTCACCGAACGCAAGAGCCTGCAGGTGATCAACGACGTGAGCAGCGAGGTACGGAAGTACACGCGCTTCACGATTTTCGACGACGTGCGCGTCGGGCTGGCGGAAGACGGCGTCGTCGTCCTCAGCGGCCGCGTGACGATGCCGTTCAAGAAGGACGACATCGGCAGGATCGTCAGCCGCGTGGACGGCGTGTCGTCGGTGAGGAACGAACTGGGCGTGCTGCCTGTCTCGCCATACGACGACGACCTGCGATACCGGATCGCGCGGGCGATCTACGGCAACACCAACTTCTGGCATTACGCGGCGATGGCGAACCCGCCCATCCACATCATCGTGGAGCGCGGCCATGTCACCTTGACGGGTGTGGTGAACAGCAACGTCGAGCGGATGCTGGCGCGGTCGCTGGCGACCACGTTCGGTGCGTTCTCGGTGAAGAACGAACTGAAGACCGACGCTGAAATCCAGTCCGATCGCGAAAAGATCTGAATCGTCATGCGGGTGACGGGTGGCGGTTACGGGATCTCACTCGTAACCCGTCACCCGTAACTCGTAACTAGTCAGCGGCAGTTCTGCCTTTTCGAACGACCCACCAGATAATCCCCGCGAACAGCACGACCACGACGGCGGCCATCCACGCGAAGAGCGTGACGGTGCTGTAGAGGATCGACTCGGTTTCCATCCGCGCTTCGATGTGGACGGGCTTGCCAGCGATGCGCTCGGCGAGCGTCTGCTCCCACACGAGGATGTTGCCGCGCTCCACCTGCTTGGACGGGGCATCGTGGTAGAGAATCCGCGACGGCAGGTGCATCTGGTACGCGACGAGCTCGTTGCCGCGCCAGCCGACGTCCCCGACCGGGCGTGCGGCCGAAGGCCCCACTGCCTGCACGTAGACGTACTGGCCGCCGCGCTGCTGCAGCTTGTAACTCACACGAGAGAACGGCGCGGCTTCAGAGAGGCGTCGAATGTCGCTGACGGCTATGCGGATGTGTACGAAGCGGCGTCCGTTCCGCCGCGACGCGCTGATGCGCGTGACCGACGAGACATCGGACATGAAGAACCTGCGGATCGCCGAGCGATCGAGTCGGGCGCTCGGCGACGTGTCGAGATCGATGCCGAGCAGGGCGACCAGCGCCGGCACCGAGCCGTTCACGTAGACGGTGGCCGATCCGTTCAGCGAGAGCTGGACGTCTTCGTCGTATTCGTACTGCCGGGGGAGCAGTGTCTTGCAGCCTGTCAGCAGCAGCGCGCACGCCACCGCCAGCGCGAGCGCGGAGCGGCGGCCGGCGCCGGCCGCGGGTCGGAACATCACGAGACCGAATGATATACTGACTCGCTTTTCCGCCCGATATCACGCCCGATTGCCGATGGCATCACGACCGCGCCTGTTCCTCATCGACGGCAACAACCAGATGTATCGCGCCTACCACGCGATCCGCGGGTTGAGCGGTCCCGACGGCAAGTCCACCAACGCGGTCTACGGCTTCGTCACGATGCTCCGCAAGCTGCTGACGGATCACCGGCCGGAGTACATCGCAGCCTCCTTCGACCTGGCGGGCCCGACCTTTCGCGATCAGCTGGTCGACGACTACAAGGCCAACCGCACGCCGATGCCGGACGACCTTGCGGAACAGATTCCGTGGGTGCACGAGGCATGCGCAGCGCTCGGCGTGCCCATCTTCACGGCGCCGGGCTTCGAGGCCGATGATGTCATCGGCACGCTGGCGGTACGGGCGGCGTCGGCCGGCTACGACGTCGCGATCGTCACGGGCGACAAGGACTTCTTCCAGCTCGTTGGCGGACCCATCCGCGTGTTCAACCCGCGCGACGAGGGCGCGTGGTTCGACCCCGACGGCGTCAAGGAGAAGTTGGGCGTACGTCCGGATCAGGTCGTCGATGTGCTCGCTCTCATGGGCGACTCGATCGACAACATCAAGGGCGTGCCGGGCATCGGCGAGAAAGGCGCGCGCGACCTGATCTCGACCAACGAGACGCTCGATGCCCTGCTCGAGCGCGCGGCCGAGATTCCGCAGAAGCGCTATCGCGAAGCGCTCCTCGCGCACAAGGACGACGCGCGGCGGAGCCGGGAACTGCTGCGCATCCGGACCGACGTGCCTATCGAGGCCGATGTCCACAGCTTTGCGTTCGCCGGGCCGAATCGCGAGCGGTGCTACGACCTGTTCAGCCGCCTCGGCTTCCGCACGCTGCTGATGGACTACGCGCCGACGGCCGAGACTGTCGCGAAGTCGTACGTCCTCGTCACAACCGCCGAGCAGTTGGGCGCGCTGGCGGACAGCGTCCGCCAGGCGGGCCGCGTCGCCATCCACCTGATCGCCGACCACGAGGCGCCGATGCGGGGCGCCATCGTCGGGCTGGCGCTGTCGACCGCGCCGCGCAGCGCGTCGTACGTGCCCGTCGCGCGTCAGGGCGGCTCGCTGCTCGACGCCCCGCTCGGGCTCGATCTCGACGAAGTCCTCACTGGCCTGAAGGCCGTTCTCGAAGACGCGTCGATCGCGAAGGTGGGACACGACCTGAAGACAGCCTCGCTGCTGCTGGCGCAGCACGGGATCCGCGTCGAGGGGCTGTCGTTCGACACGATGATCGCCAGCTACCTGATCGATCCGACCCGGTCGGCCCATGGCCTCGAGGACACCGCGCTCGAGCACCTCGGCTACAAGGCGATTGCGACGGAGTCGCTCACGGGCAAGGGCGCCAAGGCGCTCGACCTGTCGGAGGTGCCCGCCGACGCGCTGCGCGACTACGCGGCGGAGCGCGCCGATCTTCCACTGCAGCTCGCCGACGGCCTGGCCGCCCGTCTCGAGGCGGAGCAGCTGACGCCGGTGTGGGAGACGCTCGAGCGGCCGCTCATCCCGGTGCTCGTGGGAATAGAAGAGGCCGGCGTCCGGGTGGACGCGGCGGTTCTGGCGGCGCAGTCGGCACGCGTCGAGCGCGAGCTGGACGCGCTCAGCCGCCGGATTCACGAGCTGGCGGGCCTGGAGTTCAACATCAACTCGCCGCGGCAGCTGGGCGAGATCCTCTTCGAGAAGCTGCAGCTCCCGTCATCGCGGCGGACGGGGAAGACGCGCGCGGTCTCGACGGCGTTCGAGGTGCTCGAGGAGCTGGCGGCGGCGCACGAGCTCCCGAGGCTCGTCCTCGACTGGCGCGGGCTGCAGAAGCTGAAGGGCACCTACATCGACGCGCTGCCGCAGCTGGTAAACCCGAAGACGGGACGCGTCCACACGTCGTTCAACCAGGCGGTCGCCGCGACCGGGCGGTTGTCGAGCAGCGACCCGAACCTGCAGAACATCCCGATCAGGACCGAGATCGGGCGCGAGATCCGGCGCGCCTTCGTCGCCGCTCCCGGCTACGTGCTCGTCTCGGCGGACTACTCGCAGATCGAGCTGCGGGTGCTCGCGCACCTCTCGGGCGACGAGACGCTGATCGCGGCGTTTCAGCGCGGCGACGACATTCACGACCAGACGGCGATGAAGGTCTTCGGCGCCGACAGCGTGCTCAGCGCGCACGAGCTGCGGCGGCGCGCGAAGATCGTCAACTACGCGCTGCTCTACGGTAAGACCGCCTTCACGCTCGCGAAGGACATCGGCGTCACCCAGCAGGCGGCGCAGCTCTTCATCGAGGCGTACTTCGCCGGCTTTCCCCGCGTTCGCGCCTTCATCGATCGCACGCTCGACGAGGCGCGTGCCACCGGCGTCGTCAAGACGATGTTTGGCCGGCGGCGGCTGGTGCCCGAGATCGTCAGCCGCAACGGCCAGGTGCGTGCCGCGGCCGAGCGGATGACCGTGAACATGCCGATTCAAGGCACCGCCGCCGACATCCTGAAGCTGGCGATGATCGCGCTCGACGGCGAGCTCGCGCGCCGGAACGCCGGCCAGTCATCGCCGGTCGCACGGATGATCCTGACGGTGCACGACGAGCTGGTGCTGGAGGTTCGTCGCGACGCTGTCGACGAGATCACGGAGCTCGTCCGCGCGCGAATGAGCGGCGCGACGTCGCTCGTCGTCCCCCTCGACGTCGACGTCGGCGTCGGCGAGAACTGGAAGGACGCAAAGAGTTGACGGTTGAAGGTTGACGGTTGGAGGTTGGAGGTTGACGGTTGACGGTACAACCGGGCGCTCGGATGCCGCTCGACGCTGACGCCACAGCCGTCGTCCGGCAACCGTCAACGTGCTCAAGGCCCGCCTTCTCGTGCTCGCCGCCGCGGTGCTGTTCTCGACCGGCGGCGCCGCGATCAAGTCGACGTCGCTCACGGCCTGGCAGGTCGCGAGCTTCAGGTCCGGCATCGCCGCCATCGCGATCCTCTGCATGCTTCGCGGCTCGCGCCGCCTGCCCGATCGCGCGACATGGATGGTCGGCCTCATCTACGCGTCGACGATGGTCCTCTTCGTCGTCGCCAACAAGTTGACGACGGCGGCCAACGCGATTTACCTGCAGGGCACGGCGCCGCTCTACATCCTGCTGGCCGCGCCGTTTCTCCTGCGGGAGCCGGTGAAGCGCGCCGACGTGCTGTTCATGGGCGCGCTGGCCGTCGGCCTGGGCGCGTTCTTCATGGGCGTCGAGCCGGCGCGGCAGACCGCTCCCAATCCCGGGCTGGGAAATCTCGCCGCGCTGGCGAGCGGCCTCACGTGGGCCGGTACAGTGATGGGGCTGCGTTGGCTCGGCCGGCGATCGTCGGATCCGGGCGCGACGCAGCCGTCGCTGGTCGCAGGCAACGTCCTGGCCTGCGTGATGACGCTGGGACTCGCGCTGCCGATCGCCGGGATCCCGGCGCGCGACCTCGTGATTCTCGGGTTCCTCGGCGTCTTTCAGATCGGCCTGGCGTATGTCTGCCTGGCGCACGGCATCACCGGGGTGCCGGCGCTCGAGGCCTCGCTGCTGCTCCTGCTCGAGCCGGTGCTGAACCCGATCTGGGCGTGGCTGGTGCACGGCGAGGCGCCCGGGCCGTGGGCCCTTGCCGGCGGCGCCGTCATCATGGCCGCGACAGTTGTCCGGACCGTGTGGGACGCGCGGGTCAGTTCCAGAGCGTCTTGAGCTGTTCCCACTCCGTCGTCATCGCGGCGGCGGCGGTGCTGGGGTCGCCGGCGGGAGCGGTCAGGTACCGGGCGCGCTCGGGAATGATCGCGGTGGTGACCAGGCGGTCGAGGTCGGCGCGCAGGGCGGCGCCGCGATCGGGGGCGATGCGGGCCCGGAGATATCCCGCCACGGCCGCGTGCCACGCACGCTCGGTGTCGCCGACGGACCTCGCGGCCGCCGGCAGCCAGTAGCCTGCCGCGGCAGAGTCGGGATGCTCGCGGAGCTCCGACTCCATCCTCTCGATGATGCGGCGATACAGAGAGTAGCGCTGAAGGGGATCGACCTGGGCCTGCTGATCCACAGCGGTCGCCCACCAGTCGAGGACGCGATCGCGATCCGCGACTCCCAGGGCCTCGGCGGGCGCGACGCTGCTGTCGAAGAGCTCGGCCGCCGCGCCGAACCGGTCGTTCAGGAACAGCCACTGGCCAAGCGCGAGGGCGAACTCGGCGTTCGCGCGGGGGCTGAGCCGGCTGGCGTCGATGACCTTCAGCGCTTCCTGGGCCGCGGTGAGGTTCTGGACGTCACGCGTCTGCCTGAAACGCTCGAGGTGCGACCGGGCGATAACAAGTGCCGCTTCGTCGACGTTGCTGCCGGCGGCCCGGGCCTCGGTTGCGGCCTTGATCGCCAGCTCGTACATCGCCTGGTTGTAGAGCCGGCGTGCGTCCGCCAACCGATCGGCGGCCGCCGCCGACGCCGGAAGGGTCAGGGCGAACAGGGTGACCAGCCAGGCCGCGCCACGCATGTGGCCATGCTACTACAGCGCGGCGAATCGGATAAGCCGTTGATGAAAAAGCACTTGCCCTGAGCTGGTCGCGGCGGTTTGATAGAATGCCCGCCAGCCACTCATGGTCACGCCGACGGTCATTCCCCGCGCAGAACACCCGATCTCGCGATCGCTCATCGATCCTGACGCGCTGAAAGTGCTGCAGCGGCTCCGCCAGAACGAGCACGTCGGCGTACCTCGTCGGCGGCAGCGTCCGCGATCTGCTGCTGGGGAGACGGCCGAAGGACTTCGACATCGGCACCTCGGCGCATCCGAACGAGGTGAAGAAGCTGTTTCGCAACTGCTGGATCATCGGCAGGCGATTCCGGCTCGCGCACGTCAAGTTCGGCAACAAGACCATCGAGGTCGCCACCTTCAGGCGGCAGTTGAGCGAGGCGGAACTGGCCGAGCAGGCCGCAGCGGCAGCCGAGGCCGAGCAGGAAGCCGTGATCGCCGAGGCACAGGAACCGGGCCGGCGCGATGCGAGACCGTCCGCACCTGCACTTCCGGGACAACACGTTCGGCACGCCGGAAGAGGACGCGTTCCGCCGCGACTTCACGGTCAACGCGCTCTTCTACGACATCGCGACCTTCTCGATCATCGACTACACCGGCGGTCTGGAAGATGTCCGGGCGCGGGTAATCCGCTGCATCGGCAATCCCGACGTGCGCTTCGAGGAAGACCCGGTGCGGATGTTGCGCGCCATCGTGCTCGCGGCGCGCCTGGACTTCATCGTCGATCCGCCGGTGGTGGATGCGATTCGCCGTCACGCCGGTCTCATCGCCAAGGCGTCGCCGGCGCGGCTGCTCGAGGAGTTCTACAAGATCCTCCGTTCGGGTGCCTCGGAGCGCGCGTTCCACCAGCTGGCCGAAGTCGGCCTCCTCGAACACCTGGCGCCCGAGCTGATCCGCGATCGCGGGCAGGCGCTCTGGCCGTATGCCGCCGCGCTCGACGCGTACCGCCACCGGTTCGAGGCGATCCCCGAGTCGCTCACCAACGCCGTGCTGCTCGGCACGCTGCTGGTGCCGCAGGGATTCACCGCGGCGCGCCGTCCGCGCCAGTTCGAGGACGGCGAGGAGCCGGAACGGGAGCCGCTGGTGACGCTCGGCCGGATGCAGCTGCCGCGGCGCGATGTCGAGCGGCTGCGGCAGATCCTCTCGCTGCAGCGGCGGCTCACCGATCTCGAGGCGTCGCCGCGCGCCAAGCGGGCCGTCATGCATCGCGGCCCGTTCCAGGAAGCGCTTGACGTGGCTCGAGATTCACGGACAGGCGCCCGACGTGCTCGAGCACTGGAAGGGCTTCTACGAAGGCACGGTCGTCCCGCAGGAAGGACTGGCCGACGAACCGCGGGGGCCGCGCCGCCGCCGGCGTCGGCGGGGACGACGACGCGGACGTCCGCCGCAACCCTGACCAGTTACGAGGAGTACGTGAGCTGCGCGACCCGCATTCACTCGTAATCCGTAACCAGTTAGCCGTTTTTCCGTTCAAACTCCCGCATGAAGTCGACGAGCGCGTCCACGCCGTCCTCGGGGAAGGCGTTGTAGATGGAAGCCCGCATGCCGCCGACGGAGCGGTGGCCCTTGAGCCCGTCGAAGCCGGCCGCGGTCGACTCCTTGACGAATTTCTTCTCGAGCTCCTCGGTCGCAAGCCGGAACGTCACGTTCATCAGCGAGCGATCGGCCGTGCGCGCGGTCGGCCGCCAGTAGCCGGTGCGATCGAGCTCCGCGTAGAGCTTGCCCGCCTTGCGCTCGTTCACGGCCCCGATCTGCGCCAGCCCGCCGCGATCGCGCAGCCAGCGCATCACCAGGCCCAGCGTGTAGATCGCAAAGCACGGCGGCGTGTTGTACAGCGAGCCGTTTTCCGCGTGCACCGCGTAGTTGAGCATCGTGTGCAGCGACTTGCTGGACCGCGCCAGCAGGTCTTCCCGGATGATCACCAGCGTGACGCCGGACGGACCGAGGTTCTTCTGCGCACCGGCGTAGATGAGCCCGTACTGCGTGATGTCGATCGGGCGGCAGAACAGATCGGATGAGGCGTCGCTCACGAGCGGCGCACCGCCGACGTCGGGCAGCTGATGCCACTGCGTGCCCTCGATCGTGTTGTTCGACGTGATGTGCGCGTAAGCGGCGCCCGGCGTCAGCGACAGCTCGCTCTGAGCCGGGATCCGGCTGAAGTTGTCGGGCTCGGTCGTCGCGGCGATGTGCACCGTCCCGACCTTCTTCGCCTCCTTCGCAGCCTTGTCCGTCCACGACCCGGTGATGACGTAGTCCGCGGTCGTCCCGGCGGTCAGCAGGTTCAGCGGCACCATCGAGAACTGCAGGCTCGCGCCGCCCTGCAGGAACAGCACCTTGTAGTTGGCGGGCACGTTCGCCAGGGCACGAATGTCGGCTTCGGCCTGCTGAATCACGTCCTCGAAGACCTTCGAGCGGTGACTCACCTCCATGATGGACATGCCGACGCCGGGCAGCGCGACCAGGTCGCGCTGGATCTGTTCCAGCACCGGCACCGGCAGCACCGCCGGACCCGAGGAGAAGTTGTAGACGCGGCTAGTTGTCGTCGACATGAACTTTGCTCCGAGCACGTGCGGGGCCACCCAACGACAGTCACGAAGACACGACGGCGCGACGGCGCGAAGAAAGCCCAATTGTAGATCGAGCCGGCGGTCCGGGCATGCGAACTGACCAGCCTCGCGGCCTCGCGGTTCGATCGGCTGACCGGTTGTCAGCGACAGCTCGACCATCTGCACGCTCAGCACATGTTCATTCCCGGAAGTGATGAGCGCCAGGACGTCGTCGCTCGGGCGACCGTCGAGGTTGATGCGCGCGACGGCGGCCTCCGCCCCCGCGAAGATGACGTTCTCGGTTTCCTGCACGTTGATGGCCGCGGCGCGCAGCTGGTCGAACACGTGCGCCAGCACGCCCGGCCGATCGCGATGACGGACGACCAGCATGTGCGTCGCCGGCGTCCGCGTCGCGAGGTTGACGCAGTTGGGCACCTTGCCCGTCTGCTTGAATGTGCCGACGATGCGGACGGTCTCGGCGGCGATAGCTTCCTGCGCCTGCTCGGTGGAGGCGCCGATGTGGTGCGTGCCGTAGACGTTCGGCAGCGTCAGCAGCGGATCGCGATACTCGCCGGTAGCTCCGGACGGTTCGTCGCGAAAGACGTCGAGCCCGACGCGCAGGCCCTTCTCCCGCGTCGCCGCCTCGAGCGCGGCGTAGTCGACGACCTCGGCACGCGCGGTGTTCACGACGAACGCGCCAGGCTTCAGCCGTGCGAGGACCGCGGCGTTCACGAGCCCGCGAGTCTCCGGCGCCAGCGCGAGGTGGATGCTCAGGATGTCGCAGACGGCGGCGACCTCGCCCGGCGACGCGGCGACGGTGACCTGTGAGTCGGGATGCGAGCGCAGGCCGAGCGTCGAGGCGTCGGCAGCCGGATCGAGGCTGCGGCTCCAGATCGCGAGGTGAAGACCGAAGGCCTGGGCGCGCTCGGCGACCTCGCGGCCGATCGCGCCGTAGCCCAGCAGCCCGAGCGTCCGGCCCTTGAGCCCGGCCGCCTTCGAGAACGTCTTCTTGTCCCATCGGCCGGCCCGCAGCGCCTCGACGTTGTCGGGGATGCGGCGATCCAGGGCCAGGATGAGGCCCAGCGTCAGCTCCGCGACGGCGACCGCATTTCGGCCGGGGCAGTTCGACACGTAGATTCCGCGGGCCGAGGCCGCGGCGACATCGATGGTGTTGTAGCCCGCACCGGCGCGGACGATCAGCGACAACGCGCCGGCGTCCATCATCGGCGCCGTGACCTTCGTCGAGCGGACCACCAGCACGTCGGCACGCGATCGGCCGACCGCCTGGACGAGCGCGTCGCCGTCGAGCCCAGGGTCGTGAACGACCTCGCACCCGGCGGCCTTCAGCCCGTCGATCCCCGACTGTTCGAATGCGTCAGCGACAAGTACGACCATTGGAAGTGTCCACGTACGTCAACCACAGAGACACAAAGACACAGAGGACGCACGGAGCGAAACTTGGCAGCGCTCGGATGAACCCCGGCTGCCAGGTTCATCCCTGCGTTGCCTAGTTGTGTTCTCCGTGCGTCCTCCGTGTCCTCGGTGTCTCTGTGGTTGACGTACGTCATCGTCAAATCGTGTGAATCAACAGCCCGTCCCGAAGCTTCGGCTCGAACCAGGTCGACTTCGGCGGCATGATCTCGCCGGCGTCGGAGATCGTCATGAGATCCGCGACGCTGACGGGGTACATCGAGAAGGCGACGGCTGCCGAGCCGCTGCCGACCGCGTGCTCGAGCGCGCCGGTGCCACGCGCGCCGCCGAGGAAGTCGATGCGCTTGTCGACGCGCACGTCCCCGATTCCCAGCAGCGGCGCCAGGACCTGGTCGTGCAGCAGCGAGACGTCGAGCGCGGCGCTCGGCGAGCGCATCCGCGGCCGGCGGGTTCATGACAACGGTGTACCAGTGGCCGGCGAGGAACATCGACACCTCGCCCTTGCGCACCGGCGTCGCCGGACCGGGCTCCACGCTGTGCGTCGCGCGTAGCGCCTCGATCAGCTCGCCGGGTCGCTTGCCGCTCAGGTCCTTCACCAGGCGGTTGTAAGGCAGAACCTGCATCTGGTTGTGCGGGAACGCCACGGCCAGGAAGGTGTCGCTCTCCGCCGCTTCACCGGCGTGCTTCAGCCGCTGCCGCGCGCGTGACCCGCTGGCCGCCCGGTGATGGCCGTCGGCGATATACAGCAGCCGCACCTGCGCCATCAGCCGCGTCAGGGTACCCGCCGCAGCTGCTGTTGCGCGCCAGATCGTGTGCCGCACGCCGTCCACCGCCGTGAAGTCCAGCAGCGGCGCGCCGGCGGCAACCTGGCTGGCGACCTCGTCGATCGCGGCCACCGCCGGGTACGTCAGGAATACCGGTCCGGTCTGGGCCCTCAGATCGACGATGTGCCGCGTCCGGTCGTCTTCCTTGTCTTTCCTGGTCTTCTCATGCTTGCGGATGATATCGGCGTCGTACTCGTCGACCGAGTAGCACGCGGCGATTCCGGTCTGCACGTGGCTGCCCATCTGCAGGCGATACACGTACAGGCTCGGCTCGTCTTCGCGAACGAGCGGCGCCGCCGCGATCAGCCGCTCGAAGTTCGCCTTCGCGGTCTGGTAGACGACGTCGGCGTATGGGTTAGTGTCTGGCGGAAGGCCGAGCTCGGGGCGCGAGACATGGAGGAAGCTGAGCGGATTGCCTTCGGCCAACTGCCGGGCTTCCTCGGTGGTCACCACGTCGTAGGGCACCGCAGCGACAGCGGCCGCGGCCTCAGGCGTCGGACGAAGAGCGCGAAACGGGAAGATTGATGGCATCTGAACTGTCGATCTTAGCGCAGGCGCCCCACGCTCCCACGTCCCCACGCTCTCACACTCCTACGCCTCTCCTCTTATCGACCCCGCGCACTGGTCCGACCTGTAGTTGACGCGTTACAGCCCCGCCGGTACTCTCGTGCGTCACCGATTCCCGCCTGTGGTTTCCCGGAGGTCACCAATGTGTTTCTCGAGGTTGCGGCGCGCATCTGGCGTTCTGCTGGCATCGCTCTGGCTGCTCCTGTTCGGGCTTCCCGTCTCGGCTCAGGTCGTCACCGGTTCAATTGAAGGCACCGTCGTCGACAGCTCTGGCGGCGTGCTGCCGGGCGCGACCGTCACTGTGACGAACCCGGCGACGGGCGTCACGCGCACGACGGTCAGCGACGCGGATGGCCTCTTCAGGGTGCCGCTGCTGCCGGTGGGGACGTACAAGGTGGCGGTCGAGCTGTCAGGCTTCGCGACGACGAATCCGCCCGAGGTGCCTCTCACGCTCGGCCAGACGATCACGCTGCGCGTGGAGCTCGGCGTCGCCGCGGTCGCCGAGAACGTCGTCGTCACCGGCGTCTCGCCGATCGTCGAGACCTCGCGGTCGCAGGTGAGCTCGACGGTGAGCGAGACGTCGATCGCGAACCTGCCGGTGAACGGCCGCAACTTCATCGACTTCGCGCTGCTGACCCCCGGGGTCACCCGCGATGTCCGGACCGGCGACATCAGCTTTGCCGGCCAGCGCGGGACGCTGAACAGCCTGGTCGTCGACGGCGCCGACAACAACAACACGTTCTTCGGCCAGACGCTCGGCCGCGCCGGATCGGGCCGCGCGCCCTACCAGTTCAGCACCGACGTCGTCCAGGAGTTCCAGATCAACTCCAATGCCTATTCGGCGGAGTACGGCCGCGCCGGCGGCGCCGTCATCAACGTCGTGACGAAGTCGGGCACCAACAGCATCCGCGGCACCGTCTTCGAGTACTACCGCGACAAGGCGCTGAACGCGAACGACGCGGTGAACGTCCTCAACAACCGGCCGAAGTCGCCGTATCACTTCAACCAGTTCGGCGGCAACATCGGCGGGCCGATCCAGAAGGACAAGCACTTCTTCTTCTTCAACTACGACGGCCAGCGCAACACGCAGCCCAACGAAGTCGTGCTCGGCGTGAGCCCGGCCGCGGTGCCGGGCGACCCCGCGTCACAGGCCGGCTACGCGACGCTGCAGGCCAAGGCGGACAGCTGGACGCGCAAGCTCGATCAGGACGTGTTCCTCGTGAAGACCGACAGCCAGTTCACGCAGAACAACCGCGTCACCCTGCGCTACAACCAGCAGGACTTCGACGGCGTCGGCTTCGAGAACGGCGGCATCCGCCAGGCGCTCGAGCACAGCGGCACGTCGAGCGTCTACACGAAGTCGCTCAACGGCAGCCTCGCCACGGTGTTCAGCTCGTCGCTCTTCAACGAGCTGCGCGTGCAGGTGGCGCGCGACAAGGAACCGGGCACCGCGTACGCCGACACGCCCGAGGGCACGATCAGCCAGGGCGGCACGCAGGTGCTGGTCATCGGCCGCAACTTCTTCTCGCCGCGCGAGACGACGATCAAGCGGTGGCAGCTGGCCGACAACGTCACCTGGGTCCGCGGCGCGCACAAGGTCAAGGGCGGCTTCGACTTCCAGTTCGACGACATCCTGAACTACTTCCCCGGCAACTTCTCCGGGTCTGTACACCTTCGCCAGCCTCGCCTCGTTCAACGGCGGGCGGCCGAGCGGCTCGGGCGAGCGGTACGTGCAGGCCTTCGCCGGCCCGGGGACGACGGGGCCGACCACCGAGCCGAACATCTCCGAGTACTCGTTCTTCGTGCAGGACGAATGGCGCGTCCGGCCCGACGTCACCGTCAACGCCGGCCTGCGCTACGACATCCAGAAGTTCGCGCAGCCGCCGGTCCAGAATCCGGATCCGCAGCTGGCCGCCGCCGGCATCGACACCAGCACCCTTAACACCGACGGCAACAACTGGGGGCCGCGGCTCGGCATCGCCTGGGCGCCGGTCGGGCGCAAGTACGTCGTGCGCGCCGGCTACGGTCTGTTCTACGGCAGGACGCCGTCGATCATGGTCGGCACGGCGCATTCGAACAACGGCGTCAACGTCCAGACCATCACCTTCACCGGCGCGCAGGTGCCGACCTACCCGAACATCTTCACGTCGCTGCCCTCCGGCGCCGCGATTCCGAGGCCCACCATCTTCCTCTTCGAGGACGACTTCCAGAGCCCGCGGCTGCAGCAGGCCAGCACCGGCTTCGAATGGGAGGTCCTGCCGAACACGTCACTCGCCGTGAACTATCTGTTCGTCAAGGGCGACAACCTGCCGCGATCGACCGACATCAACTTCGGCGAGAAGGTGCCGGTCAGCTTCCTGCTCTCGACTGGCGGGTCGGTGCCGCACTACCAGTTCCGCGCCGGTCCGTTCACGAACTTCGCGCGGCTGATCTCGTTCGAGAGCACGGCCGATTCCACCTACAACGGCCTCTCCTTCGAGCTCAACCGCCGCTTCTCCACCGGCGTCCAGGCGAAGGTGTCGTACACGCTCGGCCGCGTCGAGGACACGGTGCCCGATGCCACGGCCGTCGTCCCCGGCGGCGGCGACGACGCGAAGTTCGCGTCGGACCCGTCGGACTTCGACACCGACCGCACCGATGGCGCCAACGATCAGCGTCACCGCTTCGTGGCCAGCGCCGTGATCGACTCGAACCACTGGGCGTCGGGCATGGAGGGCGTCGGCGGCGCGCTCGCGAAGGACTGGACATTCGCGATGATCTTCGTCGCGCAGTCCGGCCAGCCATATAGCGGCTACGCCGACCGCGACCTCAACCTGGACGGCAACGCCCGCAATGACATCGCACCGGGCACGCTGCGCAACCAGTTCAGGCTGCCGAACAACTACAGCTTCGACCCGCGCATCGCGCGCAACATCGGCCTCGGCGGCCGGGCGAAGCTGCAGCTGATCTTCGAGGCGTTCAACCTGTTCAACGCCGACAACTTCAACTTCGTCAACACCGCCTACTACCGGGCATCCGCATCCACCCCCGGCGCGACGTTGACGCCGGTGGCGACCTTCGGCGTGCCGACGGCCAGCTCCGGGCCGCGGATCATCCAGCTTGCGGCGAAGGTGATCTTCTAGAGGTATGGGACGTCAATCACAGAGACGCAGAGACACTGAGACGCACAGGACGGGACTGGGTTCGACAGGATGGCGAGCGATCGGCTGCGGTGCATCCAGCCACCATAGTCCGATCCTCTGTGCGTCTTCGTGCCTCTGTGTCTCTGTGATTGACGACGAATCTACCGCACGAGCGACGCCAGGGCGGCGTCTCGGACCTTCGTGAACGCGTCCATCTGATCGGCCGGCACGGGCTCTCCCGGCGGCAGCTTGCGATGCTCGGCGGCCGGATTTACGTGCGCGCCGTTCTTCTTCAACTCGTAGTGCAGATGCGGCCCGGTGGCCAGTCCGGTGGCGCCGACGCGGCCAATGAGCTGACCCTGCGCGACGTGCGCGCCGGCCCGCACGCCGGGGCCGAACGACGAGAGGTGCAGGTACGCCGTTTCGTAGCCGCTGGCATGCCGGATCTTGACGGTCCGGCCGCCGCCGCTGCTCCACGCCGCCATCGTGACTGTGCCGGGAGAAACTGCCACAACCGGCGCACCGGTAGGCGCGCGGTAGTCGACGCCGAGGTGCGCGCGGCGGACGTTCAGAATCGGATGGTGACGGCTGCGTGAGAACCCCGACGAAATCGTCGGGTCGAACCTGAGCGGCGATCGCAGGAAGAACCGCTTCAGCGACTTGCCATCGACATCGTAGTACCCGGGCTTTCCGCCGGCCGGCTCGAAGCGAATCGCGGTGAAATCCTTGCCGTCGTTGTGCAGCGTCGCGGCGACGAGCGGGCCGTAGCCGACGGCGCGGCCGTCCCGCACGGACTTGTCGACGACGAGGCCGAAGTGATCGCCAGGCTGGAGGTCGTTGTTGAAATCCACTTCGCCGGCGAAGACCTCGGCCAGCGCGACCGACAGATCCGGCGTCTCTCCGGCCTGCGACATCGCCGCGAACAGCGAGTTCGCGTCGTCGTCGATGGCGCCGCGCACGGTGGCCGTCGAGAGCGTGATCGCGTAGGGGACGACCTCGGCGGTGAACTCGTGCGGCGCGTCCGGAGCCGGCCGCAGGCGCAGGAAGCCCAGCGGATCGATCTCGTACTCGAAGAAGCGCGCGCGGCCGTCGCTGGTGCGCTCGAGCCGATAGGGCTGCCCCGTACGGACGCGGCGTGCGTCGAAGATGCCTTCGATCGAGGCGAGCATCGCCTCGACGTCGTTCGGCGAGAGATTGTGGCGCGCGAGCAGCGAGCCCAGCGTCGCGCCAGAGGGCACGTGACCGGGAATCAGCTCGCTGTCGGCGGCGAGCTCGATATCGGGACGGTCCGCCGGGCGAAGAGGCGTCGCGTCGGTCTGCCGGCTGCAGCCCGCGGCGAGCGCCGCCGCGGCCACGAGCCCCAGTGCGAGCCTCGTCGATGGCATCCTCGTAGTCTAAATCAGCCTTCGGTCTTCAGCCCTCGGCCTCCAGCATTCGGTCCCCGGCATTTCGCCGATTCACGCGCCCACCTGCGCAATGGCGGAAGGCCCCAGACCAAGGCTGAAGGCCGAAACCTGAAGGCTGATGCTACTGGAACGAGATCCTGATGCTCTTCTTGAACCGGACCGGCTGTCCGTTCAGCGTCGCCGGACGGTAGCGCCAGTTCTTCGTGGAGTCCAGCACCTGCCGATCGAAGAACGCCGCAATCGGCTGCGTCAGCGTTGCCCGCTCGATGACGCCTTCCTTCGTGATGATGACCTCCAGCGTGCCTGTCGAGCGCGGAACCGGAAGCGACGTGCTCGTCCAGCGCGGCAGATCCTGACGCAGTGTGACCGGCGCGATCACGCCCGGCTCCGTTCCGTCGTACACGGTGTTGTAGTCGACTGCCGGCGCGACGGGCTGCGCCGGCGCGGCTGGCTCGGGCGCGGGTGGCGCCGGGGGCGCGGCGGCGGCGGCGGACAGTTTCGCGAACCCTTCGGCCAGCACCTTCAGGTCGGCCAGCGCCGCTATCTGCGACTGGCCGAGATCGGGATCAACCGCCAGCGCGACGACGCGCTGGAAGCGCGCGAGCGCCTGCTCCCATGACTTGGCGTCGTAGAGTCGTCGAGCCTCCGCGTACTCGGCCTGGACGAGACCCGGCAGCAGGCGCGTTCTGACGTCGCGAAACGTCGCGCGTACCCGCGGCGAGATCGACGCGTCGTCGGCCCGATATGTCGGGTCGGACTGGACGACCGCGGTGATCGCGCGCTCCGCCTCCTGGGATCGCCCGAGCGCGAGCAGACACAGCGCCCGCTGCCGGTTGATGACGACGACATCGGCGGTTGGTGGCTTGGCCTGCTGCAGCCGCTCCAGGACCGCCAGCGCCTCGTCGTACGAGGCCGACGCGTAGAGCGTCTGTGCCATCTGGACGGATTCCTGGCCCCTCGCGGCGGCGGGCCAAAGCATCAGCGCGAAGAGCGCGGCGGGGATCGAGAGGGACAGCTTTCGCACGGCAATCACCGCGGTTTCGTGAGGTCCACGCTCAGGCGCACCGGCGCACCCGCGGTCACTGTCGCGGCGTGTGCCTGCTCGCCCAGTTCAGGGTGCTTGAAGACGATCTCGTGCGGCCCGATGGTCACGGGCAGGTTGCCGATCGGCGTGTCGCCGATCTTCACGCCGTCGATCCACACCTCGGCCCATGGCGTCGCATTCAGGTGCATCGTCCCCTTCGGGAGCGCGATCGGGATGCGGCTCGTCTTGCCGGCCACGACGTCGACGCGTGCCGGCGCGCGGAAGGACAGCGTCTCGCTGACGACTTCGAACGCGTGCGGTCCCGGCGGCAGCGAGAGGCGGCTGCCGCTCACGCCAATCAACGTGCCGTTCTCGAAGACCTGCATCTCGAAGGGCACCTGGACGATGACCGTCCCGGTGACCGGCGCCGCCGGCAGCAGGCCGGCGGCATCGATCGGCTGCGCGCCGGCCGCGGCGTTCATCGCCTGGTTGATGGTGGTCGTCGTGCCGGCGGCCACACTCAGCGTCTGCCGCTGCCGCTGGCCATTCAGATCGAGCACGAGCTCATGGTCGCCGGCTGCCACGTCGGCGAGCTCGAGCGGCGTCGTGCCTCGCGGCTGGCCGTCGAGCAGCACCGTCGCGCCGGCGGGCGACGACTGGATCGACACGCGGCCGAGCGCGGACGTGCCTGCCAGCTCGACGTACTGGGCGAGCGTCTCTCCTGCGCCAATCGTGATCGGGATGACGCGGGGTTCGGCGCCGGCCGCGATCTCCATCACGTGCGCGCCTGCGCCAAGCGGCAGGGACAGCGGCGTGACGCCCTTCACCTCGCCGTCGACTTTCACCTGTGCGCCGACTGGCTTGGACTCGACCTTGAGCGTGCCGTTGGAGCCGGAGAGGCCCGTCGGGCTGCTGGCCAGTCGCCAGCCGATGAACGCGCCTTCGCCAAGCGCGACGACCGCAAGCGCCATCGCCGCGATGCGCCACCAGCCCGGGACGCCGGCGGGCGCCTCGACCGGCGACGACGAGCTGGCCGCCAGAAACTGCGCGCGCAGCGCCGTCTCGTCGAAGGCGTCTTCCTCATCGTCTGCCCGCGACACGTCCGCGAACATCGGCGCGGGAGGCTCCACCGGCGGGGGTGGCGCCGGCGCCGGCTCCGGAATCAGGACGGGCTCGGGCGCGGTAGACGCGGCGACCGGTTCGATGACGACCGGGCGTGGTGCGGTCGGGGTGGCAACGGCGCGGAACGACACCACGGCGGGCGCATCCGCGCTGACTCTGGCAACGCCGAGCTTCGGCGTCGGCGGCGGCACGGCCAACTTCGCTGGCAGGCGCGAGTCGGCGTCGCCTGCTGCGGCATCACGGGTGGCGGCGTGAAGGCCTCCACCACCGGGGGCGGCGGAATCCGCAACCGGCGCCATCGGCTTCGGCACCACCGGAACTTTCGACGCCGACTCGTGGTAGCGCGCGAGGAACGACTCCAGCGCCACGGGCGCCGCGATGTATCCGGCCTCTCCCGACAACACGTCATCGAGCGCGAGCTGCGCTTCGAGCGCCGACTCGAACGAGCCGCGCGGATCCAGCTGCAGCGCGCGTGTGAGCCAGCGGCGCAGCGACTCGGAGATTGGCTCGCGGCCGCCCATGACGGAGTTCTCCGTCGCGGCGGCCAGCAGTCCGGGCAACTGGCGCGGGTCGTCGTCCGCCAGCGGACGGCCCAGCACCAGGGAGAGCGCGACGACGCCGATCTGCATGACGTCGGCGCGATGGTTCAAGCGTGGGGAGCCCGCGCCCGGAGGGACCGCGACTCGAAGGTCCTTCCAGAGCCGCTCGCGGCTGTAGCCAAGCGATTCGATCGCCGCCCCGAGCACGTACTCCACGAGCACCACGCGCGCGTTGGGGGTGACGACGATCCGCTCCGGCGCGAGCGCGCCGTGGCTCGCGTCGCGCGCGTTCTGATGCAGCATCGCGACGGCGGGGACGATCTGCCGGAGCAGGCACAGCGCGGCGTTGACGTCGAGGTCCAGGTCGCATGCCCGGGCGACTTCGAGGACGTGCGACAGCCGGGCGCCCTCGGCGTACTCGCTCACCAGCCCAAGCGTCCCGCCGTTCTCGATCCGGTCCACCCGCCGGACGCGTCCGTAGTACGCATGCCGGAAATTCGCCAGCCGGCTCACGCGCTCGCGGAGCGCGAAGTCGAACCCGGACGTCGACGTCAGCACACGGCTGACGTGGAGCACCTCGAGCGGCTCGGCCGCATCGGCCTCCGAGAGGCGGAGGCGAGTGCCGAAGCCGTCGGCAAACGTGGGCGGAGTGACGGCGTCAGCGGGCATGGGCGACGTGGATGCGGGTGTCATGAAGGTGGTCGGACGCACTCGGCTCTGCGCGGCGACACGACGGGCTGAACGAGTGCGGCACCCCGCTGCGCGTGGTGCAAGATTGGTGACCGCCGCTCAGGACGGGTGGCCCGGGCACGCAAGTCGTGACGGAAGTGGCAGTTAGGTGCCAGTTGAGGGACCGGTGGCGGGCCGGCGCGGCGCAGACGCGATTACAAGTCTGTCAAGTTGCCGCCAAAAACGTATTCCGCCAACCCGGCTACGCGTAACCGCGTGGTATCTTTGAAGGTCGTCCCTTTCATTTTTGGCTCCGCCCGGAGCCTTGTGGTTTGTTCGGCCGAAGTGGAGGATGGTGCCCGTGAGAACTCGAGTTCGCCCCAGCCATGTGCTGCTCGTCGCCCTGCTGGCTGCCGCGCCGGTGGCGGCGCAAGTGGCGACGTCGACCGGCGAGAAGGTCGACTACGACGCGATTTACAAGATCAAGGACGAAGGCTTCCAGCGCTCGCAGGTGATGGACACGGCGAGCTGGCTGACCGACGTCTACGGCCCTCGCCTCACGGGATCGCCCAGCTTCAAGGCGGCGGCCGACTGGGCGGTGAAAAAGCTCACCGAATGGGGCGCTGCCAACGCGCGCACCGAGGCCTGGGGCACGTTCGGACGGGGCTGGGTCAACGAGCGCTTCTCCGCGACGGTCGTCTCGGGCGCACAGCCGTGGGTCCTCACCGGCACGCCGAAGGCCTGGACGCCGGGCATCGAGGGCACCGTCACCGCGGATGTCGTCTTCGCGCCGATGGAGAACGAGGCGGACCTCGAGAAGTGGAAGGGCAAGCTCAAGGGCAAGATCGTGCTGCCGTTGCCGACGCGTGAGGTGAAGGCGCATTTCGAGCCGCAGGCGTCGCGCATGACCGACGCCGATCTCGAGAAGCTGTTGAAGTTCGAGCCGACGGCCACGCCGCGCCGCAACTACAACATGGCGAGCGTCGGCTTCATGGTGAAGCGCCTTGAGTTCCTGCAGGCCGAGGGCGTGCTCGCCGTATTCGAGCCGGGCCGCGGCGACGGCGGGACGATTTTCGTGCAGCAGGGTGGCGCGTACAACCCGAAGGGCCAGCAGGGCTTCATGCGGCTGCCGGCGGTGGTGCCGCCGCAGGTCGTGATTCCGGTCGAGCACTACGGCCGCCTGGTGCGCACGCTCGAGCGGAAGATGCCGGTGAGCGTGGAGCTGACGATCCGCAACACGATGACCGAAGACCAGGAAGGGATGAACGTGTTCGCGGAGCTGCCCGGCACGGACAAGGCCGACGAGGTCGTGATGCTCGGCGCGCACTTCGACGGCTGGCACGGCGGCACCGGCGCGACGGACAACGCCGCGGGCTCCGCGGTGATGCTCGAGGCGTTCCGCATCCTCAAGGCGTCGGGCGTGAAGCTGCGGCGCACGGTGCGCCTCGGCCTCTGGGGCGGCGAAGAGCAGGGCCTGATCGGGTCGCGGGAGTACGTGAAGGCGACCTTCGCCGATCGCGCCACCATGCAGCTGAAGCCGGCGCACGGCAAGATCGCGGGCTACTTCAACGTCGACAATGGCACTGGCGCCATCCGCGGCGTGTACCTGCAGGGCAACGAGGCGGTCACCCCGGTGTTCACGGCATGGATGCAGCCGTTCGACAACCTCGGGATGAAGACGTTGTCGATCCAGAACACGGGCGGCACCGACCACCTGTCGTTCGACGCGGTCGGCATCCCCGGCTTCCAGTTCATCCAGGACGAGATCGAGTACGACACGCGCACCCACCACTCCAACATGGACGTGTGGGAACGGCTCCAGGCGGGCGACATGATGAAGAACGCGGTGATCGTCGCCTCGTTCGTCTATCACGCGGCCAACCGCGACCAGATGCTGCCGCGCAAGCCGCTGCCGAAGCCGCAGCCGCCGCAGACGCCGCCGGCGACCCCGGCGCGTCAGACGACGCAGAACTAGGCACCAGCCTTCGGCCTTCAGCCTCCGGCCTTCGGGTATTGCGCAGTGCGCTCTGCGCAATGCCGGAGGCCGAAGGCACGAAGGCCGTTCCTACCGCCCGCTTCCCGCTGCGAGCGCCCTGAGCGCTTCCGCCCGTTCGACGCTCACCGGATCGGTGAGCAGCGCGTCGACGCCGATCGGCATCTTCCACGACCAGTTCTCGTCTCCCACCGTCGCCGGCGTGTTGACGCGATCGCGCCACCCGAAGACGTCCTGAACCGGCAGCAGCAGCAGATCCGAACCTGCGCTGTAGGCGTGCGCGAGCAGCGCGTCCCGCACGCCCGCGTCGAACGCGGCCGTCGCTGGCGGCGGAAGGCCCAGCACCTTCGCCGTCTCCGCCCGCTCTCGCGCCTCGAGCAGTTCCCACCACAGCGCCAGCGGCTCGATGTCGTGCGTGCTGGTCGCGGCCACCGAGACAGCCGGGAACGACGCCGGCGGAATCAGCGGCTGCCCTTCAGAGTGCCAATCGCGTTCCCAGCGCAGGACCTTGTACCCGGGCAGGCGCAGGCGCGACAGCGACTCGCGCACGAAGTCGGGAATCGAGCCGAGATCTTCCGCGGTCACCTGCGCGCCGGTGTCGATGAACAACTTCAGGATGCGTTCGCCAAGCGCCTGCTGCGCCGCCTCATCGAGCGGATCGAATCCACCGAGCGTCTCCCCCGCCTCGCGTGAGTAGGTGCGGAAGAACCCGACGAGATGATCGACGCGGTAGCCGTCGTAGAGGCTCGCCATCCGGCGCGCGCGCTGCCGCAGCCAGCGATGATCCTCGGCCGCCATGACGTCCCACCGGTAGACGGGCAGTCCCCAGTCCTGCCCCGTGGCACTGAACGCGTCGGGCGGCGTGCCCACGGTCCGATCGAACCGGAACACGTGCTGGTTGGCCCAGACGTCGGCGCTGTCCTGGCTGACCATGAACGGGAAGTCGCCGAACAACCGGACCTCGCCCATGTCTTCCCGCGCGCGTTCCCACTGGACGTCGGCGATCCACTGCACGTACTGGTGAAACAGGATCTCCTGTTCCAGTTCACGCCGGGCGTCGTCCAGTGCCTCGCGACGGCGGTCACGCAGCGCCGCCGGCCATTCGTTCCACGGCCGGTGGCCGTGACGCTCGCGGAGCGCGCAATACAGCGCGTAATCGGCCAGCCACCACTCTTCCCACGAGACAAACGCCGCAAACGATCCGGCGCGCGGCGTGGTTCGCAGCCAGTCAACCTCCCAGAACAGGCTGAAGGCCAGCCGCAGCGCGCTCTCCTTGGCCCGTCGCACGGCGCTGTACTGCACGCGGGGCGCCTGCCGCGCGCTTCGAAGCAGTGCCTGATCGGCCAGCGGCAGCCGCGGCTCGCCGCCAATCGAGGCGAGATCGGCGACGTCGGCCAGGCTGACGTAGATCGGGTCGATCGCCATCGCGCTCAGCGCCGAGTACGGCGAGGTCTCGGAGGCCGGAAGCGTCCCGACGGGCAGCAGCTGAAGCGCCTGCAGGCCGGAGCGCTTCAGCCAGGCGGCGACGACGGCCGAGATCGCCGATCTCACCGATGCCGGCACCGCGCGCGGAGTGCAGCGAGAAGAGGGGAACGACGAGACCGGCACTGCGGCCAAGAGGCGGTTGGGGGCGCATGACGGATCCGGCGCGGTCGGTCAGCTGCACACCGCGGCCAGCAGCCGCGCGGTGGCGCTCCGGAAGACGTCAGGCCGGGTCAGCAGGCTGACGACGAGATACCCTTCACGGGGAAAGTCGAAGAAGTATCCGGGATGAACGAGCACGCGTTCGATCTCGAGGAGCCGGACGACACGCTCGTCTTCGCCCATCGTATGCGGGATGCGGAGCACCGCCGACCATCCGCCTTCCGCCCTGAGGACCTGACAGGCGGGATGCCGGCCGATGAACGAATGCAGGTGCTGATAGTTCGTGCGGACGCGGCCCTGGATTTGCCGCCGCACGGCTTCGCCGTGGCCGATGAGTTCGCTGGCAGCAACCTGCACAGGCGTGCCGACGGAGAGATACGTGTCGGCGGCAATCTCCAGCCGCATCAACGCCGGCTGCAGCAGCGACACCGGTCCGCGCAGCGCCATCCATCCGAGCTTCAGCTGCGGCAGACCCGCTGACTTCGACAGCCCGCCCAGTCCGACGGTCAGGACGTCGCTGTCGTCGCCGATGATGCTGCGCACGGCGCCTGGCGCCGGGTCGATCGGATAATCGGAGAACACCTCGTCGCCGATGAGCACGAGATGATGCGCCGCGCACACCTCGACCAGCGCCGCCAGCTCGTCGCGCTTCAGCCAGCCGCCGGTCGGGTTGTTCGGGTTGACGACCAGAATCGCCCGCGTCGTCTCGTCGATGGCATAGCGCAGGTCGTCGAGGTCGATGGACCACGTGCCGTGATATTCGGTGCGATACGGCAGCGCGTGGACGTTGTCGAGCCGGGTCAGGTGCTCGAAGAGCGGGTAGCTCGGCGTCGGCACGAGCACGGACTCCCCGGGATCGCACAGCAGCTTGAAGAGCAGCGAGTAGCTCTCGCTGCTGCTGGCGGTGAGGACGATGTGGCTGGCCGGCACCCGGATGCCGCGCCTCGCGTAGTCGGCAGAGACGGCTTCACGAGCGGCCAGCAGGCCGAACGGCTGCGGGTCATAGCGAAGGGCCCGAGGGTTGGCGAGCGTCGCCAGCAGCTCGTCCGGATAGTCGATGTCCGCTGTCGGTGGGATTGTAGACCGTCAGGTCGTCGAACTCCCTCCCGGCGAGCCTCGCCCGCTCGACAGCCGCCGCGACGTTGTTGGTCCCGAGATTGCCGGGGACGCGCGAGGAGAACATCGGTAGAAGAGGATAGCAGCAGGCTTCAGGCTTCGGCCTTCAGGCGTCAGCCTTCGGTCGTTCGCGAATACTCGAGCATCTGCGTCGTCAGATCCAGCGGATAGGACACCCGCGCGTCGACGACGTTGCCGCCGTCGTCGAGTACCGGTTCGAGCTTCGGCATGACGAAGCCCGTGTACGACGGCAGGTTGAGGTGGTCCACCCGCCGGACGACCTCGTCGCGCAGTTCGGTGTCGAAGTGCACGCCGTAGGTCTCGAGCAGCTCGTGCGCGGCAGCGTAGTCGCCCTCGGCCTTGATGCGCTGGACCTCGCCGAGGAGCCGGCCGACCCCTTCGCGAAACGCCGCGGCGTCGACCATGCGGTAGTACGTCTTGCCGTCGCGCTTCGCGATCCGGATCGCCTCGCTGTTGGCGAGGAGCCAGTGCACGATCAATTGCCGGTTGCGCATGTGGTCTTCCTCGATCTGGGCGCCTTCGCGGATCCGGCGGAGCTGCGTCAGGGCGTTCCGCGCGTACCCTCGTACTCGGCGGCGACGATCTCGTCGAAAGCGTCGGCGGCAACGACGCCGATCTCGACGAGGTACGGATCCGAGCACGAAGTACAGCGCCACCAGATCGGCGCGCGCTTCCTCGATCGCGGAGAAGTGCTCCTTGAGCCACTTCTCCGGCGCGCCCTTGAGCACGTCGGAGACCAGGCCCGAGCCGTGGCCGATGATCTCGTGCAGGTTCGTCGCCAGCTCCGAGGCGACGGCGCCCCACCGCTCGGCGCGTTCGACCTCGTCGGCGCTCCAGGCGAACTCGCGCCGGAACTCGCGGGGCGTCGACTTCTCGTAGGCCTCGCTGACGTTCGAGAGCGACACGGACTTGCTGCCGTGGGTCTCGCGAATCTCCTGGTCGTTCGGCAGGTTGATGCCGATTGGCGTCACCGGGCCGGAGTCGCCGGCTTCGACGACCACCTCGATCGCGCGCGCCGAGACGCCGGTCACCTGCGGCTTGCGCCAGCGCGGGTCCCACGGCATCCGATCCTCGAACCACTGCGCGTGCGCCGCGATCGTCTGAACCGCGGCGGTCTTCTCCGGGTGCACGTAGTAGACGAGCGACTCCCACGCGCCCTTCACGCCGCGCGCGTCCATGTACACCTCGATGAACCCGTTGATGGTGTCCACCGGCGATTCGACGTCGGCCACCCACGCGATGTCGTAGGCGCGCCGCGCCTCGGTCTCGCCCGTGCGGTAAAAGGTCACCAGCGCCTCGAGCGCGCGCGCCATCGTCGGCGTCGCAAAGGCAATCGCGGCCTCGAGATGCCGGACGATCCGGGAGATTTCCGCACCGTACCGGCCGTTGACCCGGTAAACCTCTCTCGGAGAGCCCGCCGTCGCGCCGCTCCAGTCGTGAGTTCAATGGATAGCGTTCGTCGAAGCCATCGAGGTCGCGCATGGTCACGCCGACGTAGAGGTTGTTCGCGCTCGCCTCGAGGATGTCCCGTCCCGGACCGGGCGTCTTGCTCGTCACGACCGGCTGGAAGTCGCGATCGAAGAACGGCCGGTCGAGCCGTGCGAGCAGCGCCTCGACGGACTCGCCGTCGCGAAGCGGCAGCGCCGCGCCGTTTGCGGCTGCCTGGCGCACGGCTGTCGCGAGCTCGTCCCTGGTGAACGCCGGCAGGAACTTTCGCGCGGTGAGGTTATTGAACGGGCCGGTGTTGATCCAGAACAGCTTCGTGTAGTCGGTGATCGCCGCCAGCGCCCGCGGCTCCACGCCGGCCGGATGGCGAAGCACCGCCTCGAGCACGGCGCGCATCTCGAGGTTGTACGCGTATCGCTGGTCGTAGTAGATGTCTCGTCCCGCGAGCGCCGCCTGGTAGAGGTGCCAGCAGAGGATGCGATCGCGGACCGACAGCCGCTCGAACCCATCGGCGTAGAGCTGCACGACGGCCGCCTCGCCGACGCGCTCGAGGAGATAGGAGCGTTCCGCCGTGCTGTCTGCGGTGGTGGATGGCTGCCGGGCGCTCTCGGGTGCTGACATGTGGCGCGGACTCCGCTCAGAGGTCGACCGTCTCGCCCTGCGCGGGCGCGTGCGTCTTCCACTGCAGTTCGGCGGCGATGCGTCCGGCAAGCGCCGCCTGTGCCGGCGGCTCGCCGTGCACCAGATATGTGATACGCGGCGGCTGGGTGAATCCGGTCAGCCACCGCAGGATCTCCGAGGCGTCGGCATGCGCCGACATCGAATCGAGCTTCTCGATGCGCGCCTGTACCTCGATGAGGCGTCCGTGCATCTTCACCTGCTTCACGCCGTCGACGAGCTGACGGCCGCGAGTGCCGGCGGCCTGGTATCCGACAAACAGCACCGTGTTTCGCGGGTCGTGCAGCGTCGCCGCCAGGTAGTGCAGCACGCGCCCTCCGGTCGCCATGCCGCTCGACGAAATCACGATGGCCGGCTTGGTCGATCGCACGGTGTCCATCGACTGCTGCACCGAGCTCACGGCCGTGAACCGCCTGGTCAGGAACCCCGACAGCCTGCCTCCATTCTCCGTGAATTCTGGGTCGAGTTCCGTCGTGCGATTGCCGTAGAACTGCAGAGCCTCGTTGGCCATCGGGCTGTCGAGATAGACCGGCAGCACCGGGACGCGATGCTCCTCCTCCAGCCTGCGGATCCAGTAGAGCACTTCCTCGACGCGGCCGATGGCGAAGGCCGGGACGATGACCCGGCCGCCGCGGCGCGCCGTGTCGTTGATGATGGCCGCGAGTCTTTCGCCGTTGTCGTCGTCCTCGTGGATGCGATCCCCGTACGTCGACTCGCAGAGCAGCACGTCGGCGCGTCCGATCGGCCGCGGGTCGCGAAGCACAGGCCGGTCGTACCGGCCGAGGTCGCCGCCGAACACGATGGTCGGACCACCCTCCAGGGTCATCTGCACCGCCGCAGAGCCCAGCAGGTGCCCCATCGGCACGAAGCTGATCGTCACGCCCTGGGCGACCTCGATGGGACGGTCGTAGCCAACGGGCTGCAGCTGCGAGATGGCGCGCCAGGCGTCGGCGACGGTGTAGAGCGGCAGGGCCGGGTGATGGCGCGAGTAGCCGTCGCGGTTGGCCTGCCGGGCGTCCTCCTCCTGCAGGTGCGCGGCGTCAGCGAGCACCAGCTTTGCGAGATCGAGCGTGCCCGGGGTGCAGAACACGCGTCCGCGGAAGCCCTGCGCGACCAGACGCGGCAGGTAGCCCACATGGTCCAAGTGCGCGTGCGTCAGCACGATAGCGTCGATGTCCCTGGCCGGCATCGGCAGGTCGGCCCAGTTCCGTAGCCGCAGTTCCTTCTGGCCCTGGAACAGGCCCGCATCGACCAGGACCTGCCGGGTCCCCGTGTTGACGAGATGCTTCGATCCGGTCACGGTCTGCGCGGCGCCGAGGAACGTGAGTGTGGGCATGGCGTAACTATAGCCTTCGGCCGTTGGCGGCCTTTCATGCTTCCCGCCTTCAGCGCGATATGCTGTACAGCTGGCATTCTTGTTTCGCCCTTCCGGAGGATTGCGATGACTCGGTTCCGACTGCCCGCCGCCATGGCGCTGGCTGCGGCAGCACTCGTGGCGGCGGCCTCGCCGCTGCAGGCGCAGCAGAAGCTGCTGACCCTCGACGACTTGTACGACCCGGACAAGCGCGTGAGCTTCGGCACGCCGGCGGGGCGGGACTCTGCCTACACCTGGGTGAACGACAAGGAATACCTCCGGGTCAAGGATTCGCGCACCGCCGAAGGCGCCCGCATACAGATCGTCCGGGTCGACGCCGCGACCGGAACCGAGACGCCGCTGTTCGACCAGTCGCGACTGGCGGCGGCGCTGGGCAAAGTGGCCGGGGTATCGGCCGATGACGCGGCGCGCCTGAGCCGCCAGCGCACGTACGTGATGAACCCGGGGCGCACGGCCCTCCTCGTCAGTTCCGGCAACGATCTCTTCTACTGGCCCTTCGACTCCGAGAGCGTCGCCCGCCTCACGACGTCCCCCGGCCTCGAGGACGAGGTCACCTTCAGCCCGGACGGGCGGCTCGTCGGCTTCGTCCGCGAGCACAACCTCTACGTCGTCGATCTCGAGGGCCACGAGCGTGCACTCACGACCGACGGCCACGCGCAGCTGCTGAACGGCAAACTGGACTGGGTATACCAGGAAGAGATCTACGGACGCGGCACGCATCGCGCCTACTGGTGGAGCCCCGACTCGACGCGCGTGACCTTTCTTCAGTTGAACGAGGCGCCGGTCCCCGAATTCACCGTCGTCGATCACATTCCGTACCGCCAGAACGTCGAAGTGACCGACTACCCGAAGGCCGGCGATCCGAACCCGACCGTGAAGCTCGGGGTCGTGGGCGCGAGCGGCGGCGACGTCCGGTGGGTTGACACGTCCAAGTACGGCGCGGCCGAACACCTCATCGTCGACGTGAGCTGGACGCCCGACAGCAAGGAGGTCGCCTACCAGGTGCAGGATCGCGAGCAGACGTGGCTCGACCTGAATCTCGGCGACGCCACCAAGGGGACGACGAAGACGCTGTTTCGCGAGACGACGAAGGCGTGGGTGAGCCAGCTGGGATCGCCGACGTGGCTCAAGGACGGCACGTTCCTCTGGCTCAGCGAGCGCGACGGCTGGCAGCACCTGTATCGCTACAAGCGCGACGGAACCTCCGTCGGCCGCATCACCAGCGGCAAGTGGGAGTTCGACACACTCTATGGGGTCGACGAAGCGGCCGGCGCCATCTACTTCGCGGGCACGGAGCGGAGCCACATCGGCCGCGACATCTACCGCGTGAAGCTTGACGGCACCGGGCTGACGCGGCTGTCGCAGACCGCGGGGACCAACACCGCGACCTTCAACCCGTCGTTCACGCAGTACATCGGCCGATGGAGCGACGTCACCACGCCTCACCAGATGCGGCTGCACAAGGCCGACGGCAGCGAAGTCCGCGTGATCGATCTCAACGAGGTCGCGGCGCTCAAGGACTACAGGCTGTCGACGCCGGAGTTCTTCCAGGTGAAGACGAAGGATGGCTTCGTGCTTGAAGCGATGCTGATCAAGCCGGTCGACTTCGATCCCGCCCGGAAGTATCCGGTGTTCCAGTCCACCTATGCCGGACCGCATGCGCCGCAGGTGAGAAACAGCTGGGGCGGCAGCAGCTACCTGTATCACCAGCTGCTCGCGCAGCGCGGCATCGCCGTGTGGGTGTGCGACAACCGATCCGCGAGCGGCAAGGGCGCCGAGTCGGCGTGGGCGGCCTATAAGCGGCTTGGCGAGTCGGAGCTGGCCGACATCGAGGAGTGCCTGGGCTATCTGAAGCAGCAGCCGTGGGTCGACGCTTCGCGCATCGGCATCAGCGGCTGGAGCTACGGCGGGTTCATGACCAGCTATGCCCTCACGCACAGCACCAGCTTCGCCATGGGCATCGCCGGGGGCAGCGTCACCGACTGGCGCGACTACGACTCGATCTACACCGAGCGGTACATGCTGACGCCGCAGAACAACCCGGACGGTTACGCGCGGACCGCGCCCCGCGCCGCGGCGAAGAACCTGCACGGCCAGCTGTTCCTGATCCACGGGACGATGGACGACAACGTCCACATGCAGAACACCATCCAGTTCGCCTACGAGCTGCAGAAGGCCGGCAAGCCGTTCGAGCTGATGCTGTATCCGAAGTCGCGCCACGGCGTCGTCGATCCGGCGCTGCTGCGGCACATGCGCGAGCGGATGCTCGATTTCACGCTCCGGACGCTGAAGCCCGAGCCGGCCGCCGCCGGCACGCGCTGACGCCGCCCGAGCGACACTCCGACAGGCGTTCCGCGGCTGGCTGCCGGCCGGCCGCGGAAACGCCGATATACTCGGGAGGTGCCTCGACGCTGCTCCGCGGCGAGGCCAAATTCGGAGGAAATCGGAATGTTTCGAAGCGTTTGTACGGCGGTGCTGGTTGGCCTGCTGGCCGCTCCGGCCTTTGCCGACGTCACCATCACCTCGCAGGTGAGCGGCAAGGGCATGGGCAAGGCAGCCGAGAGCCAGTCCATCACCTACATCCAGGGCCTGAAGATGCGCACCGACTCGACGCTCGCCGATTCGCCGACGACGACGATCATCGACCTCGACGCGCAGAAGTTCATCTCGTTGAACCACAAGAAGAAGGAAGCCCAGGTCTACAACATGGCGGAGTTCCGCCAGACGATGGACAAGACGATGAACACGTCGGCGGCGAAGGCGTCGTTGACGCCGAACGGCCAGAAGAAGGACATCGCCGGCAAGAGCTGCGACGGCTACGACCTGAACGTCGCGATTCCCTGGAGCCTGGGCGGCGGTAGCGAGATGACGATGGTGATGACCGGGCCGGTGTTCATCGCCAAGAACGCGCCGGGCGCGGCCGACTACAAGAAGTTCTACCTGGCAGCGGCGGAACGGGGCTTCATCGCCAACGACCCGCGCGTGGCCAAGGGCGCCCCGCAGCAGGCCAAGGGCATGACAGAGATGTACAAGGCCATGGCCAACGCCGGCGTCGCCTACTCGATGGAGATGTCGATGAAGGTCGAGGGGGGCGGGCCGATGGCGTCCATGATGAACAAGGTCATGGGCGGCTCAGCGTTCACGAACACCGTCACCGCGCTGGCCACCGATCCGATCGCCGCGGACAAGTTCCAGGTGCCGGCGGACTACAAGATCAAGGACGCGAAGTAGCTCACGTTGTCTCTCGCCGACCAACTGCTCTCGACACCCTCAGTCATCGCCGCCGAGCTTCGCCCGCCGCGGGCGGAGCTCGCGGCATCGGAAGGCATGGACGCGTGGATCGACACGTACCATGCCGTCCGCGGCCTGACACGGCGCGGCGTGCCGGTCTTCCTCACCGACAGCGCCGTCGGCCTGCAGGAAGAGGACAACCTCCGCCATCTCATCGCGAACCTGGGCACGAACGTGCCGCGCGAGCTGGTGGTGCCGTTCCTGACCTCGAAGCACACGCTGGAGTACTGCCTGTCCTATGCCGAGCGCGCATGGCACAACAACTTCCAGTCGCTGGTCGTGCTCGGCGGCGACAAGCATGTCGGCCCGCCGAGGTGCGTCGAGCACGCGTGGGAGTTGCGCCGTGCGATTCGCGCACGGGAGCCCCACCTCGCGCTTGGCGGGTGGGCGAACCCCAACGCCGATGCCGATCGTCAGGTCGGGTACCTGGCTGACGCCACGTTCAACGCGGAGTTCTACCTGACGCAGATCGTCTCGCACCACACCGCTGACCCCGTGGCCAGGTTTCTCGAGGCGGGCGCTCGACGCGGGGTTGACGCTGCAGGGGATGTTCGGCGTGTTCTACTACCGCAGCGCGAACGCACGGACGCTCCGCACCTTGAGCCAGTTCCTGCCAGTCCCGGTGGACGAGCTGACGCGGGAGTTCGCCGAAGGCGCGTCGCCGGTCGAGGTCTGCGCGCGCACCATCCGGCGCCTCAAGCAGCTCGGCGCGCGGCACTTCTACGTGAGCAACCTCCCTCTCGCGCGCGCGGAGGACACTCTGAACGCCATCGTCGCCGCTATTTGACGTGCCGGCCGCCGTCGACGCGAATGACCTCGCCGGTCACGAAGTCGGTGTCGATCAGGAAGCGGACGGCCCTGGCAATCTCTTCCGCCCCTCCCCATCGTCCCAGCGGCGTGGCTTTTTCAACGGCGGCGATTTCCTCGGCTGACGTGCCTGGCGGCGCCAGGATCGGCCCGGGGGCCACGGCGTTCACGAGGATGCCGTCGCCCGCCAGCTCCAGCGCCAGGATCTGGGTGAGCCCGATGACGCCGGCCTTGGCGACGTAGTAGGGGACGTAGCCGGTGTAGCGGGGCCGCCCGCTCGCGGCCACCCAGTCCGTGAAGTTGATCACCCGCCCGCCCTGCTGGCGCCGCATGTGCGGCACGGCGGCCTGCGTGCAGAGGTGCGCGGCGCGGAGATCCACCGCAAGCGCGCGATCCCAGTCGTCGTCTTCGAGCTCGGCGTAGTCCTTCCGTTCGTAGATCGACGCCATGTTGACCAGCACGTCGAGACGTCCCAGCGCGGCGGCCGCGTCGTCGACGACTCTCCGGCAGGCGTCCGCGTTCGTGAGATCCGCCTGCAGCACGGCGGCCCGCCTGCCGGTGGCGCGGATGGCGTCGGACGTCGCGTCCGCCTCCGCTCGCGAGCGGTTGTAGACGATAGCGATGTCGGCGCCCACCGTCGCGAGATCGGCGGCGACCACGGCGCCAATGCGTTTGCCGCCGGTGATGAGTACGCCACGGCCGGTGAGATCCATGCGGCTAGTGCTCGATCGTGCCGTCGACGACGACGCCGAACGTCAGCGCAAGTCCCGCTGTCGTGGGCACGCTCATGACGACGATCTGGTGACCGAGGTCGTTGGTAGTCGTCGTCAGCGATTGCGCTGGCGAGCTGGGAGGGTCGATGCTCATCGAAGCGGGATGGGCGCGGCGCGAGGCCTTCTTCGCCATATCGACGGCGCCCTCGTACCCGAGGGGCGCGAGATCGGTGTCGGCGGCAGCTGGCGCCGGCAGGAGGAACTCGCGGTTCGGAGAGATGCCGAGGTGGTCGCCGTTCTGCGGCTGCAGGGCGAAGCGCAGGGTGTAGACGCCGGCGCGGACGGCAAAGCCGCGGATGTCGTTCCAGTCGGCGCCCAGTCTGAGCGCGCCGACGAGCGCGCCTTCGGGCACGTCGGCCCACGAGGGTGTCTTCGAGGCGCCCTCGCGCAGCGAAAGCGCCTTCACCCACCAGAACTCGAGCTTCGTCGTGCCGGCGGTGACGGTGACGACCTGCGGGCCCAGGGCCGCGGCGACGGGTGCGGCGAGTTCAGCGGGAGGACTAACCGCAGCGGTCGTGACCGTCGGCGATTGTCGCGCCGAGGCGTCGAAAGTCGCGAGCGTCAGCGCCGCCAGCAGGGCGACGAGCAGAGCGCGCGCGCGAGGCCGCGATGGATCGACGAATCGGGCCGGCCTGGCGGTCGCCCGCGTCGTGGCATCGCGGCATCGCGGCGTCGCGGTTGGACACCTAGTTGGACGTCTGCCCGCCCGGCTCGAAGCTGAACTCCCCGAAGAATGCCGACTTCCGATTCGGCGCGCTCCAGCGGGCATCCAGGTCGCGGCCGGTGAACGCGTGATCCAGCGTCGTCCCGAGCGCCGGGTTGTCCACACGGCTGAATGGCGTGAACCACTTCATCGCCCCGCATGCCGGGCCGTGCTCGACGCTCTTCTTCACGGTCAGGTTCGCCAGGCCAGCGGCGACCGCGACCGTGTCTGCGGTGTCGTTGAACTGAATCGCCACCGGCGCGACCCGCACGACTTCGCTGATGAGGCCGCGCGACAGCGTCTGCGCCAGTCGCGCCAGCGCCGCCCGCTGGGCGTCGTTCGCGCGTTCGTCCACGTAGACCACCGCACGGACGTACGACGGCGCCTCGCCGCCGATCTCGCGGATGCCGAGATTGCGATCGCCCGAGACCGCGGCGACGACGCGCAGGCCGTCCAGGACCTGACCGTCGTAGCTGCCCTGGTCGATGCGCCAGGCCATCACGGCCTGCCGCCCGATGGTCTCGGCTTCGCTGCTCATGATGCAGCCGCCGGCGAAGACCTCGGCGGTGCGGGCCTCGACGTAGCGGCCGGTGATCGAGTCGGCCCACGCGGGGGCCGCCGAGAGGACGAATGCGGCAAGGAATGCAAGGCGCTTCATGGTTCGCTCCACTTTCAAAGCGGAACTGAGGGATCCCGCGTGCGTTGCGGCACGCATGGACGACCTTCAGCCCGCCGGGCTCTCACTTCAATTCTGGCACACGGCAGGCGCCCGAAAGCTCGTCAGTGAGAACAGCACTCCCTGCCGTCGTGGCAGGCCTTCGCGTGCGCCATCTTGCCGTCAGGCCCGAGGGGCTTCTGCGTTTTGATGCACCAATACGCCGTCGCGTCGTACGGGTCGTAGAACTGGAACTCGGCGGGGTCCACGACGCTCATCACGTACATGCCCTTGTGCCGCAAGTGCTCGCAGTTCTCGTGGCTCACGAGCGGGGATGCCGGTTTCGGATGATCCATGGGATGACCTCGCGTCAGACGACCTTGGCGCCGGTGGCCTTGAGAATCGCGCGGCGGAGGGCGGTCTTCGCCACCTGGACCTTGTAGCCGTTGCCGCTCATCGGCTTCGCTTCGGCCAGCGCCGCTTCCGCGACCTGCCAGGCGACCGCCTCGTCGATGCGCTTGCCCTTCAGCAGCTGCTCGGCGGGCAGCGACCGCCAGGGCACCGGCGCGACCGCGCCCAGCACGACGCGCGCGCTCTCGACGACCGCGCCGCTCATGCGTAGCGCGACCGACGCCGTGGCGATCGGCCAATCGTGCGACTGCTTGAACTTCACCTCGTAGGTGGCGGCCGAGATGCCGCGCGAGGTCGGAATGACCACCTCGGTCACCAGTTCGGTCGGCTCCAGCACGGTCTCGCCGAACATGTTGCGATCGGGCATCACGAAGAACTTGTCCGCCTCGATCTCGCGTTCGCCCTGCGGACCGGCCACCTTGATTCGCGCGCCGTACGCGATGAGCGGCATCGCCAGGCTCGAGGGGTGCACGATGTGGCAGGGGCCCTCGCCGAAAATCGCGTGGTACTGGTTCTCGCCCTCGACGGCAAAGCACCGCGCTCCGCCTTTCTTCAGGCAGTCGAACTCCTCGTTGCGGAAGTACCAGCACCGCGGCCGCTGCATCAGGTTGCCGCCGACGGTGCCGAGGTTGCGGATCTGCGGCGTGCCGACACCGGCGGCAGCATCGGTCAGCGCCGGGTACGCCTTGGCCAGCGCCGCATGCGCGGCGACATCGGCCAGCGTCGCGGCGGCGCCGATGACGGTCAGCCCCTGCGACGGCACCGTGATCCCTGCCGGAAGCTTCTTCACGTTGACGACGACATCGGGCTGCGCGATGTAGTCCTTCATCAACCCGACGAGATCCATGCCGCCGGCGAGCGGCAGGATCTTGCCGCGCGCCGCCTTGCTCAGGGCGGCGACGGCTTCCTGCTGACTGGACGCATTGACGTAGGCGAAGGCCTTCACAGCGTGCCTCCCGTCTTCTCGCGCTCCGCGAGCGCCGTGATCACCTTGTCCGGCGTGATCGGAATGCTGCGGATGCGCACGCCGATCGCGTTGGCGACGGCATTGGCGACCGCGGCCGCGGTCGAGATCGTCGGCGGCTCACCGATGCCGACCACGCCGCGCTCGGGCTGGTTCATCAGCTGGACGTCGATCTTCGGGATGTCGCTGACGCTGGCGATGTGGTACCACTCCATGTTCGGGTTCACCATGTGGCCGGTGACGCGATCGAGGATACGGTCCTCGAACAGCGCGTAGTTCACGCCGCCGATGATCCCGCCGATGCACTGGCTCTCCGCAGTCAGCTCGTCCACCACCAGGCCGCAGTCCTGCAGGCAGGTGATGCGCGTCACCTTCGTCACGCCAGTCTCGATGTCCACCTGGACCTCGGCGAACTGCACGCCGCTGGTGCCGCTGGCTGAGAGGCCTTTTTCCCACTGCCCGTCGACCGACACCGGCTCCATCCCCAGCTGCTTGCACGCGTCTTTCCACGCGAGGCCCTTCGACGGATCGTCCTTCACGTGGATGCGGCCGCCGCTGGCCACGAGCGTCGCTGGATCGACGCCGAGGCCGGGCGCGACCTTGGCCTTCAACTCGTCGAGCGCCATGCCCGCGGTGACCCGGATTGCGGGAGAGACCGCCGCCGCCGTCGTGCTGCCGCCAGACCCGCCGCTGAACGGGTGGTTGCTGTCGCCGATCTCCGCCTTCACGAGCTCGAGTGGAATCCCCAGCGTCTCGGCCGTGACCATCGTCACGATGGTCTTGGTGCCGACGCCGATGTCCTGCGTGCCGCAGCGCATGACGACGCTGCCGTCGGCGTTGATCTCGCAGTGCGCCTTGGTGCCCTGGCCGCCGCCGCCCCACCGGTTGGCCGCGCAGCCCATGCCGCGCTTGATCGGACCCGGCGTCGGATCCCCGGCAGCATGCCGCTTGCTCCAGCCGAATCGCTCGGCGGCAAGCGGGAAGTACTTCCGCCACATCGCGTTCGGCGCCTCGGGCGGGAGGTTCTTGATCCGCAGCGCCACCGGATCCATCCGCAGCTTGTCCGCCAGCTCGTCCATCAGCATTTCCGTATGGAAACAGCCTTGCGGATGGCCCGGCGCGCGCATCGCGCGCTGCGGGCCGGCGTTCGTGAAGATGTCGCGGTGACGCCGACGACGGTTCGGGAACACGTAGATATACGGCAGCGGGAATCCGGCGCCGGCGCCGGCGCCCCCGGTGCCCGACGTCTCGGCGTCGAAGGCCGTGAGCATGCCGTCGGCGCTCACACCGGCGCGGATCTTCGACATCGACGACGGGCGGTTGCCGGAAGCCAGGTGCTCGTCCTTGCGATCGAGCATGAGCTTCACCGCGGCGCCTGCCTGCTTCGCGAGCTTCGCGCAGATGACGCCCTGCGCGTCCGGCCCGAACTTGCTGCCGAAGCCCCCGCCCATGTACTCGCAGATCACCCGCACGTTGGTCTGCGGGATGTCGAGGGCCTTCGCGAATCCCTCGCGCGTCCCGTGCACGGCCTGTGTCGACACCCACGCCGTGAGCTTGTCGCCTTCCCATTCACAGACGCAGCCGTGCGTCTCGAGCGACACGTGCGTCTGCACCTGCGTCGCGTAGCTGGCCTCGACGACGTGCGCGGCCGCCTTGAAGCCGGCCTCGAGGTCCCCGGCCTCTTCGGTGTCGCCGGCCTTGACGTTGCCGTCCTTGAACACCAGCGGCGCGCCGTCGCGCGTCGCCAGCGCCGGCGTCGCGATGTGCGGCAGGACCTCGTATTGCACCTTGATCAGCCGCAGCGCGTCATCGGCCTGATCCTCGGTCGCGGCGGCAAGCGCGGCGACCTCCTCGCCCTGGAACATCACCTTGTCGCCCGCCTTCATCACGGGCATCACCGCCTTCACGCCCGGCGCCTTCTCCGCGGCGGTCAGGTCGATGGCAACGATGCGGGCGTGCGGGTGCGGCGAGCGCAGGATGCGGCCGTGCAGGCCGCCGGGGCGGTTGATGTCGTACGAGTACTTCGCCTGGCCGGTCACTTTTACCGGGCCGTCGAGCCGCTGAATGCGCTTGCCGATCAGCGTCGGCGCGGCCGGCCATGGGTACTTCTCGTGCTGCACCGGCTTGGCCGGCGTCGCAACTTCCGGAACCTGCGGGTTCTCAGGCACGGCGCACCCCCTTGGTGTTCAGCACGGCGTCGAGCACACGCGGATACGTGCCGCAGCGGCAGATGTTGCCGTCGAGGGCCTCGCGGGCCTGCTCCGGAGTCGGTGACGGGTTCTTCTCGAGCAGCGCGACAGCGGCCATGACGAAGCCCGGCGTGCAGAACCCGCACATGAGCCCGTCGTGCTCGCAGAACGCCTGCTGCACGGGATGCAGGACCGTGCCCTGTGCCAGGCTCGCGACCGTCCGTATCGCGCGGCCCTGCACGTCGACGGCGAACACCGAGCACGCGTAGGCGCTGCGACCGTCGATGAGCACGGTGCAGGCGCCGCAGCTGCCGCGGTCGCAGACGCGCTTCTGCGCGGTGACGTCGAGCCGCTCTCGCATCGCGTCGAGCAGCGTCAGCCGCGGCTCCACCTTCAGGGTGCGCGCCTGGCCGTCGACAGTGAGCTGGATGGGAACTTCGCCGGGCCCGATCGCGGCGGGTCCGGTTTGCGCGTCGCTCTCGCCGGGCGCGATGACGCCGGCGGCGACGGACGAGGCGCTGACAGTCTTCAGGAAGACACGGCGGCTGACGTTCAGCGTCGCGTCTCGATCGGGCCGCTCGGCGCCGGGATCGTCGTCGTGCAGAGCCATGGGAACCTCGAGGTGAGGCGTACCTGGTGAACGAGCTGTCGAAACGCGGCAGCCTGACGTAACGCGCGCATTATAAACGCTTGCCAGGCCGGCGTTTCACCGTGATCCGACGTCCGGACAACGCCTGAAGGGCGCCCGCCGTTTACAACGGCCGAGACAGCCACGGCGGCGCCTTTGGTACGATCGTCCGGCCGTGCGCTTCTTCAGTCCTCTGTCCGCCGTGATCGTGCTCGCGGCAGTGCTCCTCGCGGCCAACGCGGGGTCGGGCCGTCAGGCAATCCAACCGCTCACCTGGCCGGAGGTTCCGGCGCCTGTTGCGCCGGTGCTGGCGGAATACGGCTTCGATGCCGGCACTGCCGCGAGCCCGTCTGGCGGACATTCGCCGCCGCAACCTGGACCGCGTGCGCGAAGGCGATCGCGACTACCTCGTGCAGTACGCGCTCGAAGCCACGACCTTCACTACGCTGCTGCCCGTCGACCCTTCCGCCAGCGCCCGCTCCCTGGTCAGCCGGCTGACCGATGCCGACCGCGCGGCGCTGGAACGCGGGGGCCCGATCTCGGAACATTCGATTCCCGTCTCCGCCCGCGCCAGGCTCGACGCCTTCGCGGCGGCCGCCACCGACCCATCAAAGACGCCGTCGCTCGGCGGCGTGAAGTCCGTGCTTGCCAGCATCCCCGCGAGCACGGGGCCGGAGCTCCAGCAGCAGCTCTACGCTGATTACGTGCGTGCGATGCGGTTCCTGTACGACAAGGAGTTCGCCGCGGAACGCGCACGCTCGGGCTCTGCCGACGCGAGCCGGCTCTATCAGACACGCGGGCTGAGCACTGACGCCTCGGTCGAGGCCGGGTACGCCGTCTACCTGGCCCTTTCGACCTTGCGCTCGCTTGAGCCGCAACGAACCGTGCGCCGCGTGCTGATTGTCGGCCCCGGCCTCGACTCGGCCGAGCGCGCTGGCTTTGCGACTGGAGCGCCGGCGCAGAGTTACCAGCCGTTTGCGGTGATGGATGCGCTCCTGGCGTTGAAGCTCGCGACCGCCGACTCACTGACGGTCCTGGGCGCCGACATCAACCCTCGGGTGGTCGAATGGCTGCGCGACGTCATTGGCGCACGCCTTCGACTGCGCCTGCAGACCTCGGTGACGGAGGTCGGAGGAGTGAGATTCACCGACGAATTCAGGCGCTACTTCACCGGGCTCGGAGCGGCAATCGGCGAGTCGGGCCCGCCGGAGACGCCGGTGCGCGGACGGCTGGCGAAGACACTCGACGTCGCCAGCGCGGTGACGCACGGACTTGGCGCCGCGGCCCTCGACGTGGTGGTCGATCGCCTCGCCGATCGCTTCGACATCGTCGTCGTGACGAATGTGTTTCCGTATTTGAACGACGAGGAGCTGACGCTTGCCGTCGTCAACATCGGCGCGATGCTGGCGCCGGGCGGGGTCCTCATCCACAACGAGCCTCGCCCGGTCATCGCGCGCGCGGCCGCGGCCATCGGCCTCTCACCAATTCACACGCAGTCGACTGTCATCGCGTCGGTCGAAGGCTCGCCCGCCCCGATCTCCGACGCCGTCTGGATGCTTCGGGCGCGCTAGTCGCGTGCGGCTGGATTGCTCTTCACTGGAGTACTCGCAGGAACGCTCTCCACGGTCCGACCGCGTCGCGGTACTGCACGGCCAGCGTCCTCGAAGATCTGCACGATGTGCGAGAGGTCATGCGCCACCCACGTGGCCAGCAGCTGCGCCATCGTCACCGAGCCAAGATCCGGATGCATGCCCGTCTGCATCAGGCTGTCGCCAGTCAGCTCCAGGTCGTCGAGTGCCTTGAGGTTCGCCGACCTGCGGCGCGCGAATTCATCCAGAAGCTCCGTGACGGTCAGATGCCCGTAGCGAGACTCGCCACCCTCGCGGTCGAACGGCGAGAACGGGACCGAGGTCCCATGCTGGGCGATGCGACGCGCACGCGGGATCCAGTCGTCGACTTCGCACCAGATCAGGTGGCGCAGCACCTGTTCGGGCGACCAGGTTCCCTGGCCTTCGTTGGCGGTGAGCCAGGCCGCCGGCAGCGGCGTCAGGAGCGCGCGAAGGGTGTCCGGCGTCCGGCGCAGGTGGATCCGCGCGTCGTCGAGATCGAACGTCATGTCCGAGTGTCGCACGGGATTAGAATGCGCGCATGACTTCCTCCTCGCGACGCGCCTTCCTGCGGTCGTTCGGCGCCACCAGTGCGGTCGTCGCCATGGGCCGGCCCGACCTGATGGCCCGCGTTGGCCAGGCCGCCACTCGCGCGTCCGGCCGGACGCCAGATGACGTGGCGCAGGACGAAGACTTCTGGCGCGACATCCGCGAGGCCTTTACGCTCGACCGCACGATCGTCAACTTGAACAACGGCGGCGTGTGCCCGAGTCCGCGCGTGGTCCACGAAGCGCTGAAGCGATATCTCGACATCTCCAATCAGGCGCCGGTCTATCACATGTGGCAGGTGCTCGAGCCCAACCTCGAGACCGTGCGCCGGCGGCTGGCGGCCGAGTTCGGCTGCGATGCCGAGGAGCTTGCCGTCACGCGCAATGCCAGCGAGGCGCTGCAGATCGCGCAGCTTGGCATCGAGTTGAAGGCCGGCGACGAGGTCCTGACGACAAACCAGGACTACCCGCGCATGCTGGACACCTGGCAGCAGCGCGTACGCCGCGAGGGTGTCGTCCTCAAGCAGATCTCGTTTCCCGTGCCGCCGGCCGACCAGTCCGACCTGCTGCGCCGGATCGAGCAGGCGGTGACGCCGCGGACGAAAGTGATCCACGTCTGCCACATCACGAACCTGACGGGCCAGATCTTCCCGGTCCGCGACATCTGCCGCATGGCTCGCGCCCGCGGCATCCGCAGCGTCGTCGATGGCGCGCATGCGTTCGCGCACTTCCCGTTCACGCTCGCGGACCTCGAATGCGACTACTACGGGACGAGCCTGCACAAGTGGCTGCTGGCGCCGGTGGGGACGGGGTTCCTGTACGTGCGACGGCCGCTCATCAAGGATCATTGGCCGCTGACGCCGGCCAACGAGTCGCGTGCCGGGGACATCAGGAAGTTCGAGGAAATCGGCACCCATCCGGCGGCGATGCACAACGCCATCGCGGAGGCGCTCGAGTTCCATCATTCAATTGGCGGCGACCGCAAGGCGGCGCGGCTGCGCTACCTGCGCAACCGGTGGGCGAAGCCGCTCTCGGAACGGCCCGGCGCCAAGGTGCTCACGAGCTTCGACCCCGCGCAGGGATGCGCCATCGGATTGTTGTCGCTGGCGGGGCTCGATCCGGAGAAAGTGACGGCCCATCTCTGGAACCGCCAGCGCATCATCGTCACACCGATCAAACACGCGGAGTTCCAGGGCCTCCGCATCACACCGAACCTGTACACCACGCTCGGCGAGATCGACGCCTTCGTCGGCACGATCGACGACGTCCTCAAGAACGGGATTTCCTAAGGGGTCCGAGGTCCGGGTCCGTCGCCCGGAGTCTGGAGTCCGGAGTCCGGAGTCCGGGTCCGGGGTCCAGGGTCCGGTGCGGGGTCGTTCTCACGCACGACGGGCGCGGTCACAAGGGCCGGGAACCGAAGGGCCCTCTTCTGGCACCCTCTTCCCCCGGTTTGCCGAAAGCCATGCCCGACGACTCCCGGCCCTTGTGCTCGCGCCCGTCGCGATCGCAGAGTGCATAAACATTGCCGCGTCGAAATCACGCGAATCGTTCGAGAGTTGTGCTGAGGACGAACGGTTGGATTTCCCGGCGCGAAATATGCTTTCGGAGTACGTAAGGTGCAGGGTCCGGGGTGCGGAGTCCGGGGTGCAGGGTCCGGGGTCCGGGGTCCGCACTCTACCCCGTGAACTTGTAGCCGAGCCCGTGAATCGTGTGGATGTACTCGGGGCGGCGTGGATTGCCCTCGAGTTTCTGCCGCAGCCACGCCACGTGGACGTCGACCGTACGCGTCGACGGCATCGCGTTGTAGCCCCAGACCTCGTTGAGCAGCTCGTCGCGCGAGAGCGTCGCGCCGCGATGCTCGATGAAGTACTTCAGCAGCTTGAACTCACGGGCCGAGACTTCCAGTGGCTGGCCGCCCCGGGTGACCTCGGCCTTCCGGAAGTCCACGTGCACATCACCGAACTGGTACGCATCGGCCTGAGCCGGCGCCGGCGGCACGCGGCGAAGCAGCGCCTCGACCCTCGCCAGCAACTCGGCCATCTCGAAGGGCTTCACGAGATAGTCGTCGGCGCCCAGCTTGAGCCCCACCACACGATCGACCACCTGCCCGCGCGCGGTGAGCATCAGGATTGGCGTGGTGATGTTGCGCTGCCGGAGCGTCCGGCAGACATCGAAGCCGTCGCGCCCCGGGAGCATGCCGTCGAGCAGGACGAGATCGAAGGCGTCGATCGTCGCCCGCTGCAGTCCCGTCTCTCCGTCGATTGCCGAGACGACCTCGTAGCCCTCTGCCGCCAGCCGGTCGGTGAGGGTCATCACGAGGCCGGGTTCGTCTTCGACGAGCAGCAGGCGAGCCATGTGACGTGCTGAGTGCCGGGTGCCGAGTGCTCCGTGGATCTCAGCGCGTGCTGAACGCCGACGAAGCGGCCTGCTGCGACGACGTTCCGGGTACCGCCGGCGACGGCTCGCCGCGGTAGGCTGGCAGGTGCACGACGAACGTGCTGCCCTGGCCGTGGACGCTCTGCACGCTCACGCTGCCGCCGTGCGCTTCGACGATGCCCTTCACGATGCTGAGACCGAGCCCGTTGCCGTGAATCTGGCGCGCCTGCGCGTCGGCGCCGCGGTAGAACGGCTCGAAGATGTGCGGCAGGTCGGCCGACGCGATGCCCATGCCCTTGTCGGCGACCGAGATCTGCACTTCCGGGCCCTTGCGGCCGGACGCCGCGACTGCCGCCACCCGGACCCACCGGCCCGAATCGCCGTACTTCACGGCATTCGCAATCAGGTTGGCCACGCACGATCGCAGCGCGGAGAGATCCACCAGCACCGGCGGCAGCCCCTCGGCGATGTCCACTTCCAGCGTGACGCCGGCGTCAGCGACCGCGCTCTGCGACGCCGCGACCGCTTCGCCGACGAGCGTGCCGACGGCTTGCGGCGTGCGATGGCCGACCGCCTGGCCAGCCTCGATGCCGGCGTAGAGCAGGACGCGCTCGACCGTGTCGCCAAGGCGCCTGGACTCGGTCTGTATGCGCGAGCCGTACTGCTTCACCCGGGCCGGATCGACGACCAGCCCGTCGGCCAGATTCTCCGCGGCCGCGCCGATGACCGAGACCGGCGTGCGCAGCTCGTGCGAGACCGCGGCGACGAACTCGATCTGCTGGCGCGCCAGCCGTTCCGATCGCCGCGCCGTGCGCGCGAGCACGGCGATGGTGACCGCCATCAACAGCAGCACGCCGGAGCTGAGCGCGACGTTGCGGGTGCGCGCCGCGCCCACGGCCGCCTCGAGCGATCCCGCGCGGTGCCGCGCGACGAGCTTCCACCGCAGCAGGCCGTCGAAGGCGCGGCTCGGATCCGGCGGGGTCTTTGACGTACCGGCCTTCTCGTCCGGAGGCGGCGGCCGCCGCGCCATGCTGAAGAACAGACTCCGCCGTCGATCGCCCGAAGGCGCGTTCGGACCGCGAAGCGATCGATCCGCCTGCCGGATCAGCTGGATCTGATCGGGCCGGAGGCCGAACAAGTCGGCTTCCGCGTCGTGGCGGGCGAGGAGGTCGGCGACGTTGTCGGCGTTGACGGCATAGACGACCTGCGACGGATCCCGGCGGCTGACGACGGCGACGCGGTACTCGTCGCCGTGCGCCTGGCGGAAGTGGCGATCGACCAGCGCCGGGAGGAACTCGTTGCGCAGGAACGCCGAGTCGAGCCGGATGATCGTGTAACCGAACACCGGCGTGAACATCGTCAGGTGTTCGCGGACATGCCGCGGCACCGGCGCGATGGGCGCGACGATGGCGTCGGCGGCGTCCGACAGCAGATCGGAGAGGCGAATCGGCTCGTCCGGCGGATCCTTGGCCCAGGCCGCAAGAGCCGCCTGGAACTGCGCGCGCAGCGGCGTCAGTTCCGGCGTCCACTCCGCGGCGACAAAGCGCTCCGCGGTCTCGTCCCAGCGGCGTAGCCGCAGCGCCGTGGCCTCTCGGTCCACGAGCAGCACGTCGCGGACGACCGCGGGCGAGGTGGCCGCGGCCCGCCACGCATCGGTCCTCGCGGCGTATCCGGTCCAGTCGTCGCTCTTCAGCGAATCGCCGTCCACCTGCAGGCCGACGAACGCGCGGAACAGCTCCAGGTCCATGTCCTGCGCGACCTGCGAGGTCGCCAGCTTCAGCGTGCGCTCGCGGCGCTCGCGCTCGGCGTCGCTCACCTGTCCGATCCAGCGGTACTGCAGCATCGCCATGATCGGCAGCAGGAGCAGGGCGCAGCCGGCCAGCAGGTACAGCACGAGCGGACGCCGTGAGGCGGGTCGCATCGAGCGGAGTGTAGCATGCGGGAACAGGGCGGAAAGTCCAGTGAAATGAAGGTTTTACAAACTTAACATTCTCTTTGCCCCGCCTTAACGATCCCCACCGGTCGATCGCCGTCTAATCGGATCGTCAGGGCCATGGAAGAGCGGCCCGTCGATTCCTCCTCAGGCAGGATTCCACCCATGCGTATGCCCAAAGTCGTCGCACTGTCGCTCGTGACGCCCCTTGCGGTCGTCGTTCATCTCGCCGCCAGCAGCCCGCAGGTCGACGCCAAGGTCGGCGAGGTGCTGGCCGCCGCGCGCGCCGCGCTCGGCGGCGACACCGCCCTCGCAAAGGTGCAGACCCTGTCGGTCTCGGGCGCGACCCGCCGGATGATGGGCGAGCGCGAGATCGCCGGCGACGTCACCATCGACTTCATGCTGCCCGACAAGATGCGGCGCACTGACTCGTTCGGCATCCCGGGTGGTCCGACGATGGAGCGGGTGTCGGTGCTGAACGGCGGCGAGGTCTGGGACGACTCGACCAACCGCGGCGGCGGCGGATTCATGATGCGGATGGGCGGCGGACCGGGCGGACCCGGCAGTCCCGGTGGGCGCGAGTTCACTGAAGAAGAGAAGCAGCGGATGCGCGACATGCAGACGCGCCGCATGAAGGCGGAACTCGCCCGCCACGAGCTGGCGTTCCTGATGCGGACCAATGCGGCCATCACTTACGCCGGCGTGGCCGAAGCGGAAGACGGCAAGGCCGACGTCCTCGAGATCAAGCCGGACAGCGGCACGCCGATGAAGATGTTCGTCGACCAGGCCACCCACCTGCCGCTGATGCTGACCTATGAAGCGCCGCTGCCGCGGATGATCGTGCGGGGCGGGCCGGGCCAGGGGCAGGGCCAGCGGCCGACGCCGGAAGAGATCGAGAAGATGCGCGCCGAGCCGCCGCAGATGGCGACCTTCGAGGTGCGCTACAGCGATTACAAGAAGGTGGACGGCGTGATGCTGCCGCACCTGATCGCCACCAGCGCCAACGGCAACGTGACCGAGGAATGGACGGTCGAGAAGTTCAAGATCAACCCGGCCCTGAAGCCGGAGTCGTTCGTGAAGAAAGGCTCGTAGGTTCCCCGGCAATGGCTCGACGCTTTCTGTTCCTGTTCGCGATCCTCTCCCTGCTCGCCGCTCCCGCACGTGCGGAAGACGAGGCGCCAGGTCCGGCCGACCTGAAGATCACCGTGCTCGACCAGACGGGCGCGGCGCTCATCACGGCGTCGGTCACGATCACTGACGCGGCCGGCACACCCAGGATCGTGAAGGTCGACGAGCGGGGACAGGCCGTCGTGCCATCGCTCGAAACCGGCACCTACACCGTGCGCGTCGAGGCCGAGGCGTTCCAGACGTTCGAGGGGCCGCTGACGCTGAAGAAGGGCGCCAACGCGGTGACCGTCAACCTGCCGCTTGCCGGGCTCGCCGAGGAAGTGATCGTCCGGACCGACAGCAGCGATATCTCGGGCAACGCCTTCACCTCGTCGCTGAGCGAGCAGCAGATCGCGGAGCTGCCGGACGACCCTGACGAGCTCGAGCAGGTGCTGATGCAGATGGCGGGCCCCGGCGCGACGATGCGCGTCAACGGGTTCCGCGGCGGACGGCTGCCGCCGAAGAACCAGATCCAGTCGATCCGGTTCCGCATGAACTCCTATGCCGCCGACAACCACGAGGCCGGCGGCGGCTTCGGAATCGACATCGTCACCAAGCCCGGCATGGACGGCTGGCGCGGGATGACCAACTTCGGGTTCCGCGACGAGTCGCTGAATGCGCGCAACGCGTTCGCGCCGACGTTGGGCGCCGAGCAGTACCGGCGGTTTGGCATCAACTTCGACGGCCCGCTGGTCAAGGGCAAGACCTCGCTCGCGATCAACCTCGAGGGCAACGCCAATTACGACAGCCAGACGATCAACGCCAACACGCCCTCTGGCACCGTCACCGACGTCGTGCGGCGGCCCGACGATCGGATGTTCGGGTCCGTGCGCGTCGATCACCAGCTGACGCCGTCGCAGCTGATGCGGATCGAGTTCCGGAGCGAAGGCGACGAGCGCGAGAACATCGGCGTCGGCGACCGCGACCTGCAGGACCGCGCCTACACGCGCAAGACGACGGAGAACTCGCTGCGCTTCTCGCTCAACGGCCTGATCCTGCCGAAGGTGGCCAACGAGCTGAAGGTCCGCTACGAGCGCGAGGTGACCCAGTTGATGTCGGACTCGAGCGACCCGGCCATCGTCGTGCTCGATGCGTTTTCGACCGGCGGCGCCGGCCAGCAGAGCGATCGGCGCGGGCGCCTGCTGGAGATCGAGGACAACGTCGACTTCCAGATCGGCAAGAAGCACCGGATGCGCGCCGGCCTGCTGTTCGAGGGCATGTGGTACCACAGCGACGAGCTGCGCAACGGCAACGGCACGTGGACCTTCGGCGGGCTGGACCAGTACCAGTTCGGCCTGGCGACCACCTACGCGGAGCGCGTCGGCTCGACGCTGGTCGAGTACAGCCAGTATCAGGGCGGGCTTTATGTGCAGGACGACTACACGCCGCTGAAGTCGCTGTCGCTCAGCTTCGGCCTGCGCTACGAAGCACAGTCGCATCTCGACGACGTGTGGAACTTCGCGCCGCGCGTCGGCTTCACGTGGACGCCGGGGAAGTACACCGTGCGCGGCGGCTACGGGATCTTCAACGACTGGTACGAGTCGAGCGTCTACGAGCAGACGCTGCGCGTCAACGGCGTCACGCAGCAGGATCTCGTCGTGCAGAACCCGGTGTACCCCGATCCGACCGGCGGCGCGCTCGCCAACCCGCTGCCGCCGAGCAAGTACCAGGCGGCGCTCGGACTGCAGATGCCGTACCTGCACCAGGCCTCGGTCGGCGTCGAGCGCACGTTCTTCGAGACGCTGCGTCTGATGACGAGCTACACGATGATGCGCGGGCGCAACCAGCTGCGCGCCGTCAACGTCAACGCGCCGCTGACCGGCGGACTCGATCCGATCCGCCCCGATCCGGCGCTGGGCAACGTCACCGAGATCGACTCGACCGGCAGGACCCAGGTCGATCGCCTGATGTTCAACGTGAACTACGCGAAGCCCGAGAAGCGCTTCTTCATGGGCGCGAACTACCAGCTGGGGCGATCGAACAACTACAGCGACGGCGCCTTCGCGCTGCCTGCGAACAACTACGACCTCGAGGCTGAGTGGGGACCGTCGTCGCAGGACGTGCGCCACCGGTTCTTCGGCATGGTCAACTTCGGATTGCCGATGAGCCTGCGCATGGGCATCTTCACCCAGGGCCAGTCGGCGTCGCCCTACAACATCATCACCGGCTTCGACACCAACCGCGACACGGTCGTCAACGACCGTCCCGCGGACGTCGGCCGCAACTCGGCTCGCGGGTCGGCGATCTGGAACCTCAACGCGCGCCTCAGCCGCTCGTTCGCGTTCGGGCCGCAGCGCCAGACCGACGGGCAGCCCCGGATTCGGACCGCCGGCGGCGGCGGCGGACGCGGCCCCGGCGGCCCGGGAGGCGGGGGCGGACCGATGATGATGATGATGGACGGCAGCAATCAGCGCTACCGGCTCGAGTTCTACGTCCAGGCGCTGAATATCCTGAACCACGTGAACTATCAAGGCTACGTCGGCAACCTGCGATCGCAGGACTTCGGCTCGCCGATCTCCGCGGGTCCCGCCCGGCGGATCGAGCTCGGCATGAACTTCGGCTTCTAGGCCGGCGCCCGCGTGCTCACCGTGCGGTGAGCTGCATCAAAGGGCAGCCAGCACGCCGAGCGCCACTCCGAGCACGGTGTCGGCGGCGTAGTGATAGCGCCCGCGGACTGTCGCCAGCGCGACGCCGGCGGCGAGGATCGCGAACAGCGGCCAGAACGCCGAACCGCTGCGCCAGACCAGCATGGCGGCGGCTGTCGCGGCAGCCGCATGACCGCTCGGGATGGTGTTCCACCCCACACCCACGACAGCGAGGAAGCGCACGTTGACCTGCCTCACGACGGATGCCGGAGCGGCGGTCGCGGTGGAGGGAACCAGGAACGCACGCGGGGGACGTGTCGGAATCAGCGGGAGCAGCCCGTAGCACGGGAGCACCGCCAGCAGCATCGACAGGCAGAACGTCGGCAGGACGGTGTCGGCGCCGCTTGCCGTTACCGCCAGGAGCGCGGCCGGCACCACCGGCGAGACGAGCAGGTACGCCATCTCGAGCCACGGGTTCTGCCGCACCTGCGAACGGCCGACGCCGAGCATCTCGTCCACCCGCAGCAGCCAGCGTTCCAGACGAAGGTTTGGATGGCCGGCGAGCGGCCCCGGCGTCCAGTACGCCAGCGGAAGGGTCAACAGGAGCCACCAGTCTCTCAGGTCGACGCCGCCGCGAGCCGGAATCAACGGCGCGGCAAGAGCGACAGCCGCACCCGCTGACGCCAGGCCGAGCGCCGTAAGCCAGCCCGCGCGCTTCCGGCGCAGCGCCAGCGAAAGCACGCAAAAGCAGAGGAAGTAACCAAGCGCCAGAAGTTCGGCAGGCCGCATCACCTGTAGATGCGTATTCTGCGACGAGGCGGGCTCAACGGCTTACTTGCGCACGAATCGAAGCTTCAAGTCCTCGGAGCCACAGGAGGTGTACTCGAGGCACGGAAACGGGTAATCCCTTGCCGACGGGCAATACCACACGCTGCTCGTGCCCGACGCGTCGATGGTCGACCCGTTGTCGAATCGGCCGCGGGCCTTGCCGATGATCTCGAGCCACGTGCCGGCCGCGGTCCGCTCCACGATGTGGCCGCCGTGCGCGTCGTCGTTGTTGTTGGCGAGGTCGAACTCGACCTGGTCCCCCTGACGGGAGGCGGTAAATTGATGGCACCCCAGCATGCCGTTCCAGTCGCAGATGGATCCGCTCAGGAAGACCGACCCGCTCAGCGTCACGACGTATCCGCCACCTGCGCGCGGGGCGATTGTCGCCGTGTACCGGCGCATGGCCTCTTCACCCAGCAGGCCGCGGCAGCTGGCGCCGAGGTCGGCGGTCAGGGAATACGTGCCGTTGAGCCGGTCGTTGGGATCGGCGCCTGGAACCGGGGGCGGCGGCGGCGGTTCGGGCGGAGGCGGCGATTGAGCGACGGGAGAGGGCGCCGGAGCCGGTCGTGGCGCGCTGCCGTCGCAGCCAGTCGAAAGTGCCGCCGCCGCCAACGCCACGAGACAGACACGGGTTCTGATTGTCATGCGGCGGCCTTTCCTCTCAGAAAGAAACGCCGCTACCAGCCAGATGGGACATGCCGAGTGTCCCGGCCAAAGCAGGGCAGCACCTGGGAGCGTACAAACGAAGGGCCCCGGACGCCAGGTCCGGGGCCCTTCGATTCTCGAGCGCGGAGTGATGTTACGCGAGCACCTTGATGACGACGCGGCGGTTCTGCGCGCGGCCGTCGCGGGTCTTGTTCTCTGAGACCGGCTTCTCTTCGCCGTAGCTGATCACATTGATCTTGTGCAGCGGCACCTGGTGCGCCTCGTAGAGGTAGCGCTTCACTGCTTCGGCGCGCTCCTGGCCCAGCTGCTCGTTGTAGTCCTTCGAACCGACGTTGTCCGTGTGACCCTCGAGCTCGATGAAGACGCCCTTCGGGTCGGCCTTGAGGTCGGTGACCATCTGGTCGATCCGCTGCTTGGCGGAATCGGGCAGGTCAGTCTTGCCGAACTTGAAGTTGCCCTGATCCTCGCTCAGCACGACCTCGTAGACGAGGCGGCGGCTGGCCGTCTCGACGGCGCCGGCGCGCTCTCCGGCCTTGGCCGCATCGGCCTTGGCGGCGTCAGCCGAAGCCTGCGCCGCGGTGGCCGACTTGCCGGCGGCGTCCGCCTTCGAATCGACCTCGCCGATACGCGCCTCGTTCTTCTTGGTGCGCTCCTGCGTTTCCTCGAGCTGAGTAGACAGCCCGTCGACCTTGGTGTTCACCTGGCCGACTTCGCCGCGGACGAACTTCTTGGTGGCGCAGGCCGTCGAGCCGACGCCCAGCATCACGATTGGAACCACGAGCAGCAGCTTACGCATGACACATTCCTCCTCGAGACTCAGCTCGACTCGATACGAAAAAGACTCAGCTCACCGGCCGGCTGCGGCCAGCGACGTATCCGCCCCTGGCCTGCACCGTATGCCCTTTGCGACGAACGCGCACGTCCACCGCGTGCCAGCCAGGCGTCGCCCCCGGCTCGAAAGCAATCAGATACTGCTGACGCAGCTCGCCGACGATCTGCCGCGCCACGGCGCTGGCTTCCGACGTCGAGGTGGCCACGAATAACTGCCCGCCCGTCCACCGCGCCAGGTCCGTCAGCTCACCGGCCAACGCCTGGTTGCTGCCTCCCTGTCGCGGATCGTCAATCGCCTGCACGACGGCCACGATGTAGACCGGCAGGTCGATACTCGACGCGATGCCCGAGACTTCGGCCGGCGTGAGCTTGCTGCCGGTGTCGATGCCGTCGGTCAGCACGACCAGCGCACGCCGTCTCGTCGCTCGTGTGTCCATCGTCTTCGACGCGCTCGCGATGGCGTCGTGGAGCGATGTCATGCCCCAGCGGCTGAACTCGGTCACGGTGCTCCGCAGCCGATCCAGCTCCGTGGTGAAGGGCTGAATCACGTGCAGCCGGGAATCGAACGCGAAGATCGCCGCCTCGTCTTCGCCGTTGCTCAGCCCGCTGAGCAGGAAGTAGCCCTGCTCGCGCGCGCGGCCGAAGCGGTCGTTGACGTCCATACTGCCGCTGATGTCGAAGAGCATCGCCAGACCGATCGGCCCGTTGTCGTGCTCGACAGCCAGGATCGGTTTCTGGGTGCCGTTGTCGAACAGCTGGAACTCGTCCTTCGCCAGCGTGGTGACCGGCCGTCCCTTGCCGTCGCGGATGACCGCGCGGATGGTGACCAGATCGACGCCGCCCTTGAAGGTCGGCTGCTGGGCGGCGGGCGCCTGCGCGGCGATCGCCGACCCACCGGCGACCATTGCGGCCACAACCAGGCCCGCTCGTAGACGTTCGGTCGCTGCCCGTCGAATCACGACGAGAGCATCATCAAGGCGCTTGCCAGATCTCTTCATGTTTGATTTCTCGGATTTTCTGGGCTTTTCATGAGGGGTTGCCCGAAACTCGGGCAATCTCCCGTAAGTTCTACACCGCTCGCGAGAAGGCGAGTAAGAATTACCTTATCCTGGTAGGCCGATCGGCTGCCCCGCCGGGCTCTAGTAAAATCCCGCCATGTCCAGCACGACCAGCATTCCCGTCGCCAGCCGGGTCCACAACTTCACCTATGCCATCCGCAACATCGTGGCCGAGGCCAAGGCGGTGGAGCGGAAGGGGATGAAGGTGGACTACCTCAACATCGGCGATCCCATTCCCTTCGGGTTCAAGACGCCGCAGGCGCTGGTGGAAGTCGTCGCGCGCGCGATGGCCGACGGCGCCAACAATTATGTGCCCTCGCCCGGCATCGCTCCGGCGCGCGAAGCCGTGGCCCGGGAGTGGACGGGGCGCGGGTTCCCGGTCCACCCGGATCGCGTGCTCATTACGGCTGGCACATCGGAAGGCATCGAGCTGGCGCTGACGGCGCTGGCCAACCCGGGCGACGGCGTGCTGGTGCCGCTGCCGACCTATCCACTCTATACGGCCGTGCTCGCGAAGATTGGCGCCAACGCCCGCTATTACCGGACGGATCCCTCACGCGGCTGGCTGCCCGATCTCGATCATCTGCAGAGCCTCGTCGACGACCGCACACGGGTCCTCGTCCTCATCGACCCGAACAACCCCACGGGCGCGGTTTACCCCGAGGCGGTCCGCCGACAGCTCCTGGATCTGGCAGATCGCCACGGCCTGGTCATCCTCGCCGACGAGGTGTACGGCGACCTCTCATATGACGGCGCGGTCCCGCCGCTCGGCAGCCTCGAGCCCGACGGCCCGATCGTCGCGTTCTCCAGCCTCTCGAAGGCCTATCTGGCTCCTGGCTGGCGCACGGGGTGGCTCGCCGTCGGGCGCAGTCCCCGGCTCGACGACCTGCTCGCCGCGATGAAGAAGCTCGCCGACGGGCGTCTGTGCAGCAACGGGCCGACGCAGCACGCCATCGCGCCGGCACTGCTCGGCGATCGCTCGCACCAGATGACGTTCCGCGCCGAACTGCGCGCTCGTGCGGAGCTCACCACGCGCGCGTTCAACGCCATGCCTGGCGTCTCGTGCGTCGCGCCGACGGCCGCGTTCTACGCCATGCCGAAAGTCACGCTCCCGCCGGGCCGCACCGACGAGGACTACATCGTCGGGCTGCTGCGCGCCACGGGCGTCCTCTGCGTGTACGGCTCGGGTTTTGGCATGCGCCCCGAAGACGGCTTCTTCCGCGTCGTGTTCCTCGCGTCGCCGGCCGAGCTCGCCCGGATCTACGCGCGGATCGCGGAGTTCACGCAAGAGTTCCTGCGCTCGTGAACCTGGCGCGTTCCAGGTGGCTCGACTCGGCCTGGCGTGTCACCGCGTTCTACACGCTGGCCGCAATCGCGACGACCTGGCCGCTCGTCACCCGCCTGACGACGTCGCTGCCGTCAGACCTCGGCGATCCGCTCCTCAACTGCTTCATCATCGACTGGGGCGTCGACCACCTGCGCACGCTCGCCGACGGCAATCTCGGAGCATTCCGGGACTATTGGGACGCCCCGATCTTCCACCCCGAGCCCCTCGCGCTGGCCTATTCGGAGCACCTCTTCGCGCAGGCGATACAGGCCGCGCCAATTGTGTGGGCCACCGACAACATCCTCCTCGCGTACAACTTCCTGTTCCTCTCGACGTTCGTGCTCTCCGGACTCGGGATGTACCTGCTGTCGCGCGAGCTCACCGGATCCGGCGCGGCGGGATTCGTCGCCGGACTCCTTTACGCGTTCGCGTTGTACCGGGTGGCGCAGTATCCGCACCTGCAGGCGCTGTCGTCGCAGTGGCTCCCGTTCGTCTTCTTCGGGCTGCGGCGCTTCTTCGTGACCGGGAGCTTCCGTACGCTGGCCGGCGCGACGACGGCGCTGGCCGCGCAGAACCTCTCGAACGGCTACTACTTGATCTTCTTCACGCCGTTCGTGGCCGCGTACTGCATCTACGAGATCGCGGATCGGCGCCTCTGGACGAACCTGCGGGTGCTCGCCGGGCTGACGGGTGCCGGCCTCTTGACGATTCTCGTCACGCTGCCGTTCCTCGTGCCGTACCTCGTGCTGCGCTGGAGCGGCTTCGACGCCAGGGCGCTGTCCGAGGTCCGGTCGGTACTCGGCGGACCTGCTCGCGTGGCTGACCGCCGCCCCGCGCAATCGCGTCTGGGGATGGCTTCAGACGTTCCCGAAGGCCGAAGGCGAGCTGTTCCCGGGCGCCGTGACGCCGCTGCTGGCCGCGGCGGCGCTCGTGGCACGCACTCGGACCTTGTGGCGGCTCTCGCCGCCCGCCAGGAGGCGATGGCATCCGCGCGCCGCCGCTCTTCTGACGTTGGTGGCTGCTGCCATCGCGACCTTCGTCGTCGTCGTGCTGTGGACCGACGACGCGTTCTGGACCTTCCTCGGACAGCGCGTGACGCTGCGCGCGCCGTGGAAGGCGGCGGTGCTGGTCGCAACGCTGGCGGCATCGGTGCTGGCGCTCTCGCCATTCGCGCGGACGATGGCCGTCGGTATCCGTGGATCGGCCCTGGGATTCTTCGCCGCGGCGGCCGTGGTCAGCGCCGCCCTCACCTTCGGCCCGGTGATTGAGGCCGCTGGCACCGCCACCGGATTGCCGACGCCGTACAGCGTGCTGTACCGCTACGTGCCGGGGTTCAACGGGCTGCGCGTTCCGGCGCGGTACGCGATGATGACGGCCTGCTGTCTGGCCGTGCTCGGCGGCTTCGGCGTTCGCGCGCTCCTCTCGCGCGGCCGCGCCGGCGCTATGGCCACCGCGGCGCTGGCGCTGGCGTTCGTCGTCGAGTCCACGAGCGCGCCCATGAACATCGACGATCGGATGGCGGCGGACTTCTACCAGGCGGGCCCGCCGAAGATGTTCGTCGGCGCGGCGGTGCCAGAGGTCTATCAATATGCCGCGGCGCTTCCCGCCGGCACCGTGATCGCGGAGTTCCCGTTCGGCTCGCCGGCCTGGGACCTGCAGTTCATGTTCTACCAGCGCGTGCACCGGCACCCGATCGTCAACGGCTACAGCGGCGGCTTTCCGAGGACGTTCGACGACAACAAGGAAGCCTTCCGATTTCTTTCTGACGTTCCCGAAGTCGCGTGGCGCCGCCTCTTGGAGAGCGGCGCGACCCATGTCATCGTGCACCGGGCGGCATTCATCACGCCGGGCGCCGAGGTCGTCGAACGCTGGTTGACGGCGCGCGGCGCGACGATGATTCGCGAGCTCGGCACCGATCGCCTATACGCGGTGCCGCAGTCATGACGGGCCCGCTCTCGGCGTGGCGCGCCGCGCTGGTCTACACGCTCGCGGCGGTGGCCATGAGCTGGCCGCTGCTGCCGCAGATTCACCGGTCGATGGCCGGCGATCTCGGCGACCCGCTGCTGAATGCGTGGATTCTCACATGGGGAGCCAAGCACGCCACCGCGATCCTCGGCGGAGACCTCGGCGCCTTCGCGCGCTGGTGGAACGCCAACATCTTCCATCCGTCGCCGCTGGCGCTCGCCTACTCCGAGCACCTGACGCCGCTCGTCCTGCTCGGACTGCCGGTCTGGTGGATAACGAAGAACGCGCTGCTCGTCTACAACCTGCTGTATCTCGCGAGCGCGGTCCTCTCCGGGCCTCGGGACGTTTCTTCTCGTCCGCGAGCTCACGGGACGGCCGCGCGCGGCGCTGGTCGCGGGTCTCTTCTTCGCGTTCGTGCCCTACCGCATCGCGCAGACGCCGCACCTCCAGGTGCTGTGGTCGCCGTGGATGCCGTTCACGCTCTACGCGTTCCGCTGCTATCTCGATCGGGGACGCATCGGCGCGCTGGTGGGCGCCGTTGCCGCGCTGCTCGCGCAGCAGCTGTCGTGCGGCTACTACCTTGTCTACTTCAGTCCGTTCGTCGCGCTTTACCTCGCATGGGAACTGACGGCACGGCGGCGCTGGCGCGACGTGCGCCTGCTGCTGTCGCTCGGCCTCGCCGCGATGGCCGACCTCGCCCTGGCATGGCCGTTTCTTTCGCCTTACCTGAAGCTGCGCGCGCTGGGCTTCCCGCCGCGGTCGATCGACGAGGTCGCGAGCTACTCGGCGGACACGACGGCGTACTTCGCCGTCCACGAGACCAATCGCGTCTGGGGCCGGATTCTCGAGAGCCTGCCGCGCCCGGAGAACGAGCTGTTCCCGGGGCTCATCCCGCTCGCGATGGCCGCGCTCGGCATCGCGGCGCTCGTCAGGTGGCGCTGGCAGGCGTCAGCGGGCGAAGCGCCCGGCCACAAGTGGGCAGTCACCGTGTCTGCCACGCTGGCGGCCCTCGGCGCCGTGGGCGCGGTGTGGTTTCTCTGCACTGGCGGCGTCAACCTCAGGCTCGCGGACGTGCCGCTTATCCGCATCCGCGATCTCGATCGTGTGCTGGCATTCATGGCCGTCGGCACCGCGGGGCTGCTGCTTTCGTCGCGCACGCGCGCGGGCCTTCTGCGCCTGGGGCGTCGACCTCCGCGTCTGCGCGCTGGCGCTGCTGGTCGTGGCGGTCGTGCTGTCGTGGGGACCGGAGCCGCGTGCGGCCGGCCGGCCGCTGAGGTTCGCTGGCCCGTATCTGTGGCTGTACGAGCACGTCCCTGGCTTCGACGGTCTCCGCGTTCCGGCGCGGCTGGCGATGGTCGCGTACGTCTTCCTCGCGATGCTGGCCGGCTACGGGCTCGCGACGCTCGACCGGCTGCGCCACGGGGCGCGCTGGATGGCCCTCGCGGGCGGGTTGTTCCTGGTCGAAGCCACCGGCGTGCCGATTGCCGTGGGCGAAGTCGCCACGGATCCCGGCGTGCGGCGCCCGCCCGGCCGCGTCTACCCGGAAGCGCAGGCGCCTGCCGTCTACAGGATGCTGGCGACGCTGCCATCGGGCACGGTCGTTGCGGAGCTGCCGTTTGGCTTCCCGAGCTGGGAACTCCGCTATGTCTATTACTCGTCAGTCCATCTGCACCGGCTGGTGAACGGGTACAGCGGCGGGTTTCCGGATCAGTGACGTCACCCGCGCGGCGTCGCTGATGCGGCCGCTCGCGCATCCAGACCGGGCCTGGGGCGCGCTTGCCAGCGCCGGCGTCACCCATCTCGTCGTGCACCGCAACGGATTCGACGATGATGAGCTGGGCGGCATTCTCGGTTGGCTCGAGGCCCGCGGCGCCCGGCGCGTCGGGTCGTTCGGCCGCGACGACTTGTTCCAGCTGCCGCGATAGAGTGATATCCATGGCTACGACATCAGGCCGGCTCGACCCGCTCAAGTTCCTCTCCGAAGAGCTCGACAGCCTCAAATCCCAGGGCCTCTACCGCTCGCTCCGCGTGCTCGAGGACGAGCAGAAGGCCACGACGGTCTTCGACGGCCGCACCGTCGTCAATCTCTCGTCGAACAACTACCTTGGGCTGACCACGCATCCGCGGCTGCGACAGCGGGCGCTGGAGGCCCTCCAGCGCTTTGGCGTCGGCACCGGCTCGGTGCGCACGATCGCCGGCACGATGGCCCTCCACGTGGAGCTCGAACGCCGGCTGGCGGAGTTCAAGCAGACCGAAGCGGTGGTCGTGTTCCAGAGCGGCTTCACCGCCAACGCCGGAACGGTCTCCGCCGTCCTGACGAAGGAAGATGTCGTCATCTCCGACGCGCTGAACCACGCCAGCATCATCGACGGCTGCCGGCTCTCGCGCGCGGCCATCAAGGTGTTCCCGCACAAGGACGTCGACGCGGCGCGCGCGATTCTCCGCGACCTGCCCGCCGGCCAGCGCAAGCTGCTCATCACCGACGGCGTCTTCAGCATGGACGGGGATCTCGGCCCGCTGCCGGCGCTCTGCGACGCGGCCGAGGAGTTCGGCGCGATCATGATGGTGGACGACGCGCATGCCAGCGGCGTGTTCGGCAGAAACGGCCGCGGCACCGTCGACCACTTCGGCATGCACAACCGCGTCGACATCCAGGTCGGCACGCTGTCGAAGGCCATCGGCTCGCTGGGCGGCTACGTCGCCGGCACGCGGGACTTCATCGAGTTCCTGCACCACCGGGCGCGCCCGTTCCTGTTCTCGACGTCGCATCCGCCGTCGGTGACGGCAACCTGCCTGGCGGCGCTGGATGTGCTGCTCGAGGAGCCGCAGATCATCGATCGCCTCTGGGACAACACGCGGTTTTTCAAGGCGGGTCTTGCCAGCCTGGGCTTCGACACCGGCCTGAGCGAAAGCCCCATCACGCCGGTGATGGTCGGCGATGGCGCAAAGACCATGCGGCTGTCGGATCGGCTGTTCGAGGAGGGTGTGTTCGCGCAGGGCATCGCGTTTCCGACCGTGGCGCGCGACAAGGCGCGCGTCCGCACCATCGTCACGGCGACGCATACTCGGGAAGAGCTGCAGTTCGCGCTCGACGCCTTCCGGAAGGTCGGCGCCGAGCTCGGCATCATCTAGTCACGCGAGGCAGGGACGCGCAGGCGCGTCGACGACTCGGATGGCAAAGCGCGAGCGACAACAGGCGAAGCCGGCGGGCGCGCCGAAGCCGATCGGCCAGGTCTGGGACTTCTTCGAGACCTACACTCGCGATCTGCGCGCCGACGACTTCCAGCGGCTCTTCACGCGCGAGACGCCGGAGGCCTGGCAGTTCTTCGCCCGCGCGATCAAGCCCGACGAGCTCGCGCACCTTCCCTGGCACATCCGGACGATCGAGTACACGCGGCGCGCGTTCCTCGCCTTCACGATGCGGCTCTCGCCGGCGCGGCGGGCGATTTACGGCATCGCGGTCGCGATGGCGCTCGTCGGCCTGCTCCAGCTGTTTGTCGGCATCACGAAGGTCCAGGTGCCGATCATCCCGTTCGTGCTGCGGCTGCCGCTGCCCGCGCCCGAGTGGCCGGGCGGGACGATGTGGCTGGCCGGCGGCTTCCTGGTCCTCGAACCTGCTGATACTGCTGGAAGTGGCCGATCGCCTCACGCTCAAGAAGGACCTCGAGGTCGCGCGCGAGATCCAGCAGGCGATGCTGCCGCGAGAGATCTACACCGCGACCGGCATCGAGGCGTTCGGCGTGACGCGCCCGGCGAACACCGTCGGCGGCGACCTCTACGATCTGATCCGCCGCCCCGACGGCCGCATCGTCTTCGCGCTGGGAGACGTCGCCGGCAAGGGCAGCCCGGCGGCGCTGCTGATGGCGCTGGTCGTCGCGATGCTGCGCGTGCTCGTCGACGAGGGCCTCGAGCCGGCGGAGCTGGCGGCGCGGCTGAACGTGCAGGTCAGCCGGCACGCACCCGGATCGCGATTCATCACGATGCTGCTCGGTCTGTACGACCCGTCGACCGGCGCCATCACCTACGTCAACGCGGGACAGAACCCGCCGATGCTGCGCCGCGCCTCGGGACGTGTCGAGCGCCTGACCGAAGGCGGCGTCGCGCTCGGGATGTTCGACCAGGCCTCCTATTCCGCCGGCACGCTGGTGCTCGAAGCCGGCGACGTGCTGGTGCTCTTCAGCGACGGTGTCACGGAGGCCGAGAACACGTCCGGTGTGGCCTTCGACGATGCCGGGCTGGAGCATGTCGTGCACGAGCACTGGTGGAAGGATCTGCAGACGCTCGGCAACTCCGTGCTGAAGGCCGTCGAAGTGCATTCCCACGGCACCAAGATCGCCGACGATCTCACCGTCCTGGCCGTCCGCCGGCCTATTCCCCTACCGCAGGGCGTGGCGGTCGGTGAGACGGCAACGGCCTAGCACAACGACCGTGTCCATCCTTCCACGGCGATTGCTCCCTGCCGCTTCGCGCGCGTTGCTGCTGAGCCTCGCGTGCCTCTCCCTTGCGGCGCAGCCGGCGCGCGGGCAGACCGACGGCATCGACCTGTTGTTGAACCAGCTCGAGACGGCGCTCAAAGGCGGGGACGTGAAGGCCTTCGGACTCCTCACGACGCTGGCGCCAGACGACGAGGGTTTCCGGCAGTTCACGGAATCCTGGTTCGCCACCGACACGACACGCGCTACGGTGCACGAACGCGACCGCGCCGAGCAGGGCTCCCCCGACGCGCTGCGCCTGATCGTGGAAGTGCTGGTCGAGGCCGGGATCGAGGGCCGGCTGGCGACCTGGCGGCTGGACGTCCGGCGTGGCACGGATGGCTGGAAGATCTCGGCGCTGCATACGTTGAGCATCGTCGACGGTCTGTTTCGCCTGTCGATTGACAAGACCACGCAGTACCGCGCGAAGAATCTCGTGGTGACCGCCGAGGATATCGAGATTCGGCTGTCCGACGGCGTTGTCTTTCTGGCAAACGTCCCTTCGGGGCCGACCGTCGCGATTCTGCTCGGCAAGGGCGACATGGTATTCAGCCCGAGTCCCGAGGCCGAGCAGCGCCAGATTGCGCTGCTGACCGGTGGACCGTCGCTGCAGCAGTCGTTTGACGCGGCGATGATTCGCCTGAACCCGGCAGATGCGGCCAACCGGCTGCCGGCCAGCGCGCTGTCAACGATGTCGGTGAACAGCGGCCAGCTGGCTCGGGCCGAGGACATCTTCGCGGAAGAGATCGGCAAGTCCTTCAGTGTCGACCTCGCCGATCTGAGCCGCGAGACGTGGTCGCTCGTGCCCTCGTTGGGCGACATCCTGGCGGAGGTGCGCACGCGGCGGTACGGCACGCTCACCTACACCCACGACGGCACCGATCAGGAGGACATCACCTTCTACGATCGCGCACGGCGCCGGAACTTCGCGGTCTACTCGTCCAGGTCGAAGCTGGCGACGCGCGGCCCGTTCTACGACGAAGACGCGCGAGCCGAGTTCGACGTGCTCGACTACAACGTCGACACCAGCTTCGTGCCCGACCGGTTCTGGATGGAGGGCCAGACCCGGCTGCGCCTGCGCGTTCGCGCCTACGCGCTCAGCGCGTTGACGATCCGGCTGGCGGAGCGGCTGGTCGTGCGGTCGGTGAAGAGCGACAAGCATGGCCGGCTGCTCTACGTGCGAGTTCGCAACCAGAACAGCCTGATCGTCAACCTGCCCGAGGCCGTCAATCGCGACGACGAGTTCTCGATTACCGTCAGCTACGCCGGCCGGCACGAGCCGCAGGGCCTCGAGCGCGAGAACGTGCCGGTCGACGCGCAGGTCCAAACCACGGAAGTCAGCCTTCGAGCCGGAGCCGCACTACCTGTACAGCACGCGCAGCTATTGGTACGCGCAGGCGACGCAGAGCGACTACGCCACGGCGACGATCCGATTCACCGTGCCGGCGCAGTACGCCACCGTGTGCTCCGGTGAGCCGGCCGCCGGATCGCCGGTGCAACTGCGGCAGGTGGCGACCGAGCCGCTGCGCCGGCTGTTCGTCTTTGCCGCGACCGCGCCGGTCCGCTACCTGAGCTGCGTGGTCTCGCGGTTCAGCGCGATTGACGCCAGGGACGCCGACGTCGGCGCGGCGAAGCTGCCAATCCGGATGACGAGCACCACACGGCAGCGCGGCCGAGGGCGCGAGGTCCTGTCAAAGGCGGCGGAGATGATGGAGTTCTACGGCACGCTCGTGGAGGACACGCCGTATCCCAGCCTCTCGATCGCCGTGCTCGAAAGCCAGGTCCCCGGCGGCCACGCCCCTGGCTACGTCGCGATGATCAACCAGCCGCTGCCGAGCTCGCCGTTTGTCTGGCGCGACGACCCGGCCAGCTTCGACGAGTTCCCTGACTTCTTCCTCGCTCATGAACTGGCGCACCAGTGGTGGGGACAGGCCGTCGGCTGGAAGAACTACCACGAGCAGTGGCTCAGCGAGGGCTTCGCGCAGTACTTCGCGGCGCTCTTCGCCGAGAAGCGCCGCGGCGCCGGCGTCTTCGACGACGTGGTGAGGCAGCTGGCGAAATGGACGCTGGCGGAATCCGATCAGGGGCCGGTCTATCTCGGCTCGCGGCTGGGACAGCTGAAGGGCGAACGCCGCGTGTTCCGCGCGCTGGTCTACAACAAGGGCGGCGCCGTGCTGCACATGCTGCGGCGGCTGCTGGGCGACGAGGTCTTCTTCAACGGCGTCCGCCGCTTCTATCGCGAGTTCAGGTTCAAGAAGGCCGGCACCGAAGACCTGCGCCGCGCGTTCGAAGCCGAGTCAGGCCGGTCGCTCGAGACCTTCTTCCGCGGCTGGATCTACAAGCAGGACCTGCCGACGCTGACGCTCACCTGGCGGCCGATGGACGACGCGCGCGTCACGATCGAACTGCAGCAGAGCGGCGACCCGCTCGAGTTCCCTGTCAGCGTCACCCGCGTCTATGTCGATGGCACCGAGGAGACCGAGACCGTCACCGTGTCTTCGGCACTGACGACGGTGGAACGTCCTGCGACCAGGCGGGTGAGGTCGATCGAGGTCAACCGGGACAGGATGACGCCGGTACTGGTTAAGAAATAGTCCGTGCTGGGTGCTGGGTGTCGCGTGCTGCGCCGGTGCTGCGTGCCGCAGCAGAGTCGGTGCTTCGTGACGTGTGCTGCGCAGGCGCTTGGTGCCGCACGCGGAGCCTGCAGTCGGCACCAATGCCGCACGTTGCACCCGGCACGGAGCACTGGGCGCAGCACGAGGCACGCGGCACCCAGCACAGACGACTACTGCAGGTAAATCCCCGCGACCCTCAGCGCCCCGTTGCGTTCGAAAGGCTCGAAGACGAGGACGAAGCGGGTCCCGTTGTGTTCGTAGAACCGCGTCAGGCGCTCGCCGAGCGCGCCGCGGTCGGACTGCTGGCGTCCCACTTCCGCCTCACGGCCGAGCTCGCGGGAGACGTCGTTGATGGTCTGGCCGACACGCACTTCCTTGCCGTCGAGCAGCAGGAGCACCGGCACCGAGATCGCGCGGGTCGGCACGCCGGTCGGGAGCGTGGCCACCGGGGCCTCGAGCGGAGCGGCCGCGCGCGGCGCCGAACGCAGTTCACGCACGATGAGCGTCGCGACGGCCACCGTCGCGAGGAGGAACGTCGCGGCAATCAGCCACTCGAGGGCAGAGCCAAGGCGTGCACGAACGGGCGTAGCCTGCATGTCGGCCTCCGTCGTGAGAGACCGGACGTCGGGGCGGGGCGGCGGCGACACCGAAGGCGGGACGCTGGGACGTCGCGATTCGGCAGTGACGGTCGCGCGCGGGATCCCCGAGCCCTCGGGAACCGGTCGACTAGCGGGAGTATCGATCGCCACGATAGGCCCGGCTTTCGGGGAAGTCAAGGTCAACGGCCGGCGGCCGCCGCCCGACGCCTGAAGACCGACGGCTGAAGGCCGGAGACCGGGCCTGAAGACCAAGGCTGAAGGCCTGCGCCGATCAGCTATGATCGAGGGCTATGGACTCCGTCACGCTCACCATTGACGGCACCCCGGTCACGGTCGAGAAGGGCAAGACCGTGCTGCAGGCGGCCATCGAGCACGGTTTTTCCGTCCCCTACTACTGCTATCACCCCGGTCTGGGCATCGACGGATCGTGCCGCGTCTGCATCGTCAAGATCGAGAAGATGGCGAAGCTGCAGACGGCGTGTTCGACCCTCTGCACCGAGGGGATGGTGGTCCAGACCGAGACGCCGGACGTGGTCCAGGCTCGAGCCGGGGTCCTCGAGTTCCTGCTCGTCAACCACCCGCTCGATTGCCCGGTGTGCGACAAGGGCGGCGAGTGCCCGCTGCAGGACTTCTCGTACTCGTTCGGACCCGGCGACAGCCGGATGGAGTTCCCGCGCCGGACGTTCGACGGCGAGGGCGTGAAGGCCGACGTGGACTTCGGGCCGACGCTCATGCTGAATCGCAACCGGTGCATCCTGTGCACCCGCTGCGTCCGATTCATGCAGGAGGTCGACACCGACGCGCAGATCGGCATTGTCGGGCGCGGCGACGACAGCCAGATCGCGACGTTCGCGGAGAGCGGCGTTCATTCGCTGCTCTCGGGCAACCTGATGGATGTCTGCCCGGTGGGCGCGATCACGACGCGGGACTACCGCTTCAAATCGCGGCCGTGGGACAACCCGGACGCCGTGGACACCATCTGCACGCTGTGCTCGAAGGGCTGCAGCACGACGGCGTGGATCAAGGCCAAGCCCGAGTGGGCCAAGGGAGCGCGGCTGGTGCGCTTCACGCCGCGGTACGAGCCGGCGGTCAACGGCTACTGGATGTGCGACATCGGACGGTTCGACTACCACTGGATTGAGAGCGAACAGCGCCTGGTAAGTCCGACGGTGCGCGAGGACGCGGGCCACCAGCAGGCGACGACGTGGGACGCGGCCCTGCGGGCGCTCGGCGAGCGCGCAGCGGCGGTTGCCGGCCAGGGCCTCACATTCCTGGTGTCGGCGCACGCCTCCAACGAAGAGATCTTCCTGATCGAGCGGCTGGCCAGCGCGATTGCCGTCAGCTGGACCGTGAGTGAGAAGGCGCAGCCGGCCGGCACGAAGTTCAAAGTGCCCGCCGTCAATGCGCCGAACGTGCGAGGAGCACGAGACCTCGGCTTGCCGGTCGGAGACGGCGCTCCGGACCTCTCGATGCTGCGGCATGCGGTGGAGGCCGGCCAGGTTCCCGCTCTCTATGTCCTCGATCCGGGCCCGGAGGGGTCGCTGGGCGACGTGTCGTGGGTGGTCGCCGCGCGGCAGTCCGGCAAGCTCTCGCTGCTGGTCTACCAGGGCGTGTTGTCCACGGAACTGGCGCGAGCCGCCGACATCGTGCTGCCGGGCTCGGCGTGGGTCGAGAAGGACGCGACCTTTACCAACGATCAGGGCCGGGTTCAGGCAGCGGCGAAGGTGTTTGCCGCGCCCGGCGAAGCGCTGGATGACCGGGACATCTTCATCCGCGTGGCGCAGGCGCTCGGTCAGCCAGTCCCGTACGCGACTGCCGCCGAGGTGCGCGCCGCGATTGCAGAGTCCCTCAAGGACAACGCCGCTTACGCCGGGCTTGGGGCGATCGACTTCAGGCGCCCGGTGACGGCAAAGCACTGGCTGCAGGCGTCGAACCCGTCCGAGCGCTGGAAGTGGGACTTCATGTTCCAGGAAGTCAACACGCAGAAGTGGGACGGCCTGACCGCCGCCCTGCCGCAGCTCAACATCATCCCGCTGACGCCCGTTCAGGACGGACCGAAGGGCGACGCCCGGTAAGAGCCGCTCGGCATCTCAGGAGCGCATGGAAAACCCCACCTTCCTCGCGGCGTTCGTAGCCGGCGTGCTGTCGTTCGTGTCTCCGTGCGTTCTGCCGCTCATTCCGGGCTACCTGTCGTACATCTCCGGGCTCACGCTCGACGAGATGCAGGGGACCGGCGCCGTGTCGGTCGCGGCGTCCAGGCGGCGGGTCCTCCTCGCGTCCATCTTCTTCATCCTCGGCTTCTCGGTGGTGTTCGTGTCGCTGGGCGCCGCGGCCAGCGCCATCGGCCAGTTCCTGCTGGCGCCAGGAACCGGACGGCTGCGGCTGCTGACCAAGGTCGCCGGCGCGGTCGTCATCCTTTTCGGCCTGCACACGATGGGGGTGCTGCGGATCGGCTGGCTCTATTCGGAAAAGCGCGTCCAGGTCGAGCAGAAGCCGCGCGGCGTGGTCGGCGCGTTCGTCGTCGGGCTGGCGTTTGCCTTCGGATGGACGCCGTGCATCGGCCCGATCCTCGCCGGCATCCTGGCAGTCGCCGGTTCGCAGGAGACCGTCGGACAGGGCATCCGCCTGCTGGCGGTGTACTCGCTGGGTCTCGGGGTGCCGTTTCTCATCACGGCGCTGGCCATCAACCACTTCTTTGCGGCCTTCGCGAAGATCCGTCGCTACTATCACGCGATCGAGATCGTGTCCGGGCTGCTGCTCGTCGCGATTGGCGTCCTGATTTTCACCGACCAGTTCACGCTCATCGCCCGCTGGCTGACGCCGTACTTGCCGACGTTCTGAACGTGGGCAGGTTTCACCGTTCACGCTGCGCTCTCCCGGCACCGCCGGGCTGCCTGTGATGTCCCGCTGGCTGAAGCTGATCGTCACGCTCGCGCTCTACGCGCTGGTCTTTTACTGGACCGACACCAGCGCCATCGCCAGTCAGCTGAGCCGCACCCGGCTCGATGTCGTCTTCGCCGCGGTGCTGCTCTACGCCGCGGGCCAGGCGGTCTCGGCCTGGCGGTGGCAACTGCTTCTCGCGCCGGTGGCGCTCGACGTGCCGTACCAGCGCATGCTCGCCTTCTACTTCATCGGCATGTTCTTCAACCTGTTCCTGCCGACCATCGTCGGCGGCGACGCGGTGAAGGCGCTCCTGCTGACGCGCGAGACCGGCGCCACCGCGCGCTCGACGATGTCGGTATTCATGGAACGGAACGTCGGGCTGTGCTCGCTCGTGATCGTCGCGATGGTCGCGGCCGTGTTCGCGCCGCCCGTCGAGCTCTTCGGGCTCTCGCTCGGAGTGCTCACGTGGGTCCTCGCGCTCGGCTACGTCGCGGCCAACGTCGTGCTCTCGAGCCCGGTCGTCTATCGACTGGCCGATCGGCTGATCGCGGCGACGCCGCTCTCCCGTTTCCGCCCGCGCGCCGAGTCGCTCTATCAGGCGCTGGTGCCGTACAAGCGCGCGCCGGTGAGCGTGCTCGTCGGCGTCGGCCTTTCGTTCGTCCATCAGGCCGTCGTGATTGCCGTGGTATTCTTGAACGCCCGAGCGCTGGCCCTCGATGTTCCATTCGCGGCCATCGCCGTGTTCGTTCCGCTCGTCTCACTGGCCGGGATGGTGCCGGTCAGCGTCAACGGGCTGGGCGTGCGCGAGGCGCTCTACATCCTGCTCTTCGGGCGAATCGGCGTGCCGGCGGAAACCGCGGTGTCACTCGCGCTGCTCTATCTCGCGGTGACCTTCCTGGCGAGTCTCCCCGGTGGACTGGCGTATGTGATGCAACCAGCACGCGCACGCACGTTGACGAGCGAACGGACCGCTACGGACACCTGATACGCCGTCATGACGAGCCGCTCACTCCGCATCCTGCTTCTGTTCGTGGCAATCGGCGCGGTCGTCGCCGGCAGTTTCGTCGTCTTCAGGGCCGAACGCGCCCTCACCGCCTCCACCGCTTCCACCGCCGGGTTCGACGCCCAGGCGCGCGCCACCGGCGACGAGCTCGCGGCGCTCCGCGCGGCGCAGCAGGCCTACGTCGCCGAAGGCCAGGGCTCCGATTTCTGGATGAAGCAGGCTGGCGAGCACCTCGCCCGCGTCGACGCCGGCCTTGCCGAGCTGGCGCATGCCTCGTCCAACGACCCGACGCGCGCGGCAATCCAGGCCGCCGCCGCGAGCCTGGAGCAGTTCCGCAAGCTCGACACCCGCGTCCGTCAGTACGTCGAGAACCGCCAGGTGCTGATGGCGTCGGACGTGATCTTCACCGAGAGCCTGAGCGCCCTCACCAAAGCGTCGGAGCAGATCGGCGGCGCCGCTGAAACCGAGCGTGCGGCGGGGGCCGTAAGCGTCTCGTCGCTCAGAAGCCGCCAGTTCTACGCGGCGGCGGGCGCGGCCGCGGCGCTGTTGCTGGTCATCCTGCTGCTGGCGCCGGTGCCGGAGCCGGAAGTGGATGTGCTGACGGCGATGCGCGCGCTCACCGAGTCGGCGCCTCTCAGGACATTGCCGGGCGCGACGCCGAAGCCGAAAGCGAAGGCCGAGCCGGTGGCGATTGCCGAGGAGGGATCGAGCGCCAGACCACTGCTACGACAGCCGGTCGAGCCGCCGGCCGCCCAGCCGGCAGCGCCCCTGCCAGCGCCGGTCGCGGCAGAAGCCGTACCGCAGCCAGTGGCTCCGCGGGTGAACCTCGTCGAGGCGTCACGCGTCTGCAGCGATCTCGCGCGAGTGCTGGACGCGGGCGACGTTCAGGGCCTGCTCGCCAGGGCTGCAGAGTTGCTGAGCGCCCGAGGCGTCATCGTGTGGGTGGCCGACCGTCAGGGCGCGTCGCTCTATCCGATGTTCACGTATGGATACCCGGCGGCGGTGCTGCTTCGCCTCGGCAGCATCAGCAGCGACGCCAGGAACGCGACCGCCGCCGCCTGGCGATCCGGAGAGTTGACCGCGGTGGCCGGCGCCGCCGACGCGCCGGGTGCGCTGGTCACGCCGATCGTCACGGCCGATGGCTGCGTAGGGGTGCTGGCCGCCGAGATCGCCGACGGCCGCGAGATGGACGGCGACGTGCGGGCGCTGGCGACGATCTTCTCGGCGCAGCTGGCAACGGTCGTGACGCCGGTCGCAGAGGTCAGCCAGGGCGATATGGCCGATCGGGTCGCCACGTAAGCAGCCCGATCCGCCAGGCTACGGCGCGGCTGAAGCCGCGCCCGTCCTAGATCGGTCGCGCGCTCTGCCGCTTCCGCGGCAACTCCGCCGGCTCCTTCTTCTCGAGCGTCGCGGTCGCCGACAGCGCTTTCTTGTCGCGCGTGTAGTCGATCGTCACGGCCGCTCCATCCTCGACCGCTCGTACGGCGTCGACGAGCTCCGACGGCTCGGCCACCGCCTTGCCGTTGACGGCGGTGATGACGTCGCCGGCCTTCAGTCCGGCCTTCGCCGCGGGCGAGTCCGCCGTGACGCTGGTGACCAGCACGCCACTGGATGTCCCGAAGTAGGTGGCGAGCTGCTCCTCGAGCGGCTGAATCAAGACGCCGAGCCGGCCGCGATCGCCGGGCATGCCCTTGAACATCCACGATCCGCCGGGCATCGGCATCGGGCGCTCGAATTTCCGCTTCAGATCGCCTTCGAAGTCCCGGCCCTCGAAACGCATCGGCGGCACCATCAACTCGAAGTCCTGTCCGCCGGCCAGCGATCCGCTCTCCGGGGTGACCGACAAATCGACGCGCTTGCCGTCGCGCTGGACCGACGCCTTCACCGTTCGGCCGTCGGGCGTCTCGGTGACGAGGCGGGACAGATGCCTGACGCCGCGCACCTTCTCGCCGTCGAACTCGGTGATGACATCTCCAGCCCTGACGCCGGCCTTTTCAGCGGCACTTCCGGGCCGCACGGTGTCGACCACCGCGCCGCTTTGCGTCTTCGCCTGCTCGACCGTCAGATCGCGGACCGACACCCCGAGCTGCGCGCCACGCCCGGCGAGCACCGCGAGCTTCCGCACGTCGGCGCCGATCGGCCCGTCCTGGTCGCTTAGCTCCAGGACGTCCTCGACGACCTTCGTGACGTCGCCGTCCTTCGAGACCCAGATCCGCGGTTCCTGATCCTGGGTCGCTGTTGCCGCCGCCATCGCCACCCCGCTGGCCAGGGTGAGCGCGGCCGCGATGCCTCCAAACATCCGCATGACTGTCCTCCGTGGCCGGAGCGAGGACCGCTCGCGGGGTCCTTGCTGGCGTCCGACCGCCTGTCGTGAACTCTACGGATGGTCAGACGATAGCCGCCGGCGAATGGTTGGCTTGTCGAGACGGTGCGCCAGACGCACGAATTGAAGTACACTTCGCACGAATTCACCGCTTGCGGCCGCGGATTGACGCCTGTTTCCTGCATGGCGGCAAGATTTCGTGCGGCGCTTTGCACGCGGAGCTGAGGAGCAGTCCTGAGATGCCAGCCAGACCGATCCCTCAAGACGGCGTGACGGCCACCGCAAAGGCCGCGATTCTCGAGCGGGCCGAGCGCGAGCGGGTGAAGTTCCTGCGGCTCCAGTTCACCGACATCCTCGGGACGATCAAGAACGTCGAGATCCCGGACCGGCAGTTCGAGGAGGCGCTGAACGGCGAGATCATGTTTGACGGCTCCTCGATCGAAGGGTTCGTGCGCATCGAGGAATCGGACATGTATCTGCGCCCGGACCTGAGCACCTTTGCGGTGTTCCCCTGGGCGCATCCGGGCGGCGAGAAGGTCGCGCGGATGATCTGCGACATCTACCGCCCGGACGGCGAGCCGTTCGAGGGGTGCCCGCGCTCGACGCTGAAGCGCGTGATTCAGATGGCGGCCGACCGCGGCTACAACATGAACGCCGGCCCGGAGGCCGAGTTCTTCCTCTTCCAGCGCAAGAACGGCGCACCGACCACCGAAACGCACGACACCGGCAGCTACTTCGATCTCACGCCGGTCGATCAGGGCGAGGACGTCCGCCGCGAGATCGTCCTGGCGCTCGAAGCGATGGGCTTCCACGTCGAGGCGGCCCATCACGAGGTCGCCGCAGGCCAGCACGAGATCGATTTCCGCTACGACGACGTCCTGACGACGGCGGACAACATCAGCACGTTCCGCTTCGTCGTCAAGAACGTCGCGCTCAGGCACGAACTGCACGCGACGTTCATGCCGAAGCCGATCTTCGGCATCAACGGCTCGGGCATGCACACGCATCAATCGCTGTTGTCACAAGGGAAGAACAGCTTCTACGATCCGGAGGGACCGTGGCAGCTCAGCCCGACGTGCCTGTGGTACATCGGCGGGCTGCTCCGCCATGCCAAGGGCTTCTGCGCGATCACCAACCCGCTGGTGAACTCGTACAAGCGGCTGGTGCCGGGCTACGAAGCGCCGACCAACATCGCCTGGTCCGAGCGCAACCGCAGTCCGCTGGTCCGCGTGCCGGCGGCGCGCGGCGACGCGACGCGCATCGAGCTCCGCATGCCGGACCCGTCCTGCAACCCCTACCTCGCGCTGGCCGTGATGCTCCGATCGGGCCTGGACGGCATCGAGAAGCAGCTCGATCCGGGACCGCCGGTGAACAAGAACATCTACAAGATGAGTCACCGCGAACGGCGCCATCTTCGTATCGACGAGCTGCCCGGCAACCTGAGCGAGGCGCTCGACGAGCTGGAGAAAGACGAGATGATTCGCGAGACCGTCGGCGACCACATCTTCAACCACTTCGTCGAGGCAAAGCGCGAGGAGTGGTTCGACTACATCCGCCACGTCTCGCCGTGGGAAGTGGATCGGTACCTGGGCGCGTACTGAGGAGGCGGCGCGCCCAGCTCCCGGGGTCACGCGCCAGAGCTGTTCACTTCAGATAGCAGCCGTCCTCGTCGAGTGACAGCCCGAAGAGCCAGAAGTACTTCGAACTTCTAGGAAATTTGCGATCCATGCGATCGGCATGGAGCTTGTAGTTCGAGTGTTCGGTCGCGCCGGGTCACCGGGATACGTAACTCAGGCAGGCGCTGGCACCGCCGTATCCCGGGCTTCTATTGCAGGCGTTCACGACTCGCGCGCGGCCGATTACCTTCATACGGGGTCGGGTGTCTTCTTCGACATCCGGCCCTTTCGTTTTTCAGGCCGCTATTTGATCTGTCGTCCGTAGGCGCTGGCGGTCGCACGACGGCTGAAGTAGTCGTAGCTTGCGCCGGCGAGTGACTCGAGGGCGGCCGACGGCACGGTGTCGCGCAAGTAAGTCCCCATGGCGACGAACACGTACGGCCGGCCGGGCAGATAGACGACGCCGGCATCGGCGCGCACGCCTTCCAGCTCCCCGCTCTTGCTGGCGACGACGACGCTCGCGGGCACGCCGCTGCGAATCGGCGTGCGCTTGAACTTCTGCAGGATTTCGAGCGCCGCGGTCTTCGAGCGGGCGTCGAGGCCCTCGCCCTTGTGGAACACGAGCACCAGCCGCGCGAGGTCGTCCGGCGTCGAGATGTTCTCGTCGCCGCGACGGGCCGCCTCGAGATCGATCATGTGGCGCCGCAGGCGGGTATTCGACAGGCCGAGGCCGGCCATGCGCTGATTGACCGCCGCCATGCCGAGGCGATCGATCAGGACGTTGGTCGCGGTGTTGTCGCTCTGCAGGATCATCGCGATCGCCAGGTCACGGGGCGACAGCGCCGGGCTCGTGAGCTCGTAGAGCAGGCCGCCAGGGACCGCACGCGAGCGATCCATCGGCGTCACGGCGTCGAGCGGTACCTTGCCTTCCTCGGCCTGCTTCAGCAGCTCGTAGAGGATCGCGAGCTTGATCGTCGACGCCGTCGGAAACGGCGTCGCGCCCAGCCTCGCGAACCGGTCGCCCGTGTTGACATCCAGGACGACGTAGCCGACGACGCCGTCAGCGTTGGCGGCAATCGACTCGAGCCGGCGCTCGAACTGCCCGCGCAGCTCTCCGTCGAGCGTCGGCGCGCTCTGCGCGAACGCGGTCGTCGCCATCAACAGCGCCATCGCCACCGCGTAAGCCCAGCGTAACCCCGCGAACCTCGACCCACTGGACCCGCGCGACCCGCCGGACCTGCGCGACCTGCCCGACCCGCTCACCCTATCCTCACGACAACGACGGTCATGTCGTCTCCCTGCGGCGCGTCGCCCCTGAAGCCCTCGACGGCGTCGACGATCGACTGCACGATGCTCGCAGCCGGTTCGCTCCTGTGCGTCTGGACGATCTCGGCGACGCGGTCCGCGCCGAACTCTTCTTCGGCGGCGTTGAACGTCTCGTAGATGCCATCGGTGCAGAAGACGAAGACGTCGCCGGGCGAGAGCTCCAGCACGACCTGGTCGTAGGACACGCCAGGGAACGACCCGAGCGGCAGCCCCGGCAATTCGATCGGCCGGCAGCCCTCGGCCGTGCTCCTGAGCGTGTACGGCAGGCCCGAGTTCGCCATCGTCAGCGTGCGGCGCTTGAGATCGAAGTACGCATAGCACATCGTGCAGTAGTACCCCTCGAGCTGCCGCTCGTAGAGGATCGTGTTGATCGACATCAGCACGCCTGCCGGGCTGAAGCGCTCGGGCATGTAGCGGCGGCGGAAGGTCCGCGACCGGACGAGCTCCGCGGCAAACACGCTGTAGAGCGCGGCCGGCGCGCCCTTGCCGGAGACATCTCCCACGGCAACGACGAGGCTGTTCGATTCCGGCGAGAGAAAGTCGTGCAGGTCGCCGCCAAGCTCGCGTGCCGGCGTGAAGTGCGCGGCCACGTCGACGCCCCGCATCCGCTTGGGCAGCCCCGCCGGCAGCAGCGCCGCCTGCACGCGCCGGGCGAACTGCAGCTCGCGCTCGATCCGGTCTTCGTTGGCGCGAAGCGCTTCGTAGAGCCGGGCGTTCTCGATCGCCACCGCCACTTGGCTCGCCAGCGCCGAGAGCACCTCGACGTCGTGCTTGCCGAAGGCGTCGTACTCCGGGCTCTCGAGGTCCATCACTCCGATGCACCGGTCCTTCACCAGCAGCGGAATCGCCAGCTCGGACCGGCAGTCTTCGACCCACGGAATGTACCGTGGGTCCTTCGACACGTCTGGGACGTTGATCACCTGCTTCGAGAGCGCGGCATGGCCGATCAGCCCTTCGCCGAGCTTGAGGTGCGGAAAGCCCGCATGATCGCCGTAGCGGATCGCCAGCTTCTGCTCGAGCAGGCCCCGTTTTTCGTCGAGCAGGAAGATACCGAACGTCCGGTACGTCACCACCTTGTGCAGCAGCGTCGCAACACGCTCGAGCAACTGCTCGAGGTCGAGAATCGCGGCGACCTCGCGGCCGATCTCGGCCAGCGTCTCGAGCGTCTCCACGTAGGCCTTCTCGCGCTCGAAGAGCCGGGCGTTCTCGATCGCGACGGCGAGGTGCGCGCCGAACTGTCGCAGCAACGCCTCGTCGCGCGGCGTGAATTGACCGACCTGGTCACCGTACAGGTTGAGCGCGCCGATGACGCGCTTCTTGCGACGGAGCGGCACCGCGATCTGCGACCGCACGTCAGTCATGTGTCCGACATAGCGCGGGTCCGCCAGCACGTCGTCGACGACCAGCGACCGGCCCTCGGCGACGACGGTGCCGACGATCCCCTGACCGATGGCCAGCCTGAAGCTGCGCTTCACGTCCTCCGGGTAGCCGACGGCGTAGGCAATGCGGAGATCCTGACGCTTCTCGTCGACCAGCCAGACGGCGAAGGCCTTGAACGTCGTGAGCCGCGAGAGCAGCTGAGGGATCTTCTCGAACAGCTCGTCGAGATCGAGGACCGAAGTGACTTCGCGGCCAAGTTCGAACAGCGTCACCAGCAGCTGGGCGGCTTCGCCCGAATCGCCGGCGGTTTGAGCAGCAGGAAACGGAGACTCTGACATCGAGGAGCGCGTTAAAGACCTACGGGAAGGGAGCGGCCGGCGTGGCCGGCCAGTCCCGGATTATACTGATAAACCTCGACTTGCGCCGGTCGGTCCGGTGCGTTGCAGGACTCCTCCACATGCCCCGATCCCGGCGCTGGACGCTCGCTCTGCTGCTGCTCGCCGCCATGGCGAGCGCCGTGCAGGTGCAGAGCGCCTCGCGCGAGCCGGTGCGTGCCCGCCGCGGCATGGTGGGCTCGACCGACGAACACGCCAGCCGCGCCGGCCTCCAGGTGCTGCAGCAAGGCGGCAACGCCGTCGACGCTGCGGTTGCGGTGGGCTTCGCGCTCGCCGTCACGCACCCGGCCGCCGGCAACATCGGCGGCGGCGGCTTCATGGTCATCCGCATGGCCGATGGCCGCGAGACGTCCATCGACTACCGTGAGATGGCGCCCAGCCGGGCGCACCGCGACATGTTCCTGGACCCGGCTGGCGAGCCGGTGGCCGCTCGAAGCCGCGTCGGCGCGCTGGCGTCGGGCGTGCCCGGATCCGTCGCCGGCATGGCCTTCGCGCAGAAGCGCTACGGCCGTCTCTCGCTCGCCGCAGTGATGGCGCCGGCCATCGCCCTCGCTCGTAACGGCATTCCAGTCAGCTGGTCGCTGTCCGACTCGCTCAAGAGCGCCGAGCGCCTGCTCGCGCAGTTCCCGTCGTCGGCGCGGGTGTTCCTGAAGCCGGACGGATCAGCACTCTCGCCGGACGATCGACTCGTGCAGCCGGAACTGGCGCACACGCTCGAGTTGATCGCCGCGCAGGGTCCCGACGCGTTCTACAAGGGACCAATCGCAGACCTCATCGCCGCCGAGATGGAGCGCAGCGGAGGCCTGATCTCCAAGGCCGACCTCGCCGCGTACGTTCCCCGCGAGCGCGCGCCCATCACCGGCATGTTCCGCGGCCACCGCGTCGTCTCGATGCCGCCGCCCAGTTCTGGCGGCGTCGCGCTGGTGCAGCTGCTGAACGTCCTCGAGGGATTCCCTCTCAGCGACTACGGCCACAACTCATCGCGCACCATCCACCTGGTTGCCGAGGCGGCGCGGCGCGTGTACGCCGATCGGTCGGAGTGGCTGGGCGATCCCGAGTTCTTCGACGTGCCGGTCGCCGGGCTGCTCTCGCGCCGGTATGCGGAGCGCCTGCGGAATGGCATCTCCGAAACCCGCGCCACACCGAGCCGCGACGTGAAGCCCGGGCAGCCCCGCGGCCTCGAACATTCGGAGACCACGCACTACTCGGTCGTCGATGCCGACGGCAACGCCGTCGCGACGACGACCACGCTGAACGGGTCGTACGGCAACGGGCAGACCGTCACCGGCGCGGGCTTCCTGCTGAACAACGAGATGGACGACTTCAGCGCGAAGCCCGGCTCGCCGAACATGTTCGGCCTCGTGGGCGGCGAGGCCAACGCCGTCGCGCCCGGGAAGCGGATGCTGAGCTCCATGACGCCGGCGATCCTGGTCAAGGACGGCCAGACCAGGCTGGTCGTCGGCAGCCCCGGAGGCAGCCGCATCATCACGACGGTGCTGCAGGTGGTGCTCAACGTCGTCGAGTTCAAGATGGACGTGCAGGAAGCCGTGGACGCGCCGCGCTTCCACCACCAGTGGCTGCCCGACGTGATTCGCCTCGAGCGCCAGGGATTCCCCACCGACGTCGTCACGGCGCTCGAAGCGATGGGCCACGCCACCGAGGCCGGTCCGGACATGGGCGACGTGCACGCGATCATGATCGACCCGGCGACCGGCCTGCGGCTTGGCGCATCCGACCCGCGGCTCGACGGCGTGACCGTAGGCTACTGAGATGATCGAGACTGTTATGGATCCGCTGCCCCTGCCTCTGGACTACACCGCGATCGAGCGGATCCTGCCGCACCGCTACCCGTTCCTGCTGGTCGATCGCATCACGGAGTTCGAGCCCGACAAGCGGATCGTCGGCATCAAGAACGTGTCGCTCAACGAGCGGACGCTGGCACATCCGGCCGAAGGTCCAGTGCTGCCGCCGACGATCCTCACCGAAGCGGTGGCACAGGTCGGGGCGATCATGATCCTCTCGAAGCCGGAGAACCGCGAGAAGCTGATCTTCTTCATGGGCATCGAGAAGGTGCGCTACCGCAAGCCGGTTCGCCCGGGCGACGTCGTCGAGATCGAGGCAGTGGTGAAGCGCCTGCGCAGCCGCATGGGCGTCCTCAAGGGCGTCGGGCGCGTCAACGGAGAGGTCGTCGTCGAAGGGACGATGACGTTCGCCCTCGGTCCTCGCGGCGGCGGCCAGCCGGAAGACCAGGCGCCGTCGACAGATCGCCACGCGTGCAACGCCGACCTGCGCGGATTGCACGCGCGGGACCTCGGGTAACGCCTCCTGTGCTGGCTCTGCCGGCCAAGCATCAGCGCGCCGCACGAACGACCAGCACAACCGATCCCACCTTCGCAGCGCGGGAGAGCCATGCCGCCCAGCGCGCGTCTGGCTTGACGTAGCGCCACGCATCGAGGACCGCCGGCGCCAGGATCATCGCACCGACCCACGGCTCGGCCACGCCGAGCGCGTCGGCCATCGCCCGCGTGTCGCGCTCGTACGGCCCGAAGCGGCCGAAGGCCGCCGCTGCATACGCCACCGACGCGCCGACGTTGAAGGCGAGCACGCCCTTGGCCACCGGGGCGTGCTCGCCGCGCAGACCCGGCCGTCGGGTGAGCAGCCATTCACTCGACGCGTGCTGCATCCAGAACCCGGATGCCGCGATCGCGTACTCACGGGCCGGCGACACGTCGTCATGGGTAATCGCGAAGAACGGGATCGGACCGAAGTGCACGGTCTTGAGGCCCGGATCCGCGTCCAGCATCGTCCCGAACAGCAGGTGCCCGCCTTCGTGGATGCCCAGTCCGACCGCGCCGCCCGCGAGAAACTGCACGATCTCGCCAATCCCGGCCGACTTCTCCGCCGGCGGCTGGACGGCTTCCGCAGGCGCGGGGGCCGTGCTCGGTGCCTGCGCGAGGGCGCTCGACGCGGAGCCAGCCAGGCACGCGGCCATCGCGACTGCGCGCCAGGCGGCCAGCGACAGCCGGACGGCGCGCGATCTCACGTCTGCGGACCTTTCCACAGCACGCGTCCGAGCCGCGGCTGGTAGCTGGTGAACTCCGCGCCGGACTCGTCGCCGCGAATCGCCCGCCGGACCTGGTTGATGGTCGCGTCGAGCGCGTCGACCGACGACAGGATGTAGGCCTCCACGGAGAGCGGCTCCACCGGAGCGCCATGCGCCCGCTCGCCGTGGTGCGAGACGATCAGGTGAAGCACTTCGTCGCGAAGCGTCTCGGGGAACTCCGGAATCGCGCGGCACGCGTCGTTGACCATGATCGACCCGAGCGTGACGTGGCCGATCAGATTGCCCTCGCGCGTATACGTCGTGATCGTGTCGTACTCGAGCTCGCGCAGCTTGCCGATGTCGTGGAGGATGGCGCCGGTCACGACGAGATCGGCGTTAGCACCGTAGAGCGTTGCCAGCGTCCGGCCTGCTTCGGCCATCGTGAGGATGTGCTCGAGAAACCCGCCGCGATACGCGTGATGGACCACGCGAGCCGCGGGCCAGAGGCGCAGCCTCGCCTCGTGTTCGGCGATGATCAGCGTCAGCAGCGCGTTGAGATGGGGATTCTGGACGGCCGCCACCACCTGGAGCAGCTCGGTCCACATCTCGTCAACGGGCCGCGGCGCGGCCGGCACGATCAGCTCCTCGCGGAAGCCGTCGCGGCGATCCTGCGAGTCGGGCGACGTCATCACGCGGCGGATGTTCTCGATGATGAACTGGAGGCGGCCGTTGTGTTGATTCGCGCGGCCCTGCACCTTGACGAACTCGCCGGCGTCGAACTCTTCGCGAAGCCGGTCCAGGTTCTCGAACACCCGGCCGGCAAGCTCGCCCGTCGCATCGCTCAGCGTCAGGGCGAGGTAGTCCCCGCCGCGTCCGGTGCGGACGGACTTGTCGGTGCAGAGAAAGAAGCCCCAGCCCTCGGAAGACGCCGAGACGGCCGAGACAGCAGGAAGCCGGGCCATTAGGGTGAGACTAACCAGTGGGGAGTGGGAAATGCAAAGTGCAAAGTGCCAAGTGCTCAAGTTGCCAGGTGGTGATTTTGGCCGAGTGGTGCTGAATGCCACCTCGCGTCTACGTCTGGAGCTTCGCGCCCCTTACCGAGGCCGGAGCGACCTGCGACGGCTTGGGCGCCGTCGACGGCTTGCGTGCTCGGACCATGGTCATGCCGGCAAAGACGATCGCCATCGCGATGACGGTGCGCGTCGTGAACGGCTCTCCCAGCAACGCCGCGCCGAGGACGACCGCGATGAGCGGGTTGGCATAGGCATAGAGTGAGACCGTCGCGACCGGCAGGTGCTGCAGGGCGTAGATGTAGGACACGAAACCGCCGATCGAACCCACCAGCACGAGATAGGTGAGCGCCCAGAGCCCGCGTCCTTCGAGGTGCACACGCGGCCATTCGCCGAGCAGCGTGCCCGCCGCCAGCATCATCGCGCCGCCGAACAGCATCTGCACGGCCGTCGCGGCGAAGACCGATCCGTTGTGCGGATGGCGCTTGGAATACGAAGAGCCGATCGCCCACCCGAGGCAGGCGCCTTGCAGCGCGATCACGCCGAGCGTGAACTGAAGGCCCGCTGCGTCGCCGATCCGCAGGTCGGGCCAGACGAGCACGAGAATGCCGCTGAACCCGAGCACCAGTCCGGCCAGCGCGCGCCTCGAGAGCCGTTCGCCGTCGCCGCGCAGGGCTTCCACGCCCGACATCCAGAAGGGCGAGGTCGCCAGCGTCACCGCCGCCAGGCCGCTCGGCACGTGCTGCTCGGCCCAGTTCACGAACCCGTTGCCGAACCCGATCATCATCAGGCCCTGCAGCGCGAGCGAGGGCCACAGCGCCACCGCTGGCAGCCGTTCCCCGCGAAAGCGCGCGACCGCCGCCAGGATGAGTCCGGCGATCGTCCACCTGATGCCGCCCATCAGCGCCGGAGGAACCGCCTCGAGCGCGACGCGAATCCCGAGATACGTGGTGCCCCAGATGATGCAGACGGCAATCCAGGCGATGTAGGCAGAGCGCGGCGCGGCGCTCATGACGGCACCTCGTCTGGGTCGATGGCCGGGCCGATAGGTAGCCGCACGCTCTCTTTGATGCTCTCGAGCACGATCGTGGTGCGCGTCGACTTCACGCCCTTCCACGCGGCCGAGCCGATCCCGCAGGATCTGCGAGAGGTGCTCCGGGTCGCGGGCGCGCACCTTCAGCAGCAGACAGTCGTCACCGGCGACGTGATGGATCTCCAGGACTTCAGGGACGGCTGCTAACGCCTGGCCGACTCGCGCCTCGCCAGGGCGGTCTGTCGTCCGCAGCGCGACGAAGGCCAGCAGTCGCTGGTCGACCGCCTTGGGATCGATCTGCGCGGCATAGCCGCGAATCACGCCGCGGCTTTCCAGTTTGCGGAGCCGTTCGAGGACCGCCGACGGGGCCAGGCCCACCACGCGGGCGATCTCGGCCTGAGGTGTGCGGGCGTTTGTCTGGAGGAGGTCGAGAATCTGAAGATCGATGGGATCGAGCATGCCGACTGCCTGCGAATATGCTATCAGAACAGCATCGTTGCATTCCAACGTAACTTCTGATAATTGTTCTTGAATAGAGAATATTGTTCTGTTGTTGGGCGGGCCCACGGTGGCTGGAACAGACCGCGGATGCTTCCTGGCGGCGCTGGCACTAAAGAAAAACGGGCGTCCCGGATGGCCGGAACGCCCGTCTTAACAGCCGATGGACTCGAAACCTACTCGAGGCGCGTCTTGGCGGCGATCAGCTTCTCCGTCACCGACTTGACCGCAAGCTCCGTGGCTTCGCCGAGCACCGTCTCGCGGTAGTCCGACGAGCTCATGTCGATCTCGCCCATCCCGCCGCCGCCCCAGCCGCCACCGCCGCCGCCGAGCAGCAGGCCGCTGCGCGAGGACGTGCCATCGCCCTTGGCGCTGGCCATGATTTCGGCGGTGCTGATGTCGATCACCCGGGCGGTAATCGCGACGTTGGCCTTGCCCTTCTCGCGGCCGACCTTTCCCACGCCGAACCCGCCGACGCCCCAGCCGCCGCCGCCGATGCCCTGCTTCTTCTGCTCCATGCCGAACTTGGTGATGGAGCCGACGATCAGGTACTTCACGCCGAGCACCTTCCCCAGCTTCGCCACCGTTGCGGCGCTGGGGTCAGCCCGCTCGCTGTTCGAGAAGTTCTGCTCGGCGAGGATGGCATCCAGGCGCTTGCGCTCGATCACGCGATACGACCCGTCGTTGACGAGCTCGTCGACGATCATGTCCGAGATGCCCTTGCCGATGTCCCAGTTGCCGCTCCACCACTGCTGGACGGTGCCGAAATCGAAATCGAGCAACGCCACGGTCGGGCGAGTGCTCTTCGTCTGTGCGGCGACCCCGGACGCTCCCGGGAACGTCGCCACCGCCATCGCCACCAGTGCGACGCCGGCCAACCACATCTTCCGCATGAAACTCCTCCAACACTCGGATTCAGAGCGTAGCCCCGGGCCGAGACGACCGTCAAGGCGCGCGATACCTATATCGGCACTACGAGCACGTCTCCGCAGCCGGAACAATCATCCGGGAGCCGAGCGACCTTCACCGTATAATTTGCGGAAGTGCCGACCGACTTCTCCGCGTTTCACGGCCGGGAGTCCCAGGTTCGCGCCGAGACCCTTGCGCGGCTCTTCGAGGCCGTGCACGAGGGCATCTACAGCGGCCTGCTGTCGAAGTCACGCACGGTCACGCTGGCCGCCAATCCCCACCTGAAGTTGATGCTCGGATTCGCCCCCGAGACGCCCGAAGAAGAAGTGCGTCCGTTCGACGCGTCGCGGTTCGACGACCCGCAGGCCGGCGAAGGATTTCTCCGGCGGCTGCTCGCCGATGGCGTCGTCACGGACTATCTCCTCCGGCTGAAGCGCGCCGATGGCCGCACGATCTGGCTCGAGATCACCGCGCACGCCGAGCCCTACGGGCCCGGAGACATGCTGCGCGTCGACGCGCTGGTCCGCGACGTCAGCGAGCGCAAGAAGCTGGACGATCAGTCGCGCGACCTGTACCAGCAGCTGCTCCAGGCCGAGAAGATGGCGGCCCTCGGCCAGACCGTTTCCGGCGTCGCCCACGAGTTGAACAACCCGCTGGCGACGATCCTGACGTGGTCCGAGCGGCTGGCGACGCGCACGCTCGACGAGAGCACGCGGCGCAGCGTCGACGTCATCCTGCACGAGGCCGAGCGCGCCGCGAAGATCGTGCGGCAACTGCTCACGTTCGCACGAAAGCGGCAGAGCACGCGGACGATGGTGGATCTGAACCAGGTCGTGCGCGAGACGCTGGCCCTGCGCGCCTACGAGCAGCGCGTCACCAACATCGTCGTCATCGACGCGCTGGCGTCGGGACTGCCGCACATCTTCGCCGACCCGCATCAGATCCAGCAGGTGCTGCTGAACCTGGTCATCAACGCCGAGCAGGCGGTGCTCGCCGCCAACGGCCGCGGCACCCTCGTCGTGCGGACCTGGCACGACATGAACCGCGAGTCGCTGGTCCTCGAGATCAACGACGACGGCCCGGGGGTACCCAGCGACGTGCAGGCCAAGATCTTCGATCCGTTTTTCACGACTAAGGAAGTAGGCAAGGGCACCGGGCTCGGCCTCACGGTCGTGTACGCGATCGTGCAGGAACACGGCGGCCGCATCCGCCTGGAGTCGTCGCCGGGCCGCGGCGCGTCTTTTTTCGTCGAGCTGCCGGTCACCGACGGCATGGCGCGCCAGCCGGCAACGGCGCCGCCAACGGCGGCCGAGCTGAAGCAGCTGGCCGGGCGTCGTGTGCTGGTCGTCGAGGACGAACCGGCGCTCGCCTCCGCGGTGAGCGACTCGCTCACCGACGCCGGCTTCGTCGTCGATCGGGCGGGGGATGGAGAAGAGGCGCTCGAGCGTGTCGCCGAGCGCCCCTACGATCTGGTGATTTGCGATCTGAAGATGCCGCGTGTCGACGGCATGGCGTTCTACCGCGCGATTGCCGCCACCACGCCGGCGCTGGCCGCGCGCCTGATCTTCGTCACCGGCGACGTCGTCGGCACCGAGGCCGAGCGCTTCCTCGAGGAGAGCGGCTGCCGCTGGCTCGCGAAGCCGTTCCGGCTCGGCGACTTGCTGCGCGCGGCGCGCGACGTGCTCGCGTAAGGGATCACCACGCCAGGCGCCTCGGCACGAGTTGGCGTCGTCGCCTTCATCATCGCCGGCTTCTGCAGGAACTGCAGCACGGTCGACTTCAGGACGGCAGCGGCCTGCGCCGGCGCCATCGTCGGCCCGAGGGCTTCGCGCAGCCGCCGAATCGCGCGCGCGTGCAGCTGGCTGACGCGGGACTCGTTGACGCCGATCTCGTTGCCGATCTGCTTCATCGTCACTTCGCCGTAGTAGTAGAGCCCGATCACCTTCTGCTCGCGCCACGGCAGCGACTCGATGGCGGCCTTCACGCGGTCCTCGACTTCGGTGCGCTCGTAGGCGGCATCCGGACGCTCCGGCTCCGAGGGCAGCAGCGCCGCCGGCAGCGTCGACTCGTCGGTGTGATCGGCGTTGGCGAGAGGCGAGGTGGACTCGATGGTGTTGATGCGGACGATGGTGCGGCTCAGGCGCTTTTCGTCGGACCCGACCTTGGCGGCCAGATCGGCCAGCGACGGCTCGCATCCCAGCTCCCGGCGCAGCGTTTCGCGCGCGGCTTCCAGCTCGCGGCGCTGGCGGCGCACGCCGCGCGGCCAGGCGTCCTTGCGCAGCGCGTCGATCATGGCGCCCCGCACGCGCCGCTCGGCGAAGGTCTCGAACTTGATGCCGCGATCGGCGTCGAAGCGATTCGCCGCGTCGATGAGACCGATGACGCCGTCCTGCACGAGGTCGCCGATGTCGATGGAATGAGGCATCGATGACGCCATGCGGCGGGCAAGGGCCTCGACAAACGGTAGACCGGCGACAATGCGCTGACTCGGGTTGGCGGCGGGGAGCGACATCGGGCTTCTCCTTAAGGACTGGCAAACGGGCTCAGTCGAGCTGCCGTATCGCAACGGAAGTGCCATTTCCGCCGGACTTCTCGCCGGGAGAGGACGGCAAGTGCGGTGAAGCGCTGTAAACCACTGAAAAATTAGCGATTAGAACGTGAATCGCCCAGAACCGACGTGCAGAACCGGACCCCCCAAAACTGCTGAGATCGTCAAAATTGCGACATCAAGCCCTACTGTTGAGACAAGAATTTGACATCCTCGACTTACAATTTCGAGGGCGGCTGACGGTTTTGTAATTGGAATCGAGACGACTTGAGGTCGGAGGGAGCGAACTGGGGACCTGGCAGGAACCCCGTCACCCGGTGACGGGCAGACGACTAGCTCTCGGCGGGACCGTCGACGGCCTGCTCGCGAATCGAGCGCACCGTCGTCATCGCCTCGAGCGCGCTCGAGACGATTTGCGTGGCGCGGCTCCGTTCGAGATCGGACGGCGCCTTGGACTCGAGCAACTCCGCGTGGGCGAGGATCGTGCCCAACTGGTTGTTCAGCCGATGGAACAGCGCGCGAAGATCGGCGGACTCGGACATGAGGGGCGGCAGCCGAAGCCCGCTGCCGATCGGCACAATCGGCGACATTCTACGCCTGCCGGTCATCAGCGGCGATGGCCGCCAGGTCTTCGCCGACCTGCGGTGCACGCCACAGCGTGTCCTCGAAGATGCGGACCGCGCCACCGGCGGTGCGGACGTACTGCACCTTCCCGGCCGCCATCCAGTTGTAGATAGTGCGGCGGCTGACGCCAACAGACTCGCACGCTTGCGTAATGGAAATGGCTCGACGCTCCAAAGTCCTGACCTCCAGACGCAAGTGGTATCGGTGAGATAGTGACTCGGCTATAGACCGCCCGATTTTCCGGCAGCGCGGGGCGGCTCGACGAGCCGGCGGCAGACGGTTCCCCAGCGCGTTGTCTTGACTGGCTCAGCCATTGACTGTCAAAATGCCGACGCTCCCATAAATGGCTGATAGTCCTAAACATCTGCTCCTGGTCGAGGACGAGGCCCCGCTGCGGACAGCCGTCGCCGAGCGCCTGGCGGACCACGGCTACGAGGTCGTCCAGGCGGAAAACGGCGAGCGGGCCCTCGAGGCCCTGGCCGAATTCGCCTTCGACATCGTCATCACCGATCTGCGGCTGCCAGGCATCGACGGCACTCGCGTCATCGAGGCCGCCGTCGAGCGCTACCCCGAGATCATCGGCATCGTCGTCACCGGATACGGGACCGTCCGCGACGCGGTGGAAGTCATCAAGCGCGGCGCGGCGGACTTCGTGACCAAGCCGTTCCAGTTCGACGAGCTGCGGCACGCGCTCGACGGCGCCATCGAGCAGCGGCGGCTGAAGTCGGAGAACGCGTGGTTGCGCGAGCAGCTGCAGCAGCGATACAGCTTCGAGGGCATCATCGGCCGGAGCCGGGCGATGCGCGATCTGTTTCAGACGCTGGAGACCGTCGCGCGCACCGCGAGCACGATCCTCATCACCGGCGAGACCGGCACGGGCAAGGAGTTGGTCGCGCGCGCGATTCATCACGCCAGCCCGCGCCGCGCGCAGAAATTCGTCGCGCTGAACTGCAGCGCCATCCCCGAGAACCTGCTCGAGGCGGAGATCTTCGGCCACGTGCGCGGCGCATTCACCGGCGCCATCGGCAGCCGGCAGGGCCGGCTCGAGCAGGCGCATCGCGGCACGCTCTTCCTCGACGAAGTGGGGACGATGAGCATGCCGCTGCAGATGAAGCTGCTGCGCGTGCTGCAGGAGCGCGAGTTCGAGCGCGTCGGCGACTCGCAGACGATCAAGGTCGACGTGCGCGTCATCGCCGCCACCAACGCCGATCTCGGGCGCATGGTCGCCGAAGGCGGCTTCCGTGAAGACCTCTACTACCGGCTGAACGTGATCCCGGTGACGCTGCCGCCGCTGCGCGATCGGCGCGAAGACATCCCGCTGCTCGTCCAGCACTTCCTGCAGAAGTTCTGCGGCGAGGCCCAGCGGCCGACGATGACGGTGTCGCAGGCGGCGATGCGCGCGCTGATGACGCACGCGTGGCCGGGCAACGTGCGGCAGCTGGAGAACGCGATGGAGCGCGGCGTCGCGCTCTCCGGTTCGCGGCAGCAGATCGAGATCGCCGACCTGCCGCCGGACGTCCAGACGGCCTCCGATGCGGTCGATCTGATTCCCGGACTGTCGCTGCCGGATGACGGCCTGGACTTCGACGCCTTCATCTCGCGAATCGAGCACGAGGTCATCCGCCGCGCGCTGGAGCGTACTGGCGGGAACAAGGCGGCGGCGGCGACAGTGCTCAATCTGAAGCGCACCACCCTCGTCGAGAAACTGAAGCGTCTGGAAGGACTAGCCTGATGCCCCCGCGACATGCCTACTGGACGATCCTGATCGGCGAGTCGCCAACGGCGTTCCGCGCGCGCGAGCGCGACGAGCTGATGCCGACGTTCGAGCGCCTGCGCGCCAAGCAGCCCGACGCCGTGCTGAAGTGGTTCGAGCGCGGTCGCCTCTGGGCCTCGCAGGAAGAGGCGCACGGCGGCGGTCCGGCCGCGCCTTCAGAGCGACGGGGCAAGGAATGGCGGCCGGGCGGCGCACATCGCGATCCTCGCGATCGCTTCAAGAAGAAAAAGCCAGGGCCGAAGGACGGCGCGCGAGAGGCCGGCGGCGATCGCGCGGCTGGCGGGCCGCGCAAGCCGTGGCAGCCGCGGGCCGATCCGAGGCCGCCTCGCGAGGGCGAGTCCGCACGACGGCCGCCCGATGGCGGGCGCGGCGACAGACCGTGGCGGCCCAAGCCCGAAGGCACGCGCGGTGAGAAGCCGTGGCGGCCGAAGCCGCAAGGCGGCTCCAGCGATCGCCCGTGGAAGCCGAAGCCCGAAGGCGCGCGCAGCGACAGGCCGTGGCGACCAAAGCCGCACGGCGGCGCCGGCGATCGTCCGTGGCGGCCGAAGCCCGAAGGCACGCGGGGCGACAAGCCGTGGCGGCCGAAGCCGCAAGGCGGCTCCGGCGATCGCCCGTGGAAGCCGAAGCCCGAAGGCGCGCGCGGCGACAAGCCGTGGCGGCCAAAGCCGCAAGGCGGCGCCGGCGATCGCCCGTGGCGGCCGAAGCCCGAAGGCGCGCGCGGCGACAAGCCGTGGCGGCCAAAGCCGCAAGGCGGCGCCGGCGATCGCCCGTGGCGGCCGAAGCCCGAAGGCGCGCGCGGCGACAAGCCGTGGCGGCCAAAGCCGCAAGGCGGCCCCGGCGATCGCCCGTGGAAGCCGAAGCCCGAAGGCGCGCGCGGCGACAAGCCCTGGCGGCCGAAGCCGCAAGGCGGCGCCGGCGATCGCCCATGGAAGCCGAAGCCCGAGGCGCGCGCGGCGACAAGCCCTGGCGCCCAAAGCCGCAAGGCGGCCCGGCGATCGTCCGTGGCGACCCAAGCCTGACGAGCGGCCCGATCGACCCGAACCGGCCCAAGGGCGATCGCGACGACCGCGACCGGTCTGACCGCACGCCTCGTGAGGAGCGCGGGCGCAAGGGCGGCACGCGGCTGGTGAAGAAGGTCCGGCGATGATCTCGCACGTTGTCCTCTTCACTCCGCGAAAGGACCTCACCGGCGAGGAGCGGGCGCGGTTTGCCGCTGTGCTCGAGCGCGCGCTGTCGAGCATCGAGTCGGTTCGCGGCTATCGCGTGGGACGCCGCGTGAAGACTGGCGCCGCGTACGACAGCCTGCCCGGTGCCTACGACTACTGCGGCGTCATCGAGTTCGACGACCTCGGCGGCCTTCAGACTTACCTGGCGCATCCCGCGCACGTTGAGCTCGGCCAGCTCTTCTATACGTCATGTCTGGAGGCATTCGCCGGCGACTTCGATGTCGTCGACCGCGCGCCGGCGACAGCGCTGGCGCGATGGGACGCCGAGTAGCGATCACGACAACAGGTGTAATCAAAGCTTTCAGTAGCAGCGGCGCGCGACGGTTCGTATCCTCAGACCCGCGAGCTGACGAGGTTGGCCGGCTTCTTGCGGCAACTGCGACTTCCACCCCTGCGCCGCAGAAGCCCTCGCGCAGGAACTCGAGCTGACGCGCTCCCCTGGAAGTCGGGGCCGGTCTGTGACCAGAATCTGCCGGGCAGCCCCAACGGGCTGGATTTTCGTCTGCGCGGCCCTCGCGCACCTTCCCGCGCAACTCGTCGAAGCGCACTCCCACGATTTGTTGCCGGCCATGTCGATGGTGATCCCGTACCTGGTCCAGCAGCCGACACGCCTCCCGTTGCCGCCAAGCGCCATCTCGATGCCCAGGCCGGAGCGGCCTGCTGTGCTTCCAGCGCTGTATGCCTCGTTTGCGACGCTGCAGGTGCTCGACGTGCACTCGACACGTCGCGCCACGTCACGCGGCTACGTGGAGTTGAACCCCCTGATGCAGCCGACGAGTGACAACGTCGGCGCGATGCTGGCCATCAAGGTGGGCGCGACCGCAGGCACGATCTTCGCGGTCGAGAAGCTGTGGAGGCACAACCGGACGGCGGCCGTGCTGACGATGATCGGCGTGAACGCGGGGTACGCGTTTCTGGTCAGCAGCAACTACCGGCGTGGAGGCTGAAACGGGCGGCGCAACGTCAGAGAATCGCCTGCGCCTGATCGACTTCGACGCGGTTTCTGCCGGCCGCCTTGGCGCGATAGAGGTTCGCGTCGGCGCGCGCGAGGGCGACGGCGGGATCCTCGTCGCCGACGAGCTCCGAGACGCCGGCCGACACGGTAATCTTGCCCGCCTCAGCGACATTCAGGCTCTGCACGTTCTCGCGAACGCGCTCGGCGAAGATCCGCGCGCCAGCCAGTCCGACGTCCGGCAGCAGCACGAGAAATTCCTCGCCGCCCCACCGCATCGCCAGATCCGATCCGCGCTGCGAGGCTGACAGGATCTCCGAGATGCCGCGCAGCACGCGATCGCCGACGGCGTGCCCTGCGTGATCGTTGACGCTCTTGAAGCGGTCGATGTCGAAGAGCACCAGGCTCAGCGGCGAGCCGGTGCGCCGCGCGCGCGCGACCTCTCGCGCCAGCGCCTCCTCTCCGCCGCGACGATTGGCTAGCGTCGTCACGGGATCGGTCAGCGCGAGACGCGAGAGCGCGGTGAAGCGTTCGTGGCTGTCCACGCGCTCCCGGCTGAGGTCCAGCTCCAGGGCGAGGCGGCGTCCCGTTTCCGACAGTGCGTCGAGCGCTCGCGCGTCGAAGACCAGCGGCTCCATGTCGAACACGCAGAGCGCGCCGCTGACGTGGTCGCCCTCGGACTGCACGGGGACGCCGACATATCCCCGCAGCATTCCGGCCGGCGGAAATTCCTCGCGCGCGAAGAACGGATGCTGCTGAACATCGGGGACGACGACCGGCTCACGTCCTTCGAGCACCTGCCGGATGAAGGTCCACGTCCGGGGAGACGTGCCGCGCGCGACCGCGCGGCGCGACTGATGCACGTGCACGCGAAACCACTCGTGCTCGTCGATGACGACGGAGACGACCACCAGCGCCACGGAAAATCGTCGAGCGACGTCACCCAGATACCGATCCACCGTCTGGCTGACCCAGCGCTCGTAGGCGACCGTCGAGATGCTGCGGTCGTCGCTCTCCCCGCCGGAACGCAGCGCCGGGAGTATGCGTGTGAGCGTTTCCTGGGCTTGCGCTTCCGAGGCGTCGGCCGGCAGCAGCTCGGTGACCCCGAGGCGCTCCTTCAGGTTCCACGCCGCGCCGCTCAGCTCCCTCGAGCTCGAAATGACGACGACGGGCGGCCCGCCCGAGCCAGCGACGCGGCGCAGCTCCGCCAGCAGGGCGAATCCGTCAAGTCGGGGCAGCGACAGGTTCGCGACGACCAGCACCGGCAGCTGACGCCGACGGAGCATGGCCTTGGCCTCGTCGCCGTTTCTCGTGACGATTACGTCGTAGCCGCCGACCTCGACGATGTCGCGGAGCATGGCCGCACGGCGCGGCTCCGGGTCGGCAATCAGCACGTAGGCGCCCGGGGGCGCGACGCTCTCAGAAGGCGAGGCTGGAGGGGGCACTGGAGCCACGGCGTAGAAGCGCGGGTCCGGACACGTCCTGGACGCTTATGTCGGGTTGCGGGATTCTGGCTGAGTATACATGAACGACACCGACTGACGGCATTCCGACAGCCCTCAGTTTCTCAATCCGTCGTGTCGTCACCGATACGTCCGTTAGGGCTTTGATGACAGCGGTCGAAAAAAGTTGTGCAACGGAGGTCGAATCGGCACATTTCTGGCCCGATTTCGCTCCGAATTAGTCCTGCGGGGTTGGTGCAAATGTCTGGCCCGCATCAGAATAGTATCCTTTGAGCTTCACGCCAGTATTGTTCTTGACACACTTCAGCCGATACTTCAGCATGGCGTCGACCCTTGCCTCATCGGCAAGTGCCAATGCCTCCCCAGCGACTGCCAGCTGCTTTGCCAATTCCAGCGAAGCAGGGCTGTAAGTGACGGGGCGGAGCACCACCTGGCTGCTTCCAAGACCCCGAATTTATGGCCGGATTTCTGCGATCGCTGGACCCGCACTCCCGTGTGTCCTTCCTGATTCTCGTGGCGTCGGCAGGCGCCACGCTCTCCTGCGGTTCTCCCGCCAAGCCCGTGGCACGCGACGGCGTCGTCCCGAGCTACAACGCGCAGACCGGTCGGCTCGAGAAAATCAGCTACGACCGCAACAAGAACGGCAAGCCCGACGCCTGGCTGTTCATGGACGGACCGAAGGTCACACGGGCGGAGCTCGACGAAAACGACGACGGCGTCGTGGACCGTTGGGAGCATTACAGGACGGATGCGCCGTCGACGTCCGGACCGATCCCGCGGGGCGAGCTCGTCCGTGCCGAGCAGGACACCCGGTTCGAGGGCAAGGTCAGCCGTTGGGAGAAGTACGAGGGCGGACGGCTGGCAACCGTCGAGGAAGACGTCTCGGGCGATGGTCGTCCGGACAAGTGGGAGACCTGGACGGCCGGCACCCTCAGTGAAGTCGCCCTGGATACCAAGGGCCGGGGCAAGCCGGACCGCCGCATCGTGTATCCCGCCGACGGCTCAGCGCCGCAGATGTTGGTCGACGAAGCGGGCGATGGCACGTTCCGTCCGGTCGACAGCCAGTCCTGATTCGATACTTGCGTGAGGCACGAAACCGCAATGCTTTCCAATTCCGCTTCGACGGCTCGTAGTCCGCGCCCGTCCCCCTTCGGCCCCGCCGTGGTCTGGATCGGCGCGCCGCAGTCGGACCGTCCCGCCGTGGAGTCCATAATCGGGGGCCTCGGCCTGCAGCTTCGATGGGCCACGGGCGTTGCGCAGGCGCTGAGCGATTTGCGCGAGCACCCGGCGACGCTGTGCCTGCTGGACTGCACGCGCGGGGGCGAGGCGCTGCGCATCGCACGGAACATCCGCACCGAACGGCCCCGAGCCGTGCTCATCGGTGTCGTCGATCCGCAGCGTCCTGAGACCTCGCTCGAGGCGTTCCGGGCCGGCGTCTTCGACATCCTGCCGTGGCCGCTCGTGCCGTGGGAGCTCACGGCGGTCATCTCGAACGCTCAGGACCTTCTGGCGCTGGCGCAGGAAGCGGAGGTGTCGGCCGACCAGGTGAATGTCTCGCCTTACGGCATTTTCGGCAGCTCGCCGGCGATGCGCAAGATCGTGGAGGTGCTGCCACGGGTCTCGCCAAGTCGTTGCCCTGTATTGCTTTACGGTGAACGTGGGACCGGACGCGAGATGCTCGCACGCGCCATCCACGGCCATGGCCGGCGGCCCGATGCCCCGTTCGTGTCGCTCGATTGCGCGAACTCGTCGCCGCAAGATCTGGAGCACGAGCTGTTTGGCCTGGTGTCACAGCGCCGGACGGACGGTCACGAAGAGCGCCGGTCGGTGGAGCGTGTCAGCCGTCACTCGCGGCTCTTCGAGGCGACCGGCGGCACGCTGTTTCTCCAGAACCTTGCCGAGATGCCGACTCGGGTGCAGGCCAAGCTCCACCGGGTGCTGCGTGACCGCGAAGCGGTATCTCCTCTGACCGTGTACGAGTCGAGCTGGACATCCGGCCGATCGCAGCCGTCGAGCCTGGCTTCGAAAACGCCGTGGAGGAGGGCCGGCTGCGGCGGGACCTCTACGACCGGTTGTCGCTCATCCGGATCGAGCTGCCGCCGCTCCGCCAGCGCCGGGAGGATATCCCCTTTCTGGCCAATCACTTCCTGAAGGAGATCTGCCGGTCGAACGGCGCCCCGCTGAAGACCCTGACCCGCTCGGCGGTGACCCTGCTGAGCGCGCTGCCCTGGCGTGGAAACGCACCGGAGCTCAGGGCTCTGCTGGAACGTCTGGTGCTCTTGACTCCGCACGGCTCCATTCGCCTCGAAGACGTGCTGGCCCAGGTCAGGCTCGACGGCAGCGAGGTTGGATCGGTCGGGGGCACGTCCCTGAGGGAAGCCAGGTTGCGCTTCGAGCGCGATTACATTGCCGCCGTTGTCCGGCAGCATCACGGCCGGATGGGGGAGGCAGCCCAGGCGTTGGGCATCCAGCGCACTAACCTCTACCGGAAGCTACGCCAGCTCAGCGTGTCGAAAGTGGCCTCCGGACGGCGGGAGGGGGCTGTATCGTCCCGGCGACAGAACGACCGCCTCGATACATAAAAACTAACGAGAAACTGCCAGGTCGCTTGATTTCCGTCGGATAATTAACGAAGATATATATCCCCATTCCGGCCGGCATACGGCCCAGAAGGAAGCAGTCAATGCGCACAATCAAGGCAGGGTTGGCTCTCGCGATCGTCGGTGGCGTTCTGCTCGCCCCCCTCGCCGCGGCGGGTCGCCGGCAGGACGGCGTCATCAGTGGATCGGCGGCCGCCGAGGCGAAGCAGCCCCTCAACAAGTACATCATGCGGGCTCGCGACGTCAGCAATAACCAGGTCGTTCAGACGACCACCCTCGACGCGAATGCTGAGTTCGCGCTGAACGGCCTCGCGGCCGGCAGCTTCATGGTCGAGCTCGTCAAGGGCGCCGGTCCTGGCGGTGAGGGCGGCAAGATCGTCTGCAGCGCTGGTCCGTTCACGCTGCAGGAGGGCACGTCGCAGGTCAACGACCTGATGATGAAGAAGGGCGCGAACGTGCGGTGCAACCGCCCGCAGGCCGCTTACTACCTGCTCGGCGCCGCCGCGGCAGCTGGCGTCACGGCGGGCGTCGTCGGCACCGGTGACGACCCGGCGGCGCCGCCGCCGGCGGGCGTCGTTGCGCCGACGCAGTTCAGCGCTGGTCAGTAGAACGTGAAATCTGGCGCGTCCGTGCTTGGGCACGGGCGCGCTGCTCGATCCCGGCGCCGCTGAAGCGCCGTTCGCACAAAGACGTCCGCAAGGGTTGCTCGCCAGCGACGTTGCTGGCGAGCAACGACCCCTGTCGAGGGGGTCGATACGCTCTGACCGATGTCTCAGAGCTCTCTCCTTGCGATTCCGGCCGCGGGCGAGTCCGCGCTTCGCTACACGCGGAGTGATAGTCCGGACCGCACGGCTCCATCGCAACGTTTCCCTTCACATCAAAGGCAATTCTTCAAGTGACTCGATTTTTTCGAGTCGTGGTGCTCGTGTGCGTTGGTCACGCGGTCGCCGCGGCCTCAGCGTCCGGACAGGGCATCCTGCAGTCGCCAGCACTGCCAGAACCCGAGCAGACCGGTCGTTTTCGCGCTGGCTTCATCCGCTATACGCCGTCGATCGCCCTGACCAACCTTGGCGTCGACACCAACGTCTTCAACGAGCTGGAGGACCCGAAGGAGGACTTCACCCTCTCCGTTGGTCCGAGGGCGGAGTTCTGGAGCCGGCTCGGTTCGCGCGCGCTCTTCTACGGCAACGCCGGCATTGACTACCAGTACTTCCAGGAGTACGAGAGCCAGCGGTCCTTCGGGACGGCGAACATCGCGCGCGTGGACGTGGACCTTGGCCGTTTCACGCCGTTTGTCGAGGGCACGTACACGAATACACGCATCCGCCCCGGCTTCGAGATCGACGAGCGCGCACGGCGGGAATCGCTGGGCGGGCGCGCCGGCGTCAGCGTCCGCGTGCTGTCGAAGACCCGCGTGGTCGCGTGGGCGCGCGAAGAGCAGTTCCGGTTCGACTCCGGCGAGCAGTTCCAGGACGTCGACCTGAGCTTCGCCCTCAACCGGGACTCGTCCTACTACGGCACCGGCGCGGAGGTGGAGTTGACGCCGCTGACGACGTTCGTCGTCGACTACGAGGCAGGCGAGGACCGCTTCGTGTTATCGCCGGAGCGAGATGCCGATACCTACAAGGTGATGCCTGGCTTCAAGTTCAAGCCGTTTGCGCTCATCGACGGGAACCTGTTCCTGGGCTATCGCAAGTTCAACACCCTAAACGCGGTCGTGCCCGACTACGGCGGTCTCATCGCCAAGGTGGATCTGGGCTATACGCTGCGGGCGACCCGCATCGCCGGCGAGTTCAATCGCGACATCACCTACTCCTTCGAGACGATCGAGCCGTACTACCTCCAGAGCGACTGGACCATGAGCGTCACCCAGAAGATCACGTCGACCTGGGACATCGTCGGGCGCGCCGGGCGGTACTCGCTGAACTACGAGACCATCGGCGTCTCCGACGCCGTCCGCCGCACCGATTCCGGCAATCGCTACGGCGGTGGCATCGGCTACACGCTGGGCGAGTACGTCCGGCTGGGTTTCGACGTCAACTACATGGACCGCACATCGGAAGCCGACATCACGCGGAACTACGACGGCATCCGCGCCGGGGTGTCGATGACATACGGGCTCAGAAAGAAATGACTTTGATTCGTCGCGTGATCATCGGCTTGCTCCTGCTCGTCGCTCCCGTGTCGGCGCAGACCGACTACGTGATTGGCGCGCAGGACATCCTCGTCATCACGGTCTACGACCAGGCGGACCTGTCCGGCAAGTTCACCGTCGAGCCCGACGGCTCGCTGACTTTCCCGCTCATTGGCCGCCTCAAGGCCGGCGGCCTCACGCTGCGCGCGCTCGAGGACGACCTCAAGAAGCGCCTCTCCGACGGCTATCTCCGCAACCCGCAGGTGTCGGCATCTGTCGAGCAGTACCGCAGCCAGCGCATCTTCGTCATGGGCGAGGTGCGCGCCCCCGGCGCCTACCCGCTCAACGGAGACACGACGATCATCGAGGCCATCGCCCGCGCCGGCTCGACGACGCTGCAGGCGGCCGACGAGGTGATGATTGTGCGCCCGAAGGCAGGCAAGGTCGACGGCCCCGCGCTGCCAACCGATGCCGAATCGACCGTGCTCCGCGTCAACATCCGGGACATCCAGGAGGGCGCGCTGTCGAAGAACGTGCAGCTGCGCGACGGCGACACGCTGGTGGTGCAGAAGGCGCGCTCGGTCTACGTCTTCGGGCAGGTCAAGACGCCCGGCGCCTATCCCGTCGACAAGGACACCACCGTGCTGCAGGCGCTGTCGCTTGCCGGCGGCGTCACCGATCGCGGGTCCACGGGGCGCATCAAGATCGTCCGCACCGTGCAGGGCACGAAGAAGGAAATCAAGGTCAAGCTGACCGACCTCGCCGAACCGGGCGACACGATCATCGTCGCCGAGCGTTTCTTCTGATCCGATCGAGAGCCTTCGTCCATTATGAGTATCGAGAATCGGCCCAAGGTCAACGTCGCGCAGCTCGTCCATCAGCACGAGGACGAGCGCCATCTGATGGATTACGTGCGCGTGGTGTACAAGCGCCGCTGGGTGGCGCTTCCGGTCTTTCTGGCCGTGCTGACGATTGGCGCGATCAACAGCTATCGCACGACCCCGCTGTACCGTGCCAGCACGCAGCTGCTGATCGAGAAGGACACGCCGAAGGTCGGCGACCTGAGCACGATCTTCCAGCAGAACGACGGCTGGTACAACGACGACTTCTACCAGACGCAGTACCGCATCCTCGAGAGCCGCAGCCTTGGCAAGAAGACCGCCGAGACGATGCACCTGGACAAGCACCCGGCGCTCGTCCGCGGCACGCAGGACGTGAAGTCGCCGTGGACGTTTCGCGGCGCCATCGCCGGTACGATCGGCACGGTCAAGTCGCTGGTCGGCGCCGACACCGACACGAAGCCAGCGGCCAAGGCACGTGCCAAGGATAAGGACGAGGATCCCTCGGCGCGCTATGCCGGTGTCGTGCTGGGCGCGCTCAGCGTGACGCCGGTCCGCAACAGCCGGCTCGTCGACATCAGCATGACCTCGACCGACCCGGAGCTGGCGGCGGACCTGGCCAACGCGCACGCCCGCGCCTATATGGAGCAGAACCTCGAGTACCGCTTCTCGGCGTCGAAGGAAGCCACCGACTGGCTCGAAGGGCAGCTTGCCGAGCAGCGCAAGAAGGTCGAAGCGAGCGAAGCGGAGCTCCAGCGCTACAAGGAGCAGCATGACGCGGTCGCCGTCGAGGACCGCCAGAACATCGTCGTGCAGCGGCTGGCGGACCTGAACAGCGCCGCCACCAAGGCCAAGACCACCCGCATCGAGAAGGAAGCGCTGTACAACCAGCTCAAGGCGATTCAGAACAGCAACGCCCTCGACTCGTTTCCCGCCGTGCTCGGCAACGAGTACATCCAGAAGCTGAAGAGCGACCTCGGCGATCAGCAGCGCCAGCAGGCGGAGCTGTCCGAGAAGTACGGCGACCGTCACCCCGAGATGGTGAAGGTGCGCTCGGCGATTCAATCGGCAGAGGCCAAGCTGCAGATCGAGATCAACAAGGTCGTGCAGTCGGTGAAGAGCGAGTACGACACCGCCGCGGCGCAGGAGCGGACGCTGGTCGGCGCGCTCGACGGCGGCAAGTCCGAGGCGCTGAGCCTGAACCGCAAGGGCATCGAGTTCAGCGTGCTGCAGCGCGAGGCCGAGAGCAACCGCCAGGTCTACGAGGCGCTGCTCCAGCGCACGAAGGAAACCGGCATCTCCGGCGAGCGCAAGGCCAGCAACATCCGTGTCGTCGACCCGGCGGAGGTGCCGTCGGCGCCGTTTCTGCCGCGCCGGCAGCAGGACCTGACGACGGCGGCCTTCTCCGGCCTCGTGCTGGCGCTCGGCCTGGTGTTTCTCTTCGAGTACCTCGACAGCCGCATCAAGTCGCCGCAGGAGCTGCGGGCGCAGCTGAACGTGCCGTTCCTCGGCATGGTGCCGTCAATCGACATCAAGGCTGGCGCGCTCCTGCACGACGGCGTGCCGCCGAACTTCGCCGAGGCGATTCGCGGCGTGCGGACCAACGTGCTGTTCTCGTCGGCCGATGACGGCGTTCGCCACATCGTCGTGACCAGCGCCGGTCCGGGCGAGGGCAAGAGCATGTTCTCGAGCAACCTCGCGGTGTCGCTGGCGCAGGCCGGCCAGCGCGTGCTGCACGTGGACGCGGACATGCGGCGTCCGCGCGTGCACGCGATTTTCGACATCTCGCAGGAGCCCGGGCTCTCGAACCTGCTGGTCGGCGACTGCAAGCCGAGCGAAGCCATCCGCAAGACGGCCGTGCAGAACCTGTGCGTGCTGCCGGCGGGCATGATTCCGCCGAACCCGGCGGAGCTGCTCGGCTCGAAGCGTTGCGAAGAGTTCTTCGCCACGCTCGGCCAGAGCTTCGACTGGGTGATCCTGGATTCGCCGCCCGTGCTGGCGGTCGCGGACGCGTCGATTCTGGCCAACACGGCGACCGGCGTCGTCTTCGTCGTCGGCGCGGATCAGACGAGCCGCCAGGCGGCCCGCGCCGCGCTCGAGCAGCTCGAGGCGGTGCAGGCACACGTGATCGGGGCGGTGCTGAACCGCGTCGACCTCGAGAAGAACCCGTATTACTACTCGGCGTACTACCGCAAGGAATACAGCCGTTACTACGCGCAGGCCTCGCATCCATCGCGAGGCTGATCACGACGCTCCACTTCCCTCCACGACAGCGCTCGGCTGTTCCGGTCGAGACGCTCAGCGATGGTGTCGTGCCTGGTCATTCCGCCAAGGGCGGCGTCCAGGCACGTCTACCGGCGCCGTCCCTCTCATTCACAGACCGCGCGCGTCACGGGTCAGCGAACACCCGTGTCGCCGTGAACGCGGCGCGGCCCTGCTGATGCGCGTCGCCGAACTGGCTGCGTCGGGACACCTCGGCGGCGCCGAGCGTGTCGTGCTCGAGACGGTGCGCGGCCTCGGCGCGCGCGGTATCGACATGTCGCTGCTGGCGCTGGAGCCGGGACCGCTGCTGGAGGCCGCCGCGCGTGCCGGCGCGTCGCCGGCGGAGGCGTGTCCGCTGCCGGGACCCCTTGCCGCGCTCGGCGACGCGGGCCGCTCGGCGGGATCGGTGGCATTCGCGGCTCGTCCGCGCGGCGGCGCCGCTGCCGGGGTACGCGCGGCAGTTCTCGCGGGTCCTCGCGGCACACGCGCCCGACGTCGTCCACTCGCACGGCATCAAGACGCACGTGCTGGCCGCGCTGACGCGGGGCAAGGCGCCGATCGTCTGGCACCTGCACGACTACGTCGGCCTCCGATCGGTCTCCGTCAAAGCTGCTGCCACGGCTCGCGCGCCGATGCGATCTGGCCATCGCGGTCTCGCACAGCGTCGCCGACGACGCCAGGCGCTGGCTGCCGTCGAGGCTCCGCGTCGAGGTCGTGCACAACGCCGTCGATACAGACCGCTTCACGCCGTCGGGCGAAGCGTTGGATCTGGACGCGGCCTCGGGCCTCGGCCCGGCGGCGCCTGGAACGATTCGGATCGGCCTGCCGGCGACGTTCGCGCGGTGGAAGGGGCACGAGACCTTCATCCGCTCGATTGCGGCGCTCGGACGGCAGGACGTGCGCGCGTACGTGATCGGCGGCCCGGTGTACCAGACAGGTGAGAGCCAGTGGTCGCTGCAGGAACTCCGTCAGCTGGCGGCTTCGCTGGGATTGGACGGAACCGTGGGCTTCACGGGGTTCGTCGACGACATGCCCTCGGCCTATCGAGCGCTCGATCTCGTGGTCCACGCGAGCACGCGGCCGGAGCCGTTCGGCCTGGTCATCCCGGAGGCGATGTCCTGCGGCCGCGCGGTCCTGGCCACCCGCACTGGCGGCGCATCGGAGCTCTTCGACGACGGCGTGCAGGCGGCGGGAATCGATGTCGCCGACGAGCCGAACATGACCCGCGCCCTCCACGCGCTACTGGCCGATCCGTCGCGACGGCAGGCGCTGGCGGGTCGCGCACGTGCGCACGTCCTCACCCGATTCACCCGCGATCAGTTCGCGAGCCGGCTCGTCGCCGCGCTGTCGCTGGTCACGCCGGCTGCGGCGGCTGGCCGATGAGCCAGCAGCCCGTCTCGGTGCTGCACGTGCACAGCGGCAACCTGTTCGGCGGCGTCGAGCGCGTCATGGAGACGCTGGTCGCCTACGCGCCCGGCCGACCGCTGATGACGTCGGCATTTGCCCTCTGCTTCGAGGGCCGGCTCAGCCGGACGCTGCGCGACGCCGGCGCGGTTGTCCACGAGCTGGGCGAGACGCACGTCCGTCGGCCGGCCGAGGTGCTCCGCGCCCGCCGCAGGCTGCACGCGGTGCTGGAGGCCGGCCGCTACGATGTCGCGATGGTTCACTCGTCGTGGTCGCAGGCGATCTTCGGGTCCGCGATTGCCGGAAAGGGCGTGCCGCTCGTGCGGTGGTTCCACGCACCCGATGCGGGGCCGCGCTGGATGGAGTTCCTGGCGAGCGCGATCCACGCCGGCCTTCGCGCTCTACAACAGCCGTTACACGATGGCCGGCGCCAGCGCGCGGATGAATGGCGTCCCCGGCGAGATCCATTTTCCGCTCACGCGGGCGGTGGCCGCCGAAGCCAGTCAGCGCGTCTCGACTCGCGCGGCGCTGGGAACTCCTCCGGCCCGGGTCGTCATCGTGATGGCGTCGCGGATCGAGCCGCTCAAGGGCCATCGTCTCCTGATCGACGCGCTCGCACAGCTCCGGCGGACCGACTGGGAAGCGTGGATCGTGGGCGGGGCGCAACGGCAGGAAGAGACTCGTTATCTCGCCGGCGTTCGCCAGTCGGTCGACGACGCCGGCCTTGGCGATCGCGTGCGGTTCCTCGGCGAGCGTTCCGACGTGAACCATCTGCTGGCAGCAGCCGACATCTACTGCCAGCCCAATACCGGTCCTGAAGCCTTCGGCCTGAGCTTCGTCGAGGCGCTCGCTGCCGGCCTCCCGGTGGTAACCACACGACTGGGAGCCGCCCCTGAGATCGTGGACGCCGATTGCGGCGTGCTGGTCGAACCCGGCTCCGCCGCTGCCTTGTCAGCGACGCTCACGACGCTCATCGAAGACGGCGGGTTGCGCCGGCGTCTTGGAGAAAGCGGCCGCCGCCGGGCAGCGGGGCTCTGCGATCTCCCGACCGCGTTCACCAGGCTGGCGAGCACGTTGAGTGCCGTAAGCCACCGTTCCGTACCTTCGTCATGACCACAGCGTTCTTTTTCGTCGGCGCGCTGATCCTCTGCCTCGCCGCCGCATCGCGCGGGTTGCGGCAGGGCCTGATCGCCCTCATCGCCATCGGCTACGTCTACGGCATCCTGCGGGCCAACTTCCCCGATACGTGGACCTACCTGACGTTCGACGCCGCGGTCATCGGCGTATTCGCCGTTCAGTTGTGGCGGCGCGTGCCGTTCGAGCAGCGCGGACGCATCGTCGATCTCAGGATGTGGCTGGGCGCGCTGATGGCGTGGCCGACGCTGCTCTTCGTGCTCTTCATCCTGTCGCCTGGCAGCAACCCGCTGGTGGAGCTCGTCGGGCTCCGCGGCAACATCTTCCTGCTGCCGTTCCTGCTGCTTGGCGCGCGGCTCGAGTCCGACGATCTCATCTGGCTGACCGAGCGCGTCGCGCTGTTCAACATCGCAGTCGTCATCTTCGCGGTCGTGCAGTTCTTCGTTGGCATCGAGCCGTTCTTCCCGGTCAACGAGGTCACCGAGATCATCTATCGGAGCCGCGACGTCGTCGAACGCAGCGCCTACCGCATCCCGTCGTCGTTCTCGAGCGCGCACGCGTTCTCAGGGACGATGGTCATGACGCTGCCGCTGCTGATTGGCGCCTGGGCGGCCGTGCGCAAGGGCTGGCAGGCCCACCTCTTCGCCGCCGCCATCCTGACGACGCTGCTGGGCATCTTCATCGCGGCGGCGCGCCTGCACATGATCACCGCGGCGCTGATGATTCTCGTAGTCACGCTCTTCGGGCAGTTCGCACGCGGTCAGCGACTGAAGTGGGTGGTCGGTGCTCGGCATCGTCGCCTACGTGGTTGCCGGCAACGCCCGACTCCAGCGATTCACCACACTGGGAGATACCGAGTACGTCAGCGCGCGCATCGGCGGCAGCGTCAACCAGGGCGTGCTCGAGTTGATTGGGCAGTACCCGCTCGGCAACGGGCTCGCCGGCGGCGGCACCAGCGTGCCCTACTTCCTGCGTCAGGGCCTCGCCGCTCCGATCGGCATGGAGAACGAGTACGCCCGAATCGCGCTGGAGCAGGGCATCCCCGGCATCATGCTCTGGGTTCTCTTCGTCGCCTGGATAGTCACCAGGCGGCCGTGGCGGGTGAAAGACGAGTGGCGCATGGGACGCATCGCGGGGTGGGCTGCCGCCGTCGTGTCCTTCGCCACCGGCGCCATCGGCACGGGGCTGTTGACGTCGGTCCCGCACACAGTGCTGCTGATGCTGGTAACCGGCTGGGTCACGACGACCGCGCGACCGGTCAAGCTGGCCTGGCAGGTGCAGAATGCGCGGCGCGAGCGGCGGGCCGAGCTGGCCAGGGCGCAGCTGGCCGGCACGCCGTCGACGACACTCGCGAAACGCACGTCGCTGACGGACTGACGAGGCCTGAACCGTGCAGTCCTGGTTCGACAGGGTCTTCAAGCCCGAATACGTGTTCCAGCCGAGGGTCGCGCTGAATCGCGTCCGGGCTGCGGCCGGTCTGGCGGCGCGTGGCATCGCTGATGAGCGGCCTCGCGCGTTCGCGCTGCCGTGGGGCCCGACGATCTTCGTCCCGGCCGGTGACGATCACGCGCGGATGCTCGAGACGCTTGGCGTCGTCGACCTCGCCGTGACCGAGGCCCTGTGGCGCCTCGCCGATCCTGCCGACCACGTCGTCGACGCGGGCGCCAACATCGGCTACATGACCGCGGTCCTGCTGGCACGCGTCGATGCTGCAAGCGGCGGTCGCGTCACCGCGGTCGAGGCGCACCCCGGCGTGCGGCGCGACCTGGATCGCAACCTGGAAGAGTGGCGGGCCGAGCGCGCTGCGCCGGTCAGAGTCGTCGCCGCGGCGCTCTCGTCCGCCGAAGGGTTCGTGTCACTCGTGGAGCCCGATCAGTTCGACAGCAACCGCGGGCTGGCACGCGTCGGCGAGGCTCTCGCGGCGGGCTCCGGACTGCAGGTGCCGGCGGTGACGCTCGACGCGATCGTCCCGTCGCCCGAAGCCATCGGCGTTCTCAAGCTCGACGTCGAGGGGCACGAGCTCGAAGTGCTGCGAGGCGCGACGCGGCTGCTCGCCGACGGCCGCATCAGGGACTGCGTGTTCGAGGATCATGGAACGGCGCCGACAGCGGTGATGAAGGCGCTGGTCGGCCACGGCTACCAGATCTTCCGCGTCGACCGCCGCCTTGCCGGCCCGGTGCTCCTGCCGATGATTTCGCCTGATGCCACTCGGTGGCTGCCCGCCAATTTCCTGGCGACGCGGTCGCCCGAACGCGTCGCCGAACGATTCCGCGCCCGAGGCTGGCAGTGCCTTTCAGCCGGCGCCGCACGCGTGGCACCAGAGCGCTGTGACACGTACCCATCGATTCCTCGGCGGCCTCAGCCTGGGCTACTTCTATCTCGGCCTGGTCACCGTCGTCGGCCTGTGGCTCACGCCGTTCCTGCTCGGCCGCATCGGCACGCACGACTACGGGCTGTGGCTGATCACGTCGCAGATCCTCGGCTACCTGATGCTGCTGGATCTTGGCGTGGTGGCCCTGGTGCCACGTGAGACGGCGTACGCCACCGGTCGCGCGCTCGACGGCGCCTCTCCGACGATCTCGCGGGCACCCTTGCCCGCTTCCGCCGGGTAGTCCGCTGGCAGCTCGTGCCGACGGCCGCGATCAGCGTCGTTGCCTGGTGGCTTGTCGCGTCGGAGTGGCCGGAGCTCGCGCTGGCCCCTCGCGGCGATTCTCACCTCGTTCATCGTCGCCTTTCCGTTCCGGATCTATCACGCGGCGCTTCAGGGCCTTCAGGACCTCGCCTACATCGGCAAGGTGCAGCTCGCCGCGTGGAGCATGTGGCACTGCCGTCACCATCGCCCTCGTTTTGATGCACGTCGGCCTCGGAGCGCTGGCCGCGGGATGGGTCGTGACGCAGGCGATCAGCGCGACGGCGTGTGGCGTCCGGCTCCGGCGGCGGTTCGCGCACGCGTGGCCGTCGGCGGTGCCTGGCGTGTCATGGCCGCAGGCGCGGGAGCTGTTTTCGCGGTCGACGTGGGTCAGCGTCGCGCAGATCGGACAGGTCCTGCTCAACGGCTCGGACGTCCTGATCCTCGGCGCGCTGCTCGGCCCGGCGGCGACGGTGCCGTATGCGTGCACCGGCAAGCTCGTCTCGGTCCTCGCGAACCATCCCCAGCTGCTGATGCAGACGGCGGCCCCCGCGCTCGCCGAGATACGCGCGTCGGCATCACGCACTCGCCTGCTCGACGTCGCGCTCGCGCTGATGCGCGCGATGCTCGTCATCAGCGGCGGCGTCGCCTGCCTGGTGCTGACGATGAACGCGACGTTCGTCACCTGGTGGGTCGGGCCGTCTCAGTACGCCGGCGCGTTCCTGACGGGGGCGATGGTCCTCGCGATGCTTCTGCGCCACCTTACGACGACCATGACGTACACGCTCTTCTCCTTCGGGCACGAGCGGCGGATGTCGCTCACGGTCGCTGGCCGACGGTTTCGTGACCGTCGCCGTGACCGCGTCGCTCGCATGGTTCACGGATCTCGGCGTCACCAGCGCGGCGCTGGGATCGCTGGCGGGCGTCGTCGTCGTCAGTGCGCCTGCAATCGGCGCCTGGGCCTCGCGCGGGCTCTGGCGTCAGGACCGTGGCAGCTCGTGCAGCCGCTGCGCGGCTGGGCTCTTCGATTCGCCGCCGCCACGGCCATCTGCGTGACTGGCGCGTACCTCCTGCGACCGTGCGGCCTCTCGGGACTCCTTTGGGGAAGCGGGGCCGTGGCACTCATCTACGGCGGGCTGATGCTGCCCCTCGCACTCGAACCGCCGCTTGGCGGCTACGTGCGCCGTGCTCTCGAAGCCATCGGGCTTCGGCAGCCATCACGCGCCGCGGCGCCACCGCCGAGTCGCAGCCGTGACCGTCGCGCATCTCGTGCCCGCCCTGTTCGGGAGAGACGGCGTGGTCGGCGGCGCCGAGCGCTACGTGTACGAGCTTGCGCGGCACATGGCCGAGCGCGTCGAGACGACGCTTGTCACGTTCGGCGAGCGCCAACTGCCGTCGACTGACGGCCCGCTCCGGATTCGAGTGGTGCCGACAGCCTGGCACGTGCGCGGCCAGCGGTCCAACCCGATGGCCTGGGCGGCCATCCGTGAGGTCTGCCGGCACGACGTCGTGCACTGCCATCAGCAGCACCTCCTCTCGACCAGCATCGCCGCGCTGACCGGGCGCCTTCGCGGCCGCCGGCTCTTCTGTTCCGATCTCGGCGGCGGTGGGTGGGACCTCTCCGCGTACGCCTCTACCGATCGGCTGTTTCACGGCCACCTGCACATCAGCAAGTACTCCAGGCACATCTTCGGGCACGACACGTTGGCAACCGCGCGCGTGATCTACGGCGGCGTCGACACGACCCGCTTCTCGCCCGGACGCGAACCGAGAGACGTCGGCTGCCTGTTCGTCGGCAGGCTGCTTCCCCACAAGGGCGTCGATGCGCTGGTCGAAGCGGTCCCTTCCGACATGACGACGCTGATCGTCGGGCCTGCGCCGGACCAGCGATATCTCTCGGATCTGGTTACGCTCGCGCAGGGCAAGCGCGTGCAGTTCATCCACGACGCCGACGACGCGGCGCTCGTCGGCTACTACCGTCGCGCCCGCATCGTCGTGCTGCCGAGCCTTTATCGCGGTCGCTACGGCGCGCGAGACACGAGTGCCGGAACTGCTCGGACAGACGCTGCTCGAGGGCATGGCCAGCCGGCGCCGCCACAGTCTGCACTGATGTCGCGAGCCTGCCGGAGATCGTCGTCGACGGCGTGACGGGCCGTGTCGTGCCGCCGAACGACGTCCCGGCGCTTCGCGAGGCCCTGGTTGCGCTGCGAGACAACCCGGCCGAGACCGAGCGGATGGGACGCGCCGGACGCGAGCGCGCCGCCACGCAGTTCACGTGGCAGGCCGTCGTTGATCGTTGTCTCGATGCCTACGCCGAGCCCGTCGCCGAAGCCGGGGCCGCGGCCGTCCGGTCGATCGAGTAGACGCCGGTGCGCATTGCCTTCGTCGTTCATGACTACAACCGCACCCATGGACACAGCCGCTACGTCGTGGAACTCGCCGAGCGCTTCGCGGCGGAACACGAGGTCCATGTGTTCGCCGCCAGCTTCGAGAATCTGCCCGGTGGCATCGTCGGGCATCGTGTGCCGGCGGTGCGTCGCGTCCGCGCTGCTGTCGATCTTCAGCTTCTTCGTTCCGGCGACCCTGATGGTCGGAAGGGAATTCGACATCGTCCACGCCCAGGGGATGTCGATGCTGGGAGCTGGCGTGATAACCGCGCACATCTCGAACGAACGGTGGCTCGAAGGCCGCCGGCTGCTCGAGGGAGAAGGCCTCTCCTGGAAAGAGCGGCTGTTCGGAGCGCTCGTCATTCCCGCCGAGCGCCACGTCCTGCGCGACCCGAACACGACCGTGATCGCGATCTCCGAAGCGCTTCGTGCGGACCTCGCTCGCCAGTACGGCCGAACGGGCGATACTGCCGTCATTCCGCACGGTGTCGACCGCCGTCAGTTCAATCCCGACGTTCGCGCGAGGTTCAGAGAACAGGTTCGCGCCGAGCTCGGCCTCGGAGCCGACGACGTGCTGTTTCTCTACGTCGGGGACCTGCGGAAGGGATTCGTTCCCGCGATGCAGGCGCTCGCTCACGTACCCGGTGCCCGCATGGTCGGCGTGTCACGAACCGGAGCCGCGCCGTTCATTGCAACCGCCGGGCAACTCGGCATCGCATCGCGAGTCGACGTTCGGCCGGCGACGAGTCAGATCGAGCGCTACTACGCCTCGGCCGACGCGCTGGTGCTTCCGACACCCTACGACGCGTTCGGCATGGTCATCACGGAGGCGATGGCCTGCGGCCTCCCGGTCGTGACGACGAAGCTGGCAGGGGCCTCGGAACTGGTCGTCCCTGGCGTTCATGGACTGGTCGTCGAGTCGCCTGCCGACATCGTCGCACTTTCGAACGCGATGCGGATGTTGACGGTCGACCGCCCCGGCCGCGAGCGCATGGGGGCGGCCGCGGCGGCGCTGATGAGCGAGCACACGTGGGATCGCGTCGCGGAGCGCACCCTCGAGGTTTACAGACGGCATCTCGAGACTCGTGGTGCGAGGGGCACGGCATGACGGCCGAGCCGATCGCCGGCGACCCCTCGCCGGCACGCGGACCCTGGCACATCGTGACGGGGGAATACCCGCCGCAGCCAGGCGGTGTCAGCGACTACACGGAGGCGGTCGCCCGAGGGCTCGCGCGGTGCCGGCGAAGAGGTGCATGTCTGGTGTCCCGGCACAGAAGAGCCGCGGGCTGCTGATGGCGTCGAGGTTCACCCGGTCGCGGGACGGTGGCTCACGGGCGATATGGACCGAGTCGATGCGCTGCTCGACCGGTTTGCGACGCCCCGGCGGCTGTTCGTGCAATGGGTGCCGCATGCCTACGGCCGCCGCTCGCTCAACATCACGTTCTGCCGCTGGGTGCGGCAACGCGCCGCAGCCGGCGATCGCGTCGAGTTGATGGTGCACGAGCCATTTCTGGGCCTGGGTGAAGGCTCGCTGAGACACAACGCCGCAGCTCTCGATCCATCGCGCAATGGCCGCGACGCTGCTCAGTGCGGCCGCGCGCGTGTGGGTGAGCGTGCCAGCGTGGGCGGACGCGCTTCGGCCCTGGACGTTCGGACGGATCGTTCCGTTCTGCTGGCTGCCCGTGCCGAGCACCATTCCCGTGTCGCCGCGGCCGGATCGAGTGGCCGGCACTCGGGCAGTGCTGGCGTCGCCCGACGAGGTGCTGATTGGCCACTTCGGCACGTATGGCCGGCTCGTCGCGGAGCCGCTTCGTGCGGTCGATGCGCGGCGTGCTCGACGCGGTGCCGCAGACGCGACTGGTGTTTCTGGGCCGGGGCAGTCAGGCGTTTGTCACCGACGCCTTCGGCGACGGACCGGCGCGCGCACGTGTCGCGGCCGCAGACGATCTGACGACGGAGTCGATTTCGTGGCACCTGCAGGCGTGCGATCTGATGGTCCAGCCCTATCCCGATGGCGTGAGCACGCGGCGGACGACGGCGATGGCGGCGCTGGCGCACGGACGGCCAATGGTCACGACGACAGGCCGGCTGTCCGAGCCGTTCTGGGCGACGTCTCCGGCGGTGTCGGTGGCACCTGCCGGCGACGACGCCGCGCTCGAGCAAGCCACGACCTCACTCGCGCTCGACCCGGGCCGCCGCTTGCAGCTCGGTGCCGCCGCGAAGGCGCTGTACGCCGAGCGCTTCGACATCTCGAGAACGATCGGCGCGCTCGCCAACGGCCGGTGTTCGTCGCCGGCCGACGTTTTCCCGGCGGCTGGATGACATGCGTCTGGCTGTTGTCACGCAGACGCGTTCGAAGATCGGTGGCGCCGAGAGTTACCTGGAAGCGATTATCCCTGCGCTCGCCACGCGCCACGACGTCGCGTTCTGGACCGAGCGTGCCGACGCGAGCGGCCGTGGATCCATCGAGCTGCCTGGCCACGTGCAGGCGCTCGACAGCGCGGACCGCGGAGCGTCGCTCGGTGCGTGGAAACCGGATCTGCTGTTCGCGCACGGCCTGGACAACGCGGATCTCGAGCGGCAGGTGCTCGACATCGCCCCTTCAGTGGTCGTCCAGCACACGTACCACGGCACCTGCATCACCAGCGCGAAGACGATGCACGTGCCCGGCGTGCGGGCATGCGGGCGCCAGTTCGGCCCGGCGTGCCTGGCGCTGTACTTTCCCAGGCGCTGCGGCGGACTCAACCCGTTCACGATGGGCCGCCTCTACGCGACGCAGTCGACGAGGCTGGACACGCTGCGGCGAACGGCGGGGATTGTCACGCTCTCCGCATACATGCGGGACGAGCTGCTCCGCCACGGGCTGCCGCCGGATCGGGTGCACGTCGTGCCGCCGTTCGTGAATGCGCCGACCGGTCCCGAGCCGACCCTCCGGGTCCAGGGCGCCTGTGAGCTGCTGTTCCTCGGACGTCTCGAGCCGCTGAAAGGGGTGGACCGCCTGATTGACGCCATCCCGATTGCGGCGCGCCGCCTGGGCCGTCCGGTGCGGCTGACCGTGGGCGGCGACGGCGCGGCACGACGCGCCCTGGAGATCCGGGCCGAACACGTCGGTCAGGCCAACCCGCGACGTGGCCTTCGAGTTTGCCGGCTGGCTGGACGCCTCGGGGCGAGCTGCCGTGCTGGCCAGGGCGGATGCCCTCGTCGTTCCGAGCCTGTGGCCGGAGCCCTTCGGCCTGGTGGGTCTCGAGGCGGCGACTGCGGGGGTGCCGGCCGTTGCGTTTGCGACCGGCGGGATTCCGGAGTGGTTGACCGATAACGAGACCGGCTGCCTGGCACCGCCCGAGGGAGCCCGCAGCGACGCGCTGGCCGAGGCCATCGTGCGGTGCGTGGCCGACCCTGCCGTCCGGGCAAGGCTGGCTGCCGGCGCGTGGCGTCGGGCGCCGGCCTGGTCGCTCCACCGGCACGTCGACACGCTGGACGCCATCCTCACTGACGCGGCGGCCACGGCACGTCCGGGGGCCCGATGACTCAGTGTGTGGAGACGGAGGCGATGTCCGCGTGAGCCTGAAGAGACGAAAGGTCCTGTTCTTTGTCGAGGGGTTCACCGACATCCGCTTCGTCGTCGGGCTCAGCGAGATCGCGGATCTGACGCTCTGCGTCCCGGCCTCGACGTTTGCGTCGAGCGGCCTCAACGAGCGCGTCCGCGCCAGCGGCGCGCGGCTCGATGTCGTCGAGATCCCCGGAAGCCGCCTCGCGTTTCAGGCGAAATCGCTGGCGTGGCTCTGGAAGCACATGCCGGAGTTCGACGTCGTGGTGTCCCAGGAGGTGCTGCGCGGCTCGGTCAACGCGACTCTTGTCGGGGCGCTCCGCGGCGTTCCAGTCGTCACTTACATGGGCATCGCGCCGGTGGAGTACTTTCGCTGCCGCCGGGAGCGACGACGGATTCGGGCCGGTGAAGGCTGCGGCCGGCGAGGCGGCGATTCGCGCGATGATGACCGTCAACGGGCGGCTCGCCGCGGCGTGCCTCGCGATGGGGCCGTACCTGCGCGACATCGCCTCCCAGGTCACTGCCCGAAATCGATGGTCGGGCTCTACTACGGGGTGGACACGTCGTACTTCCGCCCTGCCGATGCGGAAGAGCGGCGGCGGCTCCGGCTGAAGCGCGACCTGCCGCTCGACAAGTTCCTGATCTTCCTGTCGAGCCGCATCAGCCACGAGAAGGATCCAGAGACCGTCCTCCGCGCGACTGCGATCGCGAGGGAGCGCGGCCTCGACGCGGTCGTCCTGAATCTCGGCGGCGGCTACCAGGAATTCATCGAGCTCGGGCGCACGCTCGGGCTGCCGTCGCCGGAGCAGTGGGTGCTGGGGCGCCCGGCTGCGCATCCGATGACCGAGGTCGCCGACTACTTCCGGTGCGCGGACACGATGGCGCTGGCCTCGCTCGCAGAGGGCGCGGCCTACTCGACGCTCGAAGCGCTGTCCTGTGCCACGCCGGTAGTCGCGACGCGAATCGGTGGGATGGCCGTCCAGCTCGACGGGTACGCGCAACTCACCACGCGGCAGGATCCCCGGTCGATGGCTGACGCCTTTCTCCGGATCGCCGCCAACCCGGACGACGCGCGCGCGCAAGCCATGCGCGGGCGTGAGATGGTGAGCCGCGACTGGTCGAAAGAAAAGGCCTTCGGTGATCTGGCGCAGCTGATCGACGAGCTGGCACGCAGTCGACCGCAGGCGCACGCGCGTCGAGAACGCGATGCACGCAGGGAAGTTGAGCACCGCAACGGATCGAATGGGCATCGAGAACTTCTACCGTGATCGATCGATGAAGGCGGCCGATATCCGGGCAAGCTAAGCTCGAACCGGTGGGCTGGGCCCGGCGCGTTCCTGACGGCAGCCTTCGGCCGGTTCGTCGTCGACGGCGAGTCGACGCGGACGCCTGCATGCTCGGCGACTGGATTGACGTGCCGGCTGATCCACGGGAGCGCAGTCACGAGCATTCACCCGGATACACATGGTCGCCGTCGCGACACCTGCGACCGGCCATCGAGCCATGCGGCCGGCATGCAGCTTCGACTTCGCACATCGTGTCGCGTGTGCTCGACGCCGTTCGGCCCGCTCCGGCGTCTGCGTCAAATCATGCGTCGATCCGCAGGCGCAGGCGATCGTGCGACCAGCGCATCACTCGAAGCTGAACCTCACGCACCGATCGAACGTTCGACCTGGTAGGCTGGCCGCGCATGGACGAGCTCGGCGGGGTGGTCGTGGACGACCCACCAGCGGACAACGCCGGCATTGCCAACCTTCGGACGAAGCCGAACCGGTCCAGCTGCGTACTGCGCATCCGCATCGCGGACCTGACGGCTCGTGCAGGTCGCTCGACGACGGCGTCGCCAGACTGCTCGTGCTGCTCGATATCGAGGGCTACGAATTGGATGTCGCTCGAGGGAGTGGACGAGCAGTTGCCGCTCGGGCTCATGGCGATCGAGCTGCGCGCACGTTCGTGCGAGACAGTCCGGACCGTCGGCAGCAGCTCGGCTGGACGACTGGCGCGTGCGATACGCGCTTATACGCTGGACAGGCGAACAGCCACGCCGGCGACGCCCTGCCGGAGCACGATGTGTGTCCGTGCACGCCTGCCGCTGGAGCCGTCGACTTGGCACGGAATCTACCGGCGACGCTGAGACGATGAGCCGCCTGCGCGTCGCGATCGTCGCCGACCTCCTTCAGGAGGGCTGGCCCAGCATGGACCTCGTGGCCGAGATGCTGATGGCTGAGCTCGGCCGCGACGGGTCCGCTGTCGATCCGCTGCTCGTGCGCCCCGCGTTCCGGCCGCGGCTGACGCCGCTGCTGCACAGGAACAACGGCCGTCCGGCGCTGATGATCGATCGCATCGCGCATCGCTACTGGGACTACCCGCGATTTCTCCGGCAGCGACCCGACGCCGACGTGTTCCATATCGTCGACCACAGCTACGCGCACCTGGCGAGCGAACCTGCCTGCCGGCAGGGTCGTGGTGACCTGTCACGACACCGACGCCTTCAGGACGTTGCTCGTCCCGGGGCAGCGCGAGTCGAGCCTGCCGCGGGCGCTCGTCGCGCGCGTGTTGCGCGGCCTTCGCGCGGCGGCGTTCGTCGCGTGCGACAGCGAGGCGACGCGCGCGGAGCTCGAGCACCACGGGCTGGTCTCGCCTGATCGGATGTCCGTCGTGCCGATCGGCGTGCACCCCTCCTGCTCTCCCGAACCGTGTCGAGCGGCCGACGAAGCGGCGGCGATGGTCGCCGGGCCGGGCGGGGGGCCCGAGCTGCTGCACGTCGGCAGCACGATTCCGCGCAAGCGGATCGACACGCTGCTGGAGGTGATGTCGAGAGTCGTAGCCGTTCGCCCCGACGCGCGTCTGCTTCGCGTCGGCGGTCCGTTCACCGCGGAGCAGGAGGCGCAGGTGGCGGCGCTGGGACTCAGCCACAACATCCGCGTCCTGCCGTTCGTCGATCGCGCGGTGCTCGCGGCGCTCTATCGACGTGCCTCGCTTGTGCTTCTGCCATCCGAGCGGGAAGGCTTCGGCCTGCCGCTCGTCGAAGCGCTGGCCTGCGGCACTCCCGTCGTCGCCAGCGACCTTCCAGTCCTGCGTGAAGTGGGCGGGACGGCAGCGGCGTACTGCGCCGTCGGCGATGCCGGCGAGTGGAGCGCGCGCGTGCTTGCGTTGCTCGAGGAGCAGAAGGCGGAGCCGGCGGGGTGGTCGGCGCGGCGCGACGCCGGAATCGCGCGGGCGGCGATGTTCTCCTGGGCCCGATGCGCTGACGCCATGCAGGAGATCTACGCGAGCGTGGCAGACGCCGGAGGCGGAAAGTGACAGCGCCGACGGTCCTCCACGTCGGCAAGTTCTATCCGCCCGCGCCGGGAGGCATGGAGAAGGTCGTGCAGCTGCTGTGCGAGAGCGAGCGGTCGAACGGGCAGGTGGACAGCCGCGTGCTGGTCTCGAACACGTCCGCGCGCACCGTGCACGAGGTCGTCCACGGCGTGCCGGTCACCCGGGTTGCCGCCTTCGGCGGCATCGGCTCGGTCGGGATCTGCCCGGCGCTTCCACTCGCCATGGCGCGCATCACGCGCGACGTCACCGTGATCCACGAGCCGAATCCCGTGGCGCTCGTCTCCGACTGGCTCACGCGTCAGCGGAAACCGCTGGTGGTGTGGTTTCACAGCGAAGTGCTGAGGCCGCGATGGAAGTACCGGCTGCTCTATCAGCCGTTCCTCCGGCGCGTCCTCGCGCGCGCCGCGCGCATCGTCGTGTCGTCGCCGAATCTTGCGGCTCATGCCGCGGAGCTTCAGCCTCATCAGCACAAGTGCGTCGTCATTCCATTCGGCATCGATCGCGATCGTCTCGCGGCCACTCCTGAGATAGAGCGCCGCGTGAAGCAGCTCGTCTCCGAGACGCCGGGCCCCCGGATGCTGTTTATCGGCCGACTGGTACCGTACAAGGGTGTGGAGGTCCTGCTGCGCGCCATGACTCGAGTGACTGGCAGCGCGTGGATCGTCGGTGACGGGCCGCTGCGCGAGAGCCTCGAAGCCGACTGCCGGCGGTTGGGCATCGCCGATCGTGTGACGTTCACCGGCGCGGTATCTGACGCCGAAGTCGTCGCACGTCTTCATGCATGTGATGTCTTCGTCCTGCCGTCCGTGACGCACCAGGAGACCTTCGGCGTCGTCCAGATCGAGGCAATGGCGTGCGGCAAGCCGGTCGTCAGCACGAACGTGCGTTCGGGCGTGCCCTGGGTCAACCGCGATGGCGAGACCGGGCTCGTCGTCGAACCCGGCGACGCGAAAGCACTCGCAATGGCCATCGAGCGGCTCGCAAACGACGAGGACCTCAGGCGGCGCATGGGCGAAGCCGGCCGCGCGCGAGTCGAGCGCGAATTCACCCTCGAGCGGCATGGCCGCCAGAACGGCAGACCTGTATCGAACCGTCATTGCCGAGAGCACGGCGGCGACCTGGCGCACATCGGTCGCCGGAACGGAAGGCGACCGGTGAACGCGGAGTCGAGCCTTATCAGCGAAGCCATGACAGCGTCGTTGCGGCCGTCGGCGGATCTGGCGGTGCTCGAGCTGCTGGCGTCCGTCTGTACGCGGCCAGGCGCCCGCGTGGCCGGTGGGATCGCCGCAGACGCTCGAGGCCGATGTCCTCCGGGTGGCTGCCGAACAGGGCGTCAATGCTCTCGTCGGCGCCAGGGCGTCCAGCTTCGCCACGTGGCCGGCCGGCGTGCGCGACCGGCTTACCCAGGCGAATCGCGACGCGTGTGTGATCGAGGCGGTCCGCGAGCGCGAAATAGGCCTGATGCTCACGGCCCTTCACGACGCCGGCGTCTCGCCGCTCGTGACCAAGGGGACGGCGCTCGCCTACACGCTTTACGACGCGCCGCACCTCAGGTCGCGCGTAGACACCGACCTGCTGTTGCCGCGTGACGACGTGCCGCGCGCCATCCAGGCGCTCAAGGGCATCGGCTACCAGAGGACAATGCAGAACGTGGGAGAGCTCGTCTCCCACCAGATCGCGATGGTGCGCGTCGACGGTCACGGCGTGTGGCACGCCGTGGACGTACACTGGAAAGTGGCCAATCCGCAGGTCTTCGCGGACCTGTTGTCGGTCGAAGAGCTCGTGGCGTTCGCGGTGCCGGTGCCAAGGCTCGGCCGGCTCGCGCGGGTGCCGGGGCCGGCGCACGCGCTGCTGCTGGCGGCGGTTCATCTGGCGGCGCATCACGCCAGCCATCCGCGGCTGATCTGGCTGTACGACCTGCACCTGCTGAGCGGCCGGCTGACCCGCGTCGACTTCGATCGGGCAGTGGCGTGGGCCGAATCCCGTGGGCTCGCGGCCGTTTGCGCCCAGAGCCTGCACCTCGCCCGGCGATGGTTCGATACTTCGGTACCAGACGGCGTGCTGGCCCGGCTGGAGGCTGTGGATGCAGCCACCGAGAAGCCCGCCCGATACGTCGTCGAGTCCGCGGGCAAGCTCGGGACGCTCATCTCGGACCTTCAGACACTTCCCAGCTGGGGCGCGCGGGCGCAGCTGGTCTACGAGCATCTATTCCCACCGGCCGAATACATGCTGCGGCTGTACGGAACTTCGCGGCGCGCATGGCTGCCGGCGCTCTACATTCATCGAGCGGTAACAGGAGGATGGCGGTGGATTCGGCAAGCGTGAGCGCGACGGCGACGTCGGGCAAGGCCGGGACTTTCGAAGTCGCGCCGATTCCTGCCGCCAAACGCGCGCTCGACGTCGTGTTGTCCGGCACGGGGCTCGTCGCCTCGTCGCCGTTGTGGGCCCTGCTCGCGGCGCTGGTGAAGCTCGGGGATGGCGGGCCGGTGTTCTACGGGCAGGAGCGCGTCGGCGAGGGCGGACGCATCTTCCACGCCTACAAGTTCCGCTCGATGATTCCGGATGCCGAGGCGAAGGTCGGCGCGCTGCAGGCCAGCGAGCACGACCCGCGGGTGACCCGCGTCGGCCGCATCATGCGCGCGACCGCCATGGACGAGCTGCCGCAGCTCTGGAGCATCTTCGTCGGCGACATGAGCTTCGTCGGGCCGCGGGCGCTGCGCCCGGGAGAAATCGAGCAGCGGGGCGACGGATCGCACGAGAAGCTCGAGGAGGTGCCGGGATTCGCCGAACGTCACAGCGTCCGGCCCGGACTGACGGGAGTCGCGCAGATCTACGCGCCGCGCGACATCTCGCGCCGCAACAAGTTCCGGTACGACCGCATTTACATCGCCCGCCGAGGATTCGGCCTGGACGTCCGCCTGATCCTGCTGTCGTTCTGGATCACGTTCCGGGGCCGGTGGGAGCACCGTGGCGAGAAGTTCTGACCGGAACGGTCGTCGCCAAGGCAGATTGCGCTACCCTAGTGGCACCCGCGCGCCCGTGGCGCGGACCTTCCGCATGCGAGACGTCATCATCATCGGCGGCGGCCCCGGCGGGCTCCAGACCGCCCGGCTGCTGGCCTCCGACGGCTTCGATGTGGCGCTCTATGAAGAGCACGCCAGCAGCGGCGATCCCGTCCACTGCACGGGCGTACTCGCCACCGAGGCCTTCGACGAATTCGGGCTGCCACGCGACGTCATCCTCAACCCGCTGAACACGTTCCGGTTGTTCTCGCCCGTCCGGCGCGACCGTCGAGCACACGACGCTGCAGACCGAGGCGGTCGTCATCGACCGGCTGGCGTTCGATCGCTGGCTTTTCGACGGAGCGCGCAGCGCCGGCGCATCCATCGTGCTCGGCCGCCGGGCGACGGACGCCCGGGTCGACGAGTCGGGCGTGACCGTGTCGCTCAACGACGGCACGCGCGTTCGTGGGCGCGCATGCGTCCTCGCGTGTGGCGCGCAGTACGCGATCCAGCGCCGGCTCGGACTCGGCCTGCCCGCAGTCTTCCTGCAGTCGGCGCAGATGGAGCTCCCTGCCGGACGTCTCGGCGACGTCGAAGTGCGCTGCGGCGCGCGGCTCGCGCCTGGCGGCTTCGCCTGGACGGTACCGGTCGTCCGGCCCTCGGGGAACTTCGCGCGCGTCGGCCTGATGTGCGAGCGGCACGCCGGTCTGCACTTTCGGCGTCTCGTCCAGGAGATTTCGACCCGCTGGGGGATCACGGGCGCGTATCCCGACGGCTCTCCGCTCACGCCTCGACAGAAGGTCCTGCCGCTTGCACCGATCGCTCGAACCTTCACGTCACGTGTGCTCGCCGTCGGCGATGCCGCCGGCCTGGTGAAGGCGACGACCGGCGGCGGCATCTATTACAGCCTGCTCAGCGCGCAGATGGCCGGCGACGTGCTGACCCGCGCGCTGCGGGCCGACCGGTTGCACGCCGCGGCGCTCAAGCCCTACGAGACCGCATGGAAGGCGCGGCTCGGAGCCGAGCTGAAAGCGCAGCTGCGGCTGCGCGTGCTGGGTGAACGCCTGTCGGACGTCGACATCGACGCGTTCGTTGATCTCGCGCGCACCGACGGCGTGATGCCGATCGTCAGGAAGACGGCGCGCTTCAACCAGCATCGCGACCTGATCCTTTCACTGCTCCGCCACCCACCGGCCCGTCGCGTGCTGCTCCGGCGGCTCGGCGGCGGGGCACACGCGCCGGCCGTGTTGCCCGAAGCGGAGCCGTCCGGCCGCTGACTTGATGCCACGACTACTGCTCGTCGCCACCTGGCTCCTCGTGGCCTGGGGCGCACTGGCTTTCGGCGCCGTCTATCCATGGGCGTGGCGGCCACTGATCGCGGGCTGCGCCGTCGTGGGTATCGCCTCGTGGATGGTTGCCCGCCGGAATGGCGCGCAATCCGACATCCGCGGCGTGATGGTGTCGCTTGCCTGCGTGGCGCTTGGCGCGACGCTTCAGCTGGTGCCGCTGTCGCGAGAGACACGGTTGGCCATCAGCCCGGCGAGCGAGGCGATCCTCCTCGACCTGCATCTCGATCTCGGCTTGCCGGGAGCGACCGCCGATGACGGCTCGACACCGGCGCCGGTCGACTTCCCGCTGTCCATCGAACCCGAGGCGACACGGCGAGGTCTCGTTCTCCTCGTCGGGCTGGCGCTGTTGCTGGCCGGTCTGACGCGACTGCTCGCCATCACCGGCGCCCGCCGGCTCTGTACCTGGCTCGTCGCCTTCGGGGCTGCGCTCGCGCTCTTCGCCATCATCCAGTTCGCGATCCTTGGCGATCGACGCCTATGGCGGCATGCGCATCTACGGCTTCTGGAAGCCGAGGTACCTGTTGACGACGCCCTTCGGGCCGTTCGTGAACAAGAACCACTACGCCGGCTGGATGCTGATGGGCCTGCCCCTGGCGATCGGGCTTGGGCTCGGCTGGATGGCGCGAGCCACCCGGCGCCCGGCCGCCGGATGGCGCAACGCGGTGCTCTGGCTGTCGTCACGTGACGGCGGCGCGGTGCAGCTCGTGCTCATCGCAGTCGCGTTGATGTCCGTCTCGCTCGTGATGACGCTGTCGCGCTCGGGCATCGCGGGTTTCGTCATCGCGGTCGCGCTCTCGGCGATCGTCGTCGGCCGCCGCTTCGAGGCGGGCCGCCTGAGGTGGGCGGTGCTCGGCTCGCTGATTCTGCTCGTCGTCGCGGTCGCCGCGGCGGCAGGCTCCGACCTCGCCAATCGATTCGTCACCGGCGCCGGGTCGGTCGAGTTGCGCAAGCAGGTCTGGATCGACAGCATCGCCGCGATCCGGGATTTCCCCCTCGTCGGCACGGGCCTCAACACGTTCGGCACGGCGATGGTGCGCTACCAGACGTCGCGGTTCGAAGGGTTCTTCTCGGAGGCGCACAACGACTACCTGCAGGTCGTCGACCGAAGGAGGCCTTCTCCTCGCGGTGCCCGCCTTCGTCGGGCTCGCGCTGCTCGCGGCCGCCATCCGCCGCCGGTTCGTGCATCAGAAAGACGATGTCATGACCTACTGGCTGCGGGTGGGCGCCACCAGCGGCCTCATCGCCATCGCCCTGCAGTCGCTGGTCGAATTCAGCCTGCAGATGCCGGGCAATGCCGTGTTCTGCGTCGTGCTCATGGCAGTGGCCCTGCACATTGCGCCGCGAAAGTCGTCGCGGCCTTCCAGCGAATCCGGATCCCGAACCCGTTCGTGAACAGCACAGAGACATCGCGTCCGATCCGGACCCTCATGGCGTTCGTCGCGAACGTGTCGGCCGTCATGGGCTGGCGGACGCTCCTGGCGGCCTTCCTCATCAGCACGACCGGCATCGTCGAAGGACTGGTCCTGCTGCTGCTCGTGCCGCTGCTGCAGTCGGTGGGCCTGGAAGGCGGTGCCAGCGCGGTGACGCGTGGCTGCCCGCACGACTGCGCCTGGGCGACCCGCCGAGGCTCGAGCCGACGCTGCTGGCGTTCGTGCTCGCTGCGGGCGCGCAGGCGCTGTTCCTGCGATGGCAGTCGCGAGTGACGTACGCGCTCGAACACGAGTACATCGCGCGATTGCGCGAGCAGCTCTATCGCGCGGTGTTCCGGAGCCGATGGACGTTTCTCGCGCAACGGCGCGCCGCCGACATCGCTCACGTCCTCACGACCGACCTGCAGCGCGCGGGGATCGCCGCCTACCAGGTCATGTCGCTGGCCTCCGCCGCCGTGATGGCCCTCGTCTACGTCGCCGTGGCCGTGCTGGCTGTCCCCGGTGACGACCGGCGTCGCATTCGTCGCGGCGCTGGTGCCGATGGCCGTCAGCTGGCGCAGGCTGAGCCGCACGGCCGGCGACGGCGATCGCGTCACCGCCGCCAACGCCGCCGTGCACGCGGCCGCCATCGAACATCTCGCGGCGGCAAAGACCACGAAGAGCTACGGCGCCGAGGAACGCAACCGTGGGATCTTCGTCGGCCTCGCGCATGACGTCGCATCGGCCAACGCGACGATGCTGCGCGAGCACACCAACGAACGTGCCTTCGTGCAGATCTCGTCGGCCGTGCTGCTGGCGCTGCTCGTGCTGGTGGCGGTGCGCGGCCTCGCGCTCCCTGGCGCCGATCTCCTTGTGCTGCTGGTCGTCTTCGCGCGCCTGATGCCCAGGCTTTCGGCGCTCCACGGCGGCACGCTGACCCTGGTGTCGCTGCTGCCGTCCTTCACTGCCGCGCGACGGCTCCTCCGGCAGTGCGAGGCTGCCGCACAGCAGCCGGTGGCACAGCCACGGCCGCTGCCGTTCTCGCGATCGGTGACCCTCGAAGGCGTGAGCTTTGCTTACCCGGGCGTCGATCGAAGCGCCGTCCGCGACGTCACGCTCACGATTCGTGCGGGGTCGACGACTGGAGTGGCGGGACCCTCGGGCGGCGGCAAGACGACGATCGCCGACCTGCTGCTTGGCCTGCTCGAGCCCGGAACCGGCCAGGTCCTCGTCGATGGCGCGCTGCTCGACGCCGCCGGCCTCGAGTCGTGGCGCACGCAGATCGGCTACGTCGCGCAGGACACCTTCCTGTTTCACGACACGGTGCGCGCCAACCTGGTCTGGGCGCAGCCGGACGCGACCGACTCTCGAGTTGTGGGACGCGTTGCGGATGGCGTCCGCCGAATCGTTCGTCCGTGCGCTGCCGGATGGGCTCGAGACGGTGCTCGGCGACCGGGGAGTGCGGCTGTCGGGTGGCGAGCGCCAGCGACTCGCGCTGGCACGTGCATTCCTGCGACGGCCGCGTCTGTTGATTCTCGACGAAGCGACGAGCGCGCTCGACGCCGGGAACGAGCAGATCATCCTCTCGGCAATCGCGGCACTGCACGGACAGATGACGGTGCTCCTCATCACCCACCGCCTTGGCGTGCTCAAGGACGCCGACGACATCTACGTCATCGACGAGGGGCGTGTCGTCGAGTCGGGACGCTGGAACGCGCTGCGCGAGCATCCTCAGGGACGCCTGGCGTCGCTGGCGCGCGCCCAGGGCGTCGACTGAGCGTCTCTATCTCGCCTCGTGCACGAAGGCCATCGACGGCGTCAGCGCCGCAAGATCGCGCGGGTCGTCAGTGACCGGCGCTCCCTCCAATACCACCCACGCATGACCGCGCAGCCCCTGCGCGGTTCGTTCAAAGCCCACGTGCAATTCCGGCCGCCGCCCGGCAAGCGCCAGGTAGCGGTAGGCCACGAGGCTGCGCACGAGACAGCGCGTCTCGGGCCGGCTCGCCGTGTATCGGGTCACCGTCTGCGATAGCGCGACGATGCGGGTCACGTCTCGTTCGTGAGGCGAGAGGGACGCGGCGCGCGGCTCGACCAGGCGAACAAGCTGCCGGAGGGGCACGACGCGCACGAGCAGGCGCGCCGCCACCGCCCAGCACGCCATCCTCCCGGCGAGCCACAGCGATCGCCAGTTGCCGGCGATCCCGTGGACGGGCGCGGCGTGCGCGGTCATGGCCGCACCGCGGGCTCATGCTGCGAGACACTGCGCGCGATCACCTCGATGGCAGCGGGCAGATGCTCGAATCCCGATCGGTAGGAGAGCGTGAAGACCGGCACGACGTCGACGAGCGCCAGGTACTGTTCCAGCATCAGTCGGCGCCGTGCCGCGTCGAGCATCGAGAACGTGCACGCGTGCGGGAGCACGGCCTGCAGCGCGTCCGTCGGGTCGAGCCTCGACAGGGTCACCTCGACGGCGCCTCGCTCGAGAACGAAGATTCCGAGAAGCGGCGCCGGCCCGCCGACCGCCGTGACGACGACAGGTCGCGCGCTCCCGAAATGCACGCGCGACGGCGCGCGGAGGCCGACGTCGTAGGGGATCGGCACGGCGCTCACAGCCTGGGACGAGATGGCCATGACCAGCGTGTCGTCGGCCCATTGCTCCGCCGCCGCCGCTGCCGCGACGGCGAGTGTTGACTTGCCTGCGCCGGCGTGGCCGCAGAATCCGACGACGCCGTGAGGGAAGCGTACGGCGCTGGCGTGCAGCGTCTCGAAGCCGAGACACTGCATCGCCGCGGGCACGACCGCGCGGCGGTGGACCCGCTCGACGTCGGAGAGGGCGACGCCCGGCTGCGGCCACGCCCGAACGGCGCGGCCCGACGCGTCAAAGCAGTAGTGGGCAACGGCGGGCCAGTCCATGAAGAACCGGCCCTCGGACTCGTAGGTGTACGCGCACACTCCCCCGTCGTTGTCCCGCCAGGTGTCGACGGCAGGCCGGGGTAGCGCGAAGGGCGAAGGCGGGACCGCGTCGTCGGGCCCGGCCAGCTCGAGGTGCAAAGCCGGCGGGTCGCTCGCGGCCGCCACGGGCATCAGCCCTTGTTGTCGACCTTCTTCGGCTCGCCCGGATCGCCGACCTGAACAGTGACCTTGCCGACACCGCCCTGCACCAGCTGGTCCACGCGGCCCACGAACTTCACCGTCGGGCTCTGCCACGGGTTCTTGGTCACGTCGCTCTTCGTGTTGGTCATATTTGTCCCGTCTCTACGATTTCCCACGCACCCACGCTTCGAGATTCAACATCTCCCAGACGCGGATGTTGCCACTCCGGGCGATTTTACTCGTATCGGCCCGCGCTGCAGCCTCGGCCCGTTCCCAGTTGACGATGCCCATCTCCGCCAGGCTGCGGACGCCTCGGAGCTGCTCCCAGACGACGGGTCCCTCGGCCGCCATGCGCTCGGAGAAGAACGTGCTAGCCGACACTTTGCGATGCCGTTCGAACCCGAGCCCGGGGAACCGCCGGGCCATCTCGTCTCTCACGAGTCCCTTGGTCCGCCCTCCCCGGTCGAGCGTCGTCGGGTGGACGCGACAGAGGAACTGAATCAGATCCGGATCCCAATACGGCTGGAGCTCGCTGAAGACCGGTTCGCCGTCGGCTCTGAAACGTCTCCTCCACGTCGAGCGACCGCAGCGGGTGCAGGAACCCGCCCGGCAGCGTCGAGAGGTAGAACGCGTAGGGGCCGCGCGGCTCCGGCTCCTCCAGCGATTCGGCGGTCCACTTCTCCATGCGAGCCCGCAGCTCGCGCTGCAGCTCGGGATCGGGTGTGACCCAGTCGGGGCTTCGTTCTTCCAGCTGGCCGAGACGATGTTTGGCGAGCCGACCCGGCGCCACGCGACGCAGTGCGTCCCGGCCATACGAGGCCAGCAGCGGACGCGCCGCAAACCGCCAGAGCATATTGTACAGGAGCAGGCTGCGGCTGGTGTCGTACGACCGCAGAACCGTGCCGAGCATCAGGCGCAGGCCGGCAATGTCGAAACCCCGGAGCAGGTCGACCATGTACTCCGGGCCGACCGTCAGCCACTCGTCGCCGCCCTCCCCAGTCATCGTCACGCGCGCCCCGGCGGCCAGCGCGTGATCGCCGAGCGCGCGGTACGCCGGACGCCAGGCGTTCATCATCGGCATCGGCGACGTGCGGTTCATCTCCACGCCCGCACGGATCAATCCCGACAGAGCCCATCGCGTCGTCGAGATTGAGCGCGACGTGATCGAGGCCGAGCTGTGAGGCGACGGAGCGCTGGACGGGCTCTTCGTTGCAGGACGGATCCGGGAAGAAGAGCGACGCGGCGATGGGCGGAGCCGTCGCGTGGCGGCGGCTCAAGTTCGCGGCGGTGACGCCGATGCTGACCGAGTCGAATCCGCCGCTGAGGAAGATCGCCGCGCGGTCCCTGACGAAGGCACCGGGCGATCGCTTCCTCGAAGACGCTCTGGAATTCGTGGAGCGCTTCGTCGTGCACCCACTCGATGCGGCCTGACGGATCGACCGGATACCAGTAGCGCTCGAACCGCCGGACGCCGCCCTGCCACGTCACGATGAAGCCGGCGGGAACGCGGGAGAGCTCCTGGTAGTGCGTCTCGTGATGACTGAGCCAGCGGTGCGACAGGTGATCGGCGATCATCGCGCGGTTCAGCGTGCGCGACACCCAGGGGAGGCTGAGGAGCGGCTCTGCGTCGACGCCGAAGGCGACGCGGCCGCCGGCCTCGCTGAAGAACATCGGGTACGTGCCGACGGCGTCGCGAACGAGCTTCAGCGTGTTCGTGCTCGCCTGCCACAGCGCACAGGCGAAGCTGGCCTTGATGCGACGAAAGGCGCCATCGCCCCACTTGACGTGCGCGCGGGCGACCAGGCCCGCTGGCGAAATGCCCTCGGGGGCATCGAGCATCGCCGCCATGGCGGCGGCGTTGTGAAGCACGCCGTCGAAGATCACGACGAGGTCGTCGAGCTCGGCGACGTCGGGCAGGCGACCCGGCCCGGCGGACCGGAGTTCGAGCCGGCTGGCGCCCTGCCAGACGCGCTGCTCGAACGGGTTGCCCGGCACGGGCACCCCTCCGAGCACGCCGACCCAGGGATTGACGGTCGCCGAGGTTCCCTGACTCCGCTCGAGGTACTTCGTTCATGACTGGCACTGCAGCAGTCCCGCGGCCTCGAGGCGTGCGATCGAGCCCGTCGACGTCGGCGGCAACCGTGCCGGCCTCGGCGAGAAAGGTCTGCTGGAGCGAACTCACGACCTCGTCGCGTCCGGCGCCGGCCTGGATGAGCTCGACAGCGCGAGCCCCGGTCGCGTTGAGCTCGTAGATGGAGTTGTCGCTGCAGGTTCACCAGCAGCAGCACGTCACCCAGCCGCCTCGAGACCACATCCGGGTGGAGGCGCCAGGTCACGAGGCCGCCGCCTCGGACCGCGCGGCCCGTCGAGGCGACCAGCGAGGAAAGCCCATGTCATTCTTGAGCTTAGAAGTCGCCTCCTGTCAAGTCAAGGCAGCCGCGGCGCCGGCGCATCCCGGACGCGACATCTGTCGCGGACGCGATACATGAGTTAGGCAGGCGATCCCCCGTTTGCCGCCCTCGCCAGGCTGGGCGGGTGCACCCTTTTCCAACACCTGTAATGGCTTTGCCAGCGTTTTCGCGGGATGCTCCCGGCCAGTCCGCATCCGGCGGGGTCTATCTGAGCGCGCTGGGTGCCCGACTGGTGCGGTTCTGGCCGCTCTTCTGGGGGGCGCTCGTCGCGTTGCTGGTGCTCGGCGCCGCCGGCCGGGCCGCCGATTGGCTGCTCTGGCACGACGAGCTCTTCACGCTCTACGCCTCGCGAGCTGTCGCTGCCCGACCTCTGGCGTGCGCTCGCGGACGGCTTCGATCTCCAGCCGCCTCTCAGTTATGTCATCACGAAGGCTCAGGTCGCCCTCACCGGCGAGGGCCTGGTCGCCACGCGGCTTCCATCCCTGGCTGGCTTCGCGGTGGGCTGCCTGGGACTGGCGCTGTTCGTGAAGCGCCGCGTCGGTGTGGCCGGCGGCACGGTGGCTCTTCTGGTCCCCGCCGTCACCACCGGGTACGAATACGCCTACGAGGTCAGGCCTGTACGGGCTCGTGCTCGGCGCGACCGGCGTCGCGCTGGTCTGCTGGCAGGCCGTCGAAGAGCCCCGCTGGCGCAGTCCCGGCCCTTGTCGGGCTCAGTCTGTCCATCGCCGTCGCCGTCTCGCTGCACTACTACGCGGGGCTCGATCCTGTTCCCGCTGGCCGTCGGCGAGCTGCTGCGCATGCGCCGTGACGGCGGGTTGCATCTGCCTGTCTGGGTCGCGATGGCGGCCGGCTGCCTGCCGCTTGCGGCGTACCTGCCCCTCATCTCCGCGGCGTCGGAGTACGGCTCGCTGTTCTGGACACGGTCGTCGCTCGGGCAAGTTCCGTACACATACCGCTACTTCCTCTATCCGACGCTGCTGCCACTGGTGCTCGGCGTCGTCGGATTCAGCGTCTTTCGGCTGCTGGTGCCCGACGACCCGCCGCGGCACTCGAGTCCCACGCCGACGCTCATGCCGGAGCTCGGCGTCTCACTCGCGCTGCTGCTGCTTCCGATCATCGCCGTCGGCCTCGGCTTCCTGACCGGCGGATACCGGCATCGCTATGCCATCCCGATGGTGCTGGGTTTCGGCGGCGTGATCGGCATTCTCAGCGGCACGAGCCGGAGCCTGCGGCCGGCGGCGCTGCTCGCGGTGCTCACGGCGTGGCTGATCGCGCGAAGCGTGCTCTACGCCAGCCTGCTGGTGACGGCGGCGCCCGATCCGCTCGAACGCCATCCGATGCTCCGGGCGGCGATCGCAGGGCCGGACTGCCCATCGTCCTCAGCAACGACGCAACCTACACGCAACTGGAACACTATGCGCCGCCGGAGCTGACGTCGGCGCATCACGATCGTCATGCCGCCGGCCGACCTCTCCGTGCCTCGCTCCGAAGACAGCTCCGAGCGGTCGATGCGGGCGTTGAACCGATGGCGCCCGGTGAAGATCGAGGAATACACCGACGTGATCCGGCGTAGGACGCCGTTCTACATCTACGGAGACGCGCGCTGGCTGACGCTGCAGGTCATGCACGACGGCGCGCGCGTCGAGCTGGTCGGCGAGGGCTACGGCCAGCAGCTGCTGCCGGGTGACATGGCCTCGCTAGGCGCGCTTCGGTGACGCGCGCGCGACTGCGCTGCCTGGTCGGCGATCGTCGCCGGCCTCGTGGCTCGTCAACCTGCTGCTGTGGCGAACCGGGCACACCACCACGCTGCGCTACACGCGCATGCTCCTCATCCAGCAGGCCAGCGCCGACTCGTGGCGCCCGATGGTGCGCGCGCTCGAGGCGTGGGACGACGGGCGGCCGATTTACGAGACGGTCTTCTTCGAACAGCATGTGAAGTTCCAGTATCCGCCGAGCTCGCTGCTGCTGCCGCTCGCCGTCAGGAGCGAACAGCGCACGGGCGACCCGCTGTTCTTCGCGCTGAACGACATCGGGCTCGCGGCGACGCTGCTGCTCGTCGGCTGTGTGCTGTTCCTCTTCCTCAGGACCTGGCAGACCGATCGATCGCAATCGGCGCTCGTTCGGCTGTGGGCGGGAGCGGCCATCGTCGGCCTCGGCGCGCTGATGTACTTTCCGGTCACGATCTGGTACGTCCTCGGGCAGATCCAGACGCATCGTCAATGCCGTCGGTGGCCGTCGCGCTCGTCTGCTGGCTGCTCGGATGGCGCGTGGCCGCGGGTGTCGCCATCGGCGTCGCGTGCCTGGTCAAGCCGCACTTCGCGCTGCTCGGCATCTGGGGCGCTACCAGGCGCCGGCTGGTCCTTCGTCGCGGCGGTGATGGCGACGGCGGCGGTTGGCGTGCTGGCGTCTGTCGTGGCTGTTCGGGTGGGCGGAACAGGCCGCCTACACGCGAGTGCTCGCCTTCATCGGCGAACGCGGCGAAGCCCTCTACGCCAACCAGACGGTCAACGGCCTGTTGAATCGGCTGGTGCAGCCGCCCGAGCATCGCGAGTCGGACTTTCACAGCTACCCGCCGCCGCATCCGGTCGTCCTCGCCGGCTCCATCGCGACGAGCGTGCTGCTGCTGGCGGCCGCGATCTGGCTGCCCCGGCGGCTGCGGCTTCGCCGGCACGCCGCTCGATCTCGCCGTCGCGTGCCTCAGCGTCACGATGGCGTCGCCGATTGCCTGGGATCACCACTACGGCGTGCTGTTGCCGATACTGGTACTGGCGGGCGGGTCGAGCGGGCGGCGCGACGCGGCGGTCCCGCGGTGGATGCCGCCGGCGCTGGTGGTCGCGTTCGTCGCCACCGCCAATCTCTGGGAGCCGCTCATCGACGTCGGCGATCCTCCGCGCGAACATCGTGCAGTCCTACGTCCTGGCGGGCGCGACTGCTCGCGCTCGCGGCGCTCTATCGCGTCGGCCGGGCGACTGCCGCCACCGACGGTGGTGTGGGAGACTAAAGACATGAGCAAACAGGTGCTTCGTCTCGCGGACGGGGTGAACATCGAGCCGAGGCACGACGAATCGTCGATCGACTGCCGGCTGTTGTTCATGGCCGACCGCTACCGCCAGCTGCTTCGGGCGTATCCGAGCTCATCTACCGCCTGTCGCGAACCAGGCCGCTGGCAGAGGTGCTGGCGTTCGTGAACGAGTCGGCGGAGATCGCCCAGGTACTACGAGGTCGGCGGCGACGACTCGAAGGTGTGGGCGACGCTGCGCGACTCGGTGTTCCGCGACGCGGCGCCGCTCGTCGTCGCTCGACTTGTACCTGCACGTGGGCCGCAAGGGGCATTGGGACCGCTACCCGCTCACCCTGCCGCTGCTCGCGGTGCTCGGCCGGCTCGTGCCGCTGCTGCAGGGCGACTTCTCGAGCGACGAGATTGCCAGGCGGGTCGAGGCCTTCGAACCGGCCGGATCGGCAGTGGGCACAGGGCCTGCTCGATCTGCTTCACGCCGAGCACGCCGCTCGAGACCGTGCCGCAGGCGCAGAACTCGTTCCTGAAGTCGCCGGCGAGGCCGCGCACGACGTTTGTCGCGCACACCTCGATTCTCCTGCAGACGCGCACGTCGGCTGTCGTCACCGATCCGCTGCTGCGCTTCAGTCTCCACGCGCCGCGAGAAGCGGTGGACGCCGCCCGCCTGCCCTTGAACGCCATCTGCCTCACGCACGCGCACTGGGATCACTGCGACATCCAGTCGCTGCTGCTCTTCGACAAGGCGACGCCTGTCGTGATCCCGCGCGTCCACAAGCCGACGATCTTCAACCCGCCGATGGCGCCGGTGCTGAAGCTGCTCGGCTTCACCGACATCCGCGAAGTCGATCCGTGGGATCGGCTGCAGCTCGGCGACATCGAGGCCATCTTCGTGCCGTTCCATGGCGAGCAGGACGAGCCCGACGCGGTGATCGACCACTACACGTACGTCTTCAAGACCGAGGGCCTGTCGCTCTACGGCGGCGTCGACTCGTTCCGCGACACCTTCGGCGAGATGCCGGCGGCGCTGGCCCGCGTGCGCGAGGAGCACAAGCCAACTGTCGCGTTTCTGCCGATCTCGCGCATGGTCTATTCCTATCGCCATGGCGGCGTGAACGGCTTCTGCCGCTACATGGACACGTCGATGCTGGACCGCTCGTTCCAGTACACGGCCGGCGCAGCCGAAGCCGCGCAGTGGGTCCGTGAACTGAATGTCGACACCGTCGTCCCCTACGCCACCTTCACGTTCAACCCGCGGGCGACGCCCGGCGAGGTCGCCGATCTGCTGGAGGCGCTGCGGCAGGAAGGCATGAACGATCGGCTGCTGCCGCTGCCGACGCAGGGTGCGGTCGAACCGTCGGATCTCGATGGCTCCGCCAGGGCGCTGCGCCGCCGGCGGACGCTGCAGCAGTGGTTCGCGACCGGCGCGCGGGCCAGCCGGCTCGATCGCCGCCTGAAGCAGATCCCCGCGTACCGGTTCGCGCGGCGCCTGATGTCGGGCGCCGGCGGGGCGCCGGCGCATCACCACTGAGCCGCGACGTCACGCGATAAGATAGGCGCGAAGACCCTTCATGTCGCTGCGGCTTGGCTTCGATCTCGACGGCGTCCTCGCCGACCTCAACTCGACGCTGGTGCGAGAAGCCCAAAGGCTCTTTCCCGGCCTCGAAGTGCGGCAGGGCGTCGAGAGCGTCGCGCCGGCTGCGGTCGATCCCGACGCGCCCGAGGGGGGCGACCCCTCGGAGACGAGTCCTGCCTCGCTGACGCTGACACGCCGCCAGGAGCGGCAGCTCTGGGACAGCGTCAGGCGCATCGAGAACTTCTGGGAGACGCTCGACGAGACCGAGCCCGGCATCATCCGCCGGCTTGCGGAGACGGCGCGGGCGCGGCGGTGGGAAGTGATGTTCCTCACCAGCCGGCCAAGGAGCGCCGGCGACGTGGTGCAGCTCCAGAGCCAGCGCTGGCTGCGCAAGCACGGCTTCGAATTCCCGTCGCTCTTCGTCGTCTCCACCTCGCGCGGCAAGATCGCCGCCGGCCTCGAGCTCGACGTCGTCGTCGACGACCGCCCGGAGAACTGCCTCGACATCACGCATCGACTCCAAGGCGCGCGCGATCCTGATCTGGCGCGGCGACCAGGGGGCCGTCCCGGCAAGCGCGCGCCGGCTCGGCATCGGCGGCGTGAGCTCCGTCGGCGCATGCCTCGATCTGCTCGTCGCCGCCGACAGCGCTCCCAGCGAGATAACGCTCGTCGATCGATTGAAGGGACTGCTCGGCATCAAGCGCCCCGCATCGGACGCCGCGGCCAAGGCGCGCGTGTAATCCTCCCAATCCGCAAATCCCAACCCTCAATCGACAATCGTCAATCGTCATTCCTCAATTCAAGTCTTCCCCTCGCCAGAATCCTGCCTTCGCCACTCAGAATCCCCTCGCAGACAGAACCGGAATCCTGCCAGACAGAACTGTGATCCCTCAGTGGTGCGCGAAGGTGCGCATCACGCGCGATCGCTCGTGAAATCAGCGAATTGACCCGCCGCGCCATGCGGGTACCGGCATTGCCCCTCTACGCCGCGACGGCCGCCCGCGTCGCGCCTGCGTTCGACGAAGTCCGACGGCAGGCACACGCGGCGGCACCACGAGGGCCACCAGGCCGGAAAGGTCATTCGCCATGTTCCGTTCGCTCCCCAGCGTCGTCGCCGCCATGACCGCGGTTCTTGCGTTGAGCACCGTCGCGCCCGCTCACGCGCAGGAGTTGATGGCCGCAAGCTCGGTCGCCAAGACCGTGCTCTTCCCGGTCGCGCCGGTTGCGCCGGAGGCGGCCGCTTCATCGGCGACTGCCGACGACACGCCGAAGGTGGATGCCGATCGCGGGCCGACGTTCGTGCGCGCGAGCTTTACACCGCGTCCTCCGCAGCGGCCGATGGTGCTGCCGGCGCTGTACGCGTCGCAGGCGGCGCTGCAGGCGCTCGACGTGCATTCGACGCTACTCCGCGCTCGATCGCGGCGCCTACGAAGCCAACCCGCTCATGAAGGACGTCGTCAAGAGCAAGGGCGCGATGACGGCCGTCAAGGTTGGCGTCGCCGCGAGCACGATCTGGATCGCCGAGCGGATGTGGAAGCGCGGCAATCGTGCCGGCGCCATCGCGACCATGCTGCTCGCCAACGGCGTCACGGCGGCGGTCGTGGCAAACAACTATCGGGTCGCCTCGAGCCTGCGCTGAGGACGACCGAGGAGCACGGCACCAGGGCGGCTGCGGGCGTCTCTGGTGCACGGGCATCGGCGTATGAGACCGCATCGCGGCTGGCGCTACTATTGGCGGCGCGCCGGCCGTCCGAGAATCCGCTAGAGTGTTGACCCCGCTCCAGCTCCTGGATGTCCTGCTGCTGCCGTCGTTCTGCCTCGCGCTCGCCGCGTGGGCGAGCGTTAGCCTCGTGGTGCTCGTGCGGGGGCTGTCCGGTGGCCGGCGGGCCCTTGCCCTGGCCAGGGCACGCCAGGCGCTCGACGGCATCCGTAACCGGCAACTCGACGAAGAGAGCGAGCGAAGCGCGCTCGTGGCGCTCGTCGCGACGCTGCCCGAGAGCGTGCTGCTGACGCTCGGTGCGGCCGGCACGGACGACCCCCGCCGCTCCAGGCAGCTGGCCGACGTCGTGGTCGCGCGGATCGGCCGCGAAGCGCTCGAGACACTCGCCACCGCCGACGGACATCCCCGCCACAACAGCCGCCGCGTCGCGGCGATGGAGCTCCTCACGGAGGCCCGGACGCCTGGGGTGACGACGCTCCTGGCCCGTGCAGTCGACGACCGGGACCCGGAGATTGTCGGCGCGGCGCTGGCGCTGCTGTCGCGGGTGCCCGACGACATCGCGGCGTCGGCGCTCGTCGACGCGCTCAAGCAGACGAAGTACACGCTGTCGCGCGTCGCCACGTATCTCGACCGCTTCGAGCGGCCGATCGGTAGCGAGCTGCGCCCGCTGCTCCACCACCCGGATCCCAACGTCCGCTACTGGGGCGCGACGCTGCTCTCCCGCCATCCGGTGGAGGGGGTCGACGACGACCTCGCCGCGCTCGCTGCGGACCCGGCGCCGCTGGTCCGGAAGGCGGCCGTCGCCAGCCTGGCGCACCTCGGCGGCCCGCATCTGGCGCCGGTCGCGCGCGCCCTGATGACGGATGCCGCGTGGTTCGTTCGGGCGCATGCCGCACGGGCGCTCGCGTCGACGGGCGACCCGGAGGTGGCCGAGGAGATCGCGCCGCTGCTCGCGGATCGCGAGTGGTGGGTGCGGCTGGCCGTGAAGGAGTCGCTGCAGCGGCTGGGCGACGAGGTGTGGTCGGTGCTCGTGCCGTACCTGGATCACGAGGACCAGTTCGCCCGCAACGGCGCCGCCGAGGTCTTGCAGAACATCGGCATCCTCGACAGCCTGATCGTCCTCGAAGCGGTGACGGCGCGGCCGAGCGCCGCGAAGATCGAGATGCTGCGGAAGATCGCGTCGGCCGGCGGCACACGGATGACCGCGGCGATGCTCGAGCGGGTGGACGATCGCACGCGCCCGCGCGTGCGCGCGCTGCTCGAGACGCTCGGGCTGGAACCGGCCGGGGTGCGGTCGTGAGCCAGGCGCTCGCGATGGCCTCGCAGGTCTCGGCGGCCGCAGTCCTGCTCCTCGTGCTCGCGTACGGCGTCGGCGCGCCGTTCCTGCTGCTGCGAGCGGCGCTGACGCTTGGCAAGAGGCGGCGCCTGCGCTATCGCACCCGAAACGACGACGCCGTCGCGACGTCGCGGTTCACGATTCCGGTCAGCCTCGTCGTGCCGGTCGATGCCAACGCCGACGACGCCGCCGATCGCGTTCGCCGGCTCCTGCGTCTCCGGTATCCCGAGCTGGAGCTGATTGTCGTCACGTCCGACGGGCCGGCGCTGGACGACCTCAAGCAGGCGTGGTCGCTGTCGGCGGCCGAGGTGTTCTACCGGAAATCGCTCGACGGCGCGCCGGTACGCGGTCTCTACCGCAGTGACGTCGACTCGCGCGTGATCGTCGTCCACACGGCGCCCTCGGACCGCGGCAGCGCCCTGAACTGCGGAGTGAACCTCGCGCGCTATCGCTATCTCGCCGTCGTGGATGTCATGGCGGCGTACAACGCCGATGCCCTGCTCGAGGCGATGCAGGCGGCGCTGGAAGATCCGCAACAGGTCGTCGGCGCGACGACGTCGCTGACGGTCTCGCCGGTCGAGGGAATCGACGCCGCCCTGCGGGGAGATCAGCCCGTGGGCCCGCTCGGCGCGCTGCGCTATCTGTCGGCGGCCCGGACGCGCCTGGCCACCGTGGCGCGCAGGCGGCTGGACCTGCCTCCCGACGGCTGCCCGGGCTTCACGATCTGGCGTCGGGATGCGGTGCTGGACGTCGGTGGGTTCGCCAACGCCGCGGCGGCGATCCATGCCGACATGATCTTCAGGATTCACGCGCATTTCGCCGGAGCCAGGCGGCGCTATCGCATCATCCACGTCGCCGAGCCGGTCGGCGCCATCGCGCCTGAAGAAGCGGACCGGCTGTCGCGCGCGTCGCGCGTGCCCGCGAGCCTGCTGTGGCAGCATCGGGCGCTCTTCAACCCCCGGTTCGGCCGGCTGGGGATGCTGGACCTTCCGCGGTACGCCTTCAATCAGCTGGTGGCGCCGTGGCTGGAACTCACCGCGCTGGCGACGCTGGTGTTCGCGGTGCCGCTCGGCGTGCTGACCGTCGGGCAGTTGCTCCTCGTCCTCCTCACCCTCGGCTTCGGAAGCGGCATCCTGGCGGCCACCGCCCTGCTGCTGACCGGCCTTCCCGGCCACGATCCGCGGCCTGCAGCCCTCTTCAACCTGCTCCTGGCGGGGCCTTTTGAGTACTTCGCGACCCGGCCAGCTCTGCTGATCGAACGCTTTCGTCGCAGCTAACCAATTTATAATCTGTAGTTTAGGTGCTACGCGCCAACCCTTATTGCTGGGGTATAAAGCTCGTCCGTACCGTGCCGATAGATTGTCTGTCCCCAGCGAGACGTCTGCCGGAGCCGAACGATGATCTGGTTCTATCAGCGCGGCGACCAGCACCTCTACTACGAGGTGCGCCTTCGAGACGACGGTCCGGGCTTCGAGCTCGGGCTGGCATCGCCGGAAGGCACCCTGCTGACCGAACGGTTCGCGAATGAAGACGCGTTGTCGCGGCGATTCTTCGAGCTGCAGGCCGCGCTCGTGCGTGAAGGATGGGGCCCGGTAGAACGCCGGCTGGCGCAACTACCGACGGACCGAAGCAGCGTCCAGGCGGTCGCCACCGCCGGCGTCCGCGCCTGCTGACAGCTCACCCGCAAAGAAGAACCGCGCGACGATCTCGCGCAACTCTCCAATCGACGCACACTGGTTGATCGCGGTTCGCAGGTGCGAGCCGTTGTCGAGCCCCTTGGTGTACCAGGTCCCCAGCGCGCGCAGCTTGTTGATGACCCATCGCTCGCGGCCGCGCGCTGCGCGGTCCTGCGCCGACGGGTTGAGCGCCGGATCCGCCACCACTGAATGACGGAAGCCTTCGGCCTCCTGCTCGCCTTCGTGCAGCAGCAGATCGAGGTAATCGAGCAGGAACTGGCCGCGCTCTTCGAGGCTGACAGGGCGAGGCGTCCGGCCTTCGGCAAGCGCCTGCGCCTGCGACAGGATCCAGGGATTCCGCAGCACGCCGCGACCGACGAGCACGCCGCTGACAGCAGTCGATCGGAGGCGCTCCACGGCCTGCTCCGGCTCGATGACGTCGCCGCTGCCGAACACCGGGATGTCCACCGACTCGGCGACGCGCGAGATGAACTCCCAGTCCGACGATCCCGAGTACGACTGCGCGGCCGTGCGGCCGTGGACGGCGATGGCTGCCGCGCCGGCGTCCTGCACCATTCGCGCGAGGACGCCCGCGTTCCGCTGCTCCTCGTTCCACCCCGCGCGCATCTTGACGGTCACCGGAATCCGCACCTTCTTCGCCATCGCCGCGATCACCGACGCCGCGTGCGCCGGCTCACGCATCAGGCTGCAGCCGGCGTTGTGCTTGGCGATCTTCGGGACCGGGCAGCCCATGTTGACGTCGACGACGTTGGCGCCGAGCTGCTCGATGATCTGCGCGGCGTCGGCCATCTTCTGGGGGTCGCCGCCGAAGATCTGGATGGAGACGGGCCGCTCTTCCTCGGTGTACTCCGCGTACTCGAGCGTGCGGTCGATGCCGCGTACCAGGCCTTCGGAACTCACCATCTCGCTCACGACGAGCCCGCACCCGCCCTGCCGCTTGACCAGGCGGCGGAACGCCGTGTCCGTCATGCCCGCCATGGGCGCGACGGCGAAGGGCGACGGCAATTGAAGATCGCGGATTTTCATAGCGCTCGCACGTCTGCGGCGTCCACCTGCACGCTGACGCCTTGTCCGATCAGGTTCACGGCCAGAATCAGCCGGGCCTGCGACCCTTTCCGGGCCAGCCGCCCGACGACGCCCTTCAGCGGCCCGTGCACCACTTCGACCATCGTCCCGGTCTTGATGGTCGGGCACGGGTCGTAGGGCAGCGTGCTCGTGACCAGCGTGCGGATGCTCTCGATTTCGGCGTCCGGGTACCGGCACTGGCTGCCCGTTCACCGAGACGATGGACACGACACCGGAGCATTTCAGGACGCCGATCCGCCGATCGGGACCGAACTTCGCGAAGACGTAGCCGGGAAACAGCGGCACTTCGATCTGCTTGCGGCGATCCTTCCACCGGCTCCACTTCGTGAGGGTCGGGAGGAATGCCTCGACGCGCTTTTCGTCGAGCTGCGAGCGGACGACCTGCTCGTGGCGGCTGCGGGTCCAGATCGCGAACCACTGCCCGTCCGCCGCCAACCCCGCCTCGGTCGGCTGCGGCTCCGGCTGATCGGACGTGGAGGGCATTGGCTGGGGACCGACGGCGATCAGTTGGTCGACGGCTTCTCGGGCGGGGCCGCAGCCGGGGCCGCCGGAGTGGCCGGCGCCTGCGGCGGCGGCACGCGCGACTCCCAGGCCTTGCGGATCTCTTCGTTCTTCCACTCGATGATGGCCTGCGCCCGAAGCTTCTCCAGGTATTTCTTGAGCTCCACCTGTCGCTTCTGTTCGAACAGCGCGTCGCCGATGCGGTCGCGCGCCTGCTCGGCCGACAGCACTTCGTCGGCGGTCTGCGCCTCGAGCTTGATTACCTGGTAGCCCCCGGCCAGCCGCAGCACGTCGGAGACGTCGCCCGGCTTCAGCGCCTTGAGCACGTCCTGAAACGCCGGCGCCAGTTCGCCGGGATTGAGCGGCCCGACCAGCCCGCCGTTGGCCCGCGATGCCGACGAGGAAACCTCCGCCGCCACCTGCTCGAACGCTTCGCCGGCGAGCACGCGCTTGCGCGCCGCTTCGGCCTTCGCCTTGGCCTCTTCGTCCAGTCCGACGTTGATGCCCTTGTCGTCTTTCGGCACGCTGATCAGGATCTCGCGGATCGTCACCTGCCCGGGCCGCGTGAAGTCCTTCACGTGCTCGGTGTGGTACGCGCGCGCCTCTTCTTCCGTGATGCTGATCTTGCTGAGCACCTCGTTCTGCTGGACGCGGGCGACGAGCATCTGCTTCTCGAGCTGCGACCGCAGCTCGGCCATCGACAGGCCTTCCTGCTTCAGGGCCGCGAGGAACGCCTCCTCGGTATCCAGCTTGTTCTCGGTCCGGATGCGAGTGACGACCCGGTCGAACTCCTCGTCGTTCATCTTGTAGCCCAGGTTCCTGCCTTCCTGGACCAGCAGCATCTCGTCGATCGTCTCGACGAGCAGGATCGGAGTGATCTCCGCAAGCGCCTTCTTCAGCGCCTCGTCGTCGGCCGGCTGGATGCCGCGCGCGCGCAGCGCCTGCACCTGACGCTGTTCGAGCTGCGTCTTCGTGAGGATGTCGCCGTTCACCTTCACGAGCACCTGCTCGATGATCTCCGCCGAGATTGGGGCGACGGCCGCGGCCGTCAGGGACGCGAGCAGGGCAAGTGTGGCGAGCCGGCTGGAATCTCGGAAGCATCAGGTCCTTCAATTCTTTGCGACTCAATATTTTACCTTCAGCCAAGCAGGTCGCTCAACAACCCGCCGACACGAGTAAAGACGCCGGAGGGTCCGCGGGGGTCTTGAGGATCGGCCTTCAGAATCTCCGCCTTGGAGAAGCCCGCCGTCACCTCGCCCGCCGTCGCGCGTGTGGTCCACCAGGAGGCGGGAGCGGCCGTCTCGGTGGCCACCGACTGGCGCCGTCGGCGCAGGAGGTCGGTTGAAGTCAGTGACTTTTGCCCGATGTTCGCCCACGGCGCGCGGTCGTCGCCTTTCGGCTGTCTCGCCATCCGGCTGCGAGAGCTGCGGCCTCCGGGGCTCGGCGCCGTGCTTCAGGTCGAGCCGGACCCCTGAAGGCGGCACGAGCGTCACATCCGGCCGCCGCTGGACGAACTGCACCAGCATGGCCGGATCCAGCGTGGTCTGGGGCCGGAACCGGAAGACCACCTTCTCGCCCTCGCGGTCGATGGCTTCGATGCCCAGGCGATCGGCCATCACGCGGATGCGGCCGTAGTCGGCCAGATTGAGAATCGAGGGCGGAATCGGTCCGTAGCGGTCGCGGACCTCGGCCACCACCTTGTCGATCTCCTCCTCGGAGCGGGCCGAGGCAATTCGTCGATAGACCATGAGCCGCTGGTTCATGTCGGGCACATAGTCTTCGTCGATCTTCAGGTCGACGCGCAGGTTCACCGTCGCCCGCAGATCGTCTTCGACCTCCTCGCCCTTCAGCTCGCGCACGGTGTCTTCGAGCAGCTTCATGTACATCTCGAAGCCGACCGAGTCCATGTGCCCGCTCTGCTCGCCGCCAAGCAGGTTGCCGGCGCCGCGAATCTCGAGGTCCAGGGCCGCGACGCGGAAGCCGCTGCCGAGGTCGCTGAACTCGCGGATGGCCGCCAGCCGCTTCTTCGCGACCGGCGACAGCGCCTCCTCCGGCGGGATCATCAGGAACGCATACGCCGGCCGATCCGACCGCCCGACGCGGCCGCGCAGCTGGTAGAGCTGCGACAGCCCGTAGCGATCCGCCCGGTTGATCACGATGGTGTTGGCGTTCGGGATGTCGATGCCGTTCTCGATGATCGTGGTCGCCACCAGCACGTCATAGGCATGCGCCATGAAGTCCAGCATCGTCTTCTCGAGCTGCTCTTCGCCCATCTGGCCGTGGCCGATGCCGATCTTCGCTTCCGGCACGAGCCGGGCGATGAGATTGGCGATCGAGTAGATCGACTCGACGCGGTTGTGGACGACGTAGACCTGGCCGCCGCGTTCGAGCTCGTGGCGGACCGCCCGCCTGATGACCTCGGCGTCGAACTTCACGACGTGCGTCTGAATCGACAGCCGGTCCTTCGGCGGGGTCTCGATGGTGGACATGTCGCGAATCCCCACCAGCGACATGTTCAGCGTCCGCGGAATCGGCGTCGCCGTCATCGTCAGCACGTCGACGCGCTTGCGCAGCTGCTTGATCTTCTCCTTGTGGGCAACGCCGAAACGCTGCTCCTCGTCGACGATCAACAGGCCGAGATCGCGGAACTGGACGTCCTTCGACAGCAGCCGGTGGGTGCCGACCAGCACTTCGACCTTGCCCGCCGCGGTGTCCTCGAGCGAGGCCTTCTGTTCGGCCCTGGACCGGAAGCGGCTGACCATGTCGATGCGGACCGGGAAGCCGGCGAACCGCTCGCGCAGCGTCCTGACGTGCTGGAACGTGAGGACGGTCGTCGGCGCCAGCACCGCGACCTGCTTGCCGTCCATCACCGCCTTGAAGGCCGCCCGCATCGCCACTTCGGTCTTGCCGTAGCCGACATCGCCGCAGAGCAGGCGGTCCATCGGCATCGGCGTTTCCATGTCGCGCTTGATGTCTTCGATGGCCGTCGACTGATCGGCGGTCAGCTCGTACGGGAACGCGTCTTCGAACTCCTGCTGCCAATGGGTGTCGGCAGCAAACGCGTGACCGGGAACGGCCTTGCGCGCGGCATACAGCTTCAGCAGCTCTTCGGCCATGTCGCGCATGGCCTTCTTGACCCGGGTCTTCGCCTTCTCCCAGGTCGTGCCACCCAGCTTGTCGAGGGGCGGACGCGACGCGCCGGTGTACTTCTGAACGAGATCGAGCCGCTCGACCGGGACGAAGAGCTTGTCGTCGCCGGCATACCGCAGCTCCATGAATTCCTGCTGCGGCTCGCCGGCGCCGAGCCTGATCTGCTTGAGGCCCACGAACGTGCCGATGCCGTGGTCCACGTGGACGACGAAGTCGCCGACCTTGAGATCGCGGAGATCCGAGAGGAACGCCTTGGTCGCCGAGCGCCGGCGCTGCTCCGGCGCGCGTCGGTCCTCGTCGAAGACGTCGGTCTCGACGTAGATCGACAGCGGCGCTCCCGGAAGCCGGAAGCCGCGCGACAGCCGCCCGACGGCGACGATCAGCGCCGCGGTGTGTGCATCCTCGGCGCGCTCGGCGGGCGCGGCGATGATCTGGTAGTCGCGCGCGATCTCGAGCATGCGCTCGGCCCGGCCCGCCGAGGCCGCGACGAACACGACCAGCTCCTGCTGGTCGCGGGCGCGCTTCACCTCAGCGATCCAGTCCGCCACGCGGCCGCTGAACTCGGGCACCGGCTGACAGGCGATGTGATGGTCTCGGCCCGGCCGCGCACTTCGACCCGCGTCGCCAAACGTTCAGTCCGGCCAGCCCGTTTCGATCGCCAGTTGCTCCAATCGAACAGCGGATGCCAGGCGCTCGCGAACCGCGTCCGGTGGCAGGAACAGCCGCGACGGCGGCGCAATCGAGTCGGGCGACACACCGCGAGTACTTCGCGTGTCGCTCGTGAGCGCCGCGTAGCTCGCGCCAATCTGCTCGAGGAACCCGTCGATTGCCGCGTAGACCTCATCAGGCTCGGCGACGACATAGAACGGCCGGCGCTTGAACGTGAGGTACTCGAAGACCGTCGATTCCAGGCGGAGATCGGCTGCCGCGGGACTCTCGGTCTGGCCGAGACGCTCCCGAATCGGGACGATCCGCACCTGGTCGATCGTCCGCGTCGAACGCTGCGTGGACGGGTCGTAGCGGCGGATCGACTCCACCGCGTCGCCGATGAACTCGATGCGCACGGGCTCGGCGTCACCGGGCGGAAACACGTCGACGATGCCGCCGCGGACGCAGAACTCGCCGTGCTCGTCTACGGGATCCTCACGCGTGAAGCCGGATTCGACGAGCTGTTCGGCGAGCAGCTGCGGCCCGATTTCCACCCCGGCCGTGACGTCCACCGAGGCCGAGGCCAGCTGCGCCGGCGGCACGAGCCGCGGCAGCAGCGCCGCCGCCGAGATCACGACCACCCGCGCCTGGCCCGACGCGATGTCGGCCAGCGCACGGGCGCGCGTCGAGGCAATCTGCAGATGGGGCGCCAGCCCGCGATACGGATCCACCTCGTGCGACGGCAGCGGGACGACAGCGTCCGCCAGCGCCGCTTCGCCAAGCCCCTCGAGCGCGTCGAGGAAGTAGCTGGTGTCGGCGGTCATCTCCTCCACGTCGCCGTCGGAGGGGACGACGACGACGGTGAGCTCGTGGGGCGCGCTGTTGGCGCGCAGGGCGACGTACAACGCCCGGGCCGCCGGCGTCAGGCCGGAGACCACGCGGCTGTCGAGATTCAGGCCGGCTTTCGCCGCGGCCGAACGGAACAACGCCCGAAGTGCGAGGGAGCTGGAAGATGACACGGTCGGGTAAAGCAGGATTGCGGAACTACTCAGTATAACGCAGCGGGTTTCTTGCTCCGGGTCCGGGGGTGCAGGGTCCAGGGTCCGGAGTCCCAGGTTCAGGAGGGCGCGGCTTCAGCCGCGCCGGAGCCCCTTCGCCCGCGCGATCAGCACCGTCGTCGAGAAGCCCTGCTCGACCGGCATCCGCACGACCCGTCCGCCGCGGGCCTCGACGACGTCGCGGCCGACGATGGCGTCTTCGGCCCAGTCGGCGCCCTTCACGAGGATGTCGGGCTGGAGCCGGCTGATGATCTCGAGCGGCGTGTCCTGGTCGAACACGATGGCCGCGTCTACCGACGACAAGGCGGCGATGACCTCGGCGCGCTCGGCCTCGGCGTTGATGGGACGGTCGGGGCCCTTGTTGGCGCGGACCGATCGATCGGAGTTGACCCCCACCACGAGCGCGTCGCCGAGCGCGCGGGCCGCGTTGAGGTAGCGGACGTGCCCGGGGTGGAGCAGGTCGTACACGCCGTTCGTGAACACGACGACCTTGCCTGCCTTACGCAGCTCCTGCACGAGCGCGACGCCGTCGTCGAGCGTCGTCGGCACGTACGGCACGGCTAGACGTCTCCCGGCATCAGGCGGACCGTCGGCGAGAACTCCCACCGGTGCCGGGGCCGGTAGATCCCGACGTCCTTCGTCCGCGACTTCACGCGGAACGTATAGAGCTGCCGGTGATAGTCGTAGGCAAAGCCGTCGCGCTTGTGCGCCGCCACATCCAGCTTGTAGGTGCCTTCGACGAGATCCAGGTTGTCGATCGCGAAACGCACCGTGCCGGTGCCCGACAGCTCCACCGACTTCAGGGCCGCGAGGTCGGTGTTCGTGCCGTAGCAGCAGACGCCGTCGGCGCTGAAGATGCCGATGCCGAACACGAAGTCGGTCACCGGCCGCTCGGCCGACACGGCAAGCTCCACCGTCACCGCTTCACCGGAGTGGAAGACATGGCCGGCGGCGCCGTCCTCGCCGAGCAGCGTGACGCCGGTGATCTCGATCTCGCGAGAGCCCCATCGCCCCTCGGTCGCCCGGAACCCGTCGTCGGGCGTCTCGGCGGCGGCCACCGGATCCGAGACGGCCGGCGCCGGAATCTCGGCGGCCTGTTCCTGCGCGCGGGCGTCGCCGGCGGCGAGCGTCGCCTCTTCGGTCTTCTCGACGTCGGTGATGTAGGCGCCGACGACGCGGCGCGGGTCGCCGTGCGCGCGGTCGACGCCGGCGTCGATCCACAGCGCCTCGTCGCAGAAGCGTTCGACGAGCGCCAGCGAGTGGGTGACGAGAAGCACCGTCTTGCCGCGACGGCGGAAGTCGCCGAACTTGTCGAGGCACTTGTGCGTGAAGCCTTCGTCGCCGACGGCGAGCACCTCGTCGACCAGCAGCACTTCGGGGTCGACATGAATGGCGACCGCGAATCCGAGCCGCATGTACATGCCCGAGGAGTACGTCTTGACCGGCGCGTCGATGAACTCTTCGAGTTCGGCGAACTCGACGATCTCGTCGAAGCGCCGCGCGATCTCCTTGCGCGAGAGGCCCAGCATGATGCCGTTGATGAAGACGTTCTCGCGCCCGGAGATCTCCGGATGAAAGCCTGCGCCCAGCTCGATCAGCGCCGAGATCCGGCCCTTCACCGTGACGCTGCCGGTCGTCGGCCTGGTGATGCCGGCGACGCACTTCAGCATCGTGCTCTTGCCCGAGCCGTTGCGGCCGATGATGCCGTAGGTGCAGCCCGCGGGGACCTGGAACGACACGCCGCGCAGCGCCGCGAACGTCTCCTCGGGCTTCAGATCGCGGACCAGGCTGCCGGAGAGCAGCGCGCTCTTGATCGTCGCGAACTGCTTGCGGTGCGCGAAGCGGCGGTAGATCTTCGTCACGTCGCGGGCGTCGATGGCGATGGAGCTCACGCGCCGGCTCCCTCGCCTCGCATCACAATCGCGATGCCGCGATGCCGCGATGCCGCGATGACGACCGACGACACGTGAGGCAACGGCCATCGACCGGCTCTGACCCGAATGGCCATCGCGGCTTCGCGGCTTCGCGACGTCGCGGTTGTGAAACCGGACGCTCACACTTCCTCCGCGAACGAATCGCGCAGCCGGTCGAACAGCGCGTAGCCGGCGAGGAACACGAACGCCGAGCCGACGAGCAGCGCCAGCAGCCACTTCCAATGGCCGAACGGCCCGTTGTAGAAGAGGACTTCCTGGTACGACACGGCGAGGTGGGCGAACGGATTCAGGTCGAGGACGCGCTTGCTGATGCCCGGCGCCATGTGCATCGGGTAGATGATCGGCGTCGCGAAGAACCAGAGCGTCATCAGGTTCGCGAGCAGGTCCTTGAGGTCGCGGAAGTGCACCGTCAGCGCCGAGACAATCAGCGCCAGGCCAACGGTCAGCAGCAGCTGCGTGAAGACGATCAGCGGGAACCAGACAAGATCGGACGCATTCAGCGGCTGCCGGTAGTAGACGAGGAAGCCGGCGAGAATCGGCAGGCCGAACAGGAAGTGCGCCATGTTGGCCAGCACGGTGACGATCGGCAGGATCTCCGCCGGGAACAGCACCTTCTTGATCAGGTTGCCGCCCGAGATGAGGACGTTCGAGGCTTCGAGGAGCGACGACGAGAACCACGTCCACGGGAGGATGCCGCAGAACATGAAGAGCGCGTACGGCTCGAGCTCTTTCGGATGCGTGCCGGGCAGCACCACGGTGAAGACGAAACTGTAGATGACGAGGAGCAGGAGCGGGTTGATGAACGACCAGAAGAACCCGAGCACCGATCCCCGATAGCGCGCCTTGAGATCGCGGGCGACGAGGCTCTGGATGAGGCCGCGATACTTCAGGAGGTTGCGGAGGTTCTGGAGCAGGATCAGATCCCCTTCTTGATCCTCACGCGTTCTGCCGCACGCAGCTTCACCATCGCCGTCAGCATCGCGAGGCGCGCCCGCTCGGCGTCGGCAGCCGTGACGGCGCGCTGCAGTTCGCCCTCGGCCTCGCGCCGATCCGCTTCCTGCTTGATGACGTCGATGTCCTGCGGCTTGTCGGCGAGCCGGACGAGCACCGTGACCCGGTCCGGCAACACTTCCGCCATCCCGGTGTCGAGGACGAAGTACGTCTTCTCCTCGCCCTTGCGGTACCACAACTCGCCGGGCTTGAGCATCGCCAGCAGCGGCGTGTGCCCGGGAAGGACGCCGATGGCGCCGTTCCAGCCGGGCAGGACGACCTCGTCGACGTTTTCCTGGACGATGGGCTTGTCCGGCGTGACCAGCTCGAGCGCGATGGATTTCGGCAGCGGGCTCATGTCGTCTTCGCCTTCTCGAGGGCTTCCTCGATAGTGCCGACCATGTAGAACGCCTGCTCGGGCACTGCGTCGTGCTTGCCTTCCACGATCTCACGGAAGCCGCGGATGGTCTCGGCAATCGGCACGTACTTGCCCTGGAAGCCGGTGAACTGCTCGGCGACGAAGAAGGGCTGCGACAGGAACTTCTGGATCTTCCGCGCCCGCGACACGCTGAGCTTGTCGTCTTCCGACAGCTCGTCGATGCCGAGGATCGCGATGATGTCCTGCAGGTCCTTGTAGCGCTGCAGCACCTGCTTCACCGAGCGCGCGACGTTGTAGTGATCGTTGCCGATCACGCGCGGGTCGAGAATGCGCGAGGTCGACGCCAGCGGATCGACCGCCGGGTAGATGCCCAGCTCCGCAATCGCGCGCGACAGGTTCGTCGTCGCGTCGAGGTGCGCGAAGGTGGTGGCCGGCGCCGGGTCGGTGTAGTCGTCGGCGGGCACGTAAATCGCCTGCACCGAGGTGATCGATCCGGACTTGGTGGAGGTGATGCGCTCCTGCAGCTGGCCCATCTCCGACAGCAGCGTCGGCTGGTAGCCGACGGCCGACGGCATGCGGCCGAGCAGCGCCGACACTTCCGAGCCCGCCTGCGTGAAGCGGAAGATGTTGTCGATGAAGAGCAGGACGTCCTTGTTCTCGGCGTCGCGGAAGTACTCGGCGACGGTCAGCCCGGTCAGGCCGACCCGCATGCGGGCACCCGGCGGCTCGGTCATCTGGCCGTAGACGAGCGCGGCGCGCGACTTCTCCGGCTCCTGAATGTTGATAACGCCGGACTCCTGGAACTCGAGCCACAGGTCGTTGCCTTCGCGCGTCCGCTCGCCGACGCCCGCGAAGACCGACACACCGCCGTGCTTGAGGGCGATGTTGTGGATCAGCTCCATGATGATGACGGTCTTGCCGACGCCGGCGCCGCCGAACAGGCCGATCTTGCCGCCCTTGAGGTACGGCTCGAGCAGGTCGACGACCTTGATGCCGGTCTCGAACATCTCGAGCTCGGTCGACTGGCTTTCCAGGTTCGGCGCCTGGCGGTGGATCGGCCAGCGCTCCTCGCTCTGCACCGGCTGGTCCGGGAAGTCTACCGGCTCGCCGAGCACGTTGAGCACGCGGCCGAGCGTCTTCGGGCCCACCGGCACCGTGATCGGCGCGCCGGTGTCGATGACCGACATCCCGCGCTGCATGCCGTCGGTCGGCTTCATCGCGATGGCGCGCACGCGGCCCTCGCCGAGGTGCTGTTCGACCTCGACGACGACGTCGATGGCGTTACTGCCCTGGCCGGACACCACGCGGACTGCGTTGTAGATGTCGGGCAGGTGCCCGTCGGCAAACTCGATGTCCACCACCGGTCCGATGATCTGGACGACCTTCCCGGTGTGCTGTGCCTGTTCTGCCATGGATGATTCCCCTACGACCTTCAGGCAGGGCTGACGCCCTGCGCTACAGTGCCTGAGCGCCGGAGACCACTTCGATGATCTCGCGCGTAATCGCCGCCTGGCGGACCTTGTTCATGTAGAGCGTGAGCGACTCGAGCATCTCGGCCGAGTTCTTCGTCGCCGCTTCCATCGCCGTCATCCGCGCCGCGTGCTCCGCGGCGGCCGACTCGAGCAGCGCATGGAAGATCTGCGTGTGGACGTAGAACGGCAGCAGCTCGGCAAAAATCGTGGCTGGATCGGGTTCGTACAGGTACTCGATGGCCGAACCTTCGTCGATCCGTCCGTCGCGATCGACGTCGAGGTTGCTGCCGGCCGAGGTCGGCGTGACGCCATGCGCGGCGAGAGCGGCTTCAAAGCCGACCCGCGGAATCGGCAGCAGCTGCTCGACGACGACCCTCTGGGACATGATCGACTTGAACTCGTTGTAGGCGATGAAGACGCCATCCACCTTGCCTGACGAGAAGTCCTCGATCGCGGTCTCGCCAATCGCGCGCGCGTGCGCCGAGTCGAGCTTGGAGAAGATCCCGACGTGCTCGCTGCGGACCGCAAAGCCCCGGCGCCTGAAGAAGTCCCGGGCCTTGCGCCCAACCAGCGTCAGCTCGAACTGCTGACCCGGCCGATCGACGATGAACGTGCCGGCGGCCTTGATGACGTTGGAGTTGAAGCTGCCGGCGAGGCCCTTGTCGGCCGACACGACGATCAGCTGGATGCGCGCGCCCTGCCGCGTGACGTCGCGCTCTGCGAGCAGCGGATGAGTGCTGGCGTCCACCCGGCCGGCCAGGCTGTGCAGCACGCGCAGCATCTGCTTCGAGAACGGCCGCGCGTTGACGATGCGCTCGTAGGCGCGGCGCATGCGGCTGGCCGCGACCATCTTCATGGCCTTGGTGATCTGCTGCGTCGACTTGACCGCGCGGACCCGCCGCCGGATATCAATCAGAGAAGGCATGGGTTACTCGCTGCCGGTACTCGTAACTCGTCACTCGTCGTTCGTAACTAGGCTTTCCCAGCCACCGTGGCGACGTCCTTCATGAACTCCTTCAGAAGGGCGTTGACCTGTCCCTTCAGCTCGTCGTCGAGCTGCTTCTTCTCGGCGATCGCCGCGAGCACCGAGGGGTGGCGGGTCTCGAAGAAATTGTGCAGCTGCTCCTCGAGGCCGCGAATCGCCTCGACCTCGACGCCGTCGAAGTGGCCGTTGATGGCCGCGTAGATGAGCACGACCTGCTTTTCGACCGACAGCGGCTGGTACTGCGGCTGCTTGAGGATCTCGACGAGGCGCTTGCCGCGATTGAGCTGCGACTGCGTCGCCTTGTCGAGGTCGCTGCCGAACTGGGCGAACGCGGCGAGCTCGCGGTACTGCGCGAGGTCGAGCCGCAGCGAGCCGGCGACCTGCCGCATCGCCTTGATCTGCGCAGACCCGCCGACGCGCGACACCGAGTTGCCGACGTTGATCGCCGGGCGCACGCCCTGGTTGAACAGGTCGGACTCGAGGAACAGCTGCCCGTCGGTGATCGAGATGACGTTCGTCGGGATGTACGCCGAGAGGTCGCCGGCCTGCGTCTCGATGATCGGCAGCGCCGTCAGCGAGCCGCCGCCAAGTTCCTTCTTCAGCTTGGCCGCACGCTCGAGCAGGCGCGAGTGCAGGTAGAAGACGTCTCCCGGGTACGCCTCGCGGCCCGGCGGCCGGCGGAGGAGCAGCGAGATCTCGCGGTAGGCCTGAGCGTGCTTCGAGAGGTCGTCGTAGACCACCAGCGCATGACGGCCGCTGTCGCGGAAGAACTCGCCGATGGCGCACGCCGAGTACGGGCTGATGTAGAGCAGCGGCGCCGGCTCCGACGCCGAGGCGGCGACGACGACGGTGTATTCCATCGCGCCGTACTCCTCGAGCGTCTTCACCACCTGCGCGATCGTCGACTGCTTCTGGCCGATCGCGTTGTAGATGCAGATGACGTCCTTGCCCTTCTGGTTGATGATCGCGTCGACGCAGACGGCGGTCTTCCCCGTCTGACGGTCGCCGATGATCAGCTCGCGCTGGCCGCGTCCGATCGGGATCATCGCGTCGATGGCCTTGATGCCCGTCTGGAGTGACTCCTTGACCGGGAACCGATCCGTGACGCCGGGCGCCAGCCGCTCGATCGGCAGAAATTCGCTGGTGGCCACCGGGCCCTTGCCGTCAACCGGCTGGCCGAGCGCGTTGACCACGCGGCCGAGCATGGCGTCGCCGACCGGGACCGAGATGATGCGGCCGGTGCGCTTGACCTGATCGCCCTCGCGCAGCGCGTCGAACTCGCCGAGCAGGACCGCGCCGACGCTGTCCTCCTCGAGGTTCAGGGCGATGCCGAAGAGGCCGTTGGGGAACTCGAGCATCTCGCCGGCCATCGCCTTGTCCACGCCCTGGACGCGCGCGATGCCGTCGCCGACCGACACGACGGCGCCGACTTCGGCGACGTCGACGTCGAGCGAGAAGCTGCCCAGCTGTTCCCGGATGATCCGCGTGATGTCGTCTGCCTTGATGCTCATCGCTACACGTTCTCCACGAGCTTCTGCCGCATGCGGGCCAGCTGCCGCGTCACGCTGCCGTCGTATACCGTGCTGTCAATCTGCGTCACGACGCCGCCGATGATGGCGGCATCCACCTGCGTCTGAAGCGCCACCTGGCGTCCGGTCAGCTCCTCGAGGCGCGCCGCCAGCGCCCGCGCCTTGTCGTCGGGCAGCGGCGTGGCGGTGGTCACCCTGGCGCGCATCACGCCCTGCTTCTGGTTGAGCCGCTCGCGGAAACCGGCGGCGATCGTGCCCAGCAGGTGCAACGCGTGGTACTGGACCAGCGCCTCGAGCAGCACCGACGCCGGCCTGCTGATGCCGGCGCGCTCGGTGAAGGCGCGAATCGTCGTCAGCTTGCTCGCCGTCGGGACGAGCGGATGGAACAGCGGACGGACCTGATCCTGGTAGTCCCGCGACGCCGCGACGATCGTCTCGAGCTCGTCGGCGACCGTGACGGCCTGGCCGTGACGCCAGGTCACGTCGAAGAGCTCTCGCGCGTAGCGCAGCGCGTCGGCGCGTTCACTCATGACTCTTCACCTCGGCGAGATAGCGATCGATGAGGCGCGCGCGGTCGGCCTCGGTGATCTGGTCGCTGATCTTTCGCTCCGCGACGCCGACGGCCAGCGAGGCGGCGTGCTCCAGGAGCTCGCGGCGGGCAACCCGCACGCGCTGTTCGATCTCGCGCGTCGCCTGCTCGAGCAGCCGCGTCCGCTCGGTCTCCGCGAGCTCGCGGATGCGCCGCTCTTCGGCGGCGATTTCTTCCCGTCCGCGCGCCTTCAGCGCGTCGAGCTCCGCCGGCAGCGCCTTGAGCTTCGCTTCCATCTCGGCGATCTGCGCCGAGGCGGTTTTCTTCATCTCCTCGGCGGCGACCAGGTCGGCGCGGACCTGGCTGCGGCGGCTGGCGAGGTAATCGGCCAGCGGCTTCCTGGCGAAGTAGACGATCGTGCCGAGCAGGATCGCGAAGTTCACGATCTTGCCGACCTGCGGCCAGATGCTCTCCTCGTGCGCGCCACTGGTCGCGCCGTGCTCGCCGGCGGCCGCGGCCTGATTGCCGCCAGCCTTGGCCGCGTGTGGATCCTGCGCGGCAGTCCCGGCGGCCGGCGCCGGCGCGTGCTCCTGCGCGGGCGCGGACGCGGCGGTCGCGAGCGCGAGCGCCGCGATGCAGAGGGTGATGTGAAGGCGGGAGGTGAGACCCGCGAAACGTGCGCGCATGAGTGAGTGCCTCGCCATTACGACATCTGGCGTCCGAGCACACGCTCGGCAATCGCGCCGGCGATTGCGTCGGCATCGCGCTCGATCTGGCCACGCGCCTCGGCGGCGTCGGCTGCGACGCGAGCGGCGGCGTCGGCCGTCGAGGCCGCGGCCTGGTCGCGGGCTGCCGCGAGCAGCTGCGCGCGGCGCTCTTCCGCGTCCTTTCGCGTCGCGTCCATCTGCTCGTAGACCTCGGCGCGCGCGGCCCTGGTCCGCGTCTCGAACTCCTGCGCCGCTTCCTGCGCCTTGCTCGCCGCCGATTCGGCCAGCGTGCGCGCCGACTTCACGGCGCCCTCACGCTTCGCCATCACGGCGAGCAGCGGCTTGAACAGGAGCAGGTTCAGCAGGAACGTGATGAGCAGAACGAAAAAGATGACCCAGAGAACCGACAGGTCCGGAATCACTGGACGACCTCCAACAGCAACGGTCTGACGCGTGCGGACAAAACACCCGTTTATACCATGTGATTCTGTTCACAAGCAAAGCGTGGAGTCTAAAATACTAACCTGATACGTATTTCTGCTACTCTTGGGTCCGTGAGACGCTCGATCGTCCAGACCGGCAGCTCCCTCGCGGTCACCCTGCCCGTCGAAGTCGTCCAGGCGTTCGGCCTGGAAAAGGGTCAGGACGTCGAGGTGGCCGTCGATCCCCGGACCGGCGCGATCACGATTCGGCCGGGTATCGCCTACGTCGAAGGCGGCCGCATCACCGAGCGCTTCCGGGCGCTCGCCGACGCGGTCCTCGCGCGGCGCGGGAACCTGCCGCGCCGGATGCTGAGATGACGCGCTACCTGTCGGTCGAGCAGGTGGTCAGCCTGCACCAGAGCCTCGTCGGTCTTCTCAGCGGCGATCCCGGCATTCGCGATCTCCGGGCGCTCGACGCCGCCGTCGCAAAGCCGACGCTCACCTTCGAGGCCGAAGATCTCTATCCCTCGCTTGCCGCCAAGTCGGCGGCGCTGCTCCACGCGCTCGTGACGACGGCGCCGTTTGTCACCGCCTCGAAGGGCACGGCGGCAGTCGCCGCGGAGTGCTTTCTGGCGGCCAATGGGTTAACGCTTGCCGCGACTGACCAGGATCTCGTCGAGTTGACGACCGCCATCGAGAAGGGCGGGATGGGACTCGAGGCCGTCACGGTGTGGATGGGACAAAGGGTCGGGAGGGGGTAGGTCCGGGTCCAAGGTCCGCTTCAGGTGCCAGGTCCGGGGTCCAGGGTCCGGATGCTGAACTCGGGTCACTTCGCCTGCTGGTTCTCCAAAGAGCGAAGCAGGCACGTGATTGCTCCCGTCGTCCGCTCGAGCAGTGTCCACATCGCCTCGAGATCTTCTTGCGAGAAGTGCTCGCGCTCGCGGCCGTCACGAAGCCACTCTCGAACTTCGAAGGCGGAGCCGCGCACGTAGCGGAGGAATCGGATGAACTCCGGCCGGGTGTTGCGCCCAAAGCCTTCGGCGATGTTGGCAGGAATTGAAGCATTCGCCGAGCGTAGCTGATCGCAGAATCTGAAATCCGCTACGTGCAGCGTGCCCGAGCTCGTTGTTCGGATAACTCGTTCTCGGAGCGCGCTTGCGAGTTGCCAGACCACCGAGATCTTCGTAGCGCTTCACGCCCATGTCTGCCTGACAGAGCATCAGGCATGCCGACCTCGACGTGGAGCGGACCCGCGCTCCGGACCTTGGACCCTGGACCCTGAGCACCCTGGACCCCGGACCTAGCACCCTGGACCCCGGAGGACCCTGGACCCCCGGACCCTGGACCCGGGAGGCTCTATCATCCCCCGATGGAGAAAGTCTCCCTCTCCGACAAGTTGTCGCAGTTCTCCGACCACTGGAACCCGCGCCTGGTTGGCGAATTGAACGGGCAGCACGTGAAGCTCGTGAAGTTCCAGGGCGAGTTCGTGTGGCACCACCACGAGCACGAGGACGAGCTGTTCCTCGTCGTGCGAGGGCCGCTTCAGGATGGATTTCCGGGATCGCGAGGTCTGGCTCGACGAAGGCGAGTTCCTGATCGTCCCGCGTGGCGTCGAACACCGGCCGGTCGCGGAACGGGAAGTGTCGGTGCTGCTCTTCGAGCCGGCCGGCACGGTCAACACCGGCAACGTCGTCGAAGGACGAACGCGTGGCGAGCTGAAGCGGATCTGACGACGCTTCGAGATCTGCGCCCGTCGCGCTACTGTCGCGCTTTGCGGCTCGGCCGTGCGAGTCTCCTCCGATATTTCCTCTTAGCTCGACTGAAAACTCGCCTTCTCTCGCCCGCACGCGATTGCTAGGCTCGTTGAAGCGTGGCTCGTTTCTCCACTCTGGCCCGTCAGAGTGCGATCGCGGTCTGCCTGACGATCGCTGTCGCGTGCGGCGGTGCCTCCACCACGAACGTCGCGAAGCCGACAGATACGCGCTGTGCGTTGGCGGTCAGCGGCGGTGCGTCGATGATCGAGAACGCCGGCGGCAGCGGCCGGCTTGCCGTCTCCGTCAATCGTGAATGTACATGGACGGCACGATCGGAAGTCGCTTGGATTTCGCTCTCACCCACCGAGGGTCAGGGCAGCGGCGAGATCGCGTACACCGTCATTGCGAACTCTTCAGCCGCGGAGCGCAAGGGCGTCGTCGTCATCAACGAGCAGCGCGTCGAGTTGACGCAAGCCGCGGCGTGCGTCATCACGATCGCACCCACGCAAGCTGCGGTGGCTGCTGAAGGCGGCAGTCTCGCGCTGACGGTCGCCTCGCCGGACAGATGCGCGTGGACGGTGGCGAGTCACGCACCGTGGATCACAATTGCTTCCGGAACCGCGGGAACAGGAGGCGGAAGTATCGCGCTGGTGATCTCGTCGAATGCCGGACCCGGGCGCACAGGAACGGTGGAGGTCGCGGGCCAGATACTGACCGTGACTCAGGCTCCCGCCGGGACCGACGGCATTCCCGCCCCAACTCCCGCCCCGGCGCCAGCACCAGCGCCGCCCCCAGCCCCAGCTCCCGCCCCAGCGCCAGCACCAGCGCCGCCCCCAGCCCCGCCAGCCCCGGCGCCGGCACCGACGCCAGCGCCAGCGCCCGCACCCGGACCGTCTCCGACCCCGAGGGACCCGTGTGTCTTCACACTCTCCACGACGAGCGAGACGCTGCCGCCGGAGGGAGCGACAGGTTCGGTGAACGTCACCACCAATAGTGCCTGCGCGTGGACGGCCGAGAGCAACGCTTCCATGGCTGACCATCGTGGCAGGAGCTTCCGGAAGCGGCAGTGGCAGCGTCCAGTTCGCAGCTGCAGCCAATGTCTCGCAATCGGCGAGAACCGGAACGCTGACGATTGCCGGTCAGACGTTCACCGTGACGCAGGCCGGAGTGCCGGCTCCGCCACCCTGCACCGTCACGGTGGCGAGTTCCTCGCTCGATGTGCCGGCCGGTGGCGGCGCCCGGTCGGTCGCCATCACCGCGCCCAGCGGTTGCGCATGGACGGCTGTGAGTAACGCGACGACGTGGCTCAGCATCACGAGTGGAGCCAGTGGCACCGGCAGTGGCACGTTGCAGTTCACGGCGCTGCCGAACCCTTCGCCGGCCGCGCGCTCGGGAACGCTGACGGTCGGGAACCAGACCATCACGGTCTCGCAACCGGGTACACCGATCACCTGCACGATCACCGTTGCTCCAGCAACTGCTACTGCGCCGGTCGGCGGAGGCACTGGCTCGGTGGCGGTGACCGCCTCGGACGCGTCCTGCGCCTGGACCGCAGCGAGCAGCGTCGCCTGGTTGACCATCACGAGCGGCGCAGGCCCGGGCAGTGGCGTCGTGCAGTACACGGTAGCCGCCAATCCCGGCCCTGATGGCCGCTCGGCGACGCTGACTATCGCAGGACAGACGGTCGTCGTCAGTCAGGCCGGTCCGCCGGACGGAGTCTCGGTCACCGGGGTGGTCGCTGGCCTGCAGGGCGAGTGTCCCGTCATCACGTTCACTGTCGGAACACGGCTCGTCCGGACTGATGCCTCCACGCAGTTTCAAAACGGCATGTGCAACAGCGTCAGGGACGGCCGGACGGTTACCGCAGAAGGCTCGATTCAATCGGACGGCTCGTTACTCGCTCGCGTGGTGCGACGGGAGGACTGAGGTGCGCACAGCTGTTCTCGCCGTCACGATGTGGTTCGTCACCGGGGGCCTCGCGGTTCCAGCTGCCGCTCAGGAGCAGCAAAGCCAGGGCGCGGTCACGGTTGCCGAGGTTCTCTCCTTCCTGCTGACGAATCAGGCAGTTCAAACCGGAGACTTCGAGAAGGACGCCGAGGCTGCGGCGACGACGCGGGACACGATCACGCGGCTGCTCCTGGTCGAGCTGACCTCGCTGCCGCTCGGGTCCTCGTCTGCCGGGTTCACCTATCGAGTCAATCCGACTCTTGGCACCGTCGAGCGCACGAGCGCAAGCTTCGGTCCGTTCTTCGCAGAGCGCGCCCTGACGGCGGGTCGCGGCCAGTTCTCGCTGGGCGCGAATGTGCAGTTCGCGCGCTATACACGCTTGAACGACATCGATCTCGAGAGCGGCGCATTCCTCACGACCGCCAATCAGTTTCGCGACGAGCCGGAGCCCTTCGATGTCGAGCGCCTCACGCTGGAGATCGCGTCGCAGACTTTCACCATTCTCGGCAACGTCGGTGTGACCGATCGCCTCGACGTCGGCGTCGCGGTGCCAATCGTCTCGCTCTCGCTCGAAGGATCGCGAGTGAATACGTATCGCGGCGAGCAACTCCTGCAGGCATCGGGATTCGCCGACGCCAACGGGCTTGGCGACATGGCGCTGCGAGCGAAGCTTCGTCTGGTTGGCGATCCGGGAGCGGCCCTGGCGGTTCTCGGAGAGGTCCGGCTTCCGACCGGCAGTGAAGAAAACCTGTTGGGATCCGGAGAGGCCTCGTTCACGGCACTGCTCATCGGATCGGCTGAACCGGGCCGCCTGGGGCTGCATGCCAATGCCGGCTATTCGGGTGGCGGTCTCTACGATGAATTGAGCTATCGCGGCGCGGTGAGTTTCGCGGCGTCGTCCAGAGTGACGATTCTCGGCGAGCTGCTCGGCCGGCGGATCGACGGTGTCGGCCTGCTGGGCGAGGCGCGGGCGCCGCATCCGACATTGGCGGACGTGGATACGATTCGCCTCGTGTCGACCGATGACACGGTCAACAGAAATCAGCTCACGGCCGGTATGCGCTGGAACGTCGGCGGATCGTGGCTCGTGAATGGCAGTGTGTCGATACCTGTCGAGCATCGCGGCCTGCGTTCGGAGCTGACCGCGATGGTGGGTCTGGAGTACGCCTTCGTGCGTTGACCGCGGCTGGCCGTTGCCTACTTCATCGTCGCGCTGGTGATCAGCCAGGAGTCCTGACGCTTCTGCAGATCGAAGGCCCACGCGCGCTGGAGGGTTCGCGGGTCCTTGTTGCCGACCCGCGGCACGTAGGAGACCCACCCTGCACACGACGCGCTGGCGCCAAGCCCTGCAACCTGGATCGTGCACGAGTCAAACGTGAACTGCTGCGACTCGAGCGTGCCGAATGCGCGCGCCAATGCCTGTCGATCCACCGTCGGCCAGACGCTGTGTGCCGCCGTCGCATCGAGCTGCTGGTAGGCCGATGCATACCTGGCGAGAACCGCACGAATTTGTTGTTGATCGGACGTGACGGCCGGCACAGAGGACGGTGTGGTGGCGGTCGTCACGGCTCTCGGTTCTGACGCGGTCGGCTCTCTTTCGGTCACGCGGCTGCCTCCCCCTCCCGTGGAGGCCGGCGCTTCCGGCGTGCCGCCACTGGAGGGCGTGACGCGGGCAACGTCGGGAGTCGCTGGAGTCGTAGCGGTCGGCGCCGTCGGAGCTGGCGCCCCGGGGGCCGCCCTCGATGCTTCCTCGGCCAGGGACGATGACGGCGCTCCGCGCTGCGACGATGACGGCGTCCGGAGTTGCGAGAGTGGGATGGGCCGGGGCAGCGGTTCGCGCGCCGTGCTTCTCGCAGTAACGGAAGGCTGCCGGCGCCGAGCGAGGTGAGGTCCGTTCAGGGCGAGCCGGTGGCTCCGGCTCCTTCAGGTTCGACGACGCCGGAGGCCTCTGCGTCACTTCAGTGTGCGGGGCTGCTTCGGATGTCATCCGGTGGCGGGACTCGCGTCGTCGTGTCCGGCTCCGCCTCCTTCAGGTTCGACGCCGCCGGAGAACTCTGCGTCACTTCAGATGTTGCGGTGCTGCTGATGTCATCCGGTGGCGGGACGCGAGTCGCCGCGTCGGGCGAACGTTGTTGCGGCGCTGATGCGCCAGCCGGATCGCCGGTGACCTGTCCCCCGGTACGATCCAGAACGATGAGCATCCACGGAATGGCCGTCGCGAGGATCGCTGCCGCAATCATGAGGCGCCGCGCCAGCTTTCCCGCCGCACTTCGTGAACGAGCGATAGTTGGCTGTGCCGGGGCGGGCCATGTGAGAAGTGAGTCGGATGTCGGCGGACTGACGTCGGGCGCCTGGGTGACCGCTTCGTCGCTGCCTTGGGCCCAAGAGGGCGCCCAGGCACCAACGTCGCTGGTCGACGGAAACCATCCTCCCCTAGGCGACGACGTGTCCTCTTCGGCCCGGGCGTTCGAAGAAGGCCTCGCGCTTTACCGGTTCGGTCGGCGGGGTGTCGCTCAGATGGCGCTCGGAACAGCTCGTCGATGGCTTCCTGAGGAGGCGGCCACTCGAATTCTTCCCGGCGGCTCGGTCGTGCCGAGTCGAGCGCTCGATCGTCACTCAAGGATGATGCGCCGGTGGATCGACGTGGTCAAACTCAGCTGCGACTCTCATGTCGAGCTGGGTGCCACGACGCGAGCTGCTCAGCGAATGATGACGGCGACTACGCCGGCGGGGGCGACCTGGCCGACGATCGAGGTCGGCACACCCGCTGCAGACAGTTCGCTCGCGATCGCTTCCACATGAGCCGCGTCGACGGCGACGAGCAGGCCTCCCGACGTTTGCGGATCGAAGCAGACGTCCACGATCGTCCGGCGCGATGCCATCAATCGCGATGGCCTGCTCGAAGTGCTCGCGGTTCGTGCCCAGGCCCGCCGGACCTATTGCGCGAGGCGATGGCGGCGACACCTGGAAGCAGCGGCAGCCGCTCCGCCTCGAGGGCGATGGCCACGCCGCTGGCGCGGGCCATCTCGACCGCGTGGCCGAAAAGTCCGAAGCCGGTGATGTCGGTGGCGCCGTGCACGGCGCCGGCGAACTGGCGGAGGATCCCCGCGGCCGCGCGGTTCAGCATCGTCATCGACGCGATCGCGTGCGCGACCAGCGCCTCCGGCGCGGTCCCCTTCTTGATTGCCGTGCCGACGATGCCGGTGCCGAGCCATTTGGTGAGCAGGAGGCGATCGCCGGGCCGCGCCCCGGCGTTGGCCCAGACGCGGTCCGGATCGATCGCGCCTGTCACCGCGTAGCCGAACTTCACTTCCGGGTCGCGCACGGTGTGGCCGCCGAGCAGCGCGACGCCGGCCTCCCGAAGCTTGTCGTAGCCGCCGAGGAAGATCTCGCGAATCGTGTCGGCCTCGAGGACCTTGTCGGGGAACCCGGCGATCGCGAGCGCGGTGACGGGCGTGCCGCCCATCGCGTAGACGTCGCTCAGCGAATTGGCCGCCGCGATCTGTCCGTACGTGAACGGGTCGTCGACGATCGGCGTGAAGAAGTCGACCGTCTGGACCAGCGCCGGCCCGCCGCCCGGCCACCTGTACACACCGGCATCGTCAGAGGTCCTGAAGTCGATCAGCACCCCGGGGTCGGTCTGCGGAGGTAGGTCGCTCAACACGTGAGCGAGCTCGCCGGCGGCGAGTTTGCTCGCTCAACCCGCGCAGGTGACAAGCTCGGTCAGGCGCTGCCTGGTCACGGTCGCTCCTTTCGTCGCTAACGTTCGGTCGAGAGCCTCGAAGATCCGGATCAGCTCGTTCTCGTTGGTGAAGTCGATCTCGATCCGTCCGCCCCTGGCCTTGCGCTTGATCCGCACGCGCGTGCCGAGGAGCAGCTTCAGCTTGTCTTCCGCGGCGCGCGTGTGCACGTCGGGCGCGGGTGCCGGCGTGCGCGGGCTCGGCACCGGAGCGGCGGCGTCGCCTTCGAGCACCCGCTTCACGAGCGCTTCGGTCTCGCGCACCGAGAGGCTTCGCGTCTTCACCTCGCGCGCGAGCTGCAGCTGGCTGTGCTCGCCGGGCAGCGCGAGCAGGGCGCGCGCGTGTCCCATCGCGATGGCGCCGGCTGCGACGTCGTTCTGCACTTCACCGGGCAGTCGCAGCAGCCGCAGCGTGTTGGCGACGGTCGCGCGGTCTTTGCCGACCGCCCCGGCCACGGCGTCCTGCGTCAGCCCGAACTCGTCGACGAGACGCCGATAGGCCTTCGCCTCGTCGATGGCGTTGAGATCCTCGCGCTGGATGTTCTCGATCAGCGCCATCTCCAGCACCTTCTGCTGCACCTGGTCGCCGGCGATGTCCTTGACGACGACCGGGACGCGCGACAGACCGGCGCGCTGGGCGGCGCGCCAGCGGCGCTCGCCGGCGATGATGCGATAGCCATCGCCGCTCTTGCGGACGACGATCGGCTGAATCACGCCGTTGGCCCTGATCGACGCCGAGAGCTCCTCGAGTCGGGCGTCGTCCATCTGGTGGCGAGGCTGATAGTCATTCGGCGACAGGCGATCGACGTCGACTTCGAACACGCCCGGCACGGCCGGAGCGGGAGCCGGCGTGTCTGGGATCAGGGCGCTGAGACCCTTGCCGAGCGCTGGACGTTTCTCCATGGTTCGTTGCTCCACGCGAGCGAGCGCGGGATGGGGGTTCGCGGCACGCGTGCGCCCGTCAGGACGCGCGTGCCAGTACCTCTTTGGCCAGGTTCAGATAGGCTTCGGCGCCGCGCGATTTCGCGTCGTACAGAATCACCGGCTTTCCATGGCTCGGCGCTTCGCCCAGGCGCACGTTGCGCGGGATGACGGTGCGGAAGACTTTCTCCTGGAAGAACTCCCGGACGTCGCGCGCCACCTGCTGACCGAGGTTCGTCCGCTCGTCGTGCATCGTCAGGAGGACGCCGTCGATGTCGAGTGCGGGGTTGAGCGATCCGCGCACGCGCTTCAGCGTCGCGACCAGATCGGCCAGGCCTTCGAGGGCGAAGTATTCGCAGTGCAGGGGAATGAGCACGGCGTCGGCGGCGACCAGCGCGTTCAGCGTCAGCAGGCCCAGGCTGGGCGGACAGTCGATGAAGATGCGGTCGGTACCGGCCGCGGAGCGGCTCGAGAAAGCGCCGGAGGCGGAATTCGCGCTCCGGCAGGCTCACCAGTTCGATCTCGGCGCCGGTGAGCTGGCGATCGGCCGGGATGGCGAACATGTGGTCCACCGACGTCGGCAGGATGAGGCCCTCCACGTCCACCGGATCGTGGCTGGTGAGAGCCTCGTAGATCGTGCCGGACGGCCCGCGCTCGCCCCGCAGCCCGACGCCGCTCGTCATGTTGCTCTGCGGGTCCATGTCGACGAGGAGCACGCGTTGTTCGGCAAGGGCCAGCGACGCGGCGAGGTTGATGACCGTGGTCGTCTTGCCGACGCCGCCCTTCTGATTTGTCACCGTTACAATTCGCGACATTGTCTATCTACTTGAAAGCAGTGATAATTAGAGCGTAATTGTGTATATGCCCTAATATCTAGTAGTTTGGAAGGTCGCCGGTCAGAGGATATTCCAAGGGTCGCAGGAGGTCAAACGGAACTTCGGATTTGAGGCGGGCTTGGTCTTCGGGCCGCTTGGATGCGTCAGCAGAGGCCGATGTTCCACGTGGAACACTGCGGCGGCGGCGAACCTACCGCCTTCGCGCGTGAGGCTGCTTCGTCAGTATCTGCAGAGTGCTGGACAGCGTGTCGACCAGCGGAACGTTCTTCGTGAATACCAGCGGGAAGGCGAGCAGATCAGCGCTGAGTTGGCGCCCTGTGCTCTGAAACCAGAACAGGCGCCCGTGGGGTTTCAGAAACGCCTGGAGCGTCACCAGCGTCGTTGGCTCAACCCGCACCGCTCGGATGGTGAGGATGTCAGCCGCTTCGTGGAGCTCCGGTCTGGATAGCAGTTGCTCGAATCTCGCGGTCTCTACAGACGCGTCCGCGATGCCTAGATGGCGTAGCGCCTCGAGCAGAAAAACAGCCTTCCTCGTCTTCGCCTCGACCATCGTCAATCGAATCTGTGGAGCGGCCAGGCGGAAAGGGATTGCGGGAGAACCGCTGCCAGAGCCGATGTCGATGACGCTGCAGGGGCCGGGCGGAACCTGTTGCGCGGCCAGAACCGGCTCGATCAGCAGGCGATCGAGAGCTTCGTCACTGGGTTCACGAAGGTTGAACGCCGTGAGGTTGATCTTCGCGTTCCACTTGGCGAGAAGTGAGAAGTAGGCGTCGAGTTGGTCGAGAACCCCCGGCGAGATCGCGCAGCCAGTCTTCCTGGCGCGTTTAGCAAGACGGTCCTGGAAGGCTCGGCTGGTCACGATGTTGGATGACTCCAGGGTGCGGCGCGGGCGACGTGGGCAGCGATCACCGCGACGGCGGCCGATGTCACGCCTGGAATACGACTCGCCTGCCCAATCGTTTCGGGTCTCACTTCACCGAGTCGCTGCACCACCTCGCGGGACAGCCCGGCCACGCCATCGTAACTGAACCACACCGGAATAGGGTGCTCCTCGAGTGTCCGATGTCGCGCCACCGCGGACTCCTGCCGCTTCAAATACCCTGCGAAGCGCAAGGTCGTTGCAAGGCTCGAGAGGTCGATGTCTGGCGCGCCTGGGTCGAACTCCACTTCGAGCTCTCCAGTCGATACGAGTGTCTCCAGGTTGCCGGCCGGCCCTCGAAGAGCCCTGAGGGCTTGTCGCAGCTCCCCCTTGACCCGGTGCTCCGCAGCCGAGATCGCAACGAGGTTGCGCTCGAACCTGCCTCTTCGTTCCTCGAATACCTGCCACCGTCCCTCCGCCACCAGCCCAGCGGATCGGCCGCGCGGCGTCAACCTGAGATCGGCGTTGTCGATACGAAGGAGCAACCGATGTTCGGCTCTCGAGGTAAACATCCGGTATGGCTCGAGACACCCTTTTGTGATTAGGTCGTCTACCAAAACACCGATGTATGCCTCGTGACGTGCAAGCGTGAAGGGCGCCTCGCCCCTCACCCGGCTGGCCGCATTCGCGCCTGCAACCAGACCCTGCGCCGCGGCCTCTTCGTACCCGGACGTGCCGTTCACCTGGCCGGCGAAGAACAGCCCCCGGACGCGATGTGTCTCGAGTCCGGCAGTCAGCTCCGTCGGCTGGACGAAGTCGGTACTCGACGGCGTAGCCCGGACGGATCATCTCGGCGTCTTCCAGTCCTCGCAGCGATCGCACGATGTCGCGCTGCACGTCGGGCGGAAGGCTCATCGAGAAGCCGTTCACGTAGATCTCGTCCGCGTCGAGACCTTCCGGCTCCAGGAACAGCAGATGCCGTTCGCGTTCCGGGAAGCGGACGATCTTGTCTTCGAGCGACGGGCAGTAGCGAGGCCCGATACCGCGAATCTGTCCGTTGAACAACGGCGACGCATCGAGATGCTTCAGCACCAGCGCACGGACCCGATCGTTGGTGTGGAGCTGCCAGCACGCGACGCGAGGACGGTTCAACCCTCGCGTGAGAAATGAAAAGCTCACCGGCTGGTCGTCGCCGCGATCTTCGGTGAACGCTCCCCTGGCGATGGCGGTGTCGAAGTCGATGCTGCGGCGGTGGAGCCGCGGCGGCGTGCCCGTCTTGAGGCGTCCCCAGCGGAACCCGAGCGACTTGATCGACTCTGCGAGCTCGCGCGACGGTGGCTCTCCGGCGCGGCCAGCCGGCCGCTGCTCTCGCCCGACGTGCACGAGGCCATTGAGGAACGTGCCGGTCGTGACGACCAGCGCATCGCACCCGAACGACCGGCCGTCCTCGAGCGCCAGGCCGACGACGCGGCCGTGCTCGACGAGCGGACGCGACGCGGTGCCGAGGATCCAGTCGATGCCGGCCGTTGCCTCGAGCGTCTGGCGCACCCACTGTCCGTAGCGCCGCTTGTCCGCCTGAGCGCGCGGCGACCACACGGCAGGACCGCGGCTGCGGTTCAGCAGCTTGAACTGAATGCCGGTGGCATCAATCGCCCGGCCCATGAGGCCGTCGAGCGCGTCGATCTCCCGGACCAGATGGCCCTTCGCCGTGCCGCCGATCGCCGGATTGCACGGCATCAGCGCCACGGTCTCTTTCGACAGCGTGCAGATCGCCACGTGCAGCCCGCGCCGGCTGGCCGCCCAGGCCGCCTCAACGCCCGCATGCCCCGCGCCGATGACGATGACGTCGTACTTCATCTGCCTTCAGCCTTCAGCCCTCGGACTCCTCGGACCCTTCGGACCCTGGACCCGGGACCTTGGACCCCGGACCTATTTCCCTATACAGAACCTCGAGAAAATGTGCTCGAGCAAATCGTCGGCCGCGTGTACTCCGACCACTTCCTCGAGCGCATGCCGCGCCTCGTGCAGATCGACCAGCACGATCTCCTCCGGCAGGGCCGAGGGAGCGAGCAGCGCGGCTTCGGCGCCACCGAGCGCGGCCTCGGCGCGCGCGATCAGGTCGAGATGCCGCACGTTCGTGACGAGGGGCACTTCTTCAGTGCGCGCCGTCGATCCTGCCGCCGTTCGAACGGCCCGTGCAAGATCGTCCAGGCCCTCACCCGTACGCGCGGAGACGGCGACGTCAGCGACGTCGGCCGCGCGCCAGGCCGGCGCGAGATCGCTCTTGTTGGCGGCGACGACCCGTGCGGCAGACCTCGAGTCGAGCAGCGCTCGATCGTCGGGATCGAGCGGGCTGCTGGCGTCGAGGACGACGACCGTCACCGACGCCGCCGCGGCGGCCGACTCCGCGCGGCGGACACCTTCCGCCTCGATCTCGTCGCTCGTCAATCGCATCCCAGCCGTGTCGACGATCGTCGCGCGCAACCCGTCGAGGTCTATGACTTCCGTCAACACGTCACGGGTCGTGCCTGGCGTCGCCGTGACGATGGCGCGGTCGCTGCCGACAAGACGGTTGAAGAGGCTCGACTTGCCGGTGTTCGGCCGGCCGACCAGCGCGACGGTGATGCCCTCGCGAACCAGCCGCCCGGTCCTCCCGCTCTGAACCAGCCGCTGCAGCGTCGACCGCAGCGACGCCACCGTCGCCGCCACTTCATCGGCCTCGGCGAAGTGATAGCCCTCTTCGGGGAAATCGAGCGAGGCTTCAAGCCGCGCGATCAGATCGAACAGCCGCGCGTGCGCGTCGCGCATCGAACGCGCGAGCTGGCCATCCAGTTGCTCCGATGCGGCCCGGGCCTGCAGTGGCGTCGCCGACTCGATCAGATCGGCCACCGCCTCGGCCTGCGTCAGGTCCATCCGGCCGCCGAGGTACGCGCGAAGGGTGAACTCTCCGGGACGCGCCAGGCGCGCGCCGGTGGCGATGCACGCCTCGATCAGCGCCCGCAGCACGACCGGGCTCCCGTGCGCGCTGATCTCGACGACGTCCTGTGTGGTGTACGAATGAGGCGCGGGAAACCAGGTGGCGACCACCTGGTCCGAGACTTCGACCGAACGCTGTTCGCCGCGAAACGTCGCAACGGTCGCGCGCCGGGACTTCAGAGGTGTCTGCCGCTTCAACACTTCCTGCGCGATGGCCAGCGCGGCTGGCCCACTCACGCGCACGACGCCCAGCCCGCCAGCGCCCGGCGGCGTGGCCAACGCGACGATCGTGTCGTCAGTCAGCAGAGATGATCACCTTCTTCACGGACGCGTCGCCGATGCTCTCCGAGCTGACGCCTTCGACCTCGGCAACCGCGAGATGGACGATGCGGCGCTCGTACGAGTTGAGCGGGCCCATCTCCTGCGCCGCGCCCTGCTGCAGCGCCTTCTGCGCCAGGAACTTCGCCATCTGGCGCAGCTCCGCGTCCTTGTCGCGCCGGAAGCCCTGGCAGTCGACGAGCACCTTGCCGTCTTCGCCCAGCTGCCGCCGGAACGCGGTGTTGACGATGGTCTGCAGCGCGCGCAGCGCCTCGCCACGCTGAAAGAGCAGCGCGTCGCTGCCCTCGCCTTCGATGTCCACGCGGACGCCGGCGTCGGTCGACACGCCGGTGACCGTCACGTGCAGTCCCATCGCGCCGGCGATCGTGCCGACGAACTCGACAATCTGATCCTTCACTGGAGTCGCGGTCATGTGCTCAGCCTGAATGTCTGGTCCGTGGTCCGTCGTCTTTTTTGTCTGCAGCGCGCCTTATCGTCCGGTGCGCGCGTTGTCGGTTCGCCCGGCGCCGGCCTGCTTGATCTTCCGCTCCGCGGCGGGCCGCGGCGCGCGGACAATCGGCTTGCCGATCAGCCGGTTCGTCAGGTACTGCTGCGCGATGCCGATCAGGTTGCTCATCAGCCAGTAGATCACCAGGCCGCTCGGCGCCCACAGGAAGAACACCAGGAACATGATCGGCGTCAGCATCATCACCTTCTGCTGCGCCGGGTCTGCCACTGGCGTCATGCTCTGCTGCCAGAGCATCGTCGCGCCCATCAGCACGGGCGTGATGTAGTACGGGTCGTGCTGCGAGAGGTCCTTGATCCACAGCGCCCAGGGCTCGCCGCGGATTTCGACGGCCACCGACAGCATCGCGTAGAACGCGAACAGCACCGGCATCGTCAGGAGCATCGGCACGCAGCCGCTCGCCGGGTTCACGCCTTTCTCGCGATAGAGCGCCATCAGCTCTTCGTTCTGCTTGGCGCGCGCCGGATCGCTCATCTTCAGTTTCGCGTAGCGATCCTGGATGGCTTTCACCTGCGGCTGCAGCTCCTGCATCTTCCGCATCGAGACCACGCTCTTGTGCTTGAGCGGGAACATCGCGATGTTGATGAGGACGGTGAGGATGATGATCGACCAGCCGTAGTTGCCGACGAAGGCGTTGATCCACTTCAGCGACCGCAGCAGCGGCACTGCGAGGAACGAGAACATCCCGTAGTGGATGCTCTTGGTCAGGGCGCGCGTGGGATCGACGCTGGCCAGGACGTCGAAGTCCTTGGGCCCGAAGAAGACGCGCTTGCCAACTGGCGGCTTCTCGAACAGGACCTCGAACCGCATCATGTCGCGGCTCACGTCGGGGCGCCCGGGCATCGGCGCCGAGCTCGGCCTGAAGACGAATCGCGCGGGGCCGGGGCGGACCACGCTCGCGAGGAAGTAGTGATCGTCGATGCCGGCAAACGGAAAGTCGCCCTGCCACGTCGGCTGCGCGACTATCTGCTCTGCCGTGAGGCGTTCCACCGATCCGTCGGCGTAGACAATCGCCTGCGGCTTCTGCACGTAGGTGCCGAAGCTGCTGCGCTGCGCCTCGATGTGCATGCTGTCGCCAAGTCCCGGTCCCCACTCAATCGCCGGGTTCAGCTGATTGCCGCCATCGGTGACCTCCACCGAGAACGTGATCACGTACGACTCGGGATCGAGGCGGAACACCTTCTTCGCGAGCAGCCCGTCGCCGCTGTCGAATTCGAACGTCAGCGTCGTCGCCGACGAGGTCGCGTCCACGATCGCCGGCGCGTTCGACTTGAAGAGCGCGGAGTTCAGCCGCGCCGTCGCGACCTCGTCGCTCACGCGGAGCGTGAACGGCCGCGGCGTGGTCGGCGGCAGCCCGGATGGCACCAGGTCGATGGGATTGCCGGCGTTGTCCAGATAACGGGTGAGGCGCCAGCTCCTGATGACGGCGCCGCGGTTGCTGAACACGGCGCGCACCGGACCGGTGTCGACGATGATGTCGCGCTCCACGGCGTCGGCGACGCGCGGCTCGGCGACCGCTGCTGACGGCGCTGGCGCTGGCGGAGCGGCTGCGGACGCGGACGCGTCCTGTGGCGCGGTTGGAGTCGCGGTGGGCTGCGCCGCGCCGGCTGCCGGCGCGGCCGCGGCTGGACGCGGGGCTGGCCGCTTCGGCTGCGGCACGATCGCCTGGTACGCATAGAGGACCAGGAACGACAGGAAGACGGCGATCAGGACACGCTTTTCCATGAATACCTGAAGACGGTGGATCTCAGTGCGACCGCGGGTCGGGGACGGGGTCGAAGCCGGAACCGCCAAACGGGTGGCACCGGGCCAGCCGTCGCGCCGCCAGCGCGGACCCGCGGATCAACCCGTGGGCGCGCAACGCCTCGGCCGCGTACGTCGAGCAGGACGGGTGGAACCGGCACGCTCCCGTGAAGAGCGGCGACAGCAGCGCCTTGTACGCGCCGAGCGCCAGCAGGGCGACGCGCACCGCCAGGCCGTCAGCGGGCCGGGACGCGGGGGCGCAGCCGTCCAAGGGTCGCGACATACTCGGCCTCGAGACTGGTAAAGGAGGCGCCGAACAGCGGACGCCTGGGCACCACGACGATGTCGAATCCCGGGGGCGGCGGATGGTGCCGGAACAACTCGCGGACGAGCCGCTTGGCTCGATTACGCTCCACCGCGATGCCCAGTTTCCTGGTGGCCGCAATGCCGAGGCGCGACGGCTGGCCGTCGCGCGGCAGCGTGAAGACGATCATGAAGCGGCCCTGGTGCTTTCGGCCGCGGTCATAAACCTGCTGGAATTCGGCCCGCTGGCGAATGTGCTGTGACCGGCGAAAGCGCCGGCGCTCGGGCCCGGGCGGCGACTCGTGCTCTGCCGGCATCGGGGAGACGGGTGCGCAGCCGACGGACCGGTCCCGTGGCTGAGCTAGTTGGAAGCGACGCTAAGCCGCTTGCGCCCCTTGGCGCGACGGCGCTTGAGCACGAGGCGGCCGTTTTTGGTGGCCATCCGGACCAGGAACCCGTGCGTCCGGCGGCGCCGGCGGTTGTTAGGCTGATACGTCCGCTTCATTGCTCAGAATCCTCAAAAGATGGCTTGGTCTCCCGCCGGCATTTCTCCAGGCAGACCGAACCACAAATGGTATCCAACTGGCCGGGAATGTGTCAATTGCTTCGACCGGTCGCGGCAAATCCCGGTGGTCGTCCGAGGGCCGCGTGTGGTAAATTCTTGGGTCTTGCACGCGCGCTCAGACCATCCCTGACCCCGCCCGCTCGTTGGGTTTGCCCCCAAAGTTTTCCACACCTGTGGAAAAAATTGTGGAAAACCCGGGCATTGTCACGAGGCCGATCGCCGCAAGGGCCCGTGAGGCCGGGTATTTCGGCGTGGCGAAAGAGGTTACGGCCTTGCTGCGCTGGCATCTGCTGTGTCGTATCCGTAAAGATCCTGTAAATCCGGCCGTTCTTCCAGGGCGAAAGTTCCCGTGGTCAGACCGGCGGCGGTCGTCCGTCCATGCCAAATATCTGGGATGAAGTGCTGGGCCGGATCGAGGCCAAGGTCAACCGGCACAGCTACTACACCTGGTTCAAGCCAACCTCGTTCGTCGCCGACCTGGGCGCGACCATTCATGTGCGGGTCCCCAATCCGCTGTTTCGGGACTGGCTGACGAAGCACTACTCGACGGTCATCAACGAGTCGCTGGGCGAACTCAATCGCGGCACCGCCGGGCTCTCCTTCCTCACCGAAGGCGAAGAGCCGCCGGCAGCCCCGACCGCGGACGTCACTGTTGAGGTTTTGGAAGACGAGCCGCTGGTGGTCGAGGCCATCGACGCGCTTCCCTCACCGATCACCGGCAGCGGCGGCCTCAACCCGCGCTACACCTTCGACACGTTCATCGTCGGGCCGTCGAACCAGTTCGCGCATGCGGCCTCGCGCGCGGTGGCCGAGGCGCCCTCGCGCTCGTACAACCCGCTGTTCATCTACGGCGGCGTGGGTCTGGGCAAGACGCATCTGATGCACGCTATCGGGCGATACGTGCTCCAGCACAACCCCGGCTTCAAACTCACCTACATCTCGTCAGAGCGGTTCATGAACGAGATGATCAACGCGGTGCGCTACGACCGCTCGCTCGAGTTCAGAGAGCGCTATCGGTCCGTCGACGTGCTCCTCGTCGACGACATCCAGTTTCTCGCCGGCAAGGAAGGCACGCAGAACGAGTTCTTCCACACGTTCAACGCGCTCTACGACGCGCAGAAGCAGATCGTGATCAGCAGCGACTGCCCGCCGCATGAGATCCCCTCGCTCGAGGAGCGGCTGCGGTCGCGGTTCGAATGGGGGCTGATTGCCGACATCCAGAGCCCGGATCTCGAGACCAAGGTCGCCATTCTCAAGAAGAAGGCCGAAGCCGAGGCGGTTCCGCTCCCGGACAACGTCGCGATTTACATCGCCGGCAAGATCAAGTCGAACATTCGCGAACTCGAGGGCTCGCTGATCCGGCTCGTCGCCTACGCGTCGCTGACCGGCAGCGAGATCTCGCTGTCCCTGGCGCAGGACGTCCTCAAGAACATCCTCGACCACGACGAGAAGGCCGTCACCATCGAGATCATCCAGAAGTTCGTCGCCGACTACTACCAGTTGAAGCTGGCGGAGCTGAAGTCGCGGAACAACTCGAAGTCGGTCGCGATTCCGCGCCAGGTCGCGATGTACCTCTGCAAGAACCTGACGCACGCGTCGCTGCCGGAGATCGGACGCTGCTTCGGCGGCAAGCACCACTCGACGGTGATTCACTCCATCCGGAAGATCGACGACCTCCGGAAGCGCGACGGCAGTTTCAACACGCTGATCACCAACTTCCTCGAGTCGTTCAAGTGAGTTTCTGCGATTTCCACAGCCCGGCCGAAGCTCGGCTGTGGACAATCTGTGGACACCCGCGAAGGGGCCGTTTTCCACAACCGGCGAGGGTGCTGGCCGCGGCCTGGCTTCCACAGGCGCGTCCACAGCCTAAATTATTGAAATTGAACGACTAAAAAGCTCAGATCGAGCTTTTCGACAGGGCCTCTTATTCGTTATAATTTCTTGATCCTCTGATCCTTGGGATTCTGAGAAGAGTACCCACCACCAACAACGAGGGACCGCGCCACATGGAACTGGTTGTCCGGAAAAGCGACCTGCTGCGCGAACTGCAGTATTTCCAGGGCATTGTCGAACGGAAGAGCACCATCCCCATCCTTGCCAACGTCCTGCTCGAGGCGTCGGACGGGACGGTGCGGCTGCTGGCGACGGACCTCGAGGTGAGCCTCCGCAGTACGTGCGAGGCGTCCATTGCTCGAGGTGGCGCGCTGACCCTGCCGGCCAAGAAGCTGTTCGAGATCGTGAAGGCCCTGCCCGACACGGACGTGCGGATCGAACAGGAAGGCACGAACGTCAAGGTGGCGGCTGATCGGTTCGAGTCGAAGATGCAGACGCTCCCGCGGGAGGACTTCCCGACGCTGCCTGAAGCCACGGGCCGGGGCGCGGTGACGCTGCCCCGAAAGGGACTGCGGGATTTGATCGCGCGCACGCAGTTCGCGATCACGGGCGAGGACACGCGCTACTACCTCAACGGCGCCCAGTTCATCGTCAAGGGCACGACGATGGTGATGGTGGCCACCGACGGGCACCGGCTGGCGCTCGTGACCAGTCAGCTTGCGGCAGACGCGACCGGCACGGAGTTCAAGGCGATCATCCCGAAGAAGACGCTCACCGAGTTGTCGCGGCTGCTCTCCGATGGCGACAGCGACATCGTCTACGAGCTCGGCGAGAACCATCAGTTCTTCCACGTCGGCGACCGGCTGCTGATCTCGACGGATTCACGAGGGCCAGTTTCCCGCCTACGAGCGTGTCATCCCGAAGGGAACGACAAGAAGATCGAGTTCGATCGCGATCGGCTCACCAGCGCAGTGAAGCGCGTCGCCATCCTGTCCAACGACCGATCGCGGGCGGTGAAGTTCGACATCCAGCCGGGACGCGTCGAGATCTCGTCGGAGAGCCCGGACTTCGGCGAAGCGCGCGAGCAGGTGATGGTCGACTACAGCGGCGCGGCGATGCAGATCTGCTTCAACGCGAAGTACGTCGCCGACTTCCTCGCCGTGGTCGAGACCGACAACGTGCAGCTCGAGCTGAAGGACGAAGTCAGCCAGGCATTGATGCGTCCGGTCGCAGCCGATGGCTACGACTACACCTACGTCATCATGCCGATGCGGCTGTAGGAGGAAGCATTTTTCGTGTCACAGATTGATCAGCCGAACGACGCGCTCGAGACCGGCGTGATCTCGCCGTTCCCTGGCGCTCCCGCTGGCGAATACGGCGCCGACAAGATCAAGGTTCTCGAAGGTCTGGATGCGGTCCGGAAGCGCCCGGCCATGTACATCGGCTCGACCGGACCGGCCGGGCTGCACCATCTCGTGTACGAGGTCGTCGACAACTCGATTGACGAGGCGCTGGCCGGCTACTGCGACCAGGTGAACGTCACGATCCACAGCGACAACTCCGTCACGGTCGTCGACAACGGCCGCGGTATTCCCGTCGACATGCACGAGACGGGCAAGTCCGCGGCGGAGGTCGTCCTGACGGTGCTGCACGCCGGTGGCAAGTTCGAGAACGACGCCTACAAGGTCTCCGGCGGCCTGCATGGCGTCGGCGTCTCGGTCGTCAACGCGCTGTCGGAGACGCTCGAAGTCGAGATCTGGCGCGACGCCCAGGTGTACCAGCAGAGCTACGAACGCGGCAAGCCGTGCACCGATCTGACGATGACCGGGACGACGAAGCGCCGTGGCACGAAGGTGCGCTTCAAGCCGGACGCCCAGGTGTTCGAGACGATCGAGTTCAGCTTCGACACGCTCGCCAACCGTCTGCGCGAGCTGGCGTTCCTGAACGGCGGCGTCGTGATCACGCTCGAGGACGAGCGCGAGGAAGGCAAGAGCCACCACTTTCACTACGAGGGCGGCATCCGCGAGTTCGTCACGCACCTGAACAAGAACCGGGCGGTGGTCAACGACCCGCCGATCTACATGCAGGCGCAGAAGGATCGCATCGAGGTCGAGATCGCCCTGCAGTGGAACGACGGCTACACCGAGGCGGTCAACAGCTTCGCGAACAACATCAACACGCACGAAGGCGGCACGCACCTCTCGGGGTTCCGTTCGGCGCTCACGCGGACGATCAACGCCTACGCCGCCGAGCACAACCTGGCGAAGGATCTCAAGGAGAGCATCAGCGGCGACGACATCCGCGAGGGGCTGGTCGCGATCATCTCGGTGAAGATTCCGCAGCCGCAGTTCGAGGGCCAGACCAAGACGAAGCTTGGCAACACCGAGGTCAAGGGCATCGTCGAGCAGATCCTCAACGACAAGCTCGGCGCCTACCTGGAAGAGAACCCGGCGGTGGCGCGGCGCGCCATCTCGAAGGCGGTAGACGCCGCCCGCGCGCGCGAAGCGGCGCGCAAGGCGCGCGACCTGGTGCGCCGCAAGGGCGCGCTCGACAGCTCGACGCTTCCGGGCAAGCTCGCCGACTGCCAGGAGCGCGACCCGGCGCAGAGCGAGATCTACATCGTCGAGGGCGACTCGGCCGGCGGCAGCGCCAAGCAGGGACGCGACCGGCGGTTCCAGGCGATCCTGCCGATCAAAGGCAAGATCCTGAACGTCGAGAAGGCGCGCTTCGACAAGATGCTGAGCAGCGAAGAGATTCGCACGATGATCGCGGCGCTCGGCTGCGGCATCGGCGCCGACGACTTCGACCTCGAAAAGCTGCGCTACCACCGCGTCATCATCATGACCGACGCCGACGTCGACGGCTCGCACATCCGCACGCTGCTGCTCACGTTCTTCTACCGGCAGATGCCGCAACTGATCGACAGCGGCTACATCTACATCGCGCAGCCGCCGCTCTATCGCGCGAAGCGCGGCAAGGGCGAGACCTACATCAAGGACGACCGGGACCTGGAGAGCTTCCTCATCCGCCGCGCGGCCGAGGCACGACGCGTCAACGTCAACGGGTCGGCCGAGGCGGTGGCCGGCGACGACCTGGTCCGGCTGCTCCAGAAGCTGATCAACTACCGGAAGCTGATGCATGTCGTGGAGCGCCGTGGTCATTCACGCGACATCGTCGAGTCGCTGCTTCACCGCGATGTGCGGGACAAGAGCTTCTTTGCCGAGCGCGAGTCGCTCGATTCCCTGCGGCAGGAGATCACCCGTCCCGATCGCTCGGTCGAGATCGACGCCGACGAGGAGCACAACCTGTTCCTGCTGCAGATCGAAGACCGATCGACGGGCTATCCACGACGCTACGCGCTGACCGCGGACTTCCTCACGACGAGCGAGTACCGTCAACTGCTGAACAGCTACCGCGAGGTCCACGCCTTCCTGCGCGGGCCGTTCGTCGTCGCCACCACGGCGGCCGCGGCGGAGGCGGCGGACGAAGACGGCGACGGCGAGGCGCCGCCGGCAGACGCGCGGCCGCGCGGCCGCGGTCGCGACGAGCAGATCTCGCTCCGGACGATCGACGATCTCGTCGAGTACTTCATCGCTGCCGGCAAGAAGGGCATCGCGATCAACCGCTATAAGGGCCTTGGCGAGATGAACCCGGAGCAGCTCTGGGATACGACGATGAAGCCGGAAGCGCGAACGCTGCTGCAGGTGCGCGCCGAGGATCACGCCGAGGCCGATCTGATGTTCACCACACTCATGGGCGACCAGGTCGAGCCCAGGCGGAAGTTCATCGAGGACAACGCCCTCGACGTGAAGAACCTGGACGTGTGACAAAGGCCCGCCAACCACGGAGACACGGAGTTCACGGAGAACGCACTGAGCTGGATCTGATCACGACAGGCAGACAGATCCCGACCTTCTCGGTGTGTGCTTTGTGTTCTTTGTGTCTCGGTGGTTGCCGTACGTGATCTGACTTATGGAATTTGCCGCATCGAAGATTCCCGTCAACATCGAAGACGAGATGAAGCGCTCGTACATGGATTACGCGATGAGCGTGATCATCGGGCGAGCGCTGCCTGACGTACGCGACGGCCTGAAGCCCGCGCACCGGCGCGTGCTGTACGGGATGCGGCTGATGGGCCTCGCCAGCAATCGCTCCTATCGCAAGTGCGCGAAGATCGTCGGCGAGGTGATGGGCAACTTCCACCCGCATGGCGACGCGTCGATCTACGACACGCTCGTGCGCCTCTCGCAGGATTTCAACATGCGCTACCCCCTGGTCGACGGCCAGGGGAACTTCGGTTCGGTCGACGGCGACCTGCCCGCGGCGATGCGCTACACCGAGGCGCGGCTCCAGGCCCTCGGCGAAGAGCTGATGCTCGACCTCGAGAAGGAGACCGTCGACTTCGTTCCGAACTACGACGAGACGACCGAGGAGCCGACGGTCCTGCCGGCGCCGATCCCGAACCTGCTGGTGAACGGCTCGACCGGCATCGCCGTCGGGATGGCGACCAACGTCCCGCCGCACAACCTGGCGGAAGTGATCGATGGCGTCGTCTACGTGATCGACGAGCAGCAGCGCGCGCGGCGGCTGTCGACTGTCGTCGCCGGCGCCAGCGGCGAGCCGGGCGAACGCGCGACGACACGCGAGGAACGGCTGCGCCAGCTGTTCCGCATCGTCACCGGGCCCGACTTCCCCACCGGCGGCACCATCGTCGGCCGCTCCGGCATCGTCCAGGCGTACCGAGAGGGCCGCGGCAGCATCACCGTGCGCGGCGAAGACCGACGTGGAGCTCTCGAAGAAGGGCGACCGCACGTCGATCGTCGTCACCGAGATCCCGTATCAGGTGAACAAGGCGCGGCTGATCGAGAAGATCGCGGAGCTGGTGCGCGAGAAGGTCATCGAGGGCATCTCCGACCTGCGCGACGAGTCCGACCGCGATGGCATGCGGATCGTGATCGAGCTGAAGCGCGGCGAGGTGCCAGAGGTCGTCCTCAACAACCTCTTCAAGCACACGCAGCTTCAGACCTCGTTCGGCATCATCATGCTGGCGATTGCCGGCGGCCGGCCGAAGGTGCTGAACCTGCTCGAGTTCATCGAGGAGTTCATCGACTTCCGCCGCGAGGTCGTCAGACGGCGCACCGAGTTCGAGCTGCGCAAGGCTGAAGCGCGCGCCCACATCCTCGAAGGCTTCCGGATCGCGCTCGACCACATCGACGAAGTCATCAGGCTGATCCGCGCGTCGAAGACGAGCCCGGAAGCCCGCGAAGGGCTGATGACGAACTTCGGGCTGTCGCAGGTCCAGGCGCAGGCCATCCTCGAGATGCAGCTCCAGCGGCTGACCGGCCTCGAGCGGCAGAAGATCCTCGACGAGCTCGCCGAGCTGATGAAGCTCATCGAGCACCTGCGGTCGATCCTGGCCAGCGACGTGCTGCTGATGCAGCTGGTCGTCGACGAGCTGAAGGCGGTCCGCGACAAGTACGGCGACGAGCGGCGCACCGCCATCGTCGAGGCCGAAGGTGAGTTCCGCGTCGAGGACCTGATCGCCGACGAGGACGTCGCGATCACGGTGACCGCGACCGGCTACATCAAGCGCACGGCAATCACGGAATATCGCAGCCAGCGGCGCGGCGGCCGCGGCCGCATCGGCATGCGCACGCGCGAAGAGGACGTCGTGAACCACCTCTTCGTCGCGTCGACGCACAGCTACGTCCTGATCTTCTCGGACAAGGGCCGCTGCTACTGGCTGAAGGTGCACGAGATCCCGGACGTCGCCGCGGCCGGCAAGGGAAAGGCGATCGCCAATCTCGTCTCGATGCAGCCCGACGAGAAGATCGCCTCGGTGCTGGCGGCGCGCGAGCTCGACACCCCGGATCGGTTCATCGTGATGTGCACGCGCAAGGGCACGATCAAGAAGACCGAACTCGCCGCGTTCAGCAACCCGCGCGCCGGCGGCATCATCGCCATCGGCATCGACGAGGGCGACGCGGTGATGGCCGTCCAGCTCTCCGACGGCAAGAGCGACGTCTTCATCGGCACCCGGGACGGCATGGCGATCCGCTTCCCGGAATCCGACATCAGGGCGATGGGCCGCACCGCGTACGGCGTCCGCGGCATCTCGCTGCGCGACGACGACGTGGTCGTCGGCATGGAGATTCTGCGCCAGGCTGGGACGATCCTGAGCGTGACCGCGAACGGCTACGGCAAGCGCACCGAGATCGAGGAATACCGGATCCAGGGCCGCGGCGGCTTCGGGATCATCAACATCCAGACCAGCGACCGGAACGGCGTCGTCGTCGGCGTCTCGTGCGTGCTTGAACACGAACAGTTGATGTTCATCACGGAGCAGGGCATGATTCTGCGGACCCAGTCCAGCGGCATCTCGCTGATTGGCCGGGCCACCCAGGGCGTGCGGCTCATCGATCTGGACGAAGGCGACCGGACGGTCTCGGTAGCTCGGCTGGAAGATCAAGGCTCGCTCGACGAGCCACCCCCTGACACGACGGAGGAGACCGGTAACGATACGACCCAATCCTAGGAGGCAGGCATGGAACGGCGTCGTTGGAGTACGTCGAACGCGTTGGTGACGTGTACGCTTGTCGTTGGCTGTTCGGGTGGTGCCGAGCAGAATGTCCTCGACGATTTCTTCCGGGCGTCCAGGCTTCGTGACAACACGACCCTGGGCAATTTCGCGACCGTTACATTCGACCCTCGCACTGACGGGGTTGTGCAGAGCTTCGAAGTCGTCAGTGTCAGTGAAGAGCGGGCGCGCCCCCTGCCCCTCAAGCAGTACTCGCAACAGCTGGCAGACGCCAAGAAGGCCGACGAGGAACTGTCGGCGCAGAAGCGGGCCTACCAGAACGCCAACATCGCCGCCATCGACCGGATCACGAAGATCCAGGCCTCGGGCCGTCCCGTGTCCGGCAAGGACAAGGTCGTGGCCGACGAGTGGAACAAGTGGTCGAGCGACGCCGCAGTCCGGATGAAGGCCGTGTCGGAAGCGCAGCGGCAGCTGAACGCCGGCCGTGGCGTCGCCGAGCTCAGCCTTGCGCGTGCCGCCGCCGGCGCCGACGTCACGGCGATGGAGGGCGAGATCATCGCGAAGGACGTCGTTATCAACGCCACCGTCAAGCAGCCCGACGGGGCCACCACGACCAAGCCGCTGAAGGCCGTCGTCCAGCGCGCAAAGATGAACGACGCGAAGGGCAAGGAACTGGTCGGCCGCTGGATTGTGACGGCCATCGGCCCTTCATGAGCGCGACTTTGTGATTCGACCGCCCGCGAGGGGGCGCAGCCGCCTGCGCCCCGCCTTTCTTACCTCAGTCATGCGACTCGCCGCGGCATCCCTGGCCTTGGTTCTCGCCGGCGGATGTTCGGGTGGCCCTCCTCCCGCGACTCCGGCCGCCGTCGCTCCGCTCGTCGCACTAGCGCCGCGTGATGCCGTGAGCTGGCCCTTCACATTCAGCTGGAACGGCGCCTCGCCCGATGCCGTCGTGCGCGTCCGTGTCTTCGACGAAGCCGAGCGCGCGGTGCTGGAATTCGAGGCGCGAGGCACGTCGGTCGCCGCGCCAAAGGGTCTCCGGTCGAAGCTCCAGCCCTCGGCGACCTATCTGTGGCGCGTCGCGCGGATCGACGCCAACGGACAGGAAGCGGGTACCTCGGAGCTGACGAGCTTCTCGCTGAAGTAGAGGAGGTCAGGCCGGCTGGAGCCGCGCGTACTTGGCGCGCAGCGTCTTCTGCCCGATCGCGAACCGGACGACGATCTTCGCGTCGTCGGCGAGCTGCTCGATGCTGATCACGGTGCCGATGCCGAACTGCGCGTGGCGCACACGCGCTCCCGGGACGACGCCGCCGGTCGCGGACTGATCTTCGTCCTCGTACGACGTGAAGGCCGTGGCCGCTTCACGAACCCGCGACGGATACGACCCGCCCCGGCGATAGGCATTCTGGCCCCGTCCGTCGTAGGACGAACCGCCCTGCCCGAAGCTGCGCTGATACTCCGAGCTGTAGTCGGTGGCCCGCTCGATCAACTCCACCGGGACCTCCTCGAGGAAGCGCGAGGGATTGGTCGCCTTGTACTCGCCGAACGTGCGGCGGCGGGCGGCGCCGGTGAGCACCAGCCGCTGTCGGGCTCGAGTCATGCCGACGTAGCAAAGCCGGCGTTCCTCTTCGAGCTCGCCTTCGTCTTCGAACGCGCGCGAATGCGGGAACAACCCCTCCTCGAGGCCCGCGATGACGACGACCGGAAACTCCAGGCCCTTCGCGGCGTGCATCGTCATCATCCACACCCGCGCCGTCCTCGCCCCGGCTTCTTCGTCGGTCTCGGACAGGAGCGACAGCTGATCGACGAAGCCGCCCAGCGATGGCTCGGGATCGCGGCTCTCGTACTCCTTCGCGGCCGAGACGAGCTCCATCAGGTTCTCGATGCGGCCCCGCGCCTCCTCGCTGCGGTCTTCGCGCAGGTCGTGCAGGTAGCCCGACTGCTCGATGGCCTTTCCCACCGCAATCGACACAGGGTCGCGCCTGGCCACATCGGTGAGGTTCACGATGAGATCGCGGAATACAGTGAGCGAGGCGATGGCGCGGGCCGGCAGCGCTCTCTCGTCGATGGCCCGCTGCAGCCGCACCCACAACGCGTTCGAGGAGACCACCGGGTCGAGCCCGGCGGCCAGCAGCGGCGGCAGTTCGGCTGGCGGCCCGAGCTGCTCCAGGCCCTCCATGACGCCACGTCCGATGCCGCGCGCCGGCACGTTGATCACACGGCGCAGGCTGACGTCGTCGAACGGGTTCACGATCAGCTTCAGGTACGCCAGCGTGTCCTTGATCTCCTTGCGCTCGTAGAACCTGACGCTGCCGACGATCTTGTACGCCACGCCTTCGCGCATCAGCGCATCTTCAATCGCGCGTGACTGCGAGTTGATGCGGTAGAGAATCGCGACGGTCGCCTCGGGGTCTTCGCTCAGCGCGCGCCGGCCGGTCCGGGTGATGAAATCGGCTTCCTCGAGCTCGTCGCCGCCGCGGTAGAGGAGAATCCGCGAGCCGCCCTCCTGGTCGGTCCAGAGACGCTTCTCCTTGCGATTGCGGTTGCAGCTGATCACCGCGGAGGCGGCGTCGAGAATCACCTGGGTGGACCGGTAGTTCCGTTCGAGCCGCACGATGGTCGCGTTCGGGAAGTCGTGCTCGAAGTCGAGGATGTTCTTCAGGTCCGCGCCGCGCCACTTGTAGATCGACTGGTCGGGATCGCCGACGACGCAGATGTTGCGGTGGCGCTCGGCGAGCCGGCGAACGAGCATGTACTGCGGCCTGTTGGTGTCCTGGTACTCGTCCACCATCACATAGCGGAACTGGTTCGCATAGCGCGCCCGCACGTGCTCGGACTTCTCCACCAGCTCGACGGTCTTCAGCAGCAGGTCGTCGAAATCGAGCGCGTGGCTCTCCTGGAGCGCGCCGAGGTAGAAGCGGTAGATCTTCGCGATTTGCTTGTCCCGCGGGTTCCAGCCCCGCTCCAGGACCTCGGGGCCTTCCATCAGGTTCTTGGCGTGGCTGATGCGCGACAGCGCCGCCCTCGGCTGCACCAGCGCGTCGTCGATGTGCATCTCCTTCATCGCCTGCTTGACGACGGAGAGCTGATCGGAGGAGTCGTAGATCACGAAGTCGCGCGACAGGCCGATGGCCGGCGCCTCCCGGCGAAGCAGCCGCGCCGACAGCGAGTGAAACGTCGAGATCCACATCCTCGAGCAGTCGGCGCGAAGCAGCGTCGAGACGCGGTTGCGCATCTCCTCGGCGGCCTTGTTGGTGAACGTGACCGCGAGGACGCCGTCGGCCGGCGCGAGGCCCGAGGCGACGATGTGCGCAATGCGATGCGCGATGACGCGAGTCTTCCCAGAACCGGCGCCGGCCAGAATCAGGACGGCGCCGTCGGTCTGCAGCACGGCCTCGCGCTGCTCGGGATTGAGCCCAGAAGTGAAATCCATCCGCAGTATCAGCCCGATTTCCCGATCGCCGCGGAGGTGCCGGTTTGCCCACCGGCCCATGGGACCGGAGGTGGAGTGTGAGGAGTGGTCCGCGAGACGCGAGCGACGGCCCTTCTATTCTACCGTAACGCTCTTTGCCAGGTTCCTCGGCTGATCGACGTCGCATCCACGGCGGACCGCGATGTGGTACGCCAGCAGCTGCAGCGGCACTGTCGCGAGGATCGGCGAGGTGAGCTCCGGCGCCTCCGGCAGCAGGATCAGCGCATCGCGATCCGGGTGCAGCACGCGATCCAGCCCTGGCGCGCCTGCCGTCGAGACCGCAATCACCGTCCCGCCGCGCGCCTTGGCTTCCTGCACGTTGCCGAGCATCTTCTCGTAGACGGCGTCGTGCGGCATCAGCGCGACGACCGGCATTTCTTCGTCGATGAGAGCGATGGGCCCGTGCTTCATCTCTCCGGCCGGATAGCCCTCGGCGTGGATGTACGAGATCTCCTTCAGCTTCAACGCGCCTTCGAGCGCGATCGGGTAATGGATGCCGCGCCCGAGATACAGGAAGTCGCTGCGCTGATAGAACCGCCCCGCGATGGCTTCGATCTCGGCGTCGGCCTTCAGCGCCTGCTCGACCACCGCTGGCAGCCGCGCGAGTGCGTCCATGTGCCGCTGCCGCTCGTCGCCGCTGAGCGTGCCCTTGATCCGGGAAAGATGCAGGGCCAGCAGGTACAGCGCCACGAGCTGGGTCGTGAAGGCCTTGGTCGATGCGACGCCAATCTCCGGGCCGGCGTGCGTGTAGATGACCCCGTCGGCCTCTCGTGTCGCCATGCTGCCGACGACGTTGCAGATGGCCAGGCTCGACGCCCCCTTCCGTTTCGACTCGCGGAGCGCCGCCAGCGTGTCGGCGGTCTCCCCCGATTGCGTGATGGCAACCGCGAGCGTGCCGCCGTCGACGATCGGGTCGCGGTAGCGGAACTCCGATCCGTAGTCGACTTCGACCGGCATCCGCGCGAGCTGCTCGATGAGGAACTTGCCGACCAGCGCCGCATGCCAGCTGGTCCCGCAGGCGACGATCAGCAGCCGCTGCACGCCTGCCAGCCGCGTGTCGTCGATGCCGATTTCATCGAGCGTAGCCGCGGCCCGCGTCGGCGCCAGCCGGCCGACCAGCGTCTCGCCGATCGACCGCGGCTGCTCGAAGATCTCCTTGAGCATGAAGTGCTTGTAGCCGGCGCGCTCGGCCATCACCGGGTCCCAGAGGACGCGCTGGGACGCACGAGGCTGTTCGCGGCCGTCGACGTCGGTGAAGCGGACGCCGGCCCGGGTGAGCACGGCGACGTCGCCGTCCTCCATGAAGACCACGTCGCGTGTGTGCGAGAGGATTGCCGGGATGTCCGACGCGACGAAGTACTCCGCGTCGCCGAGGCCGATGACGACCGGCGGGCCGTTCCTGGCCGCGACGATCGTATCGGGCTCGTCGGCCGAGATCAGCACGATGGCGAACAGCCCGCGGAGTTGCGCGAGCGCCCGCCGCACCGCCGCCTCGAGCCCGTCGCCGCGCATCTCGCGCTCCACCAGGTGCGCGACGATCTCGGTGTCGGTCTCGGTCACGAACCGGTGCCCCTGCTGCTCGAGGTCAGCTTTGAGCTCCAGGTAGTTCTCGACGATGCCGTTGTGGACGACGACGATGCGGCCGCTGCAGTCGCGGTGGGGGTGGGCGTTCTCCTCGGTCGGGCGGCCATGCGTGGCCCAGCGTGTGTGACCGAGGCCGTACGTCCCCGTGATCGGCTCCGAGGCCAGCGCCGCCTCCAGGCGCGCGAGCTTGCCAGGGCTGCGGCGGACATCCAGCCGCCCGCCGTCCACCAGCGCGACGCCGGCAGAGTCGTAGCCCCGGTACTCCAGCCGCCGCAGGCCCTCGATCAGGACTGGTAGGACCGGGCGCGCGCCGATGTAGCCGATGATGCCGCACATAGGAGTGCTGAGTGCCGAGTGAACGTGACGAGTGCTGCGCTGGGAGTGAACAGTGCAACTCAGCACTCGTGCACTCCGCCACTCGAGACTACTTCTTCCTCTTCCTCCTGGCCCACCCTTCCTTGTTTTCCTGGCGGACGCGGCCGATGGCGAGCGCGTCATCGGGGACATCGCTCGTGATCGACGAACCGGCGGCGACATAGGCGCCTTTGCCGACCTTCACCGGCGCAATCAACTGCGAGTCGCTGCCGATGAACGCGCCGTCCTCGATCACCGTCTGGTTCTTGTTCACGCCGTCGTAGTTGCACGTGATCGTGCCGGCGCCGATGTTCACGTTGGCGCCGATGGTGGCGTCTCCGAGGTACGTCAGGTGGCTCGCCTTCGACTTGCGTCCCAGCGTCGTCTTCTTGAGCTCCACGAAGTTGCCGACGTGCGCTTCACTTTCGACGACGCTGCCGGGACGGAGATGGGCGAAGGGGCCGAGCACGGCGTCCGACTCGACAGTCGAATCCGTGATGACGCAGTAGTTGCGGATGGTGACGCGATCGCCGATGGTGGCGTTGAGCAGGCGCGATCCCGCCTGGATCTCGCAGGCCGCGCCGACGACGGTGCGGCCCTCGAGGTAGACGTTGGGATGCAGCACCGTGTCGGGTCCGACCTGGACGTCCGCCTCGACGTAGGTCGTCTCGGGGTCGACGAGCGTGACGCCGGCTGCCATGAGCTCTTCGTTCTTCTTGTGTCGCACGAGTCTCGAGACCTCCGCGAGTTCGCGCCGGCTGTTGACGCCGCGAATCTCGTCTGCCGACCTGACGGTGAGCGTCGAGACGCTCAACCCGCGGTGGCGGTAGATGCCGACCAGATCCGGAAGGTAGTACTCGCCCTGGGCGTTCTGTGGCGCCAGGGCGGCAATGGCGTCGCCCAGCGGCTCGAGCGCCAGCGCGTAGATCCCGGCGTTGATTTCCTTCACCGCGCGCTCCGCCTCCGAGGCGTCGCGTTCCTCGACGATCCCGACGATCTCGCCGTCCCGGCGGAGGATGCGGCCGTAGCCGTACGGCTGGTCCACCTCGGCGGTCAGCACCGTCGCCGCCGCGCCGGTCTCGCGGTGGCGCGCGAGCAGGGCGGACACCGTCTCGGGGCTCAGCAGCGGCACGTCGCCGTAAAGCAGGAGCACGTCGCCGCGGGCGCCCGAGAGCGCCGGCAGCGCCTGGAGCAGGGCGTGACCAGTTCCGAGCTGAGGTTCCTGGACGACAAATCGGATGTCGGGCTGGGAGGTGTAAGCCGACTGGACCAGAATCGGCCTTATGCCCTAATACCACGACAATTGTCTGGGGTGAGACCGACCTGGCGGTAATCAGGACGTGATCGAGCATCGGCTTGCCGTCGATCCGGTGGAGCACCTTCGGGTGCTCCGACTTCATCCGGGTGCCCTTCCCGGCGGCAAGCACGACGACGTGAGTAGCGTTATCGGTCATTTACCAGAACTCTTGGCGCGCTCGATCATGGAATAGACGTCACGCTTCGAGAGCGACCATTCAGTTGCGACCTGCTCGATGATCTGCCGGCGGGAAAGCGAGGAATCGGCGCTCAGGTCTTTGAAGCGGTCGGCCACGAGCTCGTCAGACGGCATCGCGCGCACCTCCTTCTTCTCCTCCTGGGAGACGAGGACGACGAACTCGCCCTTAGAAGGAAGCTCGGATGCCGCGTGGACCAGGTCGCTGACCCAGCCGCGGTGCCACGACTCATGAACCTTCGTAAGTTCATGTGCTACAACGATATACCTGTCTCCAACCACCTCGAGAATGTCGTTGATCAGCCCCTGCAGGCGGCCTGGTGCCTCGTAGAGCACGGTCGTGCCGGGCAGGACGGCGACGCGATCCTTCAGCCATGTGCGGCGCTGACCCGCTTTTGATGGGGCGAACCCCAGAAATGAGATCATGTCGGCCGGCAGACCCGACCCTGCAACGGCGATAGTTAGGGCTGATGCCCCAGGAATGACAGTGACTTCAACGCCGGCCTCGATTGCCTGTCGCGCGATCAGAAACCCAGGGTCCGAGATGCCCGGCATGCCCGGCATCGGTCACCACCGCCAGCCGGAGACCGTCGCGCACTTGCTGGATCAGGCCAGGAACACGGTCCCGCTCGTTGTGTTCGTGGAGGCTGGTGGTCCGGGTCGGGATGCCGTAATGCCCGAGCAGGTGAGCCGTGCGCCGCGTGTCTTCCGCGGCGATGAGGTCCACCTCTTTCAGCACCCGCAGCGCGCGCAGCGTGATGTCCTCCAGGTTGCCGATGGGCGTGGCGACCAGGAAGAGCGATCCGGGCATAATGAACGGTTGGTTCCTATTGTACCATTGACCTTTTGTCGCCCATGTATTCCTCCGAACCGTTGCCCCACTTCGTCGACGACTACCTGCAGTACCTGCAGGAAACGCGGCCGACGCTGGCGTCGTTCGACGGCGTCCACCTGCACGACGACCTGCTGGAGGATCTGAGCCGGGAGGCGATCGAGGCCGACGCCCGGGCACTCTCCGGTTTCGGCCGTCGATTGGCGGAGATCGATCCGGCGAGCCTGGGGCCGGTCGAAGCGGTCGAGCAGCCGATGCTGGCCAATCACGTCAAGGCCAAGCTCTTCGAGATCGAGGAAGTCCGCACGTGGGAGCGGAACCCGCATCTCTACGCCGACATCCTGTCGTCCAGCCTGGCCGCGCAGGCGATCTTCGCCTACGCGCCGGCGACAGAACGGGCGCGACGGGTGCTGTCCAAGCTGCGGCAGACGCCGCGCCTGCTGCAGGCGGCGCGCGACAACGTCAAGGAGCCGCCGGGCATCTTCGTCAAGGTCGGCGTCGACACCTTCAAGGGCACGCTCCGGTTCATCGAACGCGACCTGCCGCGGGCGCTGCGGGACGTCGACGACCTGCACCTGCTGGGCGATCTCGCCGACGCCTCGACCGAAGCCACCAACGCGATTCGCGGCTACGTCGAGTACCTGGAGAACGAGCAGGCGCCGAAGGGCCGCGCGACCTTCCGGCTCGGTCGCGACAAGTTCGAGCAGAAGCTGCGCCTCGAGGAAGGGCTCGGCCTGACCGTCGACCGGCTGCTGGCGATTGCCGAACGCGAGCTGTTCCGCACCGGCGAGGCATTCCGCGACGCCGCCGCGAAGCTGAATGGCGGCGATCCGATGAGCGCGTGGGAGATGGCCAAGCAGCGCCATCCGGAAGCCGGCGGCCTCGTGAAGGCGGCGCAGGAGCAGCTGGCCGAGCTCCAGACGTTTCTCGAGAAGCAGAAGCTCGTGACGCTGCCGGCCGGCGAGCCGGTGACGGTCGCGCCGACGCCCGATTTCTTCCGCTGGTCGACGGCGAGCATGTGGACGCCCGGCCCCTTCGAGACCCGGCCCTCGCGCGCGTGCTACTACGTCACCGACGTCGAGCGCAGCTGGACGCCCGAGCGGCAGCGGGAACACCTGCGCGACTTCAACTTCGGCACGCTGTGGTGCATCTCGATGCACGAGGTGTTCCCGGGCCACTACCTGCAGTACCAGCACCTGCGATCGGTAGAGTCCAAGTCGCGCAAGTCGCTGTTCTTCGCGCCGGCGACCTTCGTCGAAGGCTGGGCCCACTACGCCGAAGAGATGATGATCGAGGCCGGGTTCGGCCGGAAGGATCCGTTCATCCGTCTCGGACAGCTGCAGGAATCGCTGATCCGCCTGGTCCGCTTCATCGTCTCGATCCGGCTGCACACCGAAGATCTGTCAGTCGAGCAGGGCGTGCGGATGTTCCGCGACCACGCCTACCTCGAAGAAGCCACCGCGCGCCGCGAGGCCGAGCGGGGCACGTTCGACCCGACGTACCTGGTGTACTCCGTCGGCAAGCTCATGCTGCAGAAGCTGCGACAGGACGTCGCGACCAAGGAAGGCGACAGCTTCTCGCTGCGCGGCTTCCACGACGCGCTGCTGAAGCAGGGCAATGCGCCGTTCTCCGTGCACCGCCGCCTGATGCTGGGCGACGCCGGCAACGTGCTGGACTGACAGAGTCGTAGGCCTTCGGCCTCTTCGGCCTCCGTCTTCGGAGTTCAGCCTTCGGTATTGCGCAGATGCTGGAATCTGCGGAATCAGCGGAAGGCAGGAGGCTGAGGACCGAAGGCTGAAAAAGAGAAAGCCCTTATATGCCCTTGTACGAGTATCGCTGCGAGGCCTGCGAACATCAGTTCGAGGTGATTCAGAAGTTCTCCGACGCGCGGGTCGCGGTGTGTCCGAAGTGCGGCAGCGGACCGGTGGTCAAGCTGCTGTCGTCGCCGGCCTTCCAGTTCAAGGGCACCGGCTGGTACATCACCGACTACGCGCGCAAGGACAAGGACAGCGCGAAGTCGTCCGGCTCGTCGGATGCGGGCGGCGAGAAGCCCGCGGAATCGAAGCCGGCGTCGACCGACAGCGCCGCCAGCAGCCCGTCGTCCACGGCCGCGCCGAAGTCTGAAGGTTCGTAGCTATTTCAACACCGACCGCAGGTAGTCCTTGAACGGGCCCGACAGCTCCGGGCTCTTCAGCGCGAAGTAGGTCACCGCCTTCAGGAACCCCAGTTTGTTGCCGGTGTCGTGCCGCACGCCGTTGACCTCGCAGGCGTAGATCGGCCGCGACTGCAGCAGGTGGCGCAGGCCGTTGGTGAGCTGAATCTCTCCGGAGCGATCCTTCGACGTCTCGTCGAGCGACGTGAAGATGTCCGGCGTCAGGATGTAGCGCCCGATGATTGCGAGATCCGACGGCGCCTGCTCCCGCGGCGGCTTCTCCACCAGGTCGGTCACGCGATACACGCCCTTCGGCAGCGAGGCGTCCGGCTCGTACGCGATCACGCCGTAGCTCGAGATGTCCTCGCGCGGGACGCGCTCGACGCACAGCACGGGGCTGCGCAGCTTCTCGTACACGTCGATCATCTGTTTCAGCGCCGGCGGCTCCGCGTCGATCACGTCGTCGCTGAGGATGACGGCGAAGGGTTCCTCTCCGACCAGCTCGCGCGTGACCAGCACCGCGTGGCCGAGTCCGAGCGGCTCGCCCTGCCGCACGTACGCGAAGTTGATCAGGTTCGAGATCTTGCGCACCTCGGCCAGCATCTCGTGCTTGCCGCGGGCCTCGAGAAAGGTCTCGAGCTCCACGGAGACGTCGAAGTGGTCCTCGATGGCGTTCTTGCCGCGGCCGGTGACCAGCAGGATGTTGTCCACGCCGGAGGCCAGCGCCTCCTCGACGCCGTATTGGATGATCGGCTTGTCGACCAGCGGCAGCATCTCTTTCGGCTGCGCCTTGGTCGCCGGCAGAAACCGCGTGCCGAGCCCGGCGGCGGGGAAGACAGCTTTGCGGATACGCGACAACGGACCCTCCAGCAAGGGGAATTGCAGATTGCCGATTGAGGATTGACGATTCAATTTAATCGTCAATCGCCAATCCCGGAATCGTCAGTATAAGATCCCTTCTCTTATGCTCGACCCTGCATTCGTTCGCGACCACGCAGACCTCGTTCGAACGGCCCTGGTAAACCGTGGCGCCGATGCCGACGCCCTGCTTGGCGCCCTTGCGCCGCTCGACGATCGCCGCCGCGCCCTCATCGTCGAGGTAGAGACGCTCAAGCGCGAGCAGAACACCGCCGCCGAGGAGGTCGCGCGGCGCAAGAAGGCGGGCGAGGACATCGCCGCGCTGGTGGAGGCGAACCGGGCGCGCGGCCAGCAGGTCAAGGAGCGAGACGCCGCCTTGCAGGCGCTCGAGGAAGATCGGCGCGCGCTGCTGTTGACGATCCCCAATGTGCCGCACCCGAGCGTGCCGGTTGGATCGAGCGCCGAGCAGAACTTCGAAGTACGGCGCGTCGGCCAGCCGCCCGCGTTCGACTTCGAGCCCAGGTCGCATTGGGACATCGGACCGGCGCTCGGCATCGTCGACTTCGAGCGCGGCACGAAGATCGCCGGGGCACGGTTCGCCGTCCTGATGAAGGACGGCGCGCGACTGGCGCGCGCGCTGATCAACTTCATGCTCGACCTGCACACACGGGAGCACGGCTACACCGAAGTCGAGCCGCCGTTTCTGGCCAACACCGCATCGTTGACCGGCACCGGCAACCTGCCGAAGTTCGAGCAGGACCTCTTCCGGATCGCCGGCGACTGGGACCTGTTCCTGATCCCGACCGCGGAAGTGCCGCTGACAAACCTCCATCGCGCCGAGATTCTCGACGGCCGCACGCTGCCGCTGCGCTACACCGCGTACACGCCCTGCTTCCGCAGCGAAGCCGGCTCCTACGGTGCCGACGTGCGGGGCTTGATCCGGCAGCATCAGTTCGACAAGGTCGAGCTGATGTCGTTCACGACTGCCGAGCAGAGCTACGACGAGCTCGAACGCCTCACCGGGAATGCCGAGCGCATCCTCCAGCTGCTCGAACTTCCCTATCGGACGATGCTGCTGTGCACGGGCGACATGGGCTTCGCGTCGGCCAAGACGTACGACATCGAGGTGTGGCTGCCGAGCCAGCAGACGTATCGCGAGATCTCATCGTGCAGCAACACGGAAGCCTTCCAGGCGCGACGCGCCAACATCAGGCACCGCGCCGGCGGCACCGGCAAGGCGGAGTTCGTCCACACGCTGAACGGCTCGGGCCTCGCCGTCGGCCGGACGATGATCGCGATTGTGGAGAACTATCAGCAGAAGGACGGATCGGTCACGATTCCGACGGCGCTGCGCCCCTACTTCGGGAAAGATTCGATTACCGCGGGGTGAGTGCTGCCAGCGTCCCGCCGCGCGCCCACAGGACGCCGCGTGCTGGAAGACCTCACCGTTACAGCGATGAAGTCATTTCTACTGGCAATCGCCATCCTGGCGGCCCTGCTTGCCTCGGTCCTCTTCTTCAATACGCTCCGCTTCCAAAGCAGACAGGTTCCCGTTGCGGCGCTACAACCTATAGAGGTCGACGAGAGCAGCATTGCCGAGCGGCTCTCACAGGCGCTGCGCTTTCGAACGGTCGCACTCGAAGAAGACAAGCCGGCCAGTGGCGCCGAGTTCGAGTCCCTTCACGCATACCTCGCCCAGGCCTTCCCGAGAGTCCACGAAACGCTGACTCGGGAACTGATCGGCGAGTACAGCCTTCTCTACTCCTGGAAGGGCCAGGACGAAGGGCTGAAGCCGATTCTTCTGGCCGCTCACCAGGATGTCGTGCCCGTCGAGGCCGACTCACGCTGGCAGCACCCGCCTTTTGAAGGTCGTATCGCGGACGGATACATCTGGGGCAGGGGCGCCATGGACGACAAGTCCAGCATGATGGGCATCCTCGAAGCCGTCGAAATCCTGCTGGGTGAAGGGTTCCAACCCAGGCGCACGACCTACCTGGCCTTTGGCCATGACGAGGAAGTGGGAGGGTATGAGGGCGCTGCGAGGATCGCGGCACAGCTGCGCGCGAGAAACGTCGCGCTCGAGTATGTCCTCGATGAAGGGCTCATCATCGCGGACGGCATCCTGCCCGTTCCAAGACCCGTCGCGCTGATAGGCATTGCAGAGAAGGGATATGTCAGCCTCGAACTCAGCGTTGACGGCGAGGGTGGCCATTCCTCAACACCACCGCCCCACACCGCGATCGGGATCTTGAGCGCGGCAATCAGCAGGATCGAGGAACACCAGATGCCTGGCGGCCTCAAGGGAGCCGTCAGACAACTGTTTGACTACATCGGGCCAGAGATGCCGTTCGGCAGGAAACTGGTTTTTGCCAATCTCTGGCTTTTCAAGCCGCTCGTGGAGCGTCAACTCTCGTCGCTGCCGGCCATGAACGCCGGCCTGCGAACGACGACGGCAGTGACCGTCATCGAAGGCGGGGTCAGGGACAACGTCCTGCCGACCAGGGCGAGGGCGGTTGTCAACTTCCGCATCCTTCCCGGCGACAGTATTGAAGGTGTGGTGGCTCACGTCCGTGACACGGTCAACGACACGCGCGTCAAGATTGCGAGGCACGGCGCGCCGGCATCGGAGCCGTCCGCTGTCTCGAGCACCAGTACTCCGGGGTTCGAGATCCTTCAGCGAACTGTCCGGCAGGTCTTTCCGGACGTGGTGGCCGCGCCAGCGCTTGTCACGGGCGCGACGGACTCAAGGCACTACGCGGACCTGACCAGCAGCGTTTATCGATTTCTCCCGCAGCGACATCGCCTGGATGACGTGGCGAGGTACCACGGCACAGACGAGCGGATCTCCGTCGCGAACTACGCGCAGAGCGTGAAGTTCTACTGTCAGTTGATTCGAAGCTCAACCGAGTAGGGGAACGGACCGTGAACGTTTGGCGGAGGGAGAGGGATTCGAACCCCCGATACCCTTTCGGGTACAGCGGTTTTCAAGACCGCCGCCATCAACCGCTCGGCCATCCCTCCGCGCGTTGATTGTACCGTGAACGGTATGGCGCCGGCATCGTCCTTGCTCCCCGCAGTGGCGGGAGGACGTGCATGAAGCCATCCTGCGAGCCGATAAATTGCCCCCGATGCGGGCAGGGGTCTCCGGCCGTTTCGAACCGGAGCGACGGCGTCGACGCCTATCGCTGCGACCGTTGCGGTCTTCAATGGACACGATCATCGTCGTCGAAGACGGACAAAGAGTTGCCGCCGGTGCCGGCCATCGACGCCACTGGCGGCTGACTCGGCGGGTTTCCCGCGCCCTTGCGGCTGCGTCCGTCGCCGCGGCGCTCGCCGGCGGCTGTGGCGGATCTCTTGACCTCGACGTCGATCGACGAGAGCGTCCGTGCCGGCCGCACCATCTGGTCGCGTGGTACACGCCGGACAAGGAGTCCGAGCGGCACGCGCTGGACGCGTGGTGCGAGACGGTCGGCACGCCCGTCGTCCTTTCTGCCCTTCCGCCGACAGCGCGCGTCGCGCGAATGCTGGTCGTCAGCTGGAACGTCAACGTCGGCAGCGGCGACCTGGCCCGGCTGGTCCGCGATCTCCAGTCGGGCACGCTGACGAACGGCGATCGGTCGCTGCCGCTCGTCCTGCTGGTGCAGGAGGCGGTGCGTTCGCGCGGTGACGTGCCGCTTGCGGTGGATCCACGCAGCCCGGTCCCGCCGAGAATCGGCCTTCCAGCACCGGCGCCTGCCCGCAGCGACACGCTCGAGACAGCCGCCGCGCTCGGCCTGGCGGGCATCTACGTTCCAAGCATGCGAAACGGTCGTGCGGAGGGCGACCGCCGCGAGGATCGCGGCGCGGCGATTCTCTCGGCGCTGCCGCTCTCCGCGCTGCGCGCCATCGAGCTTCCCATCGAGCGCCAGCGCCGCGTCGTCGTCGCCGCCAGGATCGACGCGATCGCCGAAGGCGACGAGCAAGGGTTGTGGGTGATGAGCGTCCATTTGGAGAATCGCAGCGGCGCGCGGCGCGTGTGGTTGGAATCGCCGCGGGCGCGGAAGCGGCAGGTGCGCGCGCTGCTGGACGACGTGCTGCCGGACGGGCCGATTGTCGTTGGCGGCGACTGGAACTCGTGGGCCGCGAACGAGCCGGCGCTCGAGCTGCTGCGCGAGGAGTTCGACAGCGCCGTCGCCGTCGACCGCAAGCCCACCCACATGACGGGGCGCATCGACGAGATCTTCGCGCGCCTCCCGAGCGGCTGGGTCATGACCGTTCGCCGGCTCGACCATAGCTATGGCTCCGACCACTATCCGCTCCTGGGGATTCTCGAGGTCCCGACGGAGAGTGGCGCGCATGCCGGCCGTGCAGGCCGTGGCATTTCTGCACGGCTGAGTGACCGACCGTGAGGCAAGCCTCCCTCCGAGGGAGGTGGCAGTCCGGAATGTCGCTTGCAGGGCCGTGGCGCGGAGGCCACGCATGGAGAAGCAGAACTCAGCCGATACGTGCGCTCACCCGGGCTGCAGTTGCAAGCCCGCGCCGAACAGCAAGTACTGCGGCGAGTATTGCGCCCGCGCCGGAGACATCATCGAGCTTCGTTGCGGCTGTCAGCATCCCGGCTGCCACTGAGCCGTTCACGTAAGGAGGCGCGTCGCGGAGTGCGGCGCGCCTCGACCGATGCGTCCCCGGTCCGGCAAACCGCGACGACCCTCCCAGCGCTACGGCTCCCCGAGAATCGCGCGGTGGGCGACTTCCTCGAACCGCCGCTCGGCCTCCGGTTCCGGACTGGCGAGAGCGACGACGATCGCCACCAGGAAGCTCAGCGGCATGGAGACCAGACCGGGATTGCGGAGGGGAAACGGCGCCGACGCCGCTCCCAGCAGCCCCACCTGGATGGTCGGCGAGAAGTAGATCAGCACCAGGCTGGCCACCGTGCCCGTGATCATCGACGCGGCGGCGGCCCGCGTCGTGAACCGGCGCCAGAAGACCGACAGCACGAGGGCCGGGAAGTTCGCGCTGGCGGCGATCGCGAATGCGAGGCCGACCATGTAGGCGACGTTCTGTCCCTTGAACGCCAGGCCGAGCGCGATGGAGAAGACGCCGAGGACGACCGTGGCAATCCGCGCCACGCGGAGTTCTTCCCGCGGCGCCGCGTGACCACCCCGCACGACGTTCACCCAGAGATCGTGAGAAAGCGCCGCCGCGCCGGCCAGCGTCAGGCCGGCCACCACGGCGAGGATCGTCGCAAACGCCACCGCCGTGATGAAGCCGAGGAACATGCGTCCGCCGACGACCTCCGCCAGCAGCGGCGCCGCCATGTTGCCGCCCGGATCCACCGCGGTGATCGTCTCCTGCCCGACCAGCACCATCGCGCCGAACCCCAGCACGAACGTCAGGAGGTAGAACGTGCCGATGAACGCGGTCGCGTAATTCACCGAGACGCGCGCCGTCTTCGCGTCGGGCACGGTGTAGAAGCGCATCAGGATGTGCGGCAGTCCCGCCGTGCCGAACATCAGCGCCAGGCCGAGCGAGATCGCGTCGAGCGGGTCGGAGACCAGCTTCCCAGGGCCGAGCACGCCGCCGCCATAAGTCTCGGCGGCCGCGGCAAACAGGCGCAGCGGGTTGAAGTCAAAGCGGGCGAGCACGAGCACTGCCAGCATCGCCGCCCCCAGCATCAGGAGCACCGCCTTGACGATCTGCACCCACGTCGTCGCGATCATCCCGCCGAAGAGGACGTATGCGAGCATCACGCACCCGACGATGACGATCGCGGCTTCGTAGCTCAGGCCGAAGAGCAGCCGTATCAGGTTGCCGGCGCCGACCATCTGCGCGATCAGGTAGAACGCGACGACAGCGAGCGAGCCGATGGCCGCCGCGATCCTGACCGGCCGCTGCTGCAGCCGGAACGCGACGACGTCGGTGAAGGTGTACTTGCCGAGATTGCGCAGCGGCTCGGCGATGAGGAAGAGCACGATCGGCCAGCCGACGAGAAAGCCGATCGAGTAGATCAACCCGTCGAACCCGGACAACGCAACCAGCCCGGCGATGCCGAGAAAGCTGGCCGCGCTCATGTAGTCGCCAGCCAGCGCCAGCCCGTTCTGCAGCCCGGAGATGCTGCGGCCGGCCGTGTAGAAGTGATCGGCGTCGTGCGTCCGTTTCGCCGCCCAGTAGGTGATGCCGAGCGACAGGACGATGAAGATCAGAAAGCCCGAGATCGCGATGACATCCGGTTGTCCCAGCGTCGTCGTCATCGGGAGCCTCGAATCGCGTGCACTGCGGCGTCGTGATGGCGGTTCGCCCAGACGACGTAGACGAACATCAGCACCCACGCGAAGACGATGACGAGGGCTCCGAGGAGAATGCCGAGACTGAGGCCCGGCGCGAGGGGACGAGCGAGCAGCGGCTTGTTGTAGGCGACCAGCAGGATGAAGCCGAAGTAGGCGGTCATCATCGCCGCGGTCAGCAGAATCGCGATGCGCCAGCGCGCGGCGGCAAGTAGTCGGACGGACTCGGACATGCCGGGAGGATATCCCAGACCGCGTCCAACGCTTCGCCGGAGAGTTCCGCGTAGCCCTGGCGGGCCGCTGGCGGCTTCTCGAGGATGTCGACCGCTCAGGAGGCGGCGCGCGACTCGCCGAAGAGCTCGGCACGCGCCCGCTCACGCTCGCGGTCGATCTGTTCGGGTGTGGCGCCGAGGCTGTCGAGGAGGTCCTCGATGAAGGCCAGCGCCACTTCGCCTTCGCCCGAGTACACCGTGTCGGCGCCAGCGGCCTTCAGTGCGGGGAGCTCACGCAGGTACTGTGCTCGCGCGAGGACGCGAATCCGCGGGTTGCACGCGCGCGCCGCCTTGATCACTTCGGCGCTGCTGGCCATGCCGGCCGAGCCGAGAATCAAGCTTCCCGCGCCCGCCACGCCGGCTGCCTCGGCCGTGTCCGGATGGGTCGCATCGCCGTAGACCGCGTCGACGCCCTCGGCCTGCAGCGTGCGAACGGTGTCGATGTTCAGCTCCACCACCGTTGGCGCGATGCCGTTGTCGCGGAGCAGCCGCACGACGGTGCGGCCGGTGGGGCCATAGCCGATGACCACGGCGCGATGCGCCGGATTGGCCGATCGTGTGGGCGGCGTCGCAGGCCCCCCTTCGGAGGGCCCCCCAGGCGCCTGCGACAGCCAGCTGAGCCAGCGCTTACCAACCACCCACCGCGAGACCGGATCTACCGCGCGGTACAGCAGCGGGTTGATCACGATCGAGACGATCGATGTGGCCACGAGCGTGTTGGTCGTCTGCGCCGTGAGCAGGCCGAGATCGCGGCCAATGGACGCGAGGATGAATGAGAACTCCCCGATCTGCGCCAGCGCGATGGCGACGGTGAGCGACGTCTTCAGCGGAAACTTCATCAGCCAGACGAAGAACAGCGCGACGGCCGGCTTCCCCACCAGCACGATCGCGAGCGCGCCAGCCAGCAGCCCTGGTGCCTCGGTCAGCGCGGCGGGGTCGAGCAGCATGCCGACCGACACGAAGAACAGGACCGCGAACGCGTCGCGCATCGGCAGCGCGTCCGATGCCGCGCGCAGGCTGAACTCGGACCGGCCGACGACCATGCCGGCGAGAAACGCGCCGAGCGCCATGGACACGCTGAACACGAGCGCCGACCCCACGGCGATGCCAAGTGCGATGGCGAGCACGGCAAGCGTGAAGAGCTCCCGCGACCGGGTTCTGGCCACCTGGTCGAGAATCCAGGGCAGCACTCGAGTGCCGACGACGGCGGCGAAGATGACGAGCGCTCCGACCTTCAGCGCGGTAAGGCCGAGTGCCATCCACAACGAGGTCTCGCCGCTCTTGGCGCCGAAGAGCGCCGGCAGCAGCACGAGCGCGATGACAGTGAACAGGTCTTCGACGACCAGCCAGCCGACGGCGATGTGGCCGGGCTGCGTGTGCAGGTCTTTGTGATCGGACAGGACGCGGACGAGCACGACGGTGCTTGCGACGGCGAGCGCCATGCCGAAGATCAGCCCGGACGACAACGGCCATCCCAGGACGTATCCAAGCGACGCGCCGAGCGCCGTCGCCGCCGCGCTCTGCGCGACGGCACCCGGAACGGCGACGCGCCTGACCGCCAGCAGCTCCTCGACGTGGAATTGCAGGCCGACGCCGAACATCAGCAGGATCACGCCGATCTCGGCGAGCTGCTCGGCCAGCACCGTGTCGGCGACGAAGCCCGGCGTGTGCGGTCCGACCAGCGTGCCGGCGAGCAGGTATCCGACGATGGGCGAGAGGCCGAGGCGCTGCGTGATGTAGCCCATCACGAGCGCGGCCGAGAGGCCGCCGGCGAGTGTCAGGACGAGGTTGTAAGCATGCATGGGGGGCAGGGGCGGAGTCCCCTGTAGGATACCTGCCGCCCCCGGGCCCCACGCAGCGGTTGTCGTTCCGGCGCTGACCGGCAGCGCTCCTACTTCACGGGCTCTGCCGCGCCGCTGGCGATGGCACGATCGATCAGCGCGCGCATCTCGCCCTCTGCCCTGGCCGAGGCTTCGCGCATCCTGACGTCGAGCTCGCGCATCTTGCCGTCCAGCACGCGCATCTCGGTGTCGAGCTCGCGCATGGGCTGGTCGAGCGCGCGCATCTTCTCGTCGAGGACGGCCATCTCCTTGTCGAGCGCGCGCATCTTCTCGTCGACGGCCCGCCGCTCGACTTCAATCGCCTCGCGCTCTTCCTGCGTCCTGGCCGCGCCGGCGCGCTCGCCAAGCTCGCCGAGCTTCTCGCCCAGCTTGCCCTGACGTTCACCGACGCGTCCCTGCTCCTCGCCGACCGCGCCTTGCTTCTCGCCGATCTCGCCCTGCTTCTCGCCGATCTCGCCCTGTTGCTCGCCGATGCGCCCCTGCTCCTCGCCGACGCCGTGCACTGGCTGCCACAGGGCTTCGACCTGTCGGAGAAGCGCCTGATCGCGGATGACATATTCGCGACCGGCCTTCCGGAACCACAACAGCGGCTCGCCGGCACGCCTGGCGCGGCGGGCGCGCTCGACGTCGTCGTTGGACGCCCGACATCGTGATGTGGTCGTCGTCTCGGAGCAACACGAAGTTCGGGTCCGATTCGCGCTGCGGCCCGGTCGACTCGCCGGGCGCGAGCCTGTTCCAGTCGGCGGGTTCGGTCAGCGGCGGCGCCGGATCGAGCGCAGTGCTCGCCGCCGAGACCCAGGACTGCCGGGCCGTCAGTTGCAGCGGCACGATTGCGGCAATCGCCAAGGCCAGGACGCCGGCGGCAACGAGCCGCGCCGCCCAGGTTCGATTCGATGTCTCGCCAAGCATGACTATTCTCCGTCTGAGGCTGGTGAAGGACCACGACGCGCCGGCGGCTGCCAGGCTGGTCTGCGGACGCGAGATGCCGAGGTCGAGCAGCAGCTGCCCGTATTCCTGCGGAGCGGCGCCGAGGGCCTCGAGCACCGCGGCGTCGCACGCCGCCTCGCGCCAGAACGCGTACTCGCCTGCGGCGGCGCGGGCCAGCGGATGAAAGAAGAACGCGCGCTCGGCTAATGCGGGCACCAGGCCCAGCCAGAGATCGGCGCGCCGCACGTGCGACAGCTCGTGACACAGCGCCAGCTGCTGCTGTCGCGACGTCAGCGTCGACAGCCGATTGGCGGGCAGCAGCACGACCGGCCGCAGCAGGCCGGCGACGAGCGGCGTCGAGACCTCCGACGACACGCGCACGTCAGGCACGCGGCCAAGCGCGATGCGGCCGGCGAGATCGACAGCCATCTGCTGAATCTCCGGCGGCGCAGCGGTCGAGGCGCTGACGACCGCGCGCGTCCGCTGCCACCGGCGAAACCCTGCGAATGTCACGCACCGCGAATCCCGCCGCCCAGGCGACGCCGAGCAGGAGCGGCCAGTCGACGAACGGACGCACCACCGCGGCGCCGACGACGCCGTTGTCGGGCGTCGCGACGATGACGGCGCCGCGGTGAGTCTCGCGACCGCTGCCGGGGCCGGTGGTGGCAGCACGGGAATCTGCACCGGCGTCGTCCAGGTGAGCGAGACCACGAACTTCGCCGCGGCGCACCACCAGAGCAGGGTCCGGGTTCCCGCGGAGAGCCGCGGCAGCATCCGGCACAGGGCCCACACGACGGCGACGAGGATGGCGCCATCGACCGACGCGCGCGCGAGCGTGGACAGCATCAGCGCTCCTGCTTTCGATTGGCGTTGAGGCGGGCGACGAGGGCTTCGAGCTCGCGCAGCTCGGACTCGGACACGTTGCCGCCCTCCGAGAGATACGCGAGAAACGGCGACACCGATCCGTCGAGGTTGCGCTCGACGAACCGCTGCACGGCGCCTTTGAGCAGGTCGGAGGACGAGGAGCGGGCGCGGTAGCGGTAGACGCCCTCGGCCGGCCGTCGCGCGAGGTAGCCCTTCTTCCGCAGGCGCTCCATCATCGTCAGCACGGTCGATCGCGCGAGCGATCGGGCGGCGCCGAACTCGTCGGCCGCTTCCCCCACGGTGACGCCGCCGCGATCGGCGATGTATCGCACCAGCGCCAGTTCCTGCTCGCCAATCGACTCCGGCATCGCGGGCTCCTCCGTGACTACAGCTGTCAGCAGGCTACGTTTTAACGACACGTGTAGTCAAGCGCCCGGTTGGCCTGGCCATGCGCTGTCGCGCTTGACAGGCGTCGCGGCGGTGATGTATTAAACCAGTAGGTTAATTAACCGATAGGTTCATCACGACATGGCAGCCGATCAGCTCAGCACCACGTTTGCGGCGCTCGCCGACCCGACCAGGCGCGCCATCCTCGCGCGGCTGGTGTCCGGGCGAATGCTCGGTCACGGAACTCGCCGAGCCATTCGACATGAGCATGCCCGCCGTCTCGAAGCACCTGCGCGTGCTGGAGCGGGCGGGCCTGATCGCGCGCGGCCGCGAAGCGCAGTGGCGGCCGTGCCGGATCGAAGCGGGTCCGTTGAAGGAAGTGGCCGAGTGGGCCGAGCGCTACCGCCACATCTGGGAGCAGCGGCTCGACCGGCTCGATGCGTACCTGCAGGAGTTGAAAGCAAAGGAAGCAAAGGAGAAAAGAAATGGCCGGAAGCCTCGTCGCAAATAGCGTAACCTTCAAGGTAACCACTCCCTCGGACCGCGAGATCGTGCTGACGCGCCTGTTCGACGCGCCACGCCATCTCGTGTTCGAGGCGATGACGAAGCCGGAACATGTGCGGCGCTGGTGGGGGTGCCTCGGCGAGGGCTACTCCGTCCCCGTGTGCGAAATCGACCTGCGCGTCGGCGGCGCGTGGCGTTTCGTGGGACGCGGGCCCGAGGGCGACTACCCGGCCTTCTACGGCACCTACCTCGAGATCGCCCCGCCGGACGGCTGGTCTACACGGAGATTCTTCGAGCCGTTTCCCGACGGCGGTTCCGAGGTGACGCAGACGCTCACCGAGGAAGGCGCGAAGACGCGCCTGACCGTGACCGCCGTCTACCCGTCGCTCGAGGTGCGCGACATGGTGCTCGGCACCGGCATGGAAAAGGGCGCGGCCATCAGCTACGACCGGCTGGAAGACGTGGTCGAGGAACTGAAGCGCTCCTGAACCTCCACAGGTCCGTCCCTGGCGGCTGGTATGCGGCTGCCAGGGACAATCGTTACGGCGTCAGGCCGCCAAGCACGCACGACCAGTCGGTGCCTGATGTTGCCCACATGTCGCCGAGCGGCGCGCCGCGCCTGCTGAAGGAACCTGACAGCGTTCGATTACCGCAACGCTGCCAGCAGCTTCGGACTATTCTTCTCTGCGCGCCCTGGCAATAGTTGCGGTCCCAGGGCCGGGGCTCCTTCAGCCGACCGATGAAGACCTATCGCATTGCCCTCTACCCCGGCGACGGCATCGGCCCGGAGGTCGTCGACGCCACGGTCGCCGTGCTCGCCGCCGCCGAGCAGCGCTTCGGCCGATTCCGCCTCGAGTACGAGCGCTTCGACTGGGGCATGGCCCACTACGATCGCACCGGCCGCGTCGCGCCCGATGACTTCCTGACGACGCTGCGCGGGTTCGACGCGATCTTTCTCGGCGCGGTCGGATGGCCGGCGCGGCTGCCGGATCACGTGACGCTCACGCCGCTGATCCGCCTGCGGCAGGCCTTCGATCTCTACGCGTGCGTGCGGCCGGCGCGGACGTTCCCCGGCGTGCCGCATCCGCTCCGCAGCGACGAGCCGATCGACCTGGTCGTCGTCCGCGAGAACTCCGAGGGCGAGTACGTCGACAACGGCGGGCTGCTGGCCGCCGGCACACCGTCCGAAGTCGCCATCCAGTCGGCGGTGCACACGCGCCGCGGCGTCGAACGGATCCTGCGCTTTGCCTTCGAGCTGGCGAAAACCCGGCGCCGGCGCCTGACGATGATCACGAAGTCGAATGCGCAGCGCTTCGCCTACGTGCTCTGGGATCGCGTGCTCGAGGAGATGCAGGAACGCTACGCGGACGTGACCACGGACAAGCTGCACATCGACGCCGCCACGCTCGAGCTCGTGCGCCGGCCGCACACCTTCGACGTCGTTGTCGGATCCAATCTCTTCGGCGACATCCTGAGCGATCTGACCGGCGGCATCACCGGCAGCCTCGGGCTGAACCCGTCGGCCAATCTCGATCCCGAGCGCCGCTCGCCTTCGCTGTTCGAGCCGGTGCACGGCTCGGCGCCGGACATCGCGGGCAAGGGCATCGCGAACCCGACGGCCGCCATCCTCAGCGGCGCGATGATGCTCGAGTGGCTGGGCGAAGCCGCAGGCCGCCGGCGCGATCCGCGCCGCTGTCGAACAGGCGCTGGCCGCCGGCCACCTGACGCCGGACGTCGGCGGGACGCTGACGACCGCCGAGATGACGGCCCGCATCGCGGAGCGCGTCGCTTCGTGATCGAGACCGCCGGCACGCCCGAAGTCCGTTCGAAGCTCTGGCGTGCCGCGATCCCGATCGCCGCCGGCGTGGCCATCGCGCTGGCGCCCGCGCCGCAGGGCCTCGACCCGCACGCCTGGCGCTACTTCGCGGCGTTCGTCGCCGTGATTCTCTCGTTGATCACCGAACCGCTGCCGGCGCCGGCGCTCGGTCTGATCGCCGTCACCGTCATCGCGTTGCTCGGCCTGCCGTTCAGTCCCGCACAGCGCGCCGATCCGGGATTTCGATTGCCGGCCGAAGCGCTGAAATGGGCGCTGTCAGGCTTCGCCAATGGCACGGTCTGGCTGATCTTCTCGGCGTTCGTCGTGGCGATGGGCTACGAGCGGACGCGGCTGGGCCGCCGAATTGCTCTGTTCCTGGTGAAGCACCTGGGCCGCAAGACGCTGGGTCTTGGCTATGCCATCACGCTGGCGGATCTGGTGCTGGCCCCGTTCACGCCGTCGAACACGGCGCGCAGCGCGGGCACGATCTTCCCGATCATCCGCAACGTTCCCGAGCTGTACGGATCGCGGCCGGGCGAATCGCCACGGGCGATCGGCGCCTATCTGATGTGGCTCGCGTTTGCCACGACCTGCGTCACGAGCTCGATGTTCATGACTGCGCTGGCGCCCAACCTGCTGGCGGTCGAGATGGTGAAGGCGGCGACCGGCATTCAAATCACGTGGACCGACGTGGCTCGTCGGATTCCTGCCGGTCGGCGTCCTGCTCGTCTTGCTGCTGCCGTACGTGACCTACAAGATCTACCCGCCGGCGATCCGCGAGAGCGTCGAGGTGACCGCAGTGGGCCGCCGTCGGAGCTGGATCGCATGGGCCGGATGTCGGCGCACGAGGCGATCATGGCGTCGCTGGTCGTGGGCGCCCTGGCGCTGTGGATCTTCGGCGCCTCGTTGATCGACCCGACGATGGTGGCGCTGGCTGCGATCGCGATGATGCTCCTGACCGGCGTGGTCGAGTGGGACGACATCGTCGGCCACAAGGCCGCGTGGAACGTGCTGGTGTGGTTTGCCACGCTCGTGATCCTCGCGGACGGCCTCGGGAGAGTGGGATTCATCGGCTGGTTTGGCACGACCGCCGCGGCGGCGCTTGCCGGGCATTCGCCGACCACGGTGATGGTGTCGCTCGTGTCGGTGTTCTTCCTCGTGCACTACATGTTCGCGAGCCTGACGGCGCACACGACCGCCGTGCTGCCGGCGATGCTGGCCGCCGGCCTGGCCGTCCCGGGCATGCCGATCCAGCCGTTCGCGCTGCTGCTGGGATATTCCCTCGGCATCATGGGCGTCATCACGCCCTATGCGACGGGCCCGGCGCCGGTGTACTTCGCGAGCGGGTTCATTCCTCGCGGCGACTTCTGGCGGCTGGGCCTCATCTACGGGGCGATCTATCTCGGCGCGCTGCTGCTGATAGGCGTGCCGTGGCTCATGATGGCGGCATCGTAACCCGCTGCCACGACCCTGCCGAGGAAGATGGCGCAAGGCAACGGGCTCAGCTGTGCAGGGATGCGCCGGCAAACTCTGGCGATCGCGCTGAAGGGCTTGACAGCGAGGCACGTCGGGCGTATCGGTACAGTATCCCTGTCACGCGAGACGTGGAGGTCTTTATGGATGCGCCGCCGGACCCGTGTCGCGCATCAACTGACGGACGGTCAGTGGATCGCCTCTCGTTGATGCGCGAAGACACACAGAGCGCTTTATCGAATCACTGAATCCTGACTTTTGCCAGGATGCGTGTTCTCACACACGCCCTGAAACGCCCGCACTCAGGGACTCCCTGGGTGTCGGGCGTTTCCCTTTCCAGCCCACATTTCACCTGCGACCCCGTCGCACACAACTGCCGTCCTGCCGGCGATGCTGGCAGCCAGCCTGGGCAGCCCTATTCAGGTCCGTGAAGCTGGGACAAAGCTGGCGCACAAGTTGCTTCCATCAGGCACGCACGATGGGATCGATCCGCCACGTCAACATTCCAGTCACCGGCACCGCCCTGCTTCTGATCGACGTGATCAACGATCTGGCATTCGAGGGCTCGGAACCGCTGGTGGCACAGGCCGAGCCGATGGCGGCTCGGCTCGCGCGGCTGAAGCGCCGTGCCGCCGCCGCCGGCGTGCCGGCCATCTACATCAACGACAACTTCGGCCAGTGGAGATCCGACTTTCGCCAGACGGTCGCCCATTGCACGGCGAGATCGTCACCCGGCCGCGTCGTCTCGCGTCGGCTTCGACCGACATCGAAGGACTATTTCGTGCTGAAGCCGAAGCACTCGGGCTTTTACGACACCACCCTCGACACTCTGCTCGAGGCGCTGCGCATCCGTCGCGTGATTCTCACCGGCATCGCCGGCAACATCTGCGTGCTGTTCACCGCGAACGACGCGTACATGCGCGAGCTCAAGTTGTTCGCCCCGGCCGACTGCATCGTCTCGAACACGGCGGCCGACAACGATCACGCACTGCGACAGATCGAAGTCGTGTTGAAGGGCAATATGACGCCTTCGACCGATCTGACCTTCCGCCGTTCCACCACCGCGCGCACCAAGACGTTCTCCCGGCGCGCACGCCGTCCCGGCCCCGGAGTGGCGTGAGCGGTCACCTGCGTCTTTAATTAGTCAGGCACGCCTCATGCGACGAGGCGTGCCAGGCGCTCGGCGATCTGCGCCTGCGGCAGCACGCCGACCATGCGATCGACTTCGCGGCCGTCCTTGAACGCGAGCAGCGTCGGTATGCTGCGGACGGCGAATCGTTGCGCGATCACCGGGTTCTCGTCGACGTTGAGCTTGCCGACCCGGACCTGGCCGGCCAGCTGTGCGGCGAGGCTCTCCACGACCGGGGCGATGAGGCGGCAGGGGCCGCACCAGGGCGCCCAGAGATCCAGCAGGACCGGCAGCGGCGAACGCTCGACAAGGGCCGCAAACGTCGCGTCCGTAACGGTGATGACCCGCCCGTTCACGACGAGCGCGGCCTTGCACCGTCCGCACATCGGCGTGAGACCGCGCTCGAGGTTCGCCTTCGGCACGCGATTGGTCGCACCGCACGCATCGCATCGAATCATGTCTACTGCCGACATGGCACCTTGCCTCCTTGAAGCGCTCTGTCACCGCTCCGATTGCGGGATACATCTCGCAAGGAGTGTGCCGGTTCAGCACTCGGGTGGCGGGGCGCATGCCGGCCGCGGCGCTGGAATTTTCCGGCCGATGCGCCGTCAGCCGACGGTCTGGCAGGTGCAGGAGGGACGCTCAGCGTTTGAACCGATTCGAGCAACTTCACGTCCACCCAGAAGACGTCGCCGGCCGTCGTCTCCTCCCACGTCGCGCCCCATCGCCGCGAGAAGAACAGGTATTTCCCGTCGGGCGTCACCATGGGGCAGAACTCGGTCTGATCCGTGTTGATCGCGTCGCCGACGTTCACCAGCGGCTGCCAGCGGCCGTCCTTCCCGCGGAAGGAGACGTAGAGATCGCCCTGGCCGAACCCGCCCGGGCGGCTGGAGGCCACGAGCAGGTAGCTTTCGTCCGGTGCGACGAACGTGTCGCCCTCGTTGAACTCGGTGTTGATCGGCGGCCCGATGTTGGCGGGTTCGGCGAACCCGCCGCCGGGAAGCCGCTGCGCGCGATACACGTCGCTCCGGCCATGGCCGCCGGGCCGGTCGGAGGCGAAATAAAGGCTGCCGTCACTCACGACGACCGGGTACGACTCGCGCGCTTGCGTCGAGATCGGAGGCGGCACGACCTGCGCCGCCGCCCACGTTCCACCGGCCAGCCGACTGACCCAGAGGTCCCAGTTGTCGGGGTCGCGCGTGAACTCGTGTGCGTGCTGCCCGAGAAAGTAGAGTTCGTGTCCGTCCGGCGAGACGGCCATGTCGACGGCCACGGCCCTGGCGCCGTCCGCGTAGACCGCGAGCGGGCGCGGGCCGCTCCACCCGCCGTTTCACGACACGCGAGTGGAAGATCGTGTCGATCCCGTCGACGAGCCGTGTGAAGAAGAACTCACGGCCGTCGGGCGTGAGAACGCCGTTCAGCTCGATGGCCTCGGTGCTCACGACGCCTGGCGCGAATCGCTCTGGTGTGAGGCCCGGCGTGGGCTGCCCGAGGTACGGCGGATGCGGTCGCTCACACGAGGCCCACGTTGCGCTGCAAAGGGCAAGCGCGCAGATGACCAGACGTCTTCGGCTTGCGGGCAATAGGGGCATGGGAGCGGCCTGGAGTATAGCCGCAACCCTCGACGGAGTGGTCCCCCTTGTCACCGGCTGTATGCTCTCCCACAATCAGCGAGGTCACCATGAGAGCCTGCGCCCTTGCTCTGCTCGTCGTAACGGCCGTCCCCATCGTCGTGGGCAGCCAGCAACAGCCAGTCCAGTTCGGCGGCGGGTATGCCGGACTCGACGCTCGACGCCAGCACCTGGTCGACAACTGGGTGACACGGTTCGCCAAGACGACCGGGCAGCAGGTCGAGCCCGGTCCGTTCTATGACGACGTGCTGAGCCTGTCGGCGAAGACGACGTTCGACGCCGTGACCCATGCGCTCGTGACGACTCGCTTGACCGATCGCTCGGGTGCGGCGCTGGGCGACGCGCTGGCGCTCGTCGCCGAAGTCGATACCGTCAGGGGCGAGGTTGCCGGGGCCCCGGGCGATCGGCAGTTCCGGATGTACGTCCGCCTGACGGATACCGCGATCGACCTGCTCGAGCGGTCACAGCAATTCAGACGCGGCGCCGACAACTCGGTCTATCACAAGGGCTATCCGATCAACTACCGGGCACTGGGCGTGCCGTCGATCCAGATCTCCATTGCCCTCGACAAGCGGCGCGCGGACATCGACGTCGACTACCGATCCTCGAGTTTTCCTGTAGGGCTGTTCAACGGCCACCTGACCGCGTCCAACTCCGATGTCCGCGCGGGCAGCAACTACGACCGCCACCTCAATCAGTGGAGCGGCTTTCAGAACTGGTGGCGCGGCTTCTTCGGCGTGCGCAAGGGGCAGGCAACGGAATCGACGGCCACGTCCGGTTCGATGGAGTTGCCCAAGGTGCCACGGGCCGGCAAGGCCAGCATCGACAAGATGGTCAACGACTTCCTCACGGCGTGGCTCGTGGAGGGGAACGTCGTGGCCGCGATGGGATATGTCTCCGAGCGATCCTATGCGTGCCTGGCGCGCGATACCGACGACCCGTCGGCCTTCGACCGTGGCGTCGCGCCGTTCCAGTTGATGGGCAACCTCAAGTCGGCGCGCGACTCGATTGGATCTCGCAGCTCGCTGGACGGCCTCGTCGTCGGCACCAGGCTCGCCAAGCCTGAACTGCGCGTGATGAGTCAGCCGCATCACGCCCGGTTCGTGATCTACTCGGTGCCCGACGACGTGGCCGCATCGTTCGATTGCGAGAGCCAGTTGACGCTCGGCGATCCTGCAGCCGCTCGCCGGGTCTACGGCAACTACTTCGGCGCCACGTTCTACATCGACGGCCACCGCGACACTCCGGTGGCGCTCCTGTGGGCTCGCGAACAAGGCTATTGGAAGATCGTGGCGTGGAGGGTTGGCGGGGACGATGCGCGCACGGACGCGGCGGAGGCCGTAGCGTCGCCCACGGTGGTGCGCGTCGCCGCCGATCCGACGCTCGTCACGGCGGCGAGAGCATTTCTCGACAATTGGCTCGTTCGACACGACTACGACACGGCGTTCGGATACATCTCTCCGAAAGCCTACGCGTGCTACGACCTCGAGCGAGGGGATGGCCAGGCGCCGGCGACAACACCAGAGGAGGCCGGGCGCACGCTGCGCGCGAGCCTGGAATCGTCAGGCAGCAAGGTCGACGCGTCGCGCAGTCTCGCGGACATCCTGACCGCGGCTGAGCCCGTTCACGCCGCAACCCGGATCATGGACCACCAGGACTCCCGGGTCTTCACCCTCACCAGTATTCCGAACGCGTTTGCCGACGCGCTGGAGTGTGCGGCGCGGGCGAGCGCCAGCCCGATGCCGGATTCGCTTCCGCTCGAGTACGGGAACGGCTTCGGGATGCTGGTTCGCTTCAAGACTCGCAGCGGTGACGCTCCCGTGCTGCGCCTTCTCTGGCGGAAGGAGAACGGGGCGTGGAAAATCACGTCCTACATCATCGAGCGTCCTTGATGACGGTCAGCTTGTCGGGAGGCCCGTCCCCGCGGGCGATTCCGACGCGGGCACGGCGCGGACGATGAACCGCTTCGGGGCCGCGCCCTTGTGGTAGAACGGGTAGCAGCCCACGAGCGTCACCGCCCGATCGGGCGTCGGGTCGATCACGCTGACATCGTCGGGGGTGGTGATCCGGATCCACTCGACCCGGTATTGCTCCAGCGCGACCGGCGTGTCCAGCACGAGCTCGTCGCCTTCCTTGATGTCCTTCAAGATGCGGAAGAACCCGTCCCGGTGGGCCGCGATGCCGACGTTGCCCACCGTCCCGGGCAGGGCCGTTTGTTCGATCCGGCCGGCCGCCATGTCGAGCACTGCGTCGGTGGTGCCGTCGTAGACCGGCACCTCGAGCTCGAGCCGCGGGATGCGCAGGATGGCGAGTGTCGGCGGCGGCTCCCGCTGCAGACCGGCCTTGTAGAGCTTCACCCGGGTCGTGGACCAGAGCTTCATGTCGACCTTGCCGCTCCAGGTGAGCTCGCGCGGCGGCGGGGGTGGTGGCGGTGGTGCGGGAGCCGGTGCGGCTGTGTCGGCAGCGGCCTGGCCGCTGGCCGGGGGTGTGTCAGCGCCGCGGCTGCACGACACCAGTGACGCCGCGAGGACGAGCGTGAAGGCGATCGTCACGGTGTGGTTCGAGCAAGACCTGTGTAGGACCATCACGGATACTCCATAGCGAAGCGACGAACTCCTGGCGCCGCTATGATGCCATCAGCGATAGGAGATCTGGGTGTGGTTCGTGTCGGCCGGGCACGCTAGCCCGTCAATACCCGTTTCGGGCCATAGGCGTTGCTACTCTTTCGGCTTGACCATCGCGCTCCTCGGGCGGAGAATGCCCGCCGTCCCCAGCAAGCCCCGGGAGGAGACATGAAATCGCGTCTCCGTTTCTCGATCCGTTCCCGCTCCTGGTCTTTCCGCGGCAACTCCGGATTCACGCTGATCGAGCTGCTCGTCGTCATCGCGATTATCGCGGTGCTGATCGGACTGCTGCTGCCGGCCGTGCAGAAAGTTCGAACTGCGGCAAATCGTGCGGCGGCAGCGGAGTCGGCACAACAGCTCGCCGCGATCGCGCAGCAGTTCGCCATCAAGGACGCGGATGCCGACGGCCGCGCCGATTACCCGACGCTCGCGGAGATGCTCCCGTTTCTCAGCCGGTCGTTCCAGCCCGTGCCTGGCCAGCCGGACACCGTCGTCAGCCACGGATATGTGTTCATGGTGCAGACGGGCGAGTCGCGGGAGGCGTTCTACTGGATGGCCATGGCCGCGCCCATTCACGGCGCGGCTTCCGGAGAAGTGTTGATGATCGATGAGACCGGCACTCTGCGGCGTCTGCCAGCCGCGTGCGGGTCCGGTGCGGGGCTCATCCTCGATCAAACCGGGTGGCGTTGTCCCGGCGATTCGCTCGCAGGCGCGCTCACGTCGCTCGGCGCCTACCGGGCCGGCGCTTCGACGTGGTCCAGCGCAGCGGCGGGCGCGGGAATGAACTGGACCAATCGAAGCGCCGAATGGGCGGCCAACGACTGGTCTGGGTACGCGTGGCGCTCACCCAATCTCACGCCCGGGCTCTGGGGGAACGACCAGCCGGGGATGGTCGGACTGTGGTTTGTCATGCCGGGGCCGGGGGGCGACCGCTCAGCGACAGTCCGGGCGGGTTGAACCTGATTGGCTCGATCGCCCTGGAGACGGCGAGCTTGCTCCAGCCGGGAGCCATGGGGGGAGCGATGGAACGCGTTCGCGATCCCGGGTTCCTCGAAGAAGTGAAACGCGCGTTCGATACCAACGCTGACGGTGCTCTTACACTGGACGAACTGCTCGACGTCGAAACAGCGCTGGCGGCAATACGCCAACTGGCGGACGTGACGCAAGTCGATCCGCTCCTCGCCGCCATCGTCCGGCGCGCGGCTGGCCAGCTGAGAGAGGAGCTCGTGCCGCCCATCAGCGGGGAGACATCGCTCCCCGCGGTGCAGAAGGACTGTTTCACCGAGGCGCCTTTCCCGCTCCTGGCCCTGATCTCACCCGATTCGCGGTACGCCGCGCTCGACCTGGTGCGTAACGAGGTCGCACGGCTCGACACACGACCGGCGCCGGCCGGCGACATGACGAGTGACGACGAGCAGGTCAACCAGCGCCGGCTCGCGACGCTGCTCGGGATCGTGGACGGCTTGCCGCCGCTGTTGCGTTTCGGCCGCGCCGAGGAGCTCGTCCAGACGCTCTCCGAGCTGCGCAGCGTCGTTGCCCGCGACGAGCGCGCATGGGTATCGGGCGAGGCCGCCCAAGCTCTCGATCGCGCGATCGTGCAGGCGCTGCAGCTGTTCGAGCATCGATAAACCAGGACGCGGACTCCCGCTTCGCCAGGCGACCAACAGGCGCTCCCTGCCGCTCTACAGAACGACCGGACTGACATCCAACCGATGGTGTTGTAATGCGTGGCGCCTGTGCAATCGGCCGCCTCTCGCCACGACGCTACAATGGCCACGGGGGAGGCTTCGCCATGGACGACCGGGGTCTATTTACAGGTTTCTGGGAGCACGAGAGCAAGACCACGAGCAAGGTGATTGCGCGTATACCTGAGGGTTCGGACTACCGCCCCGATCCGAAGTCGCGCACGGCGAGTGAGATCGCGTGGCAGATCATGTGCGAAGAGAAGATGCTGATCGACGCCCTCGAGAGCGGCAAGATGGAATGGAAACCTGAACCGGCCCCCGCGACCGTCCGCGAGATGGTCGAGCTCTACGACGCGCAGAGCGCCGACATCATCCTTCGCTTGAAGGCATTGCCTGCCGAGCGCTGGAACGGCAACCTGGAATTCTTCGGCGACGAGCGCAAGGCCTCGCCCATGGCGTGGAGCTTCCTGTTCGACATCGTGCATCACCGCGGGCAGATCACGACGTACCTGCGGCCGATGGGGTCCACCGTGCCGCAGATCTACGGTCCGAGCGCTGACGAGCCGTAGAAGGAACCGCTCTACCGCGAACGCGGACTGCCATCCATGCCGATCGCATGTGTAATGCGCGTTGCGTCCGTGCCGTCCAGGTCCATGACGAAGATCTCAGTATCGAGGCCGGTGCTGGGCCGCGACGACATGAAGTAGATCTGACGTCCGTTCGTTGACCAGGAAGGCGCCCGGCTGATCCAGTCGCTGTCCAGGTCGCCCGGGTCTTTTGGTGTCAGGTTCCGTTGATCGCTGCCATCCGCGTTCATCAGGAACACGGAGGGTACCCGGCGCGCGAACTCATGAACGCCAGCTCTTGGCCGTTTGGTGACCACGAGGGCATCTGGTTGAGCGGCAACGCGGCAGTCAGGCGACGCGTCTGGCCGCTTGTCACGTCCAACACATAGATATCGACGTCACGTCGGAAGGCGATCTCCTGTCCGTTCGGTGACCATTCCGCAAACTGGTCGACGCCTGCATAGTTCGTCAGGCGTATCAGATCGCCGCCATCGCGGTCCATCACGTAGAGCTCGAAGTTGCCGTCGCGGTTGCTGTGAAACACGATGTGGTGTCCGTCAGGAGCCCAGCGCGCCCACCCGTCGTTGGCGGAGTTGTTCGTGAGGTTCACAGGCGTGCCACCGCTGCTGCCGACGATGTAGATGTCGTTGTTTCCGGTGCGGTTGGACGTGAAGACGATGTCCCGGCCATTGGTGGAAATGTCCGGATCCACGTCCGACAGCGGATGCTCCGTGATTCGCAGCGGCCGGCTGCCGTCCTGGTCCATGACGTAGATTTCGTTGTTTCCGTCGCGCGCGCTGAAGAACGCGACGCTGCCGGGAGCACCGCGTCCCTGCCCGGCGACGTGAATGCCCCCGCCGAGAACAACGGCCATCACCGCCACACCAAAAGGTTTACCCCTCATCGACGTCCCCTCCAGGCGCGTGATTGGCGCCCTACCGAGATCGCGCAAAGGCCGGCAGGAATGGGTCACAGGCCGGCCGGCGAATGCTTGAGTTTGGAGGGAGGCCCCTCTATCCTGTTGCCGTTCAAGCACTTCAGAAGGTAGTGGATGGCCTCATCTCCGGACATCACGGCGCTGCTCGACGATTGGAGTCGCGGGAACCACCGTGCCCTCGACCAGTTGCTGCCGCTCGTGTATGCCGAGTTGCGCGGCATCGCCGCGCGCCAGCTTCGACGTGAGCGGGTGGGTCACACCCTGCAACCGACGGCGCTCGTCAACGAAGCGTATCTGCGGCTGGTCGATCAACGGCGGGTCGATTGGCGGAATCGCGCGCATTTCTTTGGTGTGGCCGCACAGGTCATGCGGCGGATCCTTGTCGACAACGCCCGCCGCCACAACGCGGGCAAGCGAGGCGAGGGAGTCCATCACCTTTCGATCGATCCGGCCCTGGAGGCGGCGCCATCCGACCAGATATCCGTTCTCGCGTTGGATCAGGCGCTCGGCCGCCTCGAGAAGCTCGATCACGGCCTCGCGCGAATCGTGGAGCTGCGCGCGTTTGGCGGGCTCACCATCGAAGAGGCGGCGCACGTGCTGGATGTCTCGCACTCGACGGCGAAGCGCGAGTGGCGCACTGCCAGGGCGTGGCTGGCGCGTGAACTCGGAGACGGGCATCGCCCATGACGGAGGCGCGCTGGCAGCAGGTCAAGGCGTTGTTCGAGGCGACGGTCGAACGGCCGTCCATCCGAACGCGCCGCGTTCGTTGCTGCCGCAGTCGGCGGCGACGACGCGTTGCGTCGTGAAGTCGAGTCGCTGCTCAGCTCGGACAGCTCGGACACCGGCTTCACCAATCGACTGCCATTCCGCGGCATGTCGCCACTGGCCGATTCCCTCGCCGAGGTTCCCCAGTCGGACGACCAGACTCGAACCGGGACGCTGCCTGCCGGGAGCGCCACAGTGGGACCATACCGCGTTGTCGCTCTGCTGGGGGCAGGCGGGATGGGAGAGGTGTTCCGCGCACGAGACAGCAAACTGAACCGCGACGTGGCGCTGAAGGTGCTCCCGAGTGCCTTCGAGCTCGATCCGGACCGCCTGGCGCGATTCAGGCGCGAAGCGCAGATGCTGGCCGCGCTCAACCATCCTCACATCGCGGCTCATCTATGGACTTGAAGAGTCGGGCGGGCGGCCAGGCGCTGGTGCTCGAACTGGTCGAAGGCGTCACGTTGGCGGATCGGATCGCGGACGGCCCGCTTCCACTCGTCGAAGCGCTGGTCATTGCGCGTCAGCTGGCCGAGGCGCTCCAGGCCGCCCATGAGAAGGACATCATCCATCGCGATCTCAAGCCAGCCAATATCAAGGTGACCCCCGCCGGCGTCGTGAAGGTGCTCGACTTCGGCCTGGCAAAAACGACTGCCGGCGATCTGCAGCAGACAGCGCCTTTCCACCCTCGCCGCATGCGGCCGGCGACACGCACGTCGGCGCCGTTCTCGGGACCGCGGCGTACATGAGCCCCGAGCAGGCGCGAGGGAAGCCAGTCGACACGCGATCGGATGTCTGGGCGTTCGGGTGCGTGCTCTACGAGATGCTGGCCGGGCGGAAAGCCTTCGACGGCGAGGCGATCTCCGACACGACGGCGGCGATCCTCGATCGCGAACCGGACTGACCGTGCTCTGCCTTCGGCCACACCCGCGAGCGTGCGACGTCTCCTGACACGATGTCTGGAGAAGGACTTCAACAGACGTCTGCGCGACATCGGCGATGCCCGTGTCGAGCTCGTCGATGCGATTGGCCGCCTCCGGATGCGATCGCTTCGCGCGCGCGCCCTCGACCTCGCGCATGCTGGAGGCTGGGTCACGCTGGCGGGAATCGCCACCGCGTTGATAGCCGTGGTGGTGGTGCTGTTCTCACGGGAGTGGGGTCGTGGCCCAGGCAATCCCGAACCCCTGCACGCGACATTCAGCCAGATCACCTCGCAATCGGGTCTCGAATGGTTTCCGAGCCTCTCGCCCGACGGCAAGTGGGTCGCGTACGGCGGTGACAGCACCGGCAATCGCGACATCTATCTTCAAAGCGTCACCGGCCAGACCGCTATCAATCTCACGGCCGATTCCATCGACGACGACGATCAACCAGCCTTTTCTCCCGACGGCGAGCGCATCGCCTTTCGATCGAGCCGCGATGGCGGTGGCGTCTTCGTCATGGGTCGAACCGGCGAGGCGGTGAGACGCGTGACGCGGGCGGGCTTCAAGCCGACATGGTCGCCTGACGGCAGTGAAATCGCGCTCACGAGCGAAAACGCCGACCTGGATCCCCAGAACACGCTGGGACTCAGCGCGCTGTGGGTGGTCAACGTCGCGTCGGGCGAACGGCGGCAGCTGCGGCAATGTCGACGCTGTGCTCCCCAGCTGGTCGCCGCATGGACATCGAATCGCGTACACGACGAGAGGAGCAAAATCGGGGAGCACGCGGCTGGACATCTGGACCGTCGATCGGTCGGGCGCCCATCCGGTCGCGGTTACGACCGATGGAGCGCTGAACTGGAATCCTGTCTGGTCTCCTGACGGCCGTCACCTCTATTTCGTCAGCGGTCGCGGCGGCCCCGTCAATCTGTGGCGCGTCGCGATCGACGAGAGGTCGGGGAAAACCGCGGGGCGGCCCGAGCCGGTGACGACGCCGGCGCCATTTGTCACGCACGTCACCATATCGGCGGACGGCTCACGTATTGCGTACAGCTCGATTCTGCGCAGCCGGAACATCCAGCGACTCACGCTCGATCCGGCCCGTGGCGTGCCCAAGGGTGATCCCGTCTGGGTCACGACCGGATCGCGACTGTGGGCCAACCCCGATCCCTCGCCCGACGGGCAGCAGATTGTCTTCTACTCGAGTCTTCAGCCCGAAGGCGACCTCTACGTGGCGCGCAGCGATGGCATGGGGCTTCGGCAACTGACGAGCGCCCCGAACGCCATCGAAAGGATGCCCCGCTGGTCACCCGACGGTCGATGGATTGCCTTCCACTCGATTCGGGGCAAAGACCAGCACTTGTGGAAGATTCGAGCAGACGGCAGCGAGCTCCAGCAAGTGAGTCCTTTGGCTGACGCGATCTATCCCACATGGTCTCCTGACGGCTCCCGCATCGCGGTCCTCATGGGCGCAGGGCCTCGGGCACCCCGAGAACAACGTGTACATCTTCGATCCCCATCGGCCCTGGAACGAACAGAAGCCGGAGATCGTGTCCCCGCCCACTGGCAGCCAGGACGAGTTCGTCGTGAACTCCTGGTCGCCAGACGGCGAGCAGTTGGTTGGCCAGGCCGGGCTGGCAGCCCGCGGCATCATGACCTACTCGCTGCGATCGCGAACCTTCGAACGGCTGACCGACTTTGGCGGCTATCCTGTCTGGCTTCCTGACAGCCGGCGCGTGCTGTTCGTGTCGGGCGGGAAGCACTTCTTCGTGCTCGACACTCGATCCAGGAAGGTCGACAGGGTCTTCTCGATTCAGCGTGACGTCATCGGGCCGCCGCAGCTGACGCGTGACGGCGGAGCAGGCGTACTTCACCACGCCGCGTCACTGAAGGCGACATCTGGCTTCTGACGCTCAACGGAGGAAACAGCACTCAATGACGATCGAGAGCCGCGGCGGCCGTCCTTACAGCCATTGCCGCCGCTTGAATACGACGTACAAGGCAACGGACAGCAGCAGCATCAGGATCAGGGCCGAGGGGTAGCCAAACGCCCAGTGCAGCTCCGGCATGTGATCGAAGTTCATGCCGTATATCGTGCCGATGAGGGTCGGCGCGAAGAAGATCGCCGCCCACGCTGAGATCTTCTTGATCTCTTCGTTCTGCGCGTAGCTGGCCTCGGTGAGGCGCTTGACCTCGACGTTCTGTGCCTGGCCGACCAGCGCGGCGTTGATCGTGAGGACGGTCTGGTAGAACTCGATGACGCCCTGCAGGTACTCTTTCTCGCCGTCCGCCACCGCGCGAACCCGGTCGAACTGATCGGCTGCATCGGCCATCAGCGCCTGCCCGCCGGGAGGTATGCGAGTGATGCCGGCCATCCGCCCGTAAATCGCTCCACTCAGCGCGGCCATGGTCCGCACGGCAAGCAGGCCATGGCGGGCGCGGAACAGCTCGTTGATGAACGCCTCCGGATCGCCGACGTCTCCGCCCGTCACCCGCTGCTCGAGCTGCCACACGTCGCGAGTCACGACCTCGACGAAGGCCTCTTGATTCCGGGCCAGCGCGGAGACGATGGCGTGTGACAGCTCGAAGGCTGAGCTGGGACGGAAGCGCCCCGCCGCGATTCGTGCATGCACCGCCCGCGTCTCGCGCAGCGCCACCTCCGGGTCAACCGCCGGGTTGATCGGTCCGTGCACGGTGACCAGGTAGTTCCGCCCTATGAACTGGTCGAGCTCGATGTAGTGCACGTGCCCGCGCTGCCCCCGCTCGGGGGCGTGCAGCACGATCAACGCGTGGTCTCCGTAGCCGTGCACCTTCGGCACACGATTGCGCTCGACGCAGTCCCGGATCGCAATGGGATGGAAGGCGAACACCTCCGACAGCACGCGCGCGCTGTCCTCGTCGCAGTTCGGGATGTCGACCCAGACCAGCCCGGTTTCACGCCGGAGCAGTGCCGCCAGTTCCTCAGGAGGACGGTCTTCAACGCCCTGCTCGGTCACCAGGCGAACGTCCATCGGCTCACACCTCTCGGCGTCGTCCCCCCACGGGCGTCACGACCTCCACAGGCCTTGGCGCCAATTCCGGCAAGGGATCGCGGATCGATGGGCCGAGTTTACAGGAGAAACCGCGCATTACGATGAAGCGTGAGTCCGCAATCCACTTCCCACCGATAAGCGCAGCCGTTGTTCCTACCTGCGTAGGTAGTGACGCCGCATCGTCCGCGGCGTAGAGTCCACAGCCGGTTGCAGACCTGCAGTACACCCTCAACCGACGAAGGGGGCCTTCATGCGCACCCGGACGATCGTCGCGCTGGTGCTCGCGCTGGTGGCGGTCACCGCGCGACATGCATCACTCGCGCCCCGGCCATTGCCCAAGGCAGAGCTCATTCAGGATGTCAACAAGGTGGGCCTGGCCGGGTTCTGCCGCTTCGACAACACCTTCGGGACCGATTCGTGTCCTGAGCAATTCACGCCGCTGGCGATCGATGTCGCGTTCATGGCGCTCGACCCGATCAATGGCTTTGCCCTGTGGCGAACGGACGGCACACGGGCAGGCACGGCCCTGATACGCGATGTCAACAGCCTCCGCATCGCCAACCCCATCGTGGCAGGCAACGGCGTCATTTTCTTCGCCGCTCTGGACCGGAGCGGCCAGTTCGGAATGGAGTTGTGGCGCAGCGACGGCACGTTCAACGGGACCGTGATGGTCGCGGATCTCAACCCGGGCCCGGCGAGTTCGCAGACGTTCAATCCGACGATGCTGAATGCGGGGGGCATGCTGTATTTCATGGCATCCGACGGTGCGTCGGGGTTCGAGCTGTGGAAGATCGAGGCCGGCCGCAGCGTGCCGGGCACTGGACTGCTTCCTCGCCCACAACTGGTCAAGGACATCTATCCCGGTCCAGGCCCCGGCGCGCCGCAATTGTTCGCCCTGGCAGGTTCCACGCTGTTCTTCCTCGCCCAGGACCCCGACCATGGCTTCGAATTGTGGAAGAGCGACGGCACCTCGGAAGGGACCGTCCTCGTGAAAGACATCCTTCCCGGCCCGGAGTGGTCCACTCCCTACCCAATCGTGCCGTTCGGGGACCGGGTGCTGTTCAGCACCGATTTGCACGACGACGAGGCGCGGAACGGTCTGTGGATTTCCGACGGGACCGAGGCGGGGACAGTGCAGCTCGGGTCCTTTCCGTATGTCAGCGAAATCGTCGCCGCCGGTCATCGCGCGTTCTTCTTGTCAGGCACTGTCGAGACCGGCTCCGAGTGGGGAGTTACTGACGGTACTGTCGCCGGCACACACATCATCGATGCCCGCCCAGGACCCGAAGGCCTGGGTGACTCGTACTGGTTCGCCGCCCTCGGGGACAAGCTGATCTTCTCGCCTACCGACGGCTATCAGCCGGGAACCTGGTTCGAGCCATGGGTCAGCGACGGCACGGTCGAGGGCACCCGGCTCCTGAAGGACATCGGGTCTGGGGTCAACGCGTCAGATCCGAGGGAGTTCACCGCGGTAGGTGATCTCGTCTTCTTCAGCGCGTTCGACGAGGCGCATGGCAAGGAATTGTGGGTCACGGACGGGACGACCGAGGGCACACGCCTGGTCAAAGACCTCAACCATGGCCCGGAGAGCGCGTTTCCAACATCTCTCCGAAACATCCGCGGCGTCTTGTACATGAGTGCCGACGATGGAGTGCACGGCTTCGAGCCATGGAAGGTGACGCCATGAAAACCCGCCACACATTCGCTGCCGTTTGCGTGACTCGGATTGCTCGCCGGCGGCCTGACCGCCTCTGCCACGCGCACGCGGAGCGCGCACTCGGATCGCGTTCAGCTGCCGGTGCGGCTGCCCCTGTACTTCTCGCCGAATCCCGCTGCGCCGGGCTCGTTCTCGGTCAACGGCGCCGGTGCGAGCGCGGTGTTCGCGGCCAGCGCGGTACGTTTCGATCTCGCGAACGGCACGGGGGAGGCGACGCGATCTGCCTCGGTCGCACTCGATTTCATCGGCGCATCTCCGGATGTGATGCCGGAGGGATCAGGGCGCACTGACGCGACCGTGAACTACTTCACGGGACGGCCGGAACACTGGCGTACAAACCTGCCGACCTATGAAGCCGTCTCCTACCGTGAGCTGTGGCCGGGAATCGACCTCGCGGTGAGCGGCATTCAGGGACAGTTGAAGTATGCGTTCACCGTCGCTCCGGGCACCGACGTGTCGGCGATCCGCATGGCCTACAGCGGCGCGCGTGGACGATTGACGTCTGAGGGCGCGGTCCTCCTCGAGACACCAGTTGGACCGATTACCGATCCGCCGCCGGTCGCCTATCAGGAACGGGACGGACGCGTGCGTCCCGTCGAAGTGCGGTTCGCTGTGATCGCGTCGAGCGACGACCGGTTCACCGTGGGTTTCCGCGTCGGTGAGTACGACCGCAACCTTCCACTCGTGATCGACCCTGCCCTTCCCGTGTTCGCCGGTTTCATGGGCGGCGCCGGAGACGATCGCGGGCTCGGCGTGGCCGTGGACGCCAGCGGCGCGGCTTACGTGACCGGACAGAGTCCCACTCCGTTCACGCAGAGCCCGGATGCGTTCGTTGCCAAGGTCGCTCCCGATGGCCGCCAGCTCGTCTACGTCAGCTTCATCGGCGGCACCAGCGTCGAGGCCGGCTTCGACGTCGTCGTCGACGCATTCGGGCAGGCATACGTCACCGGCGGCACGACTTCGGATGAAACGACCTTCCCCGTCGCTGCAGGCCCCGATCTCACGTTCAACGGCCGCGTCGATGCATTCGTCGTCAAGCTCGGCGCGTCGGGATCGACCGTCCTCTACTCCGGGTATCTGGGCGGCGCCCAGATCGACTTCGCGGAAGGCATCGCGCTCGGCCCCGGCGGGGTGATCTTCATCACCGGACTCACACAGTCCACCGAGAAGACATTCCCGGTGAAGATCGGCCCGGACCTGACGTTCAACGGGCATTACGACGCCTTCGTGGCGGCGCTGAAGCCCGCCGCGGATCCCTTCGCGTTGAAGGTCCAGGACAATCTGGTGTACGCCGGCTATATCGGCGGCCGCGGCGACGACGCCGGCGTGATAGGTGGTCCTCGCACACAGGGGACGATCACGGGCGGTCACATCGCGATTGGCAGCGATGGCTCGGCTTACATCAGCGGGATCACCGCGTCCGATCAACGGTCGTTCCCCGACGGCGACGGATTCGGACGCCGTTGTGGGGTTCGATCAGACCTTCAACGGCGGCACCGACGCCTTCGTCGTGAAGGTACTCCCAGGGGGAGCGGCGCTCGACTATGCGACGTACCTGGGCGGCTCGGGCGACGATCAGGGATTCGGCATGGCAGTGGACGCCACCGGCGCGGCGTATCTCACGGGGAACACCAATTCTGACGAGACGACGTTCCCGGTCCGGGTTGGTCCCGATCTCACATTCAACGGCGACACCGACGCCTTCGTCGCGAAGCTGGCACCAGGCGGGCTGGAGCTCGAATTTGCCGGATATCTCGGCGGGGCGGCACTCGATCAGGGTCTCGGCGTTGCGCTCGCCCCATCAGGCAGTCTGATCGTGGTCGGACACACCCATTCTTCCGAGGCCACCTTCCCGGTGGTGGCTGGACCCGATCTCAGCTTCAACGGCGCCGGCGAAAACGGGGACGCCTTCGTCACCAGCGTGAAGGCGTTTCCGTTGAGCGCCACCGTCATCGACAACCTGGACTTCTCCGGCTTCATCGGCGGAAGCGGCGAGGATGGCGCGTTCTGGGTCGCCGTCGATGGCGTGGGCGACATCTACGTCGTCGGCGACACGGCGTCCACTCCATTCACCTTCCCCGACGGCGACGGCATTTTCGGTCTCACCAGCTTCGGTTCCGACTCAGGCGGAGGTTTCGATGCATTCCTGATGAAGCTCGGGGGGCTTTGAGTGACGGCCTCGAGACCACCACGCCGGCGATCACGGCGGCTGGATACATCAGAGCGGAGTAAAGACCGATCCGGCAGTGCTCGGTCGTGAATCCCTGTTGCCGGATGAATCAACTTTCGAGGGTCGCAGGACATCCTCCTTTGTCGTTCGTGGCGGTTCGGGCTGCACCTGTTGATTCCTGATTCTCCGTCGTGATGACAGTCATGGCTGACCGGTCTTGATCGTGGCGCGCCTTGTCCGCCTCCGCCTGCGCATCGAGCATCAGCCGGTAGGCGACGCAGTACCTGCAGATGTTTCGCACGCACGTCGCTCGGTGCCGATCTGCTTGCGATCACGATCTTGACGTTGTTAACCATTGTCCGGGTCGAGGCCCGCTCCCTGGCGACTCGCCGAGCCTTGGCCACATTGCCCGAGCCGCAGTTGTAGCTCGCGAACGCGAACAACGGCCGATTTCCCGCGCTGAAGTTCGCGTCGGGAAAATATTTCGACATGATGCGCAGGCCGGCGTCCCACAGAATCTGCGTTCCCCAGGCAGGTCGCGCCGGGCTGACATCCAGCCTTGCCTCGCTGAGTTCGTGGCGGAGCGCGTCGTTTCACTGGCCTAGGCGCGGCGGACGGGAGCCTGGCGCCAGAGCTCGGCCCATAGGTAGCGCAGCAACCGCTTGCCCGTCGCCCACGCACCGAAGTGGGTGCTGCCAGCGGCCCGCGGCTGCTCTTGGACAGGGAATGCCGCGCGCGCCAGCGCCCGCGATAGGCGCGGGCGACCATCTCCAGGTCCATGCTCACGCCTCGGGGTAGCGGGTCGATCGCGAAGAACGCGTCACGGCGCATGCCGCGGAACCCGTGGAGCACGTCCCAGACGAAGGTGCCCTCGCGCCGCCACAGGGCCGCGGCGACGAGGGCGATCCCCATCACGAACCACTTGCGATGGCGAATGAACTGAGCGTCCTCCTCGTTGCGGGCACCCTGGCCGATGCGGCTGGCCACGACGAGGTCGGCGCCGCGTTCGAACAACGGGCGGAACGCCAGTACCGCCGACGGATCGATGCTGCCCTTGGGGTGGAAGATAACCAGCGCATCGGTCGTGCAGGTGTCGAACGCAGAGCGGTAAGCCCCGTTGTAGGTGGGCAGCGACTGCCGCACGACGCGGATACCTTGCGACTCGAGGTATTCGGCGGTGCCGTCGGTGCTGCTGTTGTCCAGCGCGAACACCTCTTCAAAGGCGTCCAACGGCAGTCGGGGAACGTCGAAGCGACAGCCCTCGATCTCGTTCCAGGTGAGCAGGCAGAGGCTCAGCCGCACGCTCAGCGCCTCTTCAGGCCGGCCAGGTCGCTCAGCCACGCGTCGAGCAGGGGCAGTTCCTCGGCGCCGACCAACTCGAGCCGTACCAAGGCCTCGTAGCAGCGCTGCAGGTTGTCGCCGAGCGCCGCGGTCCCCGGCTCGAGCGTCAGCTCGGCGAGCGTGTCGCCGATGCGGCGGTTGTGGAGGTAGCCGGGGACCTCGTCCTCGAAGTCGCGCATCAGGTTGTGCTCGTTGCGCTCCTGCCAGACCGTCGGCCTCGTGGAACAGGATCGACCACCCGTTCGCCCACAGCGATGCGCTGGGCGACGAAGCTGCGCCAGATGTCGGTCATGCGGAACGAGCAGTAGGCCGGCAGGTAGAGCAGCGGGAACGCGTGCGCCACCAGGTGGTGTTCTGGCTGTTGAACGGGCACCACTGCCGTCGCCCGAGTGCCACGCGGCGGTCGCGCGCGAAACTTCTGCGGCAGCGGCAGCACCAGGCGGTAGATCGCGTCGACGTCGGGATTCTCGTTCGCGAGGCCCTGCTGGATTGGGCAATCGACGGCGAGTCCGGCGAGTCCGGCGATAGTCTGGCACCGGCTGCCGCACGACGTCGAGCGGCAGCCCGCGCGGCCAGATCGGCGCGTCGGTGAAGTAGCCGTAAACGTTGACCCACCCGGCCTCGTCGAGCGCCGGCACCGTGACCCGCCGAGTACGTGGCCCGAAGAAGGCGTCGCGGGGGATGTTGTCGTCGTCGGTTTCGACGATCACCTCCGCACCGGCCTGGATCGCTGCGAGATATCCGACGTTCTTCCGCGCGTAGTGTCGGACAGGGCACCGCGCGGCGAAGGCGAAGCCGATGCTCGCTGTGCCTCGACGTTCAGGAAACGGCAGCCGTCGAGCGCGAAGTCGGGTGGGCTCTTAGTATCGCCGGCGACGATGAAGTCGAGGCCGCTGGCCACGGCGCCGTGTGCGAGGGCCTGCAGGATGGCGTTTGGCGGATTGATGGACGTGACGACGAGGGCCGTAGGCATGCCGCAGGTCAATGGTAGCGCCGAAGGCGGGCCTCGACGTCGGCCGCCGCGCGGCGCTGCCACAGCGCCACATTGGCCACGCGAAACTCGGGGCACTGGTCCGGCTGCCTGATGTCGATACGGAGCTCGTCGATGTGCTGTTGCTGCAACCAGCGCGGCGCCGCGTCGAGCGGCACCGCCAGACGGGCGCCCGCGTGGAAAAGCATCATCGTCGCCTCGCTCGGCGGCGCCCCGGGGCTGCCCCAGTAGACCTCGAGCGAGGTGTTGCCGTCCCCCTGCAAGCAGACGAAGTCGAACGTGAGCAGTCCGGCGGCACGGCCGTCCTGGGCCGGCGTCAGACGCCACGTTACGAAGGGATCGCGGCCGGTGGAGCGATAGCTGTCTGCGCCCGTCGCATGGACGTCATGGTGGCCCGACGGCGCACCGAGTTTTCGCACCTCCACGGCCGTGCGCCGAAGCGTGTCCCAGGAGCGGCCCCAGGAATCGGGCACCAGCCTGAGGTCGCCGGGGCGGAAGGCTGCGTCGAGAAGCGCAGCCGGATCGCCGCCCTCGATGAGCAGCCCGTTCGCCACGCCGCGCTCGACCCGCTCCTGGCGCGCCAGGAGCACCAGCGGGCCGACGCGTATCGCGCGATACCTGAGGCCCGTCACGTACCGGTAGATTGCGTGCGCCCGCAGTGAAGGGGGCCCGCCGTCGAAGTTGAACGCATCGCCTGCTATCAGCACGACCGGCACTGGCGCGCGGTCCAGGCGGTCGATCGCTCGCAGCTGTTGCACGTCATTGGGCAGGTTGTAGACGGCGCCGGATTCGATCGGTGTCGGGCGCCCCATGTAGACGTACTGGGCATTGCGGTTGGTGAGATCCAGATAGGTCTCGCTGGGCGCCAGCAGCCCGTCGAGCGTCCGCTTGAGGGTGGCCAGCCGCGCAAGGTGGGCCGATGCGATCTCAGCGACGCCAATCTGCGGCAGACCCTCCATGTCCCCCCGCACGGCGCTGGCCGGGAACGGGCTGACCTCCAGTCCGCGCTGCGCCGCCCGACGCAAGTCGATGCCGCCCCCGAGCGTTGCTGCCCAGACACCGGCGCCCGCCAGACCGAAGGCGAGCGTCGAATGCCACCGGCCCGCACCCCACGCTGCGTGCAGCAGCAATGGCAGCAACAGCGTCCACATCCAGCTGGTGGCGAGCGCCAGCCGGCTCGGGAAACCAGGGTCGATGCGGATGGCGACGCGCAGGATGAACAGCACCGCGAGCAGGCCGATCGGCACCGCGATCGGCGCCACTCGCAGGAGCCGCGCCCGGTCGCCCGCCCGGACGGCTTCTACCACGATGACCGTCGCGACCACGGCGAGCAGCATCCAGCCGGCCCGCAACGCCTCCCAGAGCCAGGCCTGGAGCGGCCCGGCACCGAATCCGAGCGACCACTCGATGCCATGCGCCACCGCGTTCACCGCGGACTGCTCGCGGACGTAGCGGAGCGCCGCCAGCACCATCGCGCCGATGGGCGTCAGCACCGACAGGGCCATGGCGATGCCACCCGCCAGCAGCGCGGCCTGCCCCAGCCTGCGCGGCGAGTCGAGCCAGGCACGCCCGGCCTGCACGAGGCCGAGCGGCACGGTCGCCATCACCAGCAGCCCGCCTTGCCCCGGCGCATACAGCACGAGGCCGGTGCCGAGCGCCAGCCACGTCAGCAGCCAGCGATCCTCGCGCCAGCGGTCGAGCCCCGCCACCAGGACGCATAAGGCTGCGGTGTTCAGGATGTCGATCTCGGAGAGCCCGTTGGCGAGCGGCATCGCGACGAACATGGCGGCGGCCGGCAGGATGCCCGTTACCGTCGACACCGACAGCACGCCGACGAGCGCGATGAGCACGGCGACGAGAGGCGCCGCCGCTGAAAGGCTCGGGACGGTCCCGTCGAAGAACAACTCCCCTGCGGCGGCGGCGAGGTAGTTGACCAGGCCACGGGCCGGCGCGTGGTCGACGAACGGGACCTGCCCGTGCGCGGACAGCAGGTACCACGGCAGCACGCCCTCGCCGAAATGGTAGTCGTCCTCCGGGATGACGGCGAACAGCACGGGCGATACTTTGATCGCCACTAGCAGCGCGATGATCGCCAACGGCGAGATCGCGTGGTGTAGCCGAGGCGCAGCCCCGGCCGAGCAGAGGGTCAGTACGCGGCGCAATAGGTCAATCCAGCCGGCGGTCGCCAGGGCCAGGGCGACGAGGATAATCCTCGTCGCGTCGACGGGAAGGACGGGCCGGCTGTCCGGGGGGAGCCATGGCGCCGGGACGACGACGAAGAAGCCCAGCGGCAACAGGGCCTGCGCGCCAAGGAGCACTAGATGGAGGCGGGTCTCGCTTCGCTCACGCCTGGTCACCGCCCACAGCACGAGGCCGAGCGTCAGGGTTGCAGCGACCACGGCGAGGACCAAGGGTGTGGGCAGCCCGACCCAGGCGAGCTGGCCCGTCGTCTGGATCGCGAGGCGGTTAAGGCCGATTGGGGCCGTTACACTGGACGCGGTGCCGAACACCAGCGCGAGCAGTCCATAGCCTGCCAGGTCCACGGAGCTGGGCCCACTCAGCGGCACGATGACGCGGGTCGTCGCCACGGCAAGCACGCACGCGACCACGACCAGGGCCATTGCCAAGTTCAGCAGGTCGAGTGTGATCCGAGGCGTCAGCACGGCTGTGCCCACCCACAGGGCGGCGGGCAGGCAGGCATAGCCGAGCAGTCGAATGAAGGCGTCGGGCTCGCTGCCGCGATGCACCAGCCAGCGATGCAGCAGGACCAGCCCGACGTAGGCAGCCGCGAACCCGGCAGAGAGTGCGACCAGGAGTATATGTCGGCGGTCTTGCCGGTCCCCCGCCAAGCGAGCGACCCGACGACGAACTGGTCGTACACGGCGGGGCCACGCGTCACAAGGTACCCCGCCTTCGCCACGATCACCGCGGCCGTCAGAGCGGCAGCGACCAACGGCCATCTGGAGTTGGAGAGGGAGTCGGCGGTCCGTAACATGCGGAACACGATGAAGGACAAGTCGGCGCGGGACGCTCGGCAGTTTACGGCCTTGCGGCCGTATCATGCAATTCTTTGCCCTGACGGGACTTCCGTCACGGGCTGGTGCCGCCACGCTCCCAGCGTTTCTTCTCGAGGACGCGCACGCGGTGCTCGGCGAGCCACGATTCCCACGCGTCGAGCGACCGGGCGGTATCGCGAAGGCAATGTGCTGGCTGCCCCTGGCGTCGTGCGGTGTCAGTGGGAACACAAGCGACGCCCCTCGTCGACAGACGAGCAGGAGCTGACGCGGGCCGGCAGACATCGCGGTCAGCCGCTCGCTCGAATCCACGACGGTCAGCCCCAGGACATCGCGATAAAACTCGACAGCCGCTCGACATCGTCGACATAGATGGCTGTCTCGAGCAGGCCGTCGAGGAGGGGGGGCATGGGCCAGATCCGGGACGGCGAGGGTATCACGGCCGTCCCGCTGCCGGTCAGTCCCTCAGCTGCGGGAGACTTCCACGATCCGGCTGCCGATGACGCCACCCGTGTGCTCCAGGCCGGCCAACAACCGCGCATGCGCGCATCCTCAGACGCCCACGACAGCGCCCACGATCACTAGAACCGGAACGAGCAGGCGCGCCCGGCCTCCCGATTCCCAAAGTTCTGGCGAGCTGACGCTTGAGAGTTGGAAGTTGGAGGCCAGGAGTTGGAAAACCCTATTCCGACCGTAGCGCGGCCATCGGGTCAATGGCGGTCGCGCGCCGTGCGGGCACGATCGCGGCCAGCACTGTTACCAACGCGAGGAGCGCCGACATACCGGCGTAGAGGCGCCAGTCCGTCGCAGTCACGCCGACCAGCATCGCCTTCATGGCGTTGCCGAGCAGCCACGCCAGCCCGAGGCCAGGCAGCAGACCGAGGAGCAGGAACCCGCGAATCTGCTTCAACACCAGGACGGCTACGTCGGACCGCTTCGCCCCGAGCGCCATTCGGAGGCCGATCTCCTTCGTGCGCTGGCTGAAGTTGTACGAGACGACACCGTAAACGCCGAGGCTGGCCAGCAGCAGTGTGAGCAGCCCGAAGAACGACACGAACGTCGAGGTCGTGCGGAACGGCGTCGTCACGTGACCGATCAGTTCGTCCATCGTGAAGACGCGGGAGATAGGCTCGCCGGGATCGAGCGCGGCGGCAGTCTCTCGCGCCGTTCCAATCAGCGCGTGGGCGTCGCGGTTGGCACGTACGGCGATCGTCATCTGGCGCGACGGCTTCTGCGCAAACGGCACGTAGATTTCTGGATAGGCGACCTCCACGGTCTTGTGGTTCCTCACGTCGGCCACCACGCCCACGATGGTCCAGTAGTCGGCTGACGCGCGGCCCAATCGCAGACGTTGCCCCAGCGAGTCCCGACCGGTGAAATGGCGCCGCACCAGCGTCTCGTTGACCAGCGCAACTCGGGCGCGGTCGGCGCGGTCCGTTTCGCCGAACACCCGGCCGCGTCGCAGACGCAATCCCAGCGTGGCAGCGTAGCCCGGCGCGATCTGGTTCAGCGCGGCGCCAGGAGTGTCGCGCGGTGCCGGGTCGGGCTTGCCTTCGATGAAGAACTCGGTGCCCTCGCCGCTGTTGCTGAACGGCACGAACGAACCGGCACTGACGGCAGTCACCGCGGGCCGTCCGCGAAGATCGGCGGTCAGCCGCTCGTAGAATCCACGCACGGCGTCGTCGTCCTGAAAGCGCCGCTCGTCGAGCAGCATCTGGAAGGTCAACAGCCGATCCGGATCGAAGCCGACGTCCACGCGCGTGATGTTGCGCGCAGTCTGCACCAGCAGGCCGGCGCTGATCAGCAGACCGAGTGCCAGCGAGACTTCGGCGACGACGAGCGAGCCGCGAAGCCGGCTGCCCTTGGCAGTGGTCGTCGTCTTGCCAGACGCATCGCGAAGGTCGGAGTTCACGTCGGCCTTCGCGCCGGTCGAGGCTGTGAGCCAGCCAAACACGAGGCCACACAGGGCGCCGATGGCGAGCGCGAAAAGCAGCACTCCGCGATCGACGGTGACGACGCCGTAGTTGCGGAGGTAACCGCGGTTTTCGTAAGGGATCGAGTTCGTGATCCAGTCAGTGGCGTACACCGCCATCGCCGCGGCCAGCAGGCCGGCGCTGACGAACAGAATCAGGTGTTCGATCAGCCACTGCCGCGCGATCTGCAATCGCGAGGCCCCCAGCGCCATACGTACCGCGGTCTCGTGCCGCCGGGCGTTGGCCCGTGCCAGCATGACGTTTGCGACGTTGACGCAGGCAATCAGCAGGACGCAGGTCACCATGCCGAACAACACGGGCAACAGGAAGCCCATGTCGTGGTGCAGCCGGATCTCGTCGGCCAGACCCAGCACCCGGGCGCTTCGCGTCGCGTTGGTGTCTGGATACGCCTTGGCCAACCGGCCGGCGATAGCGGTCAACTCGCCGCGGGCCGTGTCCACGTGCACGCCAGGTCGCAGCCGGCCGAGGCCGATCACCGATCGCGATCGCCGCTCCGTCGCGTCGGCCGGTGTGAAGATGAGCGGCGCCCAGATGTTGGCGCGGCCGACAAGCGTGAACTGAAACGTCTCGGGAAGGATGCCGACGACAAGATGCGCCTCGCCGTCGAGTTCGACGGGACGGCCGAGAATCGCCGGGTCGGCGGCGAAGCGCTCGCGCCACAGTCCGTGGCTGAGGACCACAACGGCTGGCGAGCCCGGTTCGCGATCGCGCGGCTCGAACAGCCGTCCGATCGCCGCCTGCGCGCCGATCAGGGTGAAGAAGTTCGCGGTCACGCGCGCGCCTCGGGCACGCTCCGCGCGATCGCCGCCCGTCAGCCTGAAGTCGTCGATGTGATAGGCCGCAAGTTCATCGAAGGAGCGTGACGCCCGTTGCCAGTCGAGAAAGTCGGCCGGGCTGATCGCCCCGTAGTTGCCCGACTCGGTGTTGAGGTTCCGTAAGTCGACGAGCCGCTCGGGCTCGGCAAACGGCAGCGGCTCGAGAACCCACGTCTTGATCAGGCTGAAGATCGCGGTTGGACCGGCAATGCCGAGCGCCAGCGTCACTACGGCAATCGCGGCTAATCCTGGTGTGCGTCGTAACGTCCGCCAGGCATCGCGGAAGTCGCGCGCGATGTGCTCGAGCGCCGGCAGGCTGCGCTGGTCGCGGTACTGCTCCTTGAGCGACTCGACCCCGCCCAGCGCCAGGATCGCCGCCCGACGTGCCTCATCGGGCGACAGGCCGCGCCGGATGTTCTCGTCCGTGTGGAGTTGCAGATGGCTTTCGATCTCGTCGGCCATCTCGCGTTCGGCGCGACCGGACCTCAACAATGCGGCCGTTCGAATCAGCCACGATCGAAGCATCCTCACGGCTATCTCCTTGCCACTTCCACTCAACCGTTGCTCATATGGCCCAACCATATGAGGGTGGCACCGTTCGTATGGGAAAGCAATAGGAGTTCAGGGTCCAGCGATCGAGGGGGATTCGTCGGCGAGCGATTTCCAGCGCGTGGTGATCATTGGCCACAGGTGACGAGTCCGAACGCGTGACGCCTTGGTGCGCAGCTATCGGCAGCTGATGGGCACCACCCGCGTGGTCGCGACGCGTCGACCGGATGGTGCGCCGCATTCGTCAGGGCGTCCGGACCGCGTCGACGTCGACCGCGTCGATCTTACGCAGGCGTGCGATCAGCTCCAGCAGATGCAGCCGTTGATCATGCGCATCCTCGATCAACCCGCGCGCGCGCTCGGCGGCGACACACGTCCCCGACAAAGTGCTGAGGGTGTTGGACGGCACACTGAAGTCACTCGAAAAGGCAAGATATTGCCCACGAATCCTGCCGAACCCGGTCCGGCTGACATAGCACGACGAAAATGCAGATGAAGGTGGCGTGACGGCACCGCGACGCTCAATCACGGCGCGCGATGTCGAGTGGCCGTCACATGAAAGTCCGTGTCGCGCCGTCGATGTTCGGTAGTAGCCTCTTTTCAGGGAGAGCGTGGATGATCATCGCCGACGTCGTGAGTTGGCTGTTCGCGCGCAAAGGGATGAAAGAAGTTGTCGCGACGCGGCTTCGCTTCAATTGCAGCCCGGAAGAGGTCTGGGATCACATGATGTTCTATGAGGAAGTCCCAGGGCGTCCGGCCTTTCCTCTTCGCGCGTTGTTGCCCTACCCGGTCCGATCCGAAGGCGACAAGAGCCGCGTTGGTGCAACGGTCCGCTGCGCATACACGGGAGGAGATTTGGCAAAGCGCATCACCGCGATTGAACCACCGCATCTGCTGCGATTCGAAGTCATTGAGCAGCGTCTGGGGATCGAGGGATGCCTCCTCACGCTTGGCGGTTCGTACCAGATCTATGCGGTCGGCGACGCCAGCGACCTAGTACTCATTACGAATTACCAGGCGTACTTGCGCCCCCGGTCTTTCTGGCGTCCTCTGGAAGCGCTCCTGGTCAGCCAGCTCCACTCCACATCCTCCGCGGTATCTGGCGCGGCTGGTCCTTCGTCGACATCCAGCCATTTGCCAGGCTGCTGCGGAATCCCCACACCCGCGTGCGCTCCCGGAGCTGTGCGTGGACAGTATCGAGATCGTGTTTCCGCCGTTAGTCTCATCCGCGCGACTGTCGCGGCCGTTTGGCTGTACGAGGGCCTATGGTGCAAGATCCTCGGCGGCGCGCGTCGCAGGTCGATGTCGTGACCGCCGTACCGCGGCTGGGTCCGCGGTTCGGACCGCCTTTCCTCAAGGCGCTCGGTATCGTGGAGGTCGCGATCGCGGTCTGGGTGATCACGGAATCGCCCCCGGCCTGTGTGCGATTGTGCAGACGGCCTTGCTCGTCGTGCTCAATGTAAACGGGCTCCTCTGGGCTCGCCAGATCATCCATGATCCCGTCGGCATGGTGGTCAAGAACATCGCCTTCCTCGTGCTGGCCTGGGTGTGCGGCGCCATTCCCGGGCGCCGGCTGTGAAGTCGGACACCGCGTGGCAGGCGGGGCGTCTCGGTGCCTCGCGTGGCCCGCAGCGGCTGCTCTTCGGGCACATGTACGAAGACGTAGAGATTGAGCGCGCCGCCTTTCATGGGAAAGGCCGTGTCTTTTGCATCGCATCCGCGGGCGCCACCGCGCTCGGCTCGCCGATCAGCACGAAGTGGTCGCCTGTGACATCAATCCGGCACAGCTCGCCTATGCCGAGCGGCGCGCCGCAGGCGCGACCCGCCGGAAACGGGCGACGCCGAGCGGGCGATGAATGCGGCGCGCGCGTTCATGCCGCTTGTGGGCTGGAGGGCGGAGGTCGTGCGCGCCTTCCTTGCTCTCTCCGACGTCACCGAACAGCTCGTTTCTGGGGGACGCAGCTCGACACCCGCCGCTTCCGCGCAGGTTTTGACACACTGATGTCTCCCTCCATCTTACGTGTGGTGTACGCGCCGCAGTTCCTTGCGCGCTTGCCGCCGCGATTCGGTGCCGTGCTTCGGAAACGGCTGGCAAGAGGATTTGCCCGGCATCAAAACGCCTCGAATCCTTATGCGCGGGCGCTCTTGCTCGGCGAAACCAGCATCGAGCCTCGGCCTCCACGCCGAGCATCCGGTTTGTCCAGGCGGACGCCGCGTCCTGGCTGGAATCGTGTCCTGCCCGGTTCTTTGACGCGTTCTCCCTGTCGAACATTCTCGATGGCGCAGAGCCTGCTTACCGCGCCGGCTCGCGCGAGCCGTCCGCCGCGCGCCACCGACGACGCCGTCGTCGTCTCGCGAAGCTTTGCGGAACCGCGCACCGGGATCGACGCACGAATCGCGCCGCGGACGATCGCTCGTTGCTGTGGGGAGTCGTCGACGTCCGGCAGCGTGCAGACATCCAGGACGTCTTCTGATGCTACGTGTTGGGGCGCGCCTGGCACCTCTCTCGATCCGTTTTCAACCACCTGTTCGTTCCCTGGGTGCTGCGCCGCCCACTCCGGCCCGCGCCGAGCGGATGCAGGCGGTCTTGGAGGAGGCGGGCGGCCTGTGGGTCAAGCTGGGGCAGGCGCTGGCGCTTCGGTTCGACATTCTTCCCGCGGACTACTGCCTGCAGTTCTTTCAGCTGCTCAACCAGATGGCGCCGTTTTCCGCCGAAGACGCGCGCTCGATCATCGAGCACGAGCTTCGGCGTCCCGTGGAAGCCCTCTTTCGGTCCTTCGACTGGCAGCCGCACGCCGCGGCCTCGATCGGCCAAGTGCATCGCGCGGAGCTGCCCGACGGCACGCCTGTCGCGGTCAAGGTCCAGCGTCCCCGGATTCGCGAGCTGATTCGCGCCGACCTCACGCTCATGCGCTGGCTGGCCGCCCTCATCGACCTGACACCACTCTTCGGAAGGACACGAGCTCGCGCCCTGGTTCAGGAGTTCGCGCGTTGGACCGAAGAGGAGCTCGACTACCGGATCGAGGCGCGGCACGCGGCCGTCCTTCGACGCAACGCTGACGGCGATCCGCTGGAACGGAATCCGCGCGTCTACCCCGGGTACACAACCGCCCGCGTCTTGACCCTCGATATCTTGACGGCATCCCCGTGATTGACATCGTCACGGCGATCCGCCGGAGCGACACCGCGTTTCTCGACGCACTGGCGGCCCGCGGTCACGACACTCGACGCCTCGCCGGCCACATCGTGTGGAACGCGCTCAACCAGATCTACCGGTTCGGATACTTCCATGCCGACCCGCATCCGGCGAACCTCATCGTCCTGCCCGACGATGCAATCGGCTACGTCGACTTTGGAATCGTGGGCAAGCTGGACGACCAGACCACCGAGGCCTTCGCTACTTTGCACAGAGCCTGTTCGCGGGGCACACCGGCCTTGCCGTCGAGGAGTTCATGCGGTTCTTGACCCCTTCCGGGCGGACCGATCTCCGGGCGGCACGGCGCGACTTGATCGAGGCGATGAACAACTATGTCGAGAGCGCACGTGTCGGTCCGGAAGGATTCAGGCTGACGGAGGACATTTTCGAGATCGAGATGCTGGCGGTGGTGCGATCCCACAGCATGGCCCTGAATCCGGACGCCATCCGCTACCTCAAGGCGGTCTTGACCGCGGAGGCGATGGTCAAAGAGCTCGATCCGCAGTTCGACTTGCGGTCCTACGAGAATCGATTCTTCGGCCGCCTGATGGAGATCGAGGCGATCGAACTCCTGGATCCGCGGCGGTTGGGCCAGCGGATGTTCGATGCACGCGTTCGGTTCGAGCGGGTGCTGGATGCCGTTGAGAGCGTTCGCGAGACGCCTCAGGACCTTCTCGGCGTCGCGCTGAATGTGCGTCGCCGGGTCCAGTTCTTTTCGGCGCTGACGATCATTGGGTGGGCCGCGGTACTCGCCGCCGTATGGGTGACGGCCGGGAATGCCGGGATACGCGTCTTCGATTACCCGGTGACGCTGATCGCCTTCGGCGCCATCCTGATCGGCCTTGGCCTCGCGTGGTTCTCGATTCATCGAGTGCGTCGGTTGCCGTCGGCGTCCGAGGTCGGCCGTTTGTCCCGATATCCCCGCCGCTTGCCGTGACCCGACGGCAAGCCCCGAACGCCTCGTTGGAGCACCGGTTCAGACGAATCTAGAGGAATTCGTCTCTGCGTCGCTACGGCCGGTTCAGAATCTGACGCGGCGCCGTGGAGGTGGCTGGTAGAGTTCGTCTTCGAACCTCCGGCCCGACCGTACGAGGGTAGGACCAGATGGCCAACGGCGCGCGCGTCAGCGCGAGGAGCGAACCCTTTGCCGCCAGATCGGCCTCGCGCAGCAATCGATTGGCCGCGTCGAGGAGCTCCTTTCGTCTCCCATCACCGGCACGTTTGGCAAGCCCTCCCACACGCCGCCGGTTTCGCGTCGAATCCAGCGTTGCTTCTCGTCCTCGGTCGGCCCTCGAGCCACGCCTGACGACGGCCGCGTTCCCGCTCCGCCCAGGCGTCAATCTCCTCTTCGGTGGGAGGCAGCTCCGATTCCGGAAACCCGCCGAGACCGCGACGCCGGGAGCGGCGCGCCCACTCACGCTTTTCCTGCTCGGTTGGTCCGGCGAGCCATGCCTGTCGGCGCTTATGTTCCCGCTCCGCCCACTGCGCGACGTCGTCTCGGGTCGGACCGAGGCGCGACTCGGCGAAGCCCAGCGCCGCACGGCGCCGGTACCGCCGCACCCACTCGTCTTGCTCGTCCTGGGTTGGACCGGCGAGCCACGCCTGGCGACGTCTGCGCTCGCGACTGGCCCACGCGTCGATCTCTTCGGGCGTCGGCTGAAGCGGCTCATACGCGGATCTCTCAGCGGATCGAAGCTCATCGTCGCACCTCGGCTCGTGGAAGACGCTCAACGACCGATTATAGAGGTTCCCGCGATGAGGGACAGGACTTCGTTCATCCGGGCATCCGGCGTAATCACAAGCGCGCTACCGTTGAAAGCTCGATGGCGAGATACGCTGACACTCCGACCAGCACGGGAGCGGTCGCGACCCCGGGGAAGTAGCCACCACTCGATACCACCAGGGCGCTGTGCCCGATCCCATTGGCCAACTCAAGACCCACCCAGAACCACGCGAACGCACGACCGGCCGGGTGGCCTGATCGCACTCGCGCGAAATAGCACCAGAGACCAAACGCGACCAGCCCCGCGTTGACCAGGGCGACACCGACGGCCAGAATAGCGTCACCAGGCCGCTCACGAAACGCGCGGGAGCGAAAACACATCGTAGAGATGAAAGACGTACTCTTCGGTCGAATGGGCCGCTTGCGCGAGAATCAGCGCCAGAACACCCACCGGGTTCGCGGACGCATACTCGTCGCCGGGCCATTGACCGCCTTCGGCACCGTCGTCTGTTCGGCCTCCGGTTCGATCGACGCGTTGTGGAGGTGTCGTAGGCGCCTGGACCGTTCCACGTCTTGCCTGTGTGCCTTCGCCCACGTCCACACGCTGCAGACGGACGGTCCCAGGCTCGGCGATGTCGCCACATCAACATGAAGGGCATTAACATCAGCCGACAAGCGCCAGTGGTCAGGCGCGCCTTCGCCGAGGCATTGAGATCCCGCGAGACTTCAGCTCGCGGAGAATGGTTCCTGGGATTTCACGACAGCTGCAGGCCTTCGCGTGGGCGATGTGCAGCATTTAAGCGCTGCTCAAGCCGCGCGTTTCTGGGCATCGGATGTCTTGCGTGCCACTTGGCGTTGAGCGTTGGGGGCATCGATGACATTCTCCACAACGCCCCGATCCCCGTAGGACTTCGATCCAAGGGCGCCATGATCGCTTGTGCTGTCCTCCATTTGCTGCCACGAAA
>CAVRDA010000014.1:0-265182 GCA_963719755.1 Vicinamibacteria bacterium | reverse complement strand
CCGCCCGGCGTAAGGCCCGCGATCAGCGTTGTGAGCGTCTCGTTACGGATCTCCGCATCGTTCTTGCGGCGGACCGCCATCCGCGACCAGCTTGGCGCCGAGGTAGCGGAGTGGCTCGGGCGGCAGGGTCTGACGCCGCGAAAGGCCAACACAAGCAGCGCCGCTCGCGCCAAAGATCGGTATTCCAGGTCGAGAGCGCAGTTGCATCAGGTGCAGGCAGATACCTGCCGGCCGCCACCCTCGCGTCAGCCAGGGTCGAGCTGCTGAGAACTTGGCGCCGCCAGAGCGCTTCGCAGCTGCGGGCTTTGAATATCCACGTCCCCGTCGAACTGGTCTAACGCGGCGCGAATGAACGCAAGATCGATATTGCGATCATGGATCGCGTCATACTGGTTGGGCTCGTCGGTTTCACCCGGGTATTTCCCTTGGGGGTGAAGATAGAGATCAATGCCGGCGACGATCAGCCGGCTGGGCCGCAGCTGGGTTGCAACGCCCAGCATCATCGCGCCATTGGTCGGCCGGTGTGACCAGGTCTTCCGTAACAGGGGCGAGGGTAGCTCTGGAAGGACCAGATACTTCGTCTGCGCGCCGACGCGGCGCCGGGCATAGCCGACGAGAATGCGGTTCGCATCGGCGCGCGTCGGAAAGCAAATGATCGGTGCTCCGGGTGACGGCGGATCGAAATCGGCGGTAAAGACCACGTTCGGATTCGCAAGGCGGGCACGCTCTTGCCAGATCCAGTTGACGCGGAACAGGCAGTCGAAGCGCACCTCATCGATACCCTCCGCTTCCGAGGACGGGCCATTGCCGAGGCAAAGGATCGTCTTCGGTTCGCCCAGCCGCTGGCGCAGCTCGTCCCAACTCGTGATGCAGCGCATGCCGGCAAGCGAGAGGAATGTTCTACCGAGGTTGTCGGTCAGGCTGCTCCAGGCATTGGCGGCAGGAGGCCAGCTCGTCACAAGGTCGCGCCGAGATGCCAGGGAGCGAACTCATCCTCGCCATAGCCGAGCAGTTCGCTTCTGGTGCGCTGCCCGGATGCCGTCTTGAGGATCAGCTGGAAGATCTGCTCGCCCATCTCCTCGACGCTGGCGCCGCCATCGAGGATCGACCCGCAGTTGATGTCCATGTCGTCCGCCATGCGGTTGTACATCGGCGTATTGGTGGCGAGCTTCAGGCTCGGCGCCGGCTTGCAGCCGAAGCAGGAGCCGCGCCCGGTGGTGAAGCAGATCATGTTGGCACCGCCCGCCACCTGCCCGGTCACGGAGACCGGATCATAGCCCGGCGTATCCATGAACACGAAGCCGCGCTTGGTCACCGGCTCGGCGTATTTGTAGACGTCGACCAGATCGCTCCGGCCGCCCTTGGCGGCCGCGCCCAGCGACTTCTCCAGGATGGTGGTCAGCCCGCCCGCCTTGTTGCCCGGCGACGGATTGTTGTCGAGCGACTCACTGTTCCGCGCAGCGTAGGCTTCCCACCAGCGCAGCAGATCCAGCAGCTTCTGTCCGACTTCCTGGCTGACCGCGCGGCCCAACAGCATATGCTCGGCGCCATAGATCTCCGGCGTCTCGCTGAGGATCGCGGTGCCGCCGTTGCGCACCAGCAGGTCCGCCGCCACGCCCAGCGCCGGATTCGCCGTGATGGCGGAGAAGCCATCCGAGCCGCCGCATTGCAGGCCAAGGATCAGGTGCTTGGCCGGCAGGGTCTTGCGAGTTACGGCATTGGCTTCGGGCAGCAGTTCGCGAATGCGCGCGATGCCGGCGTCGACCGTGTTCCGCGTGCCGCCGGTCTCCTGGATGATCAGGGTCTGGATCCGCGCACCGGTCTGCAGCCCCTCCTCCGCCACCAGTCGGGGCAGCTGGTTCGAACTCGCAGCCCAGGCCGATGATCAAGACCGCGGCGAAGTTCGGATGCTTGGCATAGCCCGCCACGGTACGGCGCAGCGTGTAGTTTCCCTCGGTCTCCTCGCCGCCGGCGCAGCCGCTCTTGTGCGTGAGGGCAACGATGCCGTCGACATTCGGGAACTGCTTGAGCTCGCCGGACATGCGGAAATGATCGGAGATCATGCGTGCGACCTGGGCGGAGCAGTTCACGGTCGTGAGCACGCCGATGAAGTTGCGGGTCGCGACCGAGCCGTCCGACCGTACGATGCCTTCGAAGGTCGCCGCTTGCGCCTCCGGCAGCACCGGCAGGTTGCTGCGATGAGCGCCGATGCCATGATCCGCCACACTGGGCCGGAACTCGACATTGTGGACGTGGATGTGCTGGCCGGGGGCAATCGGCTGCGTCGCCATGCCGATGACCTGGCCCAGCTTGCGCACCGGAGTGCCGCTCTCGATCGGCTGCACCGCCAATTTGTGGCCGCGCGCGATCGGTTCGACGGGCTTCACACCGCCCAGCCCGATCTCTTCTCCCACCGCCAGGTCCCGGGTGGCGACGACCAATGGATCGGCCGGATTCAACTGCAGCACCGGCGGCTGGTTGCTCCTGTCGCTCATTGCGTCCTCCTGGCGTGGGGTCGCCGTCCGTCAGCCTATCACGCGAAGTTCACGTAGATGGTCTTCTTCTGGAAGTAGGCATCCAGACCATACTTTCCGTCCTCGCCGCCGATGCCGCTGTGGCGCAGTCCCGCGTGGTGCGCGTGGACGGCGTCGCCGCCCGGCCGGTTGACGTAGATCTCGCCGAACTTCAGCTCGCGGACCAGCCGCATCAGGCGGCGCATGTCCTTGGTGAAGACATAGGCCGACAGGCCATAGCGCAATTCATTGGCCAGGCGCAGGCCTTCGTCGAAGTCCGTCACGGTCATCAGCGGGATGACCGGTCCGAACACCTCGTCCTGCATGATGGGCATGCGGTTGTCCACCGCCGTCAGCACGGTCGGCTCGAACCAGTGGCCGCGTGCGAACTCACCCTCGGTCAGGCGGTTGCCGCCGGTCAGCATCTTGGCGCCGGCGGAGGTCGCCGCCTTCACCATGCGCTCGACCTTGTCCAGCTCCGGCCCGCTGAACTTCGGGCCGACATCGACCATGGTCAGCGGATCGCCGACTTTCAGGGCCTTCACCGCGCGCACGAATTTCTCGGTGAATTCGTCCGCCACCCGCTCGTGCAAATACATGCGCTCGTTGCAAATGCAGATCTGGCCGCAGTTCTCGAAGCGCGAGGAGACCGCCGCCTTCACCGCGGCGCCGATGTCGGCATCCTCGGCCACGATGAACGGTGCCTTGCCGCCGAGCTCCAGGCGCAGGATCTTGAGGTCGTCGGCGGCGGACCGGAAGATCTCCTTGCCGGCCCGCACGCTGCCGGTCAGCGTGATGAGGCGCGGGATCGGATGCTTGACCAGCGCGGCGCCCAGTCCCTCGCCGGTGCCGCTCACCACGTTGATAACGCCCGGCGGGAAATCCAGCTGGGTGGAGAGCTGCGCGATCTCGAACGCGGACAGCGGCGTCCCTTCGTGCGACTTGATGACGATGGTGTTGCCGGCCAGCAGCGCCGGGCCCATCTTGCGCGTGGTCAACGCCGCCGGGTAGTTCCAGGCCGTGAGCCCGACGACCACCCCATGGGCGACGCGCTGGATCCACACCTGCTCGTCGGCATTGTCGGACGGGATGATGTCGCCGGTGATGCGCCGCGCTTCCTCCGCGGCATAGGTCAAGTACAGCGCGGTGCCTTCGATCTCGCCGCGCGCCTCGGTCAGCGGCTTGCCCTGCTCGGCCACCACCAGCCGCGCCAGCCTGTCCCGGTTCTCGAGGATGAGGCGCGACAGGCCGATCAGCAGCTTGGCGCGCTCCACCGGCGGCAACGCCTCCCAGGCCGGCTGTGCCGCAGCCGCGGCGACCAAGGCGCGGTCTGCATCGTCGGCGCTGCCCTTCGGCACGGTCGCGATCACTGCACCAGTCGCCGGGTTCTCGACCTCGATCCATTCCTTGACCGTGGAGTCGGTCCACTGGCCGTTGATGAAGTGGCGATAGCGCGGAACGCCGTTCACCATATCCTTCATGGCAGGCATCGAAATCTCCTAGGTCGCGGGCCCGGCGACGGGCTGATAGCCCATCTGTTCCGGCAGCCACAGGGTCAATTCAGGGACATAGACAAGAACGAACAACAACGCGATCAGCACGACGAGGAAAATCCACAGCTCCCTGGTAATCGCAGTGACCGAGACGCCGGACACTCCGGCGATCAGGAACACCAGCTCTCCCATCGGCGGCGTCACCAGGCCGATCATCATGTTGACGATCGCGGTGACGCCGAAATGCACCGGATCGATGCCCAGCGCATGCACGGTCGGCATCAGCATCGGCACGATGATCAGCAGCATGAGCATGGTGTCCAGGAACGCCCCGAGCACCAGGAACAGCAGGTTCACCGCGAGCAGGAACATCGCCGGCGACATGTCGAGCGAGATCATCCAGGCGCCCATCGCCGCGGGAATCTGCTCCGCCGCGACCACCCAGTTCATCACCAACGCGCCCGCGATGGTGATGGCGACCACGGCAGTAGATCGCGCGCGAATCGACCAGCACCTGGATGAAGCCTCGGACGTTCAGCGAGCGGTAATACAAGGTCGCCAGCAGCAGCGCATAGAAGGCAGCACAGCGCCGCCGCCTCGGTCGGCGTCACTGCGCCGCTGTAGATTCCGCCCAGCATGATGACGGGAAGGAACAAAGCAGGCAGCGCTGTCTTGACGGTTTCGACCGCTTGCCGCCGGGATGGCGGCGGCTCGATCGGAAAATTGCGGCGCTTGGCGATGGAGGCGACGACGCCCATCTGCGCGAAGCCCAGCAGCAGTCCGGGAATGACGCCGGCAATGAACAGATAGCCGATCGACGTGTTCGAGACGACGCCGTAGATCACCATCGGAATTGAGGGCGGGATGATCGGCCCGATGATCGCCGACGTGGCGCTCAGCGCGCCGGCAAAGCCGGGCTTGTAGCCGGCCTTGATCATCATATCGACTTCGAGCTTGCCGGGACCGGCCGCGTCGGCCAGCGCACTGCCGCTCATGCCGGAGAAGATCATGCTGGCGACGATGTTGACGTGCGCCAGCCCGCCGCGCAGGCGGCCGACCAGCAGGTTGGCAAACTCGAACAGCCGATCCGTGATCTTGCTGGCGTTCATGATGTCGGCGGACAGGATGAACAGCGGCACCGACATCAGCACGAAGCTCGAGAACAGGCCGTTCAGGCTCTGGCTCGCCGCGATCGCGATGTCCTGACCGGTCACGAACAAGTAGATGAACGCGGCCGCCAGCATGGCGTGCCCGATGGGCATGCCCAGGAACGACCACAGGAAGAACAGCCCGAACATCAGATACGCGGCGAAACTCATGAGCGGGCCTTCAGAGGTGTCGCTGCCAGTCGGCACCGAACAGGCGCTTCAGACGCACCGCGGCGCCGATCACCACGGCGATCATGAAGATGCCGAAGCAGGAGTAGACGATGTCCATCGGCAGGCGCAGGATCATGGTCTTGCGCCGCCCGAGGAAGGACAGATATTCGAGGATCACCGGCAGCGCGGCCAGGAAGATGATTCCAAGCGTCGCCGTCAGCATCACCGCCAAGGCGCGTCGCTGCCGCGGCGGGAACTTCTGGTACAGCACGTCGAACACGATATGCTGGCGCTCGGTCAGCAGCACATTCGAGGTGAAGAACACGATCCAGACATAGCCGATGGAGCAGATCTCCAGCGACCAGGACACCGGCGCATTGAAAATGTACCGGCTGACGATCTGGATCATGAAGGCGCCGAACATGAGGGCGAACGATGCCGCCGCGATCAGTTCGGCGCCGCGCTTGAGCTTGGCGCCAAGGTTTGTCATCACCGTGATGTCCTTGAGCGCCAAGCTCGGTGCACGCTTCAGGCACCAGCCGCTTTGATGCGGTCGAGCATGCCTGCCGGCCAGTTCTTGGAGAAGTCGGAATTGACGAACTTGTCCAGCACCTGATCGCGGAACGCCGCGACGTCGGGCGTCGTGACCTTCAGCCCCTTGCCCTCCATGAACGCCACCGCATCCTTTTCCGTCGCGACGACGCCGGCATCATTGACCGCCTTGCCTTCCACTTCCGCGGCGGTGATGGCTGCCCGCTGTTCTTCGCTCAGGTCATGCCAATACTTGCTCGCCACCGCGAAGAAGGTGTTGGCGACCATGTGCGAGGTCAGCACGATCTGCTTGGAGACCTCGTAGAACTTGGCCGCCATCGCGTCGGGCAGCGGGTTCTCGAGCCCGTCGATCGTGCCGGTCTGCATCGCCAGATAAACTTCCTCGAACGCCAACGGCGTCGCATTGGCGCCGAGCGCATTGCCGAGGAACTGCCATGCTTCCGAGCCCGGCATGCGCAGCTTCAGGCCCGCCAGGTCGGCCGGCTTGGCGACCTCCTTCACTTCGCGGAGGATGACATGGCGCGTGCCGAGATACTGGCTCTTCACCAGCGTGATGCCGACATCCTTCTCGATCTTTGCCTTGTATTCGGCGCCGATGTCGCCGTCATAAACGGCGTCGAGATGCGCCGGATCGCGCATCAGGTAGCCGGTGGTGAACACCGAGTATTCGGGAATGAGGGCAGCGATGTCCTGCGGCGACACCATGCCCACTTCCAGGTTTCCGCGCTGCATCGCTTCGATCTCGGTGCCCTGGCCGAACAGCGTGCCGTTATAGTGGATCTGCACGTCGAACTGCCCCGGCGAGCTCTTGTCGAGCGCGGCCTTGAAGGCCTGCAGGTTCTTCGCCTGCCATTCCTCTTCGTTACCGGGCAGCGAGATGCGGAACGGCTTGGCGTCCGCATAGCTCGATTTGATGATGAACGGCATGGAGAGCGCGGCCGCGCCTCCTGCCAGCACCGCGCGGCGATTGAACGCCTTGCCGATGAGTCTGGATGTCATGCCAACCTCCCTTGTTGCAGTTGTTATGCCGTTTTCTTGAACTTTGCCGTCACGCGGCCTTGGATTGCCGCGCGGGTGATCTTCCCTTCTGCTTTGCCGGCGGCGGTTCCGCCGCGTGCCCGGCCTGCTCCCGCGCCATGGCCGCGGCAGCGCGCTCGACCTCGGGCGCATTGTGCTCGCGCGCCAGCGTCTCGGCTGCTTCCGCATTGCCGGCGATGATGGCCTGCACGATCGGCTCGTGCTCCGAGACGATCTGGTTGAGGTCCATGATCAGGGCGTTGGAGCAGACGATGTAGTGCCGCACCTGCTGCTCGAGCAGGTGATACTGGTCGATCAGCCGTTGATGGCCGGTGATCGACACGATGGTCTTATGCAGCGCGAGGTCGGCGTCTGCCACCCGGGCGTGCCGCCTGGACGCGACCGCGGCAACCAAGCGCTCGAACGCGGCCTTCAACGCCAGGACGCAGTTTTCGGTGCGGTGCTGGGCGGCCAGGCGCGCCGCCATCCCCTCCAGCGTGCCACGCAGCGTATAGAGTTCCCACGCGTCGCTGTTGGAGAATTCCGGCAGCATCCACTTGGTGTAGGCGACCTGCTGGATCAGCCCCTCATGCGCCAGGGCGCGCAGCGCGGCCCGCAATGTGCCGCGGCTGACTTCCAACTGTGATGCCAAGGCGGTTTCGGTGATGCGCTGGCCGGGCACCAGCTTGCCGCTCAGGATCTGTTCGCGCAGGACATCGGCGGCCCGCCAATCGAGCGACCGTCGGTCGACCTTCACGGATCGCGCTGATTTCACCCCTGTTTCCCGCCCTGTCACCGCGCTTGCGGTATTTTCGATGGTCGCTTCGACCATTTCCCCTTGTTGCGGAAATGCTCCCATCGCAGCCGGTCATCGTCAAGTCAATTGTTGACAATCGACAATCTCAGATCATGATCGAGCGTGCGGCCCAGCCGGGAAGTTGCTCCTAGAGAGAGCACCGACAGGCGCTGGGGGACGGTCGATCAACAGGGGAGTATGCCGGCTTTGAGTGGTCTTCCTGCGCGCGATTGCCTGGTCGTGGCGGTCGCCACGCCCATCACGAACTCGTTCCGCCCCGATGTCGCTCTGCTAGTGGAACGCTGCCGCGAACTGATGCAAGACGGTTGCGACGGCGTGACCCTGTTCGGCACCACCGGCGAAGGCGCCGAATTCTCGGTGGCGGATCGGACGGCGACCTTGGAGCAGGTGATCGCGGCGGGTATCCCGTCGGATCGGATCATCGTTTCGGTCGGCGCACTGTCGATTCCCGACATCGTCGCTCTGGCGCATCACGCGATCGACCAGAAGGTGGACAGCCTGTTGCTCATGCCGCCCTGCGTCTATCGCGGCGGCATCACCGACGATGGCGCCTTCCGCTTCTACGCATCGGTGATCGACGCGATCGCGCGGCCGGATCTGCGCCTTTATCTCTATCACTTCCCCGACATCTGCGGCGTGCCCGTCACACCCAACGTCGTCCGACGGCTCGACGAGCGCTATCCCGGTATCATCGCCGGCATCAAGGATAGCGGCGGCGATCTGGATTTCACCGAGGCGCTGCTGAGGCGGTTTTCGCACCTCTCGATCTTCACCGGCAGCGAGATGCATGTGCCGCAGCTGCTTGCCAACGGCGGGCGCGGCACGATCTGCGGCCTTGCCAACGTGATGCCGCGCCTGATGCGCGCGATGTTCGACGCGCCGAACCTGTTCGAGCGGCGCCGCCACATCCAGCAGATCCTGGGCGCCGACATGGTGCTGTCACGCCGCCCATTCATTGCATCCGTCAAGTCGCTGGTGGCCGACAGCACCAGCATTGCGAGTTGGCGCCGCGTACTGCCGCCGATGTCGGAGCTGCCGCTGTTGGAAGAGCAGCGGATGATTGCCGATTTCCGCACCTGGGAGTCAACGTTGCCGCCGGCATCGCGCAGCCTCTATCCTGCCGATCCGGCATCCGATCCGAAGGTCGTATCGTTGCGGCGAGGCTAGAAATATCGGGCCAATCCGAGCCCATCAAGGAGCAATGTCATGTCTGAGCTGAAGGGGATCTGCGTTCCGGCCTGTACGCCGTTTGACAAGACCGGCGACACTGTGGACGAGAAGGCGCTATCGGCGCATCTCGAGCGGCTGCTCGAGGCTGGCGTTCATGCGGTTGTCTCGTGCGGCGGCACCGGCGAGTTCGCCTATCTCAGCGAAGCAGAACGCCGTCAAATCCACCAACTGATTGCAAAGCGCGTTCAGGGAAGATCCAAGTTCGTTGCGCAGTCCTCCGCGGTCAGCACCCGCGATACCATCGAGAATGCCAAGTTCGCGGAAGGCCTCGGCGCGGACGCGGTCATGATCCTGCCGCCGTATTTCGAAGGTCCCACCATGGACGGCGTGATGTGGCACTACGAAACCGTCGCGCGCGCGATCAAGACCCCCATCGTCGTCTACAACATCCCGCAGAACACGAACCGCGACATCACGCCCGACCTGTTCAGCCGTCTGCTCCAGATCGACAACATTCAGTACATCAAGGACAGCACCGGCGATTTCACCCGCATCCAGCAACTGATCGCGACCGGCGGCAAGGTTCTGAACGGCGGCGACACGCTCGCTTTCCCGGCCCTGGTCGCAGGCTGCCCAGGGCTGATCTGGGGCGGTGTCAACGCGACGCCAAAGGAGGCGGTCCGCCTCTATGACCTGGTCACGAAGGGCGACCTCAACGCGGCGGCAATGGTATGGAAGTCGCTGCTTCCCGCGCAGATATTCTACTGGACACACGACTACAATTCGTCGGTCAAGGCCGCGACCAACCTGTTGGGCGGCAATGTCGGGATCTGTCGCAAGCCGGCACTGCCGTTGTCCGAGTCCGACCTGGCTGAGTTGAAGAGCGCTCTTTCGTCTCTCGGCCGCCCGCTGGCCTCCGCAGCACAATAGAGCCACGACCGACCATATTCCGGCAATATGGTGCGGTTGCTTGATGACCCAGGCGAACACAGGATTGTATTGGCGCCCTGTTCCTGAGTCTATCGCGTCCTATGACCGTTATGGGTCTTGGTCGTGTGGAAACGCTGCAGCAAGGCCCAGGTGGTTGCGGTTGTCAGCGTTTGGGGATTTTTCGACGCGAACGGACGCCCTCGGCAACTGAGAGCCGCTGTGAGGCATCTCTGGGGCCGTGCAGTCGGCCACGGAGTGACGTGACAAGGCCCACTATGCTCCGATTGACGCCATAAGCGGCTTGACGCCGACGATGTTCATCACCCGCGTCAGATTGTAGGCGAGCACGGAGAGGGCCATCTCGGTGGCGACCTTCGGTAGAGTCTTTGTCAGGAAGTGCGTCGCACCCATCCGCGCCTTCATCGTACCGAAGGGATGCTCAGCACCGGGCCTTGGTGCGTGGTCCCAGTAGGTCGCAGAAGTGCCACAAGCGGCGGTAGAGAATACCCGCGATAGGACTGGTTCACGTTCGATATCTGACATCTCCTGCCGCCGCTTGGAGCACGCTGGCTTCATTTGAAGCATATGCTTCGTCAGTTGGCGCACTCGGTGCGCAAGCTCAATGGCCCGGCAGCAAACCATATCAAGTTTTCTTTCCAAGCGACGCCTTGTACGGCAACGCTAGGGCAGCGCTTCGTGTCAAGCGAGCCCGATGCGCGAGAAGGCTTCCGGCGGCGCGTCATTGGCGCGCATCAGATCGCGCATGAGCGAGGCCATCGCTTGCTCGATGTCCGGCGCCACGAGCGGTGATGCCTGGCCTGGGTCGGCTGCCAGGTCGTAGAGGCGCGTCTCGCTTTCCAGCAGCGCTCCCGGACCGTAGTTGTCGAACATCGGCGAGCGCTCGATCACCGGCACCTTCAGGACCGGAACCCCCTTCGTGAACGCAAAGCATGTGGCCAGCGACGCTCCAGCGAGTTCTTCCGGGCGTGAACCGCTCCGCAGATGTGTGTCGGCATCAACGTATATTGGTAGAGCTCCTGGGAGCGCAGGTTCGGCGGATAACGGTGGTAAGTGTAGCGTCCGTCGGTCACGTTGATGGCACCGCCGAAATAGCCAAACAGCGCTGCCGCGGCGCAGCGCGCCGCTCGGCCTCGAGCAGCGGCAGAAGCGAATGCCCCTCCATCTCGGCGGCGGCCGCGACGCCAAATAGGTCGAGGAATGTCGGGGCAAGGTCGATGGTCTGGGTCAGCGCGGATCTGCGCATGCCGGCCGGCCGCCGGCCGACGCGGGTCATGGACGAACAGCGGGATATGGCACGATTTCTTCGTACATGGTTCATCCGGTTCTTGGCCCAGAAATCATGCTCGCCGAGCAGGAAGCCGTGGTCGGTCGTCACGATAAGCGCCGTGTCCCGCCACAGATCATGTGCGTCAAAATAATCGAGCAGCTGGCCCAGCAGATCGTCGCAGAGCGACACGAGCGCGTAGTAGTTCGCGCGAAGCTCCTCGCACTCCTCCGGGATCTCGTCGACCCGTCCGTATCGGGGCCAGTCCCGGATCGGCCCATTCCAGCCCGTCTTGAACTTCTCGCGGAAACGCGCGGGCGCGGTAAAGGGCTCGTGCGGATCGAAAGTCTCGATCTGCAGCAGCCAGCCGTCGGCGTCGCGGTTGCTGGTCGAGGAACTCGAGCCCGCCAGCGAAGCACCTCGACCGATGGAAAATCCTTCTCCTCCTTGATGAACTCCCGGTTCACCATGTTGCGTCGAAACTTGTCGCGGGTCGACCGGCTGAGCTGCCGCTCGTGGTACATCTCCCGGAGCCGCTCCCATGGCGGCTGTACCATGGCCTTCCAGGGATCGCCCTCCTGTCCGCGGACGAACTCATAGGTATCGTAGCGGCGTGTGGTAGGTCGCGCCGCCATCCTCGAAGTAATGGAAGTGATCGGTCACCAGGTGGCTGTAGACTCCCGCTGCGTGCAGCAGTTCGGGGAAGGAATTGTCGAACGGCTCAAGCGGCCCCCAACTTCGATGCAGGAAACTCAAGCGACCCGTCTGCATGTCCCGGCGCGCCGGTATGCAGGGGAGGCTGCCGACGTAGTGGCGTTCGAAAGTCGCCGCTCGCCTGGCAAGCCGGTCGAAATTCGGCGTCGGAATCCGACGCCCCCGTAAGGTGCGAGCAGGTGCCGGTTGAGCGAATCGAAGAGAACGAAGACAGCCTTCATTGCGTGCCTCCCTTCGTGGGCAAGGCCAGATAATCAACCCACTTGGCGGCGCACCTGAAGCCGCGCGGTCATCCGGCGCTGCCGGAACCGGTGAGGTGCTTCAGGGGCTCCACCAAGCTCGGCGTTGCGGCAAGGATCTCGTTGCCATTCGTGACTTCCGTCAGCGGCGAGGAAGCTCGCGCCGGGCGAAATGGTCGGCAGCGACCCGCCCGGCCTCGCGGACCACGGCTTCGGCCACTCGCAGGCGGTTGTCGAGGTCGCTTGGCGAGAGGCGCTTCAAGGCCGCCGCTCTCCGCCGGACTTGCCGGCGCGTTCGACGAGGCGGGCAAGGAAGGGCACGTCGTCACCGGAGATCGAGTCGATCAAACCCTCGGCAATCCACTCCACGACCCGCGGGAGGACGTCGCGTCCGCCGTGCCAACCCTCTGCCAGCGCCTCGGGTCGCGGCATGCTGAGCCGGTTGGAGAACCCGGCCTCGTGCAGAGCTTTGGCGTCATCCGGGTGGAACATGCCGAGCTCGATGGAGACGGAACTCGCCCCGCACGCCCGCAGCACACCGACGATATCGGCTGTGACGGGCATGGGTGATCGCCTCGGTGCGGATCCCCGGATGGCGCGCCACCGCACGCTTCAGGACGACATGGTCGAAACTGATTACGATGCATCGCTCCGCTGTCGTCGTCGCTTCCAGGAAAGCCGCCACGCGGTCGACGGCAAGGTCCGGGCGCTCGGCTTCCTTGATCTCAAGGACCAGTCCCATGTTCTCGCGCTTCGCCCACTCGATCGCCTCTGCAAGCATCGGGATTTTCGTGCCCGCGAAGCGCGCGTGGAATCCGCGCCTGCATCGAGGCTGCGGATCCGCTCCAGGCTGAGGTCGGCCGCGAAGCCCTGTCCATCGGTCGTCCGGTCCACGGTGAGGTCGTGCAGGATGATCGGCTCGCCCTCCGCGGTGAGCACGACGTCGACCTCGACGGTCGTTGCACCCCAGTCCTTGGCCGCCTGGAGAGCCGGCAGCGTGTTCTCCGGATAACAGCGGCTGTAGCCTCGATGGCCGCAGACATGGACCCGTCCGGTCTCACTGGCAAGGAAGCTGAAGGCCATTTGCGCGAGTTCCTTATTATGTGCTTGCCGCGATCAGCTGCTGTGAGGCCGGAGTCCCCTGACGGTATCGCGAACGACGAGGTCCGCGGGACAGCAGACCGATATCGGCGGTGAATCGGGCTCGACGCTGCGGCGGTCGAGAACAGAGACGACTTCCCTGGCAATGCGCTCAGGATCCTGTCGCAAGGTCGTGAGCCTGTACGAGAGCCATGCCGCCATTGGCACGTCGTCGAAGCCGATGATCGAAATGTCGTTGGGCACCCTGAGGCCGGCGGCGCGCAGATAGATCGAGCGCACCGAACGCCATCAGATCATTGACGCAAAACAAAGCCTCCGGCGGACGCCCGTCCGCCAGCAGCCGGCGCGCCGCCTCCTGCCCGCCCGCATAGTCGGGTTGGCCGGCACGGACGACTGTTGTTATGCGCACCGCTCTCGGCCACAAACCGAGCGAAGGCCCGCTCGCGCGCCAGCAAGCTCGGGCTCGGATCCGCCATGGTGACCACGGCGAAGCGGGAGGCGCCGGTGCCGCGCAGGGCCTCGAAGGCCTGCCGCGCCCCGTCCCGGTCGTCGCAGCGAATGCTGTCGAGCCCCGTCTCCGCGCGATTTATGAGGATCAGCGTCTGGCCGTTGCGGCGGGTCATTTCGACAAGGCTTGCCGGCGGCGAGCCGGAAAGGAAGATGGTCGCCTCCGCCCGGTAACGCAGGAGCTGCCGGCTGGCAGTTGGCGACGTCCTCCGCCGTGCGACCGACGTTGACGATCGCCGGCACGTTGCCGCGCCGGATCAGGGCAAGCGAAAGGGCAGCAATCATCTGCTGCCCGAAACGGCGTGTCGGCATCAGAGGTGACGAGGCCCACGAGCTGGCTGCGATGGGCAAGGAGCCCGCGTGCCAGATCATTGACCTGATATCCCAGGGCATCCGCGGCCTTCAGCACCTTCGCCAACGTCGCCGGCGCGATGGAAGCGCCTGGCGTAAAGGCGCGCGAGACGGCGGACCGGGAAACCCCGGCGCGCGCGGCGACGTCCTGTGCGCTCACGAACCGCCGCCGGGCGATTGTCCCTGCCTTCGGGCATCTCCTCAGCCCTCTTCCGGGCTGGACCATCGCGCAAACCCTTTCATAATTGTGTTGCACAGCTTTGCAATCATAATCAAGCACGACGATGCGCGTGAAACGCATCGCAGGAACGAGGGAGGGCACAATGAAACTCTGGACCACCGGAACTCTGGCAGTCCTGGCGGCGGCCCTGCTGGGCGGATCTGCCGTCGCGACCGCCACGTCAACGCCGGCACTCGCGCAGACACCACGTCAAGCTCGAGCTCTGGTCGCGCCAGGACCCATCGGGGCCGCTGCGTCCGCAGCAACGTCGTGAAGGCGGCCGAGCGGCTCAACAAGGAGCTGGCGGCGGAAGGCTCAGACAAGCGCGTCGAGGTCGTCGTGCGCGAAAGCCCTGCGAAGGGCTTCGACGACGATGCACTGCAGCTCCTGAAGGTGTTCGGCATCGGCCAGGGGCCGGACATGTTCATCGCCGCGCATGAATGGATCTGCGCCTTTCAGTAGGAGGGCTTCGCGCTCAAGCTCGACGACTACATCGCCAAATACCCGCAACACTTCGGCACGATCTTCCCTTCGCTCTGGGAGTCGGCGAAGTGCCCCGATGGCACCTACGGCATCCCGCAGGATGCCGAGGCGCGCATGTTCTTCTACGACAAGAAGCTGCTGCGCGAAGCCGGCTACGATAAGGCCTTCATCGAGGATATGCCGGAACGGACGCTATCAGGCGACCTGACGATGGATGAGCTCATCGACATCGCCAAGCAAGTGGTGACGAAGACCAAGGCTCCGGTACGGCATCCTGCATCGGCCGAACAAGGGTCCCGACTACATCATGGTGTTCCAGTCGCTACGGCAACAGCTTTGTCGACCCGGCGAGTGGCAATCTTCTCCTCGAGCGCGACAAGCTCGCGGCAAGCGTTCGGCTGGTTCGAGCGTGGCGTCAAGGAGGGAGTCATCCCGGCCAACAACACGGCGATGGAGTTCGATGCACTCCGGAAAGAGTTCTATACGGGCAACGCGGCGTTCTGGATGTACGGCATCTGGGACCTCGGCACGTATGCGTTCCCGACCTACGGACTGCCGAAGGACGAAGCCGGCTTCTTCGCCGACTGGGGATGGATCGCTGCGCCGGCCGCGACGAAAGGCGGCCGACGCCGGCAGCCTGACTCATCCGATCATCTATGCGGTGGCGGCCGATGCGGACGACCCGGAACTCGCAGTGCGCCTGCTCGGCCACGCCTCGGATCCGGACCTCAACACCGACCACGCGGTCACCACGACGCATCTCGGCATCAAGCCCGAACAGCTCAAGGACCCGCGATATGCCGAGGCTTGGCCGCTCGTCCGGGCAGCGGACTTTCTGGAGATTACCAAGTTCCTGCCCAATAACGCGCAGTTCGGCGATCTCAACGGAATCCTCTATGCCGGCATACAGGGCGTCGAGACGGGCCGGCTGTCGGCGGAGGAGGCCGCCGATTTCGTAATCGACGAAGCGACCGCGTCGCTCGAGGATGTGATGGTCAAGTAGACTGTGGGGCTTGCGGTGGGTGGTGCAGCGCACGGGGCCGAAACCGTGAGACCCGCGTTCACCGTTGCTCAACGAAGCACGGCAGGCAGGTAGACCGGGCAATGGCCGCCACGAACGAACTGATCGTTGAACGCCAGGGTCACGCCAGATCGGTCGCGCGCCAACGCGCCAATCTCGTGATCTTTCTCGGCCCGGCGATCGTTCTCACCTTCCTCTTCTTCGTTATCCCCGTCCTCATCGACATTGCGGTTTCGTTCACCGATCTCAGCCGCTCGCTGCGCATCACGGAATTCACCACCGAACAATATGCCAAGGTGTTCCAGGGCGACCGCCGCCTGCCGCAGGTCATCGGCCTCACCTTTATCTATGTCTTTGGCACCCTCGCCATCTTCAACGTCACCTTCGGCCTCCTGCTCGCGATCACCACCACGTCGCTCAACAAGGTATCCGGCGGCTTCTTCCGCGGTGTGTGGTTGCTGCCGCGGATGAGCCCTTCGGTGCTCTACATCCTGCTCTGGCTCTGGGCCATCAATCCGTCGGAGGTCGGGCTGCTGAACCAGGTTCTGATGCACGGGCTCGGTCTGGAGGCGCCGCTGGATCTCCTGACGAGGCGCCGGTCGCGCTGATCATCATTTCGAATGGCTTCATCGGCGCATCAATGGGGATGATCATCTTCACCGCGGCGATCCGGGGCATTCCCGAACACCTGTTCTACGCCGCCGCTGTGGATGGCGCCGGCACGCTGGCGAAGATCCGCTTCATCACGCTACCCGCGTTGCGCTGGCCGATCAGCTTTGTGACCATCTACCAGACCCTCTCGCTCCTGGTGAGCTTCGAGTACATCCTGCTCCTCACCAAGGGCGGCCCGTTCTACGACACGACGGTCTATCGCCCTTTACATCTACCGTCGCGCCTTCGAGAGCGGCCAATATGGCTATGGCGCGGCGCTGGCGCTCTTCCTCATCGTCATCGGCGTCGCCGTCGCACTGCTCGGCTGGCGCTTCTTCGACATGGAGCGGCTGCTGCAGCGGCCGCGCATCGAGGTCCATTGAGATGGCGGCCCAGGCCACCGTCACGAACCTGCACGCCGGGCCGGCCGCGGCCCTGGATTGGGACAGAATGGCGGCGCGCGCCCGCACGCATGCGCCGGGCCAAGTCAGCCGCGCTCTACGCCTTCCTGATCGCCGTCTCGCTTGCCGATCATCCTGCCCTATTTCTGGCTCGTCACGATCGCCTTCTCCGCCAGCACCGGCGTTGCCGAAAGCCTGGTTCTCTGGCGCTCGATGGCCGTGCTCGTTCCCGCGGTGATTGCCTTCTGGCTGGCGGCAATGCTGGCGCGGAACCGCGGCCAGAGTGGCTTGCCATGGCCGCGATTGCGCTCATTACGGTGACCGCCTTCGCGCTGCTCGTCGGTCCGGAGCTGCATTTCGCGCAACTTCATATTCCTGGTGGAACCGGATTTCGCCTCGGTCGTGCGCTCCCGCGTCGGCGAGGTGCGCGGCGCGGTCCAGTTCCCCAACGTCTGGCATGCTTTCGGCAATTCGGTCCTGATCGCCGGTGCGCAGACGGCATTGTCGTGACCGTCGCCTCACTCGCCGCCTACTACCTGTCGCGCTTTCAGTTCCCCGGCCGCGCCGCGATGCTGCGCTCGCTCCTGGTGCTGCACGCCTTCCCGGTGCTGACGCTGATCGTCCCCATGTTCCTGATGCTCTACTGGATCGGACTTCTCGACACGCTCACCGGCGTTATCCTGGTGCTCGTCGCCTTCGAGCTCCCTTTCGCGATCTTCATCATGAAGGGCTTTTTCGACGCTGTGCCGTGGGACATCGAGATGAGCGCGCTGACCGACGGTGCGTCGCGGCGCCAGGCCTTCCTGCAGGTCGTGCTGCCGCAGGTGAGGAACGGCATTCTTGCCATCTCGGTCTTCACCTTCATCCGCGGCTGGGAGGAATACATCTTCGTCTTCACGTTCCTGATCCGCAATACCAACTGGACCATGAGCCTCTACATGTACTACGTGCGCGACGACGTGATGGGCGTCGACTATGGCGTGGTCTCCGCGGTCGGCGTCTTCTATCTCGTCCCGAGCCTCATCCTCTACATTGTCGCGCAGCGATACCTGATGCAGATGTCGATCGGTGGCGTGAAGGGCTGAGCATGGCAAGTGTCGAGTTCCGCAATGTCGTCAAGCGCTTCGGGGATGTCGAAGTCATCCCGGACATGAACCTGGTGATCGAGGACGGCGAGTTCGTCGCGCTCCTTGGCCCCTCCGGGCTGCGGCAAGTCGACGAGCCTCTTCATGCTCGCTGGAATCTATCTGCCGAGCGGCGGAGAGCTTCTGTTCGACGGCCACGTCGTCAACGAAGTCGAGGCCAAGGACCGCAACGTCGGCATCGTCTTCCAATCCTATGCGCTCTATCCGCACATGACTGTGCGCGAGAACATCCTATTCCCGCTGCGGTTCAAGAAGATGCCGCGCCAGGAAGCGTCCCATCGGGCCAAACAGGCCGCCGAACTCGTCCATGTCGGGGAGCTCCTCGACCGGCGACCGGCGAGCTGTCCGGCGGCCAGCAGCAGCGGGTGGCGCTCGCCCGCGCCCTCGTCAAGGAGCCCCAGCTTCTGCTCCTGGATGAACCGCTCTCCAATCTGGACGCGACGCTTCGCTTGACCATGCGGACCGAGATCAAGGCGCTGCAGAAGAAGCTCGGCGTGACGACCGTGCTGGTCACTCACGACCAGGTCGAGGCGACGACGATGGCCGACCGCATCATCTGCATGCGCGCTGGGCGCATCGAGCAGGTGGGCACGCCAGACGACCTCTATCTCAGGCCGAAGAGCCTCTTTATCGCCAGCTTCATCGGCTCGCCGCCCGTGAACCTGATCAACGGCAAGGCCGAGAACGGCTCCGTGCGGGCGGGTTCCACCCTGCTTCCGTTCGAGGGGCCGCCTGGCGGCGTCACCATTGGCCTGCGCCCCGAGCACCTGCGGATCGCGGAGACGGGCCTTCGCGGCCACATCGCGCAGACCGAACCCATGGGACGCGAGATCCTCTACGTGGTGGAGACCGATGTCGGGCACGTTCGGGTTCTCGAGCATGGCTCCACGGCGGCGCATGTCGCCGGCGAGCCTGTGAACCTGCGCTTCTCGCCCGATGATTCGCTGGTGTTCGACACGGCGACCGAAAGCCTGGTGACCGGCGCGCGCGTGCACCCGCCAGCATGACGGATCGAACTTCCCTGGCCGCGGTCCCGATCTCGGTCGACGGGCCACACGGGCCGATCAGACTCAAGTGGCACAAGTTGAGGACGCGCTACCCCGAGGCGCCTTTCAAACGCTCCAATCTTTCGTTGGGCTGGCAGCGCGGAGCGAGCCTCGAGATCGACATCCTCACCTCTGCCGACCATCGCTTCGTCGTTGCGCACGATGCGACGCTGGGTCCTTCGACGACCGGCAGCGGCCGCATCACACGTATGCCGGCAGCAGCCGTGACGGGCTGCTTTCACCGCGACCGGAATGGTCTCGCCGATCCGGATGCGCCGGTCCTGTCGCTCGTCGATCTCCTCTCGCCAATCCGCTCCCTGGAACGCGCACAGGAAGCCAACCTGCAGCTGGACCTGAAAACAACGGAAGGTCGTGAGCTCTCCGAGGCGGCCGTCGCGGATGCCGCGGCAGCAGTTGCAGGCCTGGAGCACGCGATCATCGTCGGTTCGTATCATCTCGACGAGGCACGCCGCATGGCCGCCGCCATTCCTGGCGCGCGCCTCGGCTACGATCCGATGCGCGCGGTGTCGCGTGAACAGGCTCTTGTGCGCGATCCCCAGCGCCTCTTGCGCCACCTCGAGCGCCGGCGGCAAGGCATCTCCATCGCCTATCTGCAATACGGCATCGTGCTTGCGTCCGAGAGACGGGGCTTGCCGCTGGTCGACCGTCTGCTCGATCTCGGCATCGAAACCGACGTGTGGACTGTCAATCCGGACGATGGCCTGACCGACGCCATCCTGCGCAAGCTCATAGAGGCGAAGGTGCGACAGATCACGACAGACGCGCCGACCGCGATGGCGGATCGGATCACGGCACTGTGACACCGAGCCCACGTCGCCGTTACGTCTGCTTCACGCCAAAAAGCGGACGCAAACGTATGTCTGCGACAGGTCCGGAAAGTGCCATTTGCCGACATCCAGCCCAGCCAGCGCTCCCCGAAAGCGACGTGCAGAGCGTCGATGGCAGGAATGTGCAATAGCGGCCCGTCTGAATACCCGTTGGGGTCGGTCCCGGTCACGTCGGCGGCATGCCCAGCGCGATGATCATAGCCTCGTCTGGGCCCAGGTCAGTGCGGTCGCCGACAGCATAGCCGGTGCGGCCGGGATGCGTCGAGAGGACTGTCCACCCTCCCAGGTCCTTGTCAAAGCGAATGGCTTTTGGCAATGGCTCGAGGTTGAGGACGACGGCGAAGCGCCTGCCATCTCGGCGCCGCATGTAGGCGAGGACATCGCCTTCGACCGCGAGTGGCGCCCAGTCCCCCACGGAAAATGAGGGCTCCAGTCGCCGGAGTTCGAGCAGAGCGCGCGTCAGGGCCAGGATCGAGCCGGCGTCGCGCATCTGCGCCTCAACGTTCATGGTTGAGTGATCTTCCCCGAGCGGCAGCCAGGGGTCACCTGTGGTAAAGCCAGCGTTCGCTGAGCTGTCCCATGGCATCGGTGTTCGTTCGGGGTCCCTTCCTTGGCCGGTGCCGGGCATGTTGAGGCCGAAGGGGTCGCGTACCCGCTCGGGCGGGATCGGGACGTTCTCCAGTCCGAGCTCGTCGCCGTAGTAGAGGGTAGGTGTGCCGCGCAAGGTCATGAGCAGCACCATGGCAACACGCGCCTGCGCTGGCCCAAGACGACTAGCGACGCGCGGCTGGTCATGATTGCCGAGCACCCAGTTGGGCCAAGCACCTACTGGCAGCGCCGCCTCGTATTCCCGAATCAACTCGCATGACAGCGTCCGGCTTCCATTCGACAAACATCAGGTTGAAGTTGAAGGGGAGGTGGGCTCCCGTCAGATTTGGGCCGTAATACGCGACGAGGCGCTTCACCGGGAGATAGATCTCCCCGATAAGCAGCCGGTCGCCAGGATACTCCGCGAGTACGCGTCGCATCTCTGCTGCGACCTCGAGGACCTCCGGCTGATCGGCGCTGTGTATCTGCAGCAATCGACGGAATGGCGCATCGCCCTCGCGATAATTTGGATTGACGGGGTTGTCGCGGAACTCCGCGTCCTTGATGAGGCGCCAGATAGTGTCGACACGAAACCCATCGACGCCACGGTCGAGCCAAAAACGGAGCACGTCGGACATCGCTGCCTGCACGGCCGGGTTGCGCCAGTTGAGGTCTGGCTGCTCGACGAGGAAGGCGTGATAGTAATACTGGCCAGTCGACTGGTCGAATTCCCAGGCGCTACGGCCACTGGCGACGCTGAGCCAGTTGTTGGGCGGCCCGCCATCCGGCCGTGGATCTCGCCAGATATACCAGTCGCGCCTGGGGCTGTCGCGCGATGCCCGAGAACTCCTGGAACCAGGGATGCTTGTCCGAGGTATGGTTCGGCACGAAGTCGAGAATGATGCGGATGGCGCGCTTATGCAGCGCGTTCACCAGCCGATCGAAGTCTGCGAGCGTGCCAAAAAGGGGATCGGTGTCGACATAATTGGCGACGTCGTAGCCGAAGTCGGCCATCGGCGAGGGATAGATCGGCGAGACCCAGACAGCGTCGACACCGAGCCAGCTCAGATAGTCGACGCGCTCGAGAATGCCCTTGAGGTCGCCGACGCCATCGCCATTGCTGTCCTGAAACGAGCGCGGATAAATCTGATAGATGACCGCCTTCCGCCACCAGGGTTGCTCGCTCATCCGCTCCTCCAACTTCCGAAATCCTTTGTCTCGGGCGATTCTCCCTCGCGTGAACGAGCCGCCCATGGACCCTTCCAGTAGCTCGCCAAGTCGCAGGAGTGCCCGAAGCAGCCCTCGCAAGCCTTGCACCTCTGATCGCAAAGCGACACACTTTTTTGATCAACGGCCGGCGTGGGCTGTGCAATGCACCGGACCTGTCCGGGGCGTCCCTCCTGCGGAGCAAAGGATGAGGCCGGAAACCCCCAAGAGCGGCGATGTCCTTATCGCTTACCAGGTGAGCGGCCAGGGCGCAGACACCTTGGTCCTCGCCCCGGGCACGGTGTCCCACCTGAATATGGACTGGGAATTCCCGCTCCGGGCGGACTTCATTCAGCGTTTGAGTTCCATGTTCCGGCTGATCCGCTTCGACAAGCGGGGCACCGGGTTGTCCGACCGCCCCACAGCAATGGCAACTCTCGAACAACGCGCGGATGATATTCGCGCGGTGATGGATGCCGTCGGCGTTGATTCTGCAATTATCCTCGGCGTGAAGGCGCGTCGATGGCAGCGATGTTCGCGGCAACCCATCCTGAACGCCCGCGTGCCCTCCTGATCTGGGGCGGGATGGCGCACTTTGTCGCCACCGAGGAATCCGTGGGGTATGTCACGGGAAGAGGCCGACCGGTTCATCCAAGACGCATGCGACCACACCGTCAGGCCTGCCGGCCGCTCCTCCTGGCGATGGCCCCGGCCTTCTACGATCCGAACGGTCATACCGCCCGCGTGCGCAAGGGCGAGCCCCCGGTTCATTGCGCGCTGGTACCTCCTCGAGGAGGCCGACGCTGAGGCGTTCAGGCGGCGGTGGCTGTAACGATGAGCTCAAGATCGTTCAGCACGTCACGTGGATAAGCCCGATCTTGTGACCCCTGGCCCGGTTGAATGATTTGATGGCCTTCGGCGTCGGCTGCAAGGTGACTTCGCACCCCTTCTTCTTGAAGAAGCCGCGGGCTTCCGGCGACAGATGCACGTTGCCCACATGGCCAGTGCCGATGACGAGGAGGTCACAGCCTTTCTCGAAGACGAACTTGGCCTCGTCTTTGGAAATGACGTGCGATGTCCCGTAGTACTTCTTCGATAGCTTCTTTTTGCGCTTTTCCACCGCACCGGAGAGACGGATGATCACGTCGTGGGCATAGGTCGTCCCATTGATCGTGACTGCGCCGAACTCACTGCCGTCGATCCTCATAGCTATCCTCCGCTTGCTCGATACAAAACGGGCGGGGGGCGGCGAAAACGGGCTCTCCCCTTCCGCTCCTCCCAGGACGTAAACGCAGGCCGCTGACCATCATTACGTAGGCTTGCAGAGCCCTCAGATCTACGGGTCGAACTCACCGGCGCGTCACAGCTCGGCTGCGCGGCCGGGGGCCGCGACGCCGCAGCCTTGGTGCCCCGGAGCGACAGCTCGCGTGCCCCAGACGACCTAAGTGGCGATCACCGGAGCCGCCATCCGGGCTCTCCTCTAAAATGAGCCTGCGCTTTTCCTCGAACTCAGCCTTGTCGATCTCGCCCTTGGCGAGACGCTCCTTCAGAATCTCCATCGCGCGTGAAGCAGTCTCGCGCGCCTCAGGCTCTTCGCGGCCACGCGGTCTCCAACAACCGCAGCACATCAGCATGGTCAAGCCCTCCATTCGGTAGCAGAAATTATACTCCCTTCCCGCCCACTCCAAAACGGAAGTCTATCGGGCTACTCAGTCTTGTTGCGGCCCGTGGTTGTCAGCGCGCCAACTAGCGTCCGAATGCGGCGTTCGAGCTCGGCGTGGCTATACGGCTTTTCCATGACCGACCCATCCTCGCCGAAGGCATCCGCGCAGAGATCGCCCGCCACTTCCGACGCACGTGCCACGCCCGACGTGAGGATGAAGGCGGCGAATTGACCGCTTCCGGCGAACGTCAGCTTCCTGCGGTGGAACGAAGTTGTTTGCGCCAGTCGTCAGCTTCACGTTGAACACCGGACCCTGGTAGGTAGTACCAGAAGGTCCCAGAAGTGCCACAAGCCGACGTTGCTGAGTTGGGCAGAACCAATTTCCTTACCCGCCCGCCATACGCGGCAGCAAGAAGACCTCGCTGTCCTTGCGCAGCGGTTCGTGCCAGCCATCGCGGAAAAATCACGCCATCGATCGCGACTGAGACGCCGCGCGCCAGCTGCGGCTTGAGGCCGGGATAAGTTTCACCCAGCCGGTTCAGCAGCCTGCCATCCTTGCCGTAGATGTATTCCTCGTTCAGCGCCCAGCCGATACCTTGCACGGCGCCGCCTTGGAACTGGCCCTCGACATAGCTCGGATGCACCGCCTTGCCGGCATCCTGCAGCACGTATAGCGCACGATCTTGGTGGCGCCGGTCTCCGGGTCCACTTCCGCGTCGCAGATGTGCGTGGCAAAGCTCACGCCTGCGCCTGGCGAAAACGGCGAACAGGAATGAAGGCGAGTTGGTGCGGCGGCATTTCGCGCTCACCAGCCGCGAGGCCGAGGTGCTGCTGTGGGTGGCGCGAGGCAGGTCGAACAAGGATATCAGCGGCGTGCTGAACATCAGGCCGCGCACGGTCGACAAGCACCTCGAGCAGGTCTTCCAGAAGCTCGGCGTCGAGAACCGGGCCTCCGCCGCCGCGATGACGATCCAGGCCCTGCACCGATTAAGCTCCGCCAACGAGCGATAGTCGCCGCGTCACTGCGACGATCGCCGGAGCACCGGCGCCGATATGCTTTGCCGCCGATCGTCGCGCGGGCGGCAACCAAACTGCCGTCGATAGACCCGGCAGAAATGCTCAAGGGAGCCGAATCCGGCGCTGACCGCGATCTCGGTCACGGACAGGTCCGTCTGTTGCAGCAGTGCATGGGCCTTGGTCAGCCGGATGAACTGATAGTGGCGGACCGGGCTGGCGCCGACCGTCTTCGCGAACAGGCGTTGCATGCGCCGCATCGATATGCCGGCCCGGCGTGCAATCTGGGTGCAGGGCAAGGGCTCCTCGAGGGTCTGCTCCATGATGGACACCACGCGCCCGAGAGTCGGATCGGCGAGCTTGGCAGACTTCGCGCCCGGCGCCGGTTGCGGTTCGTCGCCGCGCCGCCAGGACGGCAGCATGAGGTGCGCGGCGGTCTCGGAAGCGAGCGCCCTGTCCGCATCCTGCGCGATCCACGCCAACATCATGTCCAGGGAGGCGCTCTGGCCCGCGCAGGTGAGGCGGTCACCCGTGCTGGTATAGAGCTGCGAAACCGCATGGCAGCGCGGGTGGGATTCGGCAAATCCCTGCAGGTTGTCCCAATGTACCGCGACGGGCAGATCGTCCAGCAACCCGGCGGCGGCGACCACTTCGCTCGCCGTCTCGATGCTGCCGATGGTGGCGCCGTGACGCGCTACCCGGCGCAGCCAGGCCTTGAGCGCGTGGTCGCGCGTGAGGCGCTTGACATCGAAGCTGGCCAGCACCAGGAGCATGTCGAACTGGCTCGCCGCCGCGATTCCGGCATCGACCGGCAACTTCTGGCCGGAACTGGAGCGCACCGGCCTGCCGTCCAGCGACAAGGTCTGCCATCGGTAGCGCGCCCGCCCGCTCAGCCAGTTGGCGACGAACAGCGGCTCGGTCACCGCAGCGAGGCCGAGCTGAGAGAAATCCGGCAGCAGAAGCAGTCCCACCAGTCGCGATTCGTTGGCCATTGTGCTCCTGATCCATTACGACGCAATCTGACGCTTTAGATCAAGCTGTCTTGTCGCACCCACCTAGCCTTCCAGTCAAGCCACACCCGAAAGGACAGCGCCGGCTCATGATTCCCGTCAAATCCCTCGACTGGCACGAGACCGCTCCCGAGCGCGCTTTGACGCTGCCGGCGCGCTATTTCTACGACGAGGAAATCTTCAAGGCGGAGCGCGAGCGCATCTTCTATCCGGCCTGGCATTGCGTCGGGCATGTCAGCGAGCTGGCCGAGCCGGGCCGGTTTCTCGACCTTCGACATCCTCGATCAGACCATCGTTGTGCTGCGCGGCGATGACGGCGCCATCCGCGGCTTCCACAATGTCTGCCAGCATCGCGGCAATCGGTTGCTGGAGGCGCGGCGCGGCAAGCTGGGCAGCGTGCTGCGCTGCGGCTATCACTCCTGGTGCTACAGCCGCGACGGCAGCCTGAGGAGCGCGCCGCGCTCCGAGCGGCTGCCGGATTTCGACCGCAAGGACTACGGCCTCAAGGGTGTGCGCGCCGAAATCCTCGGCAGCTTCGTGTTCGTCAATTTCGATCCGGACGCGGCGCCGCTGGCCGAGATCGGCGCCGGCGCGGACGCGACCATGAGCCGGTATCTGCCCGAACTCGCCAACATGAAGCTGATCGACGAAGTCGACGTGGTGGTTCCAGCCAACTGGAAGGTCATCATGGACAATTCGATCGAGGGCTACCATTTCGGCCTGTCCGGGCCGGTGCACAAGGAGCTGGCGGCGCTCATCGAGTTCAAGCAATACAGTCTCGAGGCGCATGATAGGTGGTGGACCTACATCGGCCCGCCGAAGCCGGGTGTCGAGACCGCCTATGGCGCGCCGCTCGCCGGCGCGACCTGGCAGACGGACTGGTTCTTCAATATCGGGATCTGGCCCAACACGACGTTCTATTGCTTCCCCTACGCGGATATCTGCGGGACCTTCATCATGATCCCGCTCGGGCCGGAAAAATCGCTGCTGCGCTTCGGCTATTATGGCCCGGGCCGGCCGATGCCCGAGGTGACCAAGGCCTGCATAAAGTGGATGAACGAGCAGCTCGGCCCTGAGGACATCCAGCTCAATGTCACGCAGCAGCGCGGCCTGCGCTCATTCGGTTACAACCAGGGTCGCTACCTGATCGATCCGGAGCGCGGCAACGAGAGTGAGCATCTGGTGCACCACTTCCACAGGCTGGTCCATCAGGCCGTGCAGACCGGCCGATGAAAACGTTCGATTACATCATCGTCGGTGCAGGGTCGGCCGGATGCGTGCTGGCGGCCCGCCTGACCGAGGATGCTGACATTCGCGTCCTGCTGCTCGAGGCAGGGCCGGCGGACCGCAACTGGGCGATCGACATGCCCTCTGGGCTCGGGCGCCTGCTGGCCGACGATCGGTTCAACTGGGCCTATACCTCCGAGTCGGAGCCCTATCTCGACAACCGGCGCCTCAGCCATCCGCGCGGCCGTGTGCTGGGCGGGTCCTCGTCCATCAATGGCATGATGTATGTACGCGGCCATGCGCGCGACTATGATCGCTGGGCGCAGTCGGGCTGCCGCGGCTGGAGCTATGCGGACGTGCTGCCCTATTTCCGGCGCGCCGAGAGCAACCCGCGCAAGGCCGATGCCTATCACGGCAAGGGCGGGCCGCTGCGCGTGACGACGCTGAACGGCAGCGCCGGCATCCTGGGCGAAGCCTTCATCGAAGCCGGGCAGCAGGCAGGCTATCCCTATACGCCCGACTGCAATGGCGCGCAGCAGGAAGGGTTCGGACCCTATGACCGCACCACGCACGAAGGGCGGCGCTGGAGCACAGCGCGCGGCTATCTCGATCCCATCCGTGACCGGCCCAACCTCACGATCGTCACCCGCGCCTTGGCGCTCGAGATCCTGTTCGACGGCGATCGCGCCACCGGCATCGCCTACGCGGTTGGCAACGACCGGCGGACGACAACGGCGCATCGCGAGATCATCCTCTCCGGCGGCGCGATCAACAGTCCCCAACTGCTGCAGCTCTCCGGCATCGGCCCGGCGGACCTGCTGCGCCGGCTGGGCATCGCGGTGAAGCGCGACCTGCCGGGCGTCGGCGCCAATCTCAACGATCATCCCGACATCGTCATCCAGCACGCGAGCAAGCAGCCGGTTACCCTCGCCGCCAAAGCCCGTGCGCCCAGCAAGTATCTGACCGGGTTGCAGTGGTTCCTCTCGAAGTCCGGCCCGGCGGCAAGCAACCACTTCGAGGCCGGCGGCTTCATCCGCAGCCGCGCCGGGATCGAGCATCCCGATCTGCAATTCACCTTCATGCCTCTGGCCGTGATCCCGGGGACAGTGGAGACGAGGCCCGGGCATTCGTTCCAGGTCCATATCGACTTGCTGCGGCCGGAAAGCCTGGGCAAGGTTGAAGCACGCAGCGCCGATCCGCGCCAGCCGCCCGCGATCCGGTTCAACTACCTGCAGAGCCCGCGCGACCGCGAGGATTTCCGCGTCAGCGTCGACCTGCTGCGCGAGATCCTGGCGCAGAAAGCGCTCGATCCCTATCGCGGCGAGGAGTTGTTCCCCGGTCCCGACGTGCGCAGCAAGGATGAGATCGATGCCTGGGTCCGCCAGGCCGTGGAGACCTGCTACCACCCGATCGGCACTTGCAAGATGGGAATGGAGAGCGATCAATCCGCCGTGGTGGATGACGAACTGCGCGTTCACGGTGTCAGTGGATTGCGGGTGGTCGATGCCTCCATCATGCCCTCGATCGTCAGCGGCAACACCAACGCGCCCACCATCATGATCGCGGAGCGCGCCGCCGATCTGATCAGGGGGCAGAAACCGCTGGCGCCGCTCGAGGCACCTGTATGGATCCATCCGAAATGGGAGAGCGCGCAACGATGACAGCGAACGGAGATGGGGTATGAGCGCCGTGAAAAAGCTGCAGGCGGATGGGCTCGCCTCGGACTCCGAGATCCGCGATGCGCGCTTCGACCTGGCCGCCGCGTTTCGATGGTTCGCCCGTCTCGGCATGCATGAAGCGGTCGCCAACCATCTGAGCGTCGCGGTTTCGGCCGATGGCTCGCGGTTCCTGATGAATCCCCGTGGCCGGCATTTTTCGCGCATCCGCGCCAGCGACCTGCAGCTGCTTGACGCCAGGGACCAGGCAACCCTCACGCGCCCCGATGCGCCCGATCCGACGGCGTGGTACATCCACGGCAGGCTGCACGCGCTGCTGCCCCAGGCGCGCTGCATCATGCATCTGCACCCGAAATTTGCGACCGCGCTCGCCGGCCTCGCGGACAGCACGATGTATCCGATCGACCAGAACACGATGCGCTTCCATGGGCGCGTGGCGATGGACGAGGCCTATACCGGCATGGCGCTGGCGAACGAGGAAGGCGACCGGCTGGCGCGGCTGCTCGGCAAAAAGAATGTGTTGATGATGGGCAACCACGGTGTGGTGGTCACAGGCGCATCGGTCGCGCAGGCGTTCGACGAGATGTACTATTTCGAGCGCGCCGCCGAGACCTTGATGACCTGCTATGCCAGCAATCGCCCGCTGCGCATCGCGCCGGACGACGTCGCGCAGACCACCGCCCGGCAATGGCTCGACTATCCGCACCTGGCGGAGGACCATCTGGCCGAAGTGAAAGCGATCCTGGACCACGAGGCCCCCAATTATCGAGAGTGAGCCCATGTCCCTTTCGTCCTTCAGCCTGGCCGGCAAGGCCGCGGACCGCGCTGCCGGTCGACGGCGGCTGGTGCGCGATGTAGCGATTGTATGGCGTCCAAACGTCGCGCCGATGCGATCTGTCCGTTGATCCGCTCTCAAGACTCTGATCGCTGCAAGTGCGCCACGGCTTTTTGCATGGCGATGATGAGCGCGTCTCTCTTGGCCGACAGATCGGCAGGCGTTTCATTGCCGAGATCCTTGGCGAGGCTGTCCGAAAGTTGCTTAGCCAGAACCTCGTCCAAATGGAGGGCGCCAAGGTCGTCCCACCAGCGGTTGAAGCTGGCGGTATAGCGTTCGCAGAATGAGGCAATCCCACCAGGCCCAGCGCCGAGGTGGAACAACATAGTTGGCCCCATCGCCGCCCACCGCAGTCCGGGCCCCGCCCACACCGCCGTATCCACATCCCTGACGGTCGCCACACCGGATTTCACCAAGTGCAGGGCCTCTCTCCACAGCGCTGCCTGCAGGCGGTTCGCAACGTGACCGGGCACTTCCCGCCGGACTCGAATGGTGATCTTGCCCACATCCCGATAGAACTGCTCCGCCTTCTCGATGACCTCGGCTTCTGTCCGCCCGTTGGCCAGAATCTCAACAAGGGGAATCAAATGGGGAGGATTGAACGGATGTCCTAGGACAAAACGCGACGGCGTCTTCCATCCCGCCTGCATCTCGCTAAGGGTCAAGCCAGAAGCGGACGAAGCGACAATGGCGCTCGATTTCAAGGCCGGCTCTATCTCGGCGAACAGTGCCTTCTTGATTTCAATACGCTCCGGCACACTTTCCTGGACGAAGTCTGCGTCCTGGACCGCTCCGGCGGCAGAGTTGTGGAAGCTGAGCCGGCCCGGCGCGCCGCTCTTGATCAGGCTCAAGTCGCGCAGTGCCGGCCACGCCATCTCAATGTAGTCGCGGGTGGATTTCTCGGCACTCGCCACCGTGTCGAAGACGGCTACATTGCGGCCCGACGCCAGGAACAGCGCCGCCCAGCTCATGCCAATGACGCCGGCGCCTAAGACAGCCGTATTCTGGAACTCCGACATCTAAAATAATCCTGGTTGAAGTGGAGAGGCGGCGGTTAGACCGCCATCGCAAGTAAAACACTGTCCGGTCACGAACTCGGCCTGGTCCGACGCCAACCAAGCAACCATGTTGGCGATATCTTCCGGTCGGCCCAGACGGCGACAGGCATGACGCGCCAAGGCATCTGCCTTTGCCGCGGACGGATTCCTTGCCAACGCGAAGGCGTCGTCAGCCATGCCGGTTGCGATCCAACCGGGGCTGACGGCGTTGCAGCGGACGTTGGGGCCATGATCAATCGCAATGGAGCGCGTGAGCGAATGAACAAAGGCCTTTGACGCGTTGTAGACCGCCAGCGACGGATCGGATACGACACCCGATATGGAGCCGATGTTCACGATGACGCCGCCCGATTTCTCCATCTCAGGCAGGACGGCCCGACACATGTTGAACGTGCCGCGGGCGTTGACACCCATGACGAGGTCCCAATCTTCGTCTGTCGTCTTGCTCACGGTCTTTTCAACTTGGACACCCGCATTGTTTACGAGGATCGTCACCCTGCGGAGCCGTGTTCGGGCTTCGGCGACGATGCGCTCCGCATCGGCCGGTTTGGACACGTCCGCTTGAATCCAGATTGCTCGGGAATCCAAGTCAGTCGGTCGACTCCCGCGGCCGCATGTGAGCACCTCGATGTCATCGGTCAGAAAGCGATCGACGATCGCGCGCCCGATTCCGCGGCTCCCACCTGTAACGATCGCTGCTCTCTCTGCCATGGGTGGATCCTCACGCTCGCCTGAGGTCAAAACGCGACCTTGTCGCCGCCCTTCAGACCCAGCCGTTCTCTCGCTTCACTGGGTGTCGCCACAGACATCCCGAGATTTTCGATGATCGTCCGGATCTTTCGCACCTGTTCCGCGTTCGACTTTGCCTTCTGGCCCGGCCCGATATAGAGGCTATCTTCCAGTCCGACACGAACATTGCCGCCGAGCATCGCGGCCTGAGTTGTAAAGGGCAGTTGGTGCCGACCGGCAGCCAATACCGACCACTCGTAGTCCGACCCGAAGAGCTTCTGCGCGATCGTGTGCATGTGCATCAGGTTGTCCAGGTCGGCTCCAACGCCGCCGAGAATACCGAAGACCATCTGCACGAAGAATGGCGGCCTGACCCAGCCCTGGTCGATGATCCAGGCCAAATTATAGAGATGCCCAAGGTCGTAGCACTCGAACTCGAACTTTGTGCCGTGACCCTGCCCAAGCTCCTTCATGACGTATTCGATGTCAGCGAAGGTGTTCCTGAAGATAAAGTCGCGTGTCATCTCCAGGAACTCTGGCTCCCAGGCGTGCTTCCAGTTCGTGTACTTCGCCGCCATCGGAAAGATGCCGAAATTCATCGACCCGACATTGAGGGACGCCATCTCCGGGCTTGCCCGAACGGCTGCTCGCAGCCTCTCCTCGCGAGTCATGCCAAGTCCGCCGCCCGTAGATACGTTCACCACGGCATCGGTTGATTGCTTGATCACCGGAAGGAACTCCATGAACAGTTCCGGCCGAGGATCGGGCCTGCCGTCGCTCGGATTGCGGGCATGCAGATGGATGATGGACGCCCCCGCCTCCGCTGCGTCAATGGAAGCTTGTGCAATTTGAACCGGTGTAATCGGTAGATGCTCCGACATCGTCGGCGTGTGGATGCCGCCCGTGGGGGCGCAGGTGATGATGATCGGCTTCGCCATGGGCTAGAGCCTCATCTGCTGGACTTGGGCAGTCAAAGCGCCATCGAGCACCCATAGCTGCCCGCTGGCATACCGCGCCTCATCCGACGCAAGCCAGTTGACCAGGTTCGCGACATCGTCCGGCGTGCCGTAGCGGCGCATTGGATGCACGCCGCGCACGGCGGCTTCCAGGGTTCCGATGTCCCCGGCATCGCGGAAGAAGTTCTTCAGCATCGGCGTGTCGACGTAACCCGGGCATATGGCGTTTACCCGGATGCCCTCTGGCCCGTGGTCGCACGCCATCGCGCGGGTCAGCGCATGGACGGCGCCCTTGGTAGCGCAATAGGCCGCCAGGCCAGGGTCAGCGATGAAGCCGTCGTACGAGCCAAAATTGATGATCGAACCGTTGCCTGATTTCCGCAGGAGAGGAAGGGCATACTTCGAGGCGAGGAAGGTTCCAGTGACATTGACCGCGAAGATACGGTTCCAGTCCGCAAGGCTTGTTTGCTCGATCGTCTTTTCGATCTCGATGCCGGCGGCATTGACGAGAACATCAAGCCTGCCGCACTCTTGGTCTACGCGCGCCATTGTCGCGCGCGCTTCCTCTTCCGAGGTGACATCAAACCTGACGAAACAGCTGCCATCCGCGGCATCCGACAGCGTTCCCTCCTTCGTCAGATCCGCCGCGAAGACGATTGCGCCTTCACGCAGGAACCGCGCGCAGATCGCTTGACCAATCCCGCCGCGCCCACCGGTTACGAGCGCGACCTTTCCGGACAACATGTTGCTCAAAGCCTTGCCCCTCGCCCTGGCTTGGACTGTCTAGTTGGCTGCTCTTGCATAGGCATCGAGAACGAGACCGTGAAAATGATGCAGCGCGTGCTCGGATTTCCCTGATCCGCTCGGATCGTACACAATACGCCCCTGCTGGAATGCCGGCGTATTCATGCCCCGCTGGACGCTCTCGACAAGCGCAATGTCCTCAACCTGGAGCACCGAATCGAGATAGTGAATGGCGGCCTTCTCGGTTTCGTCGGGCTCTGACGTCTCCAGAAAGAAGTCGTAGGTCTCGAGGGTCCGGTCTGGCCCCATGGGGATGATGTTCAACACAATCATCGAACTGCGACCCGGGTAGCGCATCAGGCACGTGGTAGGCCAGAGCCACCAGACCGCGTGAGTTCGTATTTTTGCCTTCGACGTATCATAGGCTGAATTCGGCTGCCGTCCTGCTTCCGCCATATGACTGGAATAGATGCCGTACGTGGTTACCTTGTATGTCTTCATGTCGACGAGCGTGCAGAAATCCTTGTGCGAAACCGGGCAGTGGTAGCACTCAAGAAAATTGTCGACGATGTTCTTCCAGTTTGACTTGATGTCGTACGTCAGCCGGTGACCGAACGTTAGCGACTCGACATCAGGCGCCCAATGCCGAATCTCGTTCTCGAGATTGCCCGAGAGCTTGCTGAGCGTCTCCGACTTGGCATCGAGGTTGACGTAGATGAAGCCGCAGAATTCCTCGACTTGCACGGGCTCGAGCCAGATGGCCTTCGGATCAAAATTCTGGAGATGCTGCGTGTGGGGCGCGCCCGCCAGTTGCCCGTCCAACTTGTAGGTCCACGCGTGGTACGGACACATGATCCGCGCCGCCTTGCCCTCCCCAGTCAGGAGCTTGTGCGCGCGGTGTTTACAGACATTGTAGAAAGCTCGCAGAGTGCCTTCGCGATCCCTGACGACCACGATCGGCTTACCCGCGATCTCGATCGTCATGAAGGAGCCCGGCTCGCGCAGCTTTTCGGCATGGCATACCCACTGCCAGGTCTTGGAGATGATCTCCTGCAGGTCGACTTGGTACCACTGCGAATCTGTGTAAGCGTCGGCGCGGAGCGAAAGCGATTGACTTGGGTCCGAGTGATAGCCGCTCTTGATGGCTGCAAATTGTTGCTTGGTTGGGTACTCGCCCATTGCAACCTCCTCCCTGGACACGCGGCATCTGCGCTGCCGGAAGGATCACTCTGTGGACCACCCTAAACTATGCGTGCTTGGCCGCCGATTTGACGTATTTCGCCATACGGCTCCAAATGACGGCTTAGTGCTCGTTCAGACGCTTCTTCCGGTGCATCGGCCAGGCACGGAACTCGAACGGCACTCTTCCCTCGACACGATCTGTCCTGGGCGCAAGACCAAAGCGTTCCCGGTAGGCCCGACTGAAATGCGCTTGGCTCGAGAAGCCGGAAGCGACCGCAATCTCCGACAACCGCATATCGGTTTGCGTGACAAGGCTGCGCGCCCTATCGAGACGGATGTCGCGGTAGTAAAGCACAGGACTCTTCTTCACGAACTGCCCAAACAGTCGATCGAGCTGTCGCTGCGATAGTCGAATGCGCTTGCATATCTGGGGGATGGTCAACGCATCCTCCAGATTGTCTTCCATGAGCTTGATCGCTTGTTTCAAGACGCTTGGCGCCGTACTGCCCAACGGCTCCACGGAACTCGGGTTCTGGGATGTTCCCTGAGAGCGCAGGCTCTGATGGAAGAGGTAGCGTGCCGCGGCATTGGCGAGCAAATCCCCATGCATGCTTCGTATGATATGGAGGGCAAAATCCGTCGTGGCGGTGCCACCGCAACAGGTGATGCGGTTGCCGTCATAGACGAACAGATCCTCGCTCGTCTCGGTGTCGACGTAGAGTTCCCTCAATGAGTCGATATGCTCATAGTGGGTGGTTGCTCGCTTGCCTTTCAGAAGCCCCGCTTCCGCAAGGATGAAGGCACCGGTATCGATGGCGCCCAATGTGACGCCGGCACGCGCCCACCGAAGCAACGCGCTATGGAGCGGCGCGCTGTTGTATGTTTCCGGAGCCCAGCTCGATGAGACGATCACCATGTCCTGAGGCTGATTCCGCACTTCGCGAAGAGCTCTGGTGCGGACGCTGATGCCATTGCTGGCGATGATTTCACCCCCGGCGGCCGAAGCAAGATCCCATCGAAAGAGTATGCTGCCGTCGAGATAGTTCGACGCACGGAAGGGATCCAGGAAGCCTACTGTGGCAGCCAGATTGAAGTTCGGCGTGACGATCACCAGCAACCCAAAGGCTGCTTTGGCATCTACTTTCATGGCCAAAAATCATAACTTGATGTCCTAAAATGCTAAAATCGATGGTGTATGTGTGCAAGAGTTTTTTGGTCCCGCTATGAGTTGCGAGACCTCAGGGAGGGCACGATCATGTCTGCTCGCGCGTTTCAGCCTCGACGGCAAGGTAGCCCTCGTCACCGGCTCCGGCCGGGGCTTGGGCCGCGCGATCGCCAAGGGCGTCGCCGACGCCGGCGCCGCGGTCGTCACCACATCGCGCACCGCAGCCGAGGCTGAGTCAGCGGCGACGGAGATTCGCGGCGCCGGAGGGCGCGCCATCTCGATGGCGGCGGACGTCTCAGACCCCGCCGCCTGCACCGCCCTGGTGGAAAGGACCGTCTCCGAGTTCGGGCGCATCGACGTCCTGATCTGCAATGCCGGCATCATCTTGCCGGCCTTTGCGGAGCACGCGACGCAACAGGAGCTGGACGAGACTCTGCGCATCAATGTCGGCGGCTATCTCTATTGTGCACAGGCGGCCGAGCGGCACATGACGCCGCAGGGCGGCGGTTCGATCGTCATGACCTCATCGAACGCCAGCCTGGTCGCATTCCCGGAGCTGCTGACCTACAACATCTCGAAAAGCGGTGTCGACATGATGGTGCGCACCCTCGCAGTGGAGTGGGGCGAGCGCAACATCCGCGTCAATGCATTCAATCCGGGCTATATGGACCACATCATGTCGCGCTCGGAGGGATACGAGCGCAATCCGGCAGTCGAGGAGATGATCCGGCGCAACACGCCGATGCGGCGCCGAGGTCGCGTCGAAGAAGTGGTCAGTGTCGCCATCTTCCTTGCCTCCGACGCCTCGTCCTTCATCACGGGAACCGTGCTGCCGGTCGATGGCGGCTGGTGCGCATTGTAGCAGGCTCCTGCATGACGCAATCGGTGGCCACGCCGACGCAAACCCGGGTCGCCTCGATCGCGGTCGCACTCTGTGGCGCGGTGTGGGGCGTCTATTGGCTGCCGCTGCGCTATCTGTACGAACTCGGGCTCTACAGCGCCTGGGCGACGGCCGCATTCTTCATCGCTGCGCTGCCGCCGGCGTTGCTGCTGGGTTTCCTGGCGCGGCGCGAGATCGCGGCGCAGCTCCGCACGTTCCTTTGGCTCGCCTTGCTCAACGGGCTGGTCTTCAACTTGTATTCCAATGCCTATGCAGGCACGAGCGTCTTCAACGTCCTGTTCCTGTTCTACCTCTCACCGATCTGGAGCATCCTGATCGCGCGTTTCTGGTTCGGAGAGCGGATCGGCTTGGCGCGGATCGCCTGCGTCGTCGCCGGCCTCGGCGGCTTGGTGCTGATGCTGAGCAAGGATGGCGATTGGCCCCTGCCGCGGAACCTCGCGGACTGGATGGCCATTGCGTCCGGAGTCCTATGGGCGATCGTCGCCATCCGCGTCCGCAAGAGCGCGAAAGTCGGCGCCGCCGCCAATTCGGTGGCCTTCTTCCTGGGCGGCCTGGTGCTGGCCGTTCCGTTCGCGTTGGTGCTGAGCAGCGATCAGATACCCGCGCCGCAGGCAATCGGCGCCGCCTGGCCGCTGGTGGCGGCGATCGCCTGGCTGGCCTGGCTGCCCTCGCAGTTCCTGCTGTTCTGGGGCGTCCGCCGCATCAGCCCGGTGCGGACCGGCATCCTGCTGATGACCGAGTTGGTGAGCGGCGTCGCCACCGCGGCGTGGCTGAGCGGCGATCCCATCACCTGGCAGCAGGCGGTGGGCGGAGCGCTGATTCTGGCGGCGGGATTGGGAGATGTGCTGACCAGTCGTGAGCGCCCCGCTCCGGCGGCGGTCCCCCTCGCGGTCGTGCAGGAATGAAGTCGTGAAGGAGAGGACGATGTCGAAATTGTCATGCGCCGGGCCATGAAACCCATGGACAAGCACGCCCGGCAACCCGCTACTCTGATGACAAGTCGGAATACCGGCATCAAACGAAAGCAAACAGGGAGACGATGACATGGTGAAGTGGCACATGGGCTGCCTGATCTCAGGCATGCTGGCAGCGTCGCTGTTCGCGGCTGAAGCCTCCGCCGCCGAGCTCGGCGCGAAAGACGAGACCATCAAGCTGGCGATCAATGAATGGACCGGCCAGCACGTGACGACGCACATCGCCGGCCAGCTTCTGCAGAAGCTCGGCTACAAGGTCGAGTACGTCACCGCCGGCAACTATCCGCAGTTCGAGGGTCTGTCCGACGGCTCGATCAGCGCAAGCCTGGAAGTCTGGATGAACAATGTCGGCGATATTTTCCCGAAGGCGTTGGAAGCCGGGAAGATCGTCGATATCGGGCAGCTCAACCTGCAGACCAAGGAAGGGTGGGTCTATCCCAAATACATGACCGAAGTGTGCCCGGGCCTTCCGGACTGGAGCGCGCTCACCAAGCCCGACTGCCTCAAGGCGCTGGCAACGCCGGAGACGTTCCCCAACGGCCGCTTGCTCGACTATCCCGCCGATTGGGGTTCGCGCGCGGCCACCATCGCCGCCGACAACAATATGCAGCTGACGGCGGTGCCGGCCGGATCCGAAGGCGCGCTGGTGGCAGAGCTGGAATCCGCCGCGGCCGCCAAGAAGCCGCTGCTCATGATGTTCTGGGCGCCGCATTACGCGCTGGCCGCAGTCGACGTCGACTGGGTGAAGATGCCGCCCTGCAAGACGCAGGAGAACGAGCACTGCATCAATCCGCCCGAGGTCCACAAGGTTCTGTGGAAAGAGTTCGAAGGCAAGTGGCCCGCCGCCTATGCGTTCCTGCAGAAGTTCGAGATGGATGCCGCCGAGCAGCAGAAGATGATGCTGGCGATCGACAAGAACGGCGAGGATCTCGACGCCGTGACCAAGGCGTGGATCGACGCCAACCAGGCGACCTGGGAGCCGTGGATCAAGGCTGCCGGGTCCTGATCCGGACGGCTGGGCTGGACGTGCTGCGCTCGACGCTGTTCCGCGCCGGAATGGCGTCGAGCTGTCTCTGGAACTCGTTGCAATGACCGAGTCCGCGCCGCAGCGCCCCGTCAAGCTTGCATGCCGCGGTCTCTGGAAAGCCTATGGTCCGCACGCCGGCCGCCTTGCGCGCGACGACGGCATGTTCGCCGGTGGCCGCGAGGCCGCATGCGAGAAGCTGCGCGCCGCAGGCCATATCCCTGCGGTGATCGACGCGAACTTCGCAGTCCATACCGGCGAAATCTTCGTGATCATGGGCCTGTCCGGTTCCGGCAAATCGACGCTCGTGCGCTGCCTGTCGCGCCTGATCGAGCCCAGCGCCGGCCAGGTGCTGCTCGACGGCGAGAACCTGCTGGCCGCGAGCCCGCAGCGCCTGATCGAGCTGCGGCGGCGCGAGATGGGCATGGTGTTCCAGCATTTCGGATTGCTGCCGCATCTCAGCGTGCTCGACAACGTGGCCTTCCCGCTCCGTGTGCAAGGCCGATCAGCCGGAGGAGCGCCACGCCCGCGCGCGCGAGATGATCGCGCTGGTGGGGCTGGAGGGCCGCGAGCATGCCTTTCCGAACCAGCTCTCCGGCGGACAGCAGCAGCGCGTCGGCCTCGCCCGCTCGCTCGCCGTCGGACCCGGCGCTGTGGTTCCTCGACGAGCCGTTCTCCGCGCTCGATCCCCTGATCCGACGCCAGATGCAGGATGAGTTCCTGCGCCTGCAGCGCATGCTCGGCAAGACCATCGTCTTCATCACCCATGACATGCAGGAGGCGTTCCGCCTCGCCGACCGCATCGCGATCATGCGCCAAGGCGAGATCATCCAGATCGGACGCCCCGCCGACATCGTGCGCGAACCTGCCGATGACTATGTCGCGCGCTTCGTCGAGGACATCCCCCTGGTGCGCGTGATGCTGGCCAAGGACATCATGAAGCCGGTGAATGGCGCCGGCTCCGGCGCCGCCGACACGGTCGAGCCGACGACCACGGTCGAGGAGCTGCTCGCGCGGCTTGCGCGCGGCGCCACGCAGATTCCGCGTCGCCGATGGCGACGGCGCGCTCGGCGCCATCGATGCGGCCGCCGTGCTGTCGATCGTCGACCGGGACCGGCAGAGGCGGCGATGACGGCGCTGGCCGGCGACCTATCGCGGCGTCAGCGCCTGGATCCGGGCCTCGGCGTCTGGCTGCCGGTGCTGCTGTTCGTCGCTGCCTGCCTCGCGCTGCGCGGCAGTGCGCCATGGATGTCGCTGTATCCGCCGGACTGGGTGCTGCCAATCGCACCCGCCATCGATGCCGTCAGCACCGCTATCACCGAGTTCGTCAAACCGGCGTTCCGCGGCATCGCGTGGCTGCTGGACTGGCCGATGCGCGGCGTCCAGGCGGTGCTGCAATGGATCCCCTGGCCGATCATGCTGGTGCTGGTCGGCGTGACCGCCTCTGCGCGCCGGTGGCCGCGGTCTGGCCTGGTTCGCGCTCGGCACGCTTGCTCTACATCCTGATCGCCGGCTATTGGCATGAGAGCATGAACACCCTCGCCCTGGTACTGCTTGCCGTGCCGATGTCGGTGGCGGCGGGCTTCGCGCTCGGCGTGCTGGCGCATCGTGTGCCGCGATTGCGCGGAGCGATCGACGTCGCGCTCGACGTCATGCAGACCATGCCTGCCTTCGCGTACCTCATCCCGCTGCTGCTGTTGTTCGGCTTCGGACCGGTGGTCGGCCTCATCGCCAGCGCGATCTATGCGATCCCGCCGATGGTGCGCAATACGCTGCTCGGGCTGGAACGCGTGCCAAGCGACATCAAGGAATCCGGCCTGATGAGCGGCTGCACGCCGCCCCAGGGCTTCTGGCTGGTCGAGGTTCCAACTGCGATGCCGCAGATGCTGGTCGGCATCAACCAGAGCACCATGGCCGCCTTCAGCATCGTCATCATCGCCTCGATCATCGGCGGGTTCGAGGACATCGGCTGGGAAGTGCTGTCCTCCATGCGCAAGGCCGCGTTTGGGCAGAGCCTGCTGTCCGGCCTGGTCATCGCCCTGCTGGCGATGGTGATGGACCGGATCACCCTCGGCTTCGCCAGCAAGCGGGACCGCAAACCACCCCGACTGGCTGACCTGGCGGCGGTTCTGGAGCATCGTCGGCGCGCTGGCGATCGCGGCCGCTTTCATGCATATGACTGGCCTCTCGAGCATGCTGCCGTTGAGTGAAGGCCGCGGCTTCATCAACGCAGAGGCGCTCAACAAGTGGGTGCTTGGCCTGGTTGCGGCCTATGCCGATCCGCTCGAGACCTTCAAGAACAACGTGCTCTATTTCTTCATCCTGCCGCTGCGCATCGGCATGGTGAACGCCGTGACGCCGATGTCCTGGGGGATCGAGCTGACGCCCATGGTGATCGCGATCTATGTCGCGATCGTCGCGCTGATCGCGACGGCGTTGACGCGCAGCATCGGCTGGCGCGCCGGCTGCGCCGCGATCGTCGCAGGCCTGCTCTTCTTCTTCGGCTTCTCGAACTTCCCCTGGCCGGCCTTCATCGCTCTGGTCGTGGTGCTGGCGTGGCGTTGCGCCGGTGCTGGCGTCGCGCTGTTCGCGCTACTGAGCTGCCTCTTCATCCTGGTGCTGGGCCTGTGGCAGCCCTTCATGCAGACGGCCTATCTGTGCGGGCTTGCCGTGCTGCTGTGCCTGCTGATCGGCGGGCTGGTCGGGTTGTGGGCGGCGCACAACGACACGGTCTCCAAGATCGTGCGGCCGATCAACGACACCCTGCAAACCATGCCGCAATTCGTGTTCCTGATCCCGGCGCTGATGTTCTTCAAGGTCGGCGAGCTGACGGCCCTCATCGCCATCATGCTCTATGTCATCGTGCCGCCGATCCGCTATGTCGAGCATGGCATCCGTCATGTGCGGGTCGATTGCATCGAGGCCGGACAGCAATGCGGCTGCACGCCGCTGCAGCTCCTGTTCCAGGTGAAGCTGCCGCTGGCCATGCCGGTGGTGATGCTCGGCCTCAACCAGACCATCATGGCGGCTTTGTCGATGGTGGTGATCGCCGCCATGGTCGGGACAAGGGACCTGGGCCAGCAGGTCTATATCGCGCTGGGCAAGGCGAATGCCGGGCTCGGCCTCACCTCGGGCCTGGCGATCGCGCTGGTGGCGATGATGGCGGATCGCATCATCCGCGGCTGGGCTGCCCGCCAGCAAGCCCGCGAAACTTTGCCGGTCTAGCACCATGGCGCGGATGCGGCTTTACGTGCTCGATCTCGGCCGGCTGCGTATGCAGTCCAAGGTGCTGATCGGCCAAGGGCCGTCCCCGTTTCCCTGAGATCCTCGAGGCGCCCGTCTCCGCATATTGCATCGATCATCCCGACGGCCGCGTGCTGTTCGACGCCGGATGCCACCCTGAGGCGATGGGGCCGAACGGGCGCTGGCCGGCAGAGTTCCAGAGCGACTTCACGCATCTCGGCGGTGAGGAATGCGCTCTGCCGCATCGACTGGAACAACTCGGACTCGGCGTCAACGACTTCCGATATGTCGTGCTGTCGCACATGCATGCCGATCACGCCGGCTGTGTCGAGTTCTTCCGCAAGTCCCAGCTGATCGTTCACGCTGATGAGTTGGCCGCCGTCATCGCCGCCCACAAGGCGAACGATGATACGACCTATGCTTGGCGGGACACCGACGCATGGATCCGCGCCGATCTGGCGTGGCGACCGGTTTCCAGTGACGAAGGCGATCTGGCGCTTCATGACGAGGTTCAGATCCTCAATTTCGGTCGCGGCCATTCCTTTGGGATGCTGGGCCTCTCTGTGCGCCTGCCGGCCAGCGGTGACATTGTGCTCGTCTCTGACGCCGCATATTGCGCCGAGAACCTTCATCGGCCGCCGATGATGCCGGGATTTTTCGAGGACGAAGCAGGGTTCAGAAACACCCTGGACCGTATAAGGCATCGACGCGACCTCGGTGCGAATGTCTGGTTTGGGCATGATCCTCGTCAGTTCGCAATGCTGCGAAAGTCCACGGAAAGCGGATATGAGTGATCAAATGTCCGGGTTGGGTCAGAGGGCGCCTTTCAGGTGCAACGCTGATATGACCGCTTAGCGTCGAATAGCGGATTTCGTCTCACATCTCTGGAAGGTCAGCTCAGTGCCAGAAACGGACCAGAAGCGCTTCCGGCGCGTGCGCGCCGAAAAATGAAAGCCGCGCCTGCCTGACTGCCAGCCCTACGCCCGCTTCAGTGTAAAGCGAAAGACAGCGCCGTCGTGCTGGGTCATGCGGTCGGTCCACAGACGACCGCCATGCGCCTCAACGATCGTGCGACAGAGCGCCAATCCCATGCCCAAGCCGTCCGACTTTGTCGTAAAAAAGGGTCTGAAGACCTCATCGACGATGCTGTCTGGAATTCCAGGTCCGGAATCTCGGACCGCCAATTCGACTTCGCCCTTCGCGTCATCGGCCCGCGCTTCGATGACAATACCTCTGGCATCGAGCGGGCGGGACTCCACTGCGTGGATGCTGTTCATAAGGAGGTTGAGCAATACTTGCGATAAGTGCACGCGATCACCAAGCACGCGCGGCAGACCAGGCTGCATCACCAGAGCCACGACGGCGTGTTTATTGGTCGCTTCCGAGTGAACCAGCGAGATAACATCCTGCACCACGTCTTCCACTCTAAGTGGCTGCATCTCGATCGCGCGTCGCTGGGAAAACTGGCGCATCCGGGTGATGATCTCGACGGCACGACGATCGTCCCTGTCGACGTCGTCCAGAATTGCGCGCAGCTCTTCGAGATCCGGTTTTTCGCTCTCCAGCTCCATCCGCGCCGCGCCCACGTTGGCCACGGTCGCAGTCAGCGGCTGGATCAACTCGTGTGCCAGCGCGGATGCCAGTTGTCCCAACACGCTAACGCGCTCCGCCTGCGCCAGCTGCTCGCGAAGCTCAATCAATTCCGACCGCGCACGTCTGTTGACAAGGACATCGCGCCCCAATTCATAGGCCATCACCACCAAGGTGCCCAAGAACCATAGAAGGTTGGACACCGGGGCCTGCAGAACGCCGAACACCAGCAGCTGTGTGTAAACCACTGCGCTTAACATCGGAACTGCTATACCCAAGCCGACGCTAAGTGCCTTTCGTCTCGAGTTTGTGCCTCCCTTCAGCCATCGCTGAGCCGCAGCATCGATCAGATACGCCATCAACAGAATCAAGCTGACTAACGCGAACATTTGCCATTGATTGCGCGGCACGGCAACGCCGATGGCAGATACCTGTTCGCCGAGCACCGACATCTGGCGCAAGCTGTCGATACTCGAAAAATTGAAGTTTGGGTGAACCGAGAAATTGACGACGAGCACGACCGATCGCGCGCAGATGACCGCCCACATGAGCCACAATCTGCCCGTTCCCAGGTAGTAGTGAACAAAGAGCACCAGCGCTATGAAAGCCAAGAAGATCGGAACGTGATACCAGCGCAGCCATTCGCCAAATTCTGCAGCCGTCGCAGAATGCATCATGCCAAGTTCGACAAAAGCGCAAGCAGCTGCTGCGACGCCGAGGGCGCAAAGCATCAGACTGGCACGGTCTCGCCGTTCGATGAGCCACGGCCATCCGCACACCGCCGCCAGTGCTACTGCGACGGTTCCGCAGAGCGACCATAGGATTGTGACCATCTCCGCCCCCGTGATGAGGTGTGGCGTGTGTCGGAGTTGGAATCTCCTATTGGGTAGCGCGAACCGGGCAGCGCCGTCCCAATCGCAACACATCCCTCGGTCGCTGTAAATGGTTCAGCTTAGGCGGAATTATCCCGATCCCAACACGGCCAGCACGTTTGGCACGAAATGGCCCTGACGAAGGCCGCCGACGTGACGTTACCGTTGTCGTCGACGGCGACGATATGACGGTTCACGTCCTAAGCGTTGAGCTCTCGATTCCCGCGCGCCACGAAGGTCCGCTCCGGGTCGATTCTCGTTGAAAAAGTCCGCAGGCCAAAATCGCGCGAAACAATCAGTCGCGCATCGAGCGCCATGAGCAAGGATGATTTAAGATATCGGCTGTCCTTGAATCATTGTTTCGCACCAGCGGCCATCGTGGCTCCCGAACGGACTTTTTCAACATGGGGTAATGAGGCGGCTGCTCCTCGGGAGTCCGATACGATTGGCTCCCCAACGCGACAGGAGAGCAGCCATGGAATACTTTGCTGGATTGGATGTCTCGATGAAAGAGACGCACGTCTGCGTTGTCGATCGCGACGGCGACGTTGTGCTGGAGACAATGGCGACGACCCTGCCTGAGGCGATTGCGGACGGCCCTGGCGAGGGCACCAAGCTGTCAGCGGGTCGTGCTCGAGACGGGCCGCATGGCGCCGACGCTCTATCATGGTCTTGAGGCCCTGGGAGTGCCGGTGATCTGCATCGAGAGCCGGCAGGCTCATCTGGCGCTGAAGTCGCTGGCCACGCACAAGACCGATCGCAACGATGCGCGCGGGCTGGCGCAGCTGGCACGCACCGGTTTCTTCAAGCCCGTCCACGTGAAGTCGCTGCCGGCCCATGCCGTCCGGGCGCTGATCCTTGCGCGCAAGAAGCTGGTCGGCCAGCGGGTCACGCTCGAGAACCAGATCCGCGGCCTGGCGGTCGTGTTCGGGGTCCGGCTGCCGCGCGGGCTCAGCCCGGCCTTCGCGAAGCAGGTCCTCGGTGGCAGCGAAGGGGTTGCGGGTCTATCGGCAGCAATGTGCGGCTTGCTGGCGGCGCGCAATGCCGTGCTGGCGGCGATCACCGCGATCGATCGCGACATGAAGCGCCTCGCACGCGCGTCGGAAGCCTGCCGGCGGCTGATGACCATTCCCGGTGTCGGCCAACTGACGGCGCTCGCCTTCGTCGCGGCCATCGATGAGCCGGAACGCTTCCGGCGGTCGCGCGACGTCGGCGCCTATCTAGGCCTGGTGCCCAGGCGCTACCAGTCCGGCGAGATCGACTATACCGGCAGCATCTCAAAGCGCGGCGACCGACGGGTCCGCACGCTGCTTTACGAGGCCGCCAACGTCATGCTCACCCGCTATCGCGGCAAGCTCGCGCTCAAGGACTGGGCGCTCGACATCGGCCGGCGCTCGACCATGCGCAAGGCGCGGATCGCGCTCGCGCGCCGGCTCGCCATCATCATGCACGCCATGCTCCGGCACGGCACCGAGTTCAGACCCGCTTAGGTTCAGTGCGGCAGCAGACAGGAGGCCGAGACGAGCTCCCGAGCGGAGCACTGCCCGAGGGAGGGCGTGGGTGATGGCGCCGATTCTGTCGCATGCGGTCGATCCGATGACTGACTGCGGTTTCAACCAAGCCACCCCGCACCCAGCTGACCCCATCGAGTGCCATCGAGCACGCAGAGAACGCAGGCACCCAAAGGCAGCGCATCAATGCTCAGGATCAGAGTGGCCGCCCCTTGACTTATTAGAGAACAGCATCGGTCAAACTCAGACGATCAAGTGGCTCTGCGACAGGTCCGCTTCACCTCCGACAGCTGACCTTTCCGACAGGAATGCAAGTCACACCACCCATTACCTCCCGGTCACGCCACTGCGAAAAACCGTGAGGGCTATGACGGCTCTCTGCTAGTGGGCTTGCTCGTCGGGCACGGTCCTGGCGCGTTCGGTGCGCACCTCTGCCTTGGTGAGGTGGATCACCATGTTGCCGAGCGCGATCTCACCCTCGTAGCGCACCGGCACCGGCGGCAGGCCCTGTCGGATCGGCGCCAGCCATATCGTCGGCGGCGCTGACGAACCCGCGACCCATTGGCGGCTCGACCGCCAGCTCTTTCGAAAGCCGGAGATGCGCTCCATGCTGAAGCTGCAGCGCACCGCGGGGCCCTGATAGATCGAATAGCTGTTGGGCGGCAGCGTCGTCTCTTCGACCTGTTTTACGGTCAAGTCGTAGCGGCGTTGACCGTCGAACACCGGTACTGTCTGGTCACAGCGACCAGTCTCCTCCAGCGCTCGGCTGGCGGCGACGGCCAGGCTCAGCGGATCGACTATCCCATCCGGAAGCGTCTCCGGCAACCCGCCTTCGATGTCGGGATCGGGCTCAGGCGGCGGAGTCCGCTGAAGGTCATAGTGACCGCCCGCGGCAAAATCGAGATCGACCCTCCGCTGTTTGCGTTGCCACCCAGTGTCCGAAATGTAACGGCGCGGCTCGATATGGCCGTTGTGATCAAGGCCCTCGGCAGCAAGCTTCATATCCAACGCATACAGCCAGCCGACCATGCCTCGCGTTCCCCCTTCAGCGGTCACGCGGTAGCGGTCCGGTTGCAGTGTCATGTCCACATCGAAAGAGAAGATGTGGAGGGCGCCGAGATAGGCGTCGTACGTCAAGCCGATGATCCGCGCCGACGGGGACTTGATCGCCCGCGCCGGCCCGGACGACACGCTTACGGCGCCCGCGATGGCGATGGCGAGGGCGATGCAGGAGAAAGTGATGCGTCCGATCAGACGAGGCATGCGCGCGATCCGCTCTGTTCCAAGACTAACAGCTACTCCACGTAGCCTGTTTCAGTATGAATACCTTCAAGCCCTTACTCCAAGGGATCATCGTGGCGAGTCCGTCCTCAGAGGCCGCGGCAAAGACACGAATCCCGATTGTCGCAATCGTAGATGACGGCATGCCGGGTGACACATCCTGTTACCGACCTCAAGATGCATCGGTGATGAAGGTGAGATCCAACGAAAGCTCCTTCAGCCGCGCCTTCTACCGACACTTTGGCATACGGCCCAGCGAAGCGCGTGCCGTGGCCGGTCGACAGGATTCCTCGAAAAAGCAGTATCCTGACTTGCGGACCCCTCGCTCACAGAGAGCCTAGGGTGATTAGAATACCGGCTCTATGCACGTGCCGAGACGATGAGGGCAACGCAAGAGGGTTACCGCTCAACATGGCCTTGGGAAAGGTGATCGGCCCTATCGAACTCTTCACGAAGGATAGAACAGGTGCTGCACGCTCGATGAGGAAATGGACACCGCATTCTGCGCAGCGCAGAAGGCTTCTGTCTGATGGCACCTTCATCACAATATCGGTGACAACGACTCCGCAGATCGGGCACTGCATCTCAGGCATCCGATGGACTTGCCGGCCATAGCGCTGGAATTTCTTGCGATACCATCGCTTCATCGGCCCTGGCCATATCATTCCAGACAAGAGCGAGCTGGAGATAGTATTGACGACCCTCAAGGTCAGAAGCGGCATCAGCCAGCACGCCACACTCTCGTGCCCGACGGCGATAGACATCTGAGCGAGGCATGGGAGGCCGGTTACCCAAAAAAGAGATGGGCGAAACATCCTGGTCGCCCATCAATTGAGATAACATTGCAGGGCTGCCTCGCATATCTGATCGGAAGCATTAGGCCAAATGGTCGAAGCACCGGATATCGCCGCCGTGATCCTCTATCACTTCACCACTATCGGGAATCTCGGGATGATCCGTGCCCATGGGCTCATGCGGGGCCGCGTGGAACTCTCCCATGATCCGCAGGACTACGTGAACGCAATCAGCTTGACCACGTCACCGCTCCCGGTGGGGCTTGGCCTAGACCTGGGACCGGATGAGCTAACCGACGTGGACCGCATCCGCATCTTTGAACGCACCGGCATTCTTCCGCCCGAGGGAGCACGCTTTGCGGATTTGCAAGCCGTGCGGATCACCGTGGAGCTTGAACGCGATGATCGTGCCTTGATCCGGTGGCGTGACTTCCGCACGCGCATCTTGCCGTCACGACGGGTGGAGCTGGAGCGTGGATGCGAGCCGGGAACGTGGTGGGTCTACTTGGGCGTGATTCCACCTGAAGCACTTACAGCAATCCACTATCGGCATGGGACGGAGTATCGCGAGGAAGATCGTGCGAGTTGAGGCGACCACCCTCTCATCACTCGTTGATCTCCTGCAGGAGCTCTTTGCTTCGACATGGGTAAGATCACCAGGATTAATTGGGATGGGCGCGACAACTCCTACACCCCGCTGGGCAGTTAGCAGGATTTCCCCTACGGCGGGCCCCCTAACCTTTTGATAAGTCTCTCCACAATCCGGACTGCTGTATGGTTTCCGTGATAAGCGCGCCTTTTTGGGGGAGGCCAGCTTGGGGTCCTATCGCTTTTATCTGCTGAGCGTACAGAACCAGATTGGCGACGCCGTGTATTTGAATGCGCGCGATGACGGTGACGCGCTCGTCAAAGCTCACGCTGCTTTCGCCGTATCCGCCGAGTTCCCTGCTATCGAGATTTGGAAAGGTACGCGTATTGTGGGTCGCGTTCTGCGACCGAACGGAGGTGCATGATCCCGCTGGGCAAACCCGGCGGGGGTTTTCTTAGTTTCGTCGCTCGCCGTCCCGCCGCCCTCGCAATTCACTCGCGATATCTTCAGCGGCAGCTACGAAGCCAAGAACGGCAAGAACGATCACGGCCACGCACCCGACATAAATGATACTCATTTTTCTGTTCCAAGGGCCAATCAGCCATACCTTCAATCTCATCGCTCGCACCGTCCGCGGTGACGACGATGAAATCGACGTCGCGACTAGATCCGCCGACTTCGGCTTGTTTAAGAATTACAGCGATGTTGTTCGCTCTTAGAGCGCGCAGCCGAATTCGCTGCCGCTCACATCCCTTGATTTAGAATCGTCTTGCGATGACGAATGACCGGGCCGATGAGGAAGGGAAAGTTACGATCTAGGAGCCCGTCACCAGCGATCCTACGCTCTGCTGGCTAACCGCACAATCTGAAATATGGGGCGGACAGCATGGGTACTGCCAAGAATAGGGCGGCGTGTATCTTGCGGTGGAACGAACCGAAGAACCATCACCTATGGTGGTGCTGCGGAGAGCCCACTGGACGACATCCCCCGATCTGAATTTCGCCGAGGCCCGCGCGCATCCCAGGTGTCACGCAGCTATGCCCTCGATCTAATTGCTTCGGCGGCAATGGAATCAACTTCCCGGGCAGACCCCTCGGCAGGCAAACCCGTCGACTGACCAGAAAAGTGGAAACCCCGCTGGTGTGAACCGGCGGTATTTCTTCTCTCGGTGCACACAGTGCCTTTCGGTGAGAGCCGGTGTATAGTCATCGTGAGTAGCGGAGCTTCGCGCATGACGGCTGACGAACGCCGGATCGAGTTCCCATCGACCTGTCATCCGAACACGATAGCCTTATACGAGTACTGGCTGACCGCGTGCGGCATGCGTCGCATGCCGATGCGAACGGATATTGACCCAGTGAGGATTCCGCCACAAATCCTTCCCGGCATTTCGCTGGTCGAAGTGGTTCCGGACGAGCGGCGATATGTCTACCGCCTCGTGGGAACTAGCGAAGTTGAGGTACGGGGAGCGACCCGACCGGTAAGTCAGTGTTGGAAGGTTTCTTTGGTCCGTCTGCTGAGGACGCCTTAGCGTGCTACGATCGGGTGGTTGCGACCGGCGCGCCATTTCTCGACCCCGTGCCGTTTATCACACCGAGTGGGCGGCACGTGATGGAGGAAACCATTTTCCTTCCGCTGTCCGATGATGGCATCAAGGTCAACAAGATCCTCGTCTTTTCCTGCTCGCGCCATCACAAGCCGTCGGTCTTCGCATGGCGTCAGGTGCAACAGTGATGGCGTTGATGGTGGAGGGACGAGCGCACGACCCTCGAGGCAAAGGCTTCACGCAATGCGAGGTGGCCGCCGCCATCAGGCCAGCAGCTCCGGCGTATTGTTTTTCACGTTGCTGATTGCCTTGCCGAGCGGCCGTTCCTGCACCAAAGCGACCTCAACCACGAGCACTTCCTGGAAGCGCTCGTCAGTGCGCTCCGCGAGGCCAGGGCAATCTGGAACCCTTACGACAACTAGCGACCTCGCGGGTTTAGAACCAGAGTGTGTCTTCTTTTGGCACGTCTGAGGACTCAAGTCGGACAACGCACGAGGTCCGAAAGGTGCCACTTCCGGCTTTTGCGAAGCAGGCCAGATAATTGTGCAAAAGCCCGAGCATCAATCAATCCAAGCACATTCCAGACGTCTGCGAGCAAACTCTGCTCAAGATCGAATGAACATACGGCGTGATGATTCCGAAGCTCAGCCCAGCGCGACGCGCGCATACGCAGCCGCTTAGCTCCCGTCAAGCTGTCAGGATCGCCAACAGCTAGGACGTCGACACTCCTCCGCCCCGGAGATGATGAATGGCGCCCCCATCAGCGCTTGGCCGATCTCCGTTTTGCGGTTGGTTTCTTCGCCGTTGCGCGCTTTCCCTTTGCTCGCACGACCTTCCTCGACAAGGCCGATGGAAGCACCGAGGCCGGCAGGCCGACGACCCGCCCCACTTCACGCAACTCGCGCGCGCGCTGAATGCCGAGCGGTGCGGCCGCCAGCGTTGGAACCGGCATCGCGGCGGCCGGCTCACGCTCCTTCACCCGATACAGCACCACGGCGATCTTCGACGCAGCCGCGCCCCTTAACGCTTCGGCGGGCACGCGCGCCGCGAATTCATACGTGGAGAGCTCGTACGAATGGTGCCGATGCTGCTCCAGCGTGCCTTTGGGATGGGCGAACGAACGGAAGACGCCCAGATCAGGGATCGACCCGGCGTGCAGAAGCCGATCTCCATCCGTGACCTCGTAGGCGTGGCTACCCTGAAATGCCGTCGTCTGCGCCAGGGGGCCGTCGACCAAACGACCGTCGATGATCGACAACTCGCCATCCTCGACCTGCACGCGGAGCCGAACATATTGCTCGGCCGAGCGTCCCCTTGTCCGCGCGCGCTGCTGATCGGGAAGCTCTTGCTGGCCGCGTTTGCCTGCCGGCGCTTTCCGCGCGGCTTGCTTGGCGGAAGCCTTGACGGATGGCTTCAAGACCATCTTTCCCCTCATCGATTTCGCGGCCGGAGGGCGCTTGCCCTTGGTCGGGCCCTTGCCGCGCAACGGTTCAACCGTGGCGTCGCGATCGGGCTTGGTAGGCAGTGACCTTGTCGCCATCGTCGCCTCCCGTCACCAGTTGCGGCCGAATCGATAGTTGTGGATCCAGCGATAGTAAATCCTCTGAAGCGTCAGCCCGCGGCGACCCTGCATCATGCCGAACCAGTCCTGATTGTGGACGAAGAGATTGGGTTCGCCAGTCAGTCCCTGGTAGTTGCACACCTCGAACTTATCGATTCCGCCGAGATTCCATTCGCCGACCCAGTCGCCGGTGAAGCTTGCGCGCAGACCAGTGCCGGTCGAGATCATCCGGCCGAGATACTCCTCCGACCAGTCGACGTAATTATAGGCGAAGAGATCGGTCTTGCCATCACCGGTGATGTCGGCCGGCAGGAACTTGTCGTGCCTGGCCAGGCCGCCCCATCCCGGCACGTCGCCGTCATAGCGCTGGACCATCTGCAGCGCCGTGCCGGTCGAGCGGAACATGCCGAGATAGGACATGCTCCAATCGTCGCCATTGAAAATGAAAAGATCCGCTCTGTTGTCGCCGCTGAAGTCGCCGACGATCAGCTGGTCATGCTCCGCCAGGCCGCCCCACCCCGGTATGTCGCCATCGTAGCGTCTCGTCATAGTCAGATTGGACGCGCTTGCGCGGAACATGCCGACATAGCTCATGCTCCAGTCGGCGCCGTTGAAGATATAGAGGTCGTCTCGCCCGTCGCCGCTAAAATCGCCGACAAATAGCTGATCATGGCGCGCCAGGCCGCCCCACCCCGGTATGTCGCCGTCAAACCGCCGCACCAGAGTGAAGCCGGAGCCGGTCGAGCGCAACATGGCGACATAGGTCATTGACCAATCCTGCCCATTGAACACGAACAGGTCCTTTTTGCCGTCACCGTTGAAGTCACCGACGTAAAACTTGTCGTTAGCGGCAAGGCCGCCCCATCCCGGTATGTCGCCGTCGTAGCGAGCGATCAGCCGAAGGCCGTTGTTGCCGTCATCGGCCAACAGGCCTAGATAGGGCATCACCCAATCCGTGCCATTGAAGACCGCGACCTCATCCTTGCCGTCGCCGTTGAAGTCGCCGACATAGAACTGGTCGTTGGGCTGAAACTGCCAGGAGCCGGGCACGATCCCGACCGCGCTGGAGACATGGTCGAGTTGCGACCCATTGGAACGGAAGATCTGAATCGAATTGCCGGCATGCACGAGCACGTCGCTGCGGCCGTCACCGTTGAAATCGCCGGCATAGCAGTTCCGGAAATGGTGTCCGGTCCACTCGTCATATTGACGCTTGAAAGACGTGTAGCAGACGGGACAGAAGGGAGGCGAGTTGCCGCGCATCCGGCAATTGATGACTGGCCGGAAGACCCCGGTCTGGTTCGTGCCGCCGCCCTCGAACAGGCCGACGCTCTGGTCGTCGCTCCAACCCGCAGGCTTGGTGCCTTGATTATAGCCGGCGCAATTGCCGAGCCCCGTCGGAACCGGCGTCGCTGGGGAGATGAAGTTGCGCCATTTGGTGGTGGCCGGATTGCTGTTGGCGGTTAGGTTGACGGGTTCTGAACCGCCGGGGACATAAGCCCCGTCGACGCAATACTCGTCGGCCAGCCCGCCCAGGCCATGCCCGAACTCGTGCGCAATCACGTCCCATCCGCTGCCGAGAGTCACATGGGCACGGCCGCCGCCGCCGCATCCGCCAAAGCCCGTCGTGTTCAACACGATGAGGACAAAGCTGCCGTCCGGCACCCATGCATCCAGCGCATTTTAAATCAGGGTCCCCGAGTTGGGGCCATACTCCAACCAGCAATGTGCCCAGGAGCCACTGAAGATGATGCCGAGTGCGGTGTTGCGCGTGACGTCGCTGGTGATCGTATCGTCGGAGGCGTCCGCGGGCGTTCCGTGCTCGTCATAGATGCGCGTGCTGATGCCCGAGTCCACCGATTCCAGATTCACCCGGAAGATGTTCCATGCTGACGCGTCCTCGAAGAAGTAGTCGCGGCCGAAGACGCCGTCCATCAACGTGGTCTGCACCCAGTTATTGTAGGCAGCCTGATCGGCTGCCGCGAACCCGTCGCCCAGAATGGCAAGGTTGCGCTTGGTTCCAACAGGCCCGGCAACGCGCAGCTGGGTCACACTATCGGCCATGACGCTTCTCCTCTCCAGTGTGCTCTGGCGAGTTCGAGGGTCGATCAAATATCAAAACGCAATAGAGAGCGGTCCCGGTGCTGATAGAGCGATGGTCGGCATGGCCGCATCGCGGATTTGATAGGGCCGCCCTCAACGAGTAAGCCCCCAACCCGGCAGTAAATTTTGGACGCGATCAGCGCGTCGGACAGCGCGTATCAGTTGGAATACCGATTCATCTTCCTCGCCGAACGGGATGTCAAGGGCGACGCAATAACTGGGCCGCTACGTCTGAGGCATTCGCTAGGCCGTGAACTAATAAACGAATCGGGGTCGCAAATATGAATGTCCGGTTCCGCGTGGCAAGCTGCCCTCGTTCATGTGGTTAGTTATGTCTCAGTAGTGCCAGAAACGGACTCCGTGTACCGCCCATGTCCACCCCTTCTATTCCGGAGCCGCCCGGCGTAAGGCCCGCGATCAGCGTTGTGAGCGTCTCGTTACGGATCTCCGCATCGTTCTTGCGGCGGACCGCCATCCGCACCAGCTTGGCGCCGAGGTAGCGGAGTGGCTCGGGCGGCAGGGTCTGACGCCGCGAAAGGCCAACACAAGCAGCGCCGCTCGTGCCAAAGATCGGTATTCCAGGTCGAGAGCGCAGTTGCATCAGGTGCAGGCATACCTGCCGGCCGCCACCCTCGCGTCAGCCAGGGTCGAGCTGCTGAGAACTTGGCGCCGCCAGAGCGCTTCGCAGCTGCGGGCTTTGAATATCCACGTCCCCGTCGAACTGGTCTAACGCGGCGCGAATGAACGCAAGATCGATATTGCGATCATGGATCGCGTCATACTGGTTGGGCTCGTCGGTTTCACCCGGGTATTTCCCTTGGGGGTGAAGATAGAGATCAATGCCGGCGACGATCAGCCGGCTGGGCCGCAGCTGGGTTCAACGCCCAGCATCATCGCGCCATTGGTCGGCCGGTGTGACCAGGTCTTCCGTAACAGGGGCGAGGGTAGCTCTGGAAGGACCAGATACTTCGTCTGCGCGCCGACGCGGCGCCGGGCATAGCCGACGAGAATGCGGTTCGCATCGGCGCGCGTCGGAAAGCAAATGATCGGTGCTCCGGGTGACGGCGGATCGAAATCGGCGGTAAAGACCACGTTCGGATTCGCAAGGCGGGCACGCTCTTGCCAGATCCAGTTGACGCGGAACAGGCAGTCGAAGCGCACCTCATCGATACCCTCCGCTTCCGAGGACGGGCCATTGCCGAGGCAAAGGATCGTCTTCGGTTCGCCCAGCCGCTGGCGCAGCTCGTCCCAACTCGTGATGCAGCGCATGCCGGCAAGCGAGAGGAATGTTCTACCGAGGTTGTCGGTCAGGCTGCTCCAGGCATTGGCGGCAGGAGGCCAGCTCGTCACAAGGTCGCGCCGAGATGCCAGGGAGCGAACTCATCCTCGCCATAGCCGAGCAGTTCGCTTCTGGTGCGCTGCCCGGATGCCGTCTTGAGGATCAGCTGGAAGATCTGCTCGCCCATCTCCTCGACGCTGGCGCCGCCATCAAGGATCGACCCGCAGTTGATGTCCATGTCGTCCGCCATGCGGTTGTACATTGGCGTATTGGTGGCGAGCTTCAGGCTCGGCGCCGGCTTGCAGCCGAAGCAGGAGCCGCGCCCGGTGGTGAAGCAGATCATGTTGGCACCGCCCGCCACCTGCCCGGTCACGGAGACCGGATCATAGCCCGGCGTATCCCTGAACACGAAGCCGCGCTTGGTCACCGGCTCGGCGTATTTGTAGACGTCGACCAGATCGCTCCGGCCGCCCTTGGCGGCCGCGCCAGCGACTTCTCCAGGATGGTGGTCAGCCCGCCCGCCTTGTTGCCCGGCGACGGATTGTTGTCGAGCAACTCGCTGTTCCGCGCAGCGTAGGCTTCCCACCAGCGCAGCAGATCCAGTAGCTTCTGTCCGACTTCCTGGCTGACCGCGCGGCCCAACGGCATATGTCGGCGCCATAGATCTCCGGCGTCTCGCTGAGGATCGCGGTGCCGCCGTTGCGCACCAGCAGGTCCGCCGCCACGCCCAGCGCCGGATTCGCCGTGATGGCGGAGAAGCCATCCGAGCCGCCGCATTGCAGGCCAAGGATCAGGTGCTTGGCCGGCAGGGTCTTGCGAGTTACGGCATTGGCTTCGGGCAGCAGTTCGCGAATGCGCGCGATGCAGGCGTCGACCGTGTTCCGCGTGCAGACGGTCTCCTGGATGATCAGGGTCTGGATCCGCGCACCGGTCTGCAGCCCCTCCTCCGCCACCAGTCGGGGCGGCTGGTTCAAACTCGCAGCCCAGGCCGATGATCAAGACCGCGGCGAAGTTCGGATGCTTGGCATAGCCCGCCACGGTACGGCGCAGCGTGTAGTTTCCCTCGGTCTCCTCGCCGCCGGCGCAGCCGCTCTTGTGCGTGAGGGCAACGATGCCGTCGACATTCGGGAACTGCTTGAGCTCGCCGGACATGCGGAAATGATCGGAGATCATGCGTGACCTGGGCGGAGCAGTTCGCCGGTCGTCGAGCACGCCGACGACGCCGAAGAAGGGCCCGTGCGAGGTGCCGGCGAACTTCCAGAAGGTCGCGGCGCGATCGCCGTCGACGAGCGGCGCATCCCAGGTGATCTGCAGGTCCGGGAACGCGTTGAACCAGTAGTTGTAGATTTCGAGAATCCGCGCCCGGCCCTCGACGACGCCGTGCGCGGGACCTTCCCAGACGCCGGTCTCGGCGAAATCGGCGGCCAGCGCTTCGGCGTCACGACGCTTGAACGCGTCCCGATGCCGTTCGAGCAGCGCGACGATGTCCGCACGAGTCATGAGAACCTCCTACGCGGCGGCGAGACGGCGGCGCGGACCGCGGTCTCAGAAGACCTTCTTCATCTCGACCCCGAACTTCGGCTGCTTCGCGGTGCCGGAGATCGTGATCGGCAGGACGGTCCCGGCGCCGTCCTTCGCCAGAATCGGGTCGAAGGGCTTCGCCAGCCACGACTTCCACCCCGTCAGCATCTGGGAAGCGCGGGCGTGCAGCCGCACGCTACCACGGAAATCCAGCGCCCCGCCGTGCAGCCGGTACGAGCCGTGCAACTGGACCAGCGCGCCGTGCACGACGAACCGGAGCGAGGTGAAACGCAGCACGCCATCCTTGAGCTGGAAAGCGCCGTGCATGGCCGAGGGGACGCGCTGAATGGAGGGGTCGGCTGGCCGGCCGCGCCCGCGGCGGCTGAACTCGTCGATCTTCGACTGCACGGTGTTGCTGGCAAACGTCAGCGCGTCGATGTCGAACTCACCGTTGAGCTCCAGCCGATCCACGACCTTCGGCTCTCCTGGCGGGAGGTTGATCAGCGACCTCAGCGTCAGCTGCCCGTTCATCGGCGGCGTCGGGTCGTCGAGCGCGAGCCGCAGCACGTCGGGCAGCTGCCCCTTGTCGATGGTCGCATGGAGGACGACGGTCCGGCCCCTGCGGCCCGGCGTGTGGACGACGCCGCCTTTCGCGCGGATCGGCGTCTTGCCGAGCGTCGCGACCACGTCATGGAGGATCGTGTCGCCGTTGGTGCCATCGACCAGCGCCACGAACGTCGTCGCCAGCGGCAGCGGCTGGCCGCCGATGTCGAGGCTGAAGTCCGGGGTGGTGGTGGCGCCCTTGACGTCGATCTGATCGAGCGGCCCGATGAACGAGCCGCGGGATTCGAGCGTCCCGCCGATGCCCTTGATGGTGCCGAGATCGGCCTTCGCGAAGTGGTAGTCGCCGGCGACGCGGCTCTGGGACGGGTCGTCGGGCACCCATGGACCGAACTGACCCGAGGCCTGGATCTCTCCCAACGGCTTGGGGTTCGTGAGCTGCGCCTCGAAACGGACGGGGCGATCGAAGGCCGCGTCGACGAGCGTGAGGTCGTGGATCACGAACGTGCGCGGCGGACGATCGGGCTTGCTCGACTGAATCGCCAGGGTCGCGTTCTGCGACCGCAGCCGGTCGATGACGACAGGACTGGGACCGCCGAGCGCCTGCTTCAGATCGCTGCCGCCGCCTGCCCCCTTGGCGCGCTTCGGCAGGAAGATCTCGAGCCGATCGAGCGAGACCGATCGCACGTGGATCGGCGAGCGGAGGATCGCCAGCACCGGCACGACGATCGAGAAACGCTCGATGCGGACCAGCGGCGGCAGCGACGCATCGGCCGCCTTGTGGTGCAGCACCAGCCCGCGCCCGACCACCTCGACCTCGCGCCCGAGCAGCACCTGCAGGTCCGCCAGCTCCACGCGGGCGCCGAGTTCTTCAGAGAGGATCCTGACGAGCCTCGCCCGCACGTTTGGCATCTGCCAGCGATAGAGCACGACCGACCCGATTGCGACGACGGTGATCAGCGCGGCGGCGATGCCGATCACCCACCAGCGGCGTGGACTGAACATTGGAAATGCTAAGTGCGAAATGCTAAGTGCGAAGTGGAGTGGGAGGCGCTCCGCTTTCCTACTGCTTCATCGCCGTTCCGCAGCCGGCATCCGGCTCGAGGTCGGGGGCGCCGAACAGGCCGTGGACGAGCCGCGGCGGCTGTCCCGGCACCAGGGCCAGCATGAACATGTTGGCGTATTCGCCGTCGCAGAGGTCGCTCATGCGGGGCCCACCGAGAGCGCCGATGATGGCCGGCACGGTGTTGCTGTGTCCGACGACCAGCACCATCCTGCCGCCGGCACGCACGGCATTGGCCACCGCGCGCGCGTGCGCGGCCGTGTCGTTGCCGGCGTTGACGATCACCGGCACCAGGCCGCGCGCCTTCGCCACCGGGCCGGCCGTATCGCGCGTGCGCCGGAACTGCGTCGTGACAATCGTGTCCACTTCGGCCTCGGCCAGCGCAAGGGCCAGCTCCTCCGCGCGCGCCCGCCCGGCGTCGCTGAGCGCGACGTCGCCCGGCGGCGCGCTGCCCTTTTCGGCATGGCGAACCAGGACGACGATCTGGGGATGGTCGGCGGCCGCGCCGGCCGCGCGCGCGGCGACGAACGAGAGCGCCAGAACGACACTGACGCCGATGACTGAGCGCGCGGGGAGCAGTAAACGCATGATCATTTGCAGGAGCAGCTGGCCGAACACCCGCCAAAGACGGTTGGCGCGGCAGTGAAAGCGCCGAGCCCGGTCTCGGCGCATTGCGCGTCGCAGGACGCCTCGGCCGCCGTGAGCTCGCACGCACAGGGGGTCGCAGAGGGTCCGCGAACGGGCGTCGCGGTCAGGCGGAGTCGCCCGCCGCGGCCGAGCGCGCGCGAACGCGCCAGCGTCGCCGCGTCAGACTCGACGTCGGCCACGTCCCACTGCTGCCGATCGTCGTGCGCGTGCACGACCGCGACGGCCACCGCGTCGCTGGTTTCGAGTCCGCGCACTTCGAGCGCAAGAGACGAGATTCGCTTGGTGCCCCGATCGAGCGGCTCCGAGACGCAGAGCGTGGTCGTGCCTCTCAGCCGGCCGCTGTCGGTAAACGCCCAGGCGCGGATGGTGACGATCAGCGGCGACGTGTGGCGGTTGCGCACCGCCATCGTCACGAGACCGGTTTCCTGAAAGAAGATGCCATCTTCGATCGCGACGGGGGCGGGGTCGGTGTCGACGACGTGCACGGGCTTGTCCTGCGCCGCCACAGGCCAGGCCCACAAGGAGACCGTTGCCGCTGTGGCATGGATGAGACGGCGCGAGGCAGCCTGCATGCCAAATGATAAGCTACGTCCCCGACGCGGTGCGGACAGCAGCCTTTCTGCTCGCCCTCGCCCTTGATGCCGCGCGCTCGCGCGCGAGGCTACGCCGGTTCGCTCGACGCCGTCATACGCGTGGTCATCTCGTCGAGGCTGAGGTCGACATGACCCAGGCACGTCTCGAGTGGCCGGATCAGAACGTCTGGCCGATCGCGAAATACCACCGGCCTTTGTCGTTAATCGGGTCCTGCTGGATCGGGTAGCCGTAGTCGACGCGGACGATGATGAACGGCAGGAGCAGGCGAACGCCGGCGCCGACGCCGTTGCGCAGACGGAGCCCGGTGAAGTCGCCGGTCTCACCGTATATGTGCGCGTAGTCCCAGAAGCCTGCGCCCTGCAGCCGCCTGGTCAGCATGAAGCGCACTTCCTGGTTGAGCACGATGACGGTGGTCGTGCCCGGGGTACTGCCGCTGATATTCCCCAGTGAGAGCGTGTCGTCTTCGTACCCGCGCACGGTGTAGGCGCCGCCGACGCGCAGCCGCTCGGTCGTGATCAATCCGCGACCCGGTCCTCCGGAGACCTCGAGGCGCGCCGCCGAGGCCATCGTGACCTTCTTCCACGGCACGAAGTAGAACTGCTGGCCCAGGTACTTCTTGAATGGCAGCGTCGACCCGAGCGCCGTCGGCCCGAGCTCGAAGCTCGACGAGTGGAACGGCCCCTGCCGGGTGTTCACCACGTCGTCGCGGTCGTCGATGACGATGCTGGTGAGCAGGCGGCCGATGTTCGCTTTGACCTCCACGGGGATCGGCGCCGGCAGCGTCGGCATCTGCACCAGGAAATCGAACTTGCGCACTTCGAAGCTGTAGCCGTAGCCCAGCTGGAACAGCCGGCGGTAGCGGACGCGCTGATCGAACGTGACGAACTGTTTGCGCGAGTCGAGGACGATGCCGGTGCTTGCGGCCTTCTCGTCTTCGACGCCGAGGTAAAGGTTGGTCTGCGCCGGCAGGCCGAAGAACGTACGGCTGCTGATGTACCCGCGCACGGTCTGCTGCGAGGGATTGATCCCCGCGCCGATGCCGCCGGTGAGGCCGCGGCCGAAGAGCCCGCGCCGCGTCAGGTCTGCGACGACGCCGGGGTCGACCGCGCCCCACTTCGGATCGAACAGCGACGATTTCGGATCGTACAGCTGGAAGCCGTACCGCAGGCGGTACTTGGGCAGTTCCTCCACAGCGACGTTCGCCCGCAGCAGGCCGGGATTTGGACGCCCCTCGGCGTCGGGCACGGGCACGGTCTCGAGCGACACCGTGCGGAAGAGCCCTGTGTCGTACAGCCTGTCGCGCGCGCGGTTCAGCCGATCGAACGACAGCGGCTCTCCCGGGTCGAGGCTCATCGTCTTTTCGATCAGCTTTGGCGAGGTATCGGCGTTGCCGGCGATGCGGATACCCTCGAGCCGCGCGCGCTGGCCGAGCAGCACGTTGAAGACCAGGTCGACCGTCTCGCCGCCATTCCTGTTGGTGGAGCTCGCCGTGACCCGGGTGCCGCGATAGCCGGCGCGGCGGAACGTGCGCTCGAGCTCGCGGACGCCGTCGGCGACCAGGCGATCGGTGAGCACGGTCCCTTCGCGAACCGGCGGCGTCAGCTTCACGCCGGGCACCTCGCTGACGCCTTCTATGCGAACCGTCCCGGCGCGGAACCGCGGCCCCTCGTCGACCCGGATCGGCAACTCAGCGCGGGTCCCCTCGAACCGGGGCTCGGAGACAGTGACTTGCGCGGCCAGGTAACCGTTCTTCCGATACGTCGAGAGCACCGACCGCCTGCGCCTCAGTGGGACGCACCCACACACGATGCTTCAGGCCCGCGAGCTCGATCGCCTTGTCGAGGTCCCCGGCCTTCAGCCCTTCGTTGCCGGTGTACACGATCCGGCGTTCGGCGGTCTTGGGGCCGGGCCTGATCGCGACGGTGACGATCTTGACCGGCACAGGCGCGGCCGCGCCCGACGCGGCTGCCGGGGCCCCCTGCCTCGAAATCTCGAGTTTGATCTCCGATTGCAGGTAGTCCTGCTCGGCGAGCCACGGGCGCAGGTGGTTGCTGAACTCTTCCTCGAGCACGGCATCGATCGGGACGTCCACCCACGTCGTGACGAGGGCCTCCCGAATCTTCTTCGGCACCTCGATGCCGGTGATGCGCAGCTCCGTCCGCGGCCCGCTGTCGACGTGATAAGCCAGGTCCACCGGCGTCCGCGTCGTCGCGTCGAGCGGCGGCGGCGTGGACGGGTTCCGGCGCCCGGTGGCCCGCGCTTCATAGAAGCCGTGCTCACCCAGCCATTTCTGCACGCGATTGCGATCGCCCTGCCACTCGTAGAAATCGAAGGCCTTACCTTCCTTGAGCTTCAACAGGGCACGCACGTCGGCCTCGGTGATGGCGCCGGTTGTGGTGACGGTGACCTGCCGGACGTCCTCGGTCCGGCGCCGCTCGCGAAACTTGCGCTTGACGCCGCCGCCGAAGGAGATGTCGTGCCGCACCTCGTACGATTTGTCCTCGTCGTCGAGCTGGACGAAGCGCAGCTCGACGCCGGAGATCGGCTCCCACCCGATGATCCAGGTGACGTCGCCGCTTTGCCGCAGGCTCTGGCTGACCGTCACCGTGACATCGGGGAAGACGCGCTTCGTGAACGTCAGGCGCTGCGCTGGATTGGTGTCCGACTTGATGAGACTTGCATCGAACAGGACGTCACCCGGGTTGCTCTGCTCGACGCGTACGCTGTCGAAGCCGATGGCGCGCCCTACAGCACCGACAATCTCGCCCGACAGCGCGGCCGCCAGCTGTTGGGTGACGGCCTCGGCGGTGTCGCCTTCGCCGTAGCGCTGGCCCGAGAGCAGCAGCGACGCGACGTCGTCCTCGGGCAGCGGCGGATCGGATTGCAGCCTCGTTTCCGTGACGCCGCCGCGGGTCTGGATGTCCATGGTGATGTCGTACCCGGACACGCTCGTGCGCGCGTTGAACCGGATGTCGGGGCGGAGCGACGTCGGGTTGCGGAACTCCAGCAGCCCGACCTCGACCTGGTATGTCCTCCCGCCGACGTACACCTCGCCGCCGGGAGCGATGGCGGCCGTGCCGGTGAGCCGGGGCGTCGCCGGCGTGCCCTGGACGCGCAGGTTCGCGCCGAGGCTGAACCGGCCGTACGTCGTGTCGATCACGACCGAGTCGTCCGCCGCGACCCGGAGATCCATCACCAGCCACTCGGGCCGGCTCTCGGTCTCCGGCGGCGCGACCACCTGATCCTGCCCTGGGAGAAATGAGATTCATGATGCCGCCGGTCACGAGCAGCGACTCGCGGTAGGCGGCATCGGCGATGGTGATCTTTCCGGTGAGGCCGAATCGCTTGTCGGGGCGTTCGGAGAAGGAGAGGTCCGCGTCGATGGCGCTGCGAAGGCCGCGCGGGATCTCGAGCAGCATCCCGCGCGCGACGATCGACAGGGCGCCATCCGGCGCTCCGCGGCCGGGCTGGCGCATCGAGCCGCTCAGCTCGATGGTGCCGCCATTGACGTTGCCCGTGAGACCGTCGATCGTGAGCCGATCCCCCTTGAAGCGCGCTTCGCCGTTCAGGTCCTCGAACACGAACCGGGGATTCCTGATGAGCAGGGCGCCATCGGTGAGGCGCAAGGCGCCATCGACCGAGGGACCGGTTACCGGACCGGTGACCTTCGCCGCAACTACGGCCGTGCCCGCCGGACGATAGCCGGCAAAGAGCAGGCCGAGCGTGCGGAGGTCGAACTCGCCCTGGATCGCCGCGTCCATCGACGCTGGCGTGTCTCCCTCGGGCAGCGTCACCGAGCCTCCGAGCGTGAACGCGGTACGCGTGGACCACGGCGCTCCGACCGTCCAGGGCGCCAGTGTCAGCACGCCTCCCTCGAGACGAAGCTGGGCCGGCGACCGCTGGGCCCACCCCAGCTCGCGAGAGCGCAGGATCGCCTCCTCGATGCGAAGGTCGCCCGCAGCCGCCTTCAACGTCGGCTCGGAGGCGGTGAGCGCGAACGAGAGCTTCGACTGGAAGGTCGTCGCCTTCAGCGCATCCGGCGAGACGAACGGCTCGAGCACCTTCAACGTGACTTCGTCGATGTGCCCGCTCAGCGTCGCCTGGGCGCTGGTTCGCGCCGAGCCGGGCAGCTTCGCGAACCACGTCGGCACCATGCCGGAGACCGCGAGGTGGGCGCCCTGCCACCGTCCCTCGATCAGGTCGAGCCGGATCTGCTCTCCCTCGAGGACGATGCGCACCCAGACGTCCTCGAATGGCGGGAGGGCGCCGTCGCCCAGGCGGGCGCCGTCGAGGTCGAACGAGCCTTTGACCGTCGGCCGTTCGAACGTGCCGGACATGGTCGCGCCGGCGCGAATCGGGCCTTCGAACACCGGGTCGTCGAAGTTGGGCGCCAGCGCCAGCACGAGCGGCCGCAGATCCTGGAGCCGGCCAGTGGCGGAAACGGTGAGCGTATCGTCGGGCGAGCCGAAGATGCCGTTGGCAGTGACGCGTGTCTCACCTGTCGAGATGGCGGCGTTCTCGAGCGTGAGGAGCTGCGGGCGGTAGCGCGCGATGCTGCCGGCCTGGACCGAGAACGGCAGCAGCGGCGCCGGCGTGTCGGCCTGCCCCGGCTCGACGGCCACCGTCGTCGGCCCGGACGCCGACACCGCCACCGATGTCACCGCGCCGTCGAGGCGCTGGACCGTGACGTCGGCCGTTTCGAGCACCGGCTCCGACAACGTGCCGGTCGCGCGCGCCTGCAGCGTCATCGCGCCAAGCTCGATCGCGACGCCGCGCGTGTCCACCGCGAGCGGCGAGTTGGCCGTGTCGATCGTGCCGGACAGGTCGAACGCACGCGTGCCCGCCAGGTCCACGGTCCCGGAGACCTTCGCGCCAAGGTCCGGCGCGTCCACGGCAATCCGCGTCACGGCAGCGGTTTCGGTCCGCGCCTCGATCTTCACCGGGCCGAAGGCGCGGGTGTCGAGCGTCACGCCCGGCGTCGAGATCGCGAGATCCAGGCGCGGCTCGTCGACAGTGCCGCCAATCGTGGCCCGTCCGCTGGCGACCGCTCTCAACTGCCCTGCTGCCTCGCCGTCGGCGGCGACGACGCCAGGGACCTGCGTGTCGAAGCTCAGCCCCTTCATCTCGAAGGTGCCGTCGAGGCCGCCTCCCCGCCGCGTCCAGGCAATCTGTCCCTCGATCGAGCCGGTCCCGCGCGCCAGCACGAGATTGCTGGCCGTGACCGCGTCGCCGTCGTACTTCACCGCCGTGGTGACGCGATCGAAGGCCTGCCCAGCAAGCACAAGCGGGCCGCCGGCGACATCCGCGTCGACGACGATTTTCGACAACGGGCCGGATAGCCGTCCGGTGACGTCCACCGGTCCGGTCACCGGCGCGGAGAGATCGAAGCGTCGCAGCCACGACTCGACCGGCACGGCGGTGGCGGCGAACTGGCCGTCGATGGTGTCGCGGTTGAGGTCGATCGTCAGCGCCGAGGTCGCGCGACTAGGCCCGGACGTCGCCTCGAACGAGGTGAGGTTCACCTGGTCCGCGGTGATCACGGCTTGTGCGCGGGTGTCGATGACCGGCTGGTCGGGCCACTGGAGCGAGCCCGTCAGGTCCACGTTCGCCGTCGGGTTGCCGAGCACGCGGTCGAGCGTGACTGTGCCCTGCACACGCCCTTCGGCCGTGCTCAGGTCGGCCGGCTCGTCCATGTCGAACAGCCGCAACGCGGTGCGCAGGGTGCCGGGCGTCGCGCCGTCGAGCGCCAGGGCGCCGTCGATCGGCCAGTCCGCGAAGTCCGCGGCGCTGGCGCGCATGGTCCATCGTCCGGCGACGTTCAGGGCGTCGTCGACACGCGAGTCGAGGTCCAGCGTCCACGGGCCCTTCGCGAATCGCGCGCGGAGGCGTCCGGAGAGCGCGTATCGTTCGGGACCGCGCAGCGGCCGCGCGCGCCAGTTCGTGTCGAGCGTGCCGTCGAGCGTCGCCGACTTCCAGCCCTGCCACGTGCCGGTGAACCGGCCGCTGACGAGCGCGCCAGGGGTGAATCGCGCGACAGCGGGCGACTTCGGCACGAGCGTGCGGAGGGTCGCGGCGAGGTCGATGTTCTGACCGGTCAGCTCGGCACGGTTGTCGCCCTCGCTGGTCCACGCAAGACGGGCGTTGCCCGCGAGCGTGCCGGGGCCGAGCCGCATCGCCATCGTGTTGAGCGTGACGGCGCCGGTCTCGAGCGGCCCGGCGGCGCGCAGGTCGTTCACCGCGAGCTCGCGCCACACCATCTGCGGGCTCGTGGCCACGATGTCGGCAAAGGCGGGCGCGCCGGCGGCCGCCGGCATCGAGATGTCGACCTGGGAGATCGCCGCGCGCGGTCTCGAGCGCCTGCACCCAGCCGGCGAGCTGGTCGGCCTTCAGGTCGGCGCGCGCGGTGAGCCCGAAGCGGTCGGTGCCCTTGAAGGCAAACCGCACGTCTGAGGAGATCCGGCCTTCAGGCGCGTCGAGCTGCAGCTTGTCGACTCCCGCTCCGGCCGGAGAGAACCGCGCCCGCCCGCCGCGCAGCGACAGCACCGTGCCTCGCGGCTCCCACCTGATCGTCGTGGTCGAACCGGGCGTCAGATCCCCGGCGAGATCGCCGGCAATGCCCGACCCGGTCGGCAGCAGGTTCACCTGCAGGCCCTTGGTCTCGCTCCGGAAGCGCGCGTCGCGATCGTCGTAGACGACGTCCACGCGCTGGAAGCGCAGTGCCCTGAAGGCGGGGAGCGTGCGCGCCGGGCGCCCTGGCGTGGATTCGAGCCATACCGCGGGGATCGTCGCCCACTTGCCGTGCTCGCGCGTCAGGTTGACGGCGCCGTTGACGAGCGTGACGTCGAGGCCGTCGAGCCGGCCGCGAAACAGGCCGAACGGAAAGCGGACCGCGACTTGATCGGCGGCGACGAGCGGCGCGGGGGCGCCCCTGGCGCCGAGCCGCAGTCCGTCGATGTGCGCGGAGCGGGTGACGAGGTTGAATCGCACGTCACGCCAGGTGAGGTCGAGACTCTGCGTGGCGCGAAAGGATCGGAGTGCGGTCGAGACCAGGCGTTCCTGGACTGGCGGCAGATGGAGGACGAACAGGAAGCCGAGCGCCAGTACGGCGAGCCCGATGACGGCTCGTCTCAACCACCGCCGTTTGCGCCTGATCGGCGGCCCCGGCGGATCGTTCGGCGCGTCATCTGCCACATCCCTGATATTAGGGCCTGCCGGGGCGATCGAGAACTCAGCTGTTGCACCGGATCTCTATAATCGTCGGATGCCCGTTTGCATACTTGTTCTCATCGGTGCCCTTGCCGCGCTGGCCACGCCCCCGCAGGACCGGCCGCTGGCGCCGCCGCCCTCCCCTTCAGCGCTCGGCACCTTCGACACGTCGAAGTGGAACATCCCCTTCGAGCCGTTCCAGGTGATCGGCCCCATCTACTACGTCGGCACGAGCGACCTCGGCATCTTTCTGCTGACCACGCCGGAGGGTCACATCCTGATCGACGGCGGGATTCCGGAGACCGCGCCGCTCATCGAGAAGTCCGTGCGCGCGCTGGGCTTCAAGGTCGAGGACATCAAGATCCTGCTGACGACGCAGGCGCATTTCGACCACGTCGGCAGCCTGGCGGCGATGAAGGCAGCCAGCGGCGCGAAGGTGATGGTCATGAAGGGCGACGCGGAGCTCGTCGAGGCAGGCGGCCGCGGCGACTACCTCTTTGGCGACAACGTGCCGTTTCCGGCGGTGAAGGTGGACCGCGTGCTGGCCGACGGCGACACCGTCGCGCTCGGCGGCATCACATTGAAGGCCGTGCACACGCCGGGGCACACGAAGGGCTGCACGACGTGGACGACGGCCATCGTCGACGGCGGACGGACGCTGTCGGTGGTGTTCGCCGGCAGCACGGCGGTGAATCCGGGAACCGTGCTGTCGGGGATGACGACCTACCCCGACATCGCCGCGGACTACGAGCGGGCGTTCCGTGTGCAGGCGTCGCTCACGCCGGACGTGTGGCTCGGCGCGCATGCGGGGTTCTATGGGATGGCCGCCAAGCGCGAGAAGCAGAAGGCCGGCGGCCCCAACCCGTTCGTCGATCCCGAGGGCTGGAAGCGGTCGGTCGAAAGCCGCCGCAAGGCGCACGCCGACCTCCAGGTGCCAGGCACTGTTAAGAGCCGTTAACGGTGCCAGGCACTGTTAAGAGAACGTAAAGCGACCATGGACGACCTCGTTCAGCGCCGGCTGCGGTTCATCGAGCGCCAGAAGACCCTCCACGCCGACGCCGTCAACGTGCAGTTCGAGGGTCTGACCCCGAGCGGCACCGGCGACGCCAACCGCGACGGCATGCCGAAGCTGCCCGTCGGCCAGCACGAAGTACGAAACTGGCCGGTGCTCGACCTCGGCGACGTACCCGAGGTCTCGCTCGACGACTGGCGGCTCGAGCTGGGCGGCCTGGTCGAGAGCCCGATGACGCTCACCTGGACCGACTTCCTGGCCCTGCCGCAGGTGGATGACGTCAGCGACTTCCACTGCGTGACGACGTGGAGCCGCTTCGACAATCAATGGCGAGGCGTGAGGTTCAGGACGCTCGCGGAGCTCGTCGTGCCGAAGGAGCCGGTGACGCACGTGCTCTGCACCGGCTACGACCAGATGCCGGGGACCTCGATCCCCTACACGGCCAACCTGCCGCTGGCGCGCGCGATGGAAGACGACGTGATGCTCGTCCACACGTGGCAGGGCGAGCCGCTGCCGCGCGAGCACGGCGGCCCGGTCCGGATGATCACGCCGAAGCTCTACGCCTGGAAGGGGACGAAGTGGATCCGCCGGATCGACTTCCTCGACCGGGATCGCAAGGGCTTCTGGGAGGTGCGGGGCTACTCGAACAGCGCCGAGCCGTGGTTCAACGACCGGTATTCGTAGCGACTACGCTTTCCCGCGCATCTTGGCGAGCCACCAGCGCAGGCCCACCAGCAGGAAGCGCGGATCCTTGAAGAACTCCGGCGGCTTGCCTTCGAAGGCGTGGCCGATGAACTGCAGCGCCCAGCCGGCGATGAACAGAGCGGCCGGCACGGGCCAGAAGCCTTCCACGAACCACGCGACGACAAACAGGATCGAGCGACAGCACGATCAGCGGGATGCCGAACGTGTGGCAGAGGCGATTGATCGGGTGCTGATGGCTCTGGCTGTACTCGGCCACCCACTCGTCGCTGCTTCGTCCTCCAAGCATCGCCGTCCTCCGTCTCGGCCCGATGCTAGCCCAGTGGTCGGACCACTGCAAGCGCGATGGACCGATTGGCGCGGTCCGGCCGCGTGCGTGCGGTGCCGAGTCGCGCCCGCAGGTCACCGAGTGGTTCGTCACGGCATCGTGATGTCGGACCACGCGAGATCCTTGGGAAATACGCGCTACAATCGATGGCGACGGGCCGACGCAATCGCCCGCGTAACCAATGGCAAGGGCCGTCCGAAAGGCGGCCGGAGAACGACACAGATGAGCAAGCGCACGACCGCCAGCAAGCCCGCTTCAGCGACCACCCCGACCACTCGACGCCGCGCGGCCAAGCCCGCGGAAGCGGTTACGCCTGCCGCGCCCAAGGCGCCGCGGACCCGCCGCAAGGCCAGCCAGACCGAGGCGGCGAGCGACGCCGTGAGTCTCGCGTCAACGTCTTCGCGTCCGTCGCACGACGAGATCGCCACGCGCGCGTACTTCATCGCGCTCGAGCGCGGCTTCTCGACCGATCCGCTGGGCGACTGGCTGCGGGCCGAACACGAGCTGATGACGGCGTAGGAGGGCGCGGCTTCAGCCGCGCCATTACCAGGCACCTCGACAGTCTCCTGTTATGCTCGCGTCGTGGCCATCGCGACATGGCGCGAGCGCGACGACCAGGTGCGACCCATGCTGGCCTCGACCGTCGAGGTCCCGCTGGCGCACCCTGAGTTCGTCTACGAGCCCAAGTACGACGGCGTGCGCGCGCTCGCCTCGGTCGCGCCCGGACGGCCCGTGCCCGTCGTCAGGCTGTTCTCGCGCGCCGGCAACGACAAGACCGCCCAGTTTCCCGCGATCGTCAAGGCGCTCCAGCGGTTCGCGCTGAAGCGCCGCGAGCCGCTGCTGCTCGACGGCGAGATCGTCGCCCTCGACGCGCGCGGCGAGCCTGTCGGCTTCCAGCATCTCCAGGGCCGCATCCACCTGAAAACTGTTCGCGACGCCGATGACGCGCCGTCGGCGTTCATCGCGTTCGACCTGCTGCGCGACGGCCCGCACGACCTGCGCGGCCTGCCGCTGACCGCAAGACGCGCGGCGCTCGAGCGAGTCTTCGGCGATCCCGGATCGCCGCTGCTGCGGATGTCGCCGCAAACCGGCCAGGACGGCCGCGACCTCTACCGCCAGGCGATGGACCATGGCTGGGAAGGCCTCATCGCCAAGCGCGCGTCGTCGAAGTACTTCTCGGGCAAGCGCACGAACGACTGGGCGAAGCTCAAGCTCCAGCATGCGCAGGAGTTCGTCATCGGCGGGTGGACCGAGCCGCGCGGCGCGCGCGCGCACTTCGGCGCGCTGCTGCTTGGCGTCTACGACGACGACGGGCAGTTCGTCTATGTCGGCCACGTCGGAACGGGCTTCAACGAGGGCGAGCTCGGGCGGCTGATGAAGGCGCTGACGTCGCTCGACCGGAAGTCGTCGCCGTTTGACGTGCCGCCGCCGATGACCAACGAGACGCCGCACTGGGTGAAGCCGGCGCTGGTGGCGCAGGTTCGGTTCACGGAATGGACCGACGACAACAAGCTCCGGCATCCGGCGTACCTCGGGCTGCGCGACGACAAGGCGCCGAAGGATGTGCGCCGCGAAGCGGGAGGCACGCTGGTCGCGCAGGCGGCCGCACGCCTTCAGGGCCCCACGGGGTGCCAGGACTACGGCTCCCAAGACGAAAGCTGCAGACCCGCCGGCCGCCAAAACCGCCGGCCGGACGCCGGCGTCGGCAAAGGCGCCGAAGCGCGGGACCACGAAGAAGTCCAGATCGGCACGCGAGCTCCCGCTGGCGCCGCCGCTGCAGCTCGTCGTCGACCAGCTCCATGAGATCGAGCGCGCGCGCAAGGCAAAGGCCGTGCTCGTCCTGCCCGACGGCGACTCGCTCGACGTCACCAACCTGCACAAGATCTTCTGGCCGTCGGAGGGGCTGACCAAGGGCGACCTGCTTCGCTACTACGTCGCGATCTCGCCGTTCATCGTGCCGGTCGTGACCGATCGGCCGCTGGTGATGAAGCGCTATCCCAATGGCGTGCGCAGCGAAGCGTTCTATCAGCACCGCGCGCCGGACCAGCCGCCGCCCGGCGTGCGCATCGAAGTGCTGCCGGATGACGACGTGCCGAGCCGGCCGGTGGGCGGGTCGCTGAAGACGCTGCTCTACCTGACGCAGCTGGCGGCGATCTCGCAGGACCCCTGGTTCTCGCGGATCCAGTCGCTGCACATCGTGGACCACATCGCCTTCGACCTCGATCCGATGCCGGGCACGTCGTTCGAAACGGTACTCGACGTCGCGCGCTGGCTGCGCGACGAGCTGCAGAAGGTCGGCGCGATTGGCGTGCCGAAGACTTCCGGCTCCGATGGCCTCCATGTCTACGTCCCGATGCCGAAGCAGACGTCGTACGAGACGGGGCGGCTGTGGGCGCAGATTGTCGCGACACTGGTGGCGACCCGCCACCCGCAGGTCGCCACCGTCGAGCGCAGCGTGAAGCGCCGCGGCGCGAAGGTCTACGTCGATTACCTCCAGAACATCGAGGGCAAGACGCTGGCCTGCGCCTACAGCGCGCGGGCGAGCGAGTTTGCGGGCGCGTCGACGCCACTCACGTGGGACGAGGTGGACGCGGGAGTGGACCGGCGCGACTTCACGATCCGCACGCTGCCGGGGCGGCTGGCCGAGGTCGGCGACCTGTGGAAGGGGCTGTGGAAAGCGAAACCGCCGGATCTGCGCAAAGTGGAGCGCTACCTGAAATGAGCGGCGGAACACTCACCCTCGAGCCCGCCGATCCGCGCGGGCCCGTGGCGCGCGCGCTGCTCGAGGCGCTGACGTGCGAGATCGAGACGATTTACGCCGACCGCGGCTTCGACGGCAACGCCGGCTTCTCGGTCACCGACCTCGACGTCGCGCGCGCCGTGTTCGTCGTCGCCTCGAGCGAAGGCGAGCCGGTCGGGTGCGGCGCGCTGCGGCCCTACGACGCCGACATCGCCGAGGTGAGGCGGATGTTCACCGTGCCGGCCTGGCGCGGCCGCGGCGTCGCCGCGGCAGTGCTCGCCGATCTGGAGCGGCACGCCCGGGAATTCGGCTATCGCACGATGCGGCTCGAGACCGGCGACCGTCAGGTCGGCGCGATCCGGCTGTACGAGCGCAGCGGCTACCGGCACATCCCGCCGTACGGCGTGTACGACCAGTGGGACGACAGCGTCTGCTTCGAGAAGACACTCGAAGCGACGTAACCTCCGCCGAGCGAAGGGAGGACCCTCCGCGGCGCGTAAGCGCCGCGCCCTCCCCGAGGCGAAGCCGAGCCCATGATATTGTTCGGCCCCGCAACGAACTGGCGGATCCCGCAGGAGGCACGGCAACCGGCATGACGCGAGCGACGACCCGAGCAGTGCGGTGGTGGATGATCGGCCTGGTGATGCTGGGGGCCATCATCAACTACCTGACCCGCAGCACCCTCGCCGTCGCCGCCCCGACGCTGCTGGCCGACCTGAAGATCACCGCGCAGGAATACTCGTGGATCGTCGGCACGTTCCAGATCGCGATCATGCTGCAGCCGATCTGCGGCTACGTGCTCGACGTGCTCGGCCTCAAGCGCGGCCTGGCGATCTTCGCCACGGCCTGGTCGCTCATCAGCATGGCGCACGGCCTGGCGTACAACTGGCAGACGCTGGCCGTCATGCGCGGCCTGCTCGGATTCGCCGAAGGCTCGGCGAATCCCGCCGGGATGAAGGCGACCGCCGAGTGGTTCCCGGCGAAGGAGCGCGGCTTTGCCGGCGGCGTCTACAACATCGGCGCGTCGGCGGGCTCGATGCTCGCGCCGCCGCTGGTGGCCTGGGCGATCCTCACCTACAACTGGCAGATGGCGTTCGTCATCACCGGCAGCTTCGGCCTGGTCTGGGTCGGCCTGTGGCTGTGGCTGTACCAGTCGCCGGCCACGCATCCGCGGCTGTCGGAGGAGGAGCGCCACTACATCGCGGCCGGCCAGGAATCGCACCTGCGTGACGACGGGCGCCGGCCGTCGATTCTCGCCATCGCGCGCCAGCGGAATTTCTGGGGCATCGCGCTGCCGCGCTTCCTCGCCGACCCGACCTGGGGGACGCTGACCTTCTGGGTGCCGCTCTACCTGACGACGGTGCGGCACTTCGACCTGAAGCAGATCGCGCTCTTCGCGTGGATGCCGTTTCTCGCCGCGGATATCGGCTGTCTCTTCGGCGGTGTGATCGTAGCGGCGTTACAGAAGCGCGGCGTCAGCCTCATCGACGCGCGGCGCTGGGCATTCACGGTCGGCGCGGCGCTGATGGTCGGCATGGCCTTCGTCGGCGTCGTCGAGAGCCCGTACGCGGCAATCGCGCTGCTGAGCCTGGGCGGCTTCGCGCATCAGACGCTCTCGGTGACGGTCATCACGATGTCGTCCGATCTCTTCCGGCGCGGCGAGGTGGCGACGGTCGCCGGCATGGCCGGCACGTTCGGCAACCTCGGGCTGCTGATCTTCTCGCTGCTGATCGGCGGGCTGGTCGCCACCGTCGGCTATACGCCGTTCTTCGTCGGCCTCGCCATCCTCGATCTCGCGGGCGCCGCGCTCCTCTGGGCCCTGGTTCGCGATCCGCAGGCACGATGACCCACGACGCTCCCATTATCCGCAACCCGATCCTGCCGGGCTTCAACCCGGACCCGTCGATCGTGCGCGTCGGCGACGACTACTACATCGCGACGTCGACGTTCGAGTGGTTCCCGGGTGTGCAGATCCATCACTCGCGCGACCTCGTGCACTGGCGGTTGCTGACGCGCCCGCTCTCGCGCCCGAGTCAGCTGAACATGCTGGGCGACCCGGACTCGTGCGGCGTCTGGGCGCCGTGCCTGTCCCGTGACGACGGGCTGTTCCATCTGATCTACACCGACGTGAAGCGGTACGGCCGCACGACGGTGGGCGGCGCCTCCGGCGCGTCGCTGCGGGACTTCCACAACTACCTCGTCACGAGCCCGGAGATCGACGGTCAGTGGTCCGATCCGGTGTACTTGAACAGCAGCGGCTTCGACCCGTCGCTCTTCCACGACGACGACGGGCGCAAGTACCTGCTGAACATGCTCTGGGACCACCGTCCCGGCCGCAACCGGTTCGCCGGGATCGTCCTGCAGGAGTACTCGCCGTCCTCGCGGCGGCTCGTCGGCGAGCGGCGCGTGATCTTCGAGGGCACGGCGATCGGGCTCACGGAAGCGCCGCATCTCTACAAGCGGGACGGCTGGTACTACCTGATCACGGCCGAGGGCGGCACGGGATGGGGCCACGCGGTGACGATGGCGCGGTCGCGGTCGCTGACAGGCCCGTACGAACTGCACCCGGACACCTACATCCTCACTGCGCGCGATCGGCCCGACGCCGCGCTGCAGCGAGCCGGTCACGCCGACCTGGTCGAGACGCCGGACGGCCGGACGTACATGGTGTACCTGTGCGGGCGGCCGATCCCGAATCGCGGGCGCTGCATCCTTGGACGCGAGACCGCGATTCAGCCGATGACGTGGGGTGACGACGGGTGGCTTCGTACGACGAACGGCGACGGGCTGCCGGTGCTCTATGCCGAAGCGCCCGGGCTGCCTCCACACCCGTTCGAGCCCGCGCCCTCGCGCGAGGACTTCGACGCCGCCGGACTGCCGCTGGCGTTCCAGTGGCTGCGATCGCCGTGGCCCGAAGAACTCTTCAGCCTCACCGCGCGGCCTGGGCATCTGCGGCTCTACGGGCGGGAGACGCCGGGCAGCCTCTTCCGCCAGGCGCTCGTGGCACGGCGGCAGCAGGCCCACTGCTACTCGGCGCGAGACGGTCGTCGACTTCGAGCCGGAACACTTCCAGCAGATGGCCGGGCTGATCTGCTACTACGGCGGCGCCAAGTATCACTATCTCTACATCTCGCACGACGACGCGGCCGGGCGTCACGTGCGGGTGATGTCGTCGCTGCCGGACTCCGTGACGGCGGACGCATTCACGCCGCCGCGTCCGATTCCGCCAGGGCCGGTCGAACTGGGCGTCGACGTGGATTTCGAGCGGCTCACGTTCGGCTATCGGGCGGCCGGCGGCGACTGGATCTGGCTGCCGGAGTTGTTCGACGCCAGCATCCTGTCCGATGAAGCGACGACGCCGGGCCTGCCGAACTTCACCGGCGCATTCGTCGGCATGGCGTGCCAGGACATGTCAGGGGCGGCGCGGCCGGCGGATTTCGACTGGTTCGAGTACGTCGAACGGCGGTATCGCGCCGAGGCGTCGGACGAGAGACCGATCGTGTTGAGCCGTTGAAACCGGTCACTAGCACCAGTAAACGAATTAACCTTAAACGAGGCAGGCAATGGCACGGCAGACAACCGACGTCCGGGTCAATCCCTCCGACGAGACCATTCACCTCGGGCCGCTCGGCGTGCGCTTCCTGATTACGGGAGACGACGCGAGCGGCGGCCTCGCCCTCTTCGAGCTCACGGTCCCGGCCGCGCAGCGGCTGGCGGCGCCGGCGCACAGCCACGATCACTACGAAGAGACGGTATACGGGATCGAGGGGGTGCTGAGCTGGACAGTCGACGGCAAACGGATCGACGTCGGGCCAGGGCAGGCGCTCTGCATTCCGCGCGGCGCCGTTCACCGGTTCGACAATGCCGGCAGCCAGGACGTGAAGGCGCTCTGTGCCATCACGCCCGCCGCGATCGGACCGCAGTATTTTCGCGAGGCTGCCGAGGTGATCAACACGGCCGCCGGCGGGCCGCCGGACCGAGTCAAGATGGCCGAAATCATGCGCCGCCATGGCCTCGCGCCGGCGCCGTAGCGCGCTGCAACTCGTAACTCGTAACTCGTAACTCTGAACTCTGAACTCTGAACTCTAACTCGTATAAACGATGCCCCGTCTCCCCTCTCGCCGCGACCACTGCCCTGCTCACGTCTTTGCTGGCCGCAAGCGCCGACGCCAGGACACTCATCCACGCCGGCCGTCTCGTCGACGGGCGCTCCAACACGGCGCGCACGTCGGTCACCGTGACCGTCGACGGCGATCGCATCGTCTCGGTCGCCGATGGCTACGCCGAGCCCGGCCCGGGCGACGTGGTCGTCGATCTGAAGTCCGGCACGCTGATGCCGGGCTTGATGGACATGCACGTGCACCTCTCGTCGCAGCAGTCCGGGCAGGCGGGCTACGCCGAGCGGTTCTTCCTGAATCCGGCCGACCTCGCGCTGCGCGCCACCACCTACGCGCAGAAGACGCTGATGGCGGGCTTCACGACCGTGCGCGACTGCGGCGCGGGCCAGAAGCTGAACCTGGCGTTGCGTGACGCCGTGGCCAAGGGATGGATCGTCGGGCCGCGCATCATCGCCGCCGGGTCGCGTGACGACGACGGGCGGGCACGGCGACAGCACGAACGGACTGGCGACGGAGCTGCAGGAACTGCTGGCGCCGGTGCTCCCCGGCACCGCGAACGGGCCGGACGAGATGCGCGCCGCGGTGCGGCAGCGGTACAAGGACGGCGCCGACGCGATCAAGATCGCCGCCACCGGCGGCGTGCTGAGCCTGGCGAAGAGCGGGCAGGCGCCGCTCTTCACCGACGAGGAGCTGAAGGCGGTAGTCGAGACCGCGCGGGACTACGGGATGACCGTCATCGCCCACGCCCACGGCAGCGAGGGCATGCTGCGCGCCGTGAAAGCCGGCGTGCACTCGATCGAGCACGGCACCTTCATGACCGACGACGTCATGACGGCGATGAAGGAGCACGGCACCTACTACGTGGCGACGATCAGCGCCGGGAAGTTCGTCGCCGAGAAGGCGAAGGTCGACGGCTACTTTCCCGAGGTCGTGCGGCCCAAGGCCGCGGCCATCGGCCCGCAGATCCAGGCGACATTCGCGAAGGCGTTGAAGGCCGGCGTCAAGATCGCGTTCGGCACCGACCAGGGCGTCGCGCCGCACGGCGACAACGGGCTCGAGTTCGTCTACATGGTGGAGGCCGGCATGCCGGCGATGGCGGCCATCAAGGTCGGCGACGAGCGTCACCGCGGAGCTGCTGGGCATGGAGAAAGACCTCGGCACCGTCGAGGCCGGCAAGATCGCCGACCTGGTCGGAGTGCCGGGCGATCCGCTGTCCGACATCTCGGCGATGACGCGGGTGAGCTTCGTGATGAAGGGCGGCACGGTGCACAAGCGCTGAGCCCGTGCCCTACCGCGCGTCTCGAGCCAGGTCGGCTTCGGCGGCGATGTACCCGAACGCATTCCACCCGCCACCGGCGACGACACGCTCGAAGATCCGCCGCGCCTGCGCCGGGTCGCCGCGCACAAGGTAGTAGTTTCCGACACCGTATCCCTGCGTCGCGATCGTCGTCGCGTCGGCGTTCGCAGTGTCGAGCAGCGATTCCGGGTCGCGAGGCCCTGTACATCAGCAGCCGGCGGTGCGTAGACTGGTTCTCGAGGATGTCCATCGACGGGGTGATGCGCTCGAGCACCGACGCCGCGTCGTCTTTCCTGCCCAGCCGCATCAGCGTCATCCACAGCCAGTCACCACGATGCCGTCAATGGCATCACGTGAGCTGACTCGACCTACGACGGCAACCAACCTGGCGTACCCCGACGAGACCCGCCGTGACCGACGCGACGACATCCGTCTGCCCCTTCCCTTCATCCATTCGACAGAGGTATAACCCGCTCCACGAGGACCTGCTCATGACACGCACCCGTGCGTTTGCTGCCTGCATTGCCGTTGCGATCACGTTCGTCCCCCCGCGCTTCAGGGCGCCGACGAGGGCGGCTGGACCGTCGAGACGATGATGAAAGTCCGTCGTGTGACCGCGGTGACGCCGTCGCCCGACGGCCGCCGCGTCGCCTTCGTCGTCGGCGAGGCGGTCATGGACGGCGAGAAGAGCGAGTGGCTGAGCCACGTCCACGTGGCATGCGCCGACGGATCGGGCAGCCGGCAGCTGACGCGCGGCGAGAAGTCGTCGACCGCGCCGCGCTGGTCGCCCGACGGCAAGTGGCTCGGCTTCCTCTCGCTCGCGAAGCGGCAAGGCCAACGTCTGGCGGATCAACCCGGCGGGCGGCGAAGCCGAGATGATGACCGACGAGAAGGGCGGCGTCGGCGCGTTCGACTGGTCGCCCGACGGCAACGTCGATCGCGCTTCCTCATGCGCGACCGCCAAGACCGACGACGAGGAGAAGGCCGACAAGGAGAAGCGCGACTGGCGCACGCATCGACGAGAACGTGAAGATGAACCGCCTGTACGTCGCGCCGGTCGAAAAGGGCGCGGACGGCAAGCGCGACGGCGCAGCTGCTGACGCCGGGGCGACGCCGACGCGTCGTCGACTTCGACTGGTCGCCCGACGGCAAGGCGATCGCCTTCTCGCACCAGAAGACGCCGACTCCGACGACTGGCCGCTCGGCGACATCTCGGTCGTCACGGTCGCCGACGGCAGCCGTGCGGCCGCTGGCGGCGACGGCCGCCGCGGAAACCGATCCCGTCTACTCGCCCGACGGAAGCTCGATCGCGTTCACCGCAGCGACGAGCCGCCGCCTGGGCCCGGCGATCGACGCGTCGCAGTCGTTGCCGGCCGCCGGCGGCACGCCGCGCGTGCTGGCCGAGACGCCGGACGCAGCAGCCCGACCTCTCGGCTGGTCGGCGGACGGACGGCGGATCGTCGCCACGCGAGACGGACCGGCTCGCGCGGCCGGCTCATCGCGCTCCCCGTCGATGGCGGCGCCGCGGTCGACGCTCGACGCCGGCGACCGGTCGGTCCGACGGCGAGCGCTGAACCGCGCCGGCACGCACGTCGGGCTTCGCGGCGCAGGACGTCGATCGCGCGCCGGAGCCGTTCGCTGCGCCGTCTGGCGACCGTCTCGCGCGCACGAAGGTCGCGACGGTGCAGCCGGCGTTCGCGCGCCGCTCGGCCGCACCGAGGCCGCTCACGTGGAAGTCGACCGACGGCCGCGAGATCGAAGGCCTGCTGACCTATCCCGCCGGCTACGAGGCCGGCACGCGCGTGCCGCTGCTGCTGTCATCCACGGCGGCCCGGCGGGCGTCTTCGTCCGCAGCTTCATCGGCGGCGCCCAGCCCCTACCCGCTCGCGGCGTTCGCCGCCCGCGGCTACGCCGTCCTGCGCGTCAACCCGCGCGGCAGCAGCGGCTACGGCAAGGAGTTCCGCCACGCCAACCGTCGCGACTGGGGCGGCGGCGACTACCAGGACTGATGACCGGCGTCGATCACGTCGTCGCGATGGGCGTCGCCGACGCCGAGCGGCTCGGCGTGATGGGCTGGAGCTACGGCGGGTTCATGACGTCGTGGGTCGATCACGCAGACCAAGCGCTTCAAGGCGGCGTCGGCGGGCGCCGCGGTGACGAACCTGATGAGCTTCACCGGCACCGACCGACATCCCCGGCTTCGTGCCCGACTACTTCGGCGGCGAGTTCTGGGACGCGGCGACGCGCTGGCGCACGCACTCGGCGATGTTCCACGTCAAGGGCGTGAAGACGCCGACGCTGATCCAGCACGGCGAGGCCGACGACCGCGTGCCGATCTCGCAGGGCTACGAGCTCTACAACGCGCTCAAGCGGCAGGGCGTGACGACGAAGTTCACCGTCTATCCGCGCCAGCCGCACGGCGTTCACCGAGCCGAAGATGACGCTCGACGCGGCGCGCGCGAACCTGGAGTGGTTCGACCGGTTCGTCAAGGGCGGCGTCCGCGCCCGCGGCGCCGACCACGGCCAGCAGCCGCTGATGCATTTTCGGGTGCGGGCCTAGTGTGAGGACACTATGGTCCCTGCCGCGGCGCAGGTACGTAGACTGCTCCGTCGACGGCTGAACGTCGACGGAGCTTCTCGATGTCCCTGTGGTCCCGCGCGCTCGTCACCGGCCTTGCCGCCGGCGCTGCCCTCGTGCTCTCCACGCCGCAGGCGTGGGCACAGGGTTGAGTCCTCATCAGAAACAACGCGCCCGTGTTTGGCGCGAACGCCTCGGTCTATCAGCAGCCCGGTGAGTGGCTGATCTGAGCCTGCCGCCCGCAACCTCGTCTCGAGCGACCACTACAACGGCACGGTCGAGCAGGTCCAGCGGCAGACGAACGCAGAACTACATCAAGAACACGCAGAACCTGTTCGACATCGGCATTACCCGCGTGATGACGCCGCGCGTGAGCGTCGACGCTCGGCGTGCCGTTCGTGTTCTCCGCGTGGGCGTTCCGCGATCCCTCGTCGCCGCTGCCCGGCCCGCGCATCGAGGTTCCCCAGTGGGGCCGCGGCCTCGGCGACATCAGCGTGACGAGCCGCGCCTGGATCTTCAAGCCGGGCACGCATCCGGACTGGAACATCGCCGCCGGCGGCGGCATCAAGTTCCCGACCGGCAACGAAGGCTACCAGGACACGTTCGTCGACGTGCGCGGCGCCGTCCCGGGCATCCTCGGCGTCCCGGTCCCGGGATGGGAGCGCCACGAGATGTTGCAGTACGTCGATCAGTCGGCGCAGCCCGGCGACGGCGGCGTGGGGCCTGATGACGGAGTTCCAGGCGTTCTGGCGCGTGAAGAAAGTCGCTGCTCTTCGCGTCTGGCAGCTACCTGGTCAACCCGCAGGACACCAACGACACGCCGTCGATTCTCTCGACCCTCGGGATCAACACGACGACGGGACCGAACGTCGGCCTCGGCGTGAACTCGATTCCCGATCAGTACCTGGCACGGGCTCGGCGGCACGGTACGCAGTGTGGAAGGGCATCAGCGGCGTCGCTGGCGTGGCGGATGGAAGGCCTGAAGCGCTACGACCTGTTGGGCAGCAGCAACGGCTGGCGGCGGCCGGGCACGGCGATGTTCGTCGAGCCCGGCATCAGCTACTCGAACGGCCAGCACGCGTTCTCGTTCAACGTGCCGATCGGCTACTACTACAACCGGCACCCCAACCCTTACACGGGGAACCCGGGCGACGCGACGTTTCCGAAGAACATCTTCCTCACCAGCTACTCGTACCGGCTCGGCAAGGGACGTCCGCCGGCGACCGACCAGCCGCGGCCGCCAGCCATGCCTCCCGCCGCGCCGGCCGGACCGCCGCCCTCCGAATCGGCCGCGTCCGCCGAGTCGCTGGTGATCCCGACGGCGCAGCCTGCCGTCTGCCTGCCGCCGGTCAGCTTCCACTGATCGGCGTGCGGCGCGGCTGGCACGTCAACTCCCCGCCGGGCCACGCGCCACCTCCTGATAGACTCCCAGCTCAGCCACGCGACATCCCATGCGCCTCGAGCCGGGCACGTCCATCGGCGCCTTCGAGATCCTCGCCGCCATCGGGGCCGGCGGCATGGGCGAGGTCTACCGCGCGCGCGACACGCGACTCGGGCGTGACGTCGCGATGAAGGTCCTGCCGGAAGCCGTCGCCGCCGACCCCGACCGTCTGGCGCGGTTCCGGCGCGAAGCGCACCTGCTGGCCGCGCTGAACCATCCCGCATCGCCGCCATCTACGGCCTCGAAGAGAGCAACGGCGCACTGGCGCTCGCCATGGAACTGGTCGCGGGCGACGATCTGGCGTCGCGCATCGCTCGAGGGCGCGATCCCCACCGAGGAGGCGCATCGGGCTCGCCCGCCAGATCGCCGAAGCACTCGAAGCCGCGCACGAGAGCGGCATCGTGCACCGCGACCTGAAGCCCGCCAACATCAAGGTGACCCCCGACGGCGAGGTCAAGTTGCTGGACTTCGGGCTCGCCAAAGCGCACGAGGCGAATACGACACCGCCGCGAACGACGATCTCGCATCGCCGACGCTGACATCGCCACGCTACCGAGGCCGGGATGATCCTCGGCACCGCGGCTTACATGGCGCCGGAACAGGCACGCGGCCGGCCGATCGACAAGCGCGCCGACATCTGGGCCTTCGGCGTCGTGCTGTACGAGATGCTCGCCGGCCGGCGTCTCTTCGACGGCGACACGACATCGGACGTGCTCGCGGCGATCCTGACGCAGGAAGTGGACTTCTCGGCCCTCCCCGCCGACACGCCTTCCGCCGTCGGCGCGCTGCTCCGCCGCTGCCTCGAACGCGACGCGACGAAGCGGTTGCGCGACATCGGCGAAGCCCGCATCGCGCTGTCGGCGCCGTCCGATGCGCTATCCGTTCGCTCGAGCGTCGCGCCGTCGCGCCGCGGACTGCGGTGGACGGCAATTGCCGCCGCGGCGAGCGTCGTCGCCATCGCCGCGATTGCTGCACAGTTGGCCAGGCGGCCGTCGACAGCGGCGCCCATTCCATTCATGACGCTCGGCGTCGACGCGGGCGCGGCGGCCACGCTCGCCGGCGTCGGCTGGGCCGGTCTCAACTGGATCGGGCCGACGACGGTGGTCTCGCCCGACGGCTCTCGCGTCATCTTCATCGCGCGCGGCGCGAACGGCGGCCGCTGGCAACTGCACGTGCGGCGCCTGGACGAGCTGAAGGCGACGGCGCTTCCTGCCACGGACGGCGCCTTCGCGCCGTTCTTCTCTCCTGACGGCCGAACGGTCGGCTTCTTCGCCCGCGGGCAACTGATGAAGGTCGCCCTGGACGATGGGGTCGTGACAACGATCTGTGCGGCCGAGGAGGGCCGCGGCGGTACGTGGCTCGAGGACGGCAGCATCGTGTTCGCGCCTCGCCCTGAAGGGCCGCTCTTTCGCGTGGCGTCGGCCGGCGGGACCGCCACGCCCGCGACGACGCTCGATGCGAAGGCCGGCGAGATCACGCACCGCTGGCCCGCCGCGCTTCCCGGCGGTCGCGGCGTGTTGTTCGCGGCCCATACCGAGTCGAACGCCTCACGGGCCGGCGCCATCGTCGCGTGGAGGCTTTCTGACGGGCAGCGAACGGTGGTGCAGGGCACCGGGCTCAGCCCGCGCTACGCGTCGAGCGGGCACCTGCTCTACGTCCACGACGGTCGCCTGTTCGCAGCGCCGTTTGACGCCGATGCACTGCGTGTCACGGGGACGGCGGTGCCGGTGGTAAGCGACGTTCAATACGTCGTGCTGAACGGCGGAGCGCAGTACCTGGTGTCCGACACCGGAGTGCTGACGTATCGGCGGAGCAGCGGCGCCAACCGCCTGCTGCACTGGATGGACCTCGCAGGCCAGACGCGTCCGCTGCGATCAGTGCCGGCTGACTACCGCGAAGTGCGGCTTTCGAAGGACGGCGCACGCCTCCTGCTGGTCATCGGCGAGGGCACGCAGTCCGACGTATGGACGTACGACATCGCCCGCGACACGATGACGCGCCTCACGTTCCACCTGGACAACGACTGGAGCCCGATCTGGTCGCCTGACGAGCGGCACTTCGTCTACGCGTCGTGGCGGGCCGACGTCGGCGCCTTCAACCTCTACCTCCACCGCACCGACGGCTCGGGCGAGCCCGTGCGCCTCACCACGAGCAAGCGGCGGCAGATGCCAGTCGACTGGCAGAAGGATGGCCACGGCGTCCTCTTCACCGAGGCACGCGAGGATTCGGGCACCGATCTCGTGCTGTTGCCGCTCACGCCGGCCGGCGACGGCGTTCTGACGCCAGGGGAGCCGCGAACGGTCGTCGGCACCGCGTCCAACGAGCTGGCTGGAAAGTTCTCGCCCGACGGGCGATGGATCGCCTACATGTCGGATGAATCGGGGCGAAGCGAGGTCTACGTGCAGCCGTTCCCGGGGCCAGGCGGCCGCTGGCAGATCTCGACCGAAGGCGGCGCCGAGTGGATCGAGTGGCGCACGAACACGCAGGTGCTGTACGGACGCTCCGAGGACGTCGTGATGAAGGTGCCCTACCGCGTGACCGGTGACTCGATCGTCGCCGATCGGCCGAGCGTGTGGATGCGCATCCCGCAAGGGGTGGCGTGGACCGATCCGGCGCCGGACCTGACGCGCGCGGCGGTCATCCGGTCCGAGGACGTGCGCGTCGAGTCGTTCGTCCTTGTCGTGAACTTCCTCGAGCGGCTGCGGCAGCAGGTCAGGTAGCGCCTCACGAGACGCGGTAGTTGTCCTGCAGCGGGTAGTTCCTCGCGTACAGCGCGAAGGCCAGCGTCGCGGCAAACGCAAATACCGCGAAGAAGAACATCAGGAACGCGTTCTCGCTGAACCCGGTGCCGGCGATGCGCGCCGTGACCGCGTCGTTGCGCACGGCGGCATTGGTCAGCAGCACCCACAGGTTGCCGAAGGTCACCGACAGGTACCAGAAGGCCATGATCACGCCCTTCATCGCCGTGGTGGCCTGGCTGTAGGCGAACTCGAGCGCGGTGGCCGACACGAGGATCTCGCCTGTCGTCAGCAGCATGTAAGGGAGGATCTGCCACGCCAGCGACGTCGGCGCGCCGCTGTCGATGTGGAGCTGGATGAGGCCGGCGCCGATCCACGACAGCCCCGAGAGCCCGATGCCCCACCCCATGCGCCGGAGCGCGGTGGGCTCGTAGCCGAGGCGGCGCAGCAGCGGAAACAGGAACAGGTTGTTGATCGGGATGAGCATCATCACGAGCAGCGGGTTGATGCCTGCATCTGCGCCGGCTCTTTCACCAGCCAGCTGGGCCACCACCACACCTCGTGCGGCACGCGCATGGCGTTGCCCTGCAGCACCCACGTCGACGCTTTCTGATCGAACAGCGACCAGAACGGCGTCACCAGGCCGAACACGATCAGGATCCGCAGCACCGCACGCACGTCGTCGATCGCCTTGTCGGGATGCGCGCCGCGGGCGCGTTCGAGCTGCAGCGACGTGCCGATGCCGCCAAAGACGATGAGCGCGCCGAGCGCCAGGCAGAAGGTGATGACGAACTCGAACTGTGCCGGCCAGAAGGCCGGCTTCAGCGCCCAGCACGCAAGGAGCGCGACGGCCAGGACAGCGCCGAACGCGGCGATGCCGAGACCTGGCCGTCCCAGGCCCGGCCGCTCGGCCACGAGCGCGGTCCGCGCGACGTTGAAGAACGAGTGCGGGTCTTGCCCTCGTGTCGGAGGCACGCGGACGTACTGCTTGCGACCCATCCAGAACAGCAGCGTCGCGATGCCCATCAGGATGCCTGGAATGCCGAAGGCCACGGCCGGCCCGTACTCGCGCAGGAAGATCGGCATCAGCAGCGAGGCGAAGAAACTGCCGAAGTTGATCGACCAGTAGAAGGCGTCGAAGACGACTTTCGCGAGCGACTTGTTCGACTGGTCGAACTGGTCGCCGACGAACGACACGACGAGCGGCTTGATGCCGCCCGAGCCGAACGCAATCAGGAAGAGGCCGGTGTAGAAGCCGGCGCGGTTGTCGTCGAAGGCCGCCAGCATCGCGTGCCCGGCGCAGTAGATCAACGAGAACCAGAGCACCGTGTGGTACTTGCCGAAGAAGCGGTCCGAGAGCCACCCGCCGAGCAGCGGGAAGAAGTAGACGCCGATGACGAAGCTGTGGAAGACGTCCTTGGCGATGCCGCCGCGCTCGGCCGCGGGCGCGTAGAGCAGCAGCGTCGACACCAGGAACGGCGTCAGGATGTTGCGCATCCCGTAGAAGCTGAAGCGCTCGCAGGCTTCGTTGCCGATGATGTACGGCACCTGCCTCGGCAGGCGTCCGGTGGCGTGCGTGGCGGCGGTGGTCATAGGTCGAGGGCAATGACGTGCCACTGCTCGCCAGTGGTCGCGTCGGGATAGACGTGCAGGGTCTCGAACCCGACGCGCGCGTGCGCGCGCAGCGAGCGTGTGTTCCTGGCGGCGACTTCCGTGACGGTGAAGTCGAAGCGGTCGCGATAGTGCTCGGACATCGCGCGGTACATCCCGTCGAAGACTCCCCCGCCGCGGTGCCCGGCGGCCACGCAGATCTGCCCCATCACGAACCAGCGCGGGTTGCCAGCGAGCGGGACACCCTTCCACGAGAGCGTCTCGAGCATCGCAAACAGCGGCGCCAGGATCGGGACGTCTGGAGCGAACCAGCGCGGCATGACCAGCGCGTATCCGACGACGCGGCCGTGGCGTCTGGCGACGATGGCGGGCGCGGCCTGGTTCATGCGGAGCAGCACATCTGGATCGTGTCGCACCGTGACGAAGCCCTGGCTGGCGGCGACCTCGGACGTCACCGCCGACGGATGGTTCTCGGCCTGCAGTTCGAGAATCTGCCGCACCTCGTCGGCGCTCGACACCGGGACAAACTCCGTGACGTCGGTCATCGGGGGCCGGTCAGCGGCGTCCTGCGCGAGAGCGACAGCGGGAGACTGCCGCCGCCTATCGCGAGGGCCAGCAGGCCGCCCAGCACCGGCGGGCCGTAGCCGTTCCAGAGATAGTTCCACTTCAGCATCACGCCCATCGCGAAGTGGAAGTTGACGACCATGAAGATGCCGGCGACCGCCGCCAGCCGCACCTGGACGCCGGTCAGGAGCGCCAGGGCGACGGTGAGCTCGCCAATCAGCACCAGCCTGGCGAAGAGCGGCGCGCCGGGGATGGCAATCGTCTGGATGTACCAGCGGCTGGGCGCCGGTGCCTGATCGATCCACCCGCGCAGCTGCGCGGTGAGCAGGCCCGGATCGAGCATCCATCCCAGCTTGTCGAGGCCCATGAAAAGGAAGAACACGCCGAGGGCGAGCGACAACACGCGAAGGCCGGCGGCACTGGATTCCATGGGCGTTTTCGTGGACACGTTACCCCAAGGCCCGCGGCGGCGCACGGCGCGGCAAAATTGCGCCCGACAGCTTGCCGCGGGTCTCGCGGTTGCCCTATACTGGTCGTTCGTGCGCCCGTAGCTCAGTTGGATAGAGCGCCGGACTTCGAATCCGTAGGTCGCAGGTTCGAGTCCTGCCGGGCGCGCCACCCGCGCACGGCCGACGTTCAGCATGACCGTGGCGGCGTGACGCGTAAGACCCAGACGGGCCCGTAGCTCAATTGGCAGAGCAGCAGACTCTTAATCTGTTGGTTGTAGGTTCGATTCCTACCGGGCTCACCACACTTCCCGCTATTCCCTAGAAAATCTCGCAGGCCCTCCGGCCCGCTGTCCGTCCGTCCGCCGCAGTTTTGGCGACTGATCCCGTTCTTGAGCCCTGTTGGTCTCTTTACGAGCCCTTCGTGCTATCCGCCGGTCAACTCTGGGCGACTTTCATCTAGAAATCCCCGAACGAACGTGGTGCATGAGAGGTTCGGCTGACTCGATCCGGTTGGCCGCAAGGGGCTCGCAGTCAACCGCCTCCCGCTTTCCGCCCCTGATGGCACAACGACTTCATCAAGAGGGGCTTACCCTGGGTCTTCGTCGGCCGACGGGGTGGCGGTTGGTTGCAGGCGGGTCGCAGCCATCGATCCTGGCCGCAGCCATACACGCCTCGTTCCGGGGTGCATCACCAGGTGTAAGATATGTCGCGTTCGTTACTTGTGAGTGCGGACAGTCACATTGGATAGGCGCCCGTTAGCTGCGAAGGACATGGGCTTCGCAGGTCCATAAGTAGTTAGGCGCACCACAACCTTCATCACAACAAATGGACGCTGAGGCCACCACGTGGGCGGCGCTGATCGAGCGATACGCAGGCATACCGCCAGATCCCGCGGTGGGGGGCAATGCGACGGCCGGAGGAAATGTGCCGTCTTCAATGCGGAGGATCTGCACCGTCAAGCAAAGCGAGGCGAAGCTGCCGTTGACCGAGTCCGCTCAGCGATTCGGCGGCTCGAGGCGAAAAGTCTTGGTGAATGGCCTGAATCCCCAGCACTGTTGTTTCAAGAGAGCGCTGCACTTGACCGGTTGCTGCGGCACGCGCGGATAGGGGCGGGCCGCTGTCGTAATTTGTTGGAGGCACTCGTTTTTTGTCGCGACGAGTATTGCTGTCGGTATTGCGGCCGAGAGGCGTTCGCGTTCTACGAGAGCACAGGGCGTACGAGGACACTGATTCTGGTTGTCGATCACTTACGCCGCTGTTGGGAAGAATTGAAAGCTGTACGTGCTGGAGAATTGCGTTACCGCATGCTGGAGCTGCAACACCATGAAGGGCGCGTTCCCCGCGAACGTGTTTCTCGAGGAATTGGACTCCATCATCGCGGCACGTCTGCAGCACAAATCTCGTGCACGGGGCGCCTAACAAGGCGTTGCTGCTGACGAACGCGGATGATTTCGGTAGCGGCGGCTACGCCGCCACATTTCAATTGAGCGTTCGCAGCAGAACGCCAGGTCGTTAGGCCTCGATGTGCTCACGCTGTCGTGACCTGTGCACGCGATAGCCGTTGCGCTGCGCCAGCCGTCGAACTCGTGATTCCTGTGTCTTCGCTGTCGCCATTCCGTTCTCCTCTTCGTCGTCTCCGTCGCCGCCATTTGGTTCACTTCGACGAGATGAACCGAATCGATCCGTGGGCATTACCAGCCTTTCTTCCAGTCCTCCTCGATGAGGCGATCGAGCGCGTCGAGGTTCGTACCGCTTACGGCCGGAAGGCAAGCGGACGACGATCGGTAGTTTTCCGGCTCGTTCATACCGGTCGACGCTGTCGTCAGAGCAGCCGAGGCGGTCGCTCACATCCTTCTTCCTGCCAAGCCCCCGCCGACGTGTCGGTGGTGCGGTCTTGTGCGGTCCACGGGCCGTCAGAGGCGCGTCGCGCACTGCCTCCACTTGCAATCGCGTTTGCTGAGTCGCCCGCGACGGCTTTGCTCCTATTGCAGACTTGGGGTACAGGCTCCCTTACTGGCGCAGAGACCTCCGGAGCCGTGGGCTCAGCGGCCATGCGTGACCTCGTCCCGCTCGCGCTCGATTTTTTCGCGGACGGCTTCCCGGATGGTGTCGCTGAGGGAAATGAATCTCTTGTCGGCGATCTGCTGGAGGCAGACCCGCTGCTCGACAGGAATCATGACGGACGTACGTTGCAGTTCACGCGATGGACGTTCAGCCGGCACCGGGCAACCCTCCAGACCGACGGCACGGCCGAAGGTCAGAATGCGATTGATCGCTTTGGGAGTCGGCTGCGCGTTATCACCCGCGTCATCGCGCAAACCACGTTGCAGGCCCGGGTTCTGTCGGTGGAACAGCCGACCACTTCCGAGTTGCGCGATCCGGGGAGGACCGCACCGGACTAAAAACGTGACGGTCCAGCAGGCACACGATAACACAAAATGCGTTGGAGATAGTCACACGAACTACGCAGCGGCGGCGACAGCACCTTCAAAGGAGCTGTCCGGTTCCAGACGTTCTGAGGCCAGACCATGTAGCCCCTGTTTCCGACGCTTGAGGATGTGCTTGCAGGTTCGCCGCAGTTCGTCGGGGTTGCCCGAAGCGTGCCCAGTCTTCGATTAACCGGGATTCATCGTCGTTGAGACGGCGAACCGATTGGGGACGGCACCGGAACGTTTGCCGAGCATTGCCCGCTGATGCGGTGAACTGCGTGTACCCGTTGCCGCGATATAGGAACCAGTCCCAACAGGCGTGTCGTGCAGCGACGGAGCTCGGCTTCGAACCAGGCTAGAAGCTGTCTCATAAATACGGAAGCCGCCTGAAACATCGGTATGATCGCCGTCGGTACTCGACGGCATGGACATGACCGACGCCCAGTGGGCCGTGCTCGAACCGGCGTTCCGTTCTCGCCGTCGCCCGGACGGGCGCCGCCGGCCGTGGACCGATCCGCGCGCTGCACCTGCGCGGTGAGACGGTGAAGCGGGTCAGCCTTATCGGGCGCAATTCTGGCGGCCCGTAGTGCCGAAGTCAGTGAGTCAGAAGAGACCTTCCATGGATTTGCATATCAAGAAGGTGTGGTTGCCTGGAGCAGCATCCTGTCTGTTGTTTTTCGGATTCTATTTCGTGCTCATCTGGTTGCCTTTTGACAAGAACAGATTCCAATTCATGGCCATCCCATATCTGGTGCTGCCATTCGTCGGCGCCCTCGGCGCATATTTGTCGCGCCGAATGAAGGGTTCAGTCGTCGAGCGCATCTTGTCCGCACTGTTCCCTGTATTTGCGTTTGTCGCGCTATTTGCCGTGAGCCTTGTTTATCGATTGTTCTTCGATGGCAAACCTTATACTCTGCCCCATTTCCTGGCCGGCTTTTCCGTGACCCTCGTATTCATTGTTGTAGGTGGCCTATTGCTGGGACTTGGCGCATGGCCGTTCTGCCGCCCGCACCTCAGAGAACAGTTGCCCTGACAACCGGGCTGCATCAACGGGATGCAACTGACAAATGCCGCGACGCGTGCCCCTTCACCTCCGAGACCCCATCATCAATAGCCGGTACGCCGGACTTCACCGCCCTGGCCGTTAGGCAGGTCAACACCTGGCGACTACACAGGACCGATCGCCAGCGCCACACACACGCCGCCATCAGTTCCGAAGGGCCGTCCGGCGGCAATCTTGCAGTTCGAATCCCAGTCACCCAGCCAGCCCATCCGCAAGGCACTCCTACTTCGTTGAACGCGAGCTCGCGGCAAGACCTTAAAGGCAACAGCCATCGGAGTTTCGGGGCCCTCGGCCACTCGGTTCGTCCGGGACAGCCGAACGAATCCCGCCCGAAGCCGGCTCACCTTGACATTCTAGGTGGGCCAGTCATATTGTCGACACCTAGAATGTCTACCAAAGCCGAAGAGGACCGCCTCGAACTGCTGCAGGGCACGCTGGACCTACTGATCCTCCGCACGCTGCGCCTCGGGCCGGCGCACGGCCACGCGATCGCCAAGGCCATTGAACGCGGTTCCGACGATGTGCTGCAGGTGCGAGCAAGGCTCCCTGTATCCGGCACTTCACCGCTTGATCAAGCGGAGATGGATCACCTTCGAGGACGGCACGTCGGAGAACAACCGGCGCGCCAAGTTTTATCGGCTGACCGCGAAAGGCCGAAGGCAACTCGAGGTCGAAACCGATCGGTGGGACACGCTGGCCGGGGCCATCGGCCGTATCCTTCGTCCAGCGGCACAGGAGTGAACGGTCGATGAATCGCGCCAAGCGAGCGTTGGACTGCTCTCGATGAGGACATTCGCGACCACGTCGAACGCGAGACCCAGGAGAATATTGAACGGGGTATGCCGCCGGACGAAGCGCGTCGGCAGGCCCTGCTCAAGTTCGGTAATATCGCCGCTCGTCAAAGAGGACACGCGCGCCGTCTGGATCTCGCGCCGGCTCGAGGAGATGCGGCAGGACGTTCGCTATGCACTCCGAACGTTGCGACGGGACGGCGCCGCAACGTTCGTCGGCATACTCGTGATGGCCCTGGCGCTCACTGTGTTCAGCGTCGTCCACGCGGTGCTCCTCGACCCGCTCCCCTACGCCGACCCCGATCGCATCGTCACGCTGACCTACCTGTCCACCGGCGGCAACACGGTCGGGGATCGATCGAGACAGGTGTCGGTTCCTGATTTCCTGGACTGGCAGGAGCGGAGCACCGCTTTCGATGCGATGGCGTACTACAGCGGTACCCGGACATCGGTGACGGCCGGTTCGGCGGCCCAGTACGCCGTCGCCGCGACCGTCACGGAGGAGTTCTTCCGTGTCTTCGCGGTGGCACCTTCGATCGGCCGATCATTCACTCACGAAGAAGTTCGAGAGGGAGGTGCGGGCGCCGCGATTGTGTCCGATGGTTATGCCAGGCAGCAGTTGGGCAACCCTGCGCAGGCGATCGGCCGCCCCCTTCGCCTCTTCAATCGGTCAGTGCCGATTGTCGGCGTCCTGCCGCGAACGTTCGACTACCCGCTCGACACCGATGTCTGGTTCACCGCCGTCGGGAGCCGAGCGCAGCTTCACCGGCGTGGCAACAACTTTCGCGCCGTTGCCCGCTTGAAGGCAGACGTGTCTCTCGAACGAGCCCAGTCTGAGCTGACCGCGATTTCAGAGCGCCTGGAAGCACAGTACCCGAAAACGAACACGAACGTCCGTGTTGTCGCCACGCCGCTGCTGCGAGAGATCGTCGGTGACGTCTCATCGACGCTGTACCTGCTGCTTGGCGCCGTCACGTTCGTGTTACTGATCGCCTGCGCCACGATGGCGACGCTGCTGCTGGCCAGAGCGACGTCCCGAGTCCCCGAGATAGCGATCCGCGCGGCGCTTGGCGCCAGCCGTGGGCGAATCATCAGGCAGTTGCTCGTCGAGGCCCTTGTGCAAGCGGTGGCCGCAGCGGCCATCGGTGTAACCCTGGCGATCTGGGGCACGCGACTACTCGTCGCCCTGTCGCCCCCTGATGTCCCGCGTATCGAGACGGTAGGGATCAATGGCAGCGTGCTGCTCTTCACGGTTGTACTGTCCGTGATCGTCAGCATTCTGTTCGGACTGCCGCCAGCGCTGCAGGCCTCACGAGGCGACGTCCACACACCGCTTCATCAGGGGACTGGCAGGCTCACGGGGGGCGACAGCAGTCGCGCCCGAGAGGTGCTCGTCGTCGCCGAGATCGCACTGGCTGTCGTCCTCGTCGCCACTGCTGCGCTGCTCGTCAGGAGTCTGGTCGCACTCCAACACGTGCCGCTCGGATTCGAACCTGCGAACGTCGTCGTGATGGAAGCCACGGCACGACCAACTCAGTCCGACTGGGGAGATAGTCGCGCGTTCTTCCAGGCGTTGCTTGCGGATATCAGGCAGGTGCCGGGCGTCGACGCGGCAGGGGCGATGATGGGGCCGCCCGGACGTGTGGAGTCCGACAGCGGCTACTGGATCGATCGGATGCCGAAAGAGTCGCCGTTGAGCTCTGCACGCCCTGCCGCAATGAACGTGATTGCGCCCCGTACCTTCGAAGTGCTTGGGATGCCCGTGGAGGAAGGGCGGGACTTTACGGACGGCGACATGGCGGGCAGGCCCCGTGTCGTCATCGTCAACCGAGCGCTGGTGCGGGCAGCGTTTGGCGATCGTGATCCTTTGGGCCGCGTGCTTGTTGCCGGGTATGACTCCCTTGAACCGATGACGATCGTCGGCGTGGTGGGCGACGTGCGGCAGTACGGTCCGGCGCGCGATCCGCAGCCAGAGGTGTACATGCCGTATCTGCAGCACGTGTACAACGGAGCGACGCTGCGAATCCTGGCGAAGAGCGCGATCGATCCAGCCGCGGTTGGGGCGTCGATGCTACGGCAGGCGCGCGGGCGCTCACCCGACGTGTCAGTTCGGCTGAGCTCCATGGACACACTCCTGGCGGATCATGTGGCAACGCCGGAGTTTCGAGCCTGGCTGCTGAGCCTCTTTGCAGTCGTGTCTCTTTGCCTTGCGATGACGGGCATCTATGGCGTGATGGTGTACGTCGCTGGCCAACGCTCAAAAGAGATCGGCATACGGATGGCGCTGGGCGCCAGCGCGGGCTCGGTAATGTCGTTGATGCTGGGCCGCGGGCTGAAGCTGACAGCCATCGGTCTGGCACTGGGCGTGGTCGGTGCCCTCGCATCGTCTCGCGTCGTCAGTGGAGATGCTCTTCGACGTCGTGCCACGGGACACGGTGACGTATGCCGGCGTGATCGTCGTACTCGGTCTTCTGTCACTCCTAGCGACATACGTGCCCGCGCGAAGAGCCACCCGAATCGATCCGCTCCGCGTACTGCGACAGGACTGAGCGGCCGCAAACGTCTCAAGTTGATCGGATGTCCGGTATCAAGTAACGCCGTTGTGTTTCCTACAAGCTCAGCGTATCGGGATCGAGAAGACTTGTGCGGAGTTGCGGTTCTTCGCTGGCGTCGTCCGCGCAGACTGAGCCCGAACTGATCCCATCGTCTGCGGTTTTGGTGCGGTTCATTGCGGTTCTTTGCGGCTCTGGCTGCCAGGCGCCAAACGCCAAGGCTGACACAAGAGCTTCTGGCGAATTTTCGAACGATTTCGTGCGGTGCAGCTGAAGCGTTCCGGAAAACGACTCTTAATCTGTTGGTTGTAGGTTCGATTCCTACCGGGCTCACCACATCTTCGCAGCAAACTTCACGTAGTTCGATGGGTGTTCGCCGTCAGTGAGCGGTGTTGACACCCTAACTGACACCCTGCCGCGTCGGGTCGGGGCTGGATTCCTGCAGGTCTCGATGGCCCGCGAAAATGCGCAACAGATATTTGGGACCTCTACCCCGAGGCTCCCGAACGAGATAGCGAGCACAGAGGTGAATACCTTATGGCTGCGCGCCGGCCTTCACGTAATTGCCGACGCCTGCGTCCGACGCGACGACGTGGCTATACGGGTTGATATTGTACGTATGGTCCTCACCGGTGAGCGTGTTGACGCGGCGCGGACCGTTCCGTCCCAAGAGCACGAGCTCCGTCGAGATTCCGCTGTCGAACAGCATGGCTTCCGCCTGCAAGATGTCGCGAAAAAACAGGCCGAGCTGGTTTCCGCTCGCGCCGTTGCCGCCCCAGATCCCTTCGCCGTCAACGACGACGAGGTACACGGTGTTGCCGGCCACTCCGATGGCGGTCGCGGCCCACTCATAGATGGACTCCTCAGCGATCGCTCCTGTGTCCGCGCGATATAGCGGATCCTGATTTCCGCACTGCAACGCGTAGCTCACGTCGCTCGCGCCATCACGTGGAGCGTTATCCCAGAGTGGCACGCCATCGACAATGTTCCACTGGTTCGACGTGTTCAAGAAGTCTCTCTCGGTGTCCCAGACGATCTTGATCTGCTGGTTGATCCCGGTCCCCACCGTCGTCAACATGGGCACCCGATTCTTCGTGCACGGAAAAGCGAAGTGACATTCGACGGGCCTCATCGACTGGACGTAGCCGCCGCTCGCAAAGTCTGCAGAGTAGAAGTAGCCGATGGGCCGGCCTGTCAAGACGGGGATGTCATCGAAGAGGCCAGCGTTCATGACGACCGGCCAATGGCGGCCGAGCTCGGCAGCAGTATGCACGAGTGCCTTGAGCTTTGGCGGATTGATCGAGACCATGGGGGACTGGATGTTCTTGAGGGTCGCCAATGACGTGGTCATCCTCACGACGTGGATCAGCGCGCGTCCTCGCGAGTAGTCGAGGTACGTCGTGTAGCGCATGCCCTTCGCAGTGAGAGCGGCGAAAGATTCTTCCAACGGAGTGTGCAGCTCGAGACCACCGTTCGAACCGCTGGGTACGCGCACGTTGACCGCAATCGTCTCGGAGAAGTTGGGGCTCGTGATCGACACTTTCAGCGGGACGTCAGTCGGCACGCTCGCGCTCCAGTGGCCGTTCGAATCGGCTGCTCGCACAGCGGAAATCCCTGGGCCGAGAATCTCGACCGTGGCGCCGGGGATAGGCGCTAGTGCCGGCTCGGTTCCGACGCTGTAGTGCGCATCTCGATGACCCGGTACGCCACATCCAGACGATTCGTTCGGTAGACAGACGCGTCGGGTCACGCGGCCAAGAATCTGGCCATGCCCCGGGCCCTGACAGTTCACACGCACTCCGTGATCGGCGTTGGCGTAGGTGCTGCCGGCGCGAATCACAAAGCCAAGCGGAAACGCGCCCGGCTGGCTGCACACGATCGAAAAGCGACGAGTATGATCGTCCGTGATCTTGATGTGCCCTGTGGTGTCGGTTCGATTGTTGATCTTCAGCGACGCCGGGATATTGAGGGCCGGGTTGACCTCGACGCTTCCTATGTAGTCGGGCGTGGTGCCCTTCTTGATGTCGACCTCGACGGTATACTTCTGTCCGATCCGAAGCTGGTAGTGCCCATCCTGGATGGGCTGGAGGCCATTTGGTCCGCGGACGCGGGTGGCTGTGATACGAGGGGCGTTGACGTTCGAAACGGCTGGACGGTTGGGGTTGTCGATCTGGTGATCCCACACGCCGCCGATGTCGCTGACGCGCAGATCGATCAGGGAATACCCTGTCGCGTAGCTGTGGATCGCGAGATCGAGCCACTGGACGATTGGGCTGGGGCTGAGATAGAACTTGCCCGGGATCGCGAACGTCAGGAATCCGCCCGTGAACGGATGCTGATTGTCCCACGAGCCGTACCCGGTGCTCCGGAGATCGATGCGCCAGTGCGTGGCGTCCTTGATGGCGAGGTCCGCGTAGCCGTCTTGGTCGTAATCTGCGGGCACCGGTACGGCGTCCGCGGGACCGTAGCCAGCGAGCTGGACATCCCACTGGGTCCAGAAGCAGGGAACTCTGATACAGAACTCGCTACCGTAGCCGTTGCTCGAGTAGTCGATCTTCCACTCGCCCGCATTCGTCTTTACAGCACGGTCCGCGCGCGGCTTGCCCCCGGGACCGACGTCACCGTCGTAGTTCGCCGGCACAGCCTTCCAGGCTGCATCGCCGTATCCCCATTTCTGATCGTCCCAGCCGAGGAACCCGTTAGCAGCCCAATCAATCCCCCACATGCCCCCAGCATCCTTCACAGCCAGGTCGGCTTTGCCGTCACCGTCGTAGTCCGCGGGCACGGGCACCGCGTCTGCGTAACCGTATCCGTAGTGTTGCGCATCGAACGCGCCGAATCCGTTTGCCGCGTAGTCGATGGCCCACATGCCATGCGTGTCTTTAATGGCGAGGTCAGTCTTGCCGTCGCCATCGTAGTCGGCAGGTACCGGCGTCACGGACGCGTCGCCGTACATGAAGAACGCTGCATCCCATGCGCCGCCATACCCGTTCTTGCAGACGTCGATGTACCACGTGCCATCGCCGCTCTTCAGCCCGATGTCCATGCAGCCATCGCCGTCGAAATCGCCGTATGCGGCCTTGGCGTTCAACGGTGCGGGCGCCTGCGCCGTCTCGACGGTCGATACATCGACAACGTCGAGCTCGTCCGCACTTCCCGTCAGCCACAGAACCAACGCCGTTATCGCCAGCCGATTGGTCATACGCCGTATCCTACAGCCTGGCCTCCGCGGCGGCTTCGCGATGAGACACTACGAACGCTTCAGTCTCCATATGGAAAGGCGCGCCGCCACCGCGATGCACTTGATGCCCTAATTGCCGGGCCAACCTCTCCGGCAGTTCGAACCAGCAAATTGATTCAACCCATGAGAGCATGTTCCCGCGCAAGCACAGGTGGCGCTTGTGCTATTCGTGGTCGACCCTGAACCTCATCGTCATGTCGTCGGCGTGGTTGATGATTCGAGGCTGATTGCGCAGGACTCTGCCGCCGAACGTCGCGTGAGCCAGCCAATTGCCGCAACGCGGACGCGCGTCGCGCCGTTTCCAACGCAATACGCGGTGGAAACCGCTGGACAGTCACCTGCCGTTCTCTTAATCTGTAAGTTGAGGGTTCGATTTTTTCCGGGCTCACCACCCTTTCCCCGACGCCAGACTCACCCGTAAGCGCCCGTAGCTCAGCTGGATAGAGCGTTGGCCTCCGGAGCCAAAGGTCGCAGGTTCGAATCCTGCCGGGCGCGCCACCTCGCCACGGGCGAGTTGGCCACGCCCTGCCGGTTGTAGTTCATGCCGCGATACGCCTGTGGCGCATCGCGATCAAGTGCGAATCCTGCCGGGCGCGCCAATCGCCCAAATTACCCCCTCATAACCCGATTGGGCCAGGCAAGAGCCCCTTCCATCTGCCGGGCCACCCCTCGCGCAAGGTGGGGCTCACATGCGTGTACGTGGCCATCGTCAGGCTGATCTCGCTGTGACCCAGAGTTCCCATCACCAGGCGTGCATGGACGCCCTGACCTGGCGATAGAGCCTCGCCCGGCTTCCGCAGAATTCGCTCGCACGGCCAGTCGTTTGCTCTCCGGCAACGCCAGTGCCTGGCGAACTCGCTGTCGGTCCTGGGTGCGGCTTCGCACACCTCGTCTTCCCGCCCGTCTTAGCGAGGTTGCTGGGCGACAACGCGTTGAACTCTCCGAGTCGATATTCTCCCTCGTGAAAGTTCGTAACTAGCGCCCGATTGCCCTTCGTCAGGCACGCCGTCTCAATGCGCCGATGCGCGGATGGTGTCGGCGGAGCCACGAGGCGGCCCAGATACTCGTGGCCGACATGCAGCATTGCCTCTACAACACCAACCCGGAGTCACGACGGCTGATGGCGCTACCCTGCCTGGAGGTCCCCGCCTGGCGGCAACTCGTGTGAGTGTTATCGGGTACGACGTCGCGCGCATCGCGGCCATGCTGGCAATTGTCTATCAACATCTTTTGCCGATTCACGACATCCCGGTCTTTTGGCGAGGCGCGCTCAATGTTGGTCAATTGGGAGTGGCTGCCTTTTGCGGACTCAGCGGCTTCTTTGCCCTAGCACCCAGCCCTCACGGGAGCATGGCGTGGTTATGGAAACGGGTCGGCCGGCTGTTGCCTGCGTATTGGCTGGCCCTGACCGGCGTTTTTGCAATCAACGCGGCAATCGGCTACAAGCCCACCAGCTTTAGCGTCGTAGCACTTGAATACGCCGGGCTGGCAGCGTTAGTGCCGTGGGACGAAAGAGTTGGCCAGCCATACTGGTTTATCACGCTGATCCTGGCATGTTACGCAGTCGGTCTATTGGTCAGGAAATGGCGGTGGTCGATTCCGCTCGTGATCGTGAGCACAATCGCCCTGCTGCCGTACGCAACGTGGTTTCCCATTCACATCATGTCGTTTGTGCTGGGTGGTGCCCTCACCTTGTGGAAATCTCGTTTCGTGAAACCGGTCGTAGCGATTGTGTTGGCGGTCATGGCACTCTGGGATGTCGTGTTTGTCTATCCCGCCGTCGCTGTCATGGTATTGGTTATTGCGGCACAGTTTGAGCAACGAAGCCCAGTGGGGATTGCATCAGCGGGACGCGGGACGTACGAGTTCTTCCTGGTCCACGGCACGGTCTACCTTGGCATGGCTAGAATCGGCCATTTGAACCTTTGGCAAAACGCAGTTGCGGGTTCACTGATAGGTTGCCTCGCAGCGTGGTCGCTGGGCCGTGTGACGAGCCGGTTCACGGACCGCCCGTCTCCCAGTCGTGCTATTTGCGTCGATACACCAGCGTGAGAGCCGGTAGGGACTGACACGCTTGATCGCTTGCGAACACGACACTTTCGCAATTCGCACGTGCTGTAACTCGATGGGCTCAGTCGATGCAACGAAGAAGCGCGTCAGCTGGGTCATGGCCTGTGCGATCGCAACTTCGCGAAGTCGGCCCACAGCCTTGTTCCTGTGTCATCCTCGTATCGATTCTTAGACGCGGTCTAAACCGCGGCTCCAATCGCTCGACCGTCACGACCGCGCGGGTTTTCCACGGCCCGCAGCTCATTCAGCATTCCCGGTCCGGGGTACGACTGAATCACTGGCCAGATGCTCTACCTTGTTGGCCAGGTCACGAGCGAGGTGCCGCTGCATCGAGGTTCGCGTGTCGGGATTGGCGTTGAGATACCGCTCCAGGGTCCCAACCTGCCAACGTATTGCACGGACCGGGTTCTCCACAACCGCTTCGACGTCCGCTGGGACACCGCTGAGGATCAGCGCGGAGGCGACCAACTGACCCGCTCCCAGCACGCCGAGGACTTGTCCGTCCCTCGTCACCCGGACCTTGCCACTGACAATGAGCGACACGGCGTCTGGAATCTTGCCGCTCTCAATCATCCGCTCCCCGGGTCGCGCCGTGACCCAGGATCCAATGCTCAGCACCTGCAGGACCTTCCGGGTCGGTAAGTCCTGGAAAACGAGCCGTCGAACTTCTTCTTCCTCTGCCGTCAGTTTGACGGGTTGACGCTCCATGAAGAGGCGCCATGATTGCAGCGAGTTGATTCCTGCAAAACCTACCGTCCACGCGAGCGGCGCCCACAACGTTGTCGGCTGCAGGAGAAAATACGGGATCGACACTACGGAGGCTCCCACCGCAAACAAGCGCAACCACAGGATGTCGCGAACGCTGTACGCCACCAACAGCAGGATGTTTGCAGCATGGATGAAGTAGTCAGGCGAGTAACTCGACATCGTTGTCGTCCTTTCGGCCCGGGCGCAATTTCAATCATGAATCATCACGCCCTGGTTGCAACGAACGGAGTTGAAAGCGCACGGCGTGAAGCCGGAATGGAAGAACTACAAATGGACGGCGCTGTCCGCCCCTGCTCGTCCTCGAGCCCAAGTCACTCCTGCCCGGCCCATCCTCAGTTCTACCGAACAAGTGCCGCGCAGCTGTGCCGGTAGCGTCATCCAGCGGGAAAAAGCACTCATGCGCTAGTTCCTGAAGCACGATGTCCTGCGGTGTGCCGAGCACCGTGACCGCCGAAAAGAAGTGGAACCTCTGTTCGCTTACCGCTTCCTGCCAGATCACAGGCCCACGCAGCACGTTGCGATCGGGTGTCCCGGCGACGTCGGCAGAAACCCATGCGCCCTTGAGACAGCCGATCGACCTTGAAATGCAGGCGGGCAGCTTTTGAGTTCGTCAGCCCCACTTTCCATGCAGTTGCCAGGCTTAGAAATGAACGCGACGCCTCGTATCGAACAGATGCTGAAGGAGCCCGCTATATAGCGAGGCGCGGGGCCCCGGGCGTTGGCGGCCCGGACGTTGTGCGGTAGCATTCCGCCATCAGGCCGATGTGGGCAGCGCGATGTCGGAAAGGTCGTTTCTAACAAACGCTGCCGCGCCTGGCCGCGTGCGAGGCACGCCAGCCGTGTACGCGCTTGCGATCGCAGGGCTGGCAGCAGCTCTCCTCGCCCGGTGGCTGCTCGACCCGCTGATGGGCGACACGCTGCCGCTCGTCACGCTGTTCGGCGCCGTTGCCGGCAGCGGTGTGGGTCGGCGGCTACCGCCCGGCCATCGTCGTGGTGATCCTCGGCTACCTCGCCTGCGCGTATCTCTTCATCGAGCCACGGGGCCAGCTGGGCCTCAACATACTCGGCAATCTCGTCGGGCTGGTGGCGTACCTGTTCACCTGCTCCCTCATCATCGGGTTCGGCGAGGCGACACGAATCGCCCAGGTTCGGACAAGCGAGCAGCGTGAACTGTTGCGGGTCACGCTCCGGCAGCATCGGCGACGCGGTCATCACCACCGACATCGACGGCTCGCGTCACCTACCTGAATGCGCGTGGCCGAATCGATGACGGGCTGGACGCAGCGAGACGCCGTTGGCCAGCCGCTCGACCGCGTCTTCCGGATCGTCAACGAGGGCACGCGTCGGCCCGTGGAGAACCCGGCTGCCAGGGCGCTTGCGAGAGGGCGTCGTCGTCGGTCTGGCCAACCACACGCTGCTGATTCGAAAGGACGGCGTCGAGTGCCCGATCGACGACAGCGCCGCGCCGATCACGGGACGGGCGCGGGAATGTCTCGGGATGCGTCCTGATTTTCCGCGACGTCACCGCGCAACGGCGTCATGGAGCGGGACAAGGCCAGTCAGCTGCTGACCGCGCGGCTCTCTGGCGTCGATCTCGAATCCTCGGACGACGCCATCATCAGCAAGTCGCTGGACGGCGATCATTCAGAGCTGGAACGCCGCCGCCGAACGGCTCTTCGGCTACACGGCGAAGCAGGCGGTCGGCCGCCATATCTCGCTGGTGATTCCCCCCGATCGCATCGCGGAGGAAGACGACATCATCGCCAGCCTGAAAGCCGGACAACGCATCGAGCATTTCGAGACCGAGCGCCTGCGATCGGACGGCGAGCGCGTCGCCGTCTCCCTCACCATCTCGCCGATCAAGGACGACGCAGGCCGTGTCGTCGGCGCGTCGAAGATCGCGCGCGACATCACCGAGCGCAAACGTGCCGAAGCCGACCGCGAGAAGTTCGTCGCGCTCATCGAGAGCAGCACCGACTTCATCGGCATGTGCGACCTCGACGGCGTTCCGTTCTTCGTCAACCGCGCTGGGTTGACGATGGTCGGGCTCGACAACCTCGAAGAGGCTCGCCGCACGCCGGTGACGTCGTTCTTCTTCCCCGAAGACCAGCCAAGGGTCCTGCACGAGTTCCTTCCCGTCGGTCCTTGAACAGGGCCACGGCGAGATCGAGGTCCGCTTCCGGCACTTCAAGACCGGCGACGCCCTCTGGATGGCCTACAAGGTGCTGACCTTGCCTGACGCTGCCGGACGGCCGGTGGCGTTCGGGACCGTCAGCCAGGACGTGACCGAGCGGCAGGCGGCTCGACCGATAACCTGCGGACGCCTGGCGGCGGACCTCTCCGAGGCCGATCGCCGCAAGAACGAATTCCTGGCGATGCTGGCGCACGAGCTGCGGAAGCCGCTCGCCCCCGATCAGCAACGCCGATTCGAGCGCTGCGATTGGGCGAGCGCCGGCCGCGACGCGGCACAATCGGTGTCCGAAATGCTCGAGCGCCAGGTCGGCACAGATGTCGCGCCTGGTGGACGACCTGCTCGACGTGAGCCGCATCACGCGCGGCAAGATCGATCTTCGAACGCGAACGCATCGAACTGGCGTCGATCGTCCAGCCAGGCGGTCGAAGCCGCGCGGTCTCTCTACACGAGCCTGAATCACGAGCTGTCGGTGACCGTTGCCGCCGCAGCCGGTCTACCTGGATGCCGACCCGGCGCGTCTCGCGCAGGTGATCGGCAACCTGCTGAACAACGCCGGCAAGTTCACCGACAAAGGCGGTCACGTCTGGCTGACGCGTCGAGCTGGAAGGCCGGCAGGGCGTGATTCGAGTGCGCGACAACGGCATCGGCATCGCGGCCGAACACTCCCGCGCCTCTTCGACATGTTTGCCCAGGTCGATACGTCGCTGGAGCGCTCACGCGATGGCCTCGGCATCGGGTTCACGCTCGTCAGGACGCTCGTCGAGACTGCAGGGCGGCACCGTTGAAGCACACAGCGACGGGCTTGGCCTCGGCAGCGAGTTCATCGTGCGGCTGCCGGTCGCGGCTGAAGCGACGGAGCCGCCCTCTCGGAAGCCCGTTGCCGTGCCCGCGGCCACCGCTGGCCTTCGCATCCTGATCGTCGACGACAACGCCGACGGCGCCGAGTCGCTGGCGATGCTGCTGCAGGTCGGCGGCTACGAAACGCACATGGCACACGACGGTCTCGAGGCCGTCGAAGCCGCCGACGCGTCTGCGTCCCGATGCGGTGCTGCTCGACATCGGCCTGCCGAAGTTGAACGGCTACGAAGTGTGTCGCCGCATCCGGGAGCAGCCGTGGGGAAAGGACCTGCTGCTGGTGGCGCTCACCGGCTGGGGCATGGAGGAAGACCGCGATCGAGCCATGGAGGCCGGTTTCAACGTCCACCTGGTCAAGCCCGTGGACTACGCCGTCCTCAGGCAGCTGCTTGCCTCGCTGCCCGCCCGACAGTAACGCCCCGACGGGCTGACGTTCCCGCCAGCTGCCCGCGTTCCTCACGACCAGCCACGAGAAGATGCCGTTGCGTGGCGGCCACGGCGCCAGCCCACGAATCAACTGTTCGTCGACCGGTGGCTGACAAATGCGGTGCCGTCCAGACTGCCAGCGTCAGGGCCAGGTTGCGATTCCAGCGCGCTGGTGGGTCATGCGCTATTCTCCCTCGAGAACCGATTCGCGTTCTCCATGAGGAGCCTACATGCACACATTCGGCGCAATCGTGCTCGTACTGACGCTCGGGCAGAACGGATCGCCACCGGCACAAGACCTCGTGGCAGAGCGGGCGATTCGGACGATCGTGGCCGGACAGGTCAACGCGTGGAACGCCGGGGACGCCAGGGGTTACTCGAGCGACGTCGCCCCCGACCTGTCGTTCACAAACCTGTTTGGCATGGTGATGTACGGGCACGATGCCTTCGAGCGGCGTCACGCCGAGATTCTTGCCACGTTCTACAAGGGGACAGTCAAGTCGCATGTCGTTCGCCGCATACGGTTCGTCACGGTGGACGCTGCCATCGTTGACATTGACAACGAGGTGCGAGGCGTTCGATCGCTGCCGAGCGGACTGGCCGTGCCGAAGGACGGCGTCGTGAGAACCCAACTGATGCAGGTGTTCGTGCGACGCAACGGGCGCTGGTTGGTCGAGGCGTATCACAACGTGGACGTCAAGGCCGCGAAGTAGCGCGGACAACGAGTGAACCGCCATCGGCGCTTCCTGATCAACGTCGACGCTGAGCCAGTGCGCCGCAAATTACGCTGCTGTTGAACTGGAGGCTCTCAAGGTCCGGTGCGCGGCAGTAAATGACCGGTCGCGATGATCGTCGAACGGATCGAACCGCCGAATCCCGCGGATTGCGCCCCAAAATCCGGTGGCCACGCGCCGAACCAGACGACGTGAAGAACGAGGACGGGACCGCTGCCAGCTGTGCAGGCAATCCAGTCGCTGACCTGCTCGGCTTCAGACGCGCCAGCAGAACGGCCCTCCATCGCTTGATCGCCTGAACGTTCGCCTTCCAATGCGGACGAACGTGCGGGACTGAGTGCCTTTCGTCATGTTTACCGACGACTGGGGCTCTCGCCTGCGTCTTGGCCTACCTTTCGTGCAGTCTCCCCTGCTTACGTCGAGGCATGAGTGACGTGTCGTTCATTGCTGCTGGCGAGCTGTACGAGCCGGACTGGAAGGCATGGTTCGGAGACGAAGGCGATCCGCGCCACGGTACAGCCGACGACCCTCGTATGGTGCTCATCGGCATCGACGTTCATGCGGCCGTATTTCTCGAAGTCAACAACCGAAGCCCGTGGTCCTCTTCGAGTTGGCGAAGGGTTGGCTTACTGGCGAGCGGGTGGAGCCGGGCCAAACGCATCAGCTGCACGAGCCGCATCGGTAAACGCTCTCGTGACATTTGAGGCTCCTTCCTCGCCAACTGTCTGGCAGAGCCCCAGTATCAGAGGTCGCAGTCCGCCGCTCAATTCCCTGCGAGGTAAGTGCTCCCACCACAGCGGTTGGTGGAACGCCGATCACTTCAACAACCACCGAAACGCATCCTGCATGAACTCCTGGCACTGGTAATCCTGAACGCCCTCCCAGTTGGTCATGTACAGCGAGACCATGCCGTCGCCCATCACGATGATCTTCCCGCCGTTCTTCACCTCCGTGAATGTGCCAAAGGGATGGGCATCAGACCGGTCGTTGAAGCAGAACGGAGTGCCGCCGGTGACCGTCCTCGCGCCGTGATAAGAGATTTTCAAGCTCTTCTCGGTAATGAGGCCTGCCTTGGTGTGACCACCCGCCAACGTGTCGGGACTCTCGGCACCGAACTGTATGCCGAACGGACGGATCAGGTCGTTCACCGTGGTCTGCTCCAGGGTCGACCACATGTCCTGGTCCATCACCAGGAACAGCGAACCGCCGCCGGCGATGTACGTCGAGATGGCGCTGGCCTCACCGGGTGTGTACTTTGCGGAAGGAATATGGATGAACAGCAGGTCGCATCCTTCCAGACCCTTGGAGGTCACCTCTTGCTTCAGATAGGACAGGCTCGCGTTTACAGCGGCCGCCGTCTTGGTGAGTTCCGCCGTCATGTACTTCACTCGCTCGATCACTTTGACGTCCACGCCTGCCGTGTCTGCGGGGTCGCGCCAGAATTTCTGCTCGTGCGCGACATCCATGCAGATACGAGACTTCGGCGGCGTGGCGGTTTGAGCATGCGCACAGATGCCTGTCAGGAGACTGAACATGAGAGTGAAAAGCGTGATCGGTTTCATTTCAGGATTCCTTTCGCGCAGCGTACGCGGCACGCCAGGCCACGGCCTGAATTTGTCACGGGCGATGGAAGAACTGCGCCAGCCATCGTTGGATTGTGCAAAGGCCCTACCATCGTTCCTGTGGAATAGCCCAATGCAGCGAGCCGCCCTTCTGCCGAATCATGTCGCGTAGCCGGGTCGAGGTAAGCGCTTCGTCCCGGAACCGGACAGACGGCGTCCGATATCGACCTTGAGAGTTGAAACAGAGAACGCACGAGCCAGCTCGGTTGTGACAGCGCGCACCCTACTGGAGTGACCGGCGACGGCGCGGAAGTGCGACCGGCCAGCTGTGCCTGGTTGCCACATCGACACCGTCTCGCCGGTCGTTCATAGTGAGTGGAGGAACCAGGACGCTGATGGCTGAAGACCTCCAGGACTGGCTGCTGGAGGGCGTGGCGTGACCGATGTCTGGAGGTACTGCATGACGATGACTGAATGGTTTCTGGCAGAGCTCGAGAGCGAAGCGGGCAAGTCACGGCGCGTGCTCGAACAGGTGCCATCGGGCAAGCGCGATTGGAAGCCGCACGAGAGATCGATGGAGCTTGGCTACTTGTCGGATCTGGTCGCGAACATTCTCTCGTGGGTCGGCATGGCCATCACGCTGGACGAGCTGGATATCGCGCCGAAGGACGGACCGAAGTACAAGCCAGCTCCACTGAACACGAGCGCGGAGCTGGTTGCGGCGCTCGACAAGGCCGTTGCCCAGGCGCGCGAGGCCCTGCAGAAGACCACGGATGCGCACATCGAGACCCCCTGGCGGCTCCTCGCCGGTGGTCAGCTCGCATTCGAGCAGCCGCGCCACCAGGTGATTCGCGATACGTTCCTGCACTCGGCGCATCACCGTGGACAGATGACGGTGTACCTGCGCCTGCTCGGGTCGAAGGTGCCGTCAGTGTATGGGCCGTCGGCCGACGATCGGAGTTTCGGATGAGTGACCCGTGGCACAAGGACTTCTGGGACCTGGAAGTGATTAGGCAGCGCAGTGGACCCGCGAGCGCTCACCGTCGCGTTCAACGAGCACATCAACAACCGCGATCTGGACGGCCTGGCGATCCTGATGACCGATGACCACACGTTCATGACTCCGCCGGCGGCGCGATTCGCGGCAAGTCGGCGTGTCCGACGCCTGGCGGGATTCTTCAATCGTTTCCCGACTATCGGAACGTGTTTGACCGCGTCGTGGGTGAGGACACAAGAGTCGTCGTCGTCGGACGCTCGAGCTGTTCGGATGTTCGTCTGGACGGCCCGGCGCTGCGGGTCGCGGAGGCAAGCGATGACAAGACGCCGAGTTGCGGGTCTATGAGGACACGACGACGAACCGTCGCTTGCTCGGCGTTCCCTCCAGCACCCCGCGGAGATCCGAGGGAGCCCGACCCAATTGAATCAGGCGTCTATCGGCGCGAGCGGGCGACGAGATGACGGAGCGAGGCGATCGGCCTGTCTCAGTCGACGATCGACACGTCGAGCTCGCCGAGCCGCGCCGGATTGCCGATGACCTCGATCTCGGTGATCTTGCCGTTCGCGATCGTGAACCGGAGCGCTCTCACCAATCGTCCGCGCGGCGCCACCACGACGCCGATGGCCCCATTCACCAGCGCCGGCTGCGTGAGCTGCGCGAGGTGTCCGTAGGCGACCGCCCCCTTCGCCCAGACTGCCGCGCCGCGGATCTCGGTCGGCGCGCCGGCTGGGACCGGCATGTCCGCGCGAACCACGAGATCCGGATCGAGGACGGCGAGCAGGCCTTCGAAGTCGCCAGCGCGTAATGCGGCAATGAAGGCCTCGACGACCTCGCGCTGCCGAACGAGATCGGGGTCGGGCGCCCCGCCGCCGCGCACGCGGCGCCGCGCGCGGCTGGCGAGCTGCCGCGTCGCCTCTGCGGAACGGCCGACGATCGGCGCGATCTCCTCGAACGGCACGGCGAACATGTCGTGCAGCACGAAGGCGAGGCGTTCCGCCGGCGTCAACCGGTCGAGCACGACGAGCAGCGCGAGCCCGACAGAATCCGCGAGGAGCGCTTCCTGCTCGGGGCTGCTCCCGCGCGTGCCGGTCGCGACCGGCTCCGGCGCGTCCGGGGTGAACGGCTCCTCGCGCCGCGATTGGCGCGACCGCAGCATGTCGAGGCACACACGCGCGACGACCGTGGTCAGCCATCCGCCAAGGTTGTCGATGTCCGTGGCATCGGCGCGGCTGAGCCGCAGCCACGCTTCCTGAACGGCGTCGTCCACCTCGCTCAAGGAGCCGAGCATCCGGTACGCCACGGCGCGCAGGTGGGTTCGGTGTTCTTCGAATCGCTCGGCCAGATAATCGCGTTCGTTCATCGGTCACACTTTCTCTTCGCGTTCCGTCATAGCACTGACGGACGAATGGCAAACAATGTGACCCGCCTTCGCCGCGGGCTTCGGCGGGGCAGGCACAAGGAGGGAACCCATGAAGATCAAACTGACCACCGTGTACGTCGACGACCAGGAGAAGGCCCTGCGCTTCTATACCGACGTCCTGGGCTTCGTGAAGAAGGCCGACTTCAGCCAGGGGCCGTTTCGCTGGCTCACGGTGGCCTCACCAGAGGACCCGGACGGCACGGAGCTGCAGCTGGCGCTCAACGACAACCCGGCGGCCAAAGCCTACCAGCAGGCGATGCTCCAGCAAGGCCAGCCCGCGGCCATGTTCTTCACCGACGACGTGCAGGCCGATTACGAGCGGATGAAAGCGCGCGGCGCCGAGTTCACCATGCCGCCAACCGACGTGACCGCCTCCAGGATCGCCATGCTGAACGACACCTGCGGCAATCTCATTCAGGTCACGCAGCTGAAGCGCTGGTAGGGCCGGACGTTCAGACCCAGGCGCGGACATCGGTCACATTCACGCGGGGCGATCCGTCATGGTGACAAGGAGGACGACATGGATTTGACAGTTGAAGGCAGCGGCGCCCTCTCGCCCATCGACCTGAGCCTGCCCCGCTCCAGGGGAATCGTCATCGGCTTCTGGACCGTCACCGCGCTCTTCTGCCTGCAGGTAGGCTTCACCGCCTACGCGCAACTGCGCCTGCCGCAGGTGGCGGAGGCGTTCACCCACCTCGGCTTCCCCGACTACTTCCGGGTGGAGCTCGCGTGGGCCAAGCTCCTCGGCGTGGCGCTGCTGCTTGCGCCGGTGCCGGCGCGGCTCAAGGAGTGGGCCTACGCCGGCTTCGCCATCACCCTCGGCTCTGCGCTCATCGCCCACCTCGCGGTGGGTGATGGCCCGGAGGCGTGGGGCTGGGCGGCGGCCACCGGCGTGCTCTGGGGGCTTTCGTACTTCTTCTGGCGCCGGGTGCAAGTCACGCCGGAGCGCTTGGGATGAGCACACGAAAAAAGTCGGGCGGAGCCAGGCCTCTCGGTAGTCGAGGGACATCGGGACATCTCATTTCTTCCCTGCCCAGTAGCGCGTGCGTGCGCGCACCAGTGCTCCGCCCCGCTTCACCTTCACCTCGATCGGGTGCCAGCCGTCGCCCGTCGGCACGCCCTCTGGCGTGAACGTCAGGATGTACCGCTGGCGGTACTCGCGCAGGATCTGCCGGAACGTCTCGCCGAGGCTGCTGTTCCACCTGGCCGTGAAGTACCGCCCACCGGTCTCGTCCGCCATCGTCTTCAGCAGCGCCACGGCATCGCTCGTACTCAGCGATTGCCTGACGATGCGGTAGTCCCACCAGGCGTTGATGTCCACGGCGACCGGGTAGATCACGGTCTCGTGACGACGTGCGGCGTCAATCACTGCATTGGCCGGAAGCCAGCTCGCGTTGTTGCGGCCGTCGGTCATCACCAGCAGCAGCTTGGGTCCCGGGCCGCCGTCGGACTCCAGGATGCCGGCGTAGGTGCCGTCGAGCAGCGCCGTCGCGCCGCCAGCCCGCATCCTGTCCAGCCCCTCGGCGGCCTCGGCCACCGTCGCACCCGGCGCGGTGACGCGCCCGACCTGGTCGCCGAAGGCGACAATCGCGAATTTGTCGTCGCGCGAGAGGTGACGCAGCAGGTCGATGGTGGCACTCCGCGCCATCGCGAGCCGCTCGCCCGTCATGCTGCCGCTGACGTCGAGCACGACGCCGAGCTGTACGGCCGCGACGACGCCAGCCGAGGTCACGCGCTGACGGACGCCCTTGTCGCGCACGTCGAAGTCGGCGGCCGTCAGCCCGGCGACCGGCGCGCCGTCGTCGGTCACCAGCACGTCGACGCGAACCAGCTCCGTACCCGAGCGAAACAGCGGCTGCTGGGCCTGCGTGCCGGCAGCGCCAGCGAGGAACGTCGCCAGAAGGATGAGAGGGCAGGTCACCGCTGCAACCCCCTCGCGCGGAATGCGGCAAGACGCTGGTCGGCCAGCCAGGCCTGCCCACGCAGGTACGCCCACCACGGATCGAGCCGGCCGCGGCCCGTGGCTGCCATGGACTGCGACAGCCACCGCCGCGCGCATTCCGACTCTCCGGCGCTGTCGCACAGCTGGCTCAGCGCCAGCATCGGCGCTTGCGCTGTCGGGAACAGGGCGAGGGCCGCTTCATACGCCGCACGAGCGCGATCCGGCTGCTGTTCGCGTTCGGCCAGGTCAGCCAGAAAGAGCTGGGCCATGTATCGCAGCTGCGCCGGCGCGCCGCTGGCAGCCACGTCGTCGAACGCCCGTCGCGCCGCCTTGCGGTCTCCAAGGAGCGCGTTGACGCGGCCCCGGCGGAGGGTCGCCTCGTGGAGATCCGGCTGACGCCGGGTCGCGGCTTCGTAATCGCCGCCGGCGCCGCTCATGTACTGGCGCCACCGATGCACGTAGTCCGACGTGTAGATCTCGCTGGCCACCGATCGATCGACGACCGCGGCCGCTGCCTCGCCCTCAGAGATCGTTCCACGCGTCAGCAGCAGCTCTGGGTCGTCCTTCAACAGCTCCAGCCCTTCCCTGACATGGCTCTTCAAGTACGCCGGCTGATCGGCAGACTGCAGGCGCGACGCCACGACGAGATACCAGTCGCGGAGTAAGAGCTTTGTCGCCTCCCATTCCGGCCGGACTGGCGGCGCCCCTTGCGCTTGCGAGGGCATCGGCGGCGGCGGCGCCGCGCCAGCTTCCTTCACTCTGATGTTGAGCGGGCCGTCGGCGACCGATTCGTCTTCGAGACGGCGCAGGCGCCCGGCCGCCTCGCGCGCGAGCGTGAGCTGCCCGCCAAGCGCCTTCATGTCGCTGGCGCGCACCGCCGCCTCGGTGTGCACGAGCAGTGTCAGCCTCATCCGCCGGACACGCTCGCGTTTCAGCTCATTCTCAAGGCCCTCCGTCGGCGCCTCCTTGCTCGCGGCCTTCAACCGCCGCAGCTCCACCATCTCGCGATCGGTGTCGTCGATCAGCTGCCGTGCCACGGCACGGGCCGTCTCGACATCCATCCGCGCGGCGGCGGCGGCAGCGCCCTGGTAGTCGCCCGCTTCATAGCGTCCGAGCAGCGCGAGGAACGCCTCGGACTCCGGCGTACGGAACGGTGAGGCCGGCGCGCGAGGCGCCGCTATCTGTGCGACAGGGGCGGCGGTTTCAGAGACGCGGCTCTGCGCGTCGAGCCGTGCCGGGTCGAGAATGGCAAGAGAGAGGACGAGCACCCGGAGGGCGCGCATGCCGGGAAGGAACATCTCGCGTCAGCTATTGCGGAACGGCGGTGCTGGCGGACGAGAGTGTAGCGCATGTGGGGTCGGTCGCGGTCGCGCCGGGTTGGACGAGTTCGCGCCGGGCAGGAGACCTGTCGCAACGCGACACAACCCTGACCAACCCGGCCAACCCGACCCAACCTGACGCAACCGCAACCAACCTGACGCAACCCGACGGAACCTGTCGAAACCTGACGGAACCCGATCGTTCAGGCCGACGTCGAACCGATCGAGGCTCATGACCTTGTCCACGCCGCCACGAAGTCGCGCACGAACTTCTCCTGCGCGTCGTCGCAGGCGTAGACCTCCGCCAGCGCGCGCAGCTCGGAGTTCGACCCGAAGACGAGATCGACGCGGCTGCCGGTCCACTTCACCGCGCCCGTCCTGCGCGCGCGGCCCGCGAACGTCTCGGCCGCTTCCGTCGTCGGCTGCCACGCCGTGTCCATGTCGAGCAGGTTCACGAAGAAGTCGTTGCTCAGCGTGCCGGGGCGCGAGGTGAAGACCCCGAGCTCCGATTGCCCCGTGTTGGCGCCGAGGACGCGCAGGCCGCCGACGAGCACGGTCAGCTCGGGACCGGTCAGCGTCAGCATGTGCGCCTTCTCGACGAGCATCACCTCGGCCGGCACGGGGTGGCCGGGCGCCAGGTAGTTGCGGAAGCCGTCGGCCGTCGGCTCGAGCACCGCGAACGACTCGACGTCGGTCTGCTCCTGCGAGGCATCGGTGCGGCCGGGCGTGAAGGGCACCGACACGTCGTAGCCGGCGTTCTTCGCGGCCCGCTCGACCGCCGCGCACCCGGCCAGCACGATCACGTCGGCCAGCGAGACCTGCTTGCGGCCGCCGGTCTGGGCGTCGTTGAACGCCTTCTGGATGCCTTCGAGCGTCCCCAGCACGAGCGCGAGCTGAGCCGGGCTGTTCACGGCCCAGTCCTTCTGCGGCGCGAGGCGGATACGCGCGCCGTTGGCGCCGCCGCGCTTGTCGGTGCCGCGGAAGGTGGACGCCGACGCCCACGCGGTGGAGACGAGCGTCGCGATGGGCAGACCCGAGCCGAAGATCGCGGTCTTCAGCACCGCGATGTCGGCCGCGTCGATCAGTTCGTGGGTCACCGGCGGCACCGGGTCCTGCCACAGCTGCGGCTCCGTCGGCACGAGCGGCCCGAGGTAGCGCGCAATCGGCCCCATGTCGCGGTGCGTCAGCTTGAACCACGCCCTGGCGAACGCGTCGGCAAATGCCTGCGGGTCCTCGAAGAAGCGTCGCGAGATCTTCTCGTACGCCGGATCGACCTTGAGCGCGAGGTCCGTCGTCAGCATCGTCGGCGCATGCCGCTTCGACGGGTCGTGGGCGTCGGGGACGGTGCCCGCGCCGCCGCCGTTCTTCGGCGTCCACTGGTTTGCCCCGGCCGGGCTCTTCGTCAGCTCCCACTCGTAGCCGAAGAGATTCTCGAAGTAGTTGTTGCTCCACTTCGTCGGCGTCGTCGTCCACGTGACCTCGAGGCCGCTGGTGATGGCGTCGCCGCCCTTGCCGCTGCCGTAGCTGCTGGTCCAGCCGAGGCCCTGCGCCTCGATGGGCGCGCCTTCGGGTTCCGGGCCGACGTGGGTCGCCGGGCCCGCGCCGTGCGTCTTGCCGAACGTGTGGCCGCCGGCGATGAGCGCCACCGTCTCCTCGTCGTTCATCGCCATGCGGCGGAACGTCTCGCGGATGTCGCGGGCGGCGGCGACGGGATCGGGCGTGCCGTTAGGCCCTTCCGGATTGACGTAGATGAGTCCCATCTGCACGGCCGCGAGCGGGTTGTCGAGTTGCCGCTCGCCGCGGTATCGCGCATCAGCCAGCCACGTGTCCTCGGTGCCCCAGTTGACTTCCGTCGGCTCCCAGATGTCCTCGCGGCCGCCGCCGAAGCCGAACGTCTTGAACCCCATCGACTCGAGGGCGCAGTTGCCGGCGAAGACCATCAGGTCGGCCCACGAGAGCTTCCGGCCGTACTTCTTCTTGATCGGCCAGAGCAGCCGGCGTGCCTTGTCGAGATTGGCGTTGTCGGGCCAGCTGTTGAGCGGCGCGAACCGCTGCTCGCCGCCGCCGGCGCCGCCGCGGCCGTCGTGGATGCGGTACGTGCCGGCGCTGTGCCACGCCATCCTGATGAGCAGCGGACCGTAATGGCCGAAGTCCGCCGGCCACCAGTCCTGCGACGTCGTCATCACCTTCTCGATGTCCTTCTTCAGTTCATCGAGATCGATGGTCTTGAATTCCTCGGCGTAGTTGAACGCCGTCCCCATCGGATCGCCGGCGGGCGGATTCTGGTGGAGCGACTTCAACGTGAGCTGATTCGGCCACCAGTCACGGTTCGACCGGCCGCTGTGGGCCTTGCCAGAGAACGGGCACTTCGCTGCGTTATCCATGGTGACGTCGACCTCTGCTGCAGAGGGTGGAGCCCGGTAATCAGTCTTCGGGATTCTGCCGCTGGCGCCGGCGCTGACGTGCCGGCGGCTCGGAGCGGGATGGGGTTGGGGCCTGCGCCTGGCACTCCGGACAGCGGCCCCAGTAGACGACTTCGGCTTCGTCGATCTCGTAGCCCTTGTCGTCGACGGCGGTGAGACAGGGGGCAGAGCCGGTCGCGCAGTCGACGTCGACCATGCGGCCGCAGACTCCGGCAAATCAGGTGGTGGTGGTTGTCGCCGACCCGAGCCTCGAAGCGTGCCGGCGACCCGGCAGGCTCGATGCGCCGGATCAGCCCTCCGCCACCAGCACACCGAGCGCGTCGTACACCGACTGCAGCGAGATCGCGCCGATCTCGGCCCGGACGGCCTCGGCCACGGCGTCGGCCGCGACATGAGGCTGCCCGCCGACGGCCCGCAACACGGCCAGCCGTTGGGCGGTGACCTGGATTCCGCGTTGACGAAGCTGCTCAGCCGGGTCAATCACATGGACAGGCTAGATCAAATCTTGGAGTAATTCAAATATTAGAGCGGCTCACCCTGCCGCGCCGGCTGACCATGTCGACACGTTCAAGATTCCGGCGACCGCCGACGGAAGTGGGCCGGATGCACGCCATCCCACCACCTGAGCTGGCAGAGCCTGGAACGCGGTAAGCTGCTCCGTACAGCCTAACCGGCACGTCGAGGTGTACCGACCGGGAGGGAGGATCCGATGACAATCCACGTTCTGCGCGATCCGCGTCCCTATCTGCTCGCCGTGATAGCCGTGGCCCTGACCGTCCTCGTGCCGCTGCTGTTCATGTTCGTCACGATGATGGACAAGGTGTTCGGGCCCGAAGCCAGCGCCGGCTGGATCGTACTCTGGGCGCTGCTCGGAGTCGTCCTTGCCGCCGGGGTGGTCGAGCTGATGGTGATGCTCGGCCGCGCCACGCGACTGACCGAACACGAGCACGAGATGCATACGCCACGACGCGAATCGCCTGCCCTAGCACGACGATCGCGGCGGCCGAACCGATCACAGTTCGGGTGACGAGACGGACGTCCACGGTGTGCGTCCGCCCACGGGCCAGTCCCGTGGATATAATCCGGCCGCCATGACTCGCACCCGTCGCCGCTTCCTCGAGCAGGTCGTCGGCAGCGCCGCGCTGGCCGCCGCGGCCCCTTCCCTTGCAGTACGCCGGTTCCGCCGCGCAAGCACCTGGCCATCCGCCCGGCACCGGCCGCTACGACTACCTCGGACGTACACCCGGCTACCGGGACTGGGCCGTCGTGCCGCGCGGCCTGACCGTGAAGTCGATCGAGACGTTCCGGAAGGAGTCGCTCGCGCTCGTGCGCATCACGGCGAGCGACGGGAAGACGGGATGGGGACAGATCGCGCCGTACGAAGCCGACATCTCGGCCGAGGTCCTGCACCGGCTCATCGCGCGGCTGGTGATCGGCCGGGACATCAGCGAGATCGATGCGATCAACGACGCGGTGATCGACGCGCAGCTGAAGTTTCCCTGGTCGTTCCTGTGCCGTGCGCTTGCCGGCGTCGACACCGCGCTCTGGGATCTCTACGGGCAGATCACCGGCAAGCCCGTGGCGGCCCTGCTCGGCGGGTCGGTGCGGCCGCTGCCGGCGTACGGGTCGAGCATGCGCCGCGACATCAGCCCTGCCGACGAAGCGGCGCGGCTGGCGCGGATCAGAGACCAGTTTGGCTGCAAGGCCTTCAAGATCCGGCTCGGCACGCCCGGCGGCCGCAATCGTGATGCCGCGCCTGGACGGAGCGAGGCGATCATCCCGGCCGTGCGCAAGGCGGTCGGTCCGGGCATCGAGCTGCACGCCGACGCCAACAGCTGCTACACGCCCGATGTCGCGATCCCGATGGGGCGCCGGCTCGAGGACTCCGGCTACGCCGCGTTCGAGGAGCCGTGCCCCTACTGGGAGCTCGAGTGGACGCAGGAAGTCACCCGCGCGCTCACGATCGACGTCCAGGGCGGCGAACAGGACAACGACATGGCGCAGTGGCGCCGCATGATCGCGATGCGCGCCGTCGACATCGTCCAGCCCGACATCTGCTACGTCGGCGGGCTCACGCGGGCCTGGCGGGTCGCGAAGATGGCCGAGGCCGCCGGCCTCGTCGACCAAGCCGCACGCGGCCAACGTCTCGCTCGTCACCGTGTTCACGATGCACCTGCTCGCCGCGCTGCCCAAAGCCGGCGAGGTCGAGTTCTCCATCGAGGAGGACGCGTCGATCACCCGCCAGGCGCGGGCGATGTTCGATCCGATGCTGGAGATGAAGGACGGCCGCGCGGTGATGCCCGACGGCCCGGGGTGGGGCATCCGCGTCAAGCCCGACTGGCTGGCGGCCGCCGAGCGCCGGGTGAGCGGCGACGCCTGAGTGGCGCCGTCGCTTCCGGCGTCCGACCGGCATCACGGCATCGCTTCAGCCCTTCCCAATTCGGCGGTAAACCGAACTGATCGTCGCCGCGCACTGGGACCGCGCGTAGTTGTATATGATTCGCGCATCAATTGTCTGCGCTTGCTCCCGGTACTCGTCTCGGTCCGTACGAGATTCTGGCCGCCATCGGCGCCGGCGGCATGGGCGAGGTCTACCGGGCGCGCGATGCGCGGCTCGAACGCGACGTCGCCGTCAAGATCGTGCCGCCTGCCGTGGCCGCCAACCCGGACGCGCTCGCGCGCTTCGAGCGCGAGGCCCGCGCGGTGGCCGCGCTCTCGCATCCGAACATCCTGACGATTCACGACGTCGGCCACAGCGACGGCACGACGTACGCCGTGATGGAGCTGCTCGAAGGCGAGACGCTGCGCTCGCGGCTCGCCGGCGGCGCCCTGCCGCCGCGGAAGGCCGTCGATATCGCCGCGCAGATCGCCCGCGGCCTGGCCGCCGCGCACGACAAGCAGATAGCCCACCGCGACCTGAAGCCCGAGAACATCTTCGTCACGCCCGACGGCTCGGTGAAGCTGCTCGACTTCGGCCTCGCCCGGCAGACCGGCACCCTCCACCGGGCTGCAGCCCGACTCGCCGACGAGAGTGCCATCCACTGCCCCGGGCGTCGTGCTGGGCACCGTGGGTTACATGGCACCCGAACAGGTGCGCGGCGAGCCCAGCGATTACCGCGCCGACGTCTTCGCGCTCGGCTGCGTGCTCTACGAGATGCTCGCGGGGCGGCGCCCGTTCCAGCGCGACACGGCGGCCGAGACGATGACCGCGATCCTGAAAGAGGATCCGCCGGAGCCGGACAGAGCGGGAGTGTCGCCGGGCGTTCTCCGCACGCTGCGACGATGCCTGGAGAAGCGCCCGGACGAGCGCTTTCAGTCCGCGCGCGACCTGGCCTTCGCGCTCGATTCCGCGCACGAGCTCAGCAGCGCCTCGAGCCGTGCCGCAGCGGACGCTGGCGGGTGAACGCAAACCCGCAAGGGGTCGCGGCGCGTGGTGGATCGGCGCGGGCCTGGGCTTTCTCGCGGGAGCGGCCCTCGTCGGCTTCCTCGCGCTTCTGGTCTCGCGCGACCGTGCCGGCCGGCGCGACGCCGGGCAGCAGCCGACGTTCACTCGCCTGACCTACGACGTCGGCACGATCCGCGACGCGCGGTTCATGAACGACGGCCAGTCGGTCATCTACGGCGCCGCGTTTGACGGCGCGCCGCTGCGCGTCTTCATGACGCGGACCGATACGCCCGAGTCCGTGCGGCTGTCGTTGCCCGACGCGCGCCTGCTGTCGATCTCGAAGGGCGGCGAGCTTGCCATCTCGCTTGGCCATACGTACGAAGGCTGGATGGGCATGGGCACGCTCGCGCGTTCGTCCGTGCTCGGCAGCGCGCCCCGGCCGCTGATGGAACAGGTACGCGAGGCCGACTGGTCGCCGGACGGATCGGAGATGGCTGTTGTCCGGCGCGCCGACGGCCTCGAGCAGCTCGAGTACCCGGCCGGCACCGTCCTCTACCGGACCTCGGGTTTCATCACCGACGTGCGCGTGTCGCCCGACGGCACGCGCGTGGCCTTCGGCGACCACCCGCTCTTTGCCGACGATGCGGGAATGGTGTCGGTCGTCGATCGAAGCGGACGCCGTACGGTGCTCTCGGAGGGCTGGATCTCGGTGCGGGGTCTGGCGTGGTCGCCGAACGGCGGCGAGATCTGGTTCACGAGCACCAGCGCCGGCTCGGGAGGCGACATCCTGTCCGCGGTGACGCCGCAGGGGCAGCGTCGCGTCGTCATGACCGGCCTGACGCGCGTGAAGCTCTACGACATCGCCCGGGACGGACGCGTGTTGCTCGGCCGCGAGACGTCGGAACGCAGGGTCGAGGCGATGATGTCGAGCGCGTCCGAGCCGAGGAACGTCGCGATTCGAGAGAACTCCAACAGCCTCTGGATCGCGCCAGGCGGGACGACGCTCACGATCACCGACCAGAACACCCCGCGCTACACGACGTACCTCCTGCACGCCGGGAAGGACGCGCCGGTGCAGCTCGGCGAAGGCAACCCCTACGGCGTTTCGCCCGACGGGCGGTGGGCGCTCTCGCTGCCGGTGACCGGTGAGCCCGCGCTGGTGCATCCGACGGGCCCCGGAAAGACGCGGGCGCTGCCAAACCCGGCAAAGCTGGTGTTCGACGCCGCCGCCTGGCTGCCTGACAACCGCCGGGTGGTCCTGTTCGGCCAACAGCCCGGCAAGCGCGGACAGGGTTTCGTGCAGGACATCGAGGGCGGCGAGCCGCGGGCCTTCACGGCTGAAGGCGTGAACGCAAACCGCTGGTGGTCGGCTGCCGGTCAGCCCAGACGGCAGCAAGGTGATCGCGCGCACCGAAGATGGCGCCACCGCGTTCGTCCGCCTGAGCGACGGCGCAACCGAGCCCATTCCTGGCATCGGTCCCGGCGAGGTCGCAATCCAGATCTCAGCCGATGGACGCGCCGTGTTCGTGGGGCGCGGTAATGGCCTGCCCTGGGTCATCGAACGGATGGACCTGGCCACCGGGCGCCGGACACCCGCGCTCGAGATCCGCGCCCGCGAGGCGGCGGGTCTGCGGCTCAGCCTCGTCCACGTCACGCCCGACGCACGCCACTGGGTCCACAGCTACGCTCGTCTGCTCTCGGACCTGTTCGTCGTGGACGGGCTTCACTAGCTGGTCTGCCGGTATTCTGGTCGCGACGGTCCCATGGCCAACCCCATCCTCCGCGCGCTCGGCTTCTCCAGCGCCCGTGATCTGGTCGACCCCGTCGTGCCGCGCCGGACCTTCGACGACGTGATCCTGTCGCCGGCGACCAGGCGGGCGCTCGACCAGGCGCTGGCCCAGGTGACCAGCCACGACCTCATCTTCAATCAGTGGGGACTCGGCGAGCGCCATCCGGCCGGCCTCGCGCTGGCCTTCAACTTCGCCGGTCCATCGGGCACCGGCAAGACGATCTGCGCCGAGGCGATCGCCCATGCGCTGGGCCGGCGTCTGCTGGTGGTGCGATACGCCGAGCTCGAGTCGATGTGGTACGGCGAGACGCCGAAGAACGTCTCGGCGGTCTTCCGTCTCGCGCGCGAGCAGCGCGCCGTGCTCTTCTTCGACGAAGCGGACGCCATCGCGTCGCGGCGGTCGTCATCGGTCGATCAGGCGCAGCTGCGCGAGGCCAACCTGGTCGTCAACGTGCTCCTCCAGGAGCTCGAGTCCTATCCCGGCGTCGTCATCTTCGCCACCAACCTGGCGGCGAACTTCGACCCGGCGTTCGAGCGGCGGATCCGGGCGCACGTGCTCTTCGAGATGCCGGGCGTCGCCGAGCGCGCCGCGATCTGGCGAGTGCAGATGCACGCGCGGACGCCGCTGGCCGCGGACGTGGACTTCCAGCAGCTGGCGGAACGCTACGCCGTGAGCGGCGGCGACATCCGCAACGCCGTGCTCAAGGCGGCGCTGGCGGCTGCCGCCGAACCCGGACCCGACGCGCAGAAGCGCATCACCCAGCGACACCTGGACGAGGGGATGCGGGACGTCCTCGCCGGCAAGCAGGTGATGAAGCAGTCGCTGTTCGACGCGAAGGACGCCCCGCTGGCAGGCTGGTCCGAGGCCGCCGCCTCGATGCAGAAGACGACGCAGGCGGCGCTGGTGGTCGCGGTGCTTGCGCTGCTGGCCGCGGCGGTGGCGCTGACGCTCGCCCTTGCCGGACGGTAGCCGCCCGGCCGTGCGGTCAGTGCGGCGTCGGCACCCGCGGACCTACGTAGCGAAGCCGTGCTGTCGGCGATGGACCGGGCCGTCGAACATCTGCGACGACTTGAACAGCTCGAAGCGGCCGTCGGCCGCGACGTCGCGCACCTTGTCGGTCAGGGCCTTCTGTTCGTCTGCCGGCATCGGGTTGAAGTTCCGCGCGAGCGCGATCGCCTCGCGCAACTGCTCCATCGACGTCAGGCCGACGACCAGCGATGCCACCGGCTGGCTGAGCGCGTAGCGATATGCCTCTGTCGCCGACAGCCCGGCCTTCGCGAGCATGCCCGGCCCGCCGCCGAATCCCTTCATGCCGATGACTCCCACCTGCTTCTTCAGGCAGACCGGAACGACCTCTTTCTGGAAGCTGCGGTAGTGGAAGTCGAGTGCGTTGATGGGCATCTGGCTCGTGTCCCACTCGAAGGGCTTCTCGAGCATGGCCAGGTGAATGCGCGGGTCCTTGTGGCCGGTGAACCCGATGTGGCGGACCTTGCCGGCCTTACGCGCTTCGATAGCGGCCCGGATGCCGCCTTTGTCGAAGACCCAGTCCGGGTCGCTGTCGTAGACCATCTCGTGAAACTGCCAGAGGTCGAGGTAATCGGTGCGCAGGCGGCGGAGGCTGTCGTCGAGGCACCGCTTCGAGCCCTCGTAGTCCCGCTCGCAGTTCTTCGTCATGAGGAACGCCTTCGTGCGACGGCCGTCGGCCAGCGCGCGCCCCATCACCTCTTCGGATCCGCCGTCGTGGTAATCCCAGCAGTTGTCGAAGAAGGTCAGGCCTTCGTCGACCGCGGCGTGCATGATGCGAATGGCTTCGGCCGGGTCCTTGATCGACCCGATGTGCCAGCCGCCCAGGCAGAGAATCGACACTCGCTGTCCCGTGCGGCCGAGCGTTCTCGTTGGAAGTCCTGTTGCCGACGCGGGCTGCTGGCTGGCAAGCACCTCGTCGGCCAGGGCGGCGATGGCGGCCCCGGCCACCACCTCGGTGATGAACTCGCGTCGCGTAGTCGGACGGGTCATGGGTCAGCCTCCCTCTGGCGCAGAGCCTAGCGCGCACGCCCGTGTCGCGTCGAGTCATCCGTTCGGCGGCCGCGCGGACGGGCGGCGTGGACGTCAGGGTGTACGCTGTCGGTATTCGCGCAGGATGTCTGGAACGTCTCCCCGAGGCCGCTAGCCATGACGCTCAGAGCAGGCTCGATTCCGAAGGCTGGACTGAGGAGCGTTCGTCGAGACGCTTCTGCAGGACATTCGGCTACGGCCTGCGGATGTTGCGCAAATCGCCGAGTTTCGCGCTCGCGGCGATTGTCACGCTCGCATTGGGCATCGGCGTCAACACCGCCGTCTTCAGCGTGGTGAACGCAATCGTCCTGCGACCCTTGCCTGTGCGGGATGGCGACCGGATCGTCGTGATCGCCAGTCAGCGATCCTCCAGCCGAACCCTCCGTGGCGTTTCGTTCGAAGATCTCCAGGACTATCGCCGTGCCTCCGTGGACCTCTTCGAGGACATTGCTGGGTACAGTGTCGGATTCCTCGGCCTTGCCCCAATCGGAAGCGCGCCCCAGCGCGTTCTCGTCACCTGGGTGACGGGCAACTACTTTTCGTTGCTTGATATTCGCCCGACGCTTGGACGCCTGATACGAATCGACGAAGGGACGCCTGGGCGAATCGATCCGGTGGTCGTACTGGGTACTCAACCTGGCAGCGCAGATTCGGGGGCGATCCATCGGTCGTCGGTCGAAGCGTGATGGTGAACGGCCGCCCCTGCGCGATCGTCGGCGTGGCACCTGCTGATTTCTCAGGCACGTTTGCGTTCTCTGAATCCGAGTTGTATTTGCCCTTGAACTGGCAGAGCGGCGAAGGTTTCGACGACCGCCGAGCGCGCGGCTGCATGCCATTGCGAGGCTTCGGGACAGACGTCACAATCGAGAATGCTCAGGCGGCGATGAACGTCGTCGCTGAGCGCCTCGCGCGTCAGTATCCGGACTCGAACGCAAATCTGGCAATCAGAGTTCTACCGGAACGCCTTGCACGTCCCGAGGAAGATCAGTTTCGAACCAATGCGCTCGGCGCTGCGATCATGCTCGCGATGGTCATCCTTGTCATGATCGTCGCCGCCGTGAATGTGACGAATCTCTTGCTTGCACGGGCAGCGGGCCGGTACCGCGAACTCGCGATCCGCTCCGCGCTTGGCGCCGGGCGGGGCCGTCTCGTTCGACAGATGGTGACTGAGAGCCTGCTGCTCGCCATCTTGGTAGAGGAGCCGGTGTCCTTCTGGGGACCTGGGTCGCCAGCGCTGCTCGCAACGATTCGCCTGCCGGGTGATCTGCCGGTCCGCTTCGACTTCCGATTGGATGGCCGTGTTCTGGCGTACGCCGTGACGGTGGCCGCGGTCACAGGGCTGCTCGGCGGGTCTCGCCTGCAGCAGTTCCGCGTGTCGGGCGGAGACCTGGACCGGGTCCTTCGTGGATCGCGTGACGTTTCAGTCGAGTGCCCGCCGTCAGGGGACCCGCGGCTTCCTTGTGGTGGCTCAGCTCGTCTTGTTGTTTCGTGCTCCTCTCCTTCGCCGCGGTGTTCGTCCGAAGCCTGTTCTGAAGCCAAGCGGGCGGATCTCGGATTTCCGGCCGGACGGGCGTTGTCAATTTCCACATGGACGTCGGCCAGCTTGGATACACGGAGACACAAGGGCGGGCGTTGTTCGGCGAAGTCGAACAGCGCGGTACGGTCCATTCCAGGAGTCCAGAACGTCAGCTTCGCGTTCACGATTCCGATGGGTTACGTCCGCGTGGGCGACCGCTCTCCAGGCCGAGGGGCAAGCGGCCGATTGCGACGGACCAGTGATCTCCGGCTGGACATGAACATGGTCAGCCCGGAATATTTCCAGACCCTGGGTATCCAGATCGTTCGCGGACGAAGTTTTGTGCGACGCCGACAACGGGCAGTCGCGGTCAGTCGCCGTCATCAACGAGCGCCTTGCCGACACGCTGTGGCCAGGCCAGGACGCTATCGGTCGGCGATTCAAGTCACTCGGACGGGCATACTGGATCGAGGTCGTTGGCATAGTCCCGAACACGAGCAAGTACGAATTCCTCTTCGAGGAACCACAACCCTACTTTTACGTGCCCATTGCTCAGCGTACTCGGGGCTCCGGGTGCTGCAGGTCCGTGCGTCGCTGCCGCCTGCTGCGCTCGCGCCGGCTGTCGAACGGACGATTCGAGCGTCTCGCGCCCAACCTGCCGTCTCTATGACGTACAGACCATGACACAGGCGCTCGGAAGCGGCCTCGGCTTCTTCCCCGTGCGCGTTGCGGCGATCGCCGCGGGCCGCATTCGGACTCCTTGCATTCGCCCTTGCCATCAATCGGCCTGTATGGCGTCACGTTGTACCTCTCCAGTCAACGCACGCACGAAATCGGCATACGGATGGCGGTCGGGGCGACTGAGCGAAACATCGTTCGGCTCGTGCTTGGGGACGGGTCGAGATTTGTGATTGCCGGAGTGGCCGCAGGAATAGTGATGACGTTGGCGTGTTCCCGGGTTGTCGGCCGCTACCTGTTCGGCGTTTCGGCGTCCGACCCTGTAACGCTTCTGGGCGTCGCGCCGATCCTCAGCGCCGTGGCGTTGACGGCATGCGCCGTTCCCGCCTGGCGCGCCGCTCGAGTGGATCCGACGATCGCCCTCCGATCCGAGTGAAGGCGGCAAGCGGGCACGATTCAGGTCGCACAAAGACTCGCCCAAAGCTCGACCGTTGGTGACATAATCGCCGCCACATGTCCCTATCCCCCGGCACTCGACTTGGTCCCTACGAAATCATCGAACCGGCCGGAGCAGGAGGGATGGGCGAGGTCTACCGCGCCCACGACGTCCGGCTCGATCGCGACGTCGCCGTCAAGACGATCAAGGGCCCGTTCACGGAACGCTTCGAGCGCGAGGCCCGCGCCATCTCCTCGCTGAACCACGCGCACATCTGCACGCTGCACGACGTCGGGGAGCACGACGGCAGCGGCTACCTGGTGATGGAGTACATCGAGGGCAAGCCGATCGCCGGCCCGCTGCCGGTCGAGCAGGCCTGCGCCTACGGCATCCAGATCTGCGAGGCGCTCCACGCCGCACACAGGAAGGGCATCGTCCATCGCGATCTGAAGCCGGCCAACATCCTGCTCACGAAGCAGGGCGTGAAGCTGCTCGACTTCGGTCTCGCCAAGCTGACCTCCGCCAACTCGGGCGTGATGCCGGCGCCGAGCGCGACGATGGGAGAGCAGGCCACCGTGGCCGCGCTCACCGGCGCGCACACGGTGGTGGGGACGCCGCAGTACATGGCGCCGGAGCAGATCGAGGCGCGCGAAGTCGACGCGCGCTCGGACATCTTCGCCTTCGGCTGCGTCCTCTACGAGCTGCTCACGGGCCAGCGCGCGTTTGACGGCAAGACCTCGTCGAGCATCATGGCGGCGGTGCTGGCCACCAAGCCGCGCCCCATCGAGGAGCTCGTGCCGCTGACGCCGCCGGCGCTCGAGCGGATCGTGTCGCGCTGCCTGGCCAAGGACCCCGAGGATCGGTGGCAGACGGCGCGCGACGTCGCGGCGGAGCTCCAGTGGGTCGGGCAGGGCGGATCGAGAGTGGGCCTGCCGGCGGTGGTCACGGGACGGCGGCGCACCCGCGAAGGCGCGGCATGGGCCGCGTGCGCGGTGGCGGTCCTTCTCGCCGCCGGGTTCGGTGTCGCCTGGGCGAAGCGGGCGCCCGAGCCTCCGGCGGTCGTGCGCTTCCCGCTGCTGTCGCCGCCGGGCACGCAGAACCCCAGCCCTCCGGTCGTGTCGCCGAACGGCCGGCACATCGCGTTTGCCGCCGACGGCGACGGCAAGCGGCTCATCTGGGTGCGTGCGCTCGATGCGCTCGAGGCCCGCGCGTTGCCCGGGACCGAGGGCGTGCTGCGCCCGTTCTGGTCACCCGACAGCCGCTTCCTCGGGTTCATGTCGGGCGGCGTGCTGAAGAAGGTGGACATCGCCGGCGGCCCGCCGACGACGATTTGCGAGGCGCCCAACGGCGCCGACGGCAGCTGGGGCGCCGAGGGCGTGATCCTGTTCGACGGACGCTCGGCCGATCCGTTGTGGCGCGTCCCGGCCGCCGGTGGCAAGCGGCAGCCCGTGGTGTTTGGCCAGGACAAGGAGTCGGGCACGCTCGGCGCCGGCTGGCCGGAGTTCCTCCCGGACGGGAAGCATTTCCTGTTCACCCTGCGGCGACTCGACCGAGATGATGGTCACGGTGGGATCGCTCGACTCGAAGGAGACCAAGCCGCTCTTCAAGACCACCACGCGCGTGCAGTATGCCGACCCCGGCTACCTGATCTACGTCCGCGAACGCACGCTGGTCGCGCAGAAGTTCGACCTCGACTCGTTGTCGCTCGAGGGCGAGCCCGTGCCGATCGGGCAGGGCCTCGGCTCCGGCGACCTGGGCCTGGCGTCGTTCTCCGTGTCGCGCAACGGCGTGCTGGTCTACCGCGAGGGCGAGCTGACCGGCACACGGCTGGTGTGGCTCGATCGCGCCGGCAAGGAGACGCCCCTGCTCGACGAAGTCGCGGACTATCGCGACACGGCGTTCTCGCCCGACGGCACGCGCATCGCGTACGACATGTCCGACAGCGTCAACAGCACGAGAGGGGACGTCTGGATCCGCGACGTGGCGCGGGGCGTGTCGTCACGCTTCACCTTTGACGCGGCGGCCGAGATCAACCCGATCTGGTCGCCCGACGGCCGGCGGATTGCCTACACGTCGCGCGCCAAGGGCCCCGGCGACCTGATGATCAAGGACGCCTCGGGCACGCGCGAAGCGGAACCGCTGCTGGTCACTGCCGGAGAGGAGAAGTACATCTCCGACTGGTCTCGCGACGGCAAGCACATCCTGTACGCCGTTCGCGGTGAGGGCCACGAGGGGTGGGACATCTTCGCGCTACCGCTCGAGGGCGAGCGCAAGCCGATCCCGATCGTGAAAACGAGCTTCCAGGAGATCTGGCCCACGTTTTCGCCTGACGGCAAGTACATGGCCTACCAGTCGAACGAATCAGGCCGGGCCGAGATCTACGTGCACGAGTTCCCGGAGGCGCGGACGAAGTGGCAGGTCTCGACGGGTGGCGGCACGCAGGCCCACTGGCGCGCCGACGGCAAGGAGTTGTTCTATCGGGCCGGGACGTCGCTGATGGCGGTGCCCGTCGCGACCGGCAGCACCTTCACGATCGGCTCGCCGGTGCGCCTGTTCGAGACGCGATTCGCCGCGGTCACCGTCCGCGGTCATTACCGCGCCTGGCCTGATGGGCAGCGGTTCCTCGTCCTGGCGCCGCTGGCGCGCGACCTGGAACGCCCGGCGGCGGTGGTGCTGAACTGGCCGTCCACGCTTCCTCCCGTCACGCGGTGACGGGATTCGCGACTGTCGCGATTCGACCAGCCGCTCACGAAGGTCGAAACGCCTGGCGTTTCATGGAGCCCCAACCACCCTTCCCGGTGAGCGCCTGGACGGTCCCGATGCATCCCCACACGGCATTCACCTGGCGATAACCGAAGCTTTCGAGAACCGCGACGACCACCAGGAGCGCCAGATCGCGTCCTCGCACGTACTGTCGCGACGTGGCGTCGCTCATCAGGACCGACAGCAGCGTCACCGCGGCGCCCAACAGCACCGAGACCGCGATCATGATGCCGAAGTACTCCCAGTTGAGATAGCCAAGAGCGGCGCTCACGACAACGACGAGATAGCCGCCGACCTCGAGCAGAGGCCCCACCGCCTCGAAGAACGTCACGTACGGGAGCACTCCCAGCCCCACGGCGCCGAAGCGCGGGTTGCCGATCATCCGGTGATATCGCCACAGCACCTGGAGCAGCCCTCGGCGCCAGCGGCAACGCTGTGAGTAGAGTGACCGCCAGTCTTCTGGCGCCTGCGTCCAGGCGAGGGGGTTGGGGTCGAACGCCATCCGGATCGGCTGGCGATGCGAACGGTAGTGCCGCTGCAGCCGGATAGTCAGATCCATGTCTTCGCCGATCGCGGTCCGGTCGAAGCCGCCGACGGCGATCACAGCCTCGCGGCGGAACAGGCCGAATGCACCCGAGATGAGCACCGCGGCATTCTGCGACGCGCACGCGAGGCGGAACAGGAGGAACGCGCGCATGTACTCGACCACCTGGAATTGCGCGAGCCAGCTGCGCGGCAGGGCGACTCCAATGATGCGGCCGTGCTCGATGTGACAGCCGTTGGCAATGGCAATATTTGCACCGACGGCCACCATCAGCGGGTCTTCGAGGAACGGCAGCACCGCACGATTCAGGGCATCGGCTTCGAGGACGGTGTCAGCATCGATGACGAGCACGAGGACGCCAGAGGCAGCGTTGATGCCGGCATTGACCGCGTCCGACTTGCATCCGCCGTTTGCCTTGTCGACGACCACGAGATCGGGCTCGCTGACCGACCGGTAGATGCCGCGCACCGGCTCCGAGGGCAGCGGCTGAACGAACGCCAGCGGTGCCGGCACCATCTGAAAGGTCTGTCGCAGGAGCGCCAGCGTCCCGTCCCTGGACCCGTCGTTGACAATCACGACCTCGCGCGGCTCGTAGTCGAGCGCCAGCAACGCGCGGATGCTCTCGACAATCGTCAGTTCCTCGTTGTAGGCGGGCACGACGATCGAGACCAGCGGCGGCACCGCGACGGCGCCGGCCAGGCCGCGGGCGCGCCGGGTATACCGCTGTCGATGCCGCCACAGGCTGACCGCCGCCAGAGGGCTCATCGCGATCTGCGACAGGTTCCACAGCACGAAATACGCGGTGATCAGGAGCGAGAAGGCGATGAGGGCGTCGCCCAGGAAGGACATCAGCGGTGAGCGCTCGCCTGCCACAACATCTGGCGCGCGAGCAGGCCGGCGAAGTCCTGCTGCGAGGCGCGGGCCTGCAACTCGACCGCGCCGGCGTGCCCCATCGACTGAAGTGTTCGCGCGGCCCGGATGGCGACCGCCCACGTGTCGTCGAGATGCCGCGCGAGGTGGGCAGCCGCGTCGCCAGAGCCCTGCCAGCCGCCGAGCGCGTAGGCGGCCATCGCCCTGACCGGCGCGTCCTCGCTCTCCAACCCCTGTATGGCGAGACGTGCGGCCTCGTCGTCGAGCCCCACGTACGCCAGCGCTTCGAAGGCCGTTGCCCGTACTTCGAGGCGGGCGTCACGGGTCCAACGACACAGGACAGGGCGGCTCCGGGCCGTGCCGCAGATGGCGAGGGCATAAATGTAGTTGAGCCGGTTTGGCGTATCGACCTCTGACAACTCCAGCAGAAATGGCTCGCAGTCGGATCCGAACGCCTTGAGCACGGCGCCGCGCCGGCCGCGATGCAATGAGGTGTCGTGCAGCCGCACGACGATGGCCTGCAGTGCCGCCAGATCCCGCAGGTCCGTCAGCCCGTCGAGCGCGGCGGCACGCACGTCCGGATGTGGATCGTCGAGCGCGGCGACGAGCTGAGCGGTGTGATCCCTGGATTGCACGAGCCCGAGCGCGCGCAGCGCCAGCGCGCGCCGCCACCACAGCCAGCTCCGCAGGTAACGGTCGGCGAGTGAGAACAGTGACAACGCCTGCGCGATCGCGCGGGTCCTGGCAATCCGCTCCGGGTCGCGATTCTCGACGAGCGGTTCGATCAGCAGCCGCGCGAGCGCGAGCCGATGTCTCGCGGGACTGGCCAGCAGTTCGGCTCGCGCCGTTTCATCGCCCCCGAGCGCACGCTGTACGAGCGGGCCGTAGCGCTCGGTGACGCGGCGGGTCAGCGCTCGCCGTAAGCCGAACGCAGCCCGCTCGAGGACGACGGCCGCCGCCATCGCGAGTGCGATCACGACCGCCGCCCACGCCATGAGGGGCGCGAGGCGTGCGAACTCGGAGAGAAGACCGGTCATCGGAATCCCTGCATCACCGACACCGTGAGCCGGTCGAACCTCGTGTCGTTCGACCGCCACTGGTGCTCCCACGTTGTGGTCACGGACGTGAGCGACGGCAGGCGGATCCGAAACGCGGGCGCGATGGTGGTCGCGCCCAGGTTCCCAACCCGATCGGCCGTGAGATCCTCGAAGCTTTCGATGCCGTACGCATACGTGAGGGCCAGGTCCACCCGGCGCCAGGCGCGAAACGTCTCGCGAAGCAGCACGGAGTGGTCACCGGAGGACTCGCCGGTGGCGTCAAACGACGACCAGGAGTAGGTGTATCGAGCGGCGAGTCGCCAGCGCTCACCCGTGTCCCACGCCACCAGCGGTGATGCCGCGGTGACGCCGACGTCCGGGAACGACAGATGACGGACGTTGCCGCCAATCTCGAACGCCCCGCGGTAATGCCTGACCTCCGCCATGAAGTCGCCCAGTGGGAGCGAGGTATTGCCCGCGCCTCCCGCAGCGTGGACCTCCAGGTTGGTCGAGCGATTGACTCGCCAGATGGCGCCGCCGCCGCCCAGCGCGTCCGACGATCCATCCCGGTTCTGCACGCGCGCTCTCCCCTCAATCAGCAGCCGCGGCAGGACGCGGGCTTGCGCGATGAGTGAGACGGACCGCGCATCGCTGACACCTCCCTCGGCGAGTCCGTCGATCGTGATCGATGAGCCGTACGCTCGCACTGTTGCTTCGTACCCATCAATCACGTCCGGATCGCGCGGCGCGAGTGCCTTCGCCCGCTCGTAGTACTCGAGGGCGCGGCGGTCGTCGCCGGCGCGCCGGTAGGCGCGGGCGAGGGCGGCGAACAGGTCGGCATTCGCGCCGGCGTCCTGTTCCGCATCGAGCAGGACGTCGAGCGCCTCCTGCCAGGCGTCTCTCCTGGTCAGTGCCGCCCCGAGACCGATGCGCGCGTCGACGTCTGACGGGTGCTCGCGAAGAATTGAGCGGAACCCGGCCTCGGCCTCCTCCGTTTGCCCGATCCGGAGTTGCAGCCGCGCGATCCACGCCCGTGCCTCGAGGTCGGTGGGATTCTGGGCGACGATCTGCTCGAACAGGGCAAGCGCTTCGACCGTTCGTCCAGAACGCGCCAGCTGTTCGGCGAGGTTCCGATCCGCCGGCGGCGACTGACATGCGATGGAGAGGATCACCGCTGTGGCGAGAGTCACGAGCATGGGCCGTCGTCGTGCCGCCAGTCGCGCGGTCTGTATGCGACGTGGTTGCTGTAACGCTCTCAGAACTTGCGTATTCTTCTGACCGGGGTGACCGTGGCAGCCTACGCCACTGAGTGGAATTCCTCAAGTCCGAGAGTTTTGCCTTCGAGCACCTGGCCGGGTACAGCGTAATTCCACGCGCCCGCAGCTCAGCTGGGGAGAGCGTTGCCGCGGCCTGGACCGACGCGGGCCGTTTGGCGACCACCTGGAGGTCTCGAGGTGAAGAGTGTCGACGCGCTGTGGCATGACGTCGTGTTTGCGACGCGGCTTCTGCGGAAGTCACCTGCCTTCAGCACTGCCGTGATACTGACACTGGCTCTTGGCATCGGCGTCAACACGGCGGTCTTCAGTGTCGTGAACGCGATCGTCCTGCGGCCCCTGCCCGTCAGAGACGGCAACCGGCTCGTCGTCGTCGCGAGTCAACAGACATCGAACTCGACGCTGCGCGGCATGTCGTTCGCGGATATCGAGGACTATCGCGCGGCGACCCGTGACGTCTTCGAGGACATTGCCGGCTACAGTGTCGGTTTCCTCGGCCTCGCACGTCAGGGAGGCCGACCCGAACGGGTGCTCGTCACCTGGACCACCGGCAACTATTTCCCGCTGCTCGATGTCCGGCCGGTCCTCGGCCGGACAATCCGTCCAGACGAGGGTGGACGCGGCCGGGCCGACGCGGTGGCCGTGCTCGGGTACTCGACATGGCAACGCAGATTTGGCGGTGATCCGTCAGTTGTCGGGGAGATCGTGAAAGTGAACGGTCTGCCCTGCACGATCGTCGGCGTGGTGCCTCCAGAGTTTGTCGGCACGTTCGCGTTCTCCGAATCGGAGATGTACCTGCCGTTGAATTGGTCTGGCGCGGGCGACTTCGACAATCGGGACGCGCGCGGGCTTCACGCGCTCGCGCGGCTCCGGCCGGAGGTCACGATCGAGAGCGCGCAGACGGCGATGAACGTCGTGGCGGACGGCTCGCGCGTCAGTACCCGGACTCGAACGCGGATGTGGCGGTCAGGGTCCTGCCGGAGCGTCTTGCCAGGCCTGAAGAGGACCAGTTTCGATCGAATGCGCTGGCTGCCGCGATCATGCTTGCCCTGGTGGTCCTCGTCATGGTCGTCGCCGCCGTGAATGTGACCAATCTGCTGCTGGCACACGCCACCGGCCGTCGCCAGGAGCTCGCCATCCGTGCCGCGCTGGGCGCCGGGCGTGGCCGCCTCGTGCGACAGATGGTGACTGAAAGCGTGATGCTCGCAGCGGTCGGCGGAGGAACGGGTCTGCTGCTCGGCACATGGGCGGCCAGTGCGCTGGCGACGATGCGCCTGCCGGGTGACCTGCCGGTCCGGTTTGACTTCAATCTGGACGGCCGCGTCCTGGCGTACACCCTGACTGTCGTGCTGGTCACGGGACTGCTCGTCGGACTTGTTCCGGCCGTGCGGATATCAGGTGCGGATCTGGATCGCACGCTGCGCCAGTCACGACATGGTGCGCCAGGCACACAGGGTCATCGGATCCGGGTTTCTCGGTGATCGCCCAGATCGCCGTGTGCTTTGTTCTTCTCGCCGCAGCCGGATTGTTCGTGCGGAGCCTGTTCGAAGCGAAGCGTGCGGATCTCGGTTTCCGACCCGAAGGGGTCCTCAACATTCACATGGATGTCGGGCAGCTTGGATACACGGAACCGCAGGGTCGAGCGTTCTTCGACGAAGTCAGCCGAAGGGTTCGCGCCATACCCGGCGTCCAGCACGTGAGCTTCGCGTTCACGATTCCGATGGGCTACATCCGAGTCGGCAACGCAGTGGAGGCCGAGGGGCAACCGGTCGACAGCAGCAAGCGTATGTCCGCCGGGATGAACATCGTCAGCTCGGACTATTTCCAGACGATGGGCATCCAGGTCGTCCGCGGGCGCAGCTTCAGCGATGGCGACAACCAGCAGTCGCGCCGGGTCGCGCTCGTGAACCAGCATCTCGCCGACAGGCTGTGGCCGGGCCGAGACCCGATCGGCCGGCGTTTCAGGTCTGGCGGGCCGGCCGGGTCGTGGGTCGAGGTCGTGGGCGTGACGCACACCGGCAAGTACGAATTCCTGTTCGAGGATCCGCAACCCTACTTCTACGTTCCCATCGCCCAGGAGTACACCGCGCTTCGCGTGCTGCAGATACGGACGTCGATGCGACCCGAAGCACTGGCGCCAACCGTCGAGCGAGCGATTCGAGCGCTCGAGCCGAACCTGCCGCTCTATGACGCGCAAAGCATGACGCATGCGCTTGGCAGTGGCCTTGGATTCTTCCCCGTGCGCGTCGGCGCAATTTCCGCTGCGTCGTTTGGTCTGCTCGCATTCGTGCTCGCCATGGTTGGCCTCTACGGGGTCATTTCGTATCTGACGAGTCAGCGCACACATGAAATCGGCGTGCGCAAGGCGATTGGCGCCACCGAGAGCGATATCGTTCGGCTCGTCCTCAAAGACGGCTCGAAGCTCGTGCTCTTCGGTCTCGCCGCCGGGCTCCTGCTTACCCTGGCCTCTTCCAGAGTCCTCGGGAGCTTCCTGTTCGGTGTTTCCGCATTCGACCCGTTGACGCTCGCTGGCCTCGTGCCGGCCCTGGGCGGCGTGGCCCTGATTGCGTGCGCGATTCCCGCGTGGCGCGCGGCTCGCGCCGACCCGACAGTCGCGCTCCGTTCCGAGTGAGGCGCGGAGGGACGACTGCTGATGCACACGATCACGCGCGGCGGAGGGACTTGCCCGGCTGAACTCGACCAGACGGACTCTCCTCTTCGATCGATGGCAAGGGCGGACTGGTGGTCCGTTCCGGCTCGGCTACCTCCAGGAGACGGCGCTGCCGCTCGTCGAATGCTCGCGCCGCGCGGGCTCCAAGCAGCACCTTGCCTTCCGCATTCTTCTGCCCGGGTGCCTTCCCATGAGGGGAAGCGTGCTCGATCTCCGCGTTGAGTTCCGCGCCGGCCAGCACCGCCAGGCTGGAGACGTAGAACCAGAGAAGAAGGACGATGACCCCGCCGACCGTGCCATACGCCGCGTTGTAGTCGGTGAAATTGACGATGTAGATCTTGAACAGCAGCGACACGACCAGCCAGAGCAGGGTGCCCACGACCGCGCCGGGCGTAATCCACGCCCAGTCCTGATCCGCATCAGGCCCGAAATAGTAGATGAGCCCGAGCGCTGTCGAGATCAGGGCGAACGTCAACGGCCACTGCAGCACGAGCCAGGTCCACTTGAACGGCGTGCCCCACCCGGTCGCATTTCCGAGCCACTCTGCGACTGCCGGACCGACCAATACCAGCGACAACGCCACGAGCACGAACGCCGCCGCGCCCAGCGTCAGCCCGATGGCGAGCGAGCCGTACTTTCCACCACGGCCGCGCTTCCTCGATGTCGTAGGCGCGGTTGAGCGCGCCGACAATCGCGACGATCGCCGCTGAACTGCTCCAGAGCGCGGCGGCGACGCCAAACGTGAGCAGGCCGCCGCTGTCGTTGTCCGCCAGCCGCCGCATCTGGTCCTGAATCAGTTCCAGCACCTGCGGCGAGACGAAGGGACCGAGCGCTCGTGCGAGGTCGTCGGTGAGATTCGAGAGCGAGAAGAAGCTGGCAAGAGCGAGCAGGAACAGAATCGCGGGAAAGAGTGCGAGGAAGAAGTAGTACGAGAGCTGAGCTGCCAGGCCGAGCAGATCGTCCTCGAGCGCGTCGCGCCACGTTCGACGTACGAGTTCAGACCAGCTGAGCGGGATCGCGCCGAACATGTCGAGCGTGCGGTGCAAACGCTACGCCGCGCGCCTTATGCCGCCGCGAGGCTGATGCAACGACAGCCATCTCCCATCGTCCAATATCCGCACTGGCCCGCGTGCATGCATCGGTCTGACACCCATGTTCATTTTGCGAACACCTCCAGGCGGTTGCGGACGGCCTGCCGCGGTATCCGCAGAACGTACGAACCTCGCTGTCCCGTGGGCCACGCACTCGTTGGTACGCGACATGCTCGAGTGTTACCTCGACAAGGTGCGCGTAACCGGCGTTGTTTGAGGGTGGCGTTGTGGAATGGATTCGCGATCGCGCGCTGACGCTCGTCCTGATGGCGATGTTTCTGGTCGCGCTCGCCGGCCAGGTGCTCACCGGGCTGCACGAGTACAACGCGACGCAGGCGGACCATGGCGAGGCGCCGGTTGATGTGTCCGATTACCTGGCCACCGGGCACCCGTGGGAGGCGCTGTTCGAGAACTGGGAGAGCGAGTTCCTCCAGATGGCGGTGTTCGTGCTGCTGACGACGTTTCTCGTACAGAAGGGATCCCCGGAGTCGCGGCGCCCCGGCGTACGAGAGCTGGCCGACGCCGACCCTCGAGACTTCGCGACCCAACCCGGTGTGCCGTGGCCGGTCAGGCGCGGCGGCTGGGTGCTCCGTGTCTACGAGCACTCGCTGGGACTGGCGTTCGTGCTGCTGTTCCTCGTGTCGTGGGCGGGGCATGGCCTCGGAGGCTTTGCCGAGTATGCGGCCGACCAACTGGAACACGGGCGTGGAGCGCCGACGCTGGCCGACTATCTCACCTCGGCTCGCTTCTGGTTCGAGTCGTTCCAGAACTGGCAGAGCGAGTTCCTCGCCATTGCGTCGATGGTCTGGCTGGCGGTATATCTCCGTCAGCGATGGTCGCCTGAGTCGAAACCCGTACACGCGCCACACGACGAGACCGGCCGGTAGCCGGCAGATCCTCCCCACTCGAGCCACATGACCTTCGGCGACTTCGATCGGTCGATCGTCGATAAAACCGGCCATCGGCCGTGGGCGATGCCGAAGCAGCCCTGGGTCATGACCCAGACATGGACTGACCTGCTGTTTGCCCATTGGCCTATCGAGCCCGCGCGAGCTTCGACCGGCCGTGCCGCGCGAGTTCGATCTCGATCTGTTCGCGAACAGCGGTGGCTGGGCATCGTGCCGTTCTCCATGACGAATGTGTCTCCGCGGGGTGTGCCCGCGCCGCGCTGGTTCTCGGCGTTTCCGGAGATCAACGTGCGGACCTACGTGCGCGTGGGCGATCGGCCCGGCGTGGTACTTCTTCAGCCTGGACGCGGGCAACGCCATTGCCGTGAAGGCGGCACGGGCGTTTCTGAACCTTCCCTACTATCTCGCCGGGATGTCCGTGTCACGGACGGGCAATGAGATCACCTACCGAAGCGCCAGCCGATCCGGTGGACCCGCCGAGTTCAACGCGACCTACGAGCCTCTGGGGATGCCGTTTGCTCCAGTGGAGGGCACGCTCGAGTACTTCCTGACCGAGCGCTACTGCCTGTACCATCGCGACCGCGGCGGTGTTCCGTACCGGCTGGAAATACATCATCCGCCCTGGTCGCTGCAGGTGGCGAAGGCGACGATCGGACGGAACACCATGGCAACGGCCGCTGGTCTCAGCGTCTCCGGAGAACCGGCGATGCTCCATTTCGCACAGCGACAGGACGTAGTCGCGTGGATGCCCTCGCGCATCCGATCCCGACGGCCTCGCGAGCTGTGGCGCGAGCTGCACGCGCGGCCGTGCCCACGGCTCGCACCGCCGCACGAACGCACTCGATGACCGCCCGCCTGCCCACGGAATACCGTGGGCTCGACTGTCCGGCCGTGGGCGCCGCGATGAACGCGGTCCGTTCTGCCCCACTCAGCGCCGCGCAAGTATCCAGTCCGGTGCGACTTCCAGACTTCGCTGCAAGACGTCTCGAACGCACGCTCGTGGACTGATTCTTGCTCCGCAGGAACCGGGCCAACGGCGGCCGGATCGGTTCATCCCCGGATCGCCGCCACCGTCGCGGGCGGCCACCGGGAATCAGGGTTCGTGGGTATACTCTTGGGACGACGTTCCTGTGCGTCGCATCCTGTTCGTTTTCGGTGGCGTCTCGCTGCTGGCCCTGGGAGCCGGGGGCAGTTGGAGGTTCGTATGCGTCGGATTTTGATCGTTCTCGCCGGTTTCGCCGTCGTCTCGATCGCGGCGGAGAGCAGGGTCAGCGCCCAGCAGGCATCGATCGGCGAACCTCACGGTCACCGCCAACGTGATTAAGAACTGCACTATTACGACCGCGCCGGTGAACTTCGGCGACTACGACCCGGTGGCCGCCAATGCCACGGCACCGCTCGACGGCATCGGCACCGTCACGGTCACCTGCACTAAAGGGGCGCCGTCCAAGGTGGGTTTGAACCCCGGCGGCAACGCCCAGGGCACCACGCGGCGGATGCTCGGCGGCTGCGGCCGAGTATCTGACTCTACGAACTCTACAAGGACACCGGACGTTCCACCGTCTGGGGCGATACCCCCGACACCGCCCTCGATGTCCCTGCGGCGCCGAGCCTGACCCCGCGCAACTTCACCGTCTACGGACGCGTGGCTGCGGCACAAGACGCCGCCGTCGGCACCTACACCGATACCGTCGTGGCGACGGTGAATTTCTAAGGGAAAGCGATCGTGCGACTTCAACTCGTCCCCGCCGTGGTCGTGGCGTTGCTGCTTGCGCCTCACGCCGCGATCGCGTCCAAGTTCACCGTCAAGCCGACGGAAGTCAACCTCTCGGCGTCGGCGACCAGCGCGCTCGTCACGTTGCGCAATGACAGCAAGGTACCGCTGCGATTCGAGGTCACGCTCGTCAGCTGGTCCGAAGACGAGCATGGCAAGATGGCGCTGAACCCGTCATCTGACGTGACGTTTTTTCCCAAACTGATCGAGCTCGCCGCCGGCGCGTCGCGCAACATCCGTATCGGCATCAAGGCCGGCACGGCCCGTGACGTCGAGCAATCGTTTCGCCTGTTCGTCGAGGAGCTCCCGGATCAGTCGGCGCCGGCGGCCAACGCCGTGGCCCTGCGCACCAAGATTGGCATCCCGGTGTTCGTCCGGCCGGCGAAGCCTTCGCGGTCCGCAGCGATCGATGGCGTCTCGGTCGAGAACGGCAAGGTGCTGGTGCGTGTTCGCAACACCGGCAACCTGCACATCAACGTCGAGACCATTTCGGTCAAAGGCACTGGCGGATCGGGCGCCCCCACGTTCACGAAGGAAGGCGCCGGTTGGTACGTGCTGCCAGGCGCGACGCGAATCTTCGAAGTCCCGATGACCGCCACGGAATGCAAGTCGACGACCTCCGTCGCCGTGGAGGTGTTCGGGCACCAGAGATCGCTCAAGGGCGCAAGCGAGGTGTCGCCGGCTGCGTGCGCGGCTCCCTAGGAACGATTGTCGCCGCGGCGCTGCTCGTTGCCGCGCCGGCTTTCGCGCAGGAGCGCTCGATCTGGGCCCTGGTGGTCAACGACGAACCGAAGGGCGACGTCGAGGTCCTGCTGACCGCCGATGGACCGTGGGTCGATCCATCGGTCCTCGTCGCCGCCGGCGTGCTGAAGGTGCCGGACGGCCGGCGGCAGGTGTTCGCGCCGGACACCATCGCGCGCGTGTTGCTCCCCTCGCTCGAGCCCCAGATCACGTTCACCCTCGACGAAGCGGAGGTTCGCCTGATCATCTCCGCGGACCCGGCGCTGTTGAGCACGACCGAGCTTGCGATCTCCAACCCGCGCCCACCCGGATGGAAGGTCAGCTCGAACAACGCGATGTTCCTGAACTACTCCTCGAACTGGTCGACCGACGGCAAGAACGCCGGTTACGGCGAACTCGGCGTGCATGTCTTCGGCGCGCTGTTCGAGAGCGCCGCCAGCGTCGACGACACCGGCGCGATCACGCCCGGATTGACCAGCCTGACGTTCGATCAGGTTCGCAGCCGGCGCCGCTGGGTCCTCGGCGACACGATCGGGCGATCGACGACGCTCGGCAGCGCGCCGGTGGTCGGCGGTTTCAGTGTCTCGACGCAGCAGGACCTCGATCCGTACTACGCCATCTACCCTGCGCCGCAGATCCGGGGCGCCGTGCGCACGCCGTCGACGGCGGACGTGTACGTCGACGGCCGCCTCGTCTCGTCGGTGCGGTTGCCGCCCGGACGATTTACGCTGAACGATCTGCCGATCGAAACCGGCCTCGGCAACGCCCGCGTGATCATTCGCGATGCCTTCGGCCGCCAGCAGTCGATCGACCTTGGTTTCTACCTCTCGACGCAGTTGCTGAAAAAGGGCGAGCAGGACTATTCGTATGTCGCAGGGCTGGAACGAACGTTGAGTGGCACCAAGGTCGAGTACGGGCGCGGGATGGGCACGGCGATCCACAACATCGGCCTCGCCGACTGGTTCACGATCGGCTTCCAGGCCGAAGGCGCAAAAGACCTCGTGATGGGCGGCGCCGGGTTCAACGCCAGGCTCTGGCGGCTGGGAACGTTTGGCGCCGAGGGGCTGGCCAGCCGGGCCGAGCACCAGGTTCAGCAATTACAAGCGTCGTCAGGGGAATCCTGGGCACAGGGCTATGCCGCGACCGGCGTCTACTCCTTCATGGCGAACTGGTTCAGCACCGAGATGCGCGGGACGTGGATCGGGCCGAAGTTCCAGAACCTCTTTCTCACACCGGCCGATCGTGGGCAGGTGAACGCCGACGCGTCGGCCAGCGTCTCGCTCGGCCGGTTTGGTTCGCTCAACACCGGCTGGACGCTGGGCGGCCCGGATGCGATCGCCGCGCGCATCTCGCAAATCGATCCGGATTTCATCGGACGACTCCCCGACGAGCTGAAAAGGAGACTGCAGGATGCGCTCGCGACCCAGCACGACAAATTGTTGCGAGTGGGCTACTAGCGTGAACGTCACGTCACGCGCACAGCTGTCGGTGAACGCGACACGCGTCAAAAAGGCGGGATCGCCAGCCGCGTGGGAGGGCTTCGCCTCCCTGACCGTTGCGCTCGGCTGGCGCACGGTCGCCAGCGCGGTGACCTCGGTCGATGCGGCCGGTGACGCGTTGACGTCGGTCAACGTCCAGCGATCGTTGCCGCTGGGGCCCGGCTTCGGTTTCCGCATCGACGCCGACGCCCAGGAGCCGTACCGGACCTCGGGAGTCTTCGAAGTGCAAGGCCGGCGCGGCATCGTCGGCGCGCGCGTTGACGGCTCTCAGGACGACAAGGCGATCGGCACCATCAACCTCGCCGGCAGCGTCGTCGCCATCGGCGGCGAGGTGTTGCTGTCGCGGCCGGTGGACGACGGGTTTGCGCTCGTGAAGGTGCCGAACTCACGGGGCGTGCGCGTGCTCGCGAACAATCAGCTGTCCGGACGCACGGGACGGCGCGGATCGTTGTTCGTTCCCGATTTGCGGTCGTACCTGTCGAGCCCGATCGGGATCGTGCAGGACGATCTTCCGGTTGAAATGAAGCTGGGTGCGATATCGCAGGACGTCGCGGTCCCGTATCGCGGCGGCGCCGTCGTGGCCTTCGAAGCCACCGTCATCCGCGCGCTGGCCGGCCGTCTCGACGTCGCCGGCAAGGCGCCGGAATACGGCACGCTGTCGGTGACCGCTGGCGCCACCGAGTTCAGTTCGCCGCTGAACGCAAGCGGCGAGTTCTATTTCGAAGATCTGCCGCCCGGCGATCATCCGGGCGTTGCCAGCTGGAGCGATCGCACGTGCCGCGCGACGATTCATATGCCGGACAAGGCGCCGCCGATGACGGATGCCGGCGTGGTGACGTGCGTGGAGGGGCCGCAATGACACCGGCTCGATCCCTCTTGATCGCGATGGTGGCACTGGCCCTGCTGATCGGCGCCCGTCCGATTGCCGGGGACGAACAGTTTCCGCGCGGCCTGCTGTCCGGCGCGGACCCAGGAACCCCCAATCGCTCCTGCACGATCGAAACGCGGCCGCTGAGTTTTCCCACCTACGACCCGCTCGACGGGAGGGAGGTTACTGCGATCGGCCAGATTATTTACACCTGCGGCGGCGGCCTACGCAGCGGCCGCGACCCCCCCTGTGCCAACCCTCCCTGTGGCGGCGGCCGGTGGTGGTGGTGGCGGTGGTGGGAATAGGAGCATCCGCATCGAGATGGCGCAGGGGCCCGGGAACTCGTTCGCCCCCCGTCATATGTATGGGGGCTCGGGATCGACGATCTCGAATACAACATCTATCTCGACGCGCAGCACCGGCAGGTCTGGGGCACTGGCGAAGGCCCGACCCAGGTCTATATCGATAACAACCCACCGAGCGACACACCGGTGATCGTGCCGGCGTTCGGACGCATCCTTGGTGGGCAGGATGTGGCGGCCGGGCCTTACGCCGCCGACGTGCCGGTGCGAATCCTGTTCTGACGCGGCTTGCCTCGAAGCGCAAAGTGCGAAGGAGGATCTAGAAATCGATGATCAGGACCGCGTCGCGGACTTCGCTGCGGCGGGGCGCGATCGGACGCTGCACGCGCGGCGTGGTGCCGCGACGCGCGCAGGTCACCGCGACCGGCAATGTCGCGAAGGTCGAGGCCTCTGCCGATTGCGGAACGTCCACTCTTGCAGGTGGAGACGACAGTCGCCGTGACGAACAGGGGCGCAGACGAAGATTGTGCCTGCGCCTGCGCCACGCAGGCGCGGCGCCGGCGAGGATTGCTGCGGCAAGCACCGTTCGAACCATTGCCGTTCCATTCTAGCGGCGCCGGGGGCTTCGCGCGTGCAATGAATAGTCCAAGTCGGCCGAACTGAAGTTCGGCCCTCCTATTCGCAAGGCGGCTCGGCGGCACCGAATTGAAGTTCGGACCTTCTGAACGGATCGCGGCCGAACTGAAGTTCGGCCCTCCTGAATGGATCGCGGGGCCGGGGTAAGATCGAGAGTGCGTGGCAGATAACGTTGTCGGCACCCCTCCTCGGGGACCTCTGCGCACTCTCTACGACTGGCTGACGGGCGGGCGGTCGCCGCACGCCCAGACGAGCCTGCCGAACGAGCCGACGCGAGAGGTCGCGGCGCTCCCGGCCCGCATCGGCCACTACGCGATCACCCGCAAGCTCGGCGAAGGCGGCATGGGCGTCGTCTACGCGGCGCGGGACGAACGGCTCGAGCGCACCGTCGCCGTCAAGACGATGTCGTCGCTCGCCAGCGACGAGGTGGCCCGCAAGCGCTTCTGGCGCGAGGCCCGGGCCGCGGCGAGCGTCAACCACCCCAACATCTGCCAGATCTACGAGATCGGCGAAGACGGCGGCGAGCTCTTCATCGCGATGGAGCTGCTCGAGGGCGAGGTGCTCTCGCAGCGGCTTCGCCGGGGCCCGATTGCCGCCTCGCAGGTGGTGCCGCTCGGCCTCGGGATGCTGGCCGCGCTCTCGGCCCTGCACTCGCGCGGCATCGTCCACCGCGACCTGAAGCCGTCCAACGTGTTCCTGACCGCGCACGGCGTGAAGCTGCTGGACTTCGGGCTCGCGCGGCCGGAGGTGGAGCCGTCGCTCGACACGTTCACCGGCGTGACGCGCGCGGGCATGGTGCTCGGCACGCCGCGTTACATGGCGCCGGAGCAGGTGACGGGCGAGGCCGTGGACGCCCGCAGCGACCTGTTCGCGGCCGGCGCGATCCTCTTCGAGATGCTGGCGGGGCGGCCGGCGTTCACGGGCGCGTCGGTCGTCGAGATCCTGCACGCGACACGCTACGAGCAGCCGCCGGCATTGACCGGATCGCCGGCCGTGGCTGCCGTGGACCGCGTGATCCGCCGCGCGATGGCGAAGAAGCCGGACGAGCGGCCGGCCTCCGCCGAGGTGATGGCCGAGGAGCTTCGCGCGGTCACGGGCGTGGACGGCACCGACACGGCCGTCCTCGCGCACCCGCTCACGCGGCTGGTCGTGCTCCCCTTCCGCGTGCTTCGCCCGGATCCGGAAACCGACTTCCTGGCCTTCAGCCTGCCGGATGCGATCGCGACGTCGCTTGCCGGCATCAGCTCGCTCGTCCTGCGATCGAGCGCCGCCGTGGCCCGATTCGCCGGCGAGACGCCGGACCTGAAGGCGCTGGCCGGGGAAGCCGACGTCGATCGCGTGGTGATGGGCACGCTGCTGCGCGCCGGCGATCAGCTGCGCGTCACGGCGCAGCTCGTCGAGGCGCCGAGCGGCACGCTGCTCACCTCGCACACGGTCCAGTCGTCGATGGGCGAGCTCTTCTCGCTCCAGGACGACATCGCCCGCCGCGTCGTCGAGGCGCTGTCGCTGCCGCTCTCGGGCACGACGCCGCATCCGACGCCCGACGCGCCGCACGACGCACGCGCCTACGAGCTGTATCTCCGGGCGAACGAGCTGGCGCGGACCTACACGGGGCTCGCCGAGGCGCGTGAGCTGTACGAGCAGTGCCTCGCGCTCGACTCGCGCTTCGCGCCGGCATGGGCGAGGCTGGGCCGCTGCCACCGGGTCATCAGCAAGTACATCGACAGCACGCCCGACAGCACGGCGCGCGCGGAAGACGCCTTCCGCCGGGCCCTCGCGCTGAGCCCGCGCCTCTCGATCGCGCACAAGTTCTACGCGAACCTCGAAGCCGACATGGGCCAGGCCGAACGCGCGGCGGTCCGTCTGCTGGGCGAGGCCGCCCGCCACGGCAACGACCCCGAGCTCTTCGCCGGCCTGGTGCATGCCCTGCGCTACTGCGGGCTCAACGAGCAGTCCCTTGCCGCGCACGCCGAGGCGCGCCGCCTCGACCCGAACATCCACACCGGGTTCGAGCAGACGCTGCTGCTGTCGGGCGAGCTCGACCGCCTGATGGGCGCCGAGCCGCGCGACGTCGTCGCCGGCGCCGACGACATCATCCGGGTGATCGGGCTGGGCATGGCCGGACGGCGCGACGAGGCGCGCGAGCGGCTGCTGGCCGTGCCGGCCGAGACGCGCATCCCGGCATTCCAGATGTGGATCGATCACCTGCTGGCATGGCTCGATGGGCGGCGCGACGCGGTGATCAAGGGCATCGAGCTGATGGACAGCCTGCAGATCGGCGAGGACCCCGAGGCCATCTTCCAGGAGGGCTGGCTGCTCTGCGACGTCGGCGAGCACGAGACCGGCCTCGGCGCGCTGCGCACGGCGGTGTCCAAGGGATACTTCGCCGCGCCGACGCTCGAGCGGAGCCGGCAGTTCGACGCGCTGCGCGGCACACCCGCCTTTCAAGCCGATGCTGGCCGAGGCCGTGGCGGGCCGCGACCGCGCCCTTGCCGCGTTCCGCGACGCCGGCGGCGAACGGCTGCTCGGTCCACGGCGCGCGATGAAAACGCTGGCCCGAGCCCGCGCGATCGCGACGAGCTGCTGCGACGCTTGAGGCGCGTCCGGCCGGACACGCCGCGCAAGTGGGGAAAGATGTCCGCGCCCGAAATGGTGTGCCACCTGAACGACGCGTGCCGGATGGCGCTGGGGCAGAAGGCCGTCCCGCCGGCGTCGAGCATCCTGCAGCGCACGGCCGTGAAGTGGATCGCGCTCTACGCGCCGGTGCGGTGGCCTCCAGGAATCCTCACGCGTCCCGAGATCGAGCAGGGACTCGGCGGCACCTGCCCTGGCGACTTCGCGTCGGACGTGGCGGAGCAGGAGTCGCTGCTCGAGCGTGTCGCATCGCTGGGTCGCAACGGCGCATGGCCGGTGCATCCGATCTTCGGCCGGATGTCTCGACGCGCCTGGCTTCGCTGGGCGTATCTCCACACCGATCATCACCTGCGCCAGTTCGGCGCGTAGCTCCTCGTCGTTTCGACGGCAATCGGGCGGATGAGCCGCGTAAGCCGCTTACGCGTCCGGTAACGATCGCCGAGGCCATCGTCGCTTGCGGAGGGCGTCGCGCGGCCGCGGCTGGCAACACAATTGCCCCTGGCGTCGTTGATGGAGGCGACGCCATGCCACCTCGTGTACTCGTTGTCGTCGCCGCGGCCGCCCTTGTAATGAGTTGCGATCGAAGCCCGTCGGCTCCGACTCCAGCCGGCGCGCCGCTCGGCGATCCGCCGCCGTTGCTCGCCGCGCCGGTTCCGGGCCCGCCCTCTGGAGCCAGTGCGGGATCGACGTCCACCGCCGCAGCGATTTCCGGCGGAACCGAGCGGGCGGTCACGATCCAGGATGCGTGCGATCCGGCGACCTTCAACGCGGCGCTCGGCGCCGACTCGTGCCTCCGATCCGGAGGCGTCGTGTTCGATCGCTTCATCGAGCTGTTGCGGCGCCACGGCTCAATCGGCTCGTGGCGGTTCAGCCCGGTGAAGGCAAGCGCGACCGTGGGGCAGACGATGGTCGCGACCAATCTCGGCGGCGAGGTGCACACGTTCACCGAGGTCGCGGCGTTCGGCGGCGGCGTCGTGCCGATGCTCAATGAGCTCTCGGGCAACACCAGGGTCGCGGCTGAGTGCCTGGCGCTCGATGACGACGATTTCGTCGCGCCTGGAGCACGCTACCAGGAAGTGCTCGACGACGATGGAACGGTGAGATTCCAGTGCTGCATTCACCCGTGGATGCGGCTCGAGGCGCGAGTGAAGGAACGCTGACCTGGCAGCCTGTGGTGAAACCCTGGCGTGGCTGGCAGGTCGCGCGGATGACGCTGGTCGGCGGGACGATTGGCCTCGCCGCCGCCCTCGACCTCGCACCCGTCCCGCCGCCTCGCCCTCTCGCAATGGCCTCGAGGGCTACGATCCGCTCGTCGTCAGCCTGTCGGTCGTCCTGCTGAGGCTGGTCGCCTTCGGGGCGGGCCTGCTGCCGGCGTTCCGCGCGTCGCGCATCAATCCCGTGCGCGCCCTCCGCTGGCAGTAGCAGTCGCGGCCGTCACGAGACGGCGTTCCATCATGAGGCGCCTTCGACTTGCCGCCGTCGTGATTGCCCTGCTGCTCGTCGCGGGCAGCGTCTCCTACAGCTGCGGGCGTACCTACACGTTTGTCGACGAGGCAGACGCACCGGTCGATCCGATCTACGTCGCGTTCTATCACTCCGGCTCCCGGCCAAACCCCGTGCATCCGGTCAGTTATCGCGCGTCTCCGCTTCGTGTGATCCGCTCGGACGCCCCCGGCCAACTCGTTATTCCCGGCAAGCTTCACGTCCATCTGCCCTTCCCGATCGAGACCCATCCGTCGGTCGAAGTCGAGCTCGTGTACGCGCCGCGCGTGCACAACGCATGGGGGCGGCTGCACGTCGACGCACCCCCGATGCCGTTGCTGTTCGGGCTCGATCGAAACCGGCGCAAAGCCACGGTGTCCGATCTCTCCACCAATCCCGACGCCTGGCAGGGCACCTTGAGCAATCTCTCATCGGTGATCAATCGACTGGTGGCGCCAGCCGTCGGCCGCCCGCTGGTTTCCACCGACAGCACGACGGTGGCACTGACGCGCGAGCTGATCGGCCACTTCAGATCCGAACTGGCCGCGTTCCTGACGACGTTCGAGGAGACACCCCGGCAGAAGCCGGAGATGCCGCCCTACGCGCGCTGGTCGGGACCCGAAGAGCAGAAACGCTGGGCGGAATCGGTCGAGGCCGATCTCGCGCGAGAGCCGACGTGGGGCGCGCTGATCAGGCGACGCTACACCGACGAGCTGCGGTACTTCGCCGCCTGGGAAGCGGAAGCGCGATAGGGCGGCAGGTCTTGCGTCGCCACCCAAGGCTTTTGCCACGGGCTGCTAGGTCTGCCGCGCGTGGTCGTCGAGCAGGCGGACGATCTCGGGCTGGCGGAAGAACTCGGCCCAGCCTCTGACGTCGCTGTCGTGCTTGCTGTCGCGGATGGCGGGATCGGCGCCGGCGGCCAGCAGGAGCCGCACCGCTTCGGCATGACCGTGCGCGGCCGCCAGGTGCAGCGGCGTGACGTCGGCGTCCCAATGCGCCCAGCGTCCGCTGGGATCGGCGCCGTGATCGAGCAGCCACCTCACGGCCGCCGCGTCGTTGCGCTTCGCCATCAGGTGCAGGACGCCGGCGCCCGGCGCGACCAGTTCGCGATTCGCTTCCAGCAGCCGTTCGGCGGTGTCCCACTCGCTCAACGACAGCGCCGCGGCGAGGTCGATCGGGGTCACGCGCGGCGGCCGGAGCCCTCTGGCGGCGCTCACCAGCTCCGCGGACGTCATCGCGTGGATGCGCTCCATCACGAGCCGATCGGTCTCCGGCGCCGTCGCGTAGATCGCCACCGGCTGGCCATCGCCGTCCACCACCAGCGGATCGGCGCCCAGTTCCAGCAGCAGCGCGATCATCTCCTGGCGGTTCCCCTTCACCGCAAAGTGCAACGGGGTGCGATGGCTCTCGTTGCGGCTCTGGCGGCGGTTGAGCGCCGACGGGATCGGCCGCGACGATGCGGCGGACCTCGCCGGCGAGATTCATTGCGATCGCGGAGAAGATGTGGTGGCGGGCGCCGCGGCTGACCAGGAACTCCGCGACGTCGCGGTGCGCCTGATCGTCACAGCCGTCCCAGCAGGTCGCCCACCCGATCACCTCCAGCTCGTGATCGTCGCCGTGCCCGACGACGTCGCCGCCGGCGTCGGCCAGACGGCGGACGATGTCGGGGTGGCCGCCGGCCGCGGCCCAGTGCATCGCGTAGGTGTTGTCGCCCTGCTCGCGCAGGTTGGGGTCGAGACCGCGCTGTAACAGCAGGTCGACCGCGTCGAAGTGCCGGGCAGCGAGATGGAGCAGCGACCAGCCGTACGGCTCGGCGCGCGCGTGCAGCAGCCCCGGGTCGGCGTCGAGGAGCGCCGTGAGCGTCGCGACGTCGCCGCTGCGCGCCGCATCGAAGATGCGCTCGTCCATCGGTGCCAGGTACTGTTAAGAACGGCTGAGGTGGATGGCCGGACGCTGAGGTGCCCCGGCTACCGCCCCCGCGCCCTGACGTAGAAGTCGTCCTGCTGCCAGGTGTGGCTGCGGACGTAGCCGTGGCTGACGAGCAGCGCCTCGATCTGGCTGCGCTTCGGCTGTTCGTCGTTGTGCTCGACGGCGAGCGCGCCGATGCGATGGGTCTCGAAGGGAAACGCCTTGAGCGCCTCGAGTTCGGCGCCCTCGATGTCGAGGCTCATGAAATGGATGAGCGGCGGTGCCTTGGTGCGCTGCAGCACGTCTGCGAGCGTCGTCGTCGTGAACTGCACTGTCGGCGCCTTCATCGCCTGGTCCTTCCAGACACCGAGCGTCTCGGTGACGCCGCCGAGGTCGCCGTGTGACTGAAAGCTCACCGTGCGCCCGGCCTCGCTGAAGACGACCTCCTTCAGCATCCGGCAAGTGCGCGCCTCCATGTTGGTCGGAAACGGGTCGATGCAGATGCCCGTCCACCCGCGCTGCTCGAGTTGCCTGGTGTTGGAATGTTTGGTGCCGTCGGCGGATCCGACGTCGAGAAAGAAGCCGTCGGTCACGCCGGGAAAGACGGTGTAGAGCACCCACTTGTCCTGCCCGATCTGGGACGGGAATCCGGGTCAAGCCGAGCACCTCGCGGAGGCTGAGCCGGATGTTCGGCCACTGCGGCGTCCGACAGCACATCTTGTTGTGCTCGTCCTGCCGGCCCACCTTGCCGCCCGCATAGCTGGCCCCCACTGCAACGAGGCCTATGGCTCACCAGGAACACCGGCCAGTTCAGGAATCTCTGTGTCATCGAGGGCCTCGAGGGGAGCGTCGGCGCAGGCTGATGCTAGCGCGTGACGCGCGGGCGCGACAAGCACGCCGGGCACGACGTGGAGTAGAGTCGTCTGATGCGAAGAATCGCCTGTCTCACCCTCGTGCTCGCCAGCACTGTCACCCTGTTCGGCGCCAAGCCGAAGTTCACCTCTGTCTGGAAGACACCGGCCGCGGGGGAGGTCAGCTTCGCCGGCAAGAAGGTCGCCGCGCTCATCATGAGCCAGGACGAGTCGCTCCGCGTCTCCGGCGAGGAAGCGGTGACGCGCGAGTTGACCTCCCGCGGCATGGAGGGCATCGCGACGTATCGCATCGTGCCGCGTGAAGAGCTGACCGATCCCGAGAAGGCGCGCGGCTGGTTCGAGCGGGCCGGAGTCGAGGGCATCGTCGCGCTGCGGCCGGTGAGCAAAGAGAAGGTGCAGTCCTACAACCCCGGCACCTGGGTATCGCCCTCCTACGGCACGCTCTGGGGCTACTACGGCTATGGCTGGGGCAGCCTCTACATTCCCGGCTCTTCGCAGGTCGACACCGTGGTCGTCGTCGAGACCACGATCTACAGCGTGCCGCGCAACATGCTGCTGTGGGCCGGCGTGAGCGAGACGAAGAACCCGAAGCAGCTTGGCAAGTTCGTGGAGGATCTCGCCGGCGGGATCGTGAAAACGCTGCACGATCAGGGCCTCGCGAAGGCCGTCGCGAAGTAGCCACCGGCTCGGGACGCTCAGCCGTGGCCTATGATACGGGCCATGCCGATCCCTCGAATCCCGTCTGCGCTCGTGGGCGGCGGCCTCGCGCTCGCCGCGGCTGCCCTGCTCGCCGAGATCGCCCGCCATCGCCGTTGCCGCAGGCCAGCAGGCACCGAGCGCCGAGGTCCTGAAGGTGCCGCTCGTGGAGGAGTTCGCCGTCACCGGCCGCGGCGATGCGGCCGCCTGGGGCGGCGTGCCGTGGACTGCGCTGAACGCCCGCAACGGCGTCGCCGGCGCGGCGACGCGGATCAAGGTCGCCTACGCGAAGGCCGGACTGTACGTGCTGATGGACGCCGCCGACACGAAGCTGACGGCGACCTACGAGGAGGACTTCTCCGATCTCTGGAAGGAGGACGTCTTCGAGGCGTTCCTCTGGCCGGACGAGCGCGACCCGCTGTATTTCGAGTACGAGATCTCGCCGCTCGGCCGCGAGCTGCCGATCCTGATCCCGAATCTCGACGGCCGCTTCCTCGGCTGGCGGCCGTGGCACTACGGCGGCGACCGCCGCGTGCGGCACGCGACCTCGATCGTCGGCGGACCGAAGCAGTCGGGCGCGGCGATTCAGGGCTGGCGCGCCGAGATCATGATCCCGTTCGCGCTACTGGCGCCGCTGCGCAACGTCCCGCCAACTCGCGGCTCGCGCTGGCGCGCGAATTTCTATCGCGTGGACTACGACGGCGGCCAGTCGGTCCAGTGGGACTGGGCGCGCGTCGGCAAGAGCTTCCACGAGTTCCGCGCGTTCGGCACGCTGCTCTTCGAGTAGCGATTGCGCAGATTTCGAGGGGATTACGCGGAACGACTTATCCGCAGATTACGCAGATTTCGAAGATTCAGGTAACTGGCCCAAACTCGCGGCGGATCGGAAACAGCGAGCCCGGGCGACACCGGCCGCGCGAGCGGCCGGTCGGTGAGTTGAGAAAGGGCTGAAGATGAGACCCTACTCGAATGCGAGGGTTTCATCTTCAGCCCTTTTCTCATCTCACTGCCGCGGCTGCGCCGCGGGTCGCCCGGGCGTCCAATGACGGGCAGAATCTGCGGAATCTGCGTAATCTGCGGATGAACAAAACAGGCGCGGGAAGCGCTATCGCAGCAGCTCGGCGCCGGCGGCGCAGAGTGCGGCCGCCGCTCGGGCGCTACCATGGCTCGACATCGAAGCTCGGGTCCTCGCCGATGTCGGGAATGCGCGCGATGTACTCCATGTCGCCGAAGTCGAGCTCGTCGCGGCCCTCGGGCGCCGGCAGGCCGACCTCTAGCCGCAGCGCGTTCAGCCGGTTGAGCCAGCCCTTGAGAAACACCTGCATCGACGGCTTCGTCTCGGCGAGCGTGCGGTAGAACCGCTCGCGCGAGGCGCAATAGAGCGCCATGACGTCGCCCGCGTCGCATTCGCTGGCCGCATTCAGGGTCGACGGCCCGAACTGGCCATCGACGTCGCATTCGAGCGCGGTCTGCAGGAAGCGGATTGCGCGGCGCACGCCCATGTTGACGGCCGTGTCGAACTGCACGAGGTCGAGCGTCCGGGCAAGCGCGTCGCAGCGCGCCGCGAACCAGTAGTCGGCCTCGTAGATGGCATGCACTTCGGCGTGCTCGATCTCGCGGACGCTTCGCTGTGGCAGCCCGTGCCGCGTACGCCAGCCGTCGTAGACGCGCTGCGTCACGCCCTTGTTCGTCGCGCCGCCCGGGTCTGCCGGATGGTTGACGAACCCGCCTTCCCAGCGGAGGACGAACGGCAGCGAGGCTTCGAGTGCGGATGCCATGAGCGTCAGAACAGGAGCTTCAGCCCGAACTGCATCTGCCGCATCGGCGCGACCAGCGTCGAGATCGACCCCGGTCCCCGCGACGGCGTCACCTGCGACGGGAACGCGCCGCCCGCCACCGACGGCAGGAAGGCCGGCGAGGCGTTGAGCGTCGAGTTCGGCACGCCGAATTGCGGCGTGTTGAACAGGTTGAAGATCTCCCACCGGAACTGCAGCCTCATCCCGTTGTTGATGGCGATGTTCTTCATCAACGAGAAATCGACGTTCTTGAAGCCCGGGCCCTCGAGGATGCCCTGGCCGGCATCGCCGTAGTGGCAGAACTGCGTGAAGTACTGGTTCAGCGCCGCCCCGCCCGGCGTCGCAGCGCCGGGCTGCGCGCAGGTCACCACCTGGAAGGCATCGGGATCGAACCACTTGTCGATGGTGCGGTTCTCCAGCGCGCCGTCCGACAGCCGATCCGGCCGCACGTGCCCTTCGATGGTGTTGATCGTGTTGTTCTGCGTCACGGTGAACGGCACGCCCGTGCGCAGCTGGATGATGCCGTTGGCCTGCCAGTCGTCCAGGATGTGCCGCGCCCACGAGTCCTCGAGGCCGCGGACGAGCGGAATCTCGTAGAGGAAGTTGATCACCGCGTTGTGCCGGACGTCGAAGCCGTAGCGCGTTTTCTCGGCGCCGCGATCGTTCGGGTTCTGGTAGGAGTTCGGCAGCGTGCCGCCGCCCTCGTTCCTGCCGTAGCCCTCCCCCATCGCCTTGCTGTAGGTGTAGGCGACGTTGACGAGGAAGCCCTTGCTGAAGCGCCGCTGCGCGTTCACCTGCAATGCGTGATACCAGGAATTGCCGTCGGAGGTCAGCCAGCGCAGGCGGTTCAGCGGCCGCACCGGGCCGCTGGGGCCGTCGGAGAAGCTCTGGATCGGCCGGCGCGCGTTCGCGTTGCCGCCGACGGCCGGCGGCGGCGCGTTCAGCTCGACGGTCTGGTCGATGTGCGTGCCCTTGTTGCCGACGTAGCCGACCGACAGGACGAAGTCCCACGGCAGCCGCCGCTGCGCGTCGAGGCTCCACTGCGTGACGTACGGCTGGTTGTTGTCGGGGCTCAGCGCGTTGATGCCGGTCGCGCTGCTCGGGTTGACGACGCCGAAGGGCGCCGAATAGGTCAGCACCGGCTGCGACGGGCTGTTGGTGATCTTGCCGCCCGACGACGTGTTCGTGAACGTGCTCGTGCCCGACTTCGGCGGGTTGAGGTTGAGGATCGTGTAGTTGTTCAGCTGATGGACGTTGTAGTAGATGCCGAACCCCGAGCGCACGACCCAGTCATCGGTGGGACGGTAGGCGATGCCAAGGCGCGGCATGAACAGCGTCTTCTGCGCCTCGTAGAACTCGAACTCGGTGCCGATGTTCGGCACCAGCGTCGGCAGTCCCCCGGTCAGCTCCGTGAAGCTCAGGCTCCGCCACAGGCCGTCGATGTCTACCGCCGGCGTGTTGTACTCCCAGCGCAGGCCGTAGTTGATGGTCAGCTTCCGGGTCGCCTTCCAGTCGTCCATCGCGTACATCGCGAAGCGGTTCTGCCGCGTCTCGGTCAGCGGCAGCCCTTCCGGCGTCACCGTGCTCGAGGGCAGCCCCAGCAGGAACGCCGCGAAGCCGTTGTTGGCGACGTCGCCGTTGAAGTTCAGGCCGCCGCGCGGCACGTTGGCGGCGCCGCGGAAGAGCGACAGCCAGCGATAGTCGAAGCCGAACTTCGCCGTGTGCGAGCCGTGCACCCACGTGATGTTGTCGTTGATCTGGTTCAGGTTGTTGTAGTCGAAGCCGTTGCCGCCGTCCTGCTCGGCCAGCGTCGAGAAGCTGTTCACGCTGATCGTCGGCACGCCGGTCTCGCGCGGCGTGAACGGCCGGTTGTTGTCGTTGACGACGGTGAAGCCGTCGAGGCCCAGCTCCTGCACGCTGAAGTCGGTGTTGGCGCGCGGGTTCAAGGTGTTGTCGACCGACCGGTTGTAGCCGTAGCGCGCCTCGTTGATCAGGTTCGACGAGAACATGTGGATCCACGCGATGCCGACGTTCTGCGTCCGGCCGGCCACGAAGTAGGTGAAGTTCGGGTTGTCGCCCGGCACCACGGTGTACGTCACGTCGTCGAAGGCGTAGCGCCCGAAGATGCGATCGTTCTGCCAGACGTTGTGGTCGATGCGGACGAACGTCTGGTCGTCGTCCAGATCGCGGGTCTCGAATCCGGTGTAGTTGATGCCGACGAGCGGGTTGGCGTTGGTCGTCTGCGGGATCGGCCAGAACTGCATCAGCTCCTTGGCGCTGGACGCGATTCGGCTGTCGGGGATGATGTTGCCGGGAAAACAGCCGCGGCGATTGGCGAGATTGCAGGGGTCGGCGCTGAGCGGATCCGCGATCACGATCGGCGTCGGCAGCGACAGCAGCGAGCTGAAATCGCCGCGGCGGAACGCCTCGGGCGGATGGTTGGCGGTCTGCGCCAGCCGGCCCTGCGAGCGGCGCCGTCCTTCGTAGTTCACCATGAAGAACGTCTTGTTCTGCCCGTCGTAGAGCTTCGGGATCGACAGCGGACCCGAGAGCACGCCGCCGAAGTTGTTCTGCTCGAGGCTGTCCTTCGGCGACTGCGGCGCCCCGGGCGGCGTGAAGTAGTTCTGAAAGAAGTTCTCGGCGTCGAACCGGTCGTTGCGCAGGAACTCGAACAGCGAGCCGTGGAAGTCGTTGCCGCCCGACTTGGTGACGATGATCGTCTGCGCGCCGGCGTTGAACCCGTACTCCGCGGAGTAGCTGCCGGAGAGCACCTTGAACTCGGCGACGGCCTCGGGCGACGGGTTGAAGGTCACGGTGTTCACGCGCGCCTCGGTGGCGACGACGCCGTCGAGGGTCGCGTGCTGGTTGGTCTCGCGCTGGCCGTTGGCGACAAACGACAGGCCGATGCCGGGAATCGGGATGCCCTGCCCGCCCTGGCGCTGGCCGAAGCCCTGGCCGTCGGTGCCGCTGCGCGGCCCGTACTGGACGCCGGGCTGGAGGATCGCCAGCGCGCCGATGCTCCGGTTGTTCAGCGGCAGTTCCTCGACGCGCCGCTGCTCGATCGTCTGCCCCAGCGTCGCGTCGTCGGTGCGGAGCGTCGCGCTCTCCGCCGTCACCTCCACGCGCTCCTGGGTGCCGCCGATCTGCAGCACGAAATCGGCACGCACCTTCTCGTTGATCTCGAGGACGCACGTTGCGGCGCGTCTCCGGCCTGAAGCCCTGGGCCTCGGCCGAGACGTCGTAGACACCGACGTCGAGGAGCGGGAACGTGTAATCGCCGGTCGAGGAGGCGTGCGTCTCGCGGCTGATGCCGGTACGCGTGTTGAGCGCCGTGACCTTGGCGCCGGCGAGCACCGCGCCGGAGGAATCGAGTACGGAGCCCTGAATGGTGGTGGATGTGGTCTGACCGCGTCGCGTCGGCGGCGATAGACAACAGCACCGCAGTCAGGAACACGAACGCTACCGGCCAACGCCTCGGGGAAGCAGGGCTCGCCATGAAGTCATCCTCCTGTTGCGGTAAAGCCGAGTTGTCGGGTACTGTGCGCGGATATTCCGCCAGGCTCGCACGATTGTCAAATCCCGTAGGAGGGCGCGATGCGGCGAAGACGTTTTCTGGGAAGCCTCTCGGGGCTGCCGCTGATCGGCGGCGCGCTCACCAGCCGCGCCGAGGCGGCAGACACCGGCCGAGCCGGCCAGGGCCGCGACTACTTCAAGGAGATCGGCGTCCGGCCGTTCATCAACGCCGCCGGCACGTTCACGGCGATGACCGCGTCGCTGATGCCGGACGAGGTGATGGCCGCGATCAATTACGCGTCGAAGCACTTCGTGATGCTGGACGAGCTGCACGATCGCGTGGGCGAGCGCATCGCGTCGCTCGTCGGCAGCGAGGCGGCGATGGTCACCTCTGGCGCCGCCTCGGCGCTGACCCTCGGCACCGCCGCCGTGCTCACCGGCACGGACACGAAGAAGATCGTGGATCTGCCCGACCTCACGAACATGAAGAGCGAGGTCATCGTCCAGAAGTCGCATCGCTTCGGATACGACCACGCCGTGCGCAACTGCGGCGTGAGGCTCGTCGAAGTCGAAACGGCCGAAGAGCTCGCGAAGGCAGTCAACCCGAAGACCGCGATGATGCTCTTCTACAACAACAACAACGGCGTCGGCCGCATCCGCGACGAGGAGTTCGTGCGGCTCGGCAAGCAGCACGGCATCCCGACGATGAACGACTGCGCCGCCGATGTGCCGCCGGTGGACAACCTGTGGAAGTACACGCGGATGGGCTTCGACCTCGTCGCCTTCTCCGGCGGCAAGGGCATCCGCGGTCCGCAGAGCGCCGGGCTGCTGCTCGGGCCGAAGCCGCTCATCGCGGCGGCGCGCCTGAACGGGCCGCCGAACTCCGAGACCATCGGCCGCGGCATGAAGGTGAACAAGGAAGAGCTGCTCGGGATGCTCGTCGCGCTCGAGATGTACCTCAAGAAGGATCACGAGGCCGAGCGGCGCGAGTTCGAGCGCCGCGCCGAGGTGATTCAGAAGGCCGTGGCGAGCGTGGCCGGCGTCAAGGCGGAGATCTTCGTGCCCGACGTCGCCAATCACGTCCCGCACGTGCGCGTCTCCTGGGACGCCGCCGCGTTCGGTCTCACTCCCGACCAGGTGGTGAAAGCGATGCTTGCCGGCGACCCGTCGATCGGCCTGCGCACCGACGACAAGGGCCTCTTTGTCGGCGTCTGGATGATGCAGGCCGGTGAGGACACGGTCGTCGCCAGGCGCCTGCGGGAAGTGCTGGAGAAGCGCGGCACGAGTCTTTAGAAGTGCAGAGTTGAGAGTGCGGAGTGCGAGTTGAGAGTGCGGAGTGCCGAGTTGATTCGTCACTTCCACTCGGCACTACCCACTCGGCACTACCACTCGGCACTACCACTCGGCACTATTCCACTCAGCACTCAGCACTACCACGATGACCCGGACAACGGCCTTTCTCGGATGCTGCCTGGCGGTGCTACTCGGCCGGCAGGCCATGCCTGCGCAGCCGGCGCAGTACGATCTGCTCATTCGCGGCGGCCACGTCATCGATCCGAAAGCAGGGCTCGACGCGCTGTCGGACGTCGCCGTCGCCGGCGGCACAGATCGCGGAGGTCTCGCGGACGATCGACCCGTCGCGCGCGAAGACGGTTGTCGATGCCACCGGGCTGTACGTGACGCCGGGCCTCATCGACCTGCACACGCACGTGTTCTACGGGACGATGCCCGACTCGTACCTGAGCAGCGGCGACGTCGCCGTGCAGCCTGATGCGCACGCCATCCGCGCCGGCGTGACGACGGTCGTCGACGCCGGCGGCGCCGGGTGGCGGAACTTCCGGCAGTTCAAGGTCGAGGTCATCGACCGGGCCCGGACGCGCGTTCTGGCGCTCATCAACATCGTCGGGTCTGGCATGAAGGGCGGACCGGTCGAGCAGGACCTCGCCGACATGGACCCGCGGCTCACCGCGACGCGCATCCGCGAGTTCCCCGGCCTCATCGTCGGCGTGAAGACGGCGCACTACCGCGGTCCGGAGTGGGACCCGGTCGATCGCGCCGTCGAAGCCGGGCGGCTCGGCGAGGTGCCGGTGATGGTGGACTTCGGCGATTTCCGCGCCGAGCGCCCGTTCGAAGATCTCGTGCTGCGGCACCTGCGTCCCGGCGACATCTACACGCACACGTTCCTCGGGCGCGTGCCGATGCTCGACGAGAGCGGGAAGATCCGGCCCTACCTGTTCGAGGCGCAGAAGCGAGGAATTATCTTCGACGTCGGCCATGGCAGCGGCAGCTTCCTGTACAGCCAGGCCGCGCCGGCAACGGCGCAGGGCTTCTGGCCCGACACCATCAGCACGGACCTGCACGGCAGCAGCATGGTCGGCGGCATGAAGGACATGACCAACGTCATGTCGAAGTTCCTGAATCTCGGGATGCCGCTCGGCGACGCGATCGCGAAGTCCACCTGGCGCCCGGCGCAGGTCGTCGCCAGGACCGATCTCGGGCACCTGACCGTCGGCGCGCCTGCCGACATCGCCGTGCTGCGGCTTCACCGCGGGACGTTCGGCTTCCTCGACATCGCCGGCGGCCGTGCCGAGGGCACACAGAAGCTGGAAGCGGAGCTGACGGTGCGGGAAGGGCGAGTGCTGTGGGACCTGAACGGCATCGCTCACCCTCGCTGGCAGGATCTGCCGAAGGCGAAGTGAGCGGCCGCCTCGCCTCACCTCACTTCATGAAGCCGCTGACCTCGCGCGGCGCGGCGCTCAGGCGGTCGTTCTCGGGATCGTCGAGCGCGAGCAGGTCGCGCAGCGCCGGCGAGAGTCCCTCCTGCACCTGAGGTCGCAACAGCGCCTTCTGGTACTGCTGCTGCGGCTTGTCGCGCCGGCAGTAGAACGCGTGCATCGCCAGGCGCGGCGCCGACGTCCGGTTCGCGGTGCCGCCGTGCCACACATGTGAGTTCATCACCGCGATGCTGCCGGCCCGGCCCAGCAGGAGCACCTCGTCGGGATGCGGCGCCATCGGATCGTCGAGCACGTCCTGGGGCCGCGTGCCCCAGCGGTGCGACCCGGGAATCAGCCGCGTCGCGCCGTTGTCGGGCGTGAAGTCGTCGAGCATCCAGACGGTGTTGCAGACCCAGAAGCCGTCGGCGTCCGGCACCGCCCCCATGTCGACGTGCAGGGGCTGGCCTTCGTCGGAATGCGGATCCGCCGAGCGCGCGTTGAGGCTGCTCAGCTTGAAGCGTGGTCCGAGCACGTGGCCGACAAATGGCAGCATCGCTGGCAGCGCGATGGCCCGGCGGAAGACCTCGCCCTTGTCGACGAGGTTCGCCAGTCGATGCGCGTGCGCTTCGGTCCGGAACTCGTGGCCGGCGCGCTCGCCCTCGTGGTCGAACCGCGCGTGAATGGCGGCACGCAGTTCCCGCAGCAGCGTCTCCTCGATCGCCCCCGGCAGCACGACGAACCCCTGGTCGTCGAGCGCGCGGCGCTCGTCGGCGGTCATGCCGCCATTCTCCCGCAACTCACCCTTCGACGTGCCGCTTCAATCGCGCCAGCGCGTCGTCCCACCCGCGCGCGACGAGATCGAGATGTCGCCGGGCGTCTGCCAGCCGGGCGGGGTTCAGCGCCCAGACGTGCTCGCGCCCGGAACGCCGGCCGTCGACGAGACCGGCCCCGGCCAGGACGTACAGGTGCTTCGTCACGCCCTGGCGTGTCAGGTCGAAGCGATCGGCCAGCAGCGAGATCGAGGCGGGGCCGTCGCGCGACAGCCGTTCGACGAGCGCCAGCCGCGTCGGATCGCCAAGCGCGGCGAAGATCACGGCCGTCGCCGCGAGCCCGGTCCTAGCGCGAGGCTTCGGCATAGTGCTTCAGCCAGACGCACCACCTCGGCCCAGCCCTGCTTGTTGTCTTCGTAGACCTTGGCGCGGCGTGCCAGCGCGACGGCGTCGAACCCGGTCTCGGCGACGCGCAGCCGCGTGCCGGCCCCTGCGGGCTCGAGCGTGAAGGTCACGGTGGTCCAGGCCTCCTGCTCGTAGTCCACGGCCTTGTCGACTGCGCCCGGATGCCACTGCCAGACGAGCCGCCTTGGCGGGGTCATCTCCGTGACGCGCACGCGGAAACGGTCGCCGACGTAGCCCTCGTGCGTGGACGTCATCCAGATCTCGCTGCCGGGTACCATCGGCCCCTCGATCACCACCTTGAACCAGGCGCTCAGCTCGCCGGGGTCGGTCAGGGCGCGCCAGACGCGCTCGGGCGGCGCGGCGATCTCGATGTCGCGGTCGATGCGGGTCAGGTCGGCAATCGTCATCGTGCAACCTCCTGGTTGCATATTAGATCCGGACCGCGTTGACATGCAACCTGAAGGTTGCGCGATTGGAAGGGACGGGTCGGGATGTTGTCGGCGGGCTAGCGGCCGGGCGCCACCGCGATGCCCCAGGGGCTGCCGCCGAGCTCGACGCGCCGCTCGACCGTGCCGGTCGCGACGTCGACGATCGAGACATCGCCACCCGGACCGTTGGCGGTGTACAGCTTGGCGCCGTCGGGGCTCACCCCGATGCCCCATGGACGCGTGCCGACGTCGGCGATCGTCCGCGTCACGCTCCGGCTTGCGACGTCGATCACCGACACCGACGTCCCTCGTCCGTTCGAGACGAAGAGCTGCCGGCCGTCGGGCGACAGGACGGCACCCATCGGCCGAGGCGGCGTCGCCGAGGCGTCCGGGCCGCCGAGCGAGATGGTCTGCGAGACCGCATGCGTCGCGACGTCCACGACCGAGATCGCGGCCCCGGTTTCGCCGGTGACAAAGAGCGTCCGGCCATCGGCAGTCGCCGCGATCATCCGCGGCCTCGGCGCGGTCTTCACGCGCGCGACGACCGCATACGTCGCCGTGTCGACGCCGACGATGGTGTTGTCTTCTTCGCATGTCACGTAGACGACCTTGCCGTCGGGACGCACCGTCACGCCTTCGGGCTCCGGGCCGACGGGCACCCGCTTGATGACGGCGCCCTGCTGGAGATCGACGACCGACATCTCCGCCGTCTCTTCGTTGGAGACGTAGAGCAGGCGGCCGTCGAGCGACAGGTCGAAGGCCTCCGGATCCTGGCCGCTCTGCAGCGTGCGCACCAACGTCCGCGTGGCGAGATCGACGACGCCGATGCCGTCGGCGGACCGATCGGCCGGGGGCAGTGTCGACTCGTCGACGCCTGGTCCGGCAATCGGCGAGCCGGACAGCGCGACGAGCAGCTGCCTGCCGTCGCGCGACAGCTTCAGGCCGCGGGGACGCTTGCCGACGGCAATCCGGTCTTCGACCTGGCCGGTCTGCGCGTTGACCACCACGATAGTGCCGGCGGTCTCGTTGGAGACGTAGATCCGCGTCGGCGTCGGCGTGCGGCACCCGGCGAGTGCGAGCGCCGCCAGCGCGGCGCCCGCCAGAACGCGGTGAGGCGCGGTCGACACGACGCTACTCGTAGATCGCGAAGGAGTAGAGCATGTCGCCGGCCGCCACCAGGATGTACTGCCGTCCGTCGAGCATGTAGGTCGTCGGCGCGTTGGTGATGTTGCCGATGCGCGAGTGCCAGAGCGGCGCGCCGGTGACGGCGTCGTAGGCGACCAGGTTGCCGCCGGCGTCGCCGCAGAAGATCAGCTTGCCTGCCGTGGCCAGCAGGCCGCCGCCGCCGCCGCCGAAGGCGCCGGGAAACGGACGCCGCCAGGCGACGTTGCCGGTCCTGGGATCGATGGCCGTGAGGAAGTTGCCGGCCGATCCCACCTGCACCTCCTCCTTGCCGCCGAGGCCCATCGAGCCGCGCGGATCCGGATCGGTGAGGTAGTAGATCGAGTAGCCGTTCTTCTCGGCGACGTAGAACAGACCGGTATCGGGCGAATAGGCAGGCGGCTCCCAGTTGATCGTGCCGCCCGAGGTCGGCGACGCGAGCGATCCCGGCACTGTCGGGTCCTTCGCCGGGTCGCGCCGCAGCGAGCCTTTCTTGTCGACGCTCTTCACCCAGTTGGTCGCCGTGCCGTATTTGCTGGTGACGAGGTGCTCGCCGGTCACCCGATCGAGCGTGAAGAAGTAGCCGTTGCGGGCGGCGGTCGACACGAGCTTGCGCGGCTTGCCCTTGATCACCGCGTCGATGAGGATCGGCGTCTGCGCCGAGTCCCAGTCGTGCATGTCGTGGGGCGAGGTCTGGAAGTACCACGCCATCTTGCCGGTGTCGACGTTGACGGCAATCAGCGCGCACGTGAACAGGTTGTCCCCTTCGCCGCGGCCGGCGGTGTAGGCCGGAATCGGGTTGCCGGTGCCGAAGATGTAGAGCCGCGTCTCGGGATCGTAGACGCCGGGCAGCCAGGGGTGGCCGCCGCCGTAACGCGCCGCCTCGAGGCTGGGCCACGTCTCGAGACCCGGATCGCCCGGCTTCATCGGCACGGTGTAGAAGCGCCACTGCACCTCGCCGCTTTCAGGATCGAACGACTGGATGTAGCCCGGCGAGTCGAGGTCGTTGCCGGTGCCGAGCAGCACGTGGTTGTCGACGACGATCGGCGCCATCGTCGAGAAGTACTGCTGGCTGAAGTCGGCGTGGACCTTGTTCCAGCGCTCCTTGCCGGTCTTCGCGTCGAGCGACACGAAGAAGTTGTCGGGCGTCACGAAGAACACGTAGTCGTTCCAGATGCCGACGCCGCGATTGGCGATCGGCGTGCTGCCCTTCGTGCGCCAGAAGTAGTGCCAGAGCTCGCGGCCGTCGCGGGCGTCCAGCGCCCACGTGTTGTCGGGCGTCGTCACGTAGAGCGTGCCGTTCACCATCAGCGGCGTGCCCTTCACCTCGGCGGCCACGGCCGGAAAGTCGGCCGGGCCTTCCCCACCAATGATCACGGGCGGTCCGCTGCGGCCGAAGCGGCCCGGCGCGCTGGCCCCGGCCGTGAGCTTGGCCACCCACGCGAGGCCGAGCCGCTTGACCGTCTCCTGGTTGATCTGCGTGAGCGCGCTGTAGCGCTTGCCCGAGTAGTCGCCGGAGTAGGTCGGCCACGAGTCGGCCAGCGGCTTCTTCAGGTCGGCCGGCGCGACGCCGGCTCCCTGCTGCCCGGCGAGGCCAACCGGCAGCAGCAACAACGGCATTGTCAGCAGCAGTCTCTTGAGTCTCATTTCAGCGTCGCCAGGTATGCGGTCACGTCGTGCATGTTGGTGTCGGTGAGAACCGCCAGCAGCTCCTGATGTCCGGCCAGCGGGTTGCGGACCTCCACCTGCGGCACGTCGCCGGCGCGGCGGAACGATCGCGTGGTGCCGTCGGCAAGCTCGATGGCCACCAGGAAGTCGTCGATGCGCAGCAGGCGGCCTTCGATCTTCTCGCCACCCGGCTGCGTCACCACGGCGGTCACGACGCCGCGTCCCGATGTGCTGGCGGACGGGGGCCGGAAACCGCGGCCCGCGGTGCGGCCGGCGACCCACGTGTTCTGCAGCGCCTTCGGCTCGGCGATCCGCGTCGCGATGCCCTGCAGGTCGCCCGTCGGCGAATGGCACGAGCTGCACTTGGCCTGGAAGAACTTCTCGCCTGCCTTCGCGTTGCCCACCAGGATGTTCAGCGGGACCTCTTCGCCGGGCGGCGGACCGCCCTGATTGCTGCCTTGCGCCTGCAGGTGATGCAGGTATGTCGACACGGCCTTCACGTCTGCCTCGGCCATCGGCATCGGCGCCATCGGCGTACCGGGCCGGCCGTTCTTGACGATCGGCAGGATCAGCTCGCCGTCGTTGTCGTTCAGCACGAGCTGCGACCGGAGCAGGTTGGGCCCGCCGAGCTGACCGCCGCGCGCGTCGACGCCGTGGCAGGCCGCGCATGCGCCGACATACAGGCCGCGCCCGCGTTCGACGACTGCCGGATCGGCCGGCGGACGCTGGTGCGCCGGGAAACGCGGCGGCTCGTCCGGGCCGGGCGGTTGGGCCGGCGTTCCGGGCGGCGGCGGGCCGCCATGGCCCGTCGTGGGGGGCGGCTGTGTGGCCGGCTTGGGCGGCTGCTGCGCCGGCGCCTGCCCCGTCACCCGAACCGCGACAGCCAGCATCAGGCACATCGCCAGCACGGCGATCCAGGCAGTCCTCTCTCTCATGCGTGCGCGTCTCCTCGAAGGATCAGGGGCATGGGAACACGGGCGTGGGGGGCACAGCCATTCTAGAACGTAACCGCAAGACGCCCCCCGCCCACGCCTCAACCCTTGCCGTTTCTATACGTCCGAGCATCGCGTTTCGTGTCTCCTGTGATGTACTAAGTGCCGCCAAGGAGGATTCGACACTATGTCTGTTCGCTCATCACTCGCCGCGTTGACGGCGCTGCTGGTCGTCGCCGCTGCCCCTGCCACAACCCTCGCCGGCCAGAAGCCGGCCGCCGCCGCGCCGAGGGTCGTGGTCATTACCGGCAGCGACGACATGAAGTTCGCGCCGACGACGATCACGGCCAAGCGCGGCGAGAAGCTCCGCATCACGCTGAAGTCGGTGGGCACGCTGCCGAAGATCGCCATGGCGCACAACTTCGTGCTGCTCAAGAAAGGCGTGGACGCGACGAAGCTGGCCACCGCCTCGGCCATGGCACGCGCGACGGACTTCATCGCGCCAGACCAGAAGGCGAACCTCATGGCGTTCACGACCCTCGCCGGTCCAGGCGAGTCGGTAAGCGTCGACTTCACGGTGCCGGCCGTGCCCGGGCAGTACGAGTTCATCTGCACGTTCCCCGGACACTTTCAGGCGGGCATGAAGGGCGTGCTCACCGTCAAGTAGGGGCGCTCGGCTTTCGCTCGCGGGGGTTCAGGGGGGCGCGCTTCGCGCGGGGGGGTCGCTTCGCGACCGGGGGCGCGCTTCGCGCGGGGGCACGGGGGCGCTCGGCTTCGCCTCGCGGGGGCTCGGGGACCAAGTGGTGATGCGTGCGATGCGGCCGGCGGACATTCCGGGCGGACTGCGTCTCTGCCGGGCGAGCGGGTGGAACCAGGTGGCGCGGGACTGGGAGCAGTTCCTCGCGCTCGGGCCGGATGGGGCGCGGGTCGTCGAGCTCGACGGGCGCGTCGTCGGCACGGTCGCGACGATGCGCTATGGCGGTGCCTTCGCGTGGATCGGCATGGTGCTGGTCGATCCGGACGTGCGCGGGCGCGGGCTGGGGACCTCGCTGCTCGACGCCGGCGTGGCGATGCTCGACGACATGCCGCTCGTGCGCCTCGACGCGACGCCGGCCGGGTACGCGATCTACATCAAGCGCGAGTTCCGCGAGGAATACCGGCTGCAGCGCATGCGCTCCGTCGTGCCGGACGGCATCGAGCCGCCGCCTGTCTCACGCGTCCGGCCGATGACGACCGGCGACCTCGACGACGTGATTGCGTTCGACGAGGAGGTGTTCGGCGCACGCCGCGCGGCGATGCTGCGGTGGATGTGGGAGGGCGCTCCGGAGTACGCGTGGGCGGCGTTCGCCGATGGCCGCCTCGACGGCTACACCTTCGGACGCCACGGCTACGCCTTCGAGCATCTCGGTCCGATCGTCGCCGGCGACGGCGACACCGCGCTGCTCCTCGCGCGCGCGGCGATGGCGCGTCACCCGGGCCGCGAGTTCGTAGTGGACGCCGGCGAACACTCCGCGGAGTGGCTCCGGGGCTTGCAGGCGCTCGGCTTCCAGCCGCTCCGGCCGCTCATCCGCATGGCACGGGGACGGACCGAGGTCACGGGCGATCCGGCCCGCCAGTTCGCCATCCTCGGGCCCGAGTTCGGCTAGCGATTGTTGGGATCACGTACGTCAACCACAGAGACACAAAGAACACGGAGGACGCACAGAGAACGAGCTTGGCAGCCGTCGGATGAACCCCGGCGTTGGGGTGCATCCGAACGCTGCCAAATTCGTTCTCCGTGTGTCTTCGTGTTCTCTGTGTCTCTGTGGTTGACGTACGTGATCACGCCCGGAGCCACGTATCTCTCTGATCGGCGACGAACTCGTCGTCGATGAGATGCGGATAGGCCTGGCAGACGCGATCGATCTCGGCGGCCTGGCCGCGGCCGAGTGCCTCGTTCGACGAGCGTCCGCGTGCTGGCGAGCAGACCCTGCCGCTTCAGGACCTCCTGAATCCCCGCGATGCAGCCGCCGAAGCCGTTGGCGGCGTCGAAGACCGCGGCGTTGCAGTCGGTGACCTCGATGCCCTTCCGCATCAGGTCAGCGGGCACGCGCCCGTCGCGCGTCGCGGCCCGGCATTCCGCGAGCAGCGCAACCGCCCGCTCCGTCCACACGGCCCAGTGCCCGAGCAGCCCGCCGACAATCCGGCGCTCGATGGTCCCCTCGGGCGACGCGAACCGGAACGGCGTGACCAGGTCGGTCACGATGCTGTCGTCGTTGCCGGTGTAGAGAGCGATGTCGTCGCGGCCGGCGTCGACGACCGCGCGGATCACGTCGAGTGTCTGATAGCGATTGAACGGCGCGATCTTGATCGCCGCCACGCGAGGAATCTCGGCGAAGCGGCGCCAGAAGGCGTAGCTCAGGGGCCGGCCGCCGACGCTCGGCTGCAGGTAGAAGCCGACGACGGGAACGACCTCGGCGACGCGCGTGCAATGCGCGATGAGCTCGTCGTCTGCGGCGCGGCCGAGCGCGGCGAGGCTCAGCAGCCCGGCGTGGTAGCCAAGCCGTGCCAGCAGTTCCGCCTCCCGCACCGCCTGCGTCGTCGGGCCGCAGACGCCGCCGATGCGGACGAGCGGCAGCAGCTGACCGACGTCGGCGCGATCCATCTCCTCGCGCGCAAGGGCGAGCACCGGCTCGAACAGCCCGACGTCGCGAATCGCGAACTGCGTCGTGTGCACGCCGACAGCGAGGCCGCCAACGCCGGCCGCGACGTAGTACCGCGTCAGCGCCCGCTGATGCCGCTCGTCGAGCGTGCCCGCCTCCGTCAGCGCCAGCGGATGCGCCGGAATCACCAGCCCGTCTGCAACGACTGCTTGATCTGCTCGTTCATTCGTGTCCTGTCTCCCCTGCCCCGCGCGAAGCGCGCCCCCCGCGAGCGAAGCGAGCGCCCCCTTGAACGCCCTAAAACGTCCTTCGCGCGCCTCGAAATGCGTGGGCTTGCCGCTGGTCGCGCCGCCGCGGGCGATCCAGTCGGCCGTCCAGTCGAGCAATTGCGCGGTGCTCACCGCTGGCTCGCCGAGCAGCGACCACCCGCGCGCGCCGTTGCTGAGCAGCGCGTCGGGGGCCTCGACGCCGGTGAACGTCACCGGCCGATCGAGGCGGCGTGCCAGCGCCTCGGCCAGATCGCGGACGCGCAGTTCCTCGCGGCCCGCGATGTTCACGACCAGCGGCGGCGACGCGGCATGCTCGAGCGCGCAGAGCGCCATCGCGTTGGCGTCGCCCTGCCAGATCACGTTCACGTAGCCCATGGCGAGATCGACCGGATCGCCAGCCCGGATGCGGGCGGCGAGATCGACGAGCACGCCGTAGCGCATCTCGACCGCGTAGTTGAGCCGCAGCAGCGCGACCGGCGTGCCTGCGGTGCGGCTGAAGTGCTCGAACATGCGCTCGCGGCCCAGGCAGCTCATCGCGTACTCGCCGACCGGCCGGGGACTGTCACCTTCGGTCGAGCCGCCGCGCCCGGCGGGCGACAAGCCATACACGTTTCCGGTCGAGAACGCGACGATGCGGCTGCCGGCGTAGCGGCGGCAGACGGCGGCCGGCAGATGACAGTTCATCGCCCACGTCAGCGACTCGCCGCCGGTCGACCCGAACTTCCGCCCGGCCATGAACACGACGTTGGGCGCCTCCGGCAGCGCCGCCACCGCGTCGTCGTCCAGCAGATCGCAGCGGAGCGTCTCGATGCCGTGGGCCTCGAGGCTCAGGGCGTGGCCACCGGATTCGAATCGCGAGACGCCGATCACCGCGCGCGGCCGGCCGGACAGGTCGGAGGCCCGCTTCGCCATGCGGGCCAGTGTCGGCCCCATCTTGCCGCCCACGCCCAGCACGACGATGTCGCCGTCGAGCCGCGACATCATCTCGATCACGCGCGGGCTCGGCTCGCTCAGGAGCGTGTCGAGCTCGGTCTCATCGGCGATCGCCACGCCGAGCATGATATTCCGACCGCGGCGGCGGTAGACTGCTGCCAGTCGTCCGATCCTTTCACGAGGCCCCTATGACTGACCGACGCGAGACCGATCTCTCCCGACGCAGATTCCTGCAGAACGCCGGCGGCGCGCTGATGGCGGCGCCGCTGGCGACGACGGCCGCCGCCGAGGCAGGACAGGTGCCCGACATCAAGCTGCCCGAGGTGCCGGGCAAAAAGCTTGGCTGGGCGCTCGTCGGGCTTGGCAATCTCTCGATCAACCAGCTGATGCCGGCCTTCGCGAAATGCCAGCAGTCGAAGCTGGTCGGCTTCGTCAGCGGCCGGCCGGAGAAGGCGAAGCAGCTCGCGCAGGTCTATGGCGTCGATCCGAAGAACATCTACACCTACGACAACTACGACAGCCTGGCCAACAACCCCGCCATCGACGTCATCTACGTCGTCCTGCCGAACAACATGCACCCGGAGTACACCATCCGGGCGCTGAAGGCCGGCAAGCACGTGCTCTGCGAGAAGCCGATGGCGAACACGCCGCAGGAATGCGAGCAGATGATCGCCGCGGCGAAGGCCGCAAACCGCAAGCTGATGATCGGATACCGGGTGCGCTACGAGCCCTACAACCAGCTGATGATCAAGATGGCCCAGGACACGGCGGAGATGGGCCCGACGCGGGTGATCCTGGCCGACGCCGGATTCAACATCGGCGACCCGAAGCAGTGGCGGCTGCGCAAGCCGATGGCCGGCGGCGGATCGCTGATGGACATCGGCATCTACGCGCTCAACGCGGCCCGCTACCTGTCGGGAGAGGAGCCGACGGAAGTGAATGCGTTCATGCATTCGACGCCCGGCGACCCGCGGTTCGTCGAAGTCGAGGAGAACATCAACTTCCAGCTGCGGTTCCCGAGCGGCATCCTGGCCAACTGCACGTCGAGCTACGGCGTGAACCTCGGGCGCTTCCGCGTCTTCAAGCCGCGCGGCTCGTTCGAGGTCGACCCGGCCTCGAGCTACACCGGCCTGCGCATGCGGGTGTTCAGGGGCGGCGCTATCGAGGAGCGCATCCTGCCCCAGCGCGATCACTTCGCGCTCGAGATGGACCACTTCTCGTCGTGCGTGATGAACAACACCGAGCCGCTGACGCCCGGCGAGGAGGGCCTGAAGGACCTGAAGGTCATGATGGCGATCTACGAGGCGGCGAAGAGCGGGAGGACAGTGAAGGTCGCGTGAGGATCAGACGGTGCGGCGGCTTGAAGTGATCCGCAGATGACGCAGATTCCAGGATTCCCGGATGCCGAACCCGGGCGACCCGCGGCGCAGCCGCGGCAGTGAGACGAAGCGAGGCTGTGCGAGATGAGAGCCCTGCTCGATCTACAAGGCGTTTCATCTCGCACTGCCTCCGTCTCGTCTCACCGATCGGCCGCATTCGCGGCCGGTGTCGCCCGGGTTCGCTGTGACCGGAGCCGCCGCGAGCACGGTAGGGCCACAATCTCACGCCGCAAATCTGCGTAACCTGCGTAATCTGCGGATCCTTCGAGACATGAGTTAGGGTTAGCCAGTGGCCTCGTCCGCGGATCCCATCGTCGAGCTGAACGACGTCTCGTTTCAGTACGCGCGGTCGGCCGGCGGTGCTGGCGGGCGTCTCGATCGCCATCGCCCGCGGCGAGGTCGTGGCGCTCGTCGGCCGGAGCGGCGCCGGGAAGACGACCATCCTCAAGCTCGTGAACCGCCTGCTGCTGCCGCAGGCTGGCCGGGTGCTCGTCGAGTCACGCGACACGCGTGAGTGGGACGGCATCCGCCTCCGCCGCCACATCGGCTACGTCCTCCAGGATGTCGGGCTGTTCCCGCACATGACCGTGGAGGAGAACGTCGGCGTCGTCCCGACGCTCGAAGGGTGGGACGTCAGCCGCACGATTCCGCGCGTGAATGCGCTGCTCGACCTTGTCGGACTGCCGTCCGGCCTCCTTCGCGGCGCGGCGGCCTCGTGAGCTGTCCGGCGGCCAGCGCCAGCGCGTCGGCCTGGCACGCGCGCTCGCCGTCGATCCGCCCATCCTCCTGATGGACGAGCCCTTCGGCGCGCTCGACCCGGTGACGCGACTGGAGCTGCGGCGCGAGCTCCTCCGCATTCGCCGTGACCTCGGAACGACAGTGCTGATCGTCACCCACGACATGGCCGAGGCCATGGCGCTCGGCACCCACGTCGGCGTGATCGACCGCGGGGAGCTGGCGGCATACGGCACGCCCGAGGACATCGCGGCCTCGGCCGACCCGCGCGTCCGGACGCTGCTCGACACCATCGTGGTTCCGCCGGCGCCGCGATCATGAACCTGATCGAGTTCTGGCTCTCGCATCCCGACGAGCTGGCCAGGCTGGCACTGCAGCACGTCGCGCTCGTCCTCGTCTCGACGACGGTGGCGGTGGCGATCGGCGTGCCGGCCGGGATTCTCGCCACGCGCCGCCCGCGGCTGGGCCGTCCGCTGCTCGCCCTTGCCGGCATCGCGCAGACGGTGCCAAGCCTGGCGCTGCTCGGCTTTCTGCTGCCGCTGCCGTTCATCGGCGGCGTCGGCGCACGCACGGCCCTCGTCACGCTGACGGTGTACGCGCTGCTGCCCATCGTGCGCACGACCGTCGCCGGCCTGCGCAGCATCGACCCGTCGGTGATCGAAGCGGGCGTCGCGATGGGCATGACGCGCCGCCAGCTGTTGACGATGGTGGAGCTGCCGCTGGCGGTGCCGTCCATCGTCGCCGGCATCCGCGTCGCGGCAGTGGTGGGTGTCGGCACCGCGACGATCGCGGCGGCCATTGGCGCCGGGGGACTCGGCGAGTACATCTTCCGCGGGCTGTCGATGGTCGACACGACGATGATCCTGGCTGGTGCCGTCCCCGCGGCGCTCCTCGCGCTCGTTACCGACGGGATGCTCGCGCTGACAGAGCGGCGGCTCGGCGAGAGACAGCTTCGCGCGCGCGCGGCCGCGGTGACCGTGCTGATTGGCGGGCTCAGCGCGGTCCTGCTGCTCTGGCTCGCCTACGGCCAGGCCCACGCCACGGCCATCGTCGTCGGGTCGAAGAACTTCACGGAGCAGGTGATTCTCGGCGAGATCGTCGCGCAAGCCATCGAGCGCGAAGGCCTGCCGGTGACGCGCAAGCTGAATCTCGGCGGCACGTTCATCTGCGACCGGGCACTGCGGTCTGGAGATGTCGACGTCTACGTGGAGTACACCGGGACCGCCGTCACCGCCGTGTTCCGGGCGCCGCCGTCGCGCGATCCGCAGGAGATGCTGCAGCGCACGCGCGAGCTGTACGCGGCCGCGGGCGTGACAGCCGGCGAGCCGCTCGGCTTCAACAACACGTTCGCGATTCTCGTGCGCGCCGACGACGCGCGGGCGCTCGGCCTGAGCACGATCGAGGACCTGCGCCGGGTGGCGGACCGCTGGACGCCCGGGTTCGGCTACGAGTTCCTGCAGCGCGCGGACGGCTATCCCGGCCTCGCCCGTGCGTACGGCCTCGCCTTCGCGCGGCCGCCGCTGGCAATCGAGCTCTCGCTCATCTACAAGGCGCTGGCCGATCGGCGCGTGGACGTGATCGCTGGAGATGCCACGAGCGCGCTCATCGACGGCCTGGGCCTCGCCGCGCTCGACGACAACCTCCGGTACTTCCCGCCCTACGATGCCGTTCCGCTGGTGCGAACGCCGACCCTGCTGCGGCGGCCCGAAGTGCGGCGGGCCCTGGACGCTCTTGCCGGGCGGATCTCGGAACGCGACATGCGCGCGATGAACGCGGCCGTCGACCTTCGCAAGCAGGCGCCCGCCGACGTGGCCCGCGAGTTCCTGGCGCGGATCGGGCAACGCTGACCCGCCCCGCCGGTTTGGAGACTGCCGGCCTCCCCGGCTACGCTTGAGGTGCATGCCCAGATCCACCGCCAGGCCCGGCGTCCCCGAGGAGCAGCCACTGGGCGACCGGCTGCGTGAGGCGATCGAAGCCCTCGAGCTGATTGCCGCCGACCCCGGCGTGATGGCACAGATCTCCGAGATCGAACGCCAGCGCCTCCGGCGTGCCGTCGCCACGATCTTCAATCCCGACAGCCGCGCGCGCCGCCAATTGTCGAAAGCCATCTCGCGCGAGCGGCGTGCCGCGCGGACGAGGCGCGACGACGGCACGCTGGCGGAAACCGGTATCCGTTCGCTGCGGCGAAAGCCGGTGTTCACGACGCCGAACGTCTACCCGCCCAAAGATGATCCGGCCGAGCCGTCACGCGAGACGCTCGATCTCCAGCACTGCTACATCTGCAAGGAGAAGTACTCGGTCATCCATCATTTTTACGACCGGCTGTGCATGTCGTGCGGCGACTTCAACTTCACCAAGCGCACGGAGCTGGCGGACCTCGGCGGCCGCGTGGCGCTGCTCACCGGCGGGCGCGTCAAGATCGGCTATCAGACCGGCCTCAAGCTGCTGCGCGCCGGCGCCCACGTCATCGTCACGACGCGCTTCCCGCGCGACTCGGCGGTCAGGTATGCAGCCGAGCCCGACTTTGCGGAGTGGAGCTCGCGGCTGGAAATCTTCGGCCTCGACCTGCGCCACACGCCCAGCGTCGAGGCGTTCTGTCACGAGCTGCTCGCCACTCGCAGCCGCCTGGACTTCATCGTCAACAACGCGTGCCAGACCGTGCGGCGCCCGCCGGATTTCTACGCGCACATGATGGAGCGCGAGACAGCGGCCCTGCACGAGCTGCCCGACGCGGCACATGGCGTGCTCCGGGCGTACGAAGGCATGCGAGCGCTGCAGGCGGCGCGACACGATCAGTCCACGGCCGTGGCCAGGCACGGCGACGGCACGCTGTCGAGCGTGGCGGGACTCACCCACGCCGCCGAGCTCTCCCAGGTCGCGCTGCTGCCGGAGGACGTCGGCGGGCGACTGGATCTGTTTCCCGAAGGGGAGCTGGATCAGGATCTGCAGCAGGTCGATCTCCGGGGACGGAATTCCTGGCGGCTGCTGCTGGCCGAGGTCTCGTCGGTGGAGCTGCTCGAGGTTCAGCTGGTGAATGCGGTCGCCCCATTCGTGCTCAACGCGAGGCTCAAGCCGCTCATGCTGCGCACGCCCGATCGCGACAAGCACATCGTCAACGTCTCGGCGGTGGAGGGACAGTTCTATCGCAACTGGAAGACCACGCGGCATCCGCACACGAACATGGCCAAGGCGGCGCTGAACATGATGACGCGCACCTCGGCCACCGACTACCAGCACGACGGCATCCACATGAACAGCGTGGACACCGGCTGGGTCACCGACGAGGATCCGGTCGAGATCGCCGCGCGGAAGACCGCCGAGCATCGATTCCATCCGCCGCTCGACATCGTGGACGGGGCCGCGAGGATCCTCGATCCGATCATCTCGGGCTTCAACACCGGCACCCACGTGTGGGGCCAGTTCCTCAAGGACTACCAGCCGACCGACTGGTGAGCCAGCTCCGGTCGCCAACCCGGGAGCGTCTATGGCATCGCGAGGCAGGTCCGCCAATCCGTTCGAACGGTTTTCGACGGCAGTCAGCCACTGGGCGGGAAGCACGTCCGGCGTTCGCGATCGCGCTCGGCGTCATCGTCGTCTGGGCCGTGACCGGTCCGATCTTCGAGTTCTCCGACACGTGGCAGCTCGTCATCAACACCGGGACGACCATCGTCACCTTCCTGATGGTGTTCCTGATCCAGCGGGCCCAGAACAAGGAGGCGATGGCGCTCCATCTCAAGCTCAACGAGCTCGTGGCGGCGATCGAGGGCGCGAGCAACCGGCTGATCTCTGTCGAAGACCTGAGCGAGGAAGAGCTGCGCGTGCTCCACAAGCACTACGCGACGCTGGCGGAGATGTCGAAGAAGGAAGCCAGGATCGCCGAATCGCACTCCGTCGAGGAAGCCAGGCAGCGGCATAGCCAGAAGCACGGCACCAAACGTTAACCAGTGGCGCGGCCCTGCACGCGCTTCAGCGCCGCGCGGACGCGCCGGCTGCGCGGCGATTGACATCGCCCGCGCCGTCGTGCAGCCTGCGTGAGATGTCGCCGAAGATCGAACGCGAGGTGCTGACGGTTGGCGGCCGCGAGGTCGCCGTCTCCAGCCCCGGCAAAGTCCTCTTCCCTACCCTGGGGATCACCAAGCTCGACCTCGCGCGCTATTACATCTCCGTCGCCGATGGCGCGCTGCGTGGATCCGGTGGACGCCCCAACGTGATGGTCCGCCATCCCAACGGCGTCGGCGGCGAGTTCTTCTACCAGAAGCGCGCGCCCGACGCGCGCCCGGACTGGATCGAGGTCGTGACCATCCGGTTCCCATCAGGCAGAACCGCCGACGAGATCGTCCCTCGCGACGCCGCGGCGCTGGTGTGGCTGGCGAACCTCGCGTGCCTCGAGCTGCATCCTCATCCGGTACGCGCCGAAGACGTCGATCACCCGGACGAGCTGCGCGTCGATCTGGATCCGATGCCCGGTGTCCTGTGGGCCGATGTCCGCCGCGTCGCGCGCATTGCCGAAGCGGCATTGGCGGAGCACGGCCTACGCGGATGGCCGAAGACGTCGGGCTCGCGAGGCATGCACATCTGCGTTCGGATCGAGCCGCGATGGCCGTTCGACAAAGTGCGGCGCGCGGCGCTGGCGCTGGCGCGCGAAATCGAAGGGCGCGCGCCGGCGATCTCCACGAGCAAATGGTGGAAAGAGGAGCGTCACGGGGTGTTCGTGGACTACAACCAGAACGCGAAGGACCGGACGGTCGCCGGAGCTTACTCTGTGCGCCCCACCGCGGACGCGCGCGTCTCGGCGCCGCTCGCGTGGGAGGAGGTCGACGACTGCGAGGCCGCCGACTTCACCTTGCAGACCATGCCAGGACGATTCGCGTCGATCGGCGATCGGCATGCCGGAATCGACGAGGCCGTCGGGTCGCTCGATGGGCTGCTGGAACTGTCGGCCCGCCAGGAGCGCGAGGGCGAGGGCGACGCGCCATGGCCCCCGCAATACCGCAAGCAGCCGGGCGAGCCGGCGCGCGTCCAGCCGTCGCGGGCACGGAAGGTCAGCGGCGGGACGTCCCGGCGCCGAACACCTTCTGCAGCTCGTAAGGGGTCGTGACCTCGAGCTGGTCGTAGCGGCAGTCGGCTGGCGGCTTGTCCGGCCGCCATCGCAGGAAGACCGCTGCGTGACGGAAGCGATCGCCCTGCAGGTGGTCGTACTTCACTTCGCAAACGCGGTCCACGCGCAGCGGTTCCCACGACAGATCCTTGCCCGCGCTCCACCGGCTCTGGCCGCCGGGCATGCGTGACGACATCGCCTCAGCGCTCGCCCATTCGCGCCACGGGTGGCGTTCGAGCGCACGCTCCCGCAGGGGCGCCAGCTCGACCGCCAGCTGTTTCCGCATCGCCATGGTGAACGACGACGTCACGCCGATGTGCTGCAGGACACCGTGGGTGTCGTAGAGGCCGAGCAGCAGCGACCCGACGGCGTCCCGGCCGCTCTTGTGCCAGCGGAACCCCGCGACCACGCAGTCGGCCGTGCGCGCGTGCTTGATCTTGATCATCGCGCGCTTGCCCGGCTGGTAGGTCGAGGTCCTCGGCTTGGCGATGACGCCGTCGAGGCCCGCGCCCTCGAACTGCTGCAGCCATTCGGCGGCGACCGCGACGTCAGTCGTCACGGGCGTCAGATACAGCGGCGGCGACGTGTGCGCCAGCAGCCGCTCCAGCTCGGTCCGTCGCGTCACCTGCGGCTCGCCCCGGAGATCGCGGCCCCCCGCCGCCAGCACGTCGAACGCGACAAACGACGCCGGCGTCGTCTTCGCGAGCATCGCCACGCGCGACGCCGCCGGATGCAGCCGCATCTGCAGCGCGTCGAAGTCCAGGCCCTTGGCCGAGGCGATCACGATCTCGCCGTCGACGACGCAGTCGTCGGGTAGCCGCGCCAGGAAGATCTCGTGCAGCTCCGGAAAGTACCGATCCAGCGGCCGCAGGTCCCTGCTCTGGATGAAGACGTCGCCGCGCCCGCGAAACACGATGGCGCGGAAGCCGTCCCACTTCGGCTCGTAGAGAAACGCGTCGCCGGACGGAAGCGTCTCCGAGAGCTTGGCGAGCATCGGCTCGACGGGAGGGACGAGAGCGGGAGCAACCGGCTCAGCCATTGGAGAGCGCCTCGCCTCAACAGTAGTCCATGGCACGTCCGGGCTGTAGCGTGGTTCCGGGCGGCGTCACACGGTCGTCGCGCCGCCGGTAGTGAATCAATACCGGAAGGATGAACGCTACGACACGCCTACACGAAGGACGACTGCGGATCCTCGCTCGCTGCATCCGATTCCCTGTGCCTGGCGCGATCCGCGACGGGCAGGGTCCTTGCACGGCTGCTCAGGTCGGTTCGTCCGCTGATCATGCCGGCGACCGCTACCAACGGAGGACACCCCATGACTGCAGCTAACGAACCCCTCGTCACGCCGCTCTCGCTCTCGTGGCTGATGGCCAGCCCGAAGACCGACCCGATCGAAGACACGGAGACCGACGAGGACGACGAGGTCGTGGACGACGAGGACGCCGTCGCAAATGGATGAAGACGAGGACGAGGACGCGGAAGACGAAGACGAGGACGAGGACGACGACGACGAGGCGCTCGACGAGGACGAGGACACCACGGAAGGCGTACTGCCCGTCGAGGACGTCGAGGAGCGTTAGGTCCTCTCCGGAGATAACACGAGGGACAGGCAGATGTTGACGCGCGCGGTGCTGTGTGTTGCGCTCGTGGCGGCTGCCGCCCCGCTTCGGTGGGACGCGCTCTCCGCCACCGGGGCATTCCCGGTGGCGGAGGTCGATCGCGCCTTTGCCGAGGACGCGGCAAGGGGTGGCCGGGCCGAGCTGCGCCTGTCCCGCCTCGCCGAACTGAAGGCCGGGGCTGCCGCGGTGCGGGCGCTGGCACGCCACATCGGAAGCGATCACGCCACGGCTCACGAGGAGTTGCGCGCCATCCTCCGCGACAAGCAACTCGCGTTCGACGACGAGCCGACTGCCGAGCAGCAGGCCACCTGGCTGCACCTCGACCAGCTGGACGGCGCCGCATTCGACCAGGCCTATGTCGCAGTGATGCTCGAGGCGCACACCCAGGACATCGAGACGTTCGAGCGCTACGGCCTCGAGGGATCGGATGCCGATCTCAAGGCGTTTGCCGAACGGACCCTCGCGACACTGCGCCTGCATCTGGCGGCGGCGGGCGAAACTCGAGTCTGCGCACACCCCGGGAGCTGAATTCCGCGGCGTGCGCGTGCATCTGGTCCCAGCTGTATCCCAGAACACCTCCAAAACCGAGGCGTCGACCGTGACGCCAGCCTGGATTTGCGCGTTGCACTATCCGTCCATCTCGGCCCTCGCCGATCGAGTGGGAGGGTGTAGGCTGTGCCTTGCACGAACCGCCTCTGCCGGGTGTGCGACAAAGCAGCTCATCCATCCCCAATGCTGGCAAACCTCTCCCAGGCGCTCGGAGGACCGCAAAGCGACAGCTCCGACGCCGCGGCGTCGGCAGTCCTGCGACAAGCGCCGGTGCCGATAGCGATCGTCGACGGTCCCGACTGGCGCTTCGCCTTTGCCAATGACGCCTGGCTGGCATTGATCGACCAGCGGCAGCTCTGTGGTCGCACGATTGCCGAGTCGCTGCCCCTCCCGGTCGCGCAGCATCTGGCTCCCCTGCTCGAGCGCACGCGCAGCAGCGGCCTCGCCTGCATTGTCGACGAGTTCGGCGTGCTCTCGGGCGATGACGAGCGGCGCGAGACGTTCTGTCGGCTGATGCTGCATCCACTGTCGCACCCGGATCAGGCCGCCGCGATTCTGATCGTGGGCGTCGACGTCACCGGGTACGTGCGGGCCAGGCAGGCGGCGGTCGACGCCCTCGAGCGGGTGCAGATGGCGGAAGCCGACCGCACGGCCTTCATCGAAGGTGACCGCTCGCGCGGGCTGCAGAAGCACTTCCGGTCGCTGTTCGAAAGCCTGCCCGGGCTGTACATGGTGCTGACCCCGCGCGAGTACCAGATTGTCGCCGTCAGCGACGCCTACCTGCAGGCCACCATGAAGGAGCGATTCGAGCTCGTCGGCCGCCGGCTGTTCGACGTGTTCCGCCCTGATCCTTCCGATCCCGGCGACGACGCGATACGGAACATGAAGGAGTCGCTGAGCCGGGTAGAGTCGGAACGGCGCGTCGACGTCATGGCCGTGCAGCGGTACGCTGTCCGGCAGCCGATGCAGGCGGGCGGCATGTTCGAGGAGCGCTACTGGAGCCCGGTGAACGCTCCGGTGCTCGGGCCGGCCGGCCAGGTGACGTTCATCATTCACCGTGTCGAGGACGTCACGGCCGTCGCCTCGAGGGGCGGCACCCCGCGGTCGCCGGAGGAGGACCAGCGCATCGCCATGCAGGCGGAGCTCGTCCACCGCGCGCAGGACCTGCAGCGCGCCAACCAGCAGCTGCGGCTGAACGAAGAGCGGCTGCAGGCGGAGATCGAAGAGCGGACGAGGGCCGAAGACGCGCGCAAACAGCTGCTCCACCAGCTGGTGGACGCGCAGGAGCAGGAACGCCGACGGATCGCGCGCGAGCTGCACGACACGCTGGGGCAGCACCTGACGGCGCTCGACGTCGGCCTCAAGACCCTGGGCGACATCGATGGCTGCCCCGCGTCGGTAACGGGGAGCCTTGACCGGCTGCGCGGCCTCGCCGACAGGATTGGCGATGAGGTCGATCGGCTCGCGTACGAGCTGCGGCCCCAGGTGCTGGACGATCTCGGACTCGCATCGGCGATCGGCCACTACGTCGACGAGTGGTCGCGGGACACCGGCATCGCCACCGACGTGCACCTGTACGGGCTCGAGGACCGCCGCCTCTCGGAGGCGCTCGAGACGACCGTGTTTCGCGTCGTTCAGGAGGCGCTGACCAACGTCCGCCGCCACGCCGCGGCCTCCAGCGCCAGCGTCGTCGTCGAATGTCGCGGCGGCGGAGCTGCTGGCGATTGTCGAGGACCGGGGCTGCGGGTTCTCGCCGGAGCGGCCGGCCTCCGACGCACGCCGCGGACTGGGCCTGGTAGGGATGCGCGAGCGCGCCACCCTCGTCGGCGGGATCTTCGACATCGAGACACGCCCCGGCCATGGAACGACGATCTATCTCAGGGTGCCACTGTCATGACCAGTCCCAGCCCTTCTTTGGACCGTCCGCTTCGCGTCTTTCTCTCGGACGACCACGCCGTGCTGCGCGAGGGCCTGCAGCTGCTCGTGAACGCGCAGGCCGACATGCAGGTGATCGGCCATGCCGCCAGCGGGCGCGAGGCGGTGGAGCGGGTATGCCAGTCCCGGCCGGACGTCGTGGTGATGGACGTCTCGATGCCGGACCTGGATGGCACGGTCGCAACGGAGCTCATTCGCAAGGCCTGCCCGCAGGTGCGCGTGCTCGGCCTCACCCGTCACTCGGAAGAAAGCTACCTGCGGCGGTTGCTGAAAGCCGGCGCCAGCGGGTACGTCCTCAAGCGAGCCGCGGCCGATGAGCTGATCCAGGCCATACGCGTCGTCGCCGCTGGCGGGACCTACATCGACTCGACGATGGCTCCTGCTCTCGTCGAGAAGGCGGTCGGTCTCCAGGCGCGCGTCACCTCCGGTGAACTGACGCCGCGTGAGACAGACGTCGTGCGGCGAATTGCCAGGGGCTTCAGCAACAAGGAGATTGCGGGGGATCTCGGCATCAGCGTCAAGACCGTCGAGTATCACAAGAGCCGCGCCGTGGAGAAGCACGGGTTCCGGGGCCGCGCCGACATCGTCCGCTACGCAATCGCGAGGGGATGGCTGCTGGACGACGATATGACCGCCTGAACAGGGCGATTTCCCTTGGAGCCGGCTCGCGCGGCGGCGCGGCTTGCTCGTCGGCACCCATTACGGCCGCAGCACGCGAAACGCGTAGCGCGGCAGCGGCGAGCCGGTCCCGGCCGCGTCGCTCAACTGCACCTGGTAATCGCCCGGCGGCACGACGCTGGCCGGAATGTCGACGGTGACGGCCCCGACGGCGCCGCGCTGGTTCGCCGGCAGGCCGGCAATGGCCATCACCCGTTCGCCGTCGGCGTCGGTGACGTCGGCGTGGTACACGCGCGCGGTCGTGTCGGCCATCTCGAGCGTCAGCCGCAGCACGACGGCGTCTGGCGGCAGGGCGACGCGTCGGAATCCGGGCCCCTCGCCGCGCAGCGCGCCGGCGCGCAGCGACAGCGCGACGAGCGGAGTTGCCGCGCGAGCCGTCACGGGCGCGACGGCCAACTGCGGCGACGGCGGCGGCGGCTCCGGCGTCGTGACGGCCTGTGGTGCGGCCGGTGCCGCGGCCCGCGCGTGCTCGGCCGCAACCAGTCGGCGATGGGCATCCGCGGCTTCGTCGCGGAGCCGCTGGCGATCCATCAGCAGCGTCACGCTGGCGATGCTGGCGATGACCGCCACCGCCGCCAGCGCCACGGCCATCGGCGCCGGCAACTGGAAGAACGCCGCGATGCGATCGCGCAGCGTCGGAGCCGCCGGCGCGGGACGATGGACCGCGATGCGCGCGGCTTGCCGGATGGCGTTGATGGCGCCGAGGCGCTGCCGTCCGGCCGGCGTGGCCAGGACCGTCGACTCGAAGCCGCGGCGCTCGATCGGCGAGAGCAGTTCGTCGAGGTAGTCCTCGCAGAGATCCTGTTCGACCAGCGTCAGCGCGTCGGCGACCGGGGCGTCCTTGACGAGCCGCTCCTCCATCCGCAGCCGCGTGGCCTCGTCCAGCTGGCCGAGCAGGTACTGGCGCATGGTGACGTCGAGAGCGAGATCGAAAGGCACGGCGTTCACCTCGGCGACTGGCCGGCAAGCGACCGATCGTGGCCGCTGCCCTCGTCCAGACAGCGCCGCAGGCACGCGCCGAGCGCGGCCGTCATGCGGCAGATGCGGATGCGCAGCGCGTTTGGCGAGATGCGAAGCCGCGCGGCCATCGCCGAGCGGAGCGTGATCTTCGCGCTTCTCTCGGCCTGGAAGTAGTCGAGCACCAGCTGGCGCTCATCGGGGCGCAGATGACCGAGGCATCGGTCGAGGCAGGTCGACCGCTGCTCGGCCACATCGTCGGCGTCGGGCGAGGAGCCGCCGGTCTGGTCGAAGCGCTCCGTCCACACGGTGGTGCGGGCCGTCCTGAACGACTCGCGCGCGACATTCCACGCGACGCCGAACACGAACGGCCGCAAGTCGGTCCACTGTCCGGTTGCCGTCTCGGCCACCTTGCGCGCGACGCGATCGAGCGTCTCGTCGGCAAGCGTGTCCGGCATCGCGCAGCCGCGGAAGGCGAAGACGGTCACCAGTCGCCTCCGCAGTTCTTCGTAGGCGTGGCCCGCCTGCTCGCGGTCCGGCCCGAGCGTCCGCAGCAGGGCCTCGAATTCGTCCGAGCCGATCGCGCGCGTGCCCATCTCAGACTGGCGGCTCGCAGGAACGCGCGACGGGACGGACCACTGGCATGCGACATTCTAGTTCCAGTCTCCCGCCATCACGAAGGCGGCCCAGTACGCGGGCGAGTGCCATCGCGGGCTTCGGAGCAGGTCGAGCTGCGACGCCCGCAGCGCCGCCGACGCGGTTTGTCCCTCGACGAACATGTGATGGTAGAACCGCGACATCAGCTCGCTCGTCGCCTCGTCATCCACCCGCCACAGGCTGGCGACGACGCGGCGGGTGCCGGCGTACATGAAGCCGCGAACGAGCCCGACGAGCCCCTCGCCGGCGACGTCGCGGCCGAGGGCGGTGCTGCAGGCGCTGAGCACGACGAGCTCGACCGGCAGCGTGAGGTTGTAGATGTCGTGGAGCCGAAGGAAGCCGTCCTGCGGCTGGCCGGTCCGCGTATAGAGCGACAGCACGACGCCGGACAGCTCCGGCCGGAGGTTGTCGACGAGCCCGTGCGTGGCGAAGTGCACGATGCGGTAGTCGGCGAGCGAGGCGCTGACCGCCGAGGGCCGATCCGCGTCGAAGCCGAGCGCGATCGTCGACCGCGGGGCCACGGCGGCGATGGCGCGGGCCTCGCGTCGCGTCTCCAGCAGGCGCGACAGCGTCCCGCCGGGCAGCCCGACGTCGCGAAGCGCCCGCGACAGCGGCGCGGCATGGGCCGACGCGCCCGCGGCCGCGCGTCCGGGCTTCGCGGCGCCGCCGACGCGCGGGTCGTCCGCCTCGAACACGGGGTCGCCGAACACCATCACGTCTCTCGACCAGGTCCGGGTCTCCCGCCAGTTGCCGCGCAGGAGCGCCAGCGTCGACGCCGACGGCAGGTGCACGATCTCGTGCGCGGCCACCAGCGGCTCCGATGCGGCGTGCCCGGACGCGCATCGATCGGGCAGCGACGCGATTGGCGCGACTTGCAGGATGCCGTCGGGCACGACGAGCAGCCGCCGGTCGCCCAGCGTCCCGAGCGGACCGAGGAGCACGTCGGCGAGCGCTGCGCCGGCGGCGGCCGCCGCCCGGTCGGACTCCGGCGTCCGGCGTTCCAGCGCAAGCGCGTCGCGATACGTCCGCACCAGCGTGTCCAGCCGGTCGCGCCCTGGCAGCACGTGGGCGGCAACGGCGTCCTTCGACACCACCCAGGCGAAGCTCTTCTCCTCGCCGACGAAGAACTGCAGCAGCGTCGAGCCGTCGTCGACCACCTGCTGCTGGACGTCGCGCGCCGAGAGCAGCGTCGGATTGGTGAGCGACGCGTAACGCGGGCTGCGGGCGCGGATCTGCGCGTCCACGGTCGCGCGCTCGGCGGTGAGCGCGTCGATGTCGCGGGCCAGCGTTCGTGCCTCGGGCGTGTCCGTGCCCGGAGCGATCTGGATGAGGCGCTGCGCCTTGACGTTGAGCTCGCGGGCAATCGCCCGCTCGCGCTCGACGAGCGCCGGGTCGGCGCCTTCCCGGATGCCGGAGCGCGCCTGGCTGATGCCGTCGAGCAGCGCGCGTGCGCGGGCCTGCTCGCTCGCGTCGAAGGCCCGGCGATCGAAGCCGGCGGCGGGCTGCGCCGCGTGCAGCGCCATCAGCAGCGACACGTGCAGCTCGTGTCGATCGCGCACGCCGGCGAAGTACCAGGCACGCAAGTCCGGGCTCGCGACGTCGGTGCGCAACGTCTCCGACAGCTCCAGCGACGTGCGGATGTCGGCCAGCGCGGCGTCCAGGCGGCCGCCGTCGCGCTCGACGACCGCCTGGTTGAAGAGGGCGAGTGACTCGCCGGCCCGGTCCCTGGCACCGCGGCTCAACTCGCGCGCCGCCGTGAGCCGCCCGAGCGCCTCTTCCGTCTGCCCGTTCTTGTGCAGCAATCGCGCCGTGCGATTGAGCGCGTAGGCCTGCTCGCGCCGATCGCCGATCTCACGCCCCAGCGCCAGCGCACGCTCGTAGGTCGCCAGGGCGCGCGCCCGGTCGCCGGTGGCTTCGTACACCAGGCCGAGCAGGCCGCTGGCATACGCCTCGACGCGGCGATCCTCGATGCGCGCCAGGATCGTTAGCGCCGAGCTCAGCATCTCGAGCGCGCGCGGGTAGTCGCGCATCGCGTAGTCGCAGTGCCCGATCTGCGTCAGCGCGCCGGCCTCGCCCTGTGCGAACTTCGCGGTGCGATGCGCGTGCAGCTTCCGCTCGTAGTACTGACGCGCGATCGCCGGCTCGCCGAGCTCGAGGTAGACGATGCCGAGGCCGTCGAAGGAGATGCCCTGGCCGATGGGATCGCCGACGTCGGTGAAGATCTCGCTGGCGGCCACGTAGTAGCCGAGCGCCTGCTGCCGCTCGCCCATCTTGACGTGCAGGTGGCCGAGCGCGTTGAGCGTCGCCGCCTCCTGCGGGCGGTCGCCGAGCGCCTGCCAGAGACCGCGGGCGTGGTCGTACGACGCGCGCGCGGCGTCGACGTCGCTGGTGTCGCTCTGCGAGAAGCCGATGTTCAGCCAGGCCAGCGCTTCCTGGCGGCGGGCGCCGGCGCGTTCCGCCGCGGCTCGCGCGTCGCGCCACATCGTCAGCGACCGCGCGGCGTTGCCGATCACGGCTTCGACGTCGCCGGCGGCGTTGAGCGCTTCCGCCTCGCAGGCGGGGTCCGAGGCGGCGCGGGCGATCTCGAGCGCCCGGCGCCCGTGGTCGGCGGCGGCGGCGCGATCGCCGAGCAGCAGCGTCACCCGGCTCAGGCTGGCCTCGGCGCGGCACTCGGTCTCGGGAAGGCGGCCGACGCGGCTGCGCTCGAGCGCGAGCCCGGCCCAGCGCCGGGCGTCATTCGGGTCCCCCATCGCGGCGCCCAGATCCGCCAACCGCAGGTACGCGCGCGCCTGGTCGCCCGGCGCCGCCTTCCACAGGTCAGCGCTCGCCTTCAGCTTCGCGATCGCGGCGTGGTTGGAAGGGGTCTGCCATTCGGTCCGCAGCGCTTCGGCCTCGCCCAGCAGGCGCATCGCCCGGACGCTCGACCGGTCCGCGGCTGTCGCCGGCCGCTGCTCGACGAGAGCAAGCGAGTAGCGCCCGGCTGCGGGCGAGGCGTCGAGCGCCGTGACCTCGACGCGGTACGCGCCGGCCTGACCAGCGACGAATGAAGCGAGCCGCGGTCCGTCGGCGCGGTAGCCCACGCTGACGACCGGTGCGCCGGCGGCGTCGGCGATCCGCAGCGAGGCGTCGATGCCACGGCCGTCGAGCCGCAGCCTCACGTAGTCGCCGGCCTTGACGACGAGGTCGTGCTGCTGACGCTGGCCGCCGCCAGCGACTGGTCGATCGGCGTGGCGATCTCGAGGCGAGCGGCGGCCTCCGTTGTCGCCTGCGGCCGCGCAGCCGCCGAGCCGGAGGGGACGAGGCAGACGCTCATCACGATCAGAGCAGCGGCCGCGCGCCGATCGCGTGTCTACTTGCCGTTGTCACCTTCCGACGATTCCTTCTTCGGCAGAAGCCCCTTCGCCTCGAGAGCTTTCTGCTGGTCCGTGTAGTAGCGGATGGCGTTGCCGCCGAAGATCGGCGGGTTCTTCATCGTGCCGGGCAGCCGATCGAGGTCCTGCAGCAGCGAGCCCATGGCCATTACCGGCGACAGCAGCTTGCTCGCCGGCGCGGTCACCTTACTCGCCGGCGCCGTGACCTTGCTGGCCGGCGCGGTCACCTTGCCATCGAGGCTGATCGTCGGCAGGTTGCCGACGCCCCGGGTGGCAGCGGTCTTGAGGCCGGACAGCTCGATCTCCTTGATCGTCGTGCTGCGCTTCTCGTCCGCTGGCGCGTTTGCGCGCGGGCCGCTGCGTGCCGTCGACGTATCCGTCGAGGAACTTGTCCCACCCCGTCCGTGTCGCAAACTTCGTGGACCGGTAGTCCTCCCAGAGGTGACGGCGTGACCAGGGGAAGTACACCGACAGCCCCCGCGAGTACTGAAATTGCGGACCCGAGTAGTCGCTCCGCTCGACCATCGCCTTGACGGCGTTCTCGATAGCCGTCATGCGGGCGCGCAGGTCGGCGAAACCGCGCGACCCGCCGTGCTTCTCGCGAACGCTGCAATCGTCGGCCACGAGCTTGCGCGAAGTCCGCCAGGTCCGTGTAGTGCTCCCACTTGTACGACTGCGCCCGCCAGTGGGCGAGCACCAGCAGATCGTCGATCGTCGCCCGCCACGTCCTGTCAGTCTGGCGGTCGTAATACTCCGCGAAATCGCGGACCGCGGCCTCCAGACTGTCGACGGCCCCCGCGTCCATCCGGCACGCGGTCATGTCGACCGAGAAGTTCGCGTCGGCGAAGTCCGCGTAGTAGTTCATGTAGACGTCGACCAGCTCCGAGGCGAGCTCCGACGGCTGCGCGTGGCGCCCGCGCGTCTCGTACAGCTCCTTCATGCGCTGGAAGATCCGGTAGTACGGCCAGCCGGTGTTCGGGACGAAGCCCTCGGACCCGACCATGTACGACACCTGCCCGCGGATTTCCGAGCAGATCTCCCCCATGCTCATCAGGCAGCTGTCCATGCCGAGGATGTCGAGGACCGGCCTCCCCTCCCGCTTCAGCAGGAATTCAGGACCGAGCTCTTTCTCGAGGCGCGGGAAGATGTGCCGGAGATCCGGAACCGTCAACGAGCCCGGCATGCCGACCTGCTTGGAGTTGGCATCCGAGAGGAAGTCCCCCTCGACGCCGCTGCCGTGGCCGGAGAGGACGAGCATGTAGTTGTCGGCGGACGCCTTCCCGATGCTCTGCACCACGAACTCGACGAGCGTATCGGGATCGCCCGTGTCGGCTTCTCCCAGTTGCCGGTCGTGGAACATCGCGAACACGCCGTCGACGTCGTTCAGCTTCGTGTCGGGAGCGTAGAACCGGGGGCCGACGCTGGGCGCGAGCGGGTCGAACTGAATCGTCACCGCCACACCGGGCGGCGGGCCGACCCGGTAGATCTCCTTGAGCGCCCAGATCATCTCGTCGCTCAAGTTGTTGTCGCCGGCCAGGTACACCATGATCGTCCAGGCGTACTCTCGACCTTGACTCCGCCGCTCGCGCGCTGGATGCCGTCGAGCGTTTCGGCGTTGGTCACGAGCGAGTCTTGGGTGTGGGCTTCTTGCCAAGTCAGGGCCTCCGATGTGCTGATGTGATCCGGCGGGCGGCTCAGTGTAGCCAGCCCCCTGGCGGTGTAAACGACGCTCGCCTCCAGCGAGGACAGCAGCACAGCCAGTCCGTTCGAATCGACGCTCACGATTACGAATGCGGGAACCGTCTGAAACGTTTCGCCGACCTCCGCCATTCAGTAGCGAAAGACCGGAGGTCCTGGAATGCCCGCCGTCCCCGCCCTGGAAGCCACGATCGACCTGCTGCACCGCGCTCGTGAAGGCGACGAGTCCGGCGTGGGATCTGCTGGTGGGCCGCCACCGCCGATCGCTGAAGCAGCTGGCGCACCGCCGGCTTCCTTCTTATGCACGGTCGATGACCGACACCGAAGACGTCGTGCAGGACGCCTTCACCCGCGCCCTCAAGTTCGTCCACAGTCGCGATTTCTCGTCCCACGGCGCGTTTCTCGCCTACCTGCGCCGCGTCGTCATCAACCGGATCCTCGATGAGCTGCGGCGGTCGGCGCGCACTCCGCCGCTCTCCGCGCTGCCCGAAGACTGCGCGACGCCGGCGCGACTCTCCGCTCGAGCTGGCGATCGGCAACGAGCGTGCGGCGCGGTACCGGCACGCGCTCGGCCAGCTCAGGCAGCGCGACCGCGAGCTGGTCGAATTGAGGCTCGAAGAGGGCCTCGCCTACCAGGAGATCGCGGCACGGCTGGGCTTCCGCACGGCAGACGCGTCGCGCGTGGCCACGGGCCGCGCGATCTGGCGCCTCGCGCGCCAGCTGTCCGCGAAGGTCACACCGCCTTCGGTCCGCGGCCGGCCATGCGAGCTCGATAAGCGGGGCGCGATGCGCGTCGAGGCGGCGGCGCGCGCCGTCTTCGATCGCCTGCAGCTGCTTGGCGCGCTGGCGCAGGCGTCGCGCGACGCGACGAGGGCCAGCGCGGCCCCGCATGCGGATCGGCCTGCGGCGGCCGCGGGTCGCGGGCACGCCCTTGTGCCCGGGGACGTCTGGGGGCGCTTCACGGTGCTCGAGGCGATCGGCGCCGGATCGTTCGCCGAGGTCTACCGCGTCGTCGACCCGCGCGTCGGCGTGGAGCTCGCACTGAAGGTTCCGATCGGCGCGCCGCGACGCGCCGCCGCCGAGCTGTTGCGGGAAGCCGACGCGCTCGGCCGCGTCCGCCATCCGAATGTCGTGGCGACCTACGGCCTCGAGCGCTCGGGCGGGCAGACGGCGCTGGTCATGGAACTGGTCCGCGGCACGCCGCTCGATCGCCTGCTGGCAGAGCGCGAACGGCTGACGGCCGGCGAAGTGGCGGGCATCGGGATGGGCGTATGCCGCGCCATCTCGGCCGTCCACGGCCGGCGGCTCCTCCATCGCGACATCAAGGCCCAGAACATCGTCGTCGAGGAGGGCGGGCGCATCGTGCTCGTGGACTTCGGCCTCAGCCGGCTGGCGTGGCGCGCGCCGGCGATGACCGGACGGCTGTCCGGCACGCCGTTGTACATGGCGCCGGAGGTGCTGGACGGCGCGCGGCCGACGCGGGCAAGCGATCTGTACAGCCTCGGCGTGCTGCTGTATCACCTGGCGACGAAGGACTTTCCGGTGCGTGCCGACTCGGTGGACGCGCTGGCCGCCGCGCATCGCGCACGCCGGACGCGGCCGATGGGCGATGTCTGCCGCGCCCTGCCGGCGGCGCTCGCCGAGGTCGTCGCGCCGGCGCTGTCGTACGACCCCGCGCTTCGACCGGCCAATGCCGGACTGATGCACGCCGCGCTGCAGCGGGTCGCCGGCGTGCACTGAGTCCCGTGAACGGCGCCGCGCAGGTAAGATGTGATCGTCTCCCCTGCGAGGTGCCTGCCGATGGCTGCCGGTCACGAGCGATTCGAAATCGAGAAGTCCGATGAAGAGTGGCGCCGGACGCTGACCCCGGAACAGTACGCGGTGCTGCGCGGGCATGGCACCGAACGGCCCGGCTCGTGCGCCCTGCTTCACGAGAAGCGCGCCGGGACGTTTGCGTGCGCGGGCTGCGGCCTGCCGCTGTTCGTGGCCGATTGCAAGTTCGAGAGCGGCACCGGCTGGCCGAGCTTCTTCTCTCCGCTCGACGGCGCGCTCGGCTCGACCGTGGACCGCAGCCTACGGCATGGCGCGCACGGAAGTGCACTGCAGCCGGTGCGGCGGGCACCTCGGCCACGTCTTCGAGGACGGGCCGCCTCCGACCGGGCTCCGCTACTGCATCAACGGCGTCGCGCTCACCTTCACTCCCACGCCCTAGCCCGGCTTCACGTTCTCCGATCGCGCCGGCGTCGACGCGTCGCTGGTCGGTGATACGCTGTCGGCATGCGCCGGTCGCGCTGGACGCGGCGCATGCCGGCGGCGGGTACCGACGAGACGAGAGCGATGAGCAGCGACGAGTTTCTGATAGTCGGCCTGGGCGCGTCGGCAGGGGGCATCCGGGCCTTCAAGGAATTCTTCACGCACGTCCCGCCCGACAGCGGCATCGCCTTCGTCGCCGTGCTCCACATGGCGCCCGAGTACCAGAGCCACCTGGCCGAGGTACTTCAGGTCTCGACGGCGATGCCGGTGACGCCGGTCAAGGAGCGCGTCCGCGTCGAGCCGAACCACGTCTACGTCATCTCTCCGAACCAGAGCCTCACCATGCTGGACGGACACCTGTCCGTCGCGGCCATCACGCGGATCGAGGAGAGGCGCGCGCCGGTCGACATCTTCTTCCGGACGCTGGCCGAGACACAGGGGCCTCGCGCCGTCTGCGTCGTGCTCTCGGGCACCGGCGCCAACGGCTCGATGGGGATGAAGCGGGTGAAGGAGTTCGGCGGCATCTGCCTGGTGCAGGACCCTGACGAGGCCGAGCACGGCGACATGCCGCGCCACTCGATTGCCACCGCCCTCGTCGACCACGTCCTGCCGGTTGCCGAGATTCCGGCGAAGATTCTCGGCTATCGCGATCGGATCGGCACGGTCCGCATTCCTGAAGAGCCCACCGAGCGGGTTGAATCCGACGAGCGGTCGCTGCGCGAGATCTTCACGCGCGTACGGGCGACCACGGGCCACGACTTCACCAACTACAAGCGCGCCACCGTGCTGCGCCGCATCGAGCGGCGCATCGGCGTCCATCAGCTGGCCGACCTGCAGGAGTACGCCCGCTTCATCCGGGAGCGCCCCGAAGAGCCACAGGCGCTCCTGCGCGACCTGCTGATCAGCGTCACCAACTTCTTCCGCGATCCCGACGCATTCGCGGCGCTCGAGCGCGTCGTGCTGCCGCGCATCTTCGCCGGCCGGGGCGAGAACGACCAGGTGCGGGTGTGGGTCGCCGGCTGCGCGACCGGCGAGGAAGCCTACTCGGTCGCGATGCTGCTGGCGGAGCAGTCGCTGCCCGGCAGCCCGGCCGTGCAGGTGTTTGCCACCGACATCGACGAGCAGGCGATCGCGACGGCGCGCGAGGGGCGGTACACGCTCAACGACGCGGCGGATGTCTCGCCAGAACGCCTGCGGCGCTTTTTCACGAAGGACGGCGAGCGATACCGGGTCCGCAAGGAGCTGCGCGAGATGGTGCTCTTCGCGCACCACAACCTGATCAAGGACCCGCCGTTTTCGCACCTCGACCTGGTGTCCTGCCGGAATCTCCTCATCTACCTGAACCGCTCGGCGCAGAACCGGGTCATCGAGGTGGTGCATTTCGCGCTCAATCCCGGGGGCTACTTCCTGCTCGGCTCGTCGGAGTCCGTCGACGGCGCCAGCGATCTGTTCGCGAGCGTCGACAAGGAAGCGCACCTGTTCCAGAGCCGCGCGGTGCCGGCACGCCTCGACGTGCCAGATTCCGGTGTCGTCGACGACTGGCGAGGGCCGCCGGCGCCACGACCGGGCCGCCGACGTGCGAACGCGGGAGCGCGTGTCATTTCCCGACCTGCACCATCGCCTGCTGGAGCAGTACGCGCCGCCGTCAATCGTGGTCAGCGAGGACCATGACATCGTCCATCTCTCCGACCGCGCCGGCCGCTATCTGCAGTTCGCTTCCGGCGAGCTGTCGCAGAACCTGCTGAAGAACGTGCGGCCGGAGCTGCGGCTCGAGCTGCGGACGGCGCTCTATCAGGCGGCACGCAATCGCACCAGCGTCGAAGCGCGCGGCCTCAGCCTCCGGATTGGCGATCGCCAGGCCGTGGTCGACATCGTCGTGCGGCCGGTGCTGCGCGAGGACGACCCGGCGCGCGGCTTCTTTCTCGTGCTCTTCGACGAGTCCGCTGACGACGCCGCGAGAGGCGAGACGGAGCCCTCAGCGCCAGTGAGCACAACTGAGCCGGCGCGGCAGCTCGAGGAGGAGCTGTTGCGGCTGAAGACGCAGCTCCGCACGACCGTGGAGCATCACGAGACGCAGGCCGAGGAGCTGAAGGCGTCGAACGAGGAGCTGCAGGCGATCAACGAGGAGCTCCGGTCGGCGACCGAAGAACTCGAGACGAGCAAGGAAGAGCTGCAGTCGGTGAACGAAGAGCTCCGCACGGTGAACCAGGAGCTGAAGATCAAGATCGAGGAGCAGTCGCAGGCGAACAACGACACCCTGAACCTGATCAACTCCACCGACGTCGGCACGCTGTTCCTGGACCGCGGCTCGCGGATCAAGCTGTTTACGCCGCGCGCCCGCGACATCTTCACGCTGATTCCCACCGACCGCGGGCGCCCGCTGTCCGACATCAACAGTCACCTGAAGGACGCCGATCTGCAGGCCGACATCGATCGCGTGCTCGAGCGGCTGGAGCGCGTCGAACGCGAAGTCGAGACGAAGGACGGCCGCTGGCAGCTCATGCGCATCGCCCTGTACCGCACATCCGACGAGCGCATCGACGGCGTCGTGCTGACCTTCGTCGACATCACCAAGCCGCCGCTGGTCGGAAGAGCAGCTGCGGGAGGCCGACCAGCGCAAGAACGAGTTCCTGGCGACGCTGGCGCACGAGCTGAGGAACCCGCTGGCGCCGCTGCGCTCGGCGCTCGAGATCCTCGAGCTGCCGAAGGTCAGCCCGGCGGCCGCCGAGCAGGCGCGCGAGACCATGCGGCGGCAGTTGCTGCAGCTGGTCCGCCTGGTGGACGACCTCCTCGACATCTCGCGGATCACGCTCGGCAAGGTGAACCTGCGCAAGGAGCGGGTGACGCTTGCCGAGTGCCTTCGGACGGCGGTCGAAGAAGCGCAGCCCTATCTCGACGTCGCGCACCACGAGCTCACGATTTCGATGCCTCCCGACCAGGTATACCTCGACGCCGATCCGGTCAGGCTGGCACAGGTGTTCTCCAACCTGCTGAACAACGCCATCAAGTACACCAGGCTCCCGGGCGCGATCGAGCTGACCGCCGTCCGTGAGGCCACCGAGGTGCGGGTCTCGGTGCGCGACAACGGCGGCGGTATCGCGGCCGATCATGCTGCCGCGCGTGTTCGACATCTTCATGCAGGGCGCCGAGCCCGGGCGCAACGCCCAGAGCGGCCTTGGACTGGGCCTGACCCTGGTGCGCGCGCTGGTCCAGATGCACGGCGGGACCGTGGAGGCCCGCAGCTCGGGTGTCGGCCTGGGCAGCGAGTTCGTGGTCCGCCTGCCGCTGGCCTCGGGGCCGCCGCCGCCGCCATCGCGAGACCAGAGCAGGAATCACGAACGCTGTCCGATCAGCGGATTCTGGTCGTGGATGACAACCGGGACGCCGCCGACAGCATCGGGATCCTGCTGCGAGCCGACGGCGCCGACGTGCGCGTGGCCTACGACGGCGACGCGGCGCTGAAAGAGGTCGACCGGCTGCGGCCCGACCGCGGTCGTGCTCGACATCGGCATGCCGGGCATGGATGGCTACGAGGTGGCGCGGAAGATTCGCGCGCAGCCCGGCCACCAGGACGTCCTGCTCGTGGCGTTGAGCGGCTGGGGACAGGAACAGGATCGCAGCGCGCGCGCTCGAAGTGTTCGATCACCACCTGACCAAGCCGGTGGACATCGCCGCCCTGCGCAAAGCACTGATGTCGACCCGCGATTGAATCTGAGCGGCGGTCGTGGCGGTCAGCTGGTGACCGCTTCGACGTCCTGGCGGCCGGCGGCTGGTGCCCCGGCCTCGAGCGGGATGCCGTCGGTGAAGCTGACCGTGCCGCTGGCCTGCGCGGCAATGCGCGTCTCGCCCGTGATGATGCCCGCCAGGTTCAGGGGATCGGCGGCGCTGACGGTCACGGTCGCGCCGGTCGCGGCCCGCCGACGCGTCTCCCGCGCCAGCTCCACCGCCTCGGGCAGCGCGAACTGCTCCCCGGACATGCCGGCGACGAACCGGCCGCCCCGCACCTCGCCTCGCGCTTCGAGCCGCCGGAAGACCTTGATCAGATCGCGCCACGCGACGTCGTACGGCTCGCGCGCGAGCAGCCGCCGGAACACGACCCCGTAGCGCCGCAGCAGCGCGCCGGCGTACTGCTCGACCGCCGCCTCGCGATCCGTCGCGGAGGCGTCGGCCCGCGGGACCCGCGCCCATCGCCCTCCCGCCGTCGCGCCAACGGGCGGCCGCGAACGCGGGCGGAACCCCATCAGGTGCCGCGGCTGCGACGACACCGGGGCAATCATCGCCCGCAGCCCGCCGAATCCATCGGACGTCACCGTCCCCGACGCGACGAGTTCCGCGAGCGCCGACTGGATCTCCTCTGCCGTCCGGCCGAGGACGCTCGCGATCTCGTGGACGAACGAGGCGCCACGCGTCGTCAGGACGTCGAGCGTGGCGACCGCGATCGCGCTTCTGGCGTTGTCGCCCTCCGCGCCGGTGCGCGGCGCGACCGCTTGCCAGGCCGCCATGTGCTCGCGCAGGCAGAGCGCGATTGGCGTCGCGCGGATTGGTCGAGGCGTCGCGCCGGGAAACACCGGGCCGCGCGCCGGCGCCGAGAGGCGCGACCATGCCACCTCGCCGCTGAAGCACAGCATGTCGAGCAGCGACCGGTCGTAGCCCTTCACGCGCAGCGGCAGGACGTGACGCTCCCACGCGTCGGCGGCCAGCTCGAACCCGTCGAGCTGCGCGAGCACGGCGCGCAATCCGTCCGGGCCGGCCAGCTGCGTCTCCGGCGCGGCGTGCTGCCAGGCGCACAGGAAGCGCATGTACTCGCGCCGGCGCGATCGGCTCGATCTCCGCGCGAAGCCGGTTCAGCGTCGCGCGATGAATGCGCGCGAGCAGCCGTCGATCGCACCACTCTTCGCCGCGCGAGCCCGGGGTAAACGCGCCGCGCAGCACGACGCCCTCGGACTCGAGCGCCAGAAGCGCGGCGCGCGACTCGGCCGCCGTCAGCCCGAGCGGCGCGCCGAGCACGGCCTCGTCCACCGGCCCGAGGACCGCGACGCGGCCGCGCAGAAGCTCCACGATCGCCGCATCGCGCGTCCAGGACTGCGCCGCGCGTGCCGCCGGCGGCGCGATGGCCGGGTTCATGGCCAGCGCGCCCGAGAGCGCGAAGATCTCCGGCAGCCGCTCGGCCGGCGCCCAGATCGCGTCCGGCAGCACCGCGCCGGCGACGAGCGTCACCCGTCCGGCACCGGCCAGCGCCTCCAGCCACGCCGGCCACGATGGATCGAGCGCGGCCTCGGCGGCCGGGAAGAATCCGGCCATGACGAGCGCGTCGTGCAGTTCGTCGGCATCGCGCGGGTCCGGCCAGGCCTCGCGCGTCACACGCGCGATGGCGTCGCGCGTCGAGCGCGCCGAGCGCGCCGGCGGCCGACGGCTCGCTCGCGCGGCGCGTCTGCACCGCGTGCGCCCGCCGCTCCTCGAGCGGCGCGTCGTCCATGAAGGCATACGGACGCGCGTTGAGCAGGCCGTGCGAGAGCGGCGACGGCTCCGGCGTGTCGCGGGCGACGCACGTGATGGCGCCGCCATGGATGCGCTCGAGGATCCCGACGAGGCGCGGCAGGTCCATCGCCTCCTCGAGGCAGTCGCGGACCGTCTGCGCGACCAGCGGGTGATCGGGGATCTGCCGATCACCGGGGATGTTCTCCAGGCACGCCGCGGCATCGGGAAACGCTGCCGCCAGCAGGTCGTCGGCGCGCATCCGCTGCAGCGGCGCCGGCACCCGTTTGCCGCGTCCGGCGCGCGGCACGGCGAGCGAGATCGTCGCGTTCCATCGCCAGCGTGTCTGGAACACCGGCGCGTCGAGAAACGCCTGGATCAGCACGTCGCGCACGCTCGACGGATGCAGGTAGCGGAACACGTCGGCGAGCGGGAACGCGTGCTGCGGGCCGAGCGAGAGCAGCAGGCCCTCATCGGTTGCCGCCGCCTGCAGCTCGAAGTTGAACTGCCGGCAGAAGCGCTTGCGCAGCGCCAGCGCCCAGGCGCGGTTCACGCGGCTGCCGAACGGCGCGTGCAGCACCAGCTGCATGCCGCCGGACTCGTCGAAGAACCGTTCGAGCACGATGGTCTGCTCGGTCGGCAGCGCGCCGAGGATGCGCAGGGATTCGGCGAGGTACGCGACGATCTGCTCCGCCGCCGCCGCCGGCACGCCGAGCGCCTCGGCCAGCCAGGCCTCGGCACGGGCGGTTGGGGCCGCCTCCGCCGCGTCTTCGCTCCAGCAACTCGCCGACGACGCGGCGAAGCTCGCTGACCGACGCCGACAGCTCGGCGCTTCGTCCCGGCGCCTCGCCAAGCCAGAAGGGAATCGTCGGCGGCGCGCCGTGCGCGTCGGCGACCCGAACGACGCCCGAGGCAACCTGCAGGATCCGCCAGGAGCTGTTGCCGAGCTGAAAGATGTCGCCGGCGTTGCTCTCGATGGCGAAGTCCTCGTTCAGCGTGCCGATGAACATCTCCTCGGGATCGAGCACGACGCGATAGTCGGCGTTGTCGGGAATCGCGCCGCCCGCGGTGATCGCGGTCAGGCGCGACGCCCGCCGCGCCCGCAGCCTCGCGTGCACTTCGTCGCGATGCACCAGCGCGCCGCGCCGGCCGCGCCGCGTCGAGAACCCCTCGGCGAGCATGCGCACGACGGCGTCGAACTCCGCGCGCGGAAGCGCGCGATACGGCCAGGCCTGCCGGACGAGATCGAACAGGCCATCCTCGGACCACTCCTGGCACGCGGTCTCGGCGACCAGCTGCTGCGCCAGCACATCGAGCGGCGCGTCGAACGGCACCAGGGCATCGAGCTCGCCCCTTCGGACGGCCCCGACGAGCGCCGCGCACTCGACCAGATCGTCGCGCGTCTCGGGGAACAGCCGGCCCTTGGGCGTGCCGATCACCGAGTGGCCGGCGCGGCCGACGCGCTGCAGCAGCGTCGCGATCCGCCGCGGCGATCCGAGCTGGCAGACCAGGTCGACGTGCCCGATGTCGATGCCGAGCTCGAGCGACGCCGTCGCGACGACGGCCTTCACGTCGCCGTGCTTCAGCCGCCGCTCCGCGTCGAGCCGGCGCTCCTTCGACAGGCTGCCGTGATGCGCGGCGATGTGCTCGTCGCCCAGCCGGTCGGCGAGACACCGCGCGACGCGCTCGGCCATCTTGCGCGTGTTGACGAAGACGAGCGTGGTGCGGTGCTCGAGAATGAGCGCCGCCAGCCGGTCGTAGTACTCCTCCCACACCTCGCGCGCCATGACGGCTTCAAGCGGCGACCGCGGCATCTCGAGCGCCAGGTCGAGATCGCGCCGGTGCCCCTGGTCGATCACCGCGCAGTCGGCCGTGCCGGACGCGTCCACGTTCGCGCGTCCGACGAGAAAGCGCGCGACCTCCTCCACCGGGCGCTGCGTCGCCGACAGGCCGATCCGCTGCAGCGGGCTGACCGGTCAACGCGGCGAGCCGCTCCAGCGACAACGCGAGATGCGCGCCGCGCCGCGTGCCGATGACGGCGTGAATCTCGTCGACGATGACGGTCCGCACCGTCCGCAGGCACTCGCGGCTGCGCTCCGATGTCAGCAGCAGGTACAGCGATTCCGGCGTCGTGACGAGGATGTGCGGCGGCGTGCGGAGCATCGCCTGCCGCGCCGCCGACGTCGTGTCGCCGGTGCGCACGGCGGCGGTGATTGCCGGCGCCGTCAGTCCGAGAGCCGCGGCCTCGGCCGCAATTGCCGCACGCGGGGCCGACAGGTTCGCGTGGATGTCGCTGCTCAGCGCCTTGAGCGGCGACACGTAGACGACGCGGACCTCGTCGGGCAGCGGCGCCTGCAGCCCTTCGGCGAGCAGTTCGTCGAGGGCGATCAGGAACGCGGCCAGCGTCTTGCCGGACCCGGTCGGCGCGGCAATCAGCGTGTGCCGGCCCTGGCGGATCGACGCCCAGCCCTGCGCTTGAGCAGGCGTCGGCGTGCCGAGCGCGGCGGCAAACCACCGCTGCACGGCGGGGTGAAAGGACTGCAAGCGCGGACGGCAAAGCCGCCTCGGGGATCTCTGAGGTCATGGAATGGCTGGGTGGGGAAAAACAATTGTAGTCCAGGGTCCGGGTCCGGAGTCCGGAGTCCGGAGTCCAGAGTCGGGAGTCCGCAGTCCAGCAGTCCGGAGTCCGGAGTCCGGAGTCCAGAGTCCAGGATGTCAGAACACTTCGCTGAAGAATCCCCAGAAGCTCTCCCGCGCCTTGCGCAGGATCGAGCGTTGCCGCCACTGGTCGGCCGAGAGTTGACGGGATCGTGCGGCGTCGCGCTCGAAGGCCGCGACCAGCGTCCGCGCGAGGTCGGCGTCGGCAACCGCCGAGGTCTGCTCTTCGTTCAGCTCGAACGACCGGTTGTCGAAGTTGGCCGATCCGAAAGGCTCCAGTGGGTGTCGACGACCATCACCTTCACGTGCATCATGGTCGGCTCGAACTCGTAGATGGCGTAGCCGCGATCGAGCAGCGCCTGGTATTCATCGCGGCCGGCGTCCTTCACCGAGCGCGCATCGGTGCGGTCGCCTTCGGTCAGCAGCCGCACGCGCACGCCGCGCGCCCGCGCCTGGTCGAGCGCCCACCTCGTGGACTCGTCGAGGATGAAGTACGGCGACTGGATGTCGATGGTCCGGCGCGCCCCGGCGATCGACAGCAGGAACAGCCGCTTGACGTTGCTCGAGCCGCCGCTGGCGCTGCTCCAGAGCGTGATTGAGCGCGCGCCGGTGTCGCGCGGCGGCATCGGCGGGTCCAGCGCCGGCGCGGCCTCGCCGCCGGCCTCCAGCCAGTTCTCGTAGAACGCCGCCTCGAGCTCGCGCACGGCGGGACCGCGGACGCGGAACTGCGTGTCGCGCCACTCGTCGGGCGTCCTCGCGTCCCCGCGCCAGTGGTCCGCCAGGCTCATGCCGCCGGTGAAGCCGACGTCGCCGTCGACCACCAGGATCTTCCGGTGCGTCCGGTAGTTGGTCTCCTCAATCCGCCACGGATGGAGCGGGTTGAACCACCGCACCTGCACGCCCGCCTGTTCGAGCGCGCGCACGCTCGCCGCCGGCAGCTCCGATGCGCCGAACGAGTCGAGCACGATGCGGACGGTCACGCCGCGCCGTGCGGCGTCGGCGAACGCCTTCGTGAAGTCGTTCGACACCGTGCCGTCGGCGTAGATGAAGCTCTCGAAGCTGATGCGCAGATCGGGCCGCGGCGATCCCTGCGAGCATCGCCGGAAACACCGCGTCGCCGTTCTGCAGCACCTCGTAGCTATCGCCGGGGTCACCGGCGACCCGACCAGCGAACCGACGTACCGCGGGAACTCCGGCGAGTCGGCGGCTACCGGGCTCGCGATTCTCAGCGTGTCCTGATCCTGGGCAATCAGCAGCAGCACGACGACGACGGCCGCGATCGCCGCGACCACGAACGGCCACTTTCGCCTCCGCCACCGCGCCATATCCGCGGCAGCTTGCAACCTGCAGGCCGCGGCTGGCAACTCGAGCGACCTCACCAGAGGGTAACGGCGGGATGCCAGCTGTACAATTCGGAAACACCCCCGCCCGGGGACGACGCGGCGTCGCGCGCGTCAGCATTGAGAATCAGTCAAGGAACATGTCGACTGACGAGGCGGCACGCTTCATGCTGTGCCAGGCACCTGTTCGGGAGGTGCCAGGCACCATGACGCTATTTCTCGTCGTATTGGGCGTGTTCGTGGCGTCGGTTGCCGTCGGGTCGGCCATTGGCTCGGCGCTCGGCTCCTTCGTGCTCGATGCCCGCATTCAGGACGACGGAGCGAGCTCGCTCGACGAAACGCAGCTGTGAGCTCAGGCAGGGCGTGCGCGCCACCAGGCCGCCACGGCGAAGCGCATTAGTGGCGAGCACGGCGACATGTCCAGCGAGCGCCAGCCTCAGCACACCTGGGTCTCGGCCGCCCCATCTGGCCGCTGACCCGGCACGACGAACGTCGGCACGACAATCATGAAGGAAGGCAACGGCGGCGAGCGCCCGTTCGCGAGGTGTTTCGCTGAGCGCGGCAAGCAACGTCAGCAGCCAAATCGTCCCGAACGCTCCGTACAAGCTGCCGACAAACGGGCTGAAGTACGAGGCGAAATTCAGAATCGTCAGCCAGACCGCCGCCATCCACAGCCGCTCGCGCGGCGTCCCGGCCGGATGCCGTCCGGCACGCCATCCCGTCGCGATCGCGACGACCACCAGCAGCAGGGTATAGACGGAGGAGACGCCGCGGCCGACGCTGCGATCGAGGAAGGTGAGCCCAAGGTGCCGCAGCTTCGTGATCAGTCCGAATGGACCGATTGGCCTGGGCCGCACCGGATACTCCGTCTGCGGAAACGACGCGCCGCTGGCCAGCCTGGGCAGCTCGTCGCGCACGAACTCGACAGACGGCGACAGGCCGACGACCGCCGTCGTCAGCCCCCCCCCCTCCCACCAGCCGTCCCAGCATCGCCAGCAGCAGCCACTCCCCCGCGCGTGCGTCCCGATGTGGTCGTGCTGAAAAGAACGACGCGGACGAGGGAAACGGGCAGCCCTCGTCCGCGTCGCTGGTGACCTGTCTGCTAGAAGAAGAACTTGAAGACCAGCTCGACGGTCCTCGCAGTGCTCACCGTGTTCGTGATGATGCCGAACGCGTTCGGCGCGTTGATGTCGGACGGCGGCGGCGAGAAGCTCGGCGTGTTGGTGAGGTTGAAGGCCTCGGCACGGAACTCGAACAGCCCGGTCGCCGCCGGCGCTGAACCGCTTGGCGAGCACGAGGTCGATGTTCCTGTAGGCCGGCGCGCGGGCGACGCCGATGCCGCAGTTGCCCCAGGTGCCGCGCGGCACCCGCTGGAACGCGTTGATGTCGAGCCAGTGCGTGATGCTCTGATCGGCCGGCTTCGGGTCGCCGACGCAGTTGGGCCGTTCATTGCCGCGCACGCCCTGCAGCGACGGCGCGCTGCCGTCGATCACGGTGATCGGGAAACCGGTTCTCGCCTGGAAGATGCCGCTCAGCCGCCAGCCGCCGAGCACCGCATCGACGAGCGCCGACGAGTCGCCGCCCCACTTGCGACCGCGTCCGAACGGCAGCTCGTAGTTGGCCGAGAAAACGAAGTTGTGCCGGACGTCGAAGAACGCGGGCCCGTAGTTCCACTCGGGCTCGTAAGTGTTCATCCAGTACGCACCTTCCGCCTGCACTCCGGCCGAGCCGTAGAAGCCCCGGTTATTGGTTTGCACCTTGCCCAGGGTATACGACGCGAGGTACTCGAACCCGCTCTGGTTCGTGCGCTGGCGGAGGCTGAGCTGCAGCGCGTTGTAGTCGCTCCGCGCCGCGCGCCGCCGTCGTCGCGATGTTCGTGACGGCCGGCAACTCCTGGAAGAGTGGACGCCGCTGCGTTCAGCGACGCCCACGTCGCCGGATCGCCGACGCCGGGCAGCGGCTGGTTGCCCTCGACCGGCGCCACCAGGTGCGTCGCCTTGTGGCCGACGTAGCCGGCGTTGACCGACATCGACGGCGTCAGCAGGTACTCGGAGAACACGTTCCACTGCTGGGTGAACTGCGGCCGCAGGTTGGGATCCCACGCGCGCACCTGGCCCGACGGCGTGTCCAGCGGCACCAGTTCAGAGAAGCCCGTGGCGATCGTGCCGGCGCCCGTCGTCGGCAGGTACCTGCTGGAACGACTCGAAGAAGAACGGCGGGTTCAGCGGCAGCCGCAGGTTGGCGCCGGTGCCTTCCATGTACTGCGAGATGCCGTAGCCGCCGCGGAAGACCAGCCGGTCGGTCGTCCGCCACGCGAAGCCGAGGCGCGGCTCGAAGCCCTTCTTGTAGGCGCTGTAGAGCGCGCGGCTCTCGCGGTCGCCGTCCGCCGCGAGGATCTGCTCTCCGGTCGTCAGGTCGAAGTTGGCCTGGCGGTTGTCCTGCTCGACGACCGGCTGCGTGTAGGCCCACCGCATCCCCGAGATTCATCGTCAGGGTCGGCGTGACCTTGAAGTCGTCCTGCACGTAGAGCGCGACGCGGTTGTGCAGGTGCGTCCACGGCGGCGCGTGGAGCTGCCGCGGCCCTTGTCGCCACCTGGTCGAGCAGGAAGTCGGCAAACGGCACGTTGGTGAAGGCGCCGCCGTAAGTGAAGAGGCCGAGCAGGCCGTTGTTCCCGGCGTAGAAGCGCTCCTGGACGTAGTGCAGGAACTGGCCGCCGAACTTCAGCGCGTGCCGCCCCTTGATCCACGTGACCTTCTCGTTGATCTGGTAGGTCTTGTCGAGCGTGTCCGTGTCGGTGGCGATAGCACCGAGGCTGGTGAGGCCGCTGCCCATTCCGAGGGAGCTCAAGCCGGGAATCGGCTGGCCGCCGGCGATGCCGAACGTCGCGTTGGCGTCGCCGATGCCGGCCCAGTCGAGCGTGTCGGAGACGATCGTGATCTGGTTGTAGCCGACGAGCACCTCGTTGACGAGCGACGACTTGAAGATGCGGTTCCAGCTGAACGCGAGGTTCTTGAACGGCGCCGTCGTCAGGTTGCCGAGCAGCAGCGGGAAGGCGCGTTGGTCCTGGCGCGATCTCATACTCGGCAAACGAGTAGCGCCCGAAGACCTTGTCCTTCTCCGACACGCTCCAGTCGATGCGCACGTCTGCCTGGTCGGCGTCGATCGTCCTCAGCGTGTTGCCGACGTAGTTGTTCAGCACGCCGCCGACGCTGCGGTTCGGCAGCGGATAGAGCGAGGTGTCGTTGAGAATCGCGCGTGCCGTCGGGCTGATGCGGTCCGCCGGAATCTGGTTGCCCGCGAAGAGCTGCCCGGTCTGCGGGTCCTTGACCCGCGGCGAGACCCGACAGATTGCCGTTGCGCCAGGACGCCGGCGCCACCGACACCAGCTCCGTCCCGGGGCGTCGAAGCGCGTGCCCTGGTAGTCGCCGAAGAAGAACAGCGTGTTCTTGATGAGGGGGCCGCCGAACGTGCCGCCGAAGATGTCCTGGCGCCGCTCCGGCTTGGCGGCGCTCGAACGGTTGTTGGCCCACGAGTTCGCGTCCATCTTGCTGTTGCGGTAGAACTCGAAGACGTTGCCGTGGAACGAGTTCGTGCCCGACTTGATGACGTTGCTGATCACGGCGCCGGCGACGTTGCCGGTATCGGCGGCGTAGTTGTTCGTCTCGACGCTGATCTCGGCGAGCGCGTCGGGACTGGGCTGGTAGGCGACCAGGTTGTCGATCGACTCGTTCATGTCGACGCCGTCGATCATGTAGTTGTTGGTCTGCTCGCGGTTGCCGTTGACGTACGGCCGGCCGCTGCTGAAGTTGCGGATCTCGGTGAACGCGCTGGGATTCGGCGTCACGACGCCGGGCAGGAGCAGGGAGAGCTGGCCGGTGTTGCGCCCGTTGAGCGGCAGCGCCGCCAGCGTCGAGCCCGAGATGACTTCGCCGACGGTCGCGGTCTCGGTCTGGAGCACCTGCGTCTCACTGGAGACGACCACGGTCTCCTCGATCGCGCCGAGCTCCAGCTTGAAATCGAGGCGGACCACCTGCATCGCCTCGAGCTGAATCGGCTTGGTGACCCCCGTCTTGAAGCTCGCAAGCTCGGCCTTCACGACGTAAGTGCCGACGGGGAGCGACGTGATGGTGTAGTTGCCGACGGCGTTGGCGACGGCGGGATACGTCACGTTGGTCGCCTGGTTGGTCGCAGTGACGGTGGCGCCTGGCACCGCCGCGCCGCTTTGATCCGTGACCAGGCCGGTCAGCGAGGCCGCGCCGGTCTGGGCATTCGCAGTCCCACCTGCCATCAGCGCGACGGCGAGCACACACAGCGCCGTCGGCACTAACAGTCGTGCAGTCTTCATTGGGTTCCTCCCCCTGGATTCCCCTTCGTTCAACGGTTCGGCGAGCGCCGGGCTGGGTCCAATGCGACGAACCATACTGCGGCCGCTTGGACGGTGGCCCACTCTATCATTATAATGACCGGTGGATATATTCATGTTGAACCGCGACACCCCGGTGCCGCTCTACCACCAGGTCAAAACGGTGATTCTGCGGGAGATAGAGGCCGGGATCTGGAAGCCGGACGGACGCCTCCCCACCGAAAGCAGCCTGAGCGAACGCTTTAAAGTCAGCAAGATTACCGTGCGGCAGGCGCTCGGCGAGCTCGCGTCGCTTGGCTACATCCGCCGCGAACAGGGGCGTGGCACCTTCGTCCGGCGGCCGCCGCTCGAACAGGGGCCGCGCGAGCTGACCGGCTTCAGCGAGGAGATGCGGCGCCATGGGCTGGTGCCCGCGTCGGATGTGCTCGAAAGCGGCGAGGCGCTCCCACCGGCCGGCGTCGCCGCGACGCTCGGGATCGCGCCGACCGAGCCGGTCTTCCGGCTGCGCCGCCTGCGGCGCGCCGACGGCGAGCCGATGGGCCTCCAGACGACCTGCCTCCCGATGATGCTGGTGCCGGGCATCGCCGAGACGAACTTCCGCAGCGCATCGCTCTACGCCGTGCTGCAGGAGCGTTACAACCTCTACCCGGCGACCGCTCGCGAAGTGCACATGGCGATCGCGCTGGGGCGCGACGACGCCCATCTGCTCGGCGTGCCGGCGGGCGCGCCGGGAATGGCCGTCGAGCGCATTGCCTATCTTGCCGACGGGCGTCCGCTCGAAGTCGCGCACGCGGTAATGCGAGGCGATCGCTACAAGATCGTCCTCGACCTGGTGAAGCAGCCGACAGGACGGTGACATCCAGGGTCAGCCTGCGGGGACACGCGAATTCTACGCCCGATGCCGGGATCGTGACCCCGTAACTCGTAGGCGGTGGGGCGGGGCGGCAGGTCGGTAGGTCGGTAGGTTCGTAGGTGTCACTCTGGATCGGCGGTGGCCGGCGACGTGTGCCCGGCCGCACGGGCGCGGGCCAGCACCTGGCGCGCATGGGACATTCGCGGATCTGACGCGATGTACTGCTGCTCGGCCATGGCCAGCCCTTCGGCCAGCGTCGCGGCGGCCTCGCCCGGGCGGCCCGATCCGAGCAGCGCCTCACCCAGCGTCCAATGTGTGTCGATGGCCGCCGGGTGGGCGGAAAGGCCCAAGGCGCTCGAAGTGCGCGAGTGTCCGCTGGCCGATGCGCGATGGCGTCGGTCAGCCGCCCCTGCCGCCGCGCGAGCTCCGCCTGGTCGGCCGACGACCGCGCCATCAGCGGGTGCTCCGCGCCCAGCCACACCAGCGAGACCCGCCGCGACTCCTCCAGGCGCGCGGCCGCTTCCTCATAGCGTCCCTGCAACGGAGGAAGCCGAGGTTCTGCAGGCGATGCGGTCACGGGATGATCGCCCTTCATAGAACAGCCGCAGCTCGCGGATACTGCGCTCCAGCACTTCCTCGGCTTCCGCGAACGCACGCCGCTTCACGAGCAGCCGGGAGAATAACACCTCGGTCAGCGCGACCTGCTGGCCCGTGTCGAGATCCGGCAGGTGCAGCAGGCGGATCGCTTCGCGGAAGCTGGCATCGGATTCCTGCAGCAGCCCGCGATCGCGCAGCACGTTGCCGCGGTGTCGCGCAGCGCCAGCGAACAGGACTTCGCGCGCCGCGCTCGCGTCCGCAGCATCGCCACTGCCTCGCGCAGCATCCGCTCCGCCGGCACGAGATCGCCCTGCGTGTGCAGCAGATCGCCGAGCTCCAGCACGACGCCAGTCGTCGGCCGCCTCGATGGCCCGAGTCTCCGCTGACGGATCTCACCGGCCTGCCGCAGGCTTTGCTCCGCCTCCGCGTAGCGCCCCGCGTAGATCTCGCTCTGCCCCAGCCTCATCAGCGTCTCCGCCAGCTCCGTGCTCTCGCGTCGTCCCCCCGTTCGCGTAGCGTTCGCGCCTCCCGCAACACGTCGATCGCCGTTTCACAATGCCCGAGCGCCCTGTACACCCCGCCCGAGCATCGACAGCCGGCCCGACTGCTCGGGCTGCCCCTCCAACTCCCTCCGCACCAGCTTCATCGCCTGATCGACGTAGTTTCGCCAGCCGACGCCCCCTGCTCCATCCTCCTCCTCTTCCGGCAGCGCGTACAGTTCGACGAGCATGTCCTCCACCCGCCCCGCACAGGCAGTTCCTCCGCGCGCCGATCCGCCGGCTCACCACCAATCAGCGCACCATCGCGCCCGCGACCCGCAACGCCACCGCCGCGCCATCGCCACGCGATGCCGCGTCCCGACGGCATTCTCCCGATACCAGACACTGTCAGTTCTCGCGCGGATCGGACGTCCTTCCCGTAACGCCGCACGTCCTCCACCAGATCGCGCACCGAGGCGTAGCGGCGGTCCGGCTCCTTGCGCAGCGCGCAGCCGACGATGCGTGTCGAGATCGCCGGGCAGCGTGCGCGTCAGCGGCGCCGCGCGTCAGGCGGCGGCGCCGCACGCTGCATCGGCGGCCCGCGGCGACGCGCGTCGCTCGGCCGCGCGGGACCTCGACGCACGACGATCCGCTCGAGATCCGAGCAGCGAACGCCCTTCGACGTGCTGCGCGCGCTGCCCGGTCAGCAGCTCGTAGAGCAGCAGCCCGAGCTGATACACGTCGGACGCGGTCGCGACCGGCTCGCCGCGCACCTGCTCGGGGCCGGCGTATTCGGGCGTCAGGATGCCGCGCCAGCGCGGTCCGGGTCTCGCCGGCGCCGGCGCCCGCCGGCTCGAGCAGCTTCGCGATGCCGAAGTCGAGCAGCTTCACGTCGCCGTCGGCCGTCGACGAGGATGTTCGACGGCTTGAGGTCGCGATGGACGACCAGCCGGCGGTGCGCGTGCTGCACGGCGGCGCAGACGCTGCTGGAACAGCGTCGAGCCGCTCGCTCGATCGTCAGCCGCGTGCTCGTCACAGTACTCGATCGATCGGCCGCCCTCGACGTGCTCCATCACGAAGTACGGGCGTCCGTCCTCGGTGCGACCGCCATCGAGCAGCCGCGCGATGCCGGCGTGGTCGAGCGAGGCCAGAGATCTGCCGCTCGCGCGCGAACCGCTGCGTGACGAGCTCGCCGTCGAGGCGCGCGGTCGCACCAGCTTCAGCGCCGCCGCCTGCTCGAATTGTCCGTCGCCGCGCTCCACCAGGAACACCGAGCCCATGCCGCCATGGCCGATCAGCCGCACCACGCGCCATGCGCCGATCACCTCGCCGATGCGCGTGTCTGCCTCGCCGTCGCGCTCGCGCACGGCGGCCGGCAGCAGCGACCAGGCCCACCCCCCATCGAGGGCCGGCGCCTCGTCGCCGACCAGCCGCAGCAGGCGACACTCGGCGCGCAGTTCCGGCGCACCGGCGGCGCGCTGTTGACGAAGGCCTGCCGCTCTTCGACCGGCACCTCGAGCGAGGCGTCAAACAGCTCGTCGGCCTTCCCCCCCCTTTTTTTTTTTTTTTTTTTTCCCCCCCCCCCCCCCCCCCCCCCCCCCCCCCCCCCCAAAAAAAAAAAAAAAAAAAAAAAAAAAAAAAAAAAAAAAAAAAAAAAAAAAAAAAAAAAAAAAAAAAAAAAAAAAAAAAAAAAAAAAAAAAAAAAAAAAAAAAAAAAAAAAAAAAAAAAAAAAAAAAAAAAAAAAAAAAAAAAAAAAAAAAAAAAAAAAAAAAAAAAAAAAAAAAAAAAAAAAAAAAAAAAAAAAAAAAAAAAAAAAAAAAAAAAAAAAAAAAAAAAAAAAAAAAAAAAAAAAAAAAAAAAAAAAAAAAAAAAAAAAAAAAAAAAAAAAAAAAAAAAAAAAAAAAAAAAAAAAAAAAAAAAAAAAAAAAAAAAAAAAAAAAAAAAAAAAAAAAAAAAAAAAAAAAAAAAAAAAAAAAAAAAAAAAAAAAAAAAAAAAAAAAAAAAAAAAAAAAAAAAAAAAAAAAAAAAAAAAAAAAAAAAAAAAAAAAAAAAAAAAAAAAAAAAAAAAAAAAAAAAAAAAAAAAAAAAAAAAAAAAAAAAAAAAAAAAAAAAAAAAAAAAAAAAAAAAAAAAAAAAAAAAAAAAAAAAAAAAAAAAAAAAAAAAAAAAAAAAAAAAAAAAAAAAAAAAAAAAAAAAAAAAAAAAAAAAAAAAAAAAAAAAAAAAAAAAAAAAAAAAAAAAAAAAAAAAAAAAAAAAAAAAAAAAAAAAAAAAAAAAAAAAAAAAAAAAAAAAAAAAAAAAAAAAAAAAAAAAAAAAAAAAAAAAAAAAAAAAAAAAAAAAAAAAAAAAAAAAAAAAAAAAAAAAAAAAAAAAAAAAAAAAAAAAAAAAAAAAAAAAAAAAAAAAAAAAAAAAAAAAAAAAAAAAAAAAAAAAAAAAAAAAAAAAAAAAAAAAAAAAAAAAAAAAAAAAAAAAAAAAAAAAAAAAAAAAAAAAAAAAAAAAAAAAAAAAAAAAAAAAAAAAAAAAAAAAAAAAAAAAAAAAAAAAAAAAAAAAAAAAAAAAAAAAAAAAAAAAAAAAAAAAAAAAAAAAAAAAAAAAAAAAAAAAAAAAAAAAAAAAAAAAAAAAAAAAAAAAAAAAAAAAAAAAAAAAAAAAAAAAAAAAAAAAAAAAAAAAAAAAAAAAAAAAAAAAAAAAAAAAAAAAAAAAAAAAAAAAAAAAAAAAAAAAAAAAAAAAAAAAAAAAAAAAAAAAAAAAAAAAAAAAAAAAAAAAAAAAAAAAAAAAAAAAAAAAAAAAAAAAAAAAAAAAAAAAAAAAAAAAAAAAAAAAAAAAAAAAAAAAAAAAAAAAAAAAAAAAAAAAAAAAAAAAAAAAAAAAAAAAAAAAAAAAAAAAAAAAAAAAAAAAAAAAAAAAAAAAAAAAAAAAAAAAAAAAAAAAAAAAAAAAAAAAAAAAAAAAAAAAAAAAAAAAAAAAAAAAAAAAAAAAAAAAAAAAAAAAAAAAAAAAAAAAAAAAAAAAAAAAAAAAAAAAAAAAAAAAAAAAAAAAAAAAAAAAAAAAAAAAAAAAAAAAAAAAAAAAAAAAAAAAAAAAAAAAAAAAAAAAAAAAAAAAAAAAAAAAAAAAAAAAAAAAAAAAAAAAAAAAAAAAAAAAAAAAAAAAAAAAAAAAAAAAAAAAAAAAAAAAAAAAAAAAAAAAAAAAAAAAAAAAAAAAAAAAAAAAAAAAAAAAAAAAAAAAAAAAAAAAAAAAAAAAAAAAAAAAAAAAAAAAAAAAAAAAAAAAAAAAAAAAAAAAAAAAAAAAAAAAAAAAAAAAAAAAAAAAAAAAAAAAAAAAAAAAAAAAAAAAAAAAAAAAAAAAAAAAAAAAAAAAAAAAAAAAAAAAAAAAAAAAAAAAAAAAAAAAAAAAAAAAAAAAAAAAAAAAAAAAAAAAAAAAAAAAAAAAAAAAAAAAAAAAAAAAAAAAAAAAAAAAAAAAAAAAAAAAAAAAAAAAAAAAAAAAAAAAAAAAAAAAAAAAAAAAAAAAAAAAAAAAAAAAAAAAAAAAAAAAAAAAAAAAAAAAAAAAAAAAAAAAAAAAAAAAAAAAAAAAAAAAAAAAAAAAAAAAAAAAAAAAAAAAAAAAAAAAAAAAAAAAAAAAAAAAAAAAAAAAAAAAAAAAAAAAAAAAAAAAAAAAAAAAAAAAAAAAAAAAAAAAAAAAAAAAAAAAAAAAAAAAAAAAAAAAAAAAAAAAAAAAAAAAAAAAAAAAAAAAAAAAAAAAAAAATTTTTTTTTTTTTTTTTTTTTTTTTTTTTTTTTTTTTTTTTTTTTTTTTTTTTTTTTTTTTTTTTTTTTTTTTTTTTTTTTTTTTTTTTTTTTTTTTTTTTTTTTTTTTTTTTTTTTTTTTTTTTTTTTTTTTTTTTTTTTTTTTTTTTTTTTTTTTTTTTTTTTTTTTTTTTTTTTTTTTTTTTTTTTTTTTTTTTTTTTTTTTTTTTTTTTTTTTTTTTTTTTTTTTTTTTTTTTTTTTTTTTTTTTTTTTTTTTTTTTTTTTTTTTTTTTTTTTTTTTTTTTTTTTTTTTTTTTTTTTTTTTTTTTTTTTTTTTTTTTTTTTTTTTTTTTTTTTTTTTTTTTTTTTTTTTTTTTTTTTTTTTTTTTTTTTTTTTTTTTTTTTTTTTTTTTTTTTTTTTTTTTTTTTTTTTTTTTTTTTTTTTTTTTTTTTTTTTTTTTTTTTTTTTTTTTTTTTTTTTTTTTTTTTTTTTTTTTTTTTTTTTTTTTTTTTTTTTTTTTTTTTTTTTTTTTTTTTTTTTTTTTTTTTTTTTTTTTTTTTTTTTTTTTTTTTTTTTTTTTTTTTTTTTTTTTTTTTTTTTTTTTTTTTTTTTTTTTTTTTTTTTTTTTTTTTTTTTTTTTTTTTTTTTTTTTTTTTTTTTTTTTTTTTTTTTTTTTTTTTTTTTTTTTTTTTTTTTTTTTTTTTTTTTTTTTTTTTTTTTTTTTTTTTTTTTTTTTTTTTTTTTTTTTTTTTTTTTTTTTTTTTTTTTTTTTTTTTTTTTTTTTTTTTTTTTTTTTTTTTTTTTTTTTTTTTTTTTTTTTTTTCCCTAACCTGAAACCCGTTAGCGTCAGACGCCCGTCGCCCAGCGGGAAACGCCATCACGCTGGGTGCCGCCGACCACCACCCGCAGCCCCTGCGACACCACCAGGAACACCCCGCCCCACATGAGGGCGCGGTTGATGCGGCCTACTGACGCGGTCGTAGATCATCGCGACGACCACGAACAGGTCGGTGAGCCCGAAGAAGAGCGGCGGGCCGTACCAGGACGTAGGCAGCCGGGCGATGGCGGCGGTGAGAATCGAGACCGTCGCCAGCAGCATCAGCCGCTTGTGTGCCGCCGGCGAGCGCCGGAGGTAGAGCGCCGCGCCCAGCAGCACCGGGAACGTCAGCAGGTCGAAGAACGGGACGACGAAGAAGACGAGGCGGCGGCAGGCCCGGCATGGAAAATCCGCGGCGCGCCGCCGTGACCGCCGCGATGTAGCCGACGACGATCATCACCACGCCCAGCACCCGCCGAGCGTGCCCAGTTGCGATGCAGGTCGACGCGGCGCGCCGAGACCAGCGCGGTCTGCGCGACGTAGAGCACGCCCCACGCCGTGAAGATCACGCCGTGGATCGCGAAGACCGACGAGAGCGGCTCGGGATGGAACATCGGCCGCAGTAGAACGTTGGCGCGAAGCCGACGAAGACGACGAGCGCGATGACGGCCGCCATCGCCATGAAGAAGCGCCGGTCCCTGGAACCGCGCCTCGTCATGGTCGGAGCAGCAGCCGTGGCTGGGGAGACGGCTGACGTGGTCATGGTCGCGAGCATTATGGTCCGGCTAGGTGCGATGTCAACGGAGTTTGCGCGGGGCCTCACCGCACCCGGCAGTTGAGATTGACAGGTCCGCCCTTGAAGTTCATAGTTTGTGAAGATATGAACCAGCGCCTGCTGACCGACTTCGAGCTCATGCTTCTGCTCGCGACGTTGCGCGTCGGGGAGGACGCATACGGCGTGCAGATTGCCCGCGAGGTCGAGATGACGGGCGGCCGGCGCGTCCTGCTGGGTGCGGTGTACGCGGCGCTCGATCGGCTCGAGCGCAATGGGCTCGTCGCTCGCGCCTTGGCAGCCCGACGCCTGAGCGAGGCGGGCGCGCGAAGCGGTTCTTTCGGGTGACGCCGCGCGGCGTGCGCGCGGCGAAGGATACGCAGCAGGCGCTGATCGCGCTCTGGAGCGGCGTGCCGCAGCTGAATGAGAGGCCGACATGACTGGCCGTCGCGTCCCACCCCTTGCACTCCTGCTGCTGAACGGCTCGGTCCGGAGAGCGGGCCGCTCGCAGGTGATTTGATCGAGTCGTTCCAGGCCGGCCGATCGCGCACGTGGTTCTGGTGGCAGGTCATCGCCGCGATCCGATCGCGCGAGTCGAGCGGCCGGTCGAAATTCGTCCGCTGCGGCTCGTCGATCTTCAACCGGCCGACGCCGTGGAACGCTCCCGCAGGCTGTTCGCTCGTCCCCGTCCGTCAGCCTGAGCGCCAGCCCGCTTGCCAACGCCGGCGGCCTTGGACTCGTCGTGCTGGGCTTCCATATCAGCATCGTCCTGCCTGGTGCGTGGTGGCTGGTTCTCGGATTCACGGTTGCCGGTATCTGTGCCGGCGCGGTCCTCGTGGCGATGCACGCAGGTCGCCGCGATGCGGGGCTCTCAATCCGCCCGCGGTAATCCGGATCGGCGACATGGCCTCGTCTAGACAGGCGACTGCGGCATTCTTAGTCCTTGCCCACGGCCCGCCTCGGCTGGCCGCGAGACAGCCGGATGCTCGGGCGCCCGGCGCCGGCCGACGCCATCGGCGGCATCCTCGCGGCGTTCGACCCCCAACCATCGTGGCGATGCCAGATTCACACGGCAGCAATCAGGCGCACGCCTTCCTGCTGTCCCTTATTCGCGACCCGCGCTTCGCCCAGACCGTGGACGACATCGTCGTGGAGTTCGGTAACGCCCGTTACCAGGACGTCGCGGATCGTTTCCTCCGAGGCGAGGAAGTGCGGTACGAGTCGCTCCGGCTCGTCTGGCGCAATCACACGCAGCCCAGCATCTCCGCCGACTTCACGCATTACGAGGAATTTTTTTTTTTTTTTTTTTTTTTTTTTTTTTTTTTTTTTTTTTTTTTCAGGCTGGAAGGCGCCGGCCCTGGCCCGCATCCAGGGCACCGCGCTCGGAGCCCTCGATGCCTCCGAATATTTCGGGCCCAGAGGCCGATTCGCGGTTCGAGACGGCAAGCTCGTCGCGGTCCTCCAGGAGGAATGGCGTACGCTGCGAGCAGACGAGCAGTTCGATGCGCTGCTGTACCTCGGCGTTCCGCCTGCGGCCGGAGGCGAGCCCTGCGCCTGACCTGTGCGCGGAGCCCGGATACGTCGAGATGCGACTCGGGCGCATCGCGCTCGCCCGGCTTCCGCCGCCGGAAGTTGAACGGGTGAAGCGTTTGTGCGGCGGCAAGGGCCACTGAACGTCGAGCGATCGCTCGCCTTCCCAGATCGCTGGATGCCGTTCGCCCTGCCGGGCATTAGCGCGCCGGGTTGACTGGGCGCTCAGCCATGCGACGTCCCAGTACAGATCGAACTTCCGGCCGACGGCATGGAACACGCCGACCGGATGGAAGCCGAGCCGCTCGTGCAGCGCCAGCGACGCCGGGTTCGGCAGGCTGATCCCTGCGACGATCGTGTGGACGTCCTCGCGCTCAAGCACCTCGAAGAGGGCCGCGTAGAGCGCGGTCCCCAGCCCTCTGCCGACAGCCTCGGGGTGGCCGTCGACGCTGGCCTCGACGGTCGTGTCGTACACCTGCTCGGGACGCCACCGGCTCGAGCGCGCATATCCCAGACATCGGCCGTCACCGTCGGCCGCGACAAGCAGGCGGTGCGGCCCGGTCGCGCCGTGGGCGTCGAACCACGCGCGGCGCTCTTCGACGGCAAACGGACGCAGGTCAAACGTGATCGCCGTGTGGGCGATGTCGTGGTTATAGATGTCGGTGAGCGCCGGCAGATCGGTCAGCGTCGCGGCGCGAATCACATGGCGGGACATGGCGATTTCTAAGCCACCGCGTCCCGCCCGAATGCCGCCGACCACCTGGCCATCTTCCACTGGCTCTACCCGGCCGCCACCTTCCAAAGCCCCGGCATGTCTAACTGGCGGCCGTGAGCCAGCTGGAGGCGCACACCGGGAACCGCGAGGCCGCCGCACCGCCAACGCCGAGTTGATGCGCATCCGGCAGCGCGACGGCGTGCGCGATGGACGGCTGTACCGACCGCACCCATGCGTCGCTCGCCGATCTCAACGGGAAGCCCTGACGAGAGGCGTGGCATCAGCGAGCCGGGACCTGCGACGCCACCAGTGACGTGCGCCCGGCGCTGATGCGGACCGGCTGCGTCAATCGATACGCGAGGCGATCGTTGACGAGGGTGATCGAATGATCGCCCGGCGGCAGGATGAACCGCCGGCGCGTCGCCGGGCCCAGCAGCCGTCCGTTCGCGTAGACGCGCACCTCGACGCCCGATTCGATCTAGCGCCAGCCTCTCGCGGCGGGTGCGTCCACTCGCGGCCGGCGCGGCTGCCTTCTTGGCGGGCGCACCTGCCCGCGAGCCGCCAGCCGCGCCGGCCGCCGGCACCAGTCCTGCGGCCTGCACTGCCGGCGATACCGGCCGTGCAGGTCCAGGTGTCGACCCGCGCGCCAGCAGCGCCGCGATCAGCACGGCCTCGACGACGGCGACCGCCGCGAGCATCCGGTTCGCGGGCCAGGGACGGCGCAGCTCCTCCAGCGTCGGCAGCCGCCAGTTCCTCCACGTTCGCGGCGGCGCTGCGACAGCGATTTCCGGCGCGGCGTCGCGCGGCCTCTCGCCGGCCGGCAGTGCCGGCATCAGCCGCGACGGCCAGGCGCCCCACACCCCCGGCAGCAGATCCTCGAGCGCGTGATACGCCTCGCGCGCCGAGGCGAACGGCGGCGCCGATCCGAGTCCCAGCGCCTGGGTCAGCCACGGTCGCAGGACGTCGGCCGCAGGCGCTGGCGCACGCCAAATCGAGCGACGTGACGCCGTTAGACGCGTATTCGTCGCGCCGGAGCGGACGCCCGAGCAGCAGCGCGACGGCGATGAGCGCAGCCTGCCCGATGTCGGATGTGCGGCCGGCAAGGTCCATGCGATCGGCGACGCCGCCGAAGACGTGCTCCGTGATGACGACTTCGCCGCCGGCGGTCACGACCACCCGGTCCGGGTCGAGGAGGCCGTGGACGACGCCGTCGCCGGTGTCGTGGAGAGCGGCCAGCGACGGAAGCAGCTGCCGCAGCAGCCACACCGCGCTCGTCGTATCCAGCCGCACGCCCTTGGCCTGCGCCGTGCGCAGCATGCTCGACACCCGCTCGCCCGCCACCAGCTCCGAGACCAGCGCCAGGCGCGGCGCCGGCGGGTCGTCGAGCACGCGCAGCGCCCGGACGCGCGCGAAGGACGGATGCTTGAACGCTCCGAGCAGCTCCACGCGCGTGCGTAACGCGGCCTCGAACCCGGGAATGGCGAGGACGGCGTCTGAGAAGCGAAGCAGTTCGAGGGCGGGGCCGCGGTTGTCGAACAGGCGGAGGCGATCGCCGAGCGCGTCGGAGAAGCCTTCAGCGTACCAGGCGACGAGTCCAGAGGCGCCTGCGGAAGGCGCCGCGACAAGTGGCGTCGCGCGGGACGTCGTGGACGCGGTCCTGATCATCACGCGTGGGCGTGGGCCGTCGCTGCGATTCCAGGTCCGCGAACTCGCGTCGAAGGCTGCGGGCATTCTGGCACGAACCGATCGCGCGCGCAAACCACTTTGGACTCGCGCGTCGTTTGTCGTATCATCGCCGTCGATGGAAGAGACGCCGCGCGCGTCCGATCTCCAAATTCAAGTCGAGCAGGTCAACCTCGCCCTGCGGCAGCTGCGTCAGACGCAGGACTCGCTGAACGGCCTCGAGACGCGGCTCGCGGACATGACGCGCGAGTGCGCCGGCATCCTCGATCGCTGGGCGAAGAACGACGAGCGCCATGCCACCGCCGTCGTCGAGCTCCATAGTCGCCTCAGCGAGTGGAACGACATCGAGCGGCGACTGCTGAACGAGTCCACCACCCGCATCCACCAGTTCGAACGGAGCCTGCAGCACGAGTGGAACGCCATCCGGCAGTCCCACGAGGAGCCGCTCCGCCAGATCGAGGCGCAGACCACCCGCATCACCGACACGTGCCTCACGGCGGTCGACCAGGCGCTGAAGGGATTCGAGCGTGCGGAGACGCGCCTGGCAACCCTCGAACAGGATCTGCAGCGCGAGATGGGCACGCTGACGCGCGAGCTTCGCGAGGCCGTCGCCGAGCTCCGCCAGGGCGCGCCGCAGCTGGGGCCGCGCCAGCCCTGGTCGCTCGACAACGTCGTCCGGCTGCACAACGACCTGCGGAGCGAGCCCGGCGCGCCGGCCGCCGGCGGCGGACGCGGCACGCTGGCGCTGGCCGAGGCGATCGAGACCGAGCCGGTGCCCGCGACCTCTGCCGTGCCAGCCGCCGGCGTCGTCCAAATGGCCATCGACGTCACCGCGTCGCCGGTCGCCGCCGCTCCGTCCGCCGGTGACCGGCGCCGCTGGCTGCTGGGCGCAGCCGCCGTGGCCGTCATCGTGTCTGGCGGGTATGGCTACAGCGAGATCCGCGGCGGGTTGCGCGACGCCGCCCTCCGCGCGGAGGCCGCCGAGCGGTCGGCCAACGAGGCGCGAACCCGCGCCGCCGAGGAGATGGCCGAAGCGCGCCGCGCCTCGGACGCGCGCCTGCAGGCCGCGCAGCGGGCCGCGGTGTCGGCGCAGACGGTCTCGCTCATCGCGACGGCCTCCGACCTGCGGCGGTTCGACCTGGTCTCGCGCCAGGGTCAGGGCACCGCGCAGGTCCTGTGGAGCCGGACGCACGGCCTGGCGATCAGCGGCGCCGGCATCCCCGCGCCGCCGCCGGGACGCGCCTACCAGGTGTGGCTCTTCACGCCGGACCTCGCTGTCAGCGCGGGCCTGCTGCTGGTCGATGCCTCGGGCCGGGCCAGCGCGGTCGTCGAGCCGATCGCGGATCTCCCCGCCCGATCGTCCGCGCCGCCATCACCCTCGAGCCCGCCGCCGGCTCCAGCGCGCCGACCGGTCCGGCCGCGCTCGCCCCGGCGCCCCCGCCTTCCAGCGCCGCGGTGCCGTGAGCCACGTCGTTTCCGCAGTCAGGACGACGTCTCCACGCGAGTATTTCGCGCGCACCTCTCCCGCCACACGAGCACCGTCTCGGATCTCGTCTGGTATCTCGACCAGGCCGTGCCGCGATTCGCCGGCAGCGCGGAAGTGCGCCTGGCGGTCGAGGAACTGGTCGATCGGATTGGCGTCCTGCTCGGGTTCGACGTCTCGCGCGGAGAAGACGACGGCTACGGGATCTGGACCTCGCCGACAGGCGCACACGTGGTCGTCTGGGCCGTGGACGGCACCGGCGCCGTCGCCAGTGTCGGCTCCGGCGCGCACACGCGCGACCGGCTGCTGGCGTCGATTGCGGTGCCCACCGACGATCTGCTCACCTGCCTCTACGTCGTCTGCGGCGCGGTGAACGAGAAGCTGCTCAACGAGGCCGTGGCGCTGCGCCGCGCGACGCGCCAGGTACGGCTCATCTCCGTCGACGCACTAGTCGCCCTGGGCGGCCGTCTCGAAAACGGCGCCGTCACGCACGACGACGCGGTGACGCTGATCCGGCCGGCCAGCGCGCTGGCCGACGCGGCAGTGGCGATGACGGCCGGGCGGCCGCTCAGGAACCCGAACTGAAACCTCGAAGGTCGAAAACTATTGCAGCCTGGCGTATTCCGCCTTGGCTTGCCGGAGAATCGGGATGTCGGGATCCGCGTCTTTCCAGAGCGTGAGGAAATCCTGGTAGGCCGTCTTCGACCTGGCCAGATCTCCGGACAGCGCGAATGCTCTGCCCAATTGCAAGTGCGCCAGTGCTCCTATGGGATCCGCGCTCACGATACCACGATGCTGAAGAATCTTCTGAAATTCGGCGGCCGCATCCGCATAACGGTGCGCGGCAACCAATGCCTCGCCGCGCACGTAGGCCGAGTGCAGCCCGCCAAGGTCAAACTGAAAGTTGAGGCCGTTCACCGCCCGTTCGTAGGGCAGCGCGATTTGCAACCGCTCCACGCTGTCTGTCGGCCTCCCGCGCTCCAGTGCTGACAACGCACGAAGAACCGGTACGTATGTAAATCTGGCGAACGTGTCTTCCGGGAAGCGCTTTTCCAGATCGTCGGCAAGCGCCTGCGATTGAGAGGAGTCTCCCGAAAGAGCCAGGGCAAGCCCGGCGGCGTATTCGACATCCCGGCCGTTTGAAAGCCCTAAAGCCGCCGTGGCGTTCGTTTTCGCTTCGGCGGCGTTCCCGCAAACGGCTTCCCACACCGCTCGTGCGGCCTGGTACCGCGCGGCTGTCTCGCGCCGCCCCGCCTCCCGGCCAGATCCATGGCGCGGCCCGATGATTGTCGCGCCAGTTTCAGCCGGCCCGAACGAGCCAGAGCGAGAGCCTCGGCGTTGGCCAACGCGGGTTCCGCGCCTTGCTTACCCTTGGCCAGAGCCACCATTCGATCCATCTGGTCCTTGTCACCCTTCAAGACCGCGATGTTGTATCCGATCAGCAGGAGACCAGGATCTCCAGTTTGCGTTCGGTGGCTCGTCGAAGCATGCTCTCAGCTTCGTCGAAGCGGTCCAGGTAGTAGTAGGCGGATGCACTGTTGGCGTACCCGTAGAGAAAGTCGGGATATCCAGAATGAGTTTTCGGGATATCTCGATCGCCCTTTCGAATCGGCCGGTCCCGTGGCTGGAGAGGCCCCCGAGCAAACCCAGTGGATTTGGTTGCGGCCCCCGAGGGTAGGTCTGCAGCCACAACTCGAGGGTCTGGTACGCCTTTTCCAGATTTCCCGTCACCTGCCGATTGTAGTTGAAGTCGATGAAGAACTTTTCCCGATCGCTGACGCGATCCCGCAACTGCCACGCTCTTGTCGTGTTCTGGGCTGACAGCACCGACTCTCCGCCACCGCTGTACGCCAGCCCCAGATTGGCGTACGCCATGGCGAACTTGGGATCGATTTCGACAGCCCGCTGGTAAAAGGGGATGGCCGCTGTGGTCCCGGAGGACACGTTCACCTTCTTTCCGGTGCTGTATGCCTTCAGGGCTTCGAGTGAAGGTGTCGTCGCATCGGCAAGCGGCGTCGAATGTCTTTCCACTGTCGCTCGTGATTCACCGAGCCGGGTTCTGAGTCTACGAACGATCTCACTCGAGGGAGTTCAGAACGTCTTCTCTCCTCGCCGCCTGGATCTGCTCCTGCCCGAGAATGTCGCCGGTGTTGCAGTCCTTCGCGCGCAAGCCCAACACATATTGGCTTCCAAGGCTGGCGATCGAGCCTTCCATCACCATGGCACTGGCCGTTCGCTCGCAGATTTGCTGAGCCATCTCCGCCAGTCAGCCGCGCCTCTTTCGGCTGTCCTATCAGAGCCAGCTTCTGCTGGATCTGCCGGTCGGGAATCAGGCTGAGGAACGGGGATTGTTGAAGCTCCACGGACAGTCCCTGGCGCAGCGTGTCGTCAAACACCGGGTCACCCGTCTTGTTCTCGAAGTCCGCGAGGACAATCGTGTCCTTGTCGGTGAGCGTCGTTGGGCGGCGGAAAATAGACGTCGCCCACGACGGAGGCGCCACGACGGCCACGGCGGCGGGCACAATCATCTTCCAGCGCTGTTGGTACGCGTGGCGGCGGGCGGGCCGCTCTGCGGTCACGCCGGCCCGATTCCGTGTCGCGTTTCAGGCGCTGGAGGTCGGTACGAATGTCCGACGCGTGCTGAGAGCGCAGATTCCGATCTTTTTCGAGGCACTTGTCGATGACCCGTTCCAATTCCGCCGGCACGTCGGGATTCAGACGCACGGACGGCACCGGAGCGCGGTTGAGAATCGCATCGAAAATCGTCCCCGTGCTGTCTCCGCGAAATGGCCGCGTGCCCGTCGCCATTTCATAGAGCACCACGCCGAACGAGAACAAATCCGTGCGTGCGTCCAGCGGCGCCGCGCGGACTTGCTCGGGCGACATGTACGACACGGTCCCGACCGTGTTGCCTGGATCGGTCAACAGCGCCTCGGCCGCACGAGTCGCCTCGTCGGAGACATCGATCGCCGCTGGCCGGAGGTCGCCTTCGCGAGCCCGAAATCGAGAATCTTCGGTCCGCGCGGAGTGAGGAAGATGTTCGCCGGTTTGATGTCGCGATGCACGATGCCCTTGCTGTGCGCGGCCTCCAGGGCATCGGCCACGGCGAATGCGATGTCAATGAGGACCGGAACCTCCATCAGGCCGCGTCGAAGCCGCTGCTGGAGTGTCTCGCCTTCGAGCAGCTCCATCGCGATGAACGGTGGATCGGTGCCGACATCGTAGATGGTGCAGATATTGGGGTGGTTGAGCGCTGAGGCCGCCCGCGCTTCCCGCTGGAAACGTTCCAGAGTTTGCGCAGACGCGGTGACCCCGTCCGGCAGAACTTTGATTGCCACCACGCGTTCGAGCCGCGTGTCCGTTGCCCGATACACTTCGCCCATGCCGCCGGCCCCGAGCGGGCTGACGATTTCGTAGGGGCCGAGGCGAGCGCCGGAAGCAAGGGCCAAGGAGGTCCAGATGTACTGGTGGCGCTCATTGTAGTGACCTCCGGCCGCGGACGCACGCGGGCTCCGGCTGACGAGACGCTCTAGCAGCGCGAGCGGGCGGAAGCTGCTCGATGGCGCGGGCGCCGCAGTCGATGGCGGCGCCTCAGGCGGCAGCCGCAGTGCCGCGCGAAAGTCCGGCCCGACCAGGACGAACGCGATGCGGCGGCGCGCAGGTGCGATTCGTGCGTCGCTCCTGCATACTGCTCGACATGTCTCGCCGCATCGTCCTTCCGGCCGCGCTTTCGATCGTCCTGCTGTCCGCCACCGCATGGCCTCAGGCGCCGGCCAACCCTCGCGTCGTCATCGAGACCAGCGAGGGCCGGATCGACGTCGTCCTCGACCAGGCACGCGCGCCGCGCACGGTCGGGAACTTCCTCCGCTATGTGGACGAACGCGTTCTTCGACGGCGCCGCGTTCTACCGGACGGTGACGCCGGCGAACCAGCCGGACAACCCGGTGAAGATCGAAGTGATCCAGGGCGGCGTCGACGGCGCGCGTCCCGCCGGCGATCCCGATCGTGCTGGAACCGACCTCGGTCACCGGCCTCAAGCACGTGGACGGCGCGATCTCGATGGCCCGCAACGGCCCGGACACGGCGACGACGGAGTTCTTCATCTGCGTCGGCGACCAGCCGGAGCTCGACTTCGGCGGGAAACGTAACCCCGACGGCCAGGGCTTCGCCGCCTTCGGTCACGTCACCGCGGGCATGGACGTGGTTCGCCGCATTCAGCAGGCCCCCGCCACGGCGCAGCGCCTGAGCCCGCCGATCGTGATTCGCTCGATCCGCCGCGCGGAGTAGCGACGGCGGGGCCCTGGACTCCGGAAGGCCGGGGACCCTGCACCCGACCCGGGCCCCGGACCCGGGACCTGAACCCTGAACCCTGGACCCGGCACCCTGGGACGAACCCTGCCGGGCCCCTTGGACACTCGCGTGAAAAGGCCTTGATCGATTAGACTCACCGGCGGAATCATCCGGCGTGTTCCCCGACGCCCGGACCTGGAGGAGGCAACCGCGATGAAGGCTCTCACTCGAATCGGCGTCGCTCTCGCACTCGTGCTCGGCCTGGTGGCCGCGACCACTGTCTCGGCCGCCGAGACCACCTTGAAAGGCTCGCTCACCTGCGGCAAGTGCGCGCTGAAGAAGGCGGACAAGTGCCAGGACGTGCTCGTCGTGACCGACGACAAGGGCGCGGCGACCGAATACTGGGTCGTCAAGAACGAAGCCGCCGAGAAGGCGGGACACCAGTGCAAGGACCCCGCTGCGGCCACCGTCACCGGAGAGGTCTCCGAGAAGGACGGCAAGAAGTCGATCACGGCCTCGAAGATCGAGAAGACCTAGCCGAATCCGTGGCGGCGGGACGTTCGTCCATCTCCCGCCGCCAACTCCTCGCGTCACTCGGGCCACTCTTCGCGATCCCGACGCTCGCCGCCGCCGCGCCGAACAAACCCGGGCCGCGGAGCGGCCATATCCTGGTCTACCACGAGCGCCGCAACGCCGTCTGCCTGCTGGGCGGCTACGACGGCCGTCCGCCTGAAAAGGAAGAGGCGTGGTTCTGGAACGGCAGCCGCTGGGAGTTCCAGAAGCCCGAGGGCGGCGGCGGGCCGTACCCGCGCACGCTGGCGGCGGCCCGTTCGACCGGGGCAACGGCACGCTGGCTTACGTGGCCGGCATTACCATGGCCACCCGCAAGCCGACCGGCGAGCTGTGGTCGCTGCGCGCCGACGGCCGGTGGGACATCAGCAAGGAAGGCAGCCCCGGCCCGCGCGATCATCACGCGGCCGTCTACGACGAGCGCCGCAAGCGCATCGTCGTCTACGGCGGCCAGGACGCGCAGCGGAAGTGGATCACCGATCACTGGGAGATCGAGGGCCACAAGTGGAAGTGGATGAAGGGCGCCACCGGCCCGGGCGAGCGCGCCCATCACGCGATGGCGTACGACGGCCGACGCGGCCGGACGGTGCTCTTCGGCGGATTCGGCCGCGACAACGTCTACCGCGGCGAGACCTGGGAATGGGACGGCCGCCAGTGGACGCAAGCGGCCGCCGACGGCCCGGCGCCCCGGGCGCGCCACCGGATGGTGTACGACGTCATGCGCGGGGTGACCGTCCTCTTCGGCGGCGACACCGGCAACCCGGGCCCCGGGCGGTTCAATCTGTCGGACGAGACCTGGCTCTGGGACGGCACCAAGTGGACGAAGGCCGCGCCCCAGACCGCGCCCTCAGCGCGGATGACTCACGCGCTCGCCTACGACGCCGGCCGCAGCCGCGTCGTCCTCTTCGGCGGCGGCACGGGCGCCGCAGCACTCAGCGATACCTGGGAGTGGGACGGCGTCAACTGGCGGCAGGTCGGGTCCTGATACCGGCAGCGTAGCGGCGCGGCCGAGCCGCTCCTGCCGGCGGCGCAGTTCGTCGAGGGGATTGCAGGGCATCAGAGACCGAAGAAGCTCAGCGCCGCGTTGTCTTCGAGCGCCTTCTTGTGCGGCGCCACCAGCGTCCTGTTTGCCTCGGGGCCGCTCGGGCCGAACGACCCGGCAATCGGCGGCCCGACGCTTTCCGGCGGCTTCCCTGCCTGCATGTCGTCGATGAACTGCGACAGGTCGAAGTCGGCGACCGGCATGCCGACGGCCGCGTAGGCCTGGCGGCGCACCCACTGGTATTCGTCGAGCGAGAAGCCCTGGGCGTTGAGCGCCTCGACCTGCGCTTTCTTGGCGTCGACGTACGCCCGCGCGAGATCGCGATAGGCGCCGATGACGGTCGGCGCGTCCAGCACCGTGCCCTGCTGCTTGTCCATCCGCTTCGCCAGCTCGCCGTACTGCTTGTTGAACTCGTCGACGCGCGTCCCGAGGAGGCCGCGCACGTGCCGCTGGACCTCGAGGTAGCGGGTCATCTGCGCCTCGGTCAGTTCACCCGACGGGGGCGGCGTGAAGGCCTCCTGTTTCCGGACCTGGCGCTCGATGGCCGGGATCTCGCCGAAGGCGGCGAAGTCCTTGAGGGTCGACTGGACCTTGTTGACGACGAAGTAGGTGGCGATGGCGCCGCAGACGAGCAGGATGACGGCGACGACGCCACAGCCAATGGCCAGCTTTTTCATGGCCACATACTAGTGCGAAGTGCGAAATGCGAAGTGCGAAATGCGAAGTGACGTGCGGAGCGCAATCCGCGTAATCGCAATCGTCAACCGTCAATCGTCAATCGTCAATTCTTCAGAACTTCTTCGAAGAACTGGAGCGCGCGCGCGTCGCCTGACTGCCCGAGCCAGAACATCGCCTGCTTGCGCACCTCGGGATCGCGGTGCGTGCGCGCGACGGCAATCAGCTTCGGCACGCCTTCGTCCTTCGGCAGCTGGCTGAGGGAGAAGACCGCCTTCTTGCGCACCTCGCGGTCGGGGTCGTCGGCGACGGCTTTCTCGAGCGTCGAGACGGCGCGGTCGCCGGCCTTCTGCCCGAGCCAGAACAACGCCTGGCCGCGGACCTTGCGCTCGGGTCGTTCCTGGCCAGGTCGAGCAGCGTGTCCAGCCCGCGATCGCCGGTGAGCGTCAGGACGAACGTCAGGTGCTCGCGGAAGTCGTCGTCGCGATCCTCGCGCGCCAGCTTCTCGACAATCGCCGCGCCGCAGGCGCCGCGCGCGGCGCCGAGCCAGAAGGCGGCGTCGCGGCGGACCTCGCGCGGCTGCCCCGGCGCCGTGAATTCGGCGAGCGCGCGCTCGGCCGCCGGGTCGGCGTGAAGGGCGAGCGCCGGCAGCGCGTGACGGCCCCTTCTCCTTGCGCCCGGGCATGTCGGCCGCGGCTTCCCCGCGCACCAGTGCCGCGAGCACCGCGACGCTCTGCGCCGGCGCCACCGACGACAGCCAGTAGACCGGCCGGCTGCCGGCGTCGACCGTGCACCGCTCGTCGGCGAAGGCGACGCGGGTGATGGCCGTGCCCTCGCTGCGGGCCAGGATCACCAGCGTGCGCGTGCCGCCGTTGATGCCATGCGTGTTCCGGATGTCGCCGTCGTCTTCCAGGACGCAGTCGCCGATGTCGCCGTCGTTCCAGCGGTTGCGCTTCTCGCCCTGCGCGACCGCGGGCACGGTCCACGCGAACCAGAGCGGGCCGGCCTCGGCCCGCTGGACGGCGTCGATGGCGGGCTTCAGACCCGCCGCGGCGTCGCGGCGCTCGATCCGCGTCGAGCGCACGGGCAACGCCTGTGCCTGTGTTTGTGGCGGCGGGGCTCCGCCTTCGCTGAAGCTACGGCGGACCGCCGAAGCCTTGGCGGAGGCTGGTCGGCCCCGCGTGGTGCCGCACCCGCTTCGAGCGCCACCCAGGGGCCGACGCGTCCGAGCTCGAGCGAGGGAGGCATCGCGCTGATGAGCGGCACGAGCACCGCGCACGCGCCGGCCGAGACGAGTGTCCTGGCGGTCATTTCAGCAGCTCCATCATGTAGTCCGCCGCTTCCTTCGACTGCATCAGCGACAGCTTCTGCACCGCTTCGCGCTTGAGCGCCGGGTCCTTCTCGGCGCGTGCGATCTCGATGAGCGCGGCGGCGTTGTTCTGGATGAAGAAGGCGTTGAGGATGGTCTTCTTGATGTCGGGTTCCTTCTCGGACGCGTAGAGCTGCTTCAGCGTCGCCGCCGACTTGGGCGCGCCGGTGAGCCCGAGCTTCTGGATCGCCTCGCGCCGCAGACGCGGGTCCGTCTCCTTCTGCGCGAGCTCGGAGAGCCGCTCGGACGCGCCGCCGATGAAGAGCGCGTTGATGATGGCGTCCTTGGCCTCGACTGAGGTCTCCTGCTGGTACATCTGCCACAGCTCGTCGCGCCCGCCGGCGATGCCGATCTGATGGATCGCCTCGCGCCTGAGCTCTGGGTTGGTCTCCGTGCGTGCCACCTCCAGCAGCCGCGCGCGATCGCCGGCCACCATGAACCCGTGCAGGACGGCCTTGCGCGCCCGCGGGTTCTGGCTGGACTTGTAGATGTCGACGAGCGCCTGACGGCTTTCCGGCCCGCCGAAGAGCCCGAGGTACCGGATCGCGCGCACCTGGGTGTCTTCGTCGGGGCTCGATCGCGCGATGCGGACCAGCGCTTCGCGCGCCTTCGGCGAGCCGCTCTGCGCCAGCACGAACAGCGCGCGGTCGCGGACCTTCTCGGACTGGCTGGTGGCGAGCATCTGCTCGACCAGCGGCAGCGCGCGCTCGGGATCGGCGTTCATCAGCCCGCCAAGCGCCATCAGCTTCAGGTCGTCGTCGCCGTTTTTCTCGGGCACGACCGTCTGGCCTGCGGCCTGACGGATCTCGACTTCGAGCGCGCGCGCGTCGCGCAGCCAGCGGCTCTTCGGGTAGCCGCTGCGCAGCGCGGCGATGGCGGCCAGCGCCTCATCGCGACGCCCGCGCTTGTTGTGCGCGTACGCCGCCCAGTAGAGGGCGCCGTCGGCGCGCTCGCCCTTCAGCGCCGCCGCCTCCTCGAAGGCCGTGGCGGCCGCGTCGAACTCTCCACGGTCGAGGGCCGTCGTGCCGCGCGCGTAGACCATCTGTTCCGCGGTCTGGGTGTCGTCGGGCCGCACCACGGCCGCCGGTTCGGCGGGGATGACGGCTGACGGAGATGCCGCAACCAGCATCGCGGCAACAAGAATGGACGTCATGACTGCAACTCTCCTCGGCGAATATCCCTCGAGGTGCTCGGAACATCCCGAGCGTCTCGAAGGAGGGCCCGCTGACGCGCGCGCACATCGGCGCCGGTGACGCGAACCTTGAAGACGAGGCTACGGGCCTCGATACGATCCCGCATGGCCTCGAATTCATCTGACGTCAGGCGGCTGGGGCTGTTAGCAATCTCCAGCAGCACCGGCTCGAGCTCGGCGAGGACGCCGGCGAGCGCGGCGTTGCCGTCGCCCGACGGCCCGGCGGCGGCCTGCCGGTACAGCCGGTTGGCCTCCAGCAGATCGCGCGCCCACGCCTGTTCGGCGGAGATGTCCACGCGGCCGTCGCCGCCGGCGTTGACGAGCTCCACCAGCGTCCGCTCCGTGCGATCGAGGTGCTCGCCCAGCGCGGCGAGGACGACCCGCTCGCGGATGTCGGACGGCTCGCGCGCCGGCGCCGGCGTCGTGCGCGCCGCCTGCTCCACGGCCGGCGCGAACCCGGCGTCGTGGCGTCCCAGCCAGTACGCGCCGACCGCCAGCAGCAGCGCCGCCGCCGCGGCCAGCCACACCGCCGGACGCAAGGCGAACCGAACCGGCGTCGCGCGATCTCGGGCGCTCTCCACTCGCGCGGCCTGTCGGCTCGTTGAGCCGCGGTGCGATAGCCGTCCACACCTGCTCGCCGTACGCCTCGTCCCGTTCGGGCACGTCGAGGTGCGCCGTCGCGTCGAGCGTCGCGCGGATCTCGACGAGCGCCAGGCGGCACTCGGCGCAGGCATCGAGATGGGCGTTCAGGGCGGCGCGCGTCCCGCTCTCGACGTCGTCGAAGGCAAAGGCGACGAGCTGTTCTTCGGTGATGTGCGTCATGCTTCGGTCCTCACGAGCGGTCCCAGTGCCCGTCGCATCTTGGCGACCGCGCGGAAGATGCTGTGCCGCGTCGCGGCGGCGTTCTGGCCGAGGGCGGCCGCGATGGCCTCCACCGGCTGCTGTTCGAGATGGCGGAGCGTGAAGGCCGCGCGCTCGAGCGGCGTCAGCTCGGCCATCGCCTCCTCGACCCGCGCCCGCATCTCGCGGCTGTGCGCCAGCCGTTCCGGGCCCGCGGCGGTCGAGGGCAGACGCTCCACCAGCGGCGCGGCGTCCTCGTCCTGATGGCTCACGGTGTGCCGCGGACGCTTCCGCAGCAGGTCGATCGCGCAGTTCGAGGCGATGCGGTGCAGCCACGTCCCCAGGCCCGAGCGGGCCTCGAAGCGTGCCAGCTCCGCGTAGGCCTTCAGGAAGGTCTCCTGCACCACGTCCTCGGCGTCCTGCTCGTTGCCGGTAAGGCGGTAGGCGACGCGGAAGACAGCTCGACTGTGCCGCTCGACGAGCGTGCGGAATGCGTCGCGGTTCCCGGCCCGCGCCTGGGCCAGGACAAACTCCTCGGTGCGATCCACCTGAGGGTTGGACGGCATCTTGCGGGATCTCGTTAGGTCCGGGGTCCGGGTGCCGGAGTCCGGAGTCCGGCCCGAGTCCGGAGTCCGGAGTCCGGGGTTCTCGTATCTACGATTTCAGGCTGGCGATTGCCTCCAGCACTTCGTCGGCGTGCGTCGAGGGGCTCACCTTGTCCCAACGCTTCGCGACCGTGCCGTCGGGGCCGATCAGGTAGGTGATCCGGGCGACGCCCATGTATTTCCGGCCGTACATGCTCCGTTCCTGCCAGGCGCCGTAGGCGTCGGCCACGGCGTGGTCGGCGTCGGCCAGCAGCGGGAAGTTCAGGCCGTGCTTCGCGGCGAACTTCGCCTTGCTCTTCGTGTCGAGCACGCTGACGCCGAGGACCGTCGCCTTCACCCTGGAGAAGTCCGGCTGAGCATCGCGGAACGCGCAGGCCTCGACCGTGCAGCCCGGCGTGTCGTCCTTGGGATAGAAGTAGAGCACCAGCGGCCGACCGGCGTAGTCCTTCAGCCGGTGGGTCTTCCCGTCCTGGTCCTGCAGCGCGAACGCGGGGGCTTTCCGTCCTTCGTCAATCAGCGGCATGGCAACTCTCTGAAGTCTGAGGTCTGTGGTCTGTAGGTCTGTGGGTCTGTAGGGCTGTCCGAGATTACGGCTGAAGCCACGCGGCGGCGCGCGACTCGAGGTAGGAGTAGAACGGGTTGTACGACAGGCGCATGAACTGCTCCACCGGCACGATCAGCATCGCCCGCTCGCCGCGCGGCTCGAGCGATCCGACGCGCATGCCGGTCTGGCCCTGGCCCGAGACGCCGAACACGTCGTCGGACGGCGAGAACGGCAGCGCGATGTGCGTGAGCGAGAACACGTTCGGCGGCCACGAGAGTCCCAGCGGCTGCACCGACGCCTCGGTGGCGCCGGGCGGCGTCGACCGCTCGACGACCTCGAGCGTGTCGGTGGCCGCGTTGGTCACGAGGGTGAGCCGGTAGTGCTTCGGCGGCGTCGGCGGCGTCGCGCGGGCGCCGCGCTTGAAGAACGACTGAATCCGCGACTGCCGGTTGACGTCGAACAGCACCAGCTCGCTGCCGTCGCGATCGATCCGCGCGTACAGGTCGTTGACGACGGCGTCGGTGCTGACGGTCGTATCGACCAGCGACTGGAATGTCAGTATCGGCGGCAACTGCGCCATCCGTCCCGCGGCTGCCGCTTCGCTCAGCTCGTCGTGCAGCGCCGTCGTCAGCCGGTAGGTCTGCACCGCCGCGTTCACCGGGAACGACGTGTACTTGAACGGCAGGTACTCCGGCAGGACGTCGAGCCATCGCGACTGCTCGAAATAGGGCACGGCGCCGAGCAGGCTCATCATCCACGCCAGCCGCGCCGCCGGCGACACGCCGATCATCGGCGACACCAGCACCAGGCGATCGGGCTTCGGCAGCGCGGCGTCCTGCAGCGCGTCGAGCGAGTACTTCACCGCCAGCGCCCCGCCATTCGAGTAGCCGACGATGAAGAGCGGATGGCCGGAGCCGATGCGCTGCCGGACATGGCGCACGCCCATGCGCACCGCCGCGATCCAGTCCTCCCACGTCGCCGTCGTGAGCCCGCCGGGCACCGTGCCGTGCCCGGGCATCCGCAGCGACAGCGCGTAGACGCCCTGCGCGGCCAGGCGATCGGCGATGCCGTGCAGGCTGTACGGCGCGTCGGTCAGGCCGTGGACGAGGAGCGCGCCGCCGCGAATCTCCTGCGGCACGCGCTCGAACGTGCGGTTGCCGTTCCAGCGCTGCCGGCCGGGATCGGACACGCTGCCGCGGACGAAGCGATTCGGCTCGCTCGCGTCGCGCGTCGCCAGCTCCGCGGCGAGCGCGCGATCGACCTCGGCGAAGACCTCCGCTTCACGCGCGAGATAGGTCTCGAGCGTGACGCTCGCGTTCAGGTCGGCCGCCGTCATCTCCCTGGCCGGCGCCAGCCGATGCCACGGCTCGAGCGGCGGCAGCCGCCGCGACTCGAACGCGCGTCCGATGACGATGGTCGCGAAGATGAGCAGAACCGCCCACACCGCGCGCAGGGCCCAGCGCTTGAGAAAGGTCACGACGACTCACTCATGTCGGCCGCTCATGTCAGACGAGGACTCCGGACTACAGGCTCCGGACTCCGGCATTCCGCAGATATTGGTCTGTAGTCTGTAGTCCGTAGTCCGTAGTCCGTAGTCTGTAGTCCGTAGTCCGTAGTCTGTAGTCCGTAGTCCGTAGGTCTGTAGTCTGTAGGTCTGTCGTCTCGAAGTATGATGCGCCATTATGACCGCATCCACCCGCCGGGATTTCCTGAAGGCCGTCACCGCGTCCGCTCTCACACTGCCGGCAGCGGCGCGCCTGGGCGCGCAGGCCGCACCGACGATTCCCGTGCCGGGCGTCATCGGCCTCGAGCTGTACAGCGTCAGGCAGCGGATGGCGAAGGACGTCCCCGCGACGCTGAAGCTGGTGCGCAGCTGGGGCTTCACGGAAGTGGAGGGCGGAGTCTTCCAGGGCAAGACGGCGGCCGAGACCCGCGCGATGCTGGACGAGCACGGCCTGCGGATGCAGAGCACGCTCACCGGCTACGAGCAGCTGGCCAAGAGCCTCGACACCGTCATCGCCAACGCGAAGACGCTGGGCGTGACCTACGTCGGGACGGCGTGGATTCCGCACGAGAAGCCGTTCGGCCGCGTGCACGTGGACAAGGCGTCGGCCGACTTCGCGGCGTGGGGCAAGGCGTTGCGGGCCGCGGGACTGCGCTTCTTCTACCACGTGCACGGCTACGAATTTCAGCCGAGCCCCGACGGCACGCTGATGGACACGCTCCTGAAGCAGTCGCCGGCCGACGTCGTCGACGTTCCAGGCCGACGTGTTCTGGGTGGTGCGCGGCGGCGGCAATCCGGTGCAGCTGATGACGAAGTATCCCGGCCGCTTCAAGCTGCTGCACCTGAAGGATCTGGAGAAGGGCATCGCCACCGGCGACCCCACCGGCGCCGCGCCGGACGAGACCAGCGTCGTGCTCGGCACCGGGCAGCTGGACTTCCCCGCCATCTTCCGCGCCGCCCGCGCCACCGGCGCCACGCACTTCTACATCGAAGACGAGCACCCCAACGCCGAGGCGCAGATTCCGAAGACGCTCGAATACTTGCGGGGACTGAAGATCTGAATTGACGGTTGGGGGTTGACGATTGACGGTTGAATCCGCGCGATTCGTCTTCGTCAACCGTCAACCAGCAACCGGCAACTCTATTTACCAACCGTCAGCGTCACTTCCACCCTGCGTCACTTCCCCTGTCAGCTTGTCGGTGGCGGCGGTGAACTGGGCCGACTGGCCGTCGCGCAGCAGGATCGACTCGCTCGCTTTGAAGTTCCGGAAGACCGGCTGATCCCTGCTCACACCAGCCGGCGGCTCGGCGACGACCGACGTGTCTTCGACGGTCAGGTCGAGCCGATAGCGTCCCTCTTCCGCCGATATGGCCATGCAGTCGATCCCGATCCCGACGTCGGCGTACTGGACGTTCGAGACGCCGACACCGCCAGCTTGAGTGCCAACTTGCGTCACGATCGGCAGCCGCGACCCCAGTCGAAGGGAGCCGTTCCGGTTGCTGTTGGCGACCACCGACAGCGAATACGGCACGCTGCTCACCTTCTTGTCGCCCTGAGACTTCGACACGACGACCTGCAGGGTCAGCTGCGTCATCTTGAGCTCGCGCGGCGCCGGCGGCGGCGCCGGTGGCGACTGCGTGAGCGTGGGCGTGGCGGTTCCAGCCACCAGCGTGCCGACCATCAGCGCGTGTGCAAACGAGTTCACGGCTCGACTCCTTCTGTGACGTCCCGGAACTCCGAGACCGGTTCGATGACGATCGGCGCGACATGAAGCGCGTCGGGCGGCCGCGGCGGCGTTGCGAGAAGCGCGGCGCCGGTGTCCACGAGTTGAATGCTGAGCGGCTCGGCACGCGCGAGAAGCATCTCCATGCCCCGCGCTTCCGCCGGCGAGATCAGCACCTCCGGCGCAGGCGTGCGTCGCGCGGCGTCCAGCGCCCGAGGCGGCCGCGGTGGACGCTCGCGGGGATTCGCCGGTACTCGGACGCGGCTCACTTGCGGCGCGGGTCTCCGCCGGCGCGCGGCGTCACAGGCTGCGGCCGCTCCGCGACCTGGACGCTCGGCACGACCTGGCGCGGCGCGTCGTTCGAGAGCAGCACCGCCGCGACAATCGCGATGCCCACGCCCGCGGGCACGAGCAGCCAGCGACCCACGATTGCCCAGGGCCGGGACACCGCGTGCGCCTCGACGGCCCGCGCGAACGCGCGCCGCTCGAACCCGGGCGACGGCTCCACCGCCACCAGTCCTTCGAGCGCCCGGTCGAGCGCCGTGTCGTCTAGCGGCTCGGGGTCTCGAGACATCGCAGGTGCTCCTTCAACCGGCGCCGCGCCAGGAACAGGCGCGACTTCACCGTGCCCACCGGCAGCCGCAGCATCGCGGCGACGTGCGACACGTCGTGTTCTTCGATCGCGGCCAGTACGACGACGAGCCGGAGTTTCTCCGGCAGCGCGTCGATGGCCCGCCACAGCCGCGCCGCGCGCTGCTCGCCGGCGGCGGCGTCGGCGGCGTTCACCGCCGGGTTCGGCACCTCGACCGCCGACTCGTAGCTGGCGCGCCGTCCCTGCGCCCGGCGGTAATCGATGGCCAGCCGCCACGTCATGCGCACCAGCCACGCCTGGAAGCGCTCGCGGTCTCGCAGCGATCCGAATCGCCGGTACGCCCGCGCGTAGGCCTCCTGGGCGACGTCTTCGGCGTCCTGCCGGTGCCGCAGCACGCTGAAGGCGACGCGGAAAGCCAGCGTGGACGTCTCGGCAAGCCGCGCCTCGAATTCACGATCGAGGTCTCGCTCCACGCCTGCCAGGTCCCCCGTCAGTCGTTCTGCCAGCTCGTGCATCACCGCCGACCAGCGTAATGTTCGCCGCGTCAGCTCACAAGACGCCGGCCAACAGGATTGGGTTCACTCGTCACTCACGGGGTCCGGGTCCAGCCAGGGTCCGGAGTCCAGGGCCGTTCCAGGAGTCCGGAGTCCGGAGTCCGGAGTCCGGAGTCCAGGGGTCCGGGCCGATTTGACCTGATCGATCGGTTGCGATCTAATGTCCGCCAGCGCATGAGCCAGCTGCGTCCGCAATTCGGGCCTCTGCACACCACACCCGGCACGACTCTGCACCCGGCACCAGGCACCCGGCACCAGCACTTGGCACTCAGCACTCCGCACTCAACATTGCTTCCCGTCCACTTTTGAAGTGGGCCGGCGGCAAGCGTCAATTGTTGCCAGCGCTGCGATCGTTCTACCCGGCGGCGTTCGGGCGGTACTTCGAGCCGTTCGTCGGCAGCGGCGCCGTGTTCTTCGATCTCCACGCGAGCGGCCGGCTGGACGGGATGCCGGCGCGGTTGACCGACTGCAACGCCGATCTGATCGGGTGCTACCGGATGGTGCGCGACCGGACGGGAGAAGTGCGGAAGGCGCTGGCGCGGCTGGCGCGCGGACATGAAGCCGGCGGGTCGGCGCATTTCTACGAGGTGCGGGAGCGGTTCAATCGCGCCCGCGCGCGGCTGGTGGGGACAGCCGTCGCCGACGCCTACACGCCGGCGATGGCCGGCATGCTGATCTACCTGAATCGCACCGGGTTCAACGGGCTGTTCCGCCTCAACGCCGCCGGGCAGTTCAACGTCCCCGCCGGCCGCTACGTGCGGCCGACGATTTGCGACCCGGCGCACCTGGCCGGCGTCGCCGCCGCCCTCGGCGCGCCCGGCGTGTCGCTCGAGCTCGCGCCGTTCGAATCGGTGCTGCGCCACGCGCGCACCGGCGATCTGATCTACTTCGACCCGCCGTATGCGCCGGTCAGCCCGACCGCGCGCTTCACGTCGTACACGGCGAAGCCGTTCACGCTCGACGACCACGCGCGGCTGCGCGACTGCGCGGTGACGCTCGCCACGCGCGGCTGCGCGGTGATGGTGAGCAATTCGAGCGCGCCGGCCGTCGCGGCGCTCTACGAGGACGACCCGCGCGTCGCGGCCGCGGGCCTGCGCGTGTTCCGCATCCCGGCACGGCGCGCGATCAACTCACGAGGGTCCGCGCGCGGCCCGGTGACCGAGTTCCTGCTGACGAACCAGACGCCGCGGCAGGAATAGCGGCGGCCCTTCACGGACCCTGCCCGCGCACGTGAGCGACGCGCCAGTCCGCGCCCGTGCCCGGTTGCGCTAGACTCTCCTTTTGGCCCCTGACGCGTGACGGTCCCGCCTGGCTGCGGGCGCCGGCTGCCGTCGGGCGGCCTGCCGGCTTCCGACCTCATGTTATTCAGCGAAGGCGCGCGCCTTGGCCCGTATGAGATCTGCTCGCCGATCGGGGCGGGTGGCATGGGCGAGGTCTACATGGCGCACGACTCGCGGCTCGACCGCACGGTTGCCATCAAGGTGATGGCCGCGACACGGGCCGGTGACGCACAGGCACAACAGCGCTTCGCCCGCGAGGCCCGCGCCATCGCGGCCCTCAGCCACCCTCGCATCTGCCCGCTCTTCGACATCGGACACCAGGACGGCGTCGACTTCCTCGTGATGGAGTACCTCGAGGGCGAGACGCTGTCCGACCGGCTGGCGCATGGCCGGTTGCCGATCGACCGCGCGCATCCGCTACGCGCGCGAGATTGGAGAAGCGCTCGCCGCGGCCCACGCCTCGGGCATCGTCCATCGCGATCTGAAGCCGGGCAACGTGATGCTGACCAAGTCGGGCGCCAAGCTCCTCGACTTCGGCCTGGCAAAGCTGAGGCCGACGACCGAGATGCGCGAGCTGACGGACGCCGACACTCGTCAGCCCATTACCGACGGCGGCGCGATGCCGGGCACGGTGCCCTACATGTCGCCGGAGCAGCTGGAGGGCCGGGAGGCGGACGCACGCAGCGACATCTTCGCCTACGGCGCGGTGGTGTACGAGATGCTGACCGGCCAGCGCGCGTTCGAAGGGCGATCGCAGGCGGCGCTCATCGCGTCCATCCTGCACGTCGAAGCGAAGGACCCTTCAGCCCTCGTGCCGTCGCTCACGCCGGCGGTCGATCAGTTCCTCCGTACCTGTCTCCGCAAGAACCCGGACGAGCGCTGGCAATCCGCCCACGACATGTTGATCGCGCTGCGGTGGATCGCGCACGAGGGCCTGGCCATCGGCCGCGGGGCGGCCGTGCGCGGGCGCGGCGGCCTCGCGGGCTGGGCGGCCGCCCTGGCGATCGCGCTCGTCGCCCTGGCCGGTGCGCTGTTCTTCCTCCGCTCGACGCCGGCGAACCCGGAAGCCCTCCGCGCGCGCTTCGACGTCGCGCTGCCGGAGCAGCTCGGGTTCGACTGGCCCGACTGGCCGAACGTCTCTCCCGACGGCCAGCACCTCGTGTTTACCGCCCGGCTCGAGGGCACGCGGCGGTTGTGGATGCGGGCGTTGGACGGCGTGGTGCGGCCGCTGGCCGGCACCGAAGGCGCGGCCTTCCCGTTCTGGTCGCCCGACAGCCGCACGGTCGCGTTTTTCGCCGGAGGAAAGCTCAAGAAGGTCGACGTGACCGGGGGCCCCGTGACGACGCTGGCCGACGCGTTCAGCGTTGGGCGTGGCGCGTGGAGTGGCGGCGTCATCCTGTTCTCTCCCCGCCTGGACGGACCGATACACGCCGTGCCCGAAGGGGGCGGGCCCTCGCGCGCAGTCACACGGCTCGACGACGCGCAAGGTGAGACGGGTCACGGCTACCCGCGCTTCCTGCCGGACCGGCGCCGCTTCCTGTTCACCGCGGCCGGACGCCAGCCTGGCGTGTATCTCGCCTCGGTCACCGATGCCGGCGTCACGCCGGTGTTGCGCAGCTTCACCGCCACGACGTTCGTGCCGCCCGGATTCCTGCTCTACAACCGCCAGCGCACGCTGATGGCGCAGCCATTTGACCCGGCGACCGGCCAGTTGCGCGGCGTCGCCGTCGAGATTGCCGATACGGTTGCCGGCGGGGCGTTCTCGGCCTCCGACTCCGGCACGCTGGTGTACCGGCCAGGCGGCGGCAGCCAGAACAACCTGGTGTGGTTTGGACGCGACGGCAGACGCGCCGGAACGGTGGGCGAAGCGGCCCATTATCAACAGGTGGCGCTGTCGCCCGGCGGCCGCCGTGCGGCGGTGCAGCGTGTCGACACCGACACCGGCAACGCGGATCTCTGGGTCGTGGATCTCGACACCGCGGTCGCCTCCCGGATGACGCTCGACCCGGCCATGGACGGCGATCCCGCGTGGGCGCCGGACGAGCGAAGCCTCGCCTTCACGTCCTTCCGCTCCGGACCTGGCACCGCCTGGCTGTGGGACTTCGTGTCCGGCAAGGAGTCGCTGTTCTTCGACCTCGCCGGCTCGCAGAGCCCGCGGCCGGCGGCGCCCGAGACGGCGGCGCCCACGGCGCTTGCGCCGGCGCGGATTCCCGAAGGCATCGCCGTTGACGACTGGACCCGCGACGGGCGGCACCTCGTCGTCCGCACGTTCGGACGGGCGGTGTACCTGGTGCCGACGGAGGGCGAGCGCACGGCGCAGATGCTGACAGACACGCCCTATGTCGAGGACCAGTCGCAGGTTTCCGCCGACGGCCGCTGGATCGCCTTCAACTCGGACGAGTCCGGGCGCTGGGAGGTCTACGTGGCGCGTTTCCCCACGATGACCGAGAAGCGGCAGGTCTCGAGGCCGGCGGCATGCAGCCGCGATGGCGGCGCGATGGCGGGGAGCTGTACTACCTGTCGCTCGACGGAGCGGTGATGGCGGCCGCGATGAGCGACGCCGGTCGGAGCGGGCCGGTCGGGGCGCCGCGCCCGCTGTTCCAGACCCACCTCAGCCCCTCGCCGAATGTCCCGCAGTACGACGTGACCGCCGACGGCTTGCGCTTCCTGGTCCTGGAGCCCGCGCGATCTGGCGGCGAACCGGTCACCTTCGTGTTGAACTGGGCCGCGGGTCTGAAGCCGTAGGGGGTGATCCAGAAGCGCAGGTGGAGAGAGTCAGGTGCTGTCTTACAGCGCCGTGTTGGCTGCCATTTGAATAGTTGCAACGTGCTCACGACACTTCGTCCACATCCGATCGTCCCAATCGTGATTCCCATGACGGTGTTCGCGGCGGTGCTGGCGCTCCCGGGACCAGCCCATGTCGCGCAAGTCCGGGCTGAGCCCGATGTGCTGATTATCGGCGCGGGTATCGCCGGTCTGACCGCGGCGCTCGAAGCGGCGCGTGGAGGGGCAGCTGTGCTCGTTATCGACATGTCTACCGTGGGTGGCGGCCATGCGATCCTGTCGAATGGCGCAGTCTCCATCGTCGGCACCCCACTGCAGGACAGCAAGAAGATCGCCGATTCACCTGCCCTGGCGGAGAAAGACTTTCTCGCGCGAGGGGAAGACAACGACAGGCGCTGGGTGACGGCTTATGTTCGGGATTCGAAGGAATGGCTCTACGACTGGCTCACGCAATTGGGAGTTTCGTTCGCGAATGTTGTACGCCCTGCCCGGCAATTCCGTGCCGCGGCTCCACATGACAAAGGGCAAAGGCTTGGGGCTCGTCGAACCAATCTACCGCGCGTGCCTGGCCCAGCCCAACATCCGCTTCCTGTGGGCAACGATCGCTGAAGACCTGGTCGTCCGGAAGGGCCGGGTGACCGGCGTCAGGGCGCGGGATCTCCGACGCGGCACGCGTCGAGAACTGACCGCGCGCCACGTGATTGTTGCGACCGGTGGATTTCAGAGCAATTTGAAGCGTGTCATCGAGAACTGGCCTGCCGACCTGCCGAAGCCAGCCCGCCTGCTCGCGGGGGCGGCGCATTCGGCGACGGGCTCCGGCCATGAGCTCGTTCGTCGGATCGGGGGCAGCGTATCGCGTCTCGATCACCAGTGGAACTACGTCCTGGGGCTGCCGGATCCTCGCGATCCGAGTCGCACGCGTGGCCTCGCGGCGTTCAACCTCAATGCTATCTGGGTGAACGCAGACGGCAGGCGGTTCACCGCGGAGCTCGGAGACGAGAAGTCGGGGCTGCGCGCGTTGTTGAACCAGCCGGGCGGCAACGTATTGGAACGTGTTCGATGAGAAGGCGAAGGGCGAATTCTCGATTACCCTGGCCGGTTGGGAAAATGCAGGCGAGGTCCGGCGCCTCGTCTACGACGCGGCCGGCGTGGTGCTGAGGGCTGATCTCCTCGAAGAATTGGCGGCGGCGATGAGTGTGCCTGCCTCGAGCTTGAAGGCAACGGTGTTCCGCTACAACGAGCTGGCGGCACAAGGCCTCGATCTGGATTTCAAGGCTTTCACGGAGAAGACTTTCCCCAAACCGAAGCCGATCGACGCACCGCCATTTTACGCGGTGCAGTTCTTTCCGATCACGCGCAAGAGCATGGGGGGCGTTGACGTCGACGGTGAGTGCCGCGTGCTGAACCGCTCCGGCAAGCCGATTCCGGGTCTCTCCGCTGTTGGTGAGGTGACAGGCTTCGGCGGTATCAACGGAAAAGCTGCGCTGGAAGGCACGTTCCTGGGGTCCGGCGATCTACATGGGGCGCATCGCGGGACGCAGCATCGCGCCGCCCATCGCGCCACCACCGGCCTTAGAACCTGGCACGGCAGTGGGGAGTGATACCACCGCGTTTCCAGATTCAGAGTGTGTGAAATGTCACGACATAGGCAAGGATGCCATGCGGCGACGTGAGGGTTACTGGCATTTCGAACGGTCTCATACGAAAGCGCTGGCGCGGGGGTATGCATGCTCGTCGTGTCACGGAGATCTGTTCCCGCACAATGCGGCTGCTCACCGGCTCGACAGGACAGCGGCCCTGACGTCCTGCCGTGCGTGTCACGGTGTCCAGCCCCGCGAAGGCCAACCTGCCTGGCCCTAAGCTGTGACCAGCGAGGGTCGCAGCCATTTCCGTGGCGAAGAGCTGAGGCGCGATCTGGCGGATCATCGCGCTGCACATACCACGGGCGATGATGTACGAAAGCCCGGCATGACGTTCTCGACCACCGTCACATTGAACGTCGCGGTGGTGCGCACACCGAACGCGACACGCGTGCCGTCGGGGCTGAGATCAAAGCTCGTCAACGGACCTGGTCGCGGCAATATCGACGACTCCACGCCGTAGTCCTCGGGGTGACCGCCAGTGGCCGCGACCCGCATGAGACGCCAACTGTTCGACGTCGGGGCCGTCCGCCTCGCGAAAGATGATGAACCGCCCATCGGACGACCACCGCATGACGTCACGCCAGCCTCCTCCAGGCGAGGGACCGCACACTTCCCGATAATCACTTCCGTCGAGGCGCATCGTCACGATCCGACCGTCAACTGCGTGAAAGGCGAGCGTCGCGCCGTCCGGGCTGATCGCCATCCCCGCCACGTCGAGGCCGGGTTCGGGAAGCGGCACCACCGGCCCTTCGCCGCCAGTCGCCAAATCGACTCCGACGATGCCGGACCAATGGGGCTGCGCATTCGCGAGAACACCGAGGTGGAGCATCCTTTCATCGTGCGACAGCACACCGACGTTCGAGCGACCATGCTCCGCGGTGTCCTTTCCGAACAGCCGATTGAACTCGCCTGTCGTGATTTCCACGCGATAGAACGACCCGCCTGCGTGTCCACCATCGCTTCCGGGAAAAATGTAGAGGATCGCCGCGCTGGCGTCGCGCAGCAACCGGGGCGAAAAAATAGGCAGAAATGGGCGCCAGTAAGCGCGTTCGCTGTCCGTGTCGAGGGAGCGAACGACGACTTCGCGATCTCCCCTGATGTACGCCAGCGTGTTTCCTGACCATGCCGCGCCGTACCCGGAGAACGCCTGCACGATACGGCCAGCGGGGAGTCCGCGCTCGGCGATAAATCCAGTCATTCCGCCGCCGTACTGCAAGTAATACAGCGCTCCCGACTCTGTGATCCGGATTGGCTCTCCTTCAAACGCTCTTTGGAGTCGTAGCGGCACGCCGGCCGAACGCCCGTCGGCAACGACCGCAACGGCAAACAACTCGCTTCGCTGTCCTTGACTGTTGACGAACACCACATGCGCGGCATCAGGCGTCCACGCAGGAGCCGTGTTTGAACCAGCCATAGTCGCGACGGCTCGCCCCGAGTGTCCATCTGCATCCATGACATAGATGTCGCGGTCCGTCGAATCCTCGCGAGCGAACGCCGAGTAGGTAATCCACTTACCGTCGCGCGACAACCTTGGAAAAGCGTTACCACCGCCACGCCAAGGTTCCAATACCTTGATCGTTCGGATGGTCCCGTCCGCGACCGAGACCCACGCAATCGACGTCGGATCGCTGAGGAATCTGTCGCTGGGTCCATGAATCAGCACAAGGATGAACTTGCCATCTGGCGACCATCCATGCGGAACGATTCCGATGTCTGAGGGATCGGCCGGGATCAATGTTCGGGGCGTGGCTCCGTCGGCGACGCCGATCACCTGCAGCATCCCCGTGTCCGTCAATAGCGTGTCCAGCCAGCTGTAGGCAACGTACTGCGCGTCGGGAGAGAAGACGGCGGCTGGTCTGCCTGGCGTGCCCGCTGGCGACGGTCCTCCAGACAGCACCGTGGTCTTGTTGGTGAGGAGATTGCGGATTTCAAGATGCGACGGAGCTTCGTCCGTGCCCTGACCGTATGGCTGGGTGAACACAACGGCCAATCGGCCGTCGGCGCTGACGTCCGCGGTGAATCCGGCTTCGTCCGAGAACACATGCCGCAAAGTCGGCGCGTTTACTGCCGGTGTGGCGTTACCCGCTGGCGACTGGGTGCGGTGCGCGACCCTCGTCGCCGTACACGACACGCTGAGCGCGACGACAACTGTCGCGATGAGCCCGGCAAGCCGCGATTTTCGCCTCCTCACTACTCCCTCCGCGTCTTGGTCAGGGTTTGCTCAAGCGATCTCGTAGCTGACTGACCTGTGCATTGACGGAGTAGGCCCACCTGAAAGTCGGCTGACCGGTCTAAACAGGGAGTTCCGCGACAGGCTCGCAGCATAACGCTGAATGGACTCTGCGTCGAAGGGCTCGCATGTCGCCAGAGGGCGATGGGCCGCCTATCGGCCGGCGGCGGCGCGTTCGAGTTGTCGCTGCAGCAGGTTCACCCAGTTCAGCACGACGGTCAGGCGGGGCGCGCCAGGCTCGGACTCGGTCATGACGAAGCTGCCGTCGGCCAGCGCGTCGTAGTTGGCGATGGTGATGTAGCCGCCGCTCGCGAACTCGCGATCGAAGAGCAGTCGCGGCTCGGACAGCTTGACCTCGCCGCCCCGCGTCGTGACCTCGACCACCAGCATCCGCGTGCCCTCGCGGTAGAACACCTCGCGCCCGTCGTGGCTCCAGCGAGGCTGCGTGCCTCCGGCCGTCGAGACCGTCCATTTCCGATCCATCGCCGGGTATGGCGACAGATACACCTGCGAGGGCCCGGAATCCGTAGACGCGTACAGCAGCCAGCGGCCGTCCGGCGAGAAATCGGCGCCGCCATCGTAGCCGGCGGTCTGCACCAGCGGGCGCGCCGGCCAGGCTCCCGACATCGACAGCGCGAACACGTCGCCGCCGGTGCCGGTGGACGTGCGCAGGACGGCGATCGTGTCGCCGTCGGGCGCAAAGGCGGCGGGGATGTCGCCGGGCTCATTGCCGCTGACGCGACCGGCACGGCCCGAACCATCGGCGTCCACCCACCACAAGTCGTCGAAGCGTCGATAGACCACACGGCGACCGTCGCGCGACCAGATTGGAAAGCTCAGTCCCGGCAGGCGGCCCGGCGTCAGCGGCGTGCGCGCGTCGCGAGACAGGTCGTGCACCCACAGCGAGTCGGCGGCGTGCGCGACGACCGCGCGCGTGCCGTCGGGCGAGACCCGCGGCTGCGCGTAGGGCCGGGGCGTCTGGGTCAACCGCTGCACGGCGCCGCTGCGGGTGACGCGCACGAGCGACACCAACCCGGTCTCGGCCGGCGCGTAGACCAGCGTCCCGTTGGCGGCCAGCGAGATGAGCGGCGTGCCGCCCGACAGCCGCACGACGCCGGCCGCGAGGACCGTCACGGCATCGCCGGTGACGCGTGCCGCCGAGGCGTCAAACGGCGCCGCCAGGATCGCGTCGTCACGAAGGAACACCAGGTGGCCGGTCGGCGAGTAGATCGGGGACGCCGCGCGATCGACGACGACCCGGCGCACGCCGTCGGCGGGATCGACCGCCTCGATGCGCGAGGTGTCGCCGTCGTTGTTGGCCATCGACCGATCGGCGGCCGCGTAGCTCGTGAAGAGCAGCCGCTCCGGAGGGCAGCAATTCGCCGGGCGTGTGCGCGACCTCGCCGCGTGACTGATCCAGGCTCGTCAATCGCGCCGGCGTGCCGCCGGTTGCGGGCACCCGCCACAGCCCCTCGCGCGAGAAGATCACGAACCCGTCGGCCCCCCAGAGCGGGGCGTTGGTGCCCGATGACGTGCTGATGTCGGTGATCAGCCCGTCGCGGAGCGACACGCGCTTGAGGGATCGGTCGCGCGACAGGAATGCCAGCGACTGGCCGTCGGGCGAGAAGGCCAGGGAGAACGCGGCGTCGGTGCCGCGCACCGGTACCGCGTCGGGGGCGTCGAGCGCACGCACATACGCCTGCCGCGATCCGCCGCCGCCGGCCACGAAGGCGATCTTCCCGCCGTCCGGCGAGATGGCCAGGCGCGCGCTCGACAGCGTGAACAGCTCTGCGCCTTGGGGCAACAACAGGTCGAGCTGCACGGGCGGTGTCGCGCGTGCGGCCCGGGCCGGCGCGGGGCGGCCCAGCCACCCCAGCGCGATGCCGGCCACCACGGCCGCAGCCAGCGCCGCGGGAATGCGCCACTCGAGCCGGCGGGCTCGCCGGGTCTCGACAATCGCCTCGGCGGTCCCGCCCTCCTCGAGCTGCATCCGGGCGTCGCCGATGTCGCGAAGCCGCCTGGACGGATCCTTGCGCAGGCAGCGTTCCAGAACGTGGCGGACGTGGGGCGGCGTCGTGGCAGGCAGGGCCGTCCAGTCGGGTTCGCGCTCGATCACCCTGGCCAGCGTGTCGGTGACGCTCTCGCCGGCGAAGGCGCGGCGGCCCGACAGCATCTCGAAGAGCACGCAGCCGAAGGCCCAGATGTCCGCGCGCTTGTCCACCAGCTTCCCGCGCGCCTGCTCCGGGCTCATGTAGGTCGGCCGTCCCGAGCACCATCCCGCATCGCCGTCAGGGCCGGCGACGTCATCGTCGGCGAGTGTCGCGGGGTCCGGCGGCGGCGGCGTCGAGCGGGATCCAGGGCCTTGGCGAGGCCGAAGTCGAGGACCTTCACGGTGCCGTCGGGCCGCACCTTCACGTTGGCCGGCTTGAGGTCGCGGTGGACGATGCCGTGCTCGTGGGCGGCCGCGAGTGCGTCGGCGATCTGGCGGGCGACCGCCAGCGCGTCGTCCAGGGCATCGGCCCGCGCGCGATGTGCACGGCGAGGTCGTCGCCGTCGACCAGCTCCATCACCAGCGCGCGGGTGCGCCCGGACTCTTCGAGGCCGTGGATCTGCGCGATGTGAGGATGGTTCAGCGCCGCGAGGAGTCTGCGCCTCGCGCGTGAACCGGGCCAGCCATCGCGTCAGTGGCAAACGCGGCCGGCAGCACCTTGACGGCGACGTCGCGATTGAGGCGGGTGTCACGAGCCCGGTAGACCTCGCCCATCCCGCCGGCACCGAGCGGGGAGAGGATCTCGTACGGGCCGAGTCGGGCGCCGGGGAGCACGCGCGCCAATCATACCGGAACGGCGCAACCTCATTGGTGCGAAAGGAGAGACTCGAACTCTCACGGCCTTTCGGCCACGGATCCTGAAGTCCAGCGCGTCTGCCAGTTCCGCCACTCTCGCCCCGGCTCTAGACTACAGACTCCGGACTCCGGACTCCAGACGCTGAAGCCCCGCCGCCACGACCTGCGAGACCCGCCAGACCCGCCACGACCCGCCAGGCCTGCCCGACCCGCCCGACCCGCCCGACCCGCCCGACCCGCCAGACCCGCCAGACCCGCCAGACCCGCCTGACCCGCCTGACCCGCCACGACCCGCCCGACCTGCCCCGACCCGCCAGACCTGCCCCCTGCAGACCCACCGCCCCCCAGACCCACCGACTTCTTGCTACGGCCTCACCGTCTCGCGAACTGCTTCCGCCTTGGCGGTGGAGCCCGCGCCAGGCCCTCGCGCGCCGCCGGGTCGCGCATGAACCAGCGCCACACGCTGCCGCTCGCCAGGTTCTGCGCCGACAGCAGGATCGCGCCGACGTCGATGCCGATCACGTCCGGGTTCACCCAGCCGTCGGTCGGATGGAACGCGTCGGTGAAGCCGTACCGCCCGTAGACGCGGTTGCCGAAGCGGTCGCGCATCGCGTGCATGACCGGCAGCGTGATCTCCGGCGCGAACATCAGCGACCCGCCCGCCGCCGAGGCACGACGCTGCCGTCGATGTCGCGGTCGCGCGGCGGCCCGCCCCACGCCTTGTAGCCGTTGCGTGTGTCCGACGCGGTCACGCCCCACATGTCCGGCCCGTAGCCGGGAAACTCCGGGCGGAGGTCGAGCAGGAACTGCCGCTGCGCGTAGGTGGCGACGACGGAGTTGGCGTGCCAGTGCGGCTGCGGCGGCACCGGATCGCGAAACGCGCGGAAGTCGATCCAGGCCTGCGAGTACTGGTGGATGAAGAGCGGCGGCACGGTGTGGACGTAGGTGTATTGCTTGTAGGTGTAGAGCGGCCGCTTCCACGCCGCCCACGACGCGACCGGCAGCGGGTGCGTCGGCGATCCGAGCCCGAGCACGTACAGGATCATGTGCTCGCTGAACTCCGCCCAGCGGTGCGTGATCCAGCCGCTCTCCGGCCGCCAGCCGTGCGAGAGCAACGTCTGGTGCCCGTTCAGCATCCACGGGAAGTCGACGCGCTCGTAGATGCGCGTCGCCAGCCGCACGATCTCCTGCTCGTCGTCGAAGCACTGGCGCAGCGTGAGGACGCCGGCCAGCAGCAGCGCCGTGTCGATCGACGACAGCTCGCTCTTCCACTCGCGCGCGCCGGTGCGGATGTTCATCCAGTGATAGAACCAGCCGTGCTCGGTGATGCGCGATCGGCGAAGAACCGCAGCGTCGTCACGGCGCGCGCCTTCAGCTCGGCGGCCGGCCGCCACTTCCGATCGGCGGCGATGCAGAGGCCGGTGAGGCCGAAGCCGGTCGAGGCGATGCTGCCGATCTCGCGATGCGACTCGGGAAGCGTCGAGGCGTCGGTGCGCGCGCGATCGCGGACGATGCCGGTGGACGGGTCGGCCTGCTCCCAGAAGAACTCGAACGAGCGGCGCGAGAGGTCTTCGAGCAGCGCCTTGTCCTCTGATGTGAGCGTGTACGACACCGACGGCGGCGTCGACGGCGCGCGCACGTCGGGCGCTTGCGGCGCGACGGCCAGCGCCGCGGCGGCCATCACGATCCATGTCAGCCGCATCGTCATCGCCACCTCATCCGCTGCGCCCTCGAGCTTGACACCCCTCGGGGGCGGTGTTACCTCTGACTCGCTAGTAAAACGTTTTAGCACGGCGTGTCTTGCAAGTGCCAGTGGGAGGTCGCGTCATGAGTGTCCGTTCCTGTGCGCTCAGGTTTTTCCTCCTCGCGGTGGTGTGGGCCGCACTCGTTCGACCAGCCGATGCGCAGTTCCGCGCGTCGATCCAGGGCACGGTGAACGACGCCTCGGGCGCGGCCGTGCCCGGCGTCACCGTCGTCGTGACCAACATGGAGACCGGCGTCGCGAGCGAGACCGTCACCAGCGAAGCCGGGTTCTACCGCGTGTCGGGGCTGGCGCCCGGACGTTACAGCGTGAAGGCCTCGCTCACCGGCTTCAAGGAGGCGCTGGCCGAGAACGTCGCCGTCTCCGCAGAGGAGGCGCGCGGCCTCGACCTCACGCTCGAGACCGGCAACCTGCAGGAGACCGTCACCGTCACCGCCGGCGCGCCGGTGCTGCGCACCGAGAACGCGGAGATCTCGGGGACGTTCTCGAGCGTCGAGATCAAGAGCCTGCCGCAGGTGGGGCGCGACCCGTACGAGCTCGTCCGCCTCACGCCAGGCGTCTTCGGCCTCGGCGCGCGCGACGGCGCCGGCAACTCCGTCGGCATGCCCAACCAGCAGGGCCCGGGCGGCTCGAACAGCTCGATCTTCGGCACCGAGAACCAGGTGCCGATCAGCGCGAATGGCCAGCGCGTCGAGGCGAACAACTTCCAGCTCGATGGCGTCACGGCGATGAGCCAGGCCTGGGGCGGCGCCGCCGTCGTCACGCCGAACCAGGAATCGGTGAAGGAGATTCGCGTCATCTCGAGCAGCTACTCGGCCGAGAACGGACGCAACACCGGCGCGCAGGTGCAGGTGGTCTCGCAAAACGGCACCAACGACTTCCACGGCAGCCTGGTCTTCAAGCGCAACACGCCGGGGCTGAACTCGTACCAGAGCGACGACTGGGTCGGTCCGGCCGGCGAGCTGCCCGAACGCGTGAACCGTCGGCTCAGCCAGACCGCCGGCAGCGTGGGCGGCCCGATCTGGCGCAACAAGCTGTTCTTCTTCTTCTCGTTCGAGTCCTCGAACAGCAAGCGGCAGCTGCCCGCGGTGACCGAGTGGGTGGAGACGCCGGAGCTGGTGAACGCGATCAAGAGCCAGCGTCCCAACAGCACCGCCGCGCAGTTCCTCAACTACCCCGGCATGACGCCGCCGAACATCGCCCGCGTGCTGAACGCCGTCGACGTCGGCTCGCTGGCCGGCAGCCAGGGCGAGACGATTGCCGATCCGCTCGGCGGCGGGCTCGACGGCGTGCCCGACCTGCAGCAGGTGCAGCTGGAAGGCTTCGAGAACCAGAAGGCGCGCCAGTTCAACGGGCGCATCGACTACTCGGTGACGGCGGCGGATCTCGTGGCCTTCAGCACCTACTTCGTGCCGGTCGACACCAACTCGCTCGACCCGGCGGTGTGGGGCAACACGGCGCGCCCGGTCGGCGACTTCACGTCGGAGCGCCGCAACATGGTCGGGACGCTGCTCTGGAGCCGCACGATCGGATCGACGATGCTGAACGAGGCGCGGTTCAACGTGACGCGGTGGTACTTCGACGAGATCGCGTCGAACCCGGAGCAGCCGTGGGGGCTGCCGCGCCTCTGGGTGAACCAGCCGGTCGGCACCGAGAACCCGCTCGTCAGCTACGGCCCCGGCATCGGGCCGGGCGTCTTCTACCAGACGACGTACAACTTCCGGGACACGCTGACGAAGGTCATCAACACCCACGCGCTCAAGATCGGCGGCGATGTCATCTTCGAGCAGAACAACGACAAGGCGCCGTGGGCCGGGACGCCGGAATACCACTTCAACAGCCTGTGGAACTTCGCCAACGACGCGCCGTTCGACGAGGTCGCGTTCTTCAACCCGACCGACGGCGCGTTCACCGATCTCGCCTCGTACGCCCGCACGAACTACTACGCGCTCTACGTGCAGGATGACTGGAAAGCCCGGCCGAACCTCACGGTCAACGCCGGCTTGCGCTGGGAGTACTTCTCGCCGCTGCAGAGCAAGAACGACCAGATCTCGAACCTCATCCTCGGGGCCAACGGCGGGCTCGTCGACGCGACGCTGCAGAGCGGCGGCGATCTCTACGAGAAGGACCAGAACAACTTCGGGCCGCAGGTCGGCGCCGCGTGGACGCCCCAGGCGTTCGGCGGCAGGGCGGTCGTGCGCGGCGGCTTCGGCGTGTCGTACAACCGCCTGCCCGGATCGCGGCTGCTCGAGTCGCGGTTCAACCCGCCGTTTTTCGCCGGCTTCACCCTGACCGGCAGCGACGTCGCCTACCGGACGGCGAGCGACCCGACAAGCTTCGACTACCCGAACAACCCGGCAGCGGTGCTGACGTTCGATCCGGTGACAGGGCTGCCGTCGAGCGGCCCGCCGGTCAACGTCAACGCGACCGCGCAGGAGCTGCCGAACCCGTACATCTACCGCTACTCGGCCGACAGCGACTACGAGATCGGCCGCGGCTGGGTGGCCTCCGTCGGCTACCAGGGGAGCCAGGGACACAACCTCGCGCGCCCCGTTCCCTACCAGCTGTTCGTCCCGAAGAACCCGCGGCTCGGGAACGTGAACATGCTGCTGACCGACGTGGACAGCCAGTTCAACGCGCTGCTCACGCGGCTGACGCGCCGCTATAACGACGGCTACATGTTCAGCGTCGAGTACCGCCTCGGCAAGAGCACCGACACCTGTTCGAGCGATTCGAACTGCCGCCAGACCTACCCGTTCGATCAGACCACCGAGGAAGGGCCGTCGGACTTCGACGTCAGGCACAGCTTCAAGCTGTTCGGCACGTGGGACCTGCCGATCTTCCGCGACCGCCGCGACCTGATCGGCATCCTGCTCGGCGGCTGGCAGCTGAGCGGCATCGTGACCGCCAGTTCCGGCTTCCCATGGACGCCGGTGTTCGGCGGCGGGCTGTGCCAGGCCGAGGTCGCCGGCGGCGGCGTCTGCCCGCTCCGACCCATCGCCTACAGCGGCGGCGCGCTCGACGACACGACAAACGAGACCTTCATGCAGCAGTGGGGGCAGTTCCCCGGCGGGCCGCTCGAGTACTTCACGCCGCCGCCGCCCGGATCGTTCGACGAGGTGCCGCGGCCCGGCGTCGGCCGCAACAGCTTCCGCGGTCCGAACTACTTCTCGGTGGACGCCACGATGGTGAAGCGCTTCGGCCTGCCGGACATGCGCGGCCTGGGCAACAACGTGGGCCTGGAGTTCCGTGTCAACGCGTTCAACGTCTTCAACAACCTCAATCTGAGGGCGCTGGAGTTCAACACGCGCAGCACGCAGATCGAGAACACGGCCTTCGGCCAGGCCGACAAGGCGCTGTCCGGACGCGTGGTGGAATTCCAGGGAAGGTTCAGTTTCTAGGTTGACGGTTCAGGTTGACGGTTGGTAGTTGACGGTTGACGGTTGACGGTTGACGCGGCGCTTGGCGCCGGGGGATCGGGTGATTTCACGGTCGACGATCGCCGCGTTTCTCGTCTCGCTGGCGGCGGCCGCGGCCGCCGCGCAGGCGCCGTCGCCGATTGCCGCGGCTGACGAGGCGATGCGCCAGGGGCGCTTCGACGAAGCGGCGGCGCACTACGAGGGGTGGCTCGCCGCGCACCCCGATGCCGCCGACGTCGTCTTCGCGCTCGGCGTCTGCCGCATCCAGCAGGGCCGCGCCGGGGACGCGGTGCCGCTGCTGCGGCGTTACACGGAGATGGCGCCGTCCTCGGCGAGCGGCCACGCGGCACTCGGCGTCGCGCTGCTCGACGTCGCGTCGATGGCCGAAGCGCGGCGCGCGCTCGACCGCGCGGTGGCGCTGAACCCGGATCAGGTGAACGCGATTGAAGCGCTGGCCCGCGTCAACCTGATCGAGGGCAAGCCCGAGGCCGCCCGGTCGATGCTCGCGCCGCTGGTCGAAGGAGGGCGGAACTTCAGTTCCGCCGTCGGCGAGGAGACGCAACAACTCTACGCCGAGAGCCTGATCCGATCGGGCCGCGCGGCCGCCGCGGCGCGAATGCTCGAAGAGGCGATTGCCGCCAACCCGAAGCGGCCGATTCAGACCTACGCGCTCGCGTGCCTCGCGCGCATCGGCGCGGCGGACCCGGCGCCGGGCGGCAGATACGAGGTCTGCGAGCAGGGCATGCGTCTCTACCCCGACTCCGAGATCGAAGGCGTCTACCTGTCGCTGCCTCCGGCGGTGCTGGCCGAGCGAACGGCCGCGCGCCTGGCGGCGCTGCAGAAGGCGCCGGACGTGAGCGAGATGATCGCGCTCGGCCGCGTCCTCACCGACGTCGACCCGACCCGGCAGACGCGCGCTGCCGACATCGCCCGGCAGCTGCTGGCCGACGCCGTGGCCGCGGCGCCGGACAACGCCTCGGCGCGCTACAACTACGGCCGCGCGCTGCGCCAGCGCGACGCCGCTGGCGCACTCGCGCAGTGGGAAAAGGCGCTCGCGCTGGCGCCTGCCGACGACCTGCGCATGCAGGTGCTGACGCAGATCGCCAAGACCCGGGATCTCTCGAACGACGCGGCAGGCGCGGAAGCGGCGTTCAAGGAAGCGCTCGCCATCAACCGGCGGCTGCCGCGCCGGGTCGCCGAGTCCGCCATCGAGTACGTGCGCTTCCTCGAGCGGCATGCACGGCCGGCAGAGGCCACCGCGCTCGTCGACGAGATCGTCGGCTGGCATCCGTGGGCCCCCGACGCGCGCGTCGAGAAGGCGCGGCTCCTCGCCGACGCCGGGCGCTGGCAGGACGTGATTGTCGAGGCCGAGTTCGTGCTCGCCAATGCCGGCAGCAAGCGCTCGCTCGAGCGGGTCGCGCACCTGCTGCTGGCGCGGGCATACTACCGGCTCAATCAGCCCGAGCAGGCCCGCGTGCATCGGGCGTGGCTCGAGGCCAACTGAGCGCACGCCATGCGACGAGGGCAGACGATCCAGGCGGCGCTCGCGGCGATGCTGTGGCTGTCGCTGGCGGGCGCGACGTCGGCGCAATCGCCGGCGGCCGCCTCGGCCGACGAGCCCTGGCAGACCGCGATGCGCGCCTACGAGCGCGACGACTACGCCGCGGCGGCGCGCGCCTTTGCGACGGTGACCGAGCTTCGCCCGAAGGAAGGCATGGCGTGGGCGATGCTCGGGCTGTGCGAGTACCGGCTCGGGCAGCCCGACCAGGCGCTCGCGCACATCCAGAAGGGGCGCGCGCTCGGCGTCGCCGGCGACGCGCAGTTCCGCCAGGTGCTCCAGTACCACGAGGCGATGCTGCTGGCCGGCCGGTCGGAGTTCGAGCGCGCGCAGGAGATCTTCGCCGAGCTGGCCGAGGCCGGAGTCACGAGCGACGAGGTGATCGCCGGGCTGGGGCTCGCCGTGCTCCGCATCCGCCCCGCCGATGCCGGGACCGGCGACGATGCGCTGGTGCGCGAGGCCGGACGCGCCGAGCAGCTGCGCGTCGCCAGGCAGTTCGATCGCGCCGCCGACGCCTACAGACAGCTGGCCGCGAGTCACCCGCAGACGCGCAACGTCCAGTACGCGGTGGGCCGCTACTACGTCGCGACCCGGCAGCCCGCCGAAGCGGTAACGGCCTTCGAGAAGGAGATCGCGAACTCGCCGGACCACGTGCCGGCGCGCCTCGGCATCGCCGCCGTCAAGGCCGAGACCGATCCGGCGGCGGCGCTTCCTTATGCCGAAGAGGCCGTGCGCCTGAACCCGCGCGTGCCGCTCGGCCACTTCCTGCTCGGGTCGCTGCTGCTGCACACGGCCGACACCACGCGCGCGATCGCGGAGCTCGAGCTGGCCGAGCAGGACGTCCGCGAGGATCCGCGGCTCTACTACGCGCTCGCCCGCGCCTACACGCGCGCCGGGCGGACGGCGGACGCGGAGCGAGCCCGAGCCACGTTTCAGCGGCTCACCGACGAGCGCCAGCGCGCGGCGAGGCGGCAGCCATGAACGCGCGATTTCTCCTCGCGCGCGGCCTCGTAATCGCGCTGACGCTCTCGCCCGCCGCCGCGCACGCCTCCGACTACGACCGCCACGTCGTCTTCGACAACAGCGTCACGCCCGACGCGTACTACTGGGGCAGCGGCTCGTTCGTCGCGCCCAGCGACCTGGCTCTCGCCGGCGGTAAGGTGCCGGTCGATAGCGCCGAGTGCGTCAGCCCGCCCAACTGCCTTCGGCTCTCGTGGCAGTCGAAGCGCGGCGGCGACTGGCGCGTGACGCTCGGACTCAGAAAGCACTGGGGCGGCCTCGACTACTCCGGCGACTCGCTCACCTTCTGGGCCTACGCCGACGAAGAGATTCCCGCCGACGCCTCGCCGCTCATCTACGTCGTCGACCAGAAGGGCGAAGGCAGCCCGACGATTCGACTCCTCGGCGATCGGCCGTCGCTGCCCGCCCGGACGTGGACGCGAATCCGCCTCCCCTTCTCGTCGTTCGCCAGCACAGTCCAGTCGACGGGGGACGTGCGCTTCGACCCGCAGCGCCTGGCGAGCATCACGATCCTCCAGGGCCTCGACGACGGCGTGGCGCGCACGCTCCGCATCGACGAAATCCGCATCGACGACACGCCGGCCGCGACAGACACGAGCGCTCCCCGCGCGCCCGGCGTCCCGACGGCGCGTGGCTTCGAGCGGCACATCGAGCTCACGTGGCCCGCGTCTGCTGATTCCGATCTCCTCCACTACCGGATCTATCGCGCGACTGACGGCCGCACGTTCACGCCCATCGGGATCCAGAGGGCGGGACGACAGCGCTACGTCGACTTCCTCGGCGCCACGAGTCGCGCCGCGACCTACCGGCTCACCGCCGTCGACACCAGCGACAACCAGTCGCCGCCGTCACCGACCACCCAGACCTCGACGCGCGCGATGTCCGACGACGAGCTGCTGACGATGGTGCAGGAGGCGAACTTCCGGTACTACTGGGACGGCGCGCATCCCAACGCGGGGATGGCGCTCGAGATCCAGCCGGGCGACGAACACCTGGTCGCGCTCGGCGCCTCCGGCTTCGGCATCATGGCGCTCATCGTCGGCGCCGAGCGCGGCTTCGTGCCGCGCGAGGCGGCGGCCGATCGGCTGGTGAAGATCCTCCGCTTCCTCGCGACCGCCGATCGCTTCCACGGCGTCTGGCCGCACTTCCTCGACGGCCGCACCGGCAGGACGATCCCGTACTTCGGCCCCTACGACGACGGCGCGGACCTGGTGGAGACGGCGTTCCTGGTGCAGGGCCTGCTGGCGGCGCGGCAGTACTTCACGCGCGCCACGCCGGCCGAGCGCGAGATCGTCGAGACCGTGACGAAGCTCTGGCGAGAGGTCGAGTGGAGCTGGTTCCGCAAGACACCCGACAGCGACGTCCTCTACTGGCACTGGTCGCCGAAGCACGCCTTCCACATCAGCCATCCGCTGATCGGGTGGAACGAGACGATGATCGTCTACCTGCTGGCCATCGCGTCACCCACGCATGGCGTGCCGGCCTCGCTGTACCACACCGGCTGGGCCGGTCAGTCGCCGCTCCACGTGCAGTACCGGCAGAACTGGAGCCGCACGACCGACGGTGACCACTACGTCAACGGCAAGTCGTACTACGGGGTGACGCTCGACGTCGGCATCCCGGCGGAGCTGTTCTTCACGCACTTCTCGTTTTTCGGCTTCGACCCGCGCGGGCGCCGCGATCGCTACACGAACTACTTCGAGAACAACCGCGCGATGGCGCGCATCCACCAGGCATATGCGATTGCCAACCCGCGCGGCCGGGCGGGCTACGGCGAGAACTCGTGGGGGCGATCGGCGGGCGTCAATGCCGGCAGCGGCCGGGCGGCGCCCGACGGCGACAACGGGACGATCACGGTCCATGGCGCGCTCGCCTCGTTCCCGTACACGCCGGACGCGTCGATGAAGGCGCTGACGCACTTCTACCGCGATCTCGGCGATCGGCTGTGGGGGATCTACGGCTTCCGCGACGGCTTCAACCAGACGGAGAACTGGTTCGAGGACGTCTACATGGGGCTGAACCAGGCGCCGACCGTCGTGATGATCGAGAACCACAGGACCGGTCTGTTGTGGAAGCTGTTCATGTCGAATCCGGAGATCGAGCCCGCGCTCCAGGCCATCGGCTTCACGCGGCAGTGACCGCGTGGACCGCCCGCCGAGGCTTGCGACGCCCGATCGGCCGTGCGAGACTCCAGCCGTGACCGCTGCCCGTCGGCCGCCTTCCCCGCGACCTGGCAGCGACGGACCGGTCACTCTGCGTTCGCTCGCCGAGCACCTCAAGCTGTCGCCGGCGTCGATCTCGCTGGTGCTGAACCAGGCGCCGGGCGCCTCGGCGATTCCCCGCCAGACGCAGGAGCGGATCCTCGCGGCGGCGCGGCGCTTCCAGTACCGGCCCAACACGCTGGCGCGCTCCCTGCGCCGGCAGCGCAGCCTCACCGTCGGCGTGCTGGTGCCCGAGATCAGCGAGGGCTACTCGACGCTCGTCCTGCGCGGCATCGAGGACCGCCTTCTGCAGGAAGGCTATCTCTACTTCATTACCAGCCACCGCCATCACGCCGACCTGCTCGAGGAGTATCCGAAGCTGCTGCTCGATCGGGCCATCGAAGGGCTGATCGCGGTCGACACGCCCTGCCGGCGCGCGCTGCGCGTGCCGGTCGTCGCCGTCTCGGGCCACGGCCGGACCAGCGGCGTGACCAACGTGTGCCTGAACCACGATCGCGCGGCGCTGGCGGCGCTCGGGCACCTCCGCGCGCTCGGTCACGAGCGCATCGCGGTCGTCCGCGGCCAGGCGTTCAGCTCCGACACCGCCGTCCGCTGGCGGACGATTCAGGAGGCCGCCGGCGTGCTGGGCATCACGCTCGACCCGCGCCTGCTGGTGCAGCTCGAAGGCGATCGGCCGCTGGCCGAGCTCGGCCGGCGCCGTCACCGAAGACCTGCTGCAGCGCGCCGTGCCGTTCACGGCGATGTTCACCTTCAACGACATGTCGGCCTTCGGCGCGATTGCCGCGCTCGGAGACGCCGGCAGGCGCGTGCCGGAGGACGTCTCGGTCGTCGGCTTCGACGACATCCTGAGCGCCGCGTCGCACAACCCGCCGCTGACGACCATTCGCCAGCCGCTCCGGCTGATGGGCGAAGTCGCCGCCGAGACGCTCGTCGCGCGCATCAGCGCCGGGCCACGCGCGAAGTACGCGCGGACGATCGAGGTGGAGCCGGAGCTGGTCGTCCGCGGCTCCACCGCGCGGGCGCCGCGCGTCCGCGCATGACGCCGCCACCCGCCGACCGCCGCGCGATCGTCCTGCTGCACGCCGTCTTCGTCGTCGCCGGCATGGCGACGACGCTGCTCGGGCCGATGATGCCGCTGCTGCTGACGCGCTGGTCGCTGACCGACGCCGAGGCGGGCTCGCTCTTCACCGCGCAGTTCGCCGGGCAGATGAGCTCGACGTTCCTGTCGTCGCTGGTCACCCGGCGGCTCGGCGACCGGCACACCCTGGTCGTCGGGCTCGCGGTCACCGCCGTCGGGGTCGCCGCGATGAGCGCCGTGCCGTGGCCGGCCGGCATCGCGGCGGCGCTTCTCTACGGGCTCGGCCTCGGCCTCGTGCTGCCGATCACGAATTTCGTCGTCGCCGCGCTGCGGCCGGCCAACGCCGCCGCGGCGCTCAGCCTGCTGAACGTGTCGTGGGGCGTCGGCGCCGTGCTCTGGCCGCTCGTCGTCGGCTTGACGGTGCCTGGCACCGCCGCTAGTGCCGGCGCTGTCATTGCCCATGGAACCAGCACATTACCGGCTGCGGTGCCTGGCACCGGGACGCCGCTGCTGATCCTCAGCGGCCTGACGGCGGCGCTGGCGGCGGTGCTGGCGCTCGAGCGCGGATGGCCGGAGAGCCGCCGGCCGGCGGCGGCGCAGGGCGCGGGGGCGGCCGGCGCCGGGCGCGCACGCGTCGCGGCGCTAGTGGCGACCTTCGCCGCGCTCGCCTATCTCTATGTCGGCACCGAGACGTCGATCGGCGGCTGGATCGCGGAGTTCACGCGGCGCGCCGGCCCGTCCGGCGGCACGCTCTGGGCCCTGGCGCCGACGGCCTTCTGGGGCGCCGAGACGCTGGGCCGGCTGGGCGCGCCGCTGGTCCTGCGCAAGATCTCGGAGGAAGCGCTGCTGGTGGCCGGCCTCGGCATCGCGGGCGTGGCGGTGCTCCTGCTTGTCGGCAGCAGCGGCATGGCCACGGCGATCGCCGGCGCGGTCCTGGCCGGCGTCGGACTGGCGCCCATCTTCCCCCTGCTGATCGCGGCGATGACCCGCCACGTCGCGCCGTCGGCGCCGGGGATGATGGGGCCACTGTTCGCGATGGGCGGGCTCGGCGGGGCGACGCTGCCGTGGCTGGTCGGCCTGGCGTCGAGCCGCACCGGGCAACTGCGGACCGGCCTCTTGGTGCCGCTGGCCGCGCTGGCGGTGATGGCGGCGCTGCAGGCCAACGGCCGTCGGATCCGCGGAACGGGCTAAATCCACGAGCCATTTCGCTTCCACCCTCCGTCGACTTCGTGCTAGCTTGAGAGGTTCCCGTTTGCCAACGTAGCGCTCTCCTCCTCCCGGCAGCGGCTCCACATTCGCCATCATGAAGACCGAGTTCGTCGACGTTTCCGATACCCGTAAGCAGCTGCTCGTGGAAATCCCGAGCGCTGTGGTCGATGCCGAGATTGACCGCATCGCCCGCGACTACGGCAAGGCCGCCCGCCTGCCTGGCTTCCGTCCCGGCAAGGTGCCGGTGAAAGTCGTCCGCACGCGTTTCCGGGACCAGATCCTCCACGACGTCGCGCACGACCTGATCCCGCGCGCCGTGGACAGCGCCTTGCGGGAGCGCGGCGTCGAGCCCGTGGACACGCCGGACATCAAGAACGTGCTCGTCGAGGAAGGCCAGCCGCTGAAGTTCACCGCGGACTTCGAGACCGTGCCGGCCTTCGATCCCGGCGACTACGGCTCCCTCCGCCTGACCAGGCCGTCGGCGGCGGTCACCGACCAGGCCGTGGACGAGACGCTGGAGCGGCTGCGCCAGCGCGCGGCGCGGTACGAGCCGGTCGAAGGCCGGGCCGTCGAAGCCGGAGACACGGTGGTCGTGGACCTCGTCCGCGATGCGGCAAGCGCTTCGCCCGATCGGCACGAGAACATCTCGATCGAGATTGGCGCCTCGGCGAACCCGCCGGGGTTCGACGACCAGCTCGTCGGTATGGCCGTCGGCGAGCACAAGCAGTTCCCGGTGGAATATCCGGCGGAATACGCCGTCAGCGAGCTGGCCGGCACGACGCTCGAGTACGCCGTGAAGGTCAACGGCATCAAATCTCGTGTCGTTCCCGCGCTGGATGACGAGCTGGCGAAGGATCTGGGCGATTTCGAGAGCCTCGAGGCCCTGAAAACGCGCGTCCGGGAGGACCTGCAGCGCGACGCCGAGCGCGGCGCCGAGCGGGAGCTGCGCAACGAGCTGCTCAGGCAGCTGGCCTCGAAGGTGACCTTCGACATCCCCGACGCGCTGCTCGACCGCGAGGTGGAGCGGCGGACCGAGGAGTTCGTCCGCCGGCTCTACGAGCAGGGCGTGGACCCGCGCCAGCAGAACATCGACTGGCAGGGCTTCCGGGACCACCAGCGTGAACCGGCTCGCGAAGCGGTCGCGTCAGCCATCGTCCTGGATGAGGTGGCGCGCCGCGAGCAGATTGGGGTGGAGTCCGCGGAGCTTGACGCCGAAATAGAGAGGTACGCCGCCGCCACGGGCCGGAAGAGCGACGAAGTTCGCGCCAAGCTCGAAAAAGATGGCGGGATCTCTCGACTTTATATGGGGTTACGGCGGGAGAAAGCCGTCGATCTCGTCCGTTCGCGTGCTACAATCTCAGAAAGCTGAGCCGTTCCTCAGGCCCCCCGAACATCCCCTATGCGCCGATACGCGTCTGAACCCCGTGCGCAACTCGTGCCGATGGTCGTCGAACAGACGAACCGGGGCGAGCGTGCCTATGACATTTTTTCGCGGCTGCTGAAGGACAACATCGTCTTCATCGGCACGCCCATCGACGACACGGTGGCCAACCTGGCTATCGCCCAGATGCTGTTTCTCGAGGCGGAGGATCCGGACAAGGACATCCACCTCTACATCAACAGCCCGGGCGGCTCGATTACGGCCGGGTTTGCGATTTACGACACGATGCAGTTCATCAAGCCCGACGTGCAGACCAACTGCATCGGGCAGGCGGCCTCGATTGCCGCCGTGCTGCTGGCGGCCGGCGCCAAGGGCAAGCGGTACTCGTTGCCCAACTCGCGCATCCTGATTCACCAGCCCTGGATGTCCGGGCTCGGCGGCCAGGCCACCGACATCGACCTGGCGGCGAAGGAAATCCTGCGAATGCGCGAGCGGATCAACGAGATCCTCGTGCTACATACCGGCCAGCCGGCAAAGCGTATCCAGGATGATACCGAACGTGACTACATCATGTCGGCGGAACAGGGGCGGGAATACGGTATTATTGATGATGTCATCCGCAAGCGGGCGTAACCTTCAGACTTCGGCGATCCGGGCCCCCCACCAGGGCCACTAGCGGGAGCACAGCCGCCCCATGGTCAAGAAGAACGGCGAGTCGGAAGTTCTGCGTTGCTCGTTCTGCAACAAGGATCAGAACGACGTCCGTAAGCTCATCGCCGGGCCCACGGTCTTCATCTGCGACGAGTGTGTCGAGGTCTGCAACGACATCATCGCGGACGACAACCGGTTCGAGACCCGCGGCGTGCGCAGCTCGCTGCCCTCGCCGCCGGAGATCAAGAAGTTCCTCGACGAGTACGTGATCGGCCAGGACCGCACCAAGAAGAAGCTGGCGGTCGCTGTCTACAATCACTACAAGCGGATCGAGATCCAGAAGCAGCCGCGCAGCCGCCACGACGTCGAGCTCACGAAGAGCAACATCCTGCTCATCGGGCCGACCGGCACCGGCAAGACGCTGCTGGCGCAGACGCTGGCCAAGCTGCTCTCGGTCCCGTTCACGATCGTCGACGCGACGACGCTCACCGAAGCCGGCTACGTCGGCGAGGACGTCGAGAACATCATCCTGAAGCTGCTGCAGTCCGCCGGTGGCGATATCGAGAAGGCGCAGCAGGGCATCATCTACATCGACGAAGTCGACAAGATCTGCCGCAAGGACGAGAACCCGTCGATCACGCGCGACGTCTCGGGCGAAGGGGTGCAGCAGGCGCTGCTGAAGATCCTGGAAGGCACGGTCGCCAACGTCCCGCCGCAGGGCGGACGCAAGCACCCGCACCAGGAGTTCTTCCAGGTGGACACGACCAACATCCTGTTCATCTGCGGCGGCGCCTTCGTCGGCCTCGACAAGGCCATCGAGCGGCGGGTCGGCAAGAAGACGCTGGGCTTCAAGGCCGACGTCAAGTCGATGGTCAACCGCGACGTCGGCGCGACGCTCGAGGCCTTCGAGCCGGAAGACCTGATCAAGTACGGCCTGATCCCCGAGTTCGTCGGCCGCCTGCCGGTCGTCGGCACGCTGCACGAGCTCGACAAGCCGGCGCTGATTCAGATCCTCACGCAGCCGCGCAACGCCATCGTCCGGCAGTACCAGAAGCTGCTCGAGTACGAGAACGTGAAGCTGAAGTTCACCGACGACGCGCTCGAGGCGATCGCCGAGTCGGCGCTGAAGCGCAAGATCGGCGCGCGCGGCCTGCGGATGATCATCGAAGAGCTGATGCTGGACCTGATGTACAACCTCCCCTCGCAGAAGAAGGTGCGCGAGTGCGTGATCACGCGCGAGGTGGTGGAAGCCAAGGACAAGCCGATCACGTTGATCGAGAAGGCTGGCTAGGAGCCCGGGATACGACTCCCCCTCCTGCCTCGACGGGCCGGATTCCTCCGGCCCTCATTTGCTGACCACAACACGGAACCCGATGGAAGTCTACGAAACGCTTCCGATCGTCCCCCTCAGGGACGTCGTTGTCTTCCCGCACATGATGATGCCGTTCGTCATCGGACGGCCCAGCTCGACGCGCGCGCTCGAGCACGCGCTCGGGAAGGAAAAGAAGATCTTCCTCGCCGCGCAGCACGACGCGTCGGTGGACGACCCGCGGCCCGAGGACATCTTCACGATGGGCTGCGTCGCCAACGTCGTCCAGTCGCTGAAGCTGCCCGATGGCAACATCAAGGTGCTGGTCGAAGGCGTCGACCGCGCCCGCGCCATCGAGTGGAAGGAAGACAAGGGCTTCTACCGCGTCGTCGTGAAGGTGCTGGCGAAGCACAAGGACGCCACCGGCGACGTCGAGGGCACGATGAGCCGCGTCGTGTCGCTGTTCGAGCAGTACGTGAAGCTCTCGAACAACCTGCACTACGACGCGATGATCGCCGCCGTGCGGGTGGACGATCCCGGCAAGCTCGCCGACACCATCGCCGCGCACCTGCTGGTCGGCGTCGACGAGAAGCAGAACCTCCTCGAGATCGTCTCGCCGCTCGAGCGTCTGAACCGCATTGCCAGCATCCTCGAAGCCGAGGTGGACAAGCTCCAGGTCGACCGCCGCATCCAGTCGCGCGTGAAGAAGCAGATGGAGAAGGCGCAGAAGGAGTACTACCTCAACGAGAAGATGAAGGCGATCCAGAAGGAACTGGGCCGCAAGGACGAGAAGGGCAACGAGATCGACGATCTGAAGAAGAAGATCGAGCAGGGCAAGATGCCCAAGGACGTCGAGGAGAAGGCCATCCAGGAGCTGAAGCGCCTGGAAGCCATGCCCCCGATGTCGGCCGAGGCCACCGTCTCGCGCAACTACCTCGATTGGCTGATCGCGGTGCCGTGGCACAAGAAGTCCAAGGAGAGCCGCGACCTCACGCACGCCGAGGCGGTGCTCCACGAAGACCACCACGGGCTGGAGAAGATCAAGGACCGCATCCTCGAGTTCCTCGCCGTGCGCGCGCTGGTGAAGAAGCCGAAGGCGACGATCCTCACGCTGGCGGGCCCTCCCGGCGTCGGCAAGACCTCGCTGGCCAAGTCCATCGCGCGGGCGATGAACCGCAAGTTCGTGCGCCTGTCGCTTGGCGGCGTCCGCGACGAGGCCGAGATCCGCGGCCACCGCCGCACCTACATCGGCGCCTTCCCCGGCCAGATCATCCAGATGATGAAGAAGGCCGGGACGATGAACCCGGTCTTCCTGCTCGACGAAGTCGACAAGATGTCGATGGACTTCCGCGGCGACCCCTCGGCGGCGCTGCTCGAAGTGCTCGACCCCGAGCAGAACAACGCGTTCCTCGATCACTACCTCGACGTCGAGTACGACCTGTCGAACGTCATGTTCATCTGCACGGCCAACGTGCTCCACACGATCCCGCAGGCGCTGCGCGACCGCATGGAAGTGCTGCAGCTGGCCGGCTACACCGAGCAGGAGAAGCTCGAGATCGCGAAGAAGTTCCTGGCGCCGAAGGCGGTGGAAGGCACGGGGCTCACGAAGGCCAACCTCACCTTCACCGACGAGGCCATCCAGGCGATCATCCAGCGCTACACGCGTGAAGCCGGCGTCCGCAACCTCGAACGCGAGATCTCGTCGATCTGCCGCAAGGTCGCGCGCAAGGTCGTCGTCCAGGGGACCTCGTTCAGCGAGGAATTCGACGCGACGAAGGTCACCGAGTACCTCGGGGTGCCGCGCTACCGCTCCACCGAGGCCGAGCAGACCAACGAGGTCGGCATCGCGACGGGGCTCGCGTGGACGGAAGTCGGCGGCGAGATCCTGGTGACGGAAGCGACGCTGATGCCCGGCAAGGGCTCGCTGATGCTGACCGGGAAACTGGGCGACGTGATGCAGGAATCCGCACGCGCCGCCATGAGCTGGGTGCGCAGCCGGGCCGACGATCTCGGCCTCGCGAAGGACTGGAACCGCAAGCACGACGTGCACATCCACGTGCCCGAAGGCGCCATCCCGAAGGACGGCCCCAGCGCCGGCATCACGATTGCAACGGCGTTGGTGTCGGCCCTGGCCCGGGTGCCGACCCGCCGAGACGTCGCGATGACCGGCGAGATCACGCTGCGGGGCAAGGTGCTCCCGATTGGCGGCCTCAAGGAGAAGGTGCTGGCGGCCCATCGCGCCGGAGTGCGCACGCTCGTCCTGCCGAAGGACAACGAGAAGGACCTGGCGGACATCCCCAAGAACGTTCTGGATGTCATGAACGTCTACCTCGTGCAGACGATGGACGAGGTGTTGAAGACGGCGCTGGCCGAGCCGCTGCCCGGCCCGATTGCGCCGGTCGCCGAGGACGTCGTGGACGCCCCCGACGACACGATCACGCACTAAGAGTTTCCGACCGGCTTGAAAGTCCGCGCCACATTCGTGACGAGCGCGGTCGGCCCCGAGGGGTGTCCGGCCGATGGACTGGCCGAGCTGGCGCTGGTGGGCCGGTCGAACGTCGGCAAGTCCACGCTGGTCAACACGCTGGCACGGACGAAAGTGGCGCGCACCAGCGCGGCGCCGGGCAAGACGCGGTTGATCAACGTCTACCGCATCGAGGCGGAGGGCGAGAGCCCCTTTCACCTCGTGGATCTCCCCGGTTACGGCTACGCGCGCGGCGGGCAGGCCAGCGTCGAGGCCTTCGAGGTCTTGACGCGCCGCTACTTCGAGGATCGGTCCCGGCAGGTCGCCTCCGGGCGCCGGCCTCCGGACGTCTTCGCGGTCCTGCAAGTGGTCGATGGCCGGCATCCCGGCCTCGCAAGCGACCTCGGCGCCCATGACTGGCTGACGACCCTCGGCGTGCCGCTGTGGGTCGTCGCCACCAAGTTCGACAAGCTGTCGCGCGGCGAACGCTCTCGCGCGCAGCACGCATTTGAACGAGCGTTCACTACCCCCGTGCTGCCCGTCGCAGCTGCGACGGGCGAAGGACTGAAAGAACTGTGGACACTGATCAGAAGACTGCTCAGCAGCAGCCCCCCGCCAAGCCCGAAAAACCCGAGGTCATCGACCTCGCCACGCTGAAGGAGATGAGCGTCACCGAGCTGACGCGCATCGCCAAGCAGCTGGAGGTGCCGGGCGCCACCGGCATGCGCAAGCAGGAGCTCATCTTCGAGATCCTGCGGGCGCGCGCCGAGAAGAGCGGTCTCATCTTCTCGGAAGGCGTCCTGGAGGTGCTGCCCGACGGGTTCGGGTTCCTCCGCGCCCCCGACTACAACTACCTGCCCGGCCCTGACGACATCTACGTCTCCCCCAGTCAGATACGCAAGTTCGACCTGCACACCGGCGACACGGTGTCGGGCCAGATCCGGTCGCCCAAGGAAGGCGAGCGGTACTTCGCGCTGATCAAGGTGGAGGCGGTGAACTTCGAGCCGCCGGAGAAGGCGCGCGACAAGGTCTTCTTCGAGAACCTGACGCCGCTCTACCCGCAGGGGCGGATCCAGCTCGAGACCGACGGCGAGAACCTCTCGGGCCGCGTCATGGACCTGATGACGCCGCTCGGCAAGGGCCAGCGCGGCCTGATCGTCGCGCCGCCGCGCACCGGCAAGACGATGCTGCTCCAGAGCCTGGCCAACAGCATCGCCCACAACCATCCCGAGATTTACCTGATCGTCCTGCTGATCGACGAGCGGCCCGAAGAAGTCACCGACATGCAGCGGTCGGTCAAGGGCGAGGTCATCTCCTCGACCTTCGACGAGCCGGCGCAGCGCCACGTGCAGGTGGCCGAGATGGTGATCGAGAAGGCCAAGCGCCTGGTCGAGCACAAGAAGGACGTCGTCATCCTGCTCGACTCGATCACGCGCCTGGCGCGCGCCTACAACACGATCGTGCCGGCCTCCGGCAAGATCCTGTCGGGCGGCGTCGACAGCAACGCCCTGCAGCGCCCGAAGCGCTTCTTCGGCGCCGCTCGCAACATCGAGGAGGGCGGCTCGCTGACCATCGTCGCCACGGCGCTGATCGACACCGGCTCGCGCATGGACGAGGTGATCTTCGAGGAGTTCAAGGGCACCGGCAACATGGAGATCCTCCTCGATCGCAAGCTGGTGGACCGCCGCGTGTTCCCGGCCATCGACATCCAGAAGAGCGGCACCCGTAAGGAGGAGCTGCTGCTGGTGAAGGAGGACCTCAACCGCGTGTGGGTGCTGCGCAAGGTGCTGAACCCGCTGTCGCCGGTCGAGGCGATGGAGCTGCTGCTCTCGAAGATGGGCAAGACCAAGAGCAACAGCGACTTCCTCGGGGCGCTGACAAACGGCAAGTCCTAGGAGGGCCGAACTTAGTTCGGCCGCGCAATCCCAGGAGGGCGCAACTTCAGTTGCGCCGCTCGGCTCGCATCGTCGGGCAATCGCGGACCTGTCGTTCTAATTCCCCCGAATCTGCCTGGCTCTCACTGCGAGGGCCGGGCGCTTCACCCTCACCTCAATGCGCGGGCTGGCGGATGAAGTGACGCCGGCCGGCGCCTGATACGCCAGCAGATAGTAGGGCCGCCAGTCCTCCGCGGCCCGGCGGATTGTCGCCGCGAGGTCGTTGGTGCCGGCGAGGCGAAGCCCGCCGGTCCACCACGCGATCGGACCCAGCCCCTTCGTGCGATCGCTCTCGTGATACTGCAGCCGCAGGTCGGGATCGAAGCGGCTGGCGCTGTTGAAGTCCGCCCACGCCGTCACGTCGCTCTGCGCGTGCGCGTCGCCGGTGAAGCCGGCGGCGTCGATGGCATAGATGCTGACGTTCTGCCGGATTGCCGCCTTGCCGGCGCTCGTCAGGCGCGGGCTGATGTAGAGCCCCTCGGAGAGCAGCAGCACCACCCGGCGCCCGGCGTATTGCGCCATCCCGTCGACAAGGTTCGCGAGCGACGTGCTGTCGACGACCTCGCGGCGGCTCGTGTAGCCCGGATCGGCGTCGAGCCGGGCGCGCATGCCGGCAGCCGCCGACTCCGATGCCGAGGCGCCGCCGGCGCCAGGAAAGCCCGACTGCTCCATCAGCGACGAGCTCGACGGCCCGGTGACGGGCGGCCGCATGAGCACGTTCGCGAGTGCCCGTTCGATGGCCGCGACGATCGCGCGTGAACGCCGCTTGCTCCACCAGCGAGGAATCGATCGTGAAGACCCCGATGAACTCCGATCCGCGGAGCGCCGACAACGTCTTCCGCACGGCCTTCACCGCTTCGGCGCGGCTCTGCTGCGTGAGCTGGTGGAAGACCACCGCGATCACCGTCTGCTCATCGGCCGTGGTGCCGTCCGCGCCTCTGGCGTGCGGGACGGCCGCGCCTGCGTCACGACCGGTTGCGGCGCCGTCTCGCGGTACTGATTCCAGCGACAGCAGCGTGCAGCGCCGGCCGTCCTCCGAGACCTCGAAGTCGTCGATGGTCAGATCCCGCACGTGCGCGCCCGAACGATCGCGCACGGTGACGTCGAGGAGCACCGCCTGGGTAGAGGTCCAGAACCGCGGCTCCGCGGCCGGCGGCTGCTGGCCCCCGGCGCCGATGACGGCACTCAGCAGGACGAGAGAGATCAGTCACCAGCGCATCAGCTCCACCGCCGACGATTATCGCAGAATCGTCAGACCTCCCAATCTGCAGCGATCGCTTACGAGCGAACACATCGGCGCCGACGGCACGTCAGGGGATTGTTCCAGGCAGGGATCGTCCTCGAGTGCGCCTTTCGCAAGCACGACGGCTCACGCAGGACCACGATTGGCACGCTTTCAGCCTCGAACCAGTTAGCTCCTCGACGACCTCCGACATTCGCAGAGATAACGGCGTTCAGTCTGGTTTACGATCGTGGACTGAATCGCTGAGCGTGTGGTAAACCTGATGCGGAGGCTTTCTGAGCCCAGGAGCGACATGATGCCATTTCCGTGGACTCGATTGAACGCCGGACCCCGTGTGCTCCTGCTCTCGGTGGCTGGGCTCGTCGCAGTACTCGCCCTGAGGCCGGATGGGATGTCTCTTTGGGCGCTGGGCCAGCCTTCGCTTCCCGCCCGATTCGACTCCTACATCAAGGCTCACGTCCAGCTGACCGCCGACCAACACAAGCAACTCCTCGCCGGACAGCCCGTGACGCAGCTCCTCCCAACCGATCCGACCAAAGAGGTGGCCATCTTCGGTGCCGTGTGGGTCAACGCACCGCTGGCGCGGTACCTTACCGCCGTGAAGGACATCGAGTCGTTTGAAAAGGGCGACAACTTTCTGGTGACGAAGCGTATCAGCGACCCGCCTCGACTCGAGGACTTCGAGCAGCTCTCTCTTCCGGCCGGCGACGTTGTGGACCTGAAGACCTGTAAGGTCGGCGATTGCGAGGTCAAGGTAAGCGAAGCCGCGTTGACGCGTATTCAAAAGGAAACCGATTGGTCGAAACCCACCGCAGCCGCCGATGTCGAGCGATCGATACGAAGGCTGGCGCTCGAGTACGCCACCGGATATCTGGAGGGCGGGAACAGCCGGCTCGCCGCGTATCGTGACGTGAAACGCCCGACGTTTGTGGCTCAGGAGTTCGCAGCCATGGTCGATCGCATGCCGGAAATGACCGACTATCTGCCGAATCTCAAGAAGTATCTTCTCGACTATCCGAAAGTGATGCTGCCGAAGGCCGAGTCCTTTCTGTATTGGCAGAATGTCAAGTTCGGGCTCAAGCCGACGATTCGCATGAATCATGTGACGATTGCAGACCAGCAGTCCCACGTCGTGGTGGTTTCGAAGATGTTGTACGCCAGCCACTACTTCTGGACGGCCATCGAACTGCGAGTCCTCGTACCGGATTCCGCACGTGGAGAAGGATTCTGGTTCGCCAACGTCAATCGCAGCCGATCGGACGGGCTTGACGGTTTCGTGGGCTCGCTCATCCGCGGCAAAGTGCGGGGCGAGGCAGAACAGGGGATGCAGGCTTCGCTCGCGATCACCAAAAAGCGGATGGAACGCTGAGGAACGGGTCCTTGCCGCAGTGAAACGGTCATCGACGGACTTGCGCGGTCTTCGCCTTGCTGCGAGTCGTGTCCTGGCGATCTGCTGTTCCGAATCGCGTCGCTACCTCATCAATGGTCCACCAGCGCCGCTGACCCGTCCAGGCCTGCTTTTTGATTAGCGTGGTGAGAGTGCGGCGACGTTCGCCGCAGTAATGCACTCCGTCGCCATTTTCGTGTCCGAGTCGAGATCCATGCTTACGCACCACGAAACTGATTCCAACCGATGTAACTGGTCTGTGAACCACGCCGATCTCCTTCGCCGGCAGGGCCGGCAACGCGCGGCCCTGATCCTGACCGCGATCGCGCTGCTTGCGCCAGCACATGTCTTTGGCGAGCCCGTTTCTGTACGTCATACCGAAGGCATCGTGCATGGGTTTCTCGCTCTTCGGACGATGGACGGCGCCCTTCTCGCAGACGGCGACTTGATCCAGACAGCCCGCGGTCCGCGAGTCACGACCCGACTGATCTTTCGCTTCAAGGACGGGTCGATCCACGACGAGACAGCCGTCTTCACTCAGCGACGGCTATTCCGGTTGGTCAGCGACCCACCTCGTGCAGAAGGGCCCCACCTTTCCGCAGCCGATCGACATGACGATCGATGCCGAAAAAGGTGACGTCGTCGTGCGATACAGCGACGATCACGGACAACAGAAGACCGAGTCGGAACACCTGGACGTGCCGCCCGACCTGTCAAACGGACTGATCCTGACGCTGCTGAAGAATGTACGGGCGGATGCAGCGCCGAAGTCTCTCTCGTTTGTCGCCGCAACGCCGAAGCCGCGCCTGGTCAAGCTCGAGTTGGAGGTTGGCGGGCGAGAGCGATTCTCTACTGGCTCCATGAGCCGAACCGCCACGCACTACATCCTCAAGGTAGACATCGGCGGCCTCAGCGGTGTCCTTGCTCCGCTCCTCGGGAAGCAGCCGCCTGATTCGCACGTGTGGATTCTCGGTGGTGACGCGCCAGCATTCGTGAAGTCTGAGCAAGCGTTGTACGTGGGCGGTCCCGTGTGGCGCATCGAACTTGTCAGCCCGGTGTGGCCGCGGACCCGAGCGGCGAGACACTGATTTGCAGCGGCACCCATGAGCGATAGCATGAGCGCTGATTCGCCCTCGCGCTCTACAATTCGCGATCCTCTCGACGAATTTGCCGGGCGTACACCGAGACGGTTGGGCGCCAGCGCCTTCATGATCCGATCGAATCAGCGACAACCACGATTCGAGCGGCCGCCCTGAGTTGTAGACGCAGGGTCCGTTGCCGGAGACATCAGTATGTGGCGTTGGACGAGGCGAATTCTGGTCGGGCTGATTGGCTTGTTCCTTCTCGCTGTTGTCGCCGGCGCGACGTATCAATGGGTTGCGACGCGCAAGGAGCTGGCATCAACTCCACCGCCGGGACAACTTGTCGATGTCGGAGGGCACAGGCTGCATCTCTGGTGTACGGGCGTGGGTGCTCCCCCCGTCATTCTTGAAACCGGCTTGGGCGGCTCGAGCGCCGACTGGGGCTTCGTTCAGCCCGAGATCGCTCGATTCACACGCGTCTGCTCTTACGACCGGGCGGGGATGGGTTACAGCGATCCTGGCCCGTCACCTCGGACAGCACGCCACATCGCGCGGCGAGCTCGCCGAACTGCTCGATCGCAGCGGCATGGGCGTACCGGTCGTGCTCGTAGCGGCGTCCAGCGGTGGCTTCAACGTACGCGTCTTTGCGTCCGATCACCCCGATCGCGTGGCAGGACTTATCCTCATCGATGCCTCACACGAAGACCAGACGCACGAAGTGCCACGGCTAGCCCGCTGGGTGCCTCTGCTCTCGTCATTCGGGATCTTGCGGCTGCTCGGCGTCTCGTTCGGTCCAGATCCGGCTTTGCTCTCCCCGTCAGTTCGAAGATTCGCTGGCGCAACGAGATTCCGTGCCGCCGGATACCAGGCGGCCGCGGACGAAATCATTCATATACGCGAAAGCGCCTCCCAGGTCAGGACTTCGCGCCGAAAGCTCCCGATTCCGGTGGTTGTTGTGACCGGCGCGCGCGGCGCCGACGCGACATGGCGACAACTGCAACGAGATCAAGCCAGGCTTTCGGAACGCGGGTGTCAAATCATTGCCGAACATTCCGGTCATCTCGTGCAGATCGATCAGCCAGAAATCGTTGTCGACGCGATTCGTACCGTCATCGATGGGACGAGATCCGGAAGCGTTCCGGATTGCGGATCGGGAGTTGTGGTGCGGTGACGTTGCCTTATGGTCGCGTTGAGATATTCGCCATCTTCGGGAATGGGAAGCTGACATCCGTGGGGGCTTTCGTGGACCTCGGATGCGGCCGTGGCATCCTCGCCCCGTATCTGTCGGACGGGGGGTATCATGTCCATCGTCCACCCTTCATCCGCACTGCTGCGGATCGCGTCGCGAGGCGGGTTGCGCCAGCAGCTCGCTTCATTCAGAAGTCGAGCCGAGGAAAGACTGTCATACCAGCTCGGCGCTGTCGGGCCCGTCGTTACGCGCAAGCACAACGACACCGTCGGCCGGCCATGACGTCGACAGCGTCCAGACCGGAGGCAAAGATGCCACGAATCCGACGGAGGTTGACTGGGCCTGGGCTGCTACTTGCGGCGGCAGCGGTCGCCTGCAGTGACTCCCCCATCTCGCCTACGAGCTCCGGGCCACAGAGCCCCGCTTCCAGATCCACCGGCACCCTCGAGGCAGTCGTCGAAACTCGCCGCTGCACCTTCGGCGCCGGTTACTGGAAGACGCATCCGCTTGCCTGGCCTGCCCGGTTCGATCCCGATGCGATCTTCTACACGAGCGGCATGCGCTGGATCGAGGTGCTCAGAACCCCACCCGAGGGCGATCCGTACTACATCCTGGCGCACCAGTTCATAGCTGCGGGATTGAACCTCGAGCAGCTCGATCCTGACATCCGCCCAGACGAGGTAGGAGAGCCCTGGGAGATTGCCGGAAGCGGCTACTTCACGGATGGGGCGCATTCGGATCACACACGGACCGAGCTTCTTGAGTTCGCGGGGCTCTTGGAGATCTTTAACGAGGGGAATGGGGGAGTGCCGCCCTGTCGCTGAGTCACTCACGGCCTCCCGCCCGTCAGCGCGTCAGCAATCTCAACGGTTAGCGCCCAGGTGCACCCTTTATCAGGCAAGCCCAGCCGTCAAACTTGCACGCGGGCCAGACGCAGCGCAATCAGCTCGTTTGCCTATCAGCGATCTCAACAGCCGTTCGACCTGATCGTGCTGGTCGGGACTCAGACGGGCTCACCGAAAGTTGTCGAGCAGCATGAGATCGGTGTCGAATCGGACCATCTCGGTTGCCAATGCCCAGCGCCCCTCGCGGGACACCGTCATCTGCGTGAAGGTCCACGGTATCCGAAATCCGAGCCGACCCAGGCGGGCAACCCGCCGATCGCTGAACCGGTACACATCAATGGCGTCGAAGTTCAGCTCGCGGGTGACGAACACGATCCCGGTCTCCGTGACCGACCACAGAAACGGATGAACGTGCTCGAGCACCAGTTCCTCCTGTCCGCCGACGAGAGGCAGGCGCATCAGCCTGGCAGTACCGCCGATCGCCAGGCCCCCGGGATGACGATCGAGATAGAAGAGGTACCGGCCGTCCGGAGATTCCCGCGGCTCGAAGCCGCCGTTGCGTGTCAGTCTGATGGCGTCGCCTCCTTCGGGAGAGACCCGCCAGATGTCCGGAATCACTCCTGCGCGTGTCGACGCGAAGTAGATCCAGCGCCCATCCCCCGACCACGACGGCACTCCGTCCGTGGAGGGTTCTGATGTCAGCCGACGCAGATGCCCTCCATCCGACCCGACGAGATAGACGTCACTGTTGCCGGCGATCGCGGCGTCGAACGCGATCCTTGCGCCGTCCGGGGACCAGCCACCAACGAAAAGTTGAGGAGCGCCCAGTGACGTGATCCGCTGAAGTCGGCTCCCATCGCGGCCCGCGACCCAAATCTCCATGTCACCTGATCGGGACGACACGAACGCAATCCGGCTGCCGTCTGACGAGAATCGCGCCGAGCTCTCGATGCGAGTCGACTTCGAAAAGGGCTTCGACTCGATGGCGTCATTCACCAGGCGGTCCCCGAGGTCCATCATGTGAATGTCGACGTCGCGGGTGATCGTTTGAAACGCAAGGCGTGCCGGCTGACCGGGCATCGGCCTCGAGATCGACGGATCCACAGCGGCCGCGGGGATGTCCGCAATGGGCGATCCTCGACCGGGTCGGGCGCTGTTCGCGTCGATCCGCCACAGCCGACCAGCGGCCGGCTCCTGGACCGAGTAGACAATCTCTCGACCATCGGGGGTCCACGACAACCCGGTCAGGCCCGCGTTCCAGTTCGAGAGCCGCCGCGGGTTGCCTCCTTGCATGGGGACGACGTACAGGTCTGCGATCCCCTGGCGTTCAAAACGTATGAACGCCAGTGTCTGGCCATCGGGTGAGACCTCGAACTTCCAGTCTCCCTGGCCGATGGGGGCCTGCGTCAACCGACGGCGCTCGAGCGTGTCGAGGAATACCTGGTAGATGCCAAAGGGACCGGGATTCCCTTCCCGGTCACGAATGAGAATCGACTTCGAGTCACGAGCCCAGGCGACGTGAGTGCCGGAGACCGATACCTGGCGTTCGGCTCCGCCGAGCTGCGACATGGTGAATACCCCTTGGCCGTCCCGTACGAAGGCAATGCTGTTCCCGTCGGGGGACCAGGCCGGGCCGGTTTCCGCGGCCGGAGTCTCCGTCAAACGCCGAAGCGCTTCACTTCCCACAGCCTTCACGTAGATGTCCGTCGGGCCAGGCGTGTCGGAGCCCGACCAGGCGAAGGCGACCAGGTTGCCGTCCGCGGACAACGCAGGCGGCCCCTCATTGCCCGGGTACGAGGCCAGGGGAAGCAACTGGCCTGGAGCGTTCGCCGGGCTGCGAAGTGCGCGCCATACGAGCAAGGCTGTGAGTAGCACAGTCACGAGTGCGAGAGCGCCGACCCACGCTCTCGCGCGCCTGAGATGAGTGACCGGACGCCTCTCCTGGAACTCAGTCTGGG
>CAVRDA010000013.1:0-249971 GCA_963719755.1 Vicinamibacteria bacterium | reverse complement strand
AGGAGACCGCGGCCGCCATCGACGCTGCGGATCAGTCCGCGTTGCGGACCGCGGAGGGCTATCATCACAGTGAATTCGTCGTCGAGCGCGGCGCGGAGAAGCGCATCCTTGCGTCCAACCGCATGATCGCACGCAACGAGAGCGGTGAGCCGGAATTTTTGATCGCGCTGTTCGACGACGTCACCGACCGCCGGTCGCTGTCGCGGGAGCTGGAGAACACCAAAAAGTTCCTCGAGCTCGTCGTCGACGACATTTCCGGTGTCGCTAATCGTCGAACGCGTCAGCGACAGGCGAAATATCTGCTCGCCAACCGCAGCGCCGAGACCATCCTCAACCGCCGCCGCGAGGACGCCACCGGCCTCACCGCAACCGACATCTTCAACCCGCGCGAAGCCAAGCTGATCATCGCGCGCGACGAGGCGGCGATCAAGAAGCGCGGCCTGCTCACCGAAGAGCATCCGATCTCGACCAAGGACGGCCTGCGGCTGTTCCTGACCCGCCGCATGACGGTGCTCGACGAAGCCGGCGAGCCGCAATATCTGATCAAGACCCACGAGGACGTCACCGACCGCCGCCAGACCGAATCGCGCATGGCGCACATGGCCTATCATGACGGCCTGACCGATCTGCCGAACCGCGCGGCCTTCCTGCAGGCGCTGACCCAGATGATCGAGGCCTGCGAAGGCACCGACGAGGAATTCGCGGTGCTGTGCATCGACCTCGACGGGCTGAAGGAAGTCAACGACGTGTTCGGCCACGCGATGGGCGACAAGCTCCTGATCGAGGTGTCGCGCCGCATCCAGGAATCGGCGCGTGGCGGCGTGGTGGCCCGGCTGTCCGGCGACGAGTTCGGCCTGATCATCGACGGCAAGCAGCCGGAGGCGGGCAGGAGCTGGCCGGCAGCTTGCCGAGGCGCTGGCGAACGAATTCCAGATCGACGGCAAGTCGGTCCGCACCGGCGTCACCACCGGCATCTCGGTATTCCCGCATAACGGCTCGGACGCGGCGTCCCTGCTCGCCAATGCCGGCGCGGCGTTGTTCCGCGCCAAGCAAAATCGCGCGGCTCGATCAGCGTGTTCGAACCCGAGATGGACCAGCAGATCCGCGACCGCCGCGTGCTGCACCAGGACCTCTCGGTCGCGATCAGGAACGGCGAATTGTCGCTGCACTATCAGCCGCAGGCGGCCTCGGGCCGACCGTTGCCGCCAGCGAGGTCATCGGCTTCGAGGCCCTGGCGCGCTGGATGCATCCGGTGCGCGGCTTCGTGTCGCCCGGCGATTTCATTCCGCTCGCGGAAGAAAGCGGCCTGATCGTCGAGATGGGCGAATGGATTCTGCGCGAAGCCTGCCGGGAGGCCGCCTCCTGGCCGGTGCCGATGCAGATCGCCGTCAACCTGTCGCCGGCGCAGTTCATGCACGGCGATGTGGTCAGCCTCGTGCATTCGATCCTGCTCGAGACCGGGCTGGCGCCGGACCGGCTGGAGCTGGAAATCACCGAAGGCGTGCTGATCGAGGATTTCGACCGCGGCCTGGCGCTGCTGCGGCGGCTGAAGGCGCTCGGCGTGCGGATCTCGATGGACGATTTCGGCAGCGGCTATTCCTCGCTGAGCTATCTGCAGGCGTTCCCGTTCGACAAGATCAAGATCGACCGCGCCTTCGTCATCAATCTCGGCAAGAACCCGCAATCGGCGGCGATCGTCCGCGCCGTCATCGACCTCGGCCATGGCCTCGACATGTCGATCGTCGCCGAGGGCGTCGAGACCCGGAACAACTCGGCTTCCTGTCCCAGGAAGGCTGCGACGCGGTGCAGGGCTATCTGCTCGGCAAGCCGGCGCCGATCGGACAATATGCGGCCCTGGTCGGCCGCAAAGTCGTCAACGCCATGGAGCCCGCGCGCAAGACCGGTTAAACCGTTCGTTCTGATTAAATCGGAACGGGTCCGCTTTTTTTGTTCTCAAGCGTTTTGTTCACGCGAACCGGTACCCACTTCGTTTGAAAGCGCTATGATGTGGTTCACCCGGGTTTCAAGCGTTGCGTATGGCGGACTACGATCTTGCAATCCTCGGCGGCGGGTTGAACGGCGTCGGCATCGCGCGCGACGCCGCTGGCCGCGGCCTTCGGGTGATCCTGCTGGAGCAGGGCGACCTCGGCACCGGCGCATCCTCGGCCTCGCCACGGCTGATCCACGGCGATTTGTCGGTACTGGAGCGGCGGGATTTCTTCCGCGTCCGCGCCGCGCTTGTCCGAGCGCGACGTCTGGCTGAAAATCGCGCCGCATCTGGTGCGGCCGATGCGCTTTGCGATTCCGCCCATGCCGACGAGCGCCAGCCCTGGGTGCTGCGGGCCTGGCTTTTGCTCTACGACCGGATCGGCGCGCGGCGGCGCTTGCCGGCTTCCGCCACCATCGACGTCACCCACCATCCCGTCGGCGACGCGTTGAAGCGGCCGTTCGGCACCGCCTTCGAATATTCCGATTGCGTGGCCGACGACTCCCGCCTTGTCGTGCTCAACGCGGTGGATGCCGCCGAGCGCGGCGCCGACATCCGCACCGGCGCGCGCTGCGTCCGCGCCGACCGCACCGACACCTGGCGGCTGGTCGTGATCGACCGCGGCCATCGCAAGGTTGTCACCGCAAGGGCGCTGGTGAATGCCACCGGCGCCTGGACCGCTTCGGTCGCCGACACTGTGCTGCGCGTGCCGGCGCCGCCGCTCGGCACCACCAGATCAGCCAGATCCTGGTCGCCGCCTGTTCGACGGCGACGACGTCTATGTGTTCCAGAACCGCGACCGACGGCTGATTTTCGCCAGCCCCTATGAGCGCGATTTCACGCTGATCGGCACGGTCGGCCATCCGTTCAGGGGCGATCCGGCGATCGTCTCGATGGCGGCGGGCGACGTCGCCTATCTCTGCGACGCGGCCAACCGCTATTTTCGCGAGCGCGTCGAAACCTCCGATGTGGTCAGGACGGTTGCCGGCGTCAATTCCGTGATCGGCGCCGGACGCGCGGCACGCGGCGGGACGGATCGATGACTTTGACGCAGGCGCGGCAAGGCGCCCTTGCTGACGATTTTCGGCGGCGACATCACCACCGCGCGGCTGCGTGCCGAGCGGGCGGTCTCGAAACTGGCGCAGTTCTATCCGATGTCGCCGCGCTGGACCGCGAAAACGCCGCTGCCCGGCGGCGATTTCGACTGGGCGAAATTCGAGGACGAGGTCGACGAGGCGCGCGCACATGGAAGTTTCTCGGCGAGCCGCAGGCCCGGCGCATGGTCGCCGCCTACGGCTCGCGGCTGGCGTCGATCCTTGGCGACGCGAAAGAAAATCCGATCTCGGTCCGGCGTTCGGCCGGACCTGACCGGGCGCCGAAGTGCGCTACCTCATGACCAAGGAATGGGCGCGTTTCCCGACGACATCCTGTGGCGGCGCTCGAAGCTGGGGCTGACGATGCCGGCCGCCGATCGCGACGCGCTGGCGGCGTTCATGGCGACCGGCATAAGGCGAGCCGCACTCCAAATCTGGGCCGATCTGCTATTTGCGCGGTCCAGTTCGATTTCACGCAGATCCGGGCGCTGCGCCAGTGCCCGACATTGCACCTTGGGCCAATAGTTGACCCACCCCTGCTTGATAGCGTTTCCGGTAACGGGTGAGGGAGGGCACAATTGCGTCGTCCAAATGGCTACAATTCACGGTTCTCTCGCTTCTCGACACGCCTGGAAGTAGTGGCGATGCAAATTGAGAGCAGCCAATGAGCCCGTACCAGCCGACGATCGCGACCGGCCTGCCGCCGCCGTTTTCGGAGGCCGTGTTCGATCCGCAGCAGCCGACGCTGCAACTGATCTATGATACCGCGCCGATCGGCCTTGCGTTCCTGTCGCCGGACTGCCGCTATCTTCAGATCAACCAGCGCCTGACCGAAATCTGCGGTATTTCGGTCGAGGATCATCTGGGGCGCTATGTGCGCGATTGCGTGCCGGCGCTGGCCGATGCGGTCGAGGGCATCGTGGCCTCGATCATGCAGACCGGCGATCCCGTCACCGGCATCGAGGTGGCCGGCCAGCGCGCCGACCAAGCCGACGAGCGCTTTTGGATTACCTACTGGCATCCGCACCGCAATGCGGATGGCGAGATCGTCGGCGTCAACGTCGCCGCCGAGGAGATCACCGAACGCAAGCGCGCCGAAGCCGCGCTCAAGGCCAGCGAGACGCGAGGTGCGCAAGGCAAGGGACGCGGCCGAGGCCGCGTTGCAAAACCTGCGCGAGACCCAGAACTCGCTGATCGAGGCGGAAAAACTCGCAGCGCTCGGCCGGCTGGTCGCGGGCGTTGCGCATGAGATCAACAATCCGCTCGGCACCAGCCTGACGCTGGCCTCCTCGCTGGAGCGCAAGAGCAGACTGTTCGCCGCGGAGGCGGCACGGCGAACGCTCAGGCGCTCCAGCCTGAACGAGTTCGTCGAGTTGCCGTGCACGACGGCTCGCCCAGCTTCTGGACAGCCTCAATCGCGCGGCCGCGCTGATCCAGTCGTTCAAGCAGGTGGCCTCCGACCGCAACAATTCGGACTCCGCGCTCCTTCGATCTCGCCGATTTGACCGAACAGGTCGCCACGGGATTGCGGCCGGCGCTGCCGAAGCATGGCGTGACGTTGAATGTCGAGTGCCAGCCGGATCTTTCGATGAACAGCTATCCCGGCTCCTATGGACAGGTGCTGACCAATCTGTTCCTCAATTCGATCGCGCACGCGTTTCCGGATGGCAGGCAGGGGATCTTGACATCAGGTTAGCGCGTTCGGCGCCGACGATGTCGAGATCATCTTTTCCGACGATGGCTGCGGCATGTCGGCCGGATGTGCGGCGGCAGGCCTTCGATCCGTTCTTCACGACCCGCCGCCATCTGGGCTGCACCGGCCTTGGCCTGCATATCGTCTACAGCGTCGTGACCGATCGCCTCGGCGGACATCTCGATCTCAAGAGTGAGCCGGGCAAGGGGACCACCGTCCGCATGATCCTGCCGCGAACGGCGCCCGCTGCGGCGTGATCTGGCCGGAGCCGCTCGTTCACGCCTCCCTCGCGCCTTCCCGAAAATCGCTCGGCGTCGCGCCAAAATGGCGGCGGAAGACGCGGTTGAAATAGGAGATGTCGTTGAAGCCGCTGCCATGCGCGACCTGGGCGATGGTCAGATGGGCGTGGCGCGGATCGCGCAGCAGGCGGCTGACCTCGTCAGCCGTGCGCCAGCAGGAAATGGGTGAACGAGGTGCCGTCCTGCTCGAACAGCTTTCGCACATAGCGTGCGGAGATGCCGTGGCGTCCGGCGACGATTTCCGACGCCGCAGTGGCGCTTATCGATGGTATGCGACGGTAGAGGCGCCAGGCACGACGCGAGATCGCATCGACCAGGAGACTCTGTGCGTTTGGCACGGGCGCGGACGCTGCCGGCTGCTGCAGGAACGTCCGCCACTCCGAGACCAGCCTTCGATAGCGTTCGCCATCCAACGCCTCGACGAGCGTGCGGTACTCCAGCTGCTGCGAATCAGTGAGGAACGTGGTCACCGCCGCCAGATCGTCGGCTGCGAAGTCCGCCTGGCGCCCCCGAAGAGCCAGCAGCAGCACGTCCAGATCGCGGGCGGCGCCGGTCAGGCGTCCAAGCCAGGAGAACTCGGTGGAGAAGTGCGCCACGACGTCGGGCGGAAACACGTGCCTGATCTGCCCGAGCAGCGAGCGCGTGCGACGGACGGCCACGCGGAAGTCGTGCAGGAACTCCGTGTCGAGGGCGGAACGAAGTCCGGGCTCGTTCGCCTGGATGATGTCGAGCAACGCCTGCTGCACCTGGCGCGCTCCGGCCTCGGCCTGGACCGACGTGCCCAGGTCGACCCGCAGCGACGAGACATCGCGCGGCTCCGGTGCGCCCACCGCCCGCAGCACGAAGTTGTGGGAACCCTCCGGGCAGGACGCAAGCCCCGGGCGGCTCTCGATCACGGGCACGACTCGCTGATAGTCGTCCTCGTACCCTCGCAGGGCGGTGACGGTGATGAAGGTCGGCAGAGGTTGCCAGCCGTTTCGGGACATCGGCAGGCGAGCCCGGCCCGACTCGATCCGTACGCGCACAACCGTCTTGCCCCGGTCATCCAGAACCTCGAGCAGCGATCCGTGCTCCTCTGCCTCGGCCAGGGCTAGCAGCCGCCGCACTCCGAGCACGGGCGCCAGCACCTGCTGGAGTGGCCCGACCGGAAGATCCCAGGCGAAGCCCACTGGCTGGCCGGGCCTGACCTCGAGGCGGCGCCGTCCATCCCGTGGCTGCCAGGACAGCGTCGCGGCGCCGTCGACACCGGCTCGTGTGAGATGCCCTCCGGCACGCGCGACGCGGCCGTCGAACGTATCGAGGAGCGTAAAACGGCGCCGGGGAATTGGCTGGCGCCGGACGCGAAGGAGCGCTTGCAGGCTGCTCGTGATTGCCGCCGGGGACACGTCGTCGCGCACAACGTATACGGATTCGGCCAACATCGATGGGTCAATGCCTGCGGATGACTTCAACCGTCACGACTCCAACTCGATGCCGCCGACCACGCGGAGGAATGGGCGCAACTCGGCCCGCAGGCGCTCCGCAGCGTCCGGGATAGGCATCCACCGCCGGCGGCGGAGCCTGTCTTCGAGCCAGTGCTCCAAAACGGCGGTGACGCGCATCAGGTAGACGTCCACCAGGCATTGGCCCGCTCCATTGACGTGGAGGTAGCGGCCAAGAGGCTTCCGCCCGACAATCCCGAGCAGGCCCGCCTCCTCCTCGGCTTCGCGGATGGCTGCGTCGCGCGGTTGCTCGCCGTCGTCCACCGATCCCTTCGGGACAATCCAGCCCTTGCCTCGGGATGTGGTGACCAGCGCCACCTCGACGCGCTCCCTCCGGATTCGGTAAGGAATCACTGCTGCCTGCCGGTGTACACGCGCCATCAATCCTCCGATCCGAGTGCCGATCACCTACTTGTCAGCGTTTCGTCCTGCTGTCAGCGTTGCGCCCTGCGGCGTGGCCCGCGTCCGGCCGGGGAGTGCGTGACTCCTGGCACTGGCGGCAGGCCCGCCCGCTGATCCGCCCGCCGAACCTCGTCGTCCCGCTGCTTCAACAACCGGAGCGCCTCGCGCACCACCTCGCTGGCCGTCTGGTAGAGGCCGCCCCGCACCTTCTCGTTCACGAGCTCTTCCAGTTCCGGCGTCAGAGAGACATTCATGAATCGGTCCGCTCACCCGCATGATACCAACGATACCAATAAATATCTATATATGTCAAACTTTGACATCGCACATCAGAGCACCGCACGAACTGCCCAGAGCCGAGCTCTGCCCCGCCGCGGCCACGCGTGGGATGGATTGTGATCCGTCGCACGGCCGAGTCACAGCGATTACACATGTGTGACTCGACGCCTTCCGCCCGAGAGACGAGCGAGAGAGCTCGTCGATCCCTGCCCAAAGTGAGTCACGGTGTGGCGCAGTTACCAGTGTCGTTTCTGATCCGCGAGCCGCCGGACCATACACATGGCGGGGACGTGTGGCATACGTCCTGCTACATGCGTTCGGCATGGGTGTCCTGCTCGAAGCCGCTGCGCGACAACGAGCGCTTCATGCAGACCATGACCGGCCTCGAGCGCCCGCTGCTTGGAGTGGCCGCCGGCACGATCGCCACGATTGCGATCCAATCGTCGTCGGCGATGCTGGGGATTGTCATTACGCTGGCGACCCAGGGGCTGCTCACGCTGCCAGCGGGACTAGCCATTATGCTCGGAGCGGAGATCGGCACCTGCGCCGACACGCTGGTCGCCTCAATTGGCCGAACGCGGGCTGCGGTTCGGGCAGGGATCTTCCACTTGGGGTTCAACGTAATGTGCGCGGCGGTCGGCGTCTTGCTCATCGAGCAGCTGGCCGCGTTGAGCCGCGCGCTGCCGGGCGGGGACTCGCTGCCGCGTCAGATCGCGAACGCGCATGTCGCATTCAACGTCCTGGGCGTCGCCGCGTTCCTGCCGTTCACCGCGATGATTGCACGCTTGCTTGAACGGTTGCTGCCCGACAGACCCGCTGCAGCAGCGCATCATCACGCGGCCTGACGAGTGTTGCAAGGCCGATCACACGAGCGCGTCGCCGATGACCTTGGTCAAGCCACGTGCGCCCGCGCCGTCCGGATCGAGCGTCGGGTTGTAGATCGTGACCTCCAACCCGACCGCTCGATGGGACCTGGTGGCGATCCGCATCGCGGTCGCCAGCTCGTCCCACGAGAGGCCATCGGGAAGGCGATAGTCAACGGCCGGCATGATCGCGTCGTCGAGCACGTCCGCATCGACATGCAGCCAGAAACCATTGTCGGGCCCGTGATCGCGCGTAAGGTGCGCGACAGCCTCCCTGGCAGCGAGTGTGATGCCGCGACTGTGAATCCGCCGGAGATCGATCGCATGCAAGTGCGGAGGGAGCGGCTGACTTCCGTGCGCGGCTTGTTCCTCTGCGTCGCGGTACCCGAACGCGACGACGTCTTCATCGTTCACTAGAGGGCCGCGGCCTTCGATGTTCGTCAGGACATCGGGACCACGGCCCGTGGCGAGCGCCAGCTCCATTGACGCCGCTTCGCCGTTCGGGTTTGCCTCCGGATTGTAGAAGTCAGCGTGACCATCCACGAATAGCAGCCCGTAGCGGCCCCGTCGCTTGAGTGCGAGCAGGTTGCCCAGCAGGATCGAACAGTCTCCGCCGAGCACCACAGGAAACTCACCGCGGTCCATCACGTCTCCGACGACGTCCGCCAGCGCCCGTGAATACGACGCGATCCCCGTCGCGTTCAGTGTCAGCGTTGCTGAGTCGCGCTCGAAATCATACGGGGTCTGTGGCGTAACGCGGCCGGCATGACGCGCGCTCAGGCGATCGATCAAGCCTGCCCGTAGGAGGGCCTCCGGCAACATCTCGACGCCAGTAGGTCTGAGACCAAGAATCGACGGCGCTTCGATCACCGCAAACTGTGGCATTCAGGCCCTTCGCGCTCTTTAGAGGCTGTCGCTGACCTGGCGGAGAACCGGTTCCGCACGGCATCACTGGGGGACAAAGGTACGCGCGTAGTCGCGCGCGAAGGTCACGACATCACGCGGCTCAGCTCCAGTCACGTCGCGGACCGACGGATGAACCGCCGCTGCTTCACCGCGCACGTAGTGCGCGTAGTCCTCGAGCAGCCCGTCGACCTGCCATTCCCACGGACCCCGTATTTCCCGTGGCGCCGGTGACGAGAACCCGGTGTTCAGCGAGCATTACGGTTCCTGCATCGAGGGTTGTACTGTGCCACAGTTCCATGCCAGACGCTGACGCTGCCGTACGCCTCAGGTGGCGATCGCGTCGGAGGTGACTGCCGAAGCCATAGAGCTGGTTCGATCTCGAGTTCGAGATCTGATCCGAAAGAGCCGCCATTCGGTCATACGTCGGCGACGATCGGCGCTTCAGTGGTGAATGGCGGTTCAGAAGGGAGTCGCGGTTCATGTGGGCGTTGATCATCGCAGCTGGATGCGCCGGCCTGTTCGCCGGCGCCGCGATCTACATCAATGCCGTCGAGCATCCGGCGCGTGTCTCGTGCGGCAGCGAAGTAGCGCTGCGTGAGTTCGTGCCGAGCTACCGGCGCGGCACGGTGATGCAAGCGTCGCTGGCGACCGCGGGATGCGCGATCGGCGTGTGGTCAGCATGGCTTCTCGACGATGGCTGGGTTTTGCTCGCGGCCGTGCTTCTCGGCACCGTGGTTCCATTCACGCTCACGGTAATCCTCCCGACGAACAGGCGACTACTCAATCCGTCGCTGGATCCAAGTGGCAACGAAGCGATGGTACTGCTGCGACGATGGGGCCGATTCCACGCCATTCGCAGTGTGTTGAGCACCATGGGCTTTGTCTTGTTCCTGCTTCGGTTGGCTGCTCGTTGACCTTCCAGGATGCGCAGCGGGTGAAGCCGAACGATTAGGCGGTGCGTGCCATGCACATGCGAGTGGTTCACGATTATGTTGCCCAGTACAGCGATCCGATCATCGGGCGTGCCGGTGCGCGCCTCGTGGTTCTGCGGGGCGACGACGAGTACCCGGGGTGGTGGTGGTGCCGAGGGCCCGATGACAGAGAGGGCTGGGTGCCGGAGGCCTTTCTCCGGCGCGACGGTCCGGCCGCCATCTTGCTATGCGACTATGATGCCCACGAGCTTGGCGTACACGCCGGGCAGGATGTTCAGGTGCACGAAACCGTGTCGGCCTGGGCGCGCGTCACGGATAATGCCGGACGCGAGGGCTGGATCCCCACGCACTGCCTGGCTCCGGGTTGAAGCTGACGGTTCGGCAACAACGAGGACGAAGGAGGCTGTGTTGACGATGGCCGTTGATCTTCTGCAACGACACCTCGAGACCCTCGTGGCTGACCCCGAGCAATGGCAGACTCTGATTGCTGACGACATTGTGTGGGAACTGGCTTACGCGCCTGCGCTCGGTCATCCGGCGCGGCTGTCGGGACGGGGAGAGGTGATGCGCCACGTCGCCTGGTTTCTCGGAGCGGTGGAAAACTTCCGCTTCTTCGACGCCAGGTATTACGCCTTAGCCGATCACCAAGGCGCGGCCGTCGAAGTGAGGGCAGAGGGCCTGATCAAGTCGACGGGGCGCATCTACCGTCAAGACTATGTGCTCTTCATGCGTGCCGCCGGTGGCAAAATCGTATTCTTGCGTGAGTATTTCGATCCCGTGCGTGCGGCTAAGGCGTTGGACACGCCGATTCTCGGCCTCGACTCGTGATGGCGAGTGGCACCGGCGGCGCCGATTTGACACGCTCCAGGACACAGCCCGTCGCCGATCCAGACGTGCACCTGACCGGGCGGCATGACTGGTTTCGCGCGATGCCGTGCTCTTCCGGCGGCCCGGGCAGGTGAGCCTGGGCGTTAGAATTGCAGGCCCATCAGGATCTTCTCGGCATCGCCTATCAGTTGCTGACGATCCGCAGCCGCGATCCGCGAGGGCGGCAGACCCTGCACTTCGCTGATGAATGCGTGCAGCAGCCCGGTGGCGCTGTCCTTCGAGCCGCGGTCGGCCTGGCGCCGCGCGTTGCCCAATTTCTGCAGCAGACTGCGGCGAACCCCCTCCGCGCCCGGGCCGGCAATGGGCAGCGCCGCGACGTTCGCCATTAGACGCGCCGCAAGCGCGGTATCGGGGAAGTCGCTGAACACGCCATCGACCCCGATCGCGTAGTACGCCTTGTATTCAGCGATCGGATCGGAAAACCCATACTGGCTCGCGTCATTGCGGAACGTGAAGGCGTGCACGGCGAGGCCGGCGGCATGTGCAGCCGCAATCACGCCGGTATCGCCGACCACTTCGCGATCGTTGATGGTAACTACGCCGTCGCCGTTGCGGTCGTCCGCGACTCCGTCATGATCCGGATCGAAGATGCGCGTGCGCAGCAGGTACGGCTTCCACGGACCCACGCCGTCGGCGTAGTCGTTGACGAAGTCGAGGCCGGCGGGCGTCAGCAAATCCGCGAATGTGCGCGGATCGCCGGCGACCACAAAGTCATAGGGTTGGGCGAAGGGAGCGACGAGCGACATCGAGCCATCCGGTTTCACATCGTCGGCGTCGATGAGCTGGATCAGCCGGATGTCAGTCAGCTGGTTGAGCTCCTGCAGGTTGCTGACTTCGAACGACTGGATGTACACCGGCGCAGCGGCGTGGTTCCAGCCCGCGGCGGTCAACACCGCGAGCATTGGCTCTTCCAGTGAGAGGCCGAGTCCGTCGTGGAACGTCGGGTGCTTGGTTTCGGGATAGATGCCGACACCGCCGGCCTGCGCCAGCGCGACCACTTCGGCGAACGTCGGAACCTCATAGAGGCCGTTGTAGCTCTGGTCGCGGCTGGCATTCGGTTGAATGGCGCGCAGTGTCTTGATCTCGGCCAGCGTGAAGTCGCTGGCGAACCAGTCCGTGACCGGCACGCCATCGAGCATCTTCGTGGTTCGGTAGGCAGCGAACTCCGGGTGTGTGGCGACATCGGTCGTGCTGCCGAGCATCGGCTCATGGCGCGCGATCAGCACGCCGTCCTTGGTGGAGACGAGATCCGGCTCGATGTAGTCGGCGCCAAGCTCGATCGCCAGCTGGTACGAGGCGAGCGTGTGCTCCGGACGATAACCGGACGCGCCGCGATGGCCGATCACCAGCGCCTGGGCGAAGGTGAATGACGGCGACGCGAGGAGCGCGACCGAAACGAGAAGCAGAGAACGGCAAATGCGATGTGCCACAAGGGACTCCTTTTGGAGGAACCCCACTGTGGCGCACGGCCGTGAACGGGCCGTGAAGCGGGTGTGTCCGCCCGGTCAACTCCACGCGACTCTTATGCCGGAGTGCCAAAGCAGCGGCCTCTTGTAAACTTTCTGTAAACTGCGAGGCCCGGGTCGCCGGCGACGATAGACTCCGGCCAATCGGCGGTCAGCATCTGGCAAACCAATTCAGTGAGCACGCGTCGCTGACCATCCCAGCCCATGTCGCTCACACACGAACAAGTCAGCGCCATCGTGAAGGCCGTTCTCCTCGAACGCCCCGAGTCACTTCGACTGGGCGGAGTGACGTCTGCCGAGAGCGATCGTGGCCGCATTGAAGTGTTCATCATGCTTGATGGGTGTCACGACGCGGCCTGCGTCCTCTCCCTGAATCTGGCTCGCACCAGCCTGGCGCAGTTCGAGCGTGACTTGAAAGACGAGCTAGTACGCGCGCTCAACCGTCATCTTTCGGATCCCCGCCGATAGCATCCGTCACGGCTGAGGGTGACGTGCGATTCAATCGCTACATCGCGCGAGTGGCATTCGGGCGAGCCTGAATGCTCATCGCCTGCGGTCAGAGGTACGCCCATTGCAATGCGATAGCTGCACCGCCGGGAGTCCGGCGCATCGATCAGGAGCCACTCGGTATGCAGGACACCTTCCGTGACATCGCCGATCGCACCGCCGCCATCATCGGATCGCCCTGGACATTTGTGGCGTCCGTGGTGCTGACCGCCCTGTGGCTCGTTCTGGGGCCGGTGTTCCAATTTTCCGACACCTGGCAGCTGACGATGAATACCCTGGCCTCCCAGGCGACATTCCTCGTCGCGTTCCTCCTTCAGAACACACAAAACCGCGACACTCGAGCGCTGCAGCTGAAGCTTGACGAACTGATTCGCAGTACGACCGGTGCCCGCGACCACTTAGTTCGGCTCGAGGACATGTCGGACAACGACCTCGATCGCTTACAAGAGGAATTCGAGGCGCTGAAGCGTCGACGGTCGGCACGATAGGACGATGTCCTCGCGCATTTGCCGTGAACGTCCGAGACGATCACGAACGTTACTGCGCCGTGACGTGGTCTTCAGGCGACGGGTATAGCGTGGCGGTATGGCGACTTACTCCTTTACCGACGTGACAGGCCCACTGCTCGCGTTCCAAGTCCGGTGTCCCAACGGACACGTCGTTCCTCAGAAGTTCACGGCTGCTCAGATTCGAGCCGGCGCGATGCGATTCAGCTGCTGTCGCTGCGCTTGCTTCTGGACCTCCAGTTGTGCAACCGAAGCCCGGTTACTGAGAGCCATGACCCTGCAGCAGCTCGGCCCAACAGACGCAATCTGGTGACCAGGTGACACCGCCGCCCTTGGGGTCGATGAGCGCGTCAGGGCTGACCGGCTGCCGCTGTCACGCCTTTGACCGCACTTTCGATAATGTCGGCGACCACTGACGGGGTCGACACGTAAATGGCATGACTGCCAGGTGCCTCGACCGTGGTCGCCCCGGTGCGCTTGGCCATGAAACGCTGGGCAGGGGGCGGGATCATGCGGTCATCGGTGGCGACCAGATACCAGCTCGGTTTGGTCTTCCACGCCGGCACGCTGACCGCGCCGGTGAGCGCCTCAAGACCCCAGGGAACTTGCGAATCAGCCATGAACGCCGCTTTCTCGCGGTCCACGTCGGCGGCGAAGGCGGCCGGAAACTTCGCCTTGTCCAGGAACAGATAGCCGTCTTGTGGCGGCATGATCGGCGGCACGGGCGCGCCCGGCGGGGGATTCTGAATGAGCGACGCCACCGATTCGCCGGCGTCGGGTGCGAATGCCGCGATGTACACGAGCCCGACGACCTTCGGATCGTTGCCGGCTTCGGTGATCACAACCCCACCGTAGGAGTGACCGACCAGTATCGCGGGCGTGTCCTGAGCGGCAAGCATCCGCTTGGTAGTGGTGACGTCGTCGGCTAAGGAGATCGTCGGATTCTGAACGATGCTGACATCGTAATCGTTGTGCTTCAGGATCTTGTAGACGCCTTCCCATCCTGAGCCGTCCACGAAGCCGCCATGAATGAGCACGATCCTCAATGACCTGTGAGAGCTGTCCATCACTGTTTCCTTTCTCTAACTGCACGTCGGATGAGTCCGGGAGCTGGCCCCCGCGGACGTGACGCGAAGTGTGCCAGACGTCCCGTCCGAGCGGATCACGACATCAGGGGTCGCGTCAGTCCCGCCTGCGTGTGGGCTTGCGATACCCCAAAGGAGTTAGTGACCGATTCTGAGGAACGGCCCAAACCGAGTTACTGACGGGCTAGATGGCTACCGCTCACCCCGGGGAGACGACAACACGTCGGGCAACAAACGCTCTTCAAGGTGAAGCGTGTGGGTATCGCTGAGAGGTCCGTGGTGGATGCAGGTGCAAGTGGACGTTGACGCTCAGATTCAATGGGAAGGATCGGACCGCACCGGCGATGACGCCTCGTCTTCGCGAACCGATTCGGCCGCTTGCACTGACGACCTTGATGGCGAAACCGCTGCCGCGGTCGCTTCATCAAGCGGATGATTCGCGCGGATTGTACGAAGCTGCGATTCATCCGTCAGATCGAGCCGGAGGGGAGTGAGGGAAACCCAGCCCTGTTCGGCGGCCCATCGATCGGTGCCCTCCTCGGCGCCTTGGATGGGACTGACCGTGAACCAGAACAATTCGCGCCCGAGCGGGTGCTTCGTCGGAACAATCTGGCCGTCGTAACGGCGCACGGAGGCGCGCGTCCACACCAGTCCTTTGGGCTCGCGCGGAAAATTCACATTCACCAGCAGCAGACTCGATTCCGTCAGGAGTATGTCGAGCGCTCGCCGGATCCACGGCTTGAGGTACTCGTAATCAGGTTCCACTCCCGCCGGAGCGCTCAGCGCCACGCCGCGCACCCCGAGCAGCGCCGCCTGTTTCGCGGCGGCCAGCGTGCCGGAGTGCCAGATGGAATTGCCGAGATTCAACCCCATGTTGAGTCCCGACAGCACCACCTCCACGCGCTCCCAGTGATACACGCCCAGCGCCACGCAGTCGGCGGGTGTCCCATTGACGCGAAAGGCGTTGAAGTTACCGATGCGCGTCGGTCGATACGACAGGGGCCGTGTGGCGGTAATTGCGTGCCCCATCGAAGATTGCTCCACGTCGGGCGCAACCACACGCACGGTGCCGAACTCGGACGCCACCTCGGCAAGGACCGCGATTCCAGGGCTGTAAATCCCGTCGTCGTTCGAGACGAGGATGCGCATGATGCACCACGTTATGCAAATCGTCGGCCGAATACGGAATCGGCACAACTCTTGAAGAGGCCTCCCGCGTGAAAGTATCGCTCCTGTACAACGGGCATGCGGGCGACGGCGTACCGCTCGACTATATTCGCGACGCTATCGAGCAGCGTGGTCACGAGCTGGTTCGCGTCGTCGAACGCCGCACCGATGCGGAGCGATTGCTCGAGGAGCGGCCCGACATTGTTGCCGCGGCGGGCGGCGACGGCACAATCGCTCATGCCGCGCGCCTGCTCGCGCACCGGGGAATTCCGCTTGCGATCCTGCCGCTCGGTACGGCAAACAACATCGCGAGGAGCGTCGGGATCACGGCATCGATCGACAATCTCATTGTCGGCTGGGAGACGGCCCGGCGCCTGCCGATCGACCTTGGCGTCGCGGAGGGCGCCTGGGGTCAGACGCACTTCGTGGAAGCGGTCGGGAGCGGGTTGATTCCGAGCGCGATTGCCGACGCGAAAACGCGAACCGAAGAAGATGTGGCCACACATTCGAAAGTGGCCGGAGCTGTTCGAGCGATCGGAGAGGTGCTATCGCGGCTCCAGCCGGCCAAGTGGACGATCATCGCGGACGGCGCTCGAACGACTGGCGAATTTCTTCTCGTCGAGGTCCTCAATATCCGCTCGATCGGCCCGAATCTCGTGTTCTCGGCCGACGCCACCCCGCTCGATGGCCTGTTCCACGTCGTCATCGCGGGCGAGGAACACCGTGACGAGATCGCCCGCTACCTGCAGGACTTACTCGAGGGACACGACCACCGGCCGTCGCTGACATCGCAGTGCGCCCGGCAGGTGACGCTTCAGGGCACAACGGATATCCATGTGGATGACCAGGTTCTTCCGGCCTCGGCCGACGGAACGGTTTCGATTCGCGTCGAAGCGGGAGCGTTGGAACTCCTGGCATGAGGTGCCGTGGTCTCCGCGTTGAACACATCGGCGGTCCACGCAGTTGCTGCTCCGACGCCGACGGCCGCATGGTCGCCGGCTCGTGCTCGAACATGGCTTGAGCTTGACGCCGCCCGTCCGGTTCGATATTTGAGTGAGCGCATGGATGCCGTCTCTCCGCGAAGTCTTTCACGGACGGTCGATGCGGTTAACGCCGCAATGTTTCAGCAATGGCGCTGGCCTGCTGCCACCAGGAAATCGGTGGCGCACTGGATCGCCGCGCGGCAGGGGCTGCCGGGATCGTACGCCGACACGTTTGCCGGGTTTCCCTCGGAGCGGACGAACGGCATCGTCCTCTTCACGGGCGAACGCATCACCTCCGCGTCGGCGCGTCACATTCTCGGCGAAGAAGCGTCACGTGCGCTCAGGCAACTCGGCGTGCGCGATCGTATCGTCGCGAGCGCGCTTGACCGCGCGGACGAAGGCCTGAAGCGGTGCCTGGCGCAATGGACGAACGACCGTGGACGAGGTAATCCTGGCACGTTCTGCTGTGGAAAGTGCACGGTTGGTCTTTGGCGCAACCTTACAGCCGGCGGACTGGATCGGCAGGCCGAACGCTTGCATAGCGGTCTCGAGCATTTGCGGCAGTCACGTGACGGGAAAGGCGGCTGGCGACAGTACCCATTTTGGTACACCGTGCTGGCGCTGGCAGAGATGTATTTCAGCGCCGCCTCGAACGAGCTCAGATATGCCGAGCCGCTACTGCGGCCGGCGACAACGCGCAGCGAGCGCTCTGGCGAGCACGCCATGCGGCGCCGGCAACTCGCGTCGCGCGTGCTCGATCGATTGTCCGTTCGCGCGTAGGGCCCTTGCGCGCTTCGCAGTGACAGCCTTTGTGCCCGCGAGCGAGCAAGAGTTGAAGCGGCTCGCCGTCACGTCCAGAATTCGATCGCCAGGTACGGCGTCACGCCCGGCTGGACCACGGATTCTAAGAGGTGACGGTTGAGTGTCTCCGTTGAAATGTAAATCGGTGAGAGCCGTTGGCACAAAACGGCCGACCGCCTATTTCCAGATACACGTTTCCTCTAAGTACACCCGAAATAGTCCCTTCGGTGGCAGACGCTGCGCCCTCGCCGCAGAGGTAGAACGTTGTCGATCCAACGGTGTCGCGGGCGTCGCAGTCCACGTTCCAGCGAAACATGAAGCCTTCCTCCTCCCGTGCCAGGACCCAGAGGTCGCCGACGAGAGCCTTACTTGGCGCGCGGACCCCAAGGTAGCGAAACGGCGAGGGTTCCAGCACCACGTCATAGGTGAGGACTTCCAGCGATTGTGGGAGCTGACAGCTCTCGTCAGGTTCAAACGTGAGGGTATAAGGACCAGCGAGTGTTGCGAAAAGGGCGGCCGGATCAAAAGCCGTCTGTGCTGGTGCTGTTGGCGATCTGCCGCACCCGAGCAAAGCGATCAATGTGACGACCGGGCCAATGGACCGAAGGCAGCGTCTCATCTCGCTCCCCCTTGTGGCGGCGTGCCCGTCAGCATATACCTCTGTGTTAACTGCGCGGTCAACGCAACCTTGTCACCAGGATTATGCGTCTGGCTGTCCCTCGTTAGCTCAGCGTTAGGGTGGCCCGTCACGACGCGGCCACGTCGAGCACAGTAATCGGGTCGCAAGAAATGATCGATTCCGTCGAACGCCGGAACCCGTGCGACCTGTTGGGGCGCCATGCCCACGCGCTATCGTCGCTCCCGATCACCCCATCAACATGCGTCGAGGTGCACCTTCGCCACGCGATGGCGGATTAGAGGCTGTATCAAAACCTCGACTGGTGAACACGTCTGAGGGCACCACGCTCAGCGAATAGGTAGCCAGTACGGCGTTTATGAGGACCGAACGCCATTCGGCTCACTCGCAGCGGCTGCCCACGGCGGTTCAACTCGGTTCTCCGGCCAGGGGCCACCGTCGGCTGCAGCCACTGGTCAGGCGGAGGGTTCACTTGCCCGACGGAGATATCGGTAGCCCAGGAAAGCGACAAGAACGAGGACCACCAACGAGGGGAGGAGAAAGAGCTGGCCCCCGGGGAACACGAACGACAAGGGGAACACCAGTAATGCGATCGCCGCAAGAAAGGCGGGAGCTGCGAAACGAGAGCGGTGCCACGTGAGGAGGGCGGTGACAATGTACGTGCAGCTCCATACCAGGGCGAACAGCGCCGCGAGAGGGGAGGTATTGGCAGTCCTTGGCCAGGTCACCCAGACGGCGGCGATCCCCGCAAGGCCTGCTGCGAGAAACGCGGCAGCAAGCAGAGTCATTGCAGACGGCCTCCCCGGCATCTCTCCCATCTCTCCCGCCGCCTGACTAATAGCAGGCCGCTCCGACGGCTCCATCGCGGTGTTGGACGGCTTCGCGCCCTATTTCACAGCTTCGGATCGTGTAAGAGAGCACTAATGACCTTCCGCTTGCGAAAAGCCGAAGGAGCTGATCTCGACTTCATCTGGCGGCTCCGCGTCGCGACGATGAAGGAGGCCATCAGCCAATCCTACGGATGGGACGAAGAGACGCAACGCGGTTACGTCGCAGAATCGTTGCGAGGAGAGATCGTCCTGATCGATGAAAGGCGCTCGATGTCCCCACGAGTCTCGATATTGCCCTCTTCCTGGCTGCCAGTGGCGCAAGTCGCCTGGCACTCGAGACGAGTGATGCGCCCGGGAGACCAGGCGCGCCGAGTGGGCGCACCGTCTGGGTTTGAGCGAGTCGCAACGTCCCGGGAACATCTGTTCGACAAGGCAGGAATTCGGTTAGGGTACCGCCATGCGTTCCCAGCCTCTTGTCTGCGTCACGGATGTCGAAGCCAGCAGCGGGTGGTATCAGCGCCTGCTTGGCTGCCGCGGGGCTCACGGCGGCAGGCACTATGAGCAACTGGTGAAGGATGGCTGGCTCATCCTGCAATTGCACAGCTTTGACGTGGAGGATCATCACGGCCCCATCGGCAATCGCGCCGACCGGCCCTACGGCAATGGAGTGCTGCTCTGGTTTGAGGTGGATGACTTCGACGCCGCAATGCAGCGGGCGGCCGAGATGGGCGTGGAGATCGTGCTGCCCCGCCATCGCAACCCTCCCGATGGCGACGGCGGCCCCAACCACTGGGAGTGCTGGATGCGCGACCCGGATGGCTACACCGTCGTGATCGCCAGCCCGTATGGAACCGCCGATGGTGCCTGGCGCCCCGGCCCTGATCTATTCACCTAGCTGGAGAGGATTATCTGCTCGACCTGCCGTCGAGTCGACCCTTCCGGAGGGGAGAGGCTGTGCCCGGTGCAAACACTGAAATGCGCGAGATCGGGTTTTCCTGTCCGTGAGGAATAACATTGCGGTACGACCTTAAGCTGTTCCAATCCCTCAACGAAGAATATCGCGAGAAGCCGCTGGTGCCGAAGGCGTCCCTGGATCGCGCGGCACAGGAAAAAACAGTCAGCAAACGTGCCGCCGACCTCGTGGCGAAATACAAGATTCGGGGAGAGCGAGTCCTCGAAATCGGATGTGGACGGGGCGAGATTCTACAAGCGCTACACACGGAGTACGGCTGCGACGTGGTAGGGGCGGATATTACGCGATACCCTCAATGGGACGCCCTTCAAGATGCGGCTCCGGGATGCACGCTCGTCCATGGGGATCTGGCCGATCCGAGCGTCGCACCGGACATCGGAACGTTCGAGTTCGCGTATTCCTATTCCGTCTGGGAACACATCCGGCATCCGTTCTCGATGCTGAAACGGGTTTACCACCTGTTGGCACCCGGAGGTGTGCTGTGGCTCTCGGCCAACCTCTATCGGGGTCCCAAGGCGTCGCATCGATATCGGGAGGTGTTCTTCCCGTGGCCCCACCTCCTGTTCCAGGACGAGGTCTTCGAGCAGTTTTACGAGTCGATAGGGCGCAGGCCCATACGAGCAGCCTGGATCAACCAACTGACGATCGCTGATTACCTCCGTTACTTCGACCGGCTCGGGTTCAAGACCGAGGCGATCTCCTTCAGCATTACGCCAATTGACGAGGCTTTTTATCGGCGCTTTGCCGACGTGCTGGAGCGCTTCCCGCGTTACGATCTCGAACGCGACTTCATCCATGCTGCTTTGCGACGGCCGCAGTGAGTCGCGGGCGGTACGCGGCGTCGCTGGTTCCGCGCAATCCCATGTCGTGACGTGTCGCCGTCTCATGCACAGCGCCAGCGCGGTGGGTATCGGGAGCTACATTCTCCGAACTGAACGCTCGAAGGTAGGACCCAGAACCTGTTCGCGACCTTCGTCAATGCCGTGAGGGAGTTCCTGGCCGACCCAGCCAACGAACGAGATGACTTGGCGGGCTGTTCGGGGCGATTTCCGCAGCGGGTCGTTTCGCCGGAGACGGCAGCATCCACCTTCGAAAGCAATAGGAGGCTTTCGCGGCATCTCATTCGAACCTCAGCGGCCGCTCACGGTTTGGTGAGGACTCCGCGGCCGGGCCTCGGTCACACTGCGGGCATGAAAGCCACTGTGATGAACCCCCTGAAGGCAGTCACTCTTTTCGCCCTCGGCCTGGCCATCGCGGCCATGGGAATCTACGTGGCCGACGCCGACGACGCGCCAGGCGCCGCGGTCATCGGCATGCTGCTGATGGTGGTCGGAGTCGTGCTCGGTGTGAGGGCCGCGCGTAACCGGCTCCCGATGTGGGCTGCCCGCACGGCGCTTGCCGTCGGCGTCGTCGTCGCCGCGTTCGCGGCATTTCTGACCCACGTGGTCGTTGTGACCGCGCCTCTCTTCCCGCAGTCGCAGGTGGTGCCATCGGTCGTCGGCTCGGCGCCGTCGCCGCAATATGCGGCGGCCGTCGAGCGCGCGCGGGACCTCGTGCGCGCAGCCGTATTGGGGCAAAACCTGCCCGGCGTGTCCGTGGCGGTCGGCGCCGGCGGCACCATCGTCTGGGCCGAAGGGTTCGGATGGCGGGACGTCGCGACGCGGGCGCCCGTCACGCCGGCCACGCGATTCAACATCGGCACGGCGGCGTCCGCGGTCACCGCCGCCGTCGCGCCGCTCGGGCTGACCAATACCGGGGCTGAGGCGGCGAAAGAATGGAGTCCTGAGCATATCGGCGAGCCGGAAGAGGACTTCCCGCTCTTCACGATCATCCGCCACGTCATCTTCAGGCCGATCGGTCTCGCCCCTGCGCAGCCATTGCCGGGCGATCGCGCGACGTTCTATGTCCCGAGATCCGATGACAATCCCGGCCGTGGACGACGACTGATGTACATGCGCGACCTGGCCTGTTGCGCGAACGGGATGGCGTTCTATTCCACGCCGTCCGATCTCGTGCGCTTCGCGCTGGCGACGAACCCAGGCGGCGTCAACGGCGAACTCGCCGGCGGCATGGTGATGTCGCTGATGAGGGGGCGCGACAGCGGCATCGTCGTCGCTGTCACGTCAAACATGGCGCACGCGAACACGTCCTCGCTGGCGCTGCGAGTCGGGGACGCGTTCGCGACACAGACGCGATGATCGCGCAGGTCAGCGGATTTCGCCCCTTAGTTGGTCCGAGCCGACACCGATAATCGCATTGGCTGCAACTGACCATATGTCAGCGTTCGCCACACCCACTCCGCCGGCGCCGTGGGTAACTGGAAGAGTCGCGCGATCTGCCAAGACCATGTCTGTGGTGATCCAGACCGATTCGAGAGGAGCACGCCAAACAACGCAAAAGCCCCGCACAACATCAATGAGGTCAACGCGTTCGTGGAGGAAGACGGACGCGGACTCCCGATCGTCAGGCCCTGAATCCATTTAGGCTCCCCGAGAGTGGCCGAATGGAAGCGGTGCGAGTTTATCTTGTAGCGCAGCTCGAATCTGACTGTCGTTCGAGCTCGTCCTCGAATTCGCGAACATGCCGTCATCCCGACGGACGAGCTACTGAATGATCCGGTACCTCTCTGGGATGCGCACTCGCAACGACCGGGCACGCAGCTCAAGCACTCGCCAATGGACACACAGCAGCGCCGACTCGGGTTTGGGGGACAACTGCCTTTTCATCGCTCCCCAGAAGGATGCCATCATCGCGCATTTTGGCACGAACGAGACACTCAACGATGTGGGACCGATGATAAGGGTGGGGTGGCCTTTGCTTCTCGGAAGTAGAGGGCGACCGATTGGCGGTGGAGCCACGGGGCACCGCGGGAAATGAGGAGAATGACTCTATGCACGAATCGACTGCTGCTCTCCGCGAACACCTGGTGCGCGCCCTGGACTGGGAAGACGCGCATGTCGGCTTCGACCAGGCCATCGACGGAATCCCATCCGAGACACGCGGCGTGCGCGCGGCCGGCTTCGAGCACTCGCCGTGGCAGTTGCTGGAGCACATGCGGCTCGCGCAGGAAGACATCCTCGATTTCTGCGTCAACCCGACGTACGCGCACACGAAGGCGTGGCCCGAAGACTACTGGCCGCGAGACCCGGTGCCGCCCGGTCCCGACGCCTGGACCGAAAGCCTCGCGTCGTTCACGCGCAGCCGAGATGCGCTGAAGAGGCTGGCGCGCGAAGTGGAGGATCTGACCGCGACCGTTCCAACGGGCACGGGCGATCAGACGTATCTTCGCGCCCTCCTGCTCGTGGTCGATCACACCGCGTATCATGTCGGCCAGCTCATCTCGGTCCGCCGTGCGCTCGGCATCTGGCCACAGGCCTGACCTGCCTGAAGTTTCGCGACGAAACGGCGATACGCTCTACAACTCACGGATGCGCTGCGCAATCGACGACCCTCCTCCAACCCCGCGTTGTGTTTCTCCACGTCGAGTAGCCCGGACTGCTCCCGCAGCCTCGCAATCTGGCGGTCACAAGTCGCCTTGAACGGCGGGTTCTCGCACGTACTGGCGCTACGAGTTCACCTGTGGCGGCGACTAATGTTTGCTGGGCTGTATCTACTTGCATACCATGATGTTGCCGGGCTGGACCCATGACATGCAACCGCCGGCCGCATGGGATGCCGCCTGCCGCGGAGCCGTCACGCTCGAGGACGAGCGGGAGTTCGGTGCCGCCGTGCTTCGGGCGCTCGACGACTGGTATCCTGGCGTCGCGCAGTCGCAGCCACTCCTGATCGACGCCGGGGCGATCGTCGCCTACGGCAGTGCGGACGTGGGCAGCCAGTCCAGCGGTCTCCATCGACGAACCGCCGTTGGCGTCACGTCGGTCGATGGTTACCACAGCGTGGATCCCGGAAAGCTGACCACGGCGCCCTCTTCCATGCACGCCGTCGATCGCGTGCTCGGCGGAAACGGGTCGTCCAGCGTCGAAGCGTGATGTCCAGTCCGCCGCGTGTCGTCGCGTGCCTGCCGGCCTGGCGTGCCGCCGGATTCATCCGGAACACGCTCGACGGGCTCACGGCGCAAACCTACGCGAACCTCGAGGTCCTGGTGTCGGTCGACGCCTCGCCCGACGACACGGCGGCAATCTGCGAGGAGCACGCGCAACGCGACAGTCGATTCCGCGTAATCCGCCAGCCTCGTCGCCTTGGCTGGATTGGGAACGTCAACGCGCTCCTGCAGATCGCTCACGGCGACTACTTCTTCTTCGCGTTTCACGACGATGTCGTGTTGCCGGGCTATGTCGAGTGCCTCGTGGACGCACTGGAGCGTCGCCCGCAGGCGGTCTCGGCGTTCACCGATCTCCAGGTGCGCGACGGCACCGGCGCGCAAAAGACACTCGTGTACAGCGAGATCGAGGGACTGAGGGATCCCGTCGAGCGCGCGAAGCGCGTGCTGTGGATGATGGGCGATTGGTGGGTGCCCCACCGCGGGTTGTTTCGGTCGTCGGCCGCAGCGGCGATCGGCGGTCTCAAACGCAATTGGGCCGGGGAGTTCTCTGCCGACTGGCCGTGGCAAGTGCACATGAGTCTGCTCGGCGAGGTCGTGCGCGTCCCCACGGTTCGCTGCGTCAAGAACGTGAGGGCTGGGAGCGTGGCCACGGTGTGGGATCGCACGGGTCGAACCAGGCTCGCCGCGGCGCTGTCCTGCGCGGGCGAGATTCGTCGATCGCCGCTGAAATCGCAAGACAAGCTCCGTCTCTACCTCACGGTCGCGAGCGTCTCCAACGCGCTGCTGTGGCAGGCGCCGGTCAGGGGCGGCGCGTGAGGGCGTAAGGGCCTGAGGGCATCACCGGCAACGCCGGTCTGGTTACGTCGCTGGTTCTGGCTCCATCGTCCCTCTGCCGGCTACGAGAGCGCTGCTGGGCGTCAGACGCGAATCACTTGGGACCCACTGCCAATGAGAACGCACATGGAACCCACGTCGAGTGCAATCGGGCTCGGAGTGATCGTGCTCCTTTACGTCAGTATCGGGGTCATGTCGGCCGCGGGTTCCGTGTACATGGCGAAGTCATTTCTAGGCGCAAAGGCAGAGCAGATATTCTTTGGGTTGTTTCTCATCCCAATCGCAGCCTTCTACCTCGCATTCACGGCCCACTTCGGCGATATCGATGCGTGGCAGCTGGAAGCGACGGCAGTGGCCGTGTTTGCCGCTTTCGGCGTTGTAGGAGCCCGAGTTCCATCGGCTCTCATCGTCGGATATCTGCTGCATGGCCTTTGGGACGCGGCTCACGAGTTCGACGCCTTCGCTGGCGGCTCTCTCTGGACCCTCGGCAGACCACATCCGTGCCACTAGCCTATGGGTTTTTCTGCGCCACCTATGACTTCCTCATGGCGGCATATTTCTACACTCGCCGGAATCATTGGCAGGCAGCCTGGAACGCGCCGCGCATGGGAATCAGGTGACTGGATAAGCCCCCTAGGCAGACCACTCAAGACCCCCTCGCTGGCAGTCGGCATTCATCGCCCCGAACACGCGCTCCCGCTCGACGGTCCACACCGTGGCCCGATTCTCGAGCGTAGCCATACCGGTCCCCCGTGTGAGTTGACCTACGACCGGTACATGGAGATCGTGTCGTACTGCGTGATCAAGACCCGCAGATGGCGACGTCACGGCGTCCTGGGACCTACAAAAACGTAGGACGTCCCGAGCCAACTCCACGCAAAACAGGCACATCAATTGTCGAGGTTGGCCCCCCCGAGCCTCTTCCGTCAAACACTCGAAGTTCGCCACGCTAAGCCGGTGTTTGCGTACGCGCAACGCGGCCTCGCCCCCACTCGAACGACCATTGCACTTGCCGGTACGGTTCCATCGAACTCATCAGCGGACTCTCCGGAGACAGACGGAAGGTGACAATGTCCATGCAAGAACGGCCGCCCGACTATTACGAGACGCTGCAGATCAGCCCGAATGCGGACCCGGACACCATTCACCGGGTCTATCGCCTGCTGGCGCAACGCTTTCATCCCGACAACCAGGAGACCGGCGACCCTGCGCGGTTCCGCCAGATCACCGAGGCGTACCAGGTCCTGCACGATCCAGAAAGCCGCGCCGCCTTCGACGTGCGACACCAGTCGGTGCGTCAGGAGCGCATGCGGATCGTCAGCGGCGGCGCGAAGGCGAACAGCGATTTCGAAATCGAGCAGCTGGTGCGTCTCACGGTGCTCGAGGCGCTCTACACGCAACGCCGCGTGAACCCGAGCCGCCCCGGCATCTTCGATCTCGATCTCGAGGGTCTCACCGGGCAGTCGCGCGATCATCTCGAATTCACGTTCTGGTATTTGATCTCGAAGAACCTCGTGAAGCGCGGCGACTCGTCGCAGCTGCTGATCACCGCCGACGGCGTCGACTACCTCGAGCAGCACTACGAGAGCAACCTCCAGCGCAGGCGCCTGAGGGCAGGCGCGGCATAAGGCGCGTCGGCGTCGCAGCGCGCCCTCGTTTATTGACGTTGCGCGTCGCGCCTGCGACCCGTACCGAGTGCTCGTCCGATATTCCCACCTTGTTCGCGACGGCGCGACCGACACTCTGCGCGACCGCATGAGACCATCCAAACGTCTCAAGAGCCGTCTGCTGGTGCGCCGAGCGTGTTTGATCCACTATAGGCCGTGCATTCCGAGGCCCTCCGCCGCGTCTCGCCTGGCGCCGGCGGCGTCAGCGTGCGGCGATACCTTCACACCTCCGCTGCGCTCGTGATGCTTGCGTTGACCGTTGCCGGCTTTCATCCGTACTACCTGCGTGGCGTCGGCCAGGGCGAGCGGCTGATTGCGCCCGAGGTGCTGAGGCTTGTGGCCGTTCACGGCGGGCTCGCGACGGCGTGGTTCGTGCTCTTCTTCGTGCAGGCGGCGCTCGTGCCGACCGGACGACGGCGCGTGCACATGCGGCTTGGCTGGGGCGTGGCAGCGGTGGGGCTCGGGGTGGCGGTCAGCGGCACGCTGCTGGCGGTGGCATCGGTGCGGCTGACGCCTGCGTTCCAGTTCTGGGGCATGGCCTACAAGGAGTTTCTGCTGGTGATGTTCGCCGAGATGGCGGCGTTTACCACGCTGCTTAGCGCAGGGCTGCTCTGGCGCCGGCGGCCCGAGCGGCATCGCGCGATGATGCTGCTTGCAAGCCTCAGCATTCTGGCGGGCGCGACGGTGCGGATGCCGGTCTTCTATCCCGTGTTCGGCCAGGCGGGATGGCCCGGGATCTTCGGACCGATCTTCGCGCTGGGGTTGGTCCTCGTTGCGGCGCGCACGTGGATGAACGCGCGACTCGACATCTGGTTGACTGGCGGCTACGTCGCGCTCGTTGCCGTGTATGTGAGCGCGGGCACGCTGGCGGTGAGCGGTTGGTGGAACAGCGTGCTGCAAGGGGCGTTCGGCTTGTAGTCGTTGAGCGTCCGGCGTTTGGATCGTCCCGGAGGTCTGAGCTACAAAGCTGACCGGTTGCGCGGAGCGGTTGACACGTGAGGCTGAAGGCGCCACCATGGCGGTGCTGGTGCGAACTCTCATGCGTTTCGGCGCGGGTGTGCTGGTCACGGCGTTGTTCGCCGGCAACGCGGCCGTGTGCGCCGCCTTGACCTCTGCCGCTGCTGAGGAGATGGCCTGCTGCAAGGCTGGCCATCTCACCTGCGGGAAGATGACCAGTGCCAGCGATTGCTGCAAGTCGCAGCAGCGCGCTGCACCGACCATCGCGGTCGCCAAGCATCCCGACCTCGCCGTCGTCCTCGCCGTCCCCGCCAGCGCCCCGGCACCGTTCGCGGTCGTGCCGACATGCCGCCGCAGTGCGCCTGCAGCCGGCATGTTGAAGCGCCCGCACGACCCCCCGCACCTCCATACGTTTTCCCTGCTGATTTAGACCTCGCGCTCGCAGACACCACGGCCGGTATTTCTCCGCCGAAGGAGTGCGAAATGCGGGAACGTCTGTCCGCCGCCGCAGGGCTGCTGTCAGCCCTGACGACGCTTGTCTGTTGAACGCTGCCGATTCTGTTCGTGAGCCTAGGTCTAGGCTCCGTCATCGCGTCGGCATTGAGCGCAGCACCCTGGGTCGCCGTCAGTCGGACGCCACAAGGATGGCGTCTTTCTGACGGTCGCGGCGCTGCTCGCCTTTAACTACTGGTTCGCCATTGCGCGTCCTCGACGCCAGGCGTGTCCACCGGGAGAGGTGTGTCACACCGACAGCCCCGCCATGCGCGTGAATCGCTGGCTGTTCTGGGCCTCGGTGGTGATTTACGTCATCGCGGTGGTCGTGACCTACGGCGCGCTGTGGTGGATTGAGAGGCAGTCATGAACACGAAAGCGGCCTGTCTTGCCGCCGTGATGTCCGTCGTCCCACAGGTAGTCGCGGCGTCAGGCCACGGGCCGGTCTTCGGGGCCACCACGCCGACACTCGGCAAGGGCGGCTGGAGTTTCGATACCGCATGGACGCTACGCACCAGCGCAGCCGGAAGGCAGCGAGCAGATGCTCAAGAGCATGCTCAGCTTTGGCATCACGGAGAACCTGCAGATTTCGGCGTCGCTGCCCGTCGCGACGACGAGCGGCACGCTCCCGGGCGCTCGCATGATGAGCCTGATGTCGAATGAGCGGGAACTCGAGGTGCTGACCGGCTATCGGTTCCAGCGCCGCGTCGTTGGCGTCGGCGGGCGGCAGGAGAGCACGGTCTACGCCGGAGGGACCGTCCCGCTGGAATCGACGCGCGGCGGCGTGCAGGCGTCGCCGTCGCTCTATCTCGGCGCGGCGACCGGCTACGCCTCGCGCTCGCACTACGTCTGGGTCGGCGGCGGCGTGCAGCACTTCACCGAACGGCACGGCGACCAGCTCGGAGCCGGGCGCTTCGCCAGCGTCGTCTATGGCTTCCGGCCCAAGCCGCTGCGCGTCGAGGCGCACAAGCCGGATGCGCGGCGTGTTTGTCGAGGCGACGGCCGAGGACCGGGAGGCGGACCGTGTGGCCGGCGTTCGACAGCCGACGGCGGCCCGGTCCGTGTTCGTCGGCCCCACGACCCTGATTCTGTATAAGGCCTTCGCCTTCGAGGGTGGCGTGTTGTTTCCGGCCTATCAACGGGTGGACGCCGGGCGCAGCAAGGAGCGGCTGCGCGTGGCGGTGAACGTCAGCTACTTCTTCTGGCTGAAATGAGAGGTGCGCGATGAGAAGGACCGTTCTGGCGTTGCTCGTCGTCATGCTGGCGGCGACCTCCGCGCGTGCCGAGCTGCGTCATGTCGAAATCAAGACGCTGGGCATGGATTGAGAAATCTGCGCCCACGCCGTGAGCGTGGCCATGCGGAAGATCTCAGGCGTCAAGACGGTTCGGGTGAGCCTCAACGACGGGTTGACGGTGCTCGACCTTGACGCGGGCAATGCGGTGACCCTCGCCCAGTTGCGGACGGTCCTGAAGAACAGCGGATTCGTGTCCCGAGAGGCCCGTATCGAAGCGGCCGGCACGGTGGCTGCGAGCGGCGACGGTCTGACCTTTTCCGTCTCCGGCACGGGTGAGACGTTCCCCCTCCTGCCGGGCGTGAACGCTCGCACCGTGTTTGACGACCTGAAGAAGCACGTAGAGTCAGGGCCGGTTGCTGTGCAGCTCAAAGGAGCGGCGAGCGTTCCCGACAAGAAAGGACCGTCGCTCGTCCTCGACGCGTTCAACTACTCGGATGGTGGGAGGCTCAGCCGCTGATTCACGACTCGTCACCGCATTGCTTCGGCGGGCACTGCTGGTCTGCATAGGAGCAGAACACGCAGCAGTCTCCGGGCTTCGGCCGTAACACCACGTGGCATGCCGGGCACTCATAAAAATACTGGCAGGCATCGGCCGGCATCGTCTCGACCGTGGCCGCCCGGCACATGGGGCAAGTGATTGTCGCCTGCACGGTTCGCTGTCTCAGGTCCTGGTTCCAGCGGGCATTTTACTGGTCCCACGCGGACACTGGCTAGCTCTCGGCGACGTTTGGATGACCACTCGCGCCGGCGGTTTCGACGATGCCGTTCACTGGCGGGCGAAGCATTCCACGACCGCCGCCACGTGGCCATGCTCGCGCAGTGTGCCGACGAGCTTTGATCCGGCGCGACCGGCTCCGCCGATGACAAGATGATGACGACGCGGTAGTGGTGAAACAGAAGATGGACTCGACTCTTCACGAACAGTTTGGCGAGATCGACATCTATGTCTTCGACCAGCTGCTGCGCGGACGCATCGCACCGGGCATGCGTGTGCTCGACGCCGGCTGTGGATCTGGCCGTAATCTCGTCTACCTCCTGCGGTCGGGCTACGAGGTCTTCGGCGTCGACGCGGACCCACACGCGATTCATGCCATTCGGCAGTTGGCGTCGACGCTCGCGCCGCATCTCCCTCCCGACAACTTCCGCCAGGAGCCCATCGAACAGATGACATTCCCCGAGGGCTTCGCCGACGTCGTCCTCAGCAGCGCCGTGCTGCATTTCGCCCGAGATGATGCGCAATTCATGGCGATGCTCAACGGCAGCTGGCAGATGCTCAAGCGTCGTGGCCTCTTCTTTTGCCGCCTGGCTTCGTCCATCGGGATGGAGCACGCCGTAAAGTGCATTGCTGGCCGGCGCCACCGTCTGCCAGACGGCAGCGAGCGCTACCTCGTGGATGCGCCGCTCCTGATGCACCTCAGTCGAGAACTGGGCGGAGAGCTGCTCGACCCCTTGAAGACCACGATCGTGCAGAATCAGCGGTGCATGACGACGTGGGTGGTGCGGAAAGGCTTTTGACGCTCGAATGTCAGGGAATCATCGTCTGCACGATGTCGAAGTCTGCGCGCAGGCACACAAATGAGAAGAGCCACCCGACGGCCGTGGAGGCGACATGAGGCAGAGACTGCCGGCGTTGCTGCTCGCGTGCGGGATCGCGGCCGGCGTGGCGGACGCGGCACCCGTGCGCGTCCGCGTGCTCGACGATGCGAGTGGGCAGATCGTGGCCGCGCGCGCGTACCTGTCGCGCGGCGCCGAGGCGCTGCTGCCGCCCGGGCTCCCGTCCTACGACAAGGGCGACGAACGACATGTCCTCATCGCGGGAGACGTGACGTTCGACCTCGCCCACGGGAACCTACAAGCTCCGGGTCGAGCGCGGACTGGAGTACCTGCCCGTCGAACTCGAGTTCTCCGTTCCGCAGGTCGCCCCTGTGGACGTCCGGCTGCGCCGGTGGATCGACATGAACCGCACGGGATGGTTCTCGGCGGACATGCACGTCCACCGGGACCCGGCCGACATCCCGCTCATCCTGAAGGCCGAAGACCTCAATTTCGTGCCCACCGTGACGACGCACGTCTGGAGCACGGAGGTGAGCCAGCCGTGGAAGATCCCGGCGGAGTTCCCGGTGACGGTCGAACCAAACCGGTTCTTCACGGGCAACTCGCAGGAGATCGAGCGCATCCAGGGCGGCCCGGGCGCCGTCATCCTTCTCGGGCGCGACGTGCCGCTCCCGTTCACGGGCTACGAGCTGTACCCGCCCTCGATCAGGTACGCCCGCGCGGTCCACGATGCGGGAGGCCTCGTCGAGGGCGACAAGCTGTTCTGGCTGGATACGTTCGTCAACGCGGTCCTGGGGCAGATCGACTTCGTCGAGCTCAACTGCAACCACTTCCTGCCCCGGCAGGTGGACGCGGACCTCGCGCCGTGGTCGCACTGGCCCATGGAGTTCGGCTATCGCGGCGCCACGGGCTTTGCCGCGTGGATGATGGATCTCTACTACCGCGTGCTCAACGCCGGCGTGATGCTGCCGCTCTCGGCCGGCTCCGCCAACGGCGTCAAGGCGACGCCCGTCGGGTACGACCGCGTTTACGTCCGCTCCGCCTCCGGCACCATCGACTACGCCGGGTTCATGGACGCGCTGAAGCAGGGGCGCAGCTTCACGACCAACGGCCCGATCCTCGAGCTCGACGTCGATGGACGCTACGGACCGGGCGATCGGATCGAGCTTCGCGCCGGCGAGGCGCATCGCTTCCGCGCGCGCGCCCGCTGGCGCGGGGAGCTCGAGCGCCTGCAGCTCGTGATGAACGGTGCGGTCGTCGCCGAACAGGCGGGACCACGCGCGGGAGAGCTGACGCTCGACACGGTTGTCCGCGCCGATCGCAGCTCCTGGGCCGCTGTCCGCGTGTTCGAGAAGGCGGCGCCGCGCGAAGCGTGGGAGCCGGGGCCGCTCGTCTTCGCGCACACCAGCCCGGTCTACCTGCTCGACGGCGGCACGCCGGTCGTCGTGCCTGAATCCGTGCGAGACCTGCTGCAGAAGCTCGACGTGCTCATCGCCCACACCGAGCGCATGAAGGGGTTCAGGCAGGAGCGCGATCGGCAGGAAACACTGGACGTCTACCGCCAGGCCCGGGAGGTGCTGCAGAAGCGCCTCGGCGCACCGTGAGGCTCAGAACTGACTCGAAATGTCCGCACTCTACGGGAGAGTCGTGGTATCTCCCTCCCAGGAATTCGCGAACCTGCCAGGCTAACCCCAAGGGGAGCCTACGGGATTTCGGAGAGGCCCCGTCGGACCGGATATGCTAGGCCTCCCCGGAACCGTGCAGACAAGAACAGGCATGATTCCGGGCCACCGTCGCTGGCACGCGACGTGCGCTTGACACGTCAAACCTTGGCGGCGCCCTTGTGATGTCGCCCACCGCGAAGGGTGCTCCCGCGCACGGCACGGCGGCGACCGGATCGGAGAGCAGGAAGTGACAGGTCATCGCGGTCGAGGGCACGGGTCACAGCGAGCTGAATCTGAATGAAAAGGAGCAAGTGCGCCATGTCAAACGAGAATGAGAAAGTTGACGACATCGTCAGCTGTACGAAGACACCCGGTGAAGCCTTTCGGGACGATCCGCTGGCGGATACGAGCCCGTTGATCTCACAGGAGGTTCCGCCCGGCGTGGATCGCCGCAATTTCCTGATCCGAAGCGCTGTAGGCGGTGCTGCCGCCGTGATGACGGGTCGCCTGGTCTCGGCCGAAGAGCGAACGGCGATGGCCATCGCCACACTGCCGCCGCAGGCCAAGGGCGCCAAGGGAGCGCCGGCGCCGGTGCCCCTCTCTGCCGACCTGGATGTCGTGAAGAAGGGGAAGGGGCCCGTGCTGACGACGGTGGACGAGTTCTACAAGGTGGGGCCCGGACCGTCCAGTTCGCACACGATTGGTCCGATGCGCATTACCTACGATTTCTACCAGCGAGCCACCAAGCTGCCGGCCGACAAACTCGCCAAGGCGACGGCGCTCAAGGTCAACCTGTTCGGAAGCCTCAGCGCCACCGGAAAGGGACACGGCACGGAACGGGCCGCGCTGGCGGGACTGGTCGGGAAAGAGCCGGCAACCGTCGACCCGAAATTCCTGGACGGCCTGCGAGACAAGCCTGACCAGACGTTCCCGGTCAAGCTCGGCGACAAGTCCATCAATGTGAGCCTCAAGGACGTCATCTACGACGCGACGAAGGGCGACTTCAAGCACCCGAACACGATGACGGTCAAGCTCCTCGCCGGCAACGAGGTGCTGCTCGAGCAGGAGTACTACTCGGTGGGCGGCGGATTCATCGAGTGGAAAGGCTATACGCCCCCGAAGAAGAACCCGCCGAAGTACCCGTTCGCGACGATGAAAGAGCTTCGGGCCCACGCCGACAAGAACAAGATCTCGATCGCGAAGGTCATGCTCGCCAACGAGATGTCGATCGCGGGCAGGACGGAGGAGGAGGTCAATGCCTTCCTCGACAAGATCATCAACGCCATGGTCGCGACGGTGAAGTCGGGGCTGTCGATGCCGGAAGACGATGTGCTGCCCGGCCCGATCAAGCTGCACAGCAAGGCCGCGAGCGTTTACAAGCGCGCCATGGACGACAAGTTTGAGGCAGACAAGCGGTATCGGCGCGCTGTCGGCATTCGCGTTGGCGGCATCCGAAGAGAACGGGCGCGGCCACCTCGTCATCACCGCTCCGACGGGCGGCTCCGCCGGTGTCATGCCGTCGCTGGTCTATGGGCTGCTCGAGGTCCGAAAACTCGACCGGCAGAAGGTCCGTGACGGCATGCTCGCCGCTGCGGCGATCGGCTACCTCTGCAAGCACCATGCGACCCTGTCTGCGGCCGAGGGCGGCTGCCAGGCAGAGATCGGCGTGGCGTCGTCGATGGCGGCGGCATTGACCGCGACCGCGTACGACGCAGACTCGCTGGTGGTCGAGAACGCGGCCGAATCGGCGCTGGAGCATCACCTGGGCATGACATGCGACCCGGTCGCCGGTTACGTGCAGGTGCCGTGCATCGAGCGGTGCGCATTCGGCGCGGTCAAGGCCTGGACCGCTTACGCGATCGCCAGCAACGAGATCGCGTCCAGGCACCGTATCAGTTTCGACGAGACCGTGCTGGCGCTGGCCCAGACCGCGAAAGAGATGAACAGCAAGTACAAGGAAACCAGCGAGGCCGGCCTCGCCCAATCCGTAGTGCTCTGCTGATCGGATGGGCTCCTCGATCGAACACCCCGCCTGGGGATCGAGCACGAGGAGCCTCCAATACCTACCTGCGAATGGCTCGCCAAGTCACGGGACACTCCCGTGGCCTGGTGAGTGTCGCAATCCCAGACCGCGATCCTTTCGGGATGGCTTCGGGATGGAGATCTAGCGTGTCGATACCCCGCCCATTCATCAAGGCGTCAGTCGCGTTGGCGTTGGCGTCAGTTGCGGTCTTCACGACGTCTGCCTCCGGACAGTCTCCTGCCGCCCAGCCAGACAGCACGGCCGCCATTTCGGAACCCAAACCAGGCAGTGCAGGCAACAGGGTCGCGGCTGAGGACCCCAAGCCAGCCGACCTGCAACGCGAGATCGAGGCCGTGAAGACGGAGAACGCCGCGTTCCGGGAACTGCTTCGCAAGATGGAGGAGCAGCAGAAGTTGCTGCTCGAACAGGTCGACCGTTTGCAGCGGCGACTGTTTGGGGACGCGACAACGGACGTGGCGACCGCCAGCCAGCCAACTGCACCGCCGACAGCGGCAGATGCCTCGGTGCCGGCTGTGACTGCCGCGGTGATTACCCCGCAGCCAGTGACCGACTCTGGAAGTACTGCCGAACAGTCAGTATCTGTCGTCGCCGTACCACAGGACATCGAGGAACGTTACAAAGATGGGATGGTCATCTGGGAAGCGCCCGAAGGCGCCAAAGTGCCGTTCTCGCTGAGGTTCAACGTCAATTCCCAGCTCCGATATCTCAACACGATGTCGTCCCCTGACACGTTCACGGACCACCTGGGCAATGTCCGCGAGGTGCATGTACGCAACGACATCACGGTCAATCGCGCGATGTTCATTCTGGCCGGCTACGTCTTCGACAAGAGGCTGCGCCATAGCTTCACCGTCTGGACGTCTGCCGGGGCCGCCTCGATCGTCGTCGCCGCGAACATCGGCTGGCAATTCAACAAGGCCTTTTCGCTCACCGCAGGTTACACGGGCGTTCCAGGCAGCCGATCGCTGGTAGCCACGTTCCCGTTCTTTGCGGCCATCGACCGGAGCATGGCGGACAACTACTTCCGTCCCGGGTTCACCCAGGGAGTCTGGGCGAACGGAGAGCTCGGGAAGGGCGTGAACTATCTGGTGTTCGTCGGCAACGGTCTCAATACCTTGAATATCACGGCCAGCAAGATCGATACGCATCTGCTGGGGTCCGGCAGTGTCTGGTGGGAACCGTTGGGGTACTACGGGGAACCCGGCAAAGCCCGCAACATGTACGACGACTATTACTCCTCCGACAAGACTCGCATACGCCTTGGTACTTCGTTTACGAGATCCCGCGAGGACCGATTTTCAAATCTCGATCAATCAAGTCCAGAGAATACGTCGCTGTACAACTCCGACGGCGTCCTTACCTTCTCGACCGGAGCGTTTGCGCCGGGAGTCACGGTCGATCAGGCCACGTACAGGATGTGGGCGATTGACGGCGGCATCAAACGGAGCGGGTTTGCGGTCAACGGGCAATACTTCTTTCGTTGGCTGAACGATTTCGAAGCCGATGGCCCGCTCCCGCTCGCATCCACATTCGATCACGGCTTTGAGCTGACGGCGGGCTATTTTGTCGTTCCCAGGAAGCTCCAGCTCCATCTCCGCGGGGCCAGGGTCGAAGGACAGTTTGGCGACTCGTCCGAGTATGGCGGTGGCGCAAAGTGGTACTTCCTGCCGACGGAGCGGCTGTGGCTCACCGCAGAGCTGATCAGGGTCGACGACGCTCCTTATAGCGGGGCCTTTACTCCGTATACCGCCGGTATGAAGGGGTGGACGCCGATGGTTCAGACGGTCCTCGCTTTCTAGGCGTCCGCCGAGTGGCCGGACGCACTGCCAGAAGCTCACCCGTCTTGCGCCGTCGACGTCCGGTGGAGCAGCGTCCGCGCTTCGAGCGTCCGCCGCAGCAGTTCGTCCAGTTGTGATGCCTTCAATAGTCCGGGCACGCGCCAGGCCACCCATTCGCCTGCGGCGACCAGTTCGCCGTCGTGCCATTCCTGGAGGAGTGCCGCCCGCGGCTCGCTTGTCCAATAGTCGCGAGCCCTCTCATCGTTCGTGTCGATGACCCATCGACCGTGACGTGAGCGATAGGCCCCGGTTCGCGGTGTGATCGCGATGCCGAGCTGTTGTGCCGCGCGACGCACCGGCTCGATCACCGCGGCGGCGATCTGACCGACCGCCTCGGAAGCGCCGGACGCCGCTGGGTAGAGACGCACGGCTTCGAGGAGAACCCCCGGGGTTCGTGCGATGCCGAGCGTGTGCCACCGCGTGGCCCTTCGCGTCGAATCCTCGCCGTGCTCCGCGAGAATGCACTCGATGCCATCCACCTCGGAGCGAAGCACGACGCCCCACCGACTCACGTTTCTAGGTCGGAATCGCTCGGCCAGTTCGGTCAACAGCGTGACATCACTCGGTGCCGGTGGGGACGCAAAGCGGGCATGTCGCGCGTCGCACCAGCGCCTGATGAGCCGTGCTCGCCAATACTCACGAGCCAACGCCGCCCCGAGCAGGAGGACGATAACGACAACAACGCTGACCCAGGATGGCATTGAGGATTCGAGGGCGTGAGAAAAAGCGCTACGGGACTCGGCGCTTCAGTTCCTCGAACCAGTTCAGCACCACCTTCAGCTCGCGGACCTCGGGCCTTGCGCGCGTTACTGACGAAGAGGAAGCGGTTTCCGTCGGGAAGCACGGCGTAGGTGTGGCCCCACTGCCCGCTGTTGAGCGCGGACTCCGACGGCGCGCGGTCAAACAGCATCCGCGGTCTGCCGACGGGCAGGCCGGATTCGGTATTCAGGTCAACGCTCATCACCCGACTACCATTCAGGTAGAAGAGTTGCCTGCCGTTCGGCCCCCACTGAGGCTGATCGCCGCCGTCGATGGACACCTGCCGCTTCACGGCTGCCCCGGGGAACCGCGCGATGTAGACCTCCGTCCGGCCCGACTCGTTCGATCGGTAGGCCAACCATCGGCCGTCCGGCGAGATGAGCGGCAGTTCTTCTTCGAAGGCCGTGCGCAGGAACAGCTCCGGCTGTCGTGGAGTGGCACCGTCCAGGCGCACGGTCCAGATGTCGTGGCCGGTGTCAGGACGGATCTCCGAGTACGCCAGCACTTTCCCGTCCGGCGAGAACGACGACGGGCGTTGGGGATGCTCGGCAGCAAGAATGGCCTCCGGCGTGCCATTGCCTTCCGAGGCTTTCCAATACATCTTCAGCGTCCCACCGCGTTGCGAGGAGTACGCGATACGCGTCCCGTCCGGCGTCCAGACGGGGGTCTGCTCGTCGCCGCCTTCGTAGGTGAATCGTGTCAGCGACCCTCGAGCGATGTCGAAGACGTGGATGTCGTCGTTGGCTTTCGCCGCCCGGATCGCGACGCGCTGCCCGTCGGCGGACAGGCTCACTTCGCCAAAGTAGACCGGCAGCATATCCGTGAGCGGCTGAGCCCGTCCCTTCGAGTCCAGCACCACCAGGCTGCTCCGCGGCACCTGGTCGCCGACTTCCGCGTAGGCAAGCGTGCCAGTGTCGGAGATCGCCGCCTGCACGGCGCCGGTGTGCGGCGCGACGGACACGCCATCCTCGACTGGCACGGGAGGACCCGTCAGCGCGAGTTGCTTCGAGGTCGAATCGCGCGGCCCGCACCGAGCCGTTGCTGAAGAAGACGAGATGGCCGGTCGGAGTGTAGTACGGAAACGAGCCTTGTACGTCCAGGCTCTTGCGCGGTCCGTTGCCGCCCAGACGGCGCCACGGCGACGCGCGCGTCGTTGAACGACGCGCTGGTGTCGGGATTGATCACGAACAGCAAGTCCTTCCCGCCCGGCAGCAGGCGCGGCCACAGGTAGCTGCTCTCGCCTTTCGCCGGGTCCGGGCGCATCAGCACCTCGGCGACGCCACCGGACGCGGGCACGCGCGCGAGCCCCAGCGTGAAGCCCCGCGCGAAGAGCAGCGTGCCGTCGGGTGCCCAATCGGCGCCAAGGCTGTCGGGATTGCCCTCGTTGACGACGGCGGCGACCCGCCGAGCACCGGCACCTTCTTCATCCTGAAGTCGTCCTTGAACGCGAGCCACGCGCCATCGGGCGAGAAGACCGGGCCTGCTGCGCGCTCGGTGCCGGCCAGCAGCCGCACCTCGGACTTATCGAGCGCCCGCACGTAGAGGCCGCGCGTGCCGTTGTGGACGCCCACATAGGCGAGCGTGCGGCCGTCTCTCGACAGCGCGACGTTGGCCGTCTCGTGGTTCGGCGACAGCGGCACCGGCAAGGTGACCGAGAGCCGTGTCACCACAGGCGCTGGCGTGCTGGCGCGCGCGAGCCACCAACCGCCAGCGGCCGCCGCGACCGCCACCAGCGCTGCAGCGACCCACGGCGCGGCTCGCCGCATGGCAGACCGAGAGGGCTGGCGTGAGACGTCTGAGCTCACGAGGCCGGCCGGCTCGTCCGTCGCGTCGAGCACGATCCGTGCTTCGCCGATCGCCTGCAGGCGCTGCGTGACGTCGCGGTGGAGGCACCGCCCCAGCAGGCGCCTGATCCGATCGGGCGTCGACGCCGGCAGTGCCGTCCAGTCGATCTCTTCGCGCAGGACGGCCGCCAACGTGTCGCTGATTGTCTCGCCTGCGAACAGCGGCTTGCCGGTGAGCATCTCGAAGCCGATCACGCCGAACGCCCAGATGTCCGCGCGGGTATCGACCGGCCGCCCCTTGGCCTGTTCGGGCGCCATGTAGGCGGCGGTGCCGAGGATCGTCCCCAGCTCGGTGCCGCGCGCCGTGATCGTCGGCGAGTTCATCACGTCGCCGCTGGACGCGCCGGCCGGCTCCATCGCCTTGGCCAGACCGAAGTCCAGCACCTTCACGGTGCCGTCGTGGCGCACCTTGATGTTGGCCGGCTTCAGGTCGCGGTGGACGATGCCGAGGCCGTGTGCGGCTTCGAGCGCCGCGACGATCTGGCGCGCGAGGGGCAGCGCGTCGGCCGGCGGGATCGGCCCGCGCGCGATGAGCGTGGAGAGGTCCTCGCCGGCCACCAGTTCCATGACCAGGGCGCGAACCGGGCCCGAGGCCTCGAGCCCGTGAATCTGCGCGATGTTCGGATGATTCAGCGCGGCCAGCGTCTGGGCTTCGCGCGAGAATCGCGCCAGCCGATCGGCGTCACTGGCGAACGCCTCGGGCAGCACCTTGATGGCGACCTCGCGATTGAGCGCGGTGTCGCGAGCGCGGTACACCTCGCCCATGCCGCCGGCGCCGAGCGGCGCGAGGATTTCGTAGGCGCCGAGCCGCGCCCCCGCGGACAGCACCATGGAGGCTTAGGCCCTTCACCGTGACGCGCATGCGACCTGTTGCCGCAGCGCCTCGAACGCAGTCGAGGACGACGGTGAGGCGGGGCAGTTAAGTGGGAGACGACGGGGCGCGAGCCGGGGAGCAAGGCGCGGCGATCATACCTCGGCGGCGAGCTTCCGATATCAGCGATCCGCCAGCCTCACAGCCGTTCGCACCAGGCTCCAGGTCGCATACAGCAGCAGCAGGTTCCTGAGCACCAGGACGAGTGTCCGTCCGAGATCGAGACCGCTGTCGAACGTCGGACTCGGAAAGAACGCGGGCACCAGGAACGTACTGACGAAGATGCACCACAGGGCGCCGGTGCCGACCCCGGCGTCCGGCCGGTGCCGGGCGAGCAGCGCCAGGGCCGCCAGCGGCGCGAGCCAGAGATGGAACTGCGGGCTCAGCACGAGGCTGAACGTCACGAACGTCGTGACCGGCAGCAGCACCAGCGTGGCCGTGACGGAGAGCGACACCGTGTCGGCATCGTCTCCAGACCTGGGTCTCTGGCGCCAGCCGGCCCAGGTGGCGAGGGCGACGCTTGCCAGCGTCGCGGTCGCCCACACGATCCGGGCTGGCGTGACGAGCCTGTCCGCTACGGGGCCGGTGACTTCGAACCAGTAGCCCGCCAGTTCCCACGTCGCGGGCACGCCGGCGAAGTGAGACAGCCAGAGCGCCGACGCCCACAGCGATTCGGCTTCCAGCCCACGCTGCGTCTGAACGGTCGCGAAACTCCACCACGGCACCGACCACGACACGGCGGCCAGCGGCAACAGACCCGCGACCACGCCGATCGCGAACTGCCTGGCATCGCGCCGGCTCCGGCGCCAGGCCGCCACGGCCAGCACGGGCATGAAGACTGCGGGATATACCTTTGTCCCGACGGCGACGGCGGCCACCAGACCGGCGACGCCGGCCCACCCCGCCGAGAGCGCAATCACCGCGGCGACCGACATCGCCGCGGGAATCACGTCATAACGCTGCAGAAGGATATGGCCGACGGCGGCCGTCGCCAGCGTATACATGACGAACGGCAGCGCATCGGGCGGGCGATGGCGGTCGCGAAACCCGGTCCAGATGAGCGCGGCCTTGACCAGCGCGTCCAGGCAGAGGATGAGCACGCCGAAGAACAATCGGTACTGGCCGACGTCTTCCGCCAACATCGCCGGCCCGGCAAGCCACGCAAGGACGTACGGCGGGTAATCGAAGCGCACGTCAACGTAGATCCGCTGGCCGTCGAGCAGCGCGTTCGCGGACAACATGTAGCGCTCGAGGTCGCCAGATGTCCGCCCCCTGAACAGCCTGCTCAGGAACGGCAGGGTTCCAAGGCACCAGAGCGCCACGCCAAGCGACAGCCGGCCGAGACCTGGCCTCATGCGAACCGCCACTCAGGGCCGGCTCCAGCGCGTGTCCGGATCAGTGAGCACCGCCAACAGGAGCGGCTGGGGAGCGCACCGCTTCGAGGCGCCGACGAACCAGCGCGGCGACCTCGTCGACGCTGATGCTCTTCAGGCACAAGTTGTCGTTGCAGGGCGATCGCCGCTGGTTGAGCGGACCGATGCACGGGCTGCAGGAGTATCCGGTGTGGATCACGTCCAGGTTGGTCTTGAGCGGCCCGTAGCGCTCGGGGATCTCCGGCCCGAAGAAGACGACTCTCGTGGATCCGCGTCAGCGCCGCGAAGTGGGCCGGTCCCGAGTCGTTCGTCACCAGCACGTGCGCGAGATCGAACAGATGCAGCAGCTCCGTCATCGTCGTCTGGCCCGTGAGGTCCAGCGCACGTGGCGAGCCGAGCCGCGCGCACATGGATTGCGCGTCGGGCTTCTCGCCGGCAACACCCGTGATCAGCACGAAGACATCGGGATCGTCCAGCAGCTGGCGAGCGAGCTCGGTGAACGACTCGAGCGGCCAGCGGCGCATGGGAAACCTGTCGCTGGCGTTGGGATTCAGCACGACGAGTTTGCGGGTTGGTCCGATGTCGGCATGGATCGCGCGGAGCTTCCGCCAGATGTCGGCAGCCGCGCTCGCGTCGGTGGAAATCTTCGGCACGTCGAGACAGTCCATGGTCCTCGGCCGCTTCACCAGCGGCACCTGGTCCGGCGGCGCGTCGAGCGCGTGCACGAGATCGAGGAAGGTGTGCGCGGCATGGATGTGCGCGTTGTGCAGCACCTTGTGTGTCAGCAGATCGCCGCAGTACAGCCCTTCCTGGTTGAACCGGTGGAATCCGACGCGTCGGCTGGCGCCAGACAGGTAGCTCAGCAAGCTGCTGTACCTGACGAAGGCTTCCATGTTGATCACGGTGTCGATGCGGCGTTGGCGGACACGCCACAGAAACCTGCACCGTGTCGCGCGCGAGCGACAGGGCGGAATGCGCGTCAAGGGTGATGATGTTCTCCGATGGGATGATCTCGAGCGATCTCCACGGCTCGACCGGATCTGCGTGAAGCAGAGAAAGTGCAGCGTGGCGTCCGGATAGAGCTCGCGCGCTTTCCTGAGCGCGGGATAGGCCACGACCATCGTCCCCATCTCGGCGAGCTGAATGAACAGGATGTTCCGCGGCCTGCCGGCCGGAGACTTGGCCAGTCCGATGAGGCGCTGGACGCGGCAGACGATGGTGAGGAGAAAGACGAGCGGGATCCCGACCCAGTAGTCGATGGCCCGCATCAGGTCTGCATTCAAGGCAGTCTCGTTTCGAAGGGCCGACGCAGCGTGATCGACACCGCGACTAGGCCGCCATGGAACCTGGCCGGCGCTCCGACAGCAGCAGCCTGATGGTGCGCAAAGGATGCCGCGCGTCGTCGCGAACCGTTGCCCAGCCGATTCTCCATAGATAATGCGCCAGGACTGCGAAGAGCAGCACGGTCGTGATGTACAGCACCGACCCGAGTTTGAACACATCCGGGGCCGCGGCGTGGAGTGCGAGGCCGATGGAGGCCGCGATGTTGCGCGGACCCCGCTTGTCCGGCACCAGGAGCACGATCAGCAGGTGCCGGGCGACCCGCATTTTGATGCCGATGAACATCGCGAACGGAACGAGCGACCACCCAATCCGATCCCCCATGTCGAAGCCGAGCCGCCTCTCGACGTACCACAGCACAATCGTGAAGGGCACGACGAGCACGACCGCCGCGATCGTGTCGTAGATGTTGCCTTTGACCTGCTCGTGGAACGTGAAGATGTAGAGGTAATTGTCCCAGATGAAGTAGGGGAGCACGAAACCGGCAAACAGGATCGCGGCAAAGATCATCGCCGTGCGACGCCGCATGGTCAGGATCTCCCACGCGTACGCCGCCGGTGAAAGCTTCATCGTGATGGCGAGTGCCATCAGGAGGTGACTGGCGTCGGGTCTCGCGCGAGCCAGGAGCAGCGCGATCATGACGACGACGAGCATGGCGAGGTACGAGTCGTCCTGCACGTAGACGAAGCGATGTCCGAAATACGCGAAGTTCAGGTACAGGAGGGGGAAGAGGTACCACCGCGTCTTCAGGAAATACCAGAGCGACAGCGCGACGAACAGCGCGGCGAGCAGCAGGACCACGCCGTAGAACTCGATTCCCGTTGCCTCCCCGATGGCATACAGCCCCGCCGCCGTGAGCAGGGCCGACGGGTGGATACGGCGCTGATGCTTCCTTGGTCCACGTCGCCTTCTCGAGCGGTGTCTGTTCGAGGCGCGCCTTGGTGTACATGTCGAGCGGATCGTTCAACACGACCTTGGCGGCGTAGGAATTGCCGATCGTGTCGGTGCCGTACGATTCGCGCTGGTGAATGCCGCTGAGCAGCGGGATACGGGCGTAATCGACGTACGCCCGCGGGACATTCGGAATCGCCACCGCGATCATGTGGAGGACCGTCGCGGCGATCACCGTGTACTGAACCGGTCGGTTCACCCGCAACAGGAACCTGTCGACCGCCGCCGCCGCTTCGAGAAAAGTCACCTGCCTCCTGGATCAGGCCGGGCCGTCTAGAGTAGCAGAGCACGCGTCGAATCCCTGAGCTTCGTGGCCGAATCAGTCATGAGCCGGTCTCGAGTGAGTTCGCACATTGCGGCACACGAGAGTTCAGCCGTGAGCCACCAGTTCAGATGTAATGGCCGACGACCTGGGCTGAGTCCGCGAACCGGCTTTGCCGCGGCAATCGTGTTCGTCGTGCCATTTCCGCGGCGTCGGCCCAAGGTCGTCACGCGACCGACGTGTCGGTGGGGTATCTGACTCTCAGCGGGCCATGCTCGGGGGAAGCATGCAGCTGACCGTGCCTGTGGCCGAACGTTGGAATACGTGGGTGAGTTTGACGCGTCGCGCGGTAGGGACTGCTCAGGTTGTGAGCCTGCCTATCGCGACTTCGCCGGGCTCGGCGGCGTGCGCCGTCTGGCGCCCTTCGGGTCGGTTCCGCCATTCCGGCAAGTTCGCAGCCAGCGGTGGCACCGCTCGTCGGCCACGAGTATTGCGCCGACGCATTGCTGCGGCCTCGAGCAGCACCTGCAGTAAGGATTCACGGTCGATTATTGGCCCTTCAACCGGGCGGAGGCGTGACACGACGATCTCGCCATGGTCGGGGACCGCGCCAAGGCCGATGCCCTGTTCGGGATACCGACCAAAGTCAATGGGAAGGCGTGTCGAGCTTCCCGCGAGTGGTTGTCGGTGCAGTGATTCGGCTCGCCGCTCCCTCGTAAGCTCCGCACCGAAGTAGGTCGGGCGGATTGATGTGCCTCTGAAGCACGTGGCACGGAGGGCGGCCGGTGCCGCCCTCCGGCCCCATCCTACTTGATCCCGACGATCACGAAGTCGAACGCCTTGCCGCCGGTGTTCTTCGACTCGTGCGGGGAGCCGCGTCCGATGAACGTGGCGTCGCCCAGCTTCCACGACGTCGTGGTCTTGCCGTCCACCGTGAGCGCGACCGCCCCGGCCCAACGGGATCACGACCTGGTCGTAGTCGTGCGTCGTCCCGGCCGGTTCGGCGAACGTCGGGTCGGCCGTGACCTTCGACACGCGCACGCGCGGGTTGTCGATCAGCGGGGTGCTGTTGAGGCCTGGCCGCGAGGCGGCAGGCCCCGCGGTCGGCGCGGCGTTGCCCTTCAGCTCGACGATGATCGCCTCCAGCTTGCCTTTGCCGATGTTCTCGCCGGCGTGCTTGCCGGCGCCGATGTAGATGGCCTCGCCGGCCTTCCGGACGAGATCCTGGGACTTGCCGTCGGGGCCAGTGAACCGCGCCGACGTGTCGCCGAGCGTCACGGCGACGTGGTCGGGGTGGTCGTGCAGGGCGTTCTTCTCGCCGGGCGCCACGCACGACGTGCAGGACCCGGACGCGAGCGTTGTCGATCAGTACGGTGTATTGCTTGGGATACGTCTTCACGGGATCCTGCGCGAACGCCGGCGCGGCGCACGCCGCGACCATCGACGCCGCAATCACGAGTCGGGTCATCTCGAACGCTCCTTGTGCTGGGGAAATCGACAATAGGCAACGGCGCGCGATTATGGTCGAGCTTGGCGTGGACGTCAAGCGCGACTCCATGCTCGCGCCGCTCATCCGCCGCCTGACGCGATCGAAAACGTTACCGCTTCGTGACCTGGCCTTGAGGTGCGCGTGTAGCCTCGGGCCATGACGCTGCACCGCATCGATCCAGCACAAACGGTGGGGGGAGTGACTGACCAAGCCTGCAGCAACGATGGCTTGGAGGCTCCTATGCTGATCGCGCAATCTCTTCCTGGCGCCGTGCTGCTTGATGTCACGCTTCGCCGCGATGACCACAGGAGGCGCTGGACTATCAGCGAGTGGACCGAGGGCTGGCGCTGCCAGTAACATCGACGAGCACAGGTTCAGCTACGCCAACTGCCCGACTCAGGGCGACGCGCGCGCGAAGCGGCGTGCGTGGGAAGCGGACATCGCCGCAGCGCGTGCCGACGGGTGGAGCTGAGTCCGGTTCGGCCCCGCCGTCCTATGCCGGAACCGCCCCCGGCCCGCCCCCTCGACGACTGACGAACGCTCCGCGCAGCCGAGCCGTCCGGGTTCTCGACGCTCGTCACGAAGCGCAGGTCCAGTCGTCATCCGCCCGGGCGTCACCGTCGCCTTGAAGTAGCCTCGGCGGTCGCCTTCGTAGTACTTGATGTGCGGGTTGCCGGGAATCATCGGCGCGTCGTACGGGCCATACGGCGTCCCGTCGCCGCCCGATGTGATGGCCGGGGTCACAAATTCGGTCGCGACGGCCGGCGACGCCGCATCGTCGAAGTCCAGCTTCAGGTCGTTGACGAAGGTCGAGTGCCAGTCGCCGTGAGGAAGACGGGATTCCTGAGCTGCGTGCCCACGACGTCGGCCAGCAGGCGCTGGCGCGCCAGCGGATACCCGTCCCACGCGTCGTTCCAGAACCAGCCTGGCTGAATCGTCGTGTGCTCCAACTGCGCGATGAGCAGCTGTTGCGCGACGATGTTCCACTGCGAGGTGGAGCCGGCAAAGCCCTCCCTGACCCACTGCTCCTGTTCGAGGCCGAGCATCGTGTAGCTGCCCGTGCGCGCCGCGTCGCACCGCAGCGATTCGCCGTCGCCGCACGGATTGTCGGTGCGGTACTGCCGATCGTCGAGCATCGTGAACTCAGCCAGGCGGCCATCCCGGAGACGGCGGTAATCCGCAGCCCGGCCGCGGGTTCAGCGCGACCGACAGCCTCATCGGCATGTGCTCGTAGTAGGCCTGATAGGCCGCGGCGCGCTTGATCGGTGAACGCGGCGAAGGCGACCCGAACTCCGGCGCCAGCCCGGAGTAGTCGTTGGCCACTTCGTGATCGTCCCAGATCACGACGAACGGGAACTTCTGGTGCGCCGCCTGGAGGTCCGGATCGGTCTTGTATAGCGTGTGCCGCAGCCGGTAGGTCCGCAGATCTTCGCACGCCTTGTGGAAACACGCCGGGGACATCGACCCCTCGATTGGTCGCGTAGATCGCGTACTCATAGGTGTAGTCGCCCAGGTGAAACACGACATCCAGATCGTGCTGCAGCATGTCGCGGTACGCCGTGTAGAAGCCGCTCGGCCAGTCCTGACAGGTCGCGAAGGCGAATCGCAGCTCGCTCAGCAGCTCGTCGGCCGCCGGCGCTGTCCGGAAATGGCCGATCGGGCTTTCCTCGCCGCCCAGGTTGAACTGGTAGAAGTAGTCCCGGCGCGGCAGTAGTCCGCTGACCTCGACATGCACGGAGTGCGCGAGCTCGGCCGGCGCCATCGCGACGCCGCTCCCGACCACTTGCTGCATGCGTGCGTCGGCGGCGACCCGCCAGCCGACCGGAATCGCGGACTTGCCCAGGCTCGCCGGATTCGCGGGCTCAGGTGCCAGCCGAGTCCAGAGGACGATGCCGTCCGGTGTGGGATCGCCCGAAGCCACTCCCAGGGTGAACGGATTCGTGCCGAGCCTCGGGGCGGCGAAGAGGTCCGTGCCCCGCAGCAGCGACAGCGACAGGCTCGCCTGGACCCCCCGCCACGTGTATCGGAGGAATCGTCGTCTGTCGCTCGCTGACTGCAGAGTCTTGGCGTGGCTCATGAGGGCACCTCGCGGACCGTTCTACGCCGCCGATTTGACGCCCGTCTGACAGCGAGGTCAATTCCGCATCGCCGAGCCGGCTCACGTATCATGGCAGCGCCGATCACCATGACCACCCGGATCGCTCCGATGCTCGCCGTCACGGACGGCAACGCCGCGATCGACTTCTACCGCGCCGCCTTCGGCGCGACTGTCCTGTGGCGGCTCGGCGACGACCACGTCGTCGCCGGCCTGTCGATTGACGGGGCGGGGTTCTTCCTCGCTCACGAGTCGCCCGAGTACGGCACGCGCGGCCCATCGCTGGCCGGGTTCACCACGGTGCGGATCGAGCTGTTCGTGGACGATCCGATCGCAGTGCACCGGCAGGCGCTGGCGGCCGGCGCGACCGAACACAGTCCCGTCAGAGAGCACGAACACACGACCACCGGACCGCATCCGATCGGGCGAATGCTGCAGGGCGCGGTCACCGATCCGTTCGGCCACATCTGGCTGATTGGAAAGTTCCTCGACTGAGGCGCAGTGCGGCGTCACCTCCTGCTCGCGTTGCTTGTGGTGTCGGGTGGCCTGGCAGCGTCGGCCCCTCCATCGCGGAACGCGGTCTCCGGAGATGTGCCCAGCCGGCTCGATGCGCTGCTGACTGGCCTGCACGAGCGCGGCCTGTTCGATGGCGCTGTGGTTGTCGGGAACCCGGATGCGATCGTCTGGCAGAAGGGATTCGGTAACGCGAACCACGAGCGTGCCGTCGCCTTCAGGCCCGAGACGCCGGCCGACGGGGCATCGCTGGCGAAGACGTTCACGGCCGCCCTGGTCCTGATGCTCCAACAGGAGGGCAAGCTCGACATCGACGATCCCGCCACTCGCTTGCTGCCAGACCTGCCGTACGCCGATGTGACCTTGCGCCACCTGCTGTCGCACAGCAGCGGCCTGCCCGTGCCCGACTACGGCGTGTTCGACACGCTCATCCCGGCGGGTGAGGTCCGTACCACCGAGCGTCTCATCGCAGCGCTCGCATCCGCCAGACTGCCTCTGGCATTCCAGCCAGGCTCGCGATTCGAATACAACAGCTTCGGGTTCGATCTTGCGGCGCTCGCCACGTCGCGCGCGGCTGGCAAGCCCCTTTCGTCGCTGCTCGCCGAACGCCTGTTCAAGCCGACGGGGATGTCATCGCCGTTTCTCCGGCCGGGCCGTCTTTCGGACTTTCCCGGCGTTCGGACCCGCGGCTACCGTCGCGTGGATGGCACGGTACAAGCGAACGAGGTCTTCGACCTCGAGGCGTTTCACGGCGGCTCTAACATCTACATCTCCGCTGCCGACCTGCATCGATGGAACGTGTCGTTTCTCGCTGCGCCGCTCCTGGACGAGACGGCGCTGCGCGGTGCGCTCACGCCAGCCCGGATTGGGGCCGCTGAATCCGGGCTCACCCTCGGGAGTTGGTATCGAAACGACAAAGGCACCACGTTCTGGTACTCAGGGCACCTGCAGGGGTTTCACAGCGAGGTGTTTCGCGACACGGCGTCCAGGCGCTCCATCGTCTACGTCTCCAACAACACGCTCGAGCCGTGGCTGCAGCGCGGCCTCATTCGCGCGATCGCAGCCATTCAGGACGGGCGAGAGCCCGCACCGCAGCGTGCCGCCACCCGTCGTGGACATTCGCAAGGACGACTATCCACAACTGGCCGGGCGCTGGACGCTGCCGAGAGCCGACGCGGTCGCAATCGAATACGTCAATGGAATCCTGTCGATGCGCAGCCGTGGCGTGAGCTACCGGATGGTGCAGACGAGGCCGGCCTTCTTCTATGTCCCCGGGTTGGACTTCGTGATTGCGTTTGCAAAGACGCCAGACGGTGTGTTCAAGAGAATGTATGTGGCGTCGAACCTCGTGGAGAGCTGGGAAGGCCGATCCCTACTCGAACCGTAGCGCGCGCATCGGCTCGACCCGGGCGGCGCGCACGGCGGGAATGACCAGCGCCGCCACTGACACGCCACAGAACGTCGCGGCGGCGACGATGTACGTCGCCGGATCGCCGGCCGTAACGCCGAAGACGAACGTCGACGCCACGTGGCGAAGGCCGATAGATGCCGCGAGCCCCGCTGCCACGCCCGCGCACACCAGCAGCGCGCCCTGACCGAACAGTTCCATGAACACCCGCCGCCGGCTGGCCCCGAGCGCCAGGCGGATGCCGATTTCGTGCGTCCGCAGCGTGACGATGTACGCGAGCAGGCCGTAGATCCCGATCAGTGCCAGGCCGACGGCAACCGCGGCAAAGCACGCGACCAGCACCGCCTGCAGCCGAGGTCTCGCCAGCACCCTGGCGACGTCCTGTTCGATCGTGCTGACGCCGGAGATCGCCTGTGTCGGATCGACGTCGTGGACGGCGCGGCCGATCGCGCCGGCGATGGCGAGAGGACTTCCGCTCGCGCGCACCACCAGGTTGGTGATGTAGCCAGGCGTCTGGGCGTGCAGGAGAAACACCGTCGGCGCCGGATCGGAGGTCAGGCCCTGCCGCACATCGCCGACGACCCCGACGATCTCCGCGAGCGCCTGATTGGTCGATTGCACGAGAATGCGGCTGCCCAGTACCTGCCCGTCGGGAAAGTACCTCCGGGCGAAGGACTGGTTGACCACCAGCACGCGGCGGCCGTCCAGGCGATCGCCGCGGTCGAACGGCCGTCCCTCGACGACGGGGATGCCCATGGCCGTGAAATAACCGCGGCTGACGAGCGCGCAGTCAGTTGGCAGCGAGTGCGACGGATCCTGATCGGCGGCGTGATCCTCACGCCAGAAGCCGGTCCCGCAGCCGACGCCTCGCAGCGGCAGGAACTGAATCGTGCCGGCGGCCTTCACCCCGGGCACGGCCTGAACGCGATCGAGGATCCGCTCGAGCACGTCGCTCCGGGTCTCCGGCGGGCGAACGCCGAGGAACAGGCCCACCGTCATCGTCTCTGCCGGACGGAAGCCCAGGTCCACGCGTCCGAGATTCGAGAGCGTGCGCAACAGCAGGCCCGCGCCGACCAGCAGGACGACTGCAAGCGCCACCTCGGTGACGACGAGCAGCCGCCGCACGCGATGATGCCGGCGGTCGGCTGTACCGCCTCGAGCCCGGTCTCTGAGCGCGACCTGCGGGTCGACCTGGCTGGCCTCCCTGGCCGGGATCAGGCCGAACGCCAGCGCCGTCGCGGCCGACGCCGCGAAGGTGAAGATCAGGCAGCGCGCGTCGAGGCCAGTCGCCGCCGCCGTCTCCGCTGTCAACGCGCCGCCGGCGAGCGTCGCCAGGGCCTGCGTCGCCCAGTAGGCGATCAACAACCCGAGGGCGCCGCCCCCGGCCGAGAGCACCAGGCTCTCGATGACGAGTTGGCGGACGATGCGTCCGCGGCTGGCGCCAAGCGCCGCCCGCACGGCGAGTTCGCCGCGGCGGCTGAGGCCGCGCGCCATGAAGAGCCCGGCCAGGTTCACGCAGGCGATGCCCAGTACCGTGGCCACCACTGCCATCAGCAACCGCAGTCCGGGACGAGCATCCCTCGCGAGGAAGGCGTGCAGATCCACCACGCGCACGCCCATTCGCTCGTCGAACCGGTATTGCGGACGGAGTGCCGAGGCGATGACGGCCATCTCCGCGTTGGCCGCCGCGGCGGTGACCCCGGGGGCGAGCCGGCCGTAGCACTGGAATGCGCGCGAGCCGGTTGCCGCGGGATTGGCGGGGTCGATCGTCATCGGCGTGAAGACGTCCGGTTCGGTGAGGCCGATGCGGAATCCCGGAGGGCCGACGCCGACAATCGTCAGCGATCCATCCGGCACGATCAGCTGGCGGCCCAGGATGCCTGGATCGCCGGCGAACCAGCGCTGCCAGAAGCCGTAGCCGAGGACGACTACCTGCCCCTGTCCCGGCCGCGTCTCTTCCGGTGTGAATCCGCGCCCCAAAGACGGACGGACAGCGAACACGTCGAACAGCTCGGAGGTCGCCTGCAGGCGGGACACCTGCTCCGCGCCGCCGCGGCCCATCACGTTCAACGGCGGCGCCTGGACGAGGACGAGCGACGCGAAGCTGCGCGATCGCGCACGCCACTCGACGTAGTTGACCGGGTGCACGCTCAGCGGATCGGGCGACTCGAGGTGATGCTCGTACAGCACGACGAGGCGACTGGGATCCGGAAACGGCAGCGGCGTGAGCAGCACGGCGTTGACGAACGTGAAGATCGTCGTGTTGGCGCCGATGCCGATGGCCAGCGACAGAAGAGCGACGGCGCTGAAGCCCGGGCTCTTCCGGAGCGCGCGCAGCGCGTAGGTGAGGTCCTGACGCAGGCTGTCGAGGAGCACGAGTCCGCGCGCGTCGCGGCACTCCTCCTTGCGTGGCTCGACCGCGCCCATCTCCCGCAGCGCCCGGTAACGCGCCTCGGCGGGCGAGAGGCCAGCGGCGACGTGATCGTCGATCAGGCGCTCGAGGTGATAGCGCAGCTCCTCGTCGAGCTCCGCCTCCACCCGGCCGCTCTGGAAGAGCGATCGGAGGCGCAGGCGCAGCATGCGGGTCCAGCGCATCGCCAGGTCCTCAGACCGGCTTGACGACCAGCGAGATCGCCGCAGAGAGGCGCTCCCACTGGGCCGTTTCGGTCTTCAACGCCTTTCGGCCAGCGGCGGTGAGGGTGTAGTACTTCGCGCGCCGGTTGTTCTCGCTGACCGCCCACTCGGACTCGATCCAGCCCTGCTGCTCGAGCTTATGCAGGGCCGGGTAGAGCGCGCTCTGGCCGACGCGCAGCTCGTCATTGGACATCTGGCGGATGCGCTGCGCTACGGCCCAGCCATGCATCGGCTCGAGGGCGACGACACGCAGGATCAGCAGGTCGAGCGTGCCCTGCACGAGATCGGTGGGCTTGCTCATCAGCTTCCCATCAGTTACTGATAGGAATCATAGCGGCAGGCCTCGCGCGAGTCAACGACTCGTGCGGCCAGCCCGCGCGCCCCGCGTCAGACGGCGGGCGCGACGTTCTTGTTCACGCAGAACAGGTTGGTCGGATCCCACGCCGCCTTGAGCGACGCCAGGCGCGGGAGGTGAGTGCCGTAGGCCGCCTGCGTGCGATCGCCGCCTTCGTCCTCGGTGAGGAAATTCACATACACGCCGCCGGTCGAGAACCGGCGCATATCCTGCCAGGTCGTCCTCGCCCACGCGACGTTCTTCTCGTCGTCGGCCGGGCTGTCCCAGGCGGCCGCGATATTGAGCACGGCGCGGGCGTCGCGATTGCCGGCGGGGGAGTGGTCGGCGGCGACGGCGTTGAGCGCGCCGTCGAACGGAAAGATCAGGATCGCGGAATGCGGCGAGACGATTCCCGCGGCGTGATCGCGCGCCGCGGTAAGCAGCGCCTCGTCCACTCGTCCGAGGTACTCCGACTTCCAGTAGTAGCGGCGGCCCGCCGGCTGCGTCGCGTCGAGCAGCATCTGCTGAGAGACGTAGCTGCGCCGCTGCAGGACGTCGCCGGCCGGCGTGGCGGCGCGCTTGAGCGGCGCCAGCAGCGCCTCGCCGTCGGCCGGGTTGCCCGAATGGCAGGCGACGACGAGCACGATCGGCTTGCCGTGGAACTCCTTGGCAATCCAGGGCGCCGGTGGCGCGATGCGGAATCCCATGACGCACGTCAGCTCGGCGGGACCTTCGGCGGCGAGCCGGAGGTATTCGGCGATCACCGCGGGTGCCTGGTCGACCGGCCAGGCCATCGCACCGGCGTAGACCTCGGGGCCAACCGGGAACAGCTCATACTCGAAACCTGTGACGACGCCGAAGTTGCCGCCGCCGCCGCGCAGCGCCCAGAACAGATCCGGGTGCTCCGACTCGCTGGCTCTCAGGATGCGGCCGTCGGCCGTCACCACCTGGAACGCGCGAACCGTGTCGCAGGTCCAGCCGTAGCGGCGCGACAGATAGCCGAAGCCGCCGCCGAGCGTCAGCCCGGCGATCCCGGTATTCGAGACGAACCCCAGCACCGCGGCCAGGCCATGCAACTGGGTCTCCCGATCGACGTCGCCGAGCAGGCAGCCGGCCTGCGCGCGCGCAATCCGCGCCTGCGGATCCACCCAGACGCCTCGCATCAGCGACATGTCGAGCGCGAGCCCGTCATCGCACATGCCGAGCCCGGCGATGTTGTGTCCGCCCCCCTTGATCGACAGAGGCAGCCCGTGCGTGCGCGCGAAGTTCACGCCCGCGACCACGTCCGGCGTGCCAAGGCAGCGCAGGATCGCGGCCGGCCGGCGGTCGATCATGCCGTTCCAGAGCGATCGCGCGGCGTCGTAGCCGGCGTCGGCGGGTGTAAGGATTCCGCCGCGCACTTGTGATTTGAGCGAGTCGAAGATGGCGGTGCTGGACGTTGTGTGTGTCATGCGGCAGGTCATCCCGGAGACGTCCGTGCGATGCGCACGAAGTCTCCGGGATGGAATGTAGCCGTCCTGTCAGGACGGGCGCAACTCGGGCGGCGTGGTGACTCGCGCCGCCATCGCGTGGACCGGGGCGCCGATCATTCCTCCAGATCGTGATTGACCTCGACCTTGACGTGCGTGCGCATCCACGGATGGATGCAGCACTGGAAGCGGTGATTGCCAGCCGGCAGATCCTTCAACTCCAGGCTGTCGCCAGGGTCCAGCGCCGACGCGGCGAACTTGCCTCCGTCGAGGCACTCGGGGGCCTGCGTGAGCCCTTGATTGAGCGGAGGCACGGTCCCGCCACCGAATTGCGCCACTTCGGTGAACGTGTGGCCCCTGCCGCCTTCGTTGGTGACTTCGATGGTCTTGCCCGGCTCGATCCGCATGTAGGTGGGGTCGGTGCGCCAGGCCATGTGACCGACTGTCGACAACGCGAGTGGCGAGAAGCGCATGGCCTGGAACTCGCCGAACGACACGTCGCCGCCCTCCAGGCTGCAGCCGCCGGTCGGCGCCCATGCCGCGGCATCGGCCGGATCGCACTCGTCGAGCACGGCGATCTTCTTCCGGCCGTCGGCCGACGCCGTCGTGATGGCCAATCCTAGAATCAATCCGATTGCAAGACTCCTCGTGCTTCGCATCGCGTCTCCCTGCCCGGCAATCCGGGCGCTGTACACTCCGTGGACGGTCGGCCTGCGGGACAGCGTGAGGCAGCCGTCGGGTCGCAGCGCTGTGAGGGGAGAGGGCGTCGTGGGTTATACGCCGGTTCGCCGCACTGCACAAGGGACCCGTCCTGCGGACTCGTGCCGAGTAACCTGCCCGCGGACGCGGCAGCCGGCGGTATACTTCGGCACCGGAACTCACCGCCGCTCCCCGGGTAGATGATCTCCGCGCAAGAGGACGACCACGCCATGGCACGCCGCGATCCGCTGCGCAACTGTCGCTTCCGCCTGGAGATTGACGGCATCCAGGTCGCCAGCTTCAGCGAGGTCGAGATCGGCGCGACCACGACGGAGGCCATCGAATATCGCGAGGGCGGAGATCCGTCGAACGTGCGGAAGCTGCCAGGCCTGACCAAGTACGCGAACGTCACGCTGAAACGCGGGATCACCGCCTCGCTCGACCTTTACAACTGGCATCGCGAGATGGTGACTGGTCAGTCGGCCAACTACCGCCGGACGGTCGCCGTTGTCGTGCTCGATGAGAAGGGCAACGACGCGGCGCGATTCGTCGTCTCCGACGCGTGGCCGGCCAAGTACGCGCCAGGCCCGCTCAACGCCAAGGGCAACGAGGTCTTCATCGAGACGCTGGAGCTCGCGAACGAAGGCATCGAACGTACGCAGTAGTCCTTCGGAGGCGCCGCGATGAAGATCGACACGCCCGAGCCCCTGCTGAACGCGCGCTTTCGGATCGAGATCGACGGCCTGCGGACAGCCACCGCCATCGAGGTGATCTTTCCGGATGCGCGCATTGTCGGCGACGGCGAGACGCCGCGCGCCGTCCAGTACGGCACGCTGACGCTGCGGCGCGGCATGACGGCATCGGGCGACTGGTATCGGTGGTGGGACAGCGCCCGCGGATCCACGGACCGAAGCGGCCAGGCGCGTCGTGATCGTGCTGATGGACCCCGCCAACGCCGACGTCAACCGGTGGACCTACACAAGCGCGGTACCTGCCGCTTACCACGTGTCGCCGCTGAACGCGCTTCGAAGTGAGCTGGTAGTCGAGACGCTCGAGCTCTCTGTGAACGGGTTCAGCCTTGCGTTCGGGTCGGACGGCCTCTCATAGATCCCGCAACACCGTTGCCGGATCGACGGCGCTCGCGCGCCGTGCCGGCAGCCAGGCGGCCAGCGCCCCCACCGCCACCAGCAACATCGGCACGGCCAGCAGCACCGGCACGTCGCGCGCGCCGCCGCGCACGAGATGCAGGTCCACGCCGATGGCGAGCAGCAGCGCGCCTGCCGCGCCGGCCACGACGACCCCAGCGTCTCACGAACGATCTGCCGAATCACCTGCGGCTCCCGGGCGCCGAGCGCCAGCCGCAGGCCGATTTCCGAGCGGCGCTGGGTCACGGTGTAGTCGACAACGGCGTAGATGCCAATCGCGGCAAGCACCAGCAGCAGCGGCCCGAGCACGAGGAACATTCGTGCGGGCACCCGGCGCAGCACCAGGTTCTTCGCGATGTGCTCGGGCAGCGTCCGCACGTTGTAGACGGGAAGCCCAGCGTCGAGATCGGCGATGGCCCGCCGGATGGCGGCGGTCATGGCAACCTCGGTGCCAGGCTCGGTGCGCACGTGCATTTCGGCGACCGCCTGTGGCCGGTCGCGAAATGAGTAGAGCACGAGCGGCGTCGGCGGCTCGCCGAAGGCGTCGTACACCGACGTCCTGGCGACGCCGACGATGACATGTGAGACCCCGCGCGAGGTCAGCCTTCGGCCGATTGCCTCGCCGCCGTCGAGATAGCGCCGGACGAACGCGTCGTTCACGATGACCTGCGGCGGCGCCTCGCGGTCGTCGAGCGACGCGAAGTCACGGCCCGCGAGCAGGGGGATTCCCATCGCCTCCAGATATCCAGGCGTGACGATGTTCGAGAGCGCGCGATCGGGATCGGCCTCGGGTCGCGCGCGGCCCTCGACGACGAATCCGCGCGCCGGCAGTCCATGGATGTCGAGCGGCACGGACGAGGCGAGCGCGACGGCTTCGACGCCTGGCATCGCCCGCAAGGCCGTCAGGACCTTCGATGCAAACTGCCGGTTGGCGGCAGCGTCGGTGCCGCGGCCGGTCAGATCGTAGGCGGCCAGCAGCACGCCTTCGGCACGAAAGCCGGGACTCGAGTCGCGGCTCTCCTGGAAGCGCTGGAAGAACAGGCCGGCGACGACGAGGACGAGCAGCGCCAGCGCGACCTGGATGGCCATCAGCGCCTGGCGAAGCGGGCTGCGCGAGGCGCGCCTTGTCCCAGCGCGTAACGCCTGCTGCGGATCCACGCGTGCCATGCACCATGCCGGTGTGGCCGCGGCCAGCAGCGCCGACAGCACACCAAGCGTGATGGCGACGCCGAGGCCAAATACGTCCACTTCCGTCTGAAAGCGAATGGGCATTGCGCCAGAGATGTCGCCGGCCCGCAGCGCCTGTGTTCCCCAGGCGGCGATCGCGATGCCGCCGATCGTGCCTCCCAGGGCCAGCATCAGCGCTTCAAGCAGCACCAGGCTGCCGACGCGCCGCCGCGACGCGCCCATCGCCAGGCGGATGCCGAACTCGCGCTGCCGCACGCTGGCGCGGGCCAGCAGCAGGTTGGCCGTGTTGCCGCAGACGGCGAGCAGCACCAGCACCATCAGCGCCTGCAGCAGCGCCAGCGCCGCGCCGATCATGCGTTGCGGTCCGCGCGGCGGGCTGACGAACGACAGCAGCTCCGCGCGCACCGACTGATAGGTCTCAGGATAGGTCGCGGCCAGATCGCGCATCGCGGCGTCGAGTTGTGCCTGCGCGACGGAGGCATGAGCGCCGTCGCGCAGCCGCGCCAGGAGGGTGTACCCACGCTGCGAACGGTCGTCGAGCTCGCGCGATCCCTTCACCACGACACCCGACATCGTCGCCGGCAGCCACATGTCGAAGGCGAGGCCCAGCGTCGTCCCCTGGAATCGCGGCGGCGCGACGCCGACGATGGTGAACCGCTCGCCGTTGACGTGAATGCGAGATCCGACGGCCGAGGGCGAGCCGCCGAATCGGGTCAGCCAGTAGTCGTGCGAGATGACCAGCACCGGGTGTCCGCCGGGTGTCGCCGCGTCGTCAGGCGCAAGCAGCCGGCCGGCGGCTGGCCCTGAGGCGCAGGGAAGGAAAGTAGTTGCCAGAGACCAGCAGCCCGGTCGCACGTTCGACACGTGGGCCCTCGCCGATCGTCAAGGGCGTCATGCGAAATGCGACGAGCCACTCGCATGAGGCCAGCCGTTCACCGAGGTCGCGATGATCGAGCCAGGACGAGCCGACGTAGACGCCGGCGTCGGTTCGCGGCTCGATGGTGTAGAGCGTGGAGGCGGAGGCCACGCCCGGCAATGGCTTCCATCGCACTACCTGGAGCCACGAGAACACCACCGTATTCGCGCCGATGCCGAGGGCCAGCGACACGACCACCACGAATGACACGACGGGCATCGCCCGCAGAGCACGCCAGGCGTGGCGCAGATCGTCTCGCATCGGGGACGACGATAGCCGGGCGCGGCTGAACCCACGCTGAACGGCGCGTTCATGCGGCGTTCAGCGTCGAATGCGCTATAACGGCTCGAGAGTCATGAGGCTCCTGCTCGTCGAAGACGAACCGCACCTGGCGAGGAGTCTCGCGGCCGCGCTCGGGACCGCGGGCTATGCGGTGGACCTCGCGGCCGACGGCGAGCGGGCAGACCTGCTCGCGCAGTCGGAGCAGTACGACGCCATCGTGCTGGACCTCGGGCTTCCGAAGGTCGACGGCCTGACGCTCCTCGGCCGCTGGCGCGCGGCCGGTGTGACCGTACCTGTCCTGATCCTCACGGCGCGCGGCAGCTGGCACGAGAAAGTGCAGGGCATCGACGGCGGCGCTGACGACTACGTCGCCAAGCCGTTCCAGGTCGAAGAGGTGCTCGCACGCATCCGGGCGCTGATCCGCCGGTCGACCGGACATGCCGGGCCCGAGCTACGCTGCGGTGCCGTCACGCTCGACACGCGTGGGGCGAGGGTCACTGTCGACGGGGTTCCGGTGAAGCTGACCAGCCATGAGCTCCGCGTCGTGTCGTACCTGATGCACCACCGGGGGCGCGTGGTCTCCCAGGCCGAGCTGACCGAGCACATCTACGCGCAGTCGTTCGACCGCGACTCGAACACCGTCGAGGTGTTCATCGCGCGGCTGCGCCGGAAGCTCGGGCCGTCGTTCATCGAGACCGTGCGCGGCCTCGGCTATCGTGTTGGCGAGTCGTCGACATGAGAACGCCGCCGTCGCTGCGCGGGCGCCTGCTGCTCGGCGCTGCGCTCTGGACGGTGGGCCTGTTCGGGCTCGCCGTCGTGACGTGGCACGTCGCGCTGGGGTACCGCGATCCGCCGTCATTCTTCAACGCAGTCTTCGGGCACACCGCCGATCGTCACTGTCGTCTGCCTGGGCTGCCTGGTGGCGGGCCTGTCGCAGGTGCGCCGGGGCTGGTCATCGATCAACCAGGTCCGCAGCCGGTTGAGCGGGCTGAGGGACGGCCGCGAGCGGCGGCTGGAAGGCGACTACCCGGCGGAGGTCGCGCCGCTCGTCGGCGACCTGAATGCGCTGCTCGATCAGCGCGAGCAGACGCTGAGCCGCGCCAGGGCCACGGCGGGCGACCTGGCGCACGGGCTGAAGACGCCGCTTGCCGTGCTGGCGCAAGAGGCGGAGCGTGCGGCCGCCGCCGGCCAGGACGACCTCGCTGCGACCGTGCGCCAGCAGGTCGATCGCATGCGGCGCCAGGTGGACTACCACCTCGCACAGGCCCGCCTGGCCGCGTCGCCGGGACGGGTATCCGCGTCGGCGCCGGTGTCCCTGCGGGCGTCGGCGGAGGGGCTGGCCCGGACGCTGCGGCGGCTCCACGCGGAGCGCGGCGTCGCCGTCGTCGTCGACGTGCCCGAGGATCTGCAGGTGCGCGTGGACCGCGAGGATCTCGACGAGATGCTCGGCAACCTGCTCGACAACGCCTGCAAGTGGGGACGCGGCACGGCGCGCCTGTCGGCCGCTCCCGGCGGCGATCGGGTCGTCGTCCTGGTGGAGGACGACGGCGCCGGCATCGAGCCGTCGCTGCGGCGTGCGGTGCTCGAGCGGGGAGTGAGAGCTGACCTGACCGCCCCCGGGTCCGGCCTGGGTCTCGCGATCGTCCAGGACCTGGCCGCCGCGTATGGCGGCGAGGTGGCGCTCGACGAATCGGCGCTGGGGGGTGTCCGAGCGACCCTGACGCTGCCCGCGTGACTGCGGTGAGACCCACTTGAGGCCAGCCCGGGCATTCACTAGAATGCCGGCCTGACGGATTCACCCCGCATTCGAAGGGAGTTGTCGATGAAGTCGGCCCTGATGGCAAGCGCACTTTCGATGGGTCTGCTCGCGCTCCAGGCCTCTCCTCACGGGCAGTCCGGAAAGCCGGCGTGGGCGATGAACGCCTCGGTGATCGAGGCGTGCTCGTGCACGATGTTCTGCCAGTGCTATTTCAACCCGCGTCCGACCGAGCACACCAACAAGGGTGAGCATGCCGGTCACGGCAGCGGCCATTTCTGCAAGTTCAACAACGCCTACAAGGTCAACAAGGGGCATCACGGCGCGACCACGCTCGACGGCGTGACCTTCTGGCTCGCCGGCGACCTGGGCGCGGAATTCAGCGACGGCGAGATGGACTGGTCCGTCCTGCACTTCACCCCGGAGACGACCAAGGCGCAGCGCGACGCCGATTGGCGACATCCTCGGGCACCTGTTTCCGGTCAAGTGGAAGTCGTTCGAGGTCGGCAAGGACGCGGCAATCGAGTGGAACGACAGCGGCGAGAAGCCGGTGGCGCGGCTCGACGGCGGCAAGGCGGCCGAAGTCGTGCTGACGCGCTTCAAGGGCGCCGACAACAAGTCAGTCGTGATCCAGAACCTGCCGTACTGGGGCGCGCCGCGCAACGACGGCTTCATCATGGCGCCGAACCAGGTGCAGGCGTACCGCCTCGGCTCGAAGGCGTACGAGTTCAAGGGCACCAACGGCTTCCTGATCACCATCGACGTCGACTCGAACAGCGCGCCGCCGAAGGCGAAGACGTCAATGTGACGGCGGCCGTGATGGCGCGCGCTCGGCCTCGGCGGCGCGGACGCGCGCCATCAGCGCTTCGAAGCGGCCGCGATCGACGACAGGCTCGCCATCCTTGATCACATAGGGCAGCGGCTCGCCGAGCAGATCCAGTGGGAGCATGCCGGGTTCGCGCAACTCGGCCAGCACCTGTTCGGCGAGCGACATCGACGAGCCCGTCGCCACCATGTAAGCCTCGACGGCTTCACGCACAGGGATTGTCTCGTCCGCAGACATGTGGATCCCTCCCGGGATGTGCACGTGCACATATCGGGCCAGTGTCGCAGTCTGCGGCAGAGCGTTGGCCCATCGCTTGCAGCCGCTTGTGGCATGGGATCCGACGACCATTACGCACAGCGAGAAGCGCTGGAACGCCTTCAAAGGGAAATGCGCGAGCACGCGGAGGATGCGGCAGCCCTGGCCGATCGTATCGCGGCGCTGCAGGCGCGCATCGACAAGGCGCTCGAAAAGCTCGCGAAGGTGCCGGACACGGCGATCGAGTCGGCGGCAGAGCAGCTCGACCTGTGAGGCCTTGCCAGAGTTGCGCTATCGTGTCGAGTTGACTCGCGTCGTGGCCGGTGGAGGGAGCTGGGCTTCCCGCGGGCTGCAAACCTGTCGAGCGCGCTGTCGCAGCGCGCTGCTGGGTTCGATTCCCAGGCCGGTCTGATCTCCTTCGCGGTTATCGGAATGCCTGCACCGCCGTGACGAGATCGCCCGACACCACGATGCCGCATCCCACCTCGGTATACGGACCGATCAAGTTGTCGTAGTGCCCGCCGCCAGGTCCTTCGGCCCACATCGCCGCCAGCCCCTGCCGCACGATCTCGCGCACGGTCCCGAACTGCGAGAGCCTCCACGACGGAATCGCGTTCTCCGCCATCGCCACGCCGCCGCCCGACGTCGTGCTGAACAGGCCGTGGGGTGTCTGCGCCGCCGCGTCGTGCTGCGCCGCGACGACGGCATAGAGATCCAGATCGGCCGAGTGCGTCAGCGGGCGGACGTCCCACCGTGGCGCGATAGGCGTTGGTCTGATCGACGCACAAGGCGATCGCGTCGGCGTGCGCGGAGCGCAGTGGATCGCCCAGGCCCGGCAGCGGCGGGGCAGCCGGTGGAGCGGCGGCGGCGGCGGGGGCAACGGGAGGTCCGGCGCTGGCGCGTCACGGCGGCACGCGGCGGCCGTGCCCAGCATCAGCACGAGCGCGACCGTTCGCATTCCCCGCGAGGCCACGGCGTTCAGACGGCCAGCGTCTTCAAATACGCGACGCTCTCGCGCGTGAGGTCCATGTTCTGTTCGACGTAGTAGTTCCGCACTCCGCCGACTTTTGCCGCCTGGAACGTCTTCACCCAGTCGATGCTGCCCTTGCCCACGGCGGTCTGCACGCCGCGTCCGGGACGGGGCGGCTGGCCGGCGGGCGGCGGCGGGGGAGTGGCGTCGAGGTCCACGTCCTGCAGGTGCATCGAGATGAAACGGCCCGGGTACTTCGTGAAGTACTCGTGCGCGACGAAGCCGCGGTTGATCGTGCTCATCTGGAACTGGAACTTGACCAGGGCCGGATCGAGCAATTCGAGCAGGATGTCGTAGGTGCGGCGGCCGCCGACCTCCGACAACTCGAACCCTTCGTTGTGGAGGCCCTGCTGCATGCCCGCCCTGGCCGCGACGGCGGCGATCCGGTTGTACTCGTCCGCCGCCCGCTTCACGTCGTCCATCGTCGGCGCGTTGCCCGCGCCGAGCGTGGCCGTGATCATCTGCGTGATGCCGACGTCGTTCGCCCAGGCGATGCTCTCGGACTGCCGCTCGCGCAGCTCCTTCATGCTGAAGTGTCCGCTGACGCAGGCGAGGCCGTGGTCGGCGAGGACCTTCTTCACGTGCTTGCCATCGGCGAGGCTGGCGAACTCGGCGTAGCCGGGGGAGCACATCTCGACGGCCGTCACCCCGAGGCCGGCCAGCGTCGCGGCGAGGCCGGCGAAGTTGCCGTCCTTGATCATCGCGCGATGCGGATACGTCTGGCTGCCAATCGGCAGGCCGAGCGGCGCCGCCTCGAGCCGCGTGCCTCCCGACGCCAGCACGCCAATGGCCGCCGTATCGACGGCCGCCTTTCTGAAGAACTCACGCCTCGACATCGCTGCCATGATCGCCTTGCCTCCGAGAGGAACGGACGGGGCGTATACTCCCACAGGTCGCGGGCCCCGTGCGAGCTCGGCAGAACCGAGGAGACACGATGACGACAGTGAACCGCCGCCGGTTTCTGGCCAGTCTCGGCAGCGCCTCAGCGCTCACGATACTGCCGCGGCGCGTGCTGGGTGGCCGCGGTTACATCGCGCCGAGCGACATGGTCGTGCTCGCCCAGGTGGGATGCGGCACGCAGGCGCAGCGGCAGGTGAACGCCGGCTTCGCGGCGCGGCCCGACCTGCAGTTTGTCGCCGTCGTCGATCCCAATCGCGACTCGCAGAATTACGTGGACTGGAACGCGTGGGGCAACCGCGAGCGTATCCGCAAGTTTCTCGGCGATCCGGGCTGGGGAGAGAGCGATACCGGTATCCGCGCCGGACGAGAGGTGGCGCGGCAGATTCTCGAGAGCTACTACCGCGCGCAGAACCGCCCCGCGCACGGCATCCGATCTTACGAAGACTTCCGCGAGATGCTGGAGAAGGAATCAGACATCCAGGGCGTAGTCAACATCACGCCCGATCACCTGCACGGGAGCATCAACATCGCGGCGCTCGCCAAGGGCAGGGCCGCCATCGCGCACAAGCCGGTCGCCAGCGTCCTGTACGAGGTACGCCGCACCGTGCAGGCCGCGCGCGAGAGCCGCGCTCCCTCACACCTGCTCGCCTACAGCAATCATCCCGATCGGCACACGCTCGCCGCGTGGATCGAGGCCGGCGTGATCGGCCACGTCCGCGAGGTCCACAACTGGACGAACCGGCCGTTCTGGCCGCAGGGCATGCAGGCCTACCATGCCTCTGGTCCTGCCGTGCCCGACGGCTTCAACTGGCCCCTGTGGCAGGGCCCGGAGCCTGACCGTCCGTTCCACCCGAGCTATACGTTCGCGGTCTATCGTGGCTGGTACGCGTACGGCACCGGCTGCCTGGGCGACATGGGCCATTACAGCCTGTGGCAGCCGTACCGCATCCTGAAGCTGGGCGCGCCGGAGTTTGTCGAGGCGCGGCCGAACAACGAGGCGTTCGTGGACGAGCGCAACGTCAGCGACGGCGGCCACGTGTCGCAGGTCGGGTTTCCGCGTGCGAGCACGATCCGCTGGCGTCATCCGGCCACCGCGGAGCGGCCCGCGGTGGACACCTTCTGGTACGACGGCGGCATGAAGCCGCAAACCCCGGAAGAGCTCTACGAAGACCACGAGGATCTCGCCGACGAGGGCATGCTCTTCATCGGCGACAAGGGGAAGATCCTGTGCGACTTCAGGGCGACCCGGCCACGACTCCTTCCGAAATCCCGGCAGCGCGCCCACGACGGCTCCATCGTCGCGCGCGAGATCGATCGCACGACGCCGGAAGATGAGTGGGTGAACGCGATCAAGCAGGGCTCGAAGTCGAAGGGCAGCTTCGAGGAGGTTTCGGCACTCGCCGAAGCGGTGACGCTCGCGTGCATCGCGCTGCGCGTGCCGTACAAGCGGCTGCTCTGGGACGCGCAGGCGATGGCGTTCACGAACTCGGCGGAGGCTGACAAGTTCGTGCGGCGCGAAGTGTATAGGGCGGGGTGGGAGTCGCTGATCGGGTGAACACCTGGCAGCCCGTCATGCCCGCATCTTCCTCAAGACCACGTCGCAGAACATGCGGGGATGCAGCGCCAGGTGGGTGATCTCCCAGCCCTCGTCGAGGCAGAACTCGTGCGTTGCCTGGACGACGCCGTACTGCTGCCCGCTTGAGGGATTGGCCATCGTGTAGTCGTTCAGCACGAGGGTGCCGCTCGGCTTGACCTTCCGCCCGCAGACCGCCAGGTCCTTCTTGACGTGATGGTATTCGTGGCTGGCGTCGATGTAGATCACGTCGAGCACGCCATCGTCGAACGCCTCCATCACGCGCGCGCTGTCTCCCTTCGCGAGCAAGACGGTTCCCGCGTCGATCTCCGCCCGGAAGCGTTCACGGATGAACTGCTCGTGCGTTCGACCCTGGAACTTCTGTTGCAGGTCCACGCCGAACGCCGTCGCGTGCTTGTCCAGGTCGAACAAGTCGATGCCGTAGAACAGCCGGGGCTCGAGGACGCGCAGGATCGACTGCGAGAAATCGCCGAAGGCGACGCCGACCTCGGCCACGACCCCATGCTTGGGAAGATCTTCCAGGAGCGCGTGTCGATTGTGCACGACCCGCGCGTGCCGCAGGTGGGCGCTGGTGAGTTCCCTGGCAGGTGTGACGGGCTGAAGCACGGCCATCTGTCTCGCCTCCCTCAGGCTCGTCGGCGGGAGATTGCACAGATCGCGCCACCACCGGACGTGCGGGCCTCTGATCGCTACCTCGACTGGATGAATGCCACGAGGTCGCGGGCCACTTCCTCCGGGCACTCCCAGTTCGGGCAGTGGCCGATCTCGCGGTAAACGCGAAGGGTCGCGCCTGGAATCGCCGTGAGCAGCGCGTCCTGATCGGCCCGGTTGAACAGCGCGTCGTGGTCGCCCCACATCAGGTGCGTCGGCGCCGCGATCTTGCGAAGATCGGCGGCGTCGTCGTACGAAAGCAGGTGAGTGAACGTCTCGCGCCAGACGCGCGCGGGCGCCTTCTGGCTCTCGACGACGATACGCTCGAAGAAGGCGTCCGGCAGCGGCGCGTAGGCCGTGCTGGCCTGAAATTGCCGGACGAACTCGAGCGGAATTGGATCGGGCAAATCCCGCAGGCTTGCCAGCACTTCGCGTGTCACGTCGTTTGCCGGCCTCAGGCCGCTGCCGATGAGCACGAGATGGCGAACGCGATCGGGATGCGACAGGGCGAAACGGCGTGCGACGAAGCTGCCGAACGAATGGCCGACGACGGTCACGCGCTCGATCTGCAGCGCATCAAGCAGGGCCGCGGCATCAGCGGCGAAATCCGTGACGGCGAAACTGGCGGCCGGCTGTCCCGACTCGCCAAAGCCGCGCTGGTCCGGCGCGATCGCTCGGCAGCATTGCGGCAGCAGCGGCAGCAGCAGGCTGAATGAGAACCACGAGTCCGGCCAGCCGTGCAGGAAGAGGAGTGGGTCGGTCCCCTCGGCACCTGACGCCGCGTAATGCAGCCGCGGCCCGTCAGCCAGTTGTGCCGTCGCGAGTTGCATCTTCGGTCAAATCCGTCACGACCGCCAATCGGCGCCGATCATCCAAACAGCGAGTCGATCGCCTTCCCCTTGCCGTCCCTGGTGACGTAGAAGGGCCGCTGCTCGATCTCGTAGGCGTGTGTCGGCGCGATTCCAAGTGCTTTGAAAATCGTCGCGTGCAGGTCTTCGACGACCACGTGGTCCTGCAGCGTTCGGCACGGACGCTCATTGGCAGTGACGCCATGCACGTGGCCGCGCCGGATTCCGCCGCCGAACAGCAGCACCGCGCCGGCATCGGTGAAGTGCCGGTGCATCCCGTAGTGCGTGGGCTGGGTGATGCGATCCGGCACGTCGACCTGATCCTTTACCTTCCGATCGGGCTTGCCTTCGATCAGCAGGTCGCGGCTGAACTCGCTGGCGAGGACCACGAGCGTCCGGTTCAGCAGTCCGCGCTCTTCGAGGTCGAGGATGAGCTGCGCGACCGGCCGATCGATCTGCTCCTTCATTCCGACCAGGCGTTCGTGGCCGTTCTCATGCGTGTCCCAGTTGAGGAACGGGATGTACTCGGAGGTGACCTCGACGTAGCGCGCCCCCGACTCGACCAGCCGTCGCGCCAGCAGGCAGCCGAGCCCGAATCGCCCCACCATCTCGCGCTCGTATGTGGCGCCAAAGCGATTCTGCTGCGCCCGATAACGCTGTCCAGGAGAGTAGCCGGGCGCATACCGGTGGACGTGATCGAGGGGTTCGAGCGAGAGATCGAAGGCCTTTGCCGCCGGCGACGTCAGCAGCCGATGCGCGTTCTCGTAAGCATGCAGAAGCGAATCGCGCTGGTAGTCGCTCCCTTCCCAGCCGATGGGACTCTGCTCGAGCAGCCGTCGGAAGAAGCGATCGCGCGATTCGAACCGGCCCGGCGACATTCCGGCCGGCGGACGCACGACCTCGGCTGCCTCGTCCGGATATGGCACGCCGAACGGACCATGCTCGGCGCCGAGGAATCCGGCAGTGGTGAAGGCCTTCAGCTCTTCGCTCTCCCCGACATCGAGGCGCTGTCCGATGTTGATGAAGGCCGGCATCGCCGGCTCGCGCGGCCCGAGCGTGCGCGACACGATGGCGCCGATGTGCGGCGCTGCAACCGTCTGCGGCGGCGCGTACCCCGTGTGCCACTGGTACTGATGGCGGGAATGCAGAATGAAACCGAGGTCGCCGGCCGTGTAGCTGCGAATGACCGTGCCGCGATCGATGACGCCGCCGATGCGCTCGAGGCCCTGCGAGAACTTGATGTGGTCGACCGCCGTGTCGATGGCGGGAAACGTGCTCAACACCTGGTCGGGCGCGAGCCCCGGGGTATATGGCGTGAAGCGCTTCGGGTCGAACGTCTCGGTGTGGGCCATTCCGCCGGCCATCCACAAGACGATCACGGCGTCCGCCGTTGGAGCGATCTTCTCGATTGCCTGGGCGCGGGCGACGCGGGGAAAGCCAGCCGCCAGGGCCGACAGTGTGGCGGCGCTCGCTGTCGCGAGAAACTCTCGACGGTTCGTCGGCGCCATCATCGCACCAGCTGGAACTCCGGCAGCATGAGGACGCCCCAGAGCAGGTCCTCGACGTCCGCTGCAGAGGGAACGGCTCCGAGCGTCTGCAGGGCAAGGCTGCGCTCTTCGCGGCGCGGCGGACGCCCCAGCGCGCGCTGAAATACCGTCTCGACCAGTGTCGCTGGCGTCAGCTGTTCGGCTGACAATTGCTCCGCGCCCGCCCGCAGACGCTCCGACAGCGTCGCGCCATTCAACAACTCCAGTGTCTGCAGCGTCGTGGGCGCCGAGACCCGCGTCGTCACCACCTGTTCGCGGTTCGGCCGTCCGAGGGCGTTCATCAGCGGAGTGGAGGCGACCAGGCTCGCGCGAAGCCGGTCCTGCGGCGGGAGATCGCGCTCGCGCACGAGCACCGCGTTGAGCTTCGCGTCGGCTCTGGCCTCCCACCGGCCAGTGACGGCGCTGACCGCGTCCACGAACTGCTCGGCGGTCATCCGCCGCACTTCCGGGCCCTTGAAGACGTAAGGCGTTCCCGCCGGCACCGGGTCGACGGCGATCCGGCCATAGGCGGCCGAACCCAGGATGACGCCCATGGTGCGCTTCAGGTCGTAGCCATGGGCCACCAGGTCCTCGGCGAGCCAATCGAGCAGATCCGGATCCCACGCGGCCTGCTCCATGTCGTCGACCGGCTCCACGAGACCACGGCCCATGAATCGCGCCCAGAGCCGATTGACGATCGTGCGAGCCAGGCGCCCGTTCGACGGGCCGGTCAGCGCGTGCATCAGCTGATCGAGCCGCACGCCGCGCGGCGCCGACGGATCGATCGTGCCAAGCTCGCTGTAGAGGAATTTCAGCGCCGCGGTCTTGCCGGTCGGCCGGTCGCATTCGACCATCTCGAGCGCCTGGTCCGCGTAGACGCCGGCCAGCCCGTACGCGTCGGACAACTGCCATTCGTTGATGAAGCTGTCGTGGCAGGACGCGCACTTCAGGTTCACGCCCATGAACACCTGCGAGATGTTCTGCGCGGCCTGCATCTCGGGCGACTGGCTGGCGTTCACGACGCCGCGCCAGACGATCCCCGCCGTGAACCCTTCGGTGCCAGGTACCGGATTCACGAGCGCCTCGACGAACCGATCGTAGGGCAGGTTGTTGGCCAGCGCCGCATAGAGCCACGCCGTGATCTGGCGGCGGCCGCCGTCGATGTAGCCGGTGCCACGGTAATCGTTCCGGAGCAGGTCGTTCCAGAAGCTGAGCCAGTGCTCGGCGTATCGGCGATCGTCGGCAAGCAAGCGCGCGATCAGGCGCTGGTGCTTGTCGCGCGCGCGGCTGGCCGTGAACGCCTGGACCTCGGCGGGCGCTGGCAGAACGCCAAGCGCGTCGAGCGTCACACGCCTGATGAATGTGGCGTCGTCGGCCGCCGACGGCGCGATGGCGTGGCGGGCGAAATGCGGCGCCAGGTAGGCGTCGATGCCGGCACCGCCCACTGACGTCGAGGGTGGTGACGGCGTGCGACGCGCGACGTTGAGCGGGGCGGCCCTGGCGAAGCTGACCTGCGGATCCCAGACCGCCCCCTGATCGATCCACGCCCGGAGCACTCCGATCTGGTCCGCCGTCAGCCGCGATCCCTTTCGCGGCATCACCATCTCGGGATCGAGCCCGGCCACCAGCGCGACGAGCAGGCTGTCCGCGCTCTGTCCCGGGACAATCGCCGCGCCGGTGTCACCGCCTTTCAGCATCAGATCTCGCGTGTCGAGCCTGAAGCCTCCCTTGTCGTTCCCCCGGCCGTGGCACCGGATACACGCCACCTGCAGGATCGGCTTGACGTCGCGCGCGAAGTCGACGTCTCGCGCCGCCGCTGGCGGCAGCGTCGCAGTCGTCGACTGCCCGCTCCAGCCATGGAGCGGCGTCAGGACTACGAGCGCGGCGCCAGCCAGCAGCCTCGTCACATGTCCAAGCCCGGAGGTCGATGAGATCATCCCCGCAAGTGCTTCGCGAAAAACGCCATCGTCCGCTCCCACGCGAGAGCCGCGGCCTTCTCGTCGTAGCGCGGCGTGGTGTCGTTGTTGAACCCGTGCTGCGTGTTCGGATAGAGGTGCGCTTCGTAGTTCACGCCGGCCGCCTTCAGTGCGGCCTCGTACTCCGGCCACGCAGCGTTGATGCGTTCGTCGGTGCCGGCGAACTGCAGCATGAGCGCCGCCTTGATCTTCGGCACGTCGGCAATCGGGGCCGGGCCGCCGTAGAACGGCACGCCCGCCGCCAGTTCAGGCACGCGCGTCGCCAGCATGTTGACGATGCCGCCGCCGTAGCAGAAGCCGACGGCGCCAAGCTTGCCGGTGGAATCCGGGCGCGTGCGGGCCCAGTTGGCGGCCGCCACGAAGTCCTCGTGGCTCTTCGCCTGATCGAGGCCACGGAACGCCTCGCGCGCCTTGTCTTCGTCGCCCGGATAGCCGCCGAGCGGGAACAGCGCGTCCGGGGCGAACGCCATGTAGTTGTCGAGCGCGATGCGCCGCGCGATGTCTTCGATGTGAGGATTGAGGCCGCGGTTCTCGTGCACCACCAGCACCGCCGGCAGCTTGCCCGTCGCGCCGGCCGGCCGGACCAGGTACCCCTTCATCGTCTGGTAGCCCTGCGGCGACTGGTACTCGACGTACGACGCCGTCAGCCGCTTGTCGTCCCTGGCCACCTGCTGCGCTTCGGCGAACTTCGGGTTCAGCGCGTCCAGCAGCATGCCGGCGGTCATCCCGCCGACGGCGTACTTGCGCGCCTTGTCGAGGAAGCCGCGCCGGTCCAGGGCGCCATGCACGTAGGCGTCGAACAGAATCAGGAGCTCGGGGTCGAAGTCGGCAGCGGTCCGTCGCGTCATGAGTCCTCCGTATGCCGGAGGATACCTCAGCGCGGGGCCGGATGCGCCAGTGCAGACGCCGTCAAATCAGCGCCTTCTTAGAAGGCGCTCACGTTCCGCTCATGTATTCGGGAGCCCGAATCGCACATCGTGTCCGCGGAGGTTCCATGACACACGCGCCACCCGCTCGACTTGCTCTGCTGGCTCTGCTCACCTTGACCGCGTGCCGCCTCGATCCGTCGACGGCGCTCGGTCGTGCGGCGTTCGATGGCGACGTCACGGCCGTCCGGAGGCTCGTCTCCACCGTCCCGGCCGACACGCTCGACGGCCCATTCACGCCGCTCATGCTGGCCGCCCGCGCCGGCCGGCTGGCGACGATGCAGGTGCTGATCGATGCGGGGGCAGACCTCAACCGCGCCGACGAGCGCCACGGATGGACGCCGCTGATGCACGCGCTGCACAAGGGCCGTCGTGACGCGGCGCGGCTGCTGCTCGCGCGCGGCGCCGACGCCGCCAGGGGCACGGCGACCAACAGCCCGCTGGAGATGGCGACGCTCGACAACGACGCCGAGTTGATGCGCCTGCTGCTGCAGGGGCATCCTTCGCGCCCTCAGATGGTTCGGGCGTTCGACCTTGCGGTTTCCGGCGGTGCGATGGCAGACCTCGACCGGCCGCTGCTCGGCGGTTGTCATACAGACGCGGCACGGTTGCTCTACGGGGCTGACCGAACGCTCGCGGCCCGCGGCGGGGCTGCCGCGTGGTCTTTGTGGTGGGCGACTCAGAAGGGGTGTCAGGACGTGGTGGCCCTTGTAGCCGGCAGGAGCGAACCGTCAATTGGCCGATGATCGCGACTTTACGGCAGAGCTGGAATGGCCGAGGTTTTGCACGACGGCGCGATTCGCGGTAAAATTGTACCAATCCGTGTCGCGGCGACCGCCACGCTCGCGTTCCCGCCGGTCATCCGGACTGGCCCGGCGGTCCGTTTTCAGGCGAAAAGCAGCCATTTCCGCGGGTTCTGGCGTCTCGGTCGGCAAGAGTGGCCGATTAACCAGGGACCGCACCCCCCGGGGGCACTACCTGCGAAGGTAGGTATCCGAGAGTGTCGAATGACTCGATCGCAAACGCAAACCGTCCGACCGAAAGCGCGGTCTGCGGCATCTAAATCGAGAGGAGTGTTTGTTTCCATGGCCAAGCGACCAACCCCGGCAGTTCTGTGTCCGCGATGTGGCGTGGCCGGCGCGCGCATCATCGGACGATCGGAATCGTTGCCGCTGCTGTACCTGAAGTGCGCCGACTGCGGCCGCACGTCCGTCATGCCCGAGTAACCGCATTCGTGGCTGGCCCGCCACAGCGGGCCAGCATCTCCCCGCCGAGCTGTTCGACTTCGACTAAAATCGCCCCACTTTTCCGACGCGCCTGCATGCACGGCGCCGGTCCCCCAGCCTCAGAGAGCGAGGCACGTATCGTATGCGTCCCTTGATCGCGCTCGCCGCCATTGCAGTGGCGGCCTGCTCTTCGCCGCCCACGGAGCCTTTCCACGGCACGTGGAAGATCGCATCGACCTCGGCCCCCGGTGTCTCCACGGGCGGTGCCGGTGCTGTTCCCGTCGGCACCGAAGTCAGCTTCGGCGCCCGGCGGGCGGAGTTCGGATCGAAGGTCTGCGACACGCCGACGTACACGCGGCGGGCTCTGTCGCGCGAGACCTTTGCCGATGCGTATCGTGTGGCGCCGGAGCAGCTGAAGCTGACAGGCGATCAGATCGGGATGGTCGACATCCTGTGCGCGAGCGGCGGGCTCGATGCGGGGAGCACGCTGATTGTGCGCTCGGAGACGTCGATGCTGACGATGTGGGACGGGACGTTCTACGAACTGACGCGATGATCCGAGGCCGCGGCGCAACGGGCGCCGCGGCCATCGTCTGTCGTTGCTACCAGCGGGGCTCGGACCGGCGGCGAGGACCGCCACCGCCGCCGCGCTCGTAGCCGCCGCCACCGCCGGCAAACTGCGGCTTCGGCCGGGCTTCATTCACCGCCAGCGCGCGGCCCTCGAACTGCGTCTCGTTCAACTGCGTAATCGCCTGCTGCGCTTCCTCGTCGGTGGCCATCTCGACGAATGCGAAGCCGCGCGCGCGGCCCGTGGCCTGGTCGCGCATCACGCGCACCGAGTCCACCTGGCCGACCTGACCGAAGAGCGCCTGCAGCTCGGCCTCGCCGGTTTCGTACGGGATGTTTCCGACATAAAGCTTCCGACCCATCATTCACGTCCTGTTCGTCCCGTGTGGGACCTGTCGCCACGCCGGCCCAAGGCCTCATGGCTGATTACCGAAAGTAGCCCCCCAGAGCAGAATACTCGCGCTTGGGAATCACGTAGGAGGGAGCGAGTCAGACAGGGGCTCGATCGGCTCGGACGGGAATAGCGAAGCGGAAGGCTAGGCGTGCAGCATACCACATCAGGCTAACGCACGAATTCCAGCAGGTAGCTCGAGGACCCCGACATGAAGAAGCGGGCCAGTTGCCCGGCTTGCTTGTCGCTGCCGCCGTACTCGAGCCCCATGATCTGCGGATACCACGAACCGCCTGCCAGCACCTGCCGCGGCGACAGCCAGTTGTCGGGCGTGTCGAGTCGCGCGTTGAAAGACACGTAGATCCCTTCCTGCGTGAAGTCGACGTCCGCGGTGCGATTGAGCAGCATGACGTACTGCCGCAGGTACGAGTTCCAGTGCACAGACGGCCCCCAGAACGCGTCGGCGACTCCTTCCGGGTCGTGCCACGAGCGTGTCGTGGTGAACAGCGGCGAGCCGACCGGATAGATCCAGTTGCTGGTCACCGTCTCGTCGTCCTCGGTCGTGACCTCTTCGGCAGGCGGCATCCACACGTGGCTCTGCCAGACGTCGACGCGCCCGCGGGGAGCATCGCGATCGGCCCAGGCCATCCGCGCGGCGGCCACACCCTGACCCGACAGGTCGTAGAGGTACTCCGAATAGAAGATGTAGAGGAACTCGCGGTCGGGATCGAGCATCACGCTCAGATCGCCGACGCCGCCATGAAAGTAGTGGTTCGTCGTGCGGCACTTGTGCGAGCCCGGAGGCGCTTCGAGAATCGTCCCGAGGTCTTCCCACGTGACGCCGCGATCGAGCGATCGCGCCGCGCCGATGCGCGGCAGCACCTTCCGGCTCTTTCCGCAGACGATGCCGCGGCGTTCGTTGTGGTAGTAGCCATACCAGACGCCGGCGTCGTCGGCGACCACGGCTTCCATCCACACGCCTTGTTCGGGAGCGATCGTCCACGTCACCGCTTCCGCTAGCGTGAGGTTCTCGACCTTCGAACCTTCGGATCGCCGCGTGACGCCGGCCGTGGAGGTGAAGACGTGGAGTCGTGGCTCGCCGTCGACGAGCTCCCACAACGCCGGGCTGTTGCTGTCGACGTCGCCGTTCAGCCGCAGATTGGATGCGGGTCGCGGTCGAGCGACCGGCGTGTCGAGACGCGGCGCCCCGCGCCGCTGGGCTTCAACATCCCCTGACCGCTGTCCCGCGATCAGCAGACCGAGCAGTATGGACGAGGTAGCGAGGACTCGACGACCGCGCGACATCGGTCGCGCCCGATGCAACGGGCGTACCGCGATGTTCGGAGCCATTGGAGCGTTCCTCCTCTAGGAAGGAACGCCGTTGTCCTCGGAATCGAACGTCCGTTCCGGACTGCCGAAGGGACACTGCACCGTCGCAAAAGCCGACGGTCTACACGATGGGGGAGGGCTCTTTCAGGCGCTTGCGCTGCAGCGTCGACTCGAAATGCGTTTCGAGATGATCGACGCCCTCTGCCGTGATCATGATTTTCGACGAGTCGCCGCGCTTGATGAGGTTCTTCGAGACCAGATACCAGAACGTGAACTCGAGATGCTCCCGCGACTGGCCGGTGAGCGCCTCCATGTCCAGGTCGAAGATGCCGGGGTTGCCCGGGTTCGTCCGACGCTGCGCGTAAAGCGCTTCGAGAACCGTAAGCCGGATCATCTGCTCGAGCTCGAACTCGGAGCGCACGGAGTTGCCGTCGCTGACGATCTGGAGGCGTTCCTGGCGCACCTGCTGGTAGCCGACGTCGTACTTCGCCCGCGACTCGGGCTGGCTCAAAACCTGGTAGGCCTCGGTGACCTGGCGGAACCGCGAGGGGTCGCCCGTCTCCAGGTTGTCGGGGTGGTAGCGCTGTGCCATCAACCGGTACACGCGGTGAACCGTGTCTGGGTCGGCGTTCGGGCTGATTTGCAGGATCTCGTAGTAGTCGGGGAGTCGTTCGTCATTCGCCATGGGCTGGGGAGCCTGTCGTCGTTGGTGTTATCGGCCGCTACGCGTCGGAACTGGCAGGTGGAGAGGAATGGCTCGATGGTATCGGGGATTGCCCACGATCGTCAAAGGACCAGCTAGCGACGGACGACGCACGCGACGAGAATGCCGCCAAGGATGAGGGCCGCGGCCGCCAGGAGTCGCGCCGTCAGCGCCTCGCCGAGCAGCAGCCAGGCGCCGGCCGCGGTAATCGCCGGCACGGACAGTTGCACCAGCGCGGCCCTGAAGCGGCTCAGCGCAGGTAACGCCGAGTACCACAGCGTGTAGCCGAGGCCGGAGGCTGCCGCGCCCGAGAGCGACGCCAGCGCGATGCCGGTGCCGGTAGCGGTGCGGCCGGCCAGAGCCCACAGCGCGAGTCCTGCCACCGCGGCGCGCGTGAAGTTGGCCGCCGTGCGTGGCAGCGGCGGACCGGCGTTGCGCCCGAGCAGCGAGTAGATGCCCCAGCAGATCCCGGCCAATGCCATCAGCGCGGCGCCGATCGGATCTGGCGCCGAGAATCCGGGTCGAACCAGTACGACAGCACCAGCGGCCGCCGCCGCCAGGCCGAGCCACTCGGCGCGGTGCGGGCGCTCCCCGCGCCAGATGCCCCATCCCATCATCGTCGCCTGCACGGAGCCGAAGAGCAGCAGCGCTCCGGCGCCCGCGCCGATCCGTTCGTAGGCGAACGCGAACGCATACGCGTAGCCGCCGAGGGCCGCCGCGCCGAGCCAGGGATTGTGCGCGTCGTCGGGTGGGTCGTCGCGCGCGACGAGGCGTGCCAGCAGGACGAGTGTGAGCGCGCCAGCCAGCAGCCGCACGCTGGAGAAGCTCACCGCGTCGATGAGGTCCCGGCCGACGGCGGCGCGCGTGAGCAGGGAGTTGGCAGCAAACCCCGTGAGGGCGCCGATGGTCGTCGCGACCGTCAGCAGTCGCGGCCGGGGAGCGTCGCTCATCCGCGCCCACGGTAGCTGTCGCATCGCGGGCGCGTCAACTGCGGCGCGCCGCTACGTGCTTCGAGCCTCGTGCTGGGTGCTACGTCCGGTGCTGCGGGCTTAGGGCTGGGTGCTGCGTGCCCGGTGCTGCGTGCCGCGTGCTTAGTGGTGGGTGGTGTGTGCCCGGTGCTGAGTGCTGCGTGCCGTGCCGCGTGCACGAGAGCCGAGCACGCAGCACGAAGCACCGCACGCGGCACACACGGACCGCACGCGACGAAGTCGTCAGTCGCGAACGGCGGCGTAGATCGCGAGCGGTCCGAGGACGGCCGCCATCGCGAGCCCACCCCAGGCTGCCAGGCTGAGATCGAAGGCAGCAAGCGGCTGGCCAACCCACTGGCCGGCCGCTTGCGCGAGCGTCGGCCACTGCCAGGACACCAGTCCGGCGACCAGGCCGACGGCACATGCCGAGCCCAGCGCCTGCGCCAGCATCACCGGACGCGCGGCCGCCTGCGTGGCGTCCTGCCGGGCACGCACCTGCGCGCGCCACCACACCTGTCCGGGCGATGGCAGCCTCACGTCCGCGAGCGTCTCGGCTTCAAGGGCCGTCATCGTGATGGCCATGTCCCTGGCCTCGGCGCACGCGGCGCAGCCGTCGACGTGATCCCGCAGTGACGCGTCGACCGCTGCCGGCCAGCGGCCGTCGGTGACGGCGGCCACGACCTCGGCTTCATGCCGGCATTCAGCAAGCGGGCTCATCGCGCGGTCTCCTTCGACGCCAGTTCCGGCCGCAGCAAACCCGCCAGGCGCGTCCGCGCCCGGAAGAGCAGCAGCTTCACGCTTCCTGTCTTCACGCCCAGCGCGGCGGCCATCTCCGCGTGCGACAGGCCCAGCGTGTAGGCCAGCCACAGCAGGTCGCGGTCGCGCGGCCGCAGGGCGTTCAGCGCGCGGCTGACGTCCCGCTGCGCGGCAAACCGGGCCGGCGCGCCATCTTCGGCAGGCGTCGCCTGTCCCGCGTCCTCGTCCGGCAGCGGCACTTCGCGGCTCGGGCGGCGATGGCGGTCGCGCACCAGGTTCGTCGCGATGCGGAACAGGTAGTTCCGACGGTGCGCGTCGTCTTCGAAGACGACCTTCGCGCGGAGCAGCCGGTAGTAGGCGTCCTGCAGGAGATCGTCGGCGGTCTGCGGCTCGCCAGTGGCCCGCGCGAGGTACGCCCAGAGGGGGCGTGCCGTTCGTTCGTAGAACGCCCGGAACGCCTCCTCGGTCATGTGCAGCGCGCAAGCGTCCTGGCCGCCTTCAAGGGCCAGGGCGTCCACGTCAGAGAGCGTCGTGTCGCGAAGGGACATCGTGGGCATTGTACTGGGGAAGCAGCCCCAGCCGTCGAGAGAGGAAGTAAGACGCCGCGGCCGAGATCAGGAAGCCCAGGCCGATGGCGACGACGAGGATGCCCATCGAGGACAGCGGCTGGCCGATCTCTTCCCACTGCTGCCGCGACCCGATGAACTGGAGGCCCAGGCCGCTCAGCAGCAGCACCGCGCCTGCCTGGACGGACCAGAAGATGCGCCCGAAGGGCGCGCCGACGTGCCGCGGCTGCTGATCGGGCTCGAGGCTGATTGGCGCAGACTCGAGGAAGCGCTTGCCCGCCGGCGACTGGATGTAGGCGAGCAGGTCCTCGTTCGAGGTGAAGCGATCGAGCAGCTTGGTGTGGACCTCGGTCTGCACCTTCGACTGCCGCAGCCAGCGCCGGTGATCCACGAGCATCCGCACCAGCCAGATGAGCGTGCCGGTGATGACGGCGATGACCGACAGGATCTGCACGCCGTTGATGACCTCGCGCCAGATGCGCACGGCCTCGGCGCGCGGGCCGTAGTCGTCCCACGACCGGACGTGCTCGGTGCCGAAGAAGAAGGCCGGATTGCGCACGACCTCCGGGTGTTGCGCCACGAACGCGCGCAGCGCCGGGTACGTCGCGATGTACTGGCTCGCTCGTGAGCAGCGACGGATCGAGGCGGATCACCTCGGCGAGCGACGGCGGGTACTGCCGCAGCACCGCCTGGAGCTGTTCGCGCGTCTCGCCGGCTTCGGCCGAGTCGATGGGCGCGACCGGATAGGCCGGCGCCGCCTGAGGCTGGGCAGTCGCGGCGGCCGGCTGGGCGGGGGCCGCTGCCGGCTGGGCCTCGGCAAGGCCGATCTGGGTCCCCACGATGAAGGGCACCAGGGCAAACGTGAACGGTCGTCGAATCATGGCGTAGGCTCCCGTCGGAATCAGTGCGTCTGACGGTTACTACGCGGTTGTGCCCGGGTGGTTAACAGCTCAGGCGAACGCGGTGTGCCGCTGCAGCCCGGCGATACGCCGTGCACGAGGCGATGACGTGGCAGATCCAGCCGAGCAGGCCGCCCGAGCCGATCCACAGGCCGGGCGTCACGATCAGCCAGAACAGGCCGCGCAGGAAGTCGCCGTTGTAGAACTGGCCCACGCCAGGGATGAGCAGGCTCAGCACGGCGGCCGTACCGGGACTTTTCAGGGGCTGGGTCACTTCGTTTGCACTCCTCAACGCGTCATACGGACCCCCGGCGGGCGATGTTTCAGCTGCGCGAGTCGAGCGCATCCCAGCGCGCGTATGCCGCCAGCAGCTCGTCGTCCACGGCCGCCAGCTTCGCGAGAGCCGCCGCAATCGCGTCGGCCGGCTCCCTGTAGAACTCCGGCGCCTGCACTCGCACCTGGAGCGCCGCCTGCTCGGCCTCCAATGCCGCAATCCGATCCGGCAGCTGCGCGAGCTCGCGCTGCTCGTTGTAGGAAAGGCGCGTGGACGCGGCCTTCGGCACCGCGTCGGCGGAGCGAGCCTCGCCCTGGACCTGCCAGACCCGCCTGACCTGCCAGACCCGCCCGACCTGCCAGCTCCCCTGCCTGCCTGACCCAGTCCTCGTATCCGCCGACGAACTCTTCGACGGTCCCGTCGCCGTCGAAGGCGAACGTGCTGGTGACGACGTTGTCGAGGAACGCGCGGTCGTGGCTGACGAGCAGCAGCGTGCCGGCCCATTCCGCCAGCTGCGCCTCCAGCAGCTCGAGCGTCTCGAGATCGAGGTCGTTGGTCGGCTCGTCGAGGACCAGCACGTTGGCCGGCCTGGTGAACAGCCTCGCGAGCAGCAGGCGGTTGCGCTCGCCACCGGAGAGCGCCTTCACCGGCGATCGCGCGCGCTCGGCCGGGAAGAGAAAGTCCCGCAGGTACGACACGACGTGCCGCGTCGCACCGTTGACGGTGACGACGTCGTTGCCGTCGCCGACGATGTCGGCGACGGTGCGCTCGGGATCGAGCTGCTCGCGCTGCTGGTCGAAGTACGCCACCTGCACGTTGGCGCCGATGCGGACCGTGCCCGACGTCGGCGCCAGCTCGCCCAGCAGCAGGCGCAGCAGCGTGGTCTTGCCGCTGCCATTCGGGCCGATGAGTCCGATGCGATCACCGCGCATCACGCGACAGGAGAAGTCACGGACGATGGGCCTGCCGTCGTACGAAAAGTTGACGTGCTCGGCCTCGAAGACCATCTTGCCGCTGGACTCCGCCACCGACGCCTGCAGGCGCACCTGACCGATCTCGGCGCGGCGGCTCGCCCGTTCGGCGCGCATCGCCATCAGCGCCCGGACGCGTCCCTCGTCTCGCGTTCGACGCGCCTTGATGCCCTGGCGCAGCCACGCCTCTTCCTCGCCGAGCTTCTTGTCGAACTTCTCCTGCGCCGTCGCTTCGTCGGCGAGGGCCGCTTCCTTGCGCCGCACGAACGTCTGGTAGTCACCGGGCCACGAGGTCAGCGTGCCGCGGTCGATCTCGACGATCCGCGTCGCGAGGCGCTGGAGGAACGCGCGGTCGTGCGTGATGAACAGCACCGCACCGGGATAGTCGAGAAGCGTCGTCTCGAGCCAGGTGATCGCGTCGATGTCCAGGTGATTCGTCGGCTCGTCGAGCAGCAGCAGATCCGGCTGCGCGACCAGCGCGCGTGCCAGCAGCGCGCGGCGCCGCCAGCCGCCCGAGAGCGTGTCGACCGGATCGTCGGCAGGCAGGTTCAGCCGCGCGAGGACCGTCTCCACGCGCTGTTCGACACGCCAGCCGTCCTGCTCCTCGAGCTGGTGCTGCACGTCGGCCAGCCGCGCCAGCGCGCGAGGCGACGCATCCGTCGTCACGGCATGCGCGGCGTGATGGTACGCCGTGACCAGCGCGCTGAGGTCGCCCAGGCCTTCCGCGACGACGTCGAAGACCGGCGCCGAGGTCGAGAGCGGGACGTCCTGTTCGAGCCGCGCGACGCGCGTCGCCGGCTGGAGCCAGCGCTGACCGGAATCCGGCGGCTGCTCGCCGCTCACGACGCGCAGCAGCGTGGTCTTGCCGGCGCCGTTTCTGCCGATAAGACAGACGCGTTCGCCGCGCTCGATCTGGAGCGACGCGCGCTCGACGAGCGGCAGGTGGCCGAAGGCGACGGAAACCCCGTCGAGCGTCAGGAGCGGCATGCGAGAACCGTCAGCGGCGCCGCGGCCGTGCCGGGGCCGCACGGCGCGGTTGCGGCCGCGCGCGCAGCACCAGGATGCGCCGCGCGGTGACGCGGGTCTCGTGCCGCGCGTCCCGCAGCACGCGGAGCAGGGCCGTGAAGAGCTCGCGCGCTTCGTCGCTGAGATCGCGATCCTCGAGGGCCTCGCCGACCATCAGCTCGAATGCCTCCTCGCTCACCTGCTCGTCGAGGGCGATGAGCCGGCGGCCGTCAGCCAGCGGCACCAGCTCCACGCCGGGCAGCGCCGACAACTCCCGGCTCGGCGCCACGAGGATGACGGCGCGGCTGCCGAAGCTGGCGACCTCGACGTTCGAGGCGGCCTTCGGCGGGTCCTGCGCGAGCGACAGGCGCACCACGGCGCGGCCGAGATCCGTGTCGACGGCCGTCAGCCGTTCGATCACATCGTCGGGCAGTGTGAGGGTAACGGTCCGCGCCGGCCGGCTGAACTTGCGGGGACGGCCGCGGCGGACCGGAAGGATCGACATTTTTACAGTTTAATCGTCAATGCCGATATTAAACTTGAAATAATAGCGGCGCCACGGCGATACTGAGAAGTTGGCGCGAATGCGCGCCGTGCAAGGAGGAGTGTTTGGTCCGTCTTTCCATCCGTCTTCGTGTCGTCTCCGCCGTGTGCGCGCTGATTGCCGCCATCGCCTGCGGCGGCGGCGAATCCGCCGGTCCCTCGCAGCCGTCGCCGGTCGTCAACCCGCGTCTCACGGCACCAGTGGCCGATGGTCCTGCGGCCGATGAACAGCTCGATACGCTGCGCCCGACGCTGACCGTCAGAAACGGCACCTCGGACCAGGCCGGAGCCCGCACTTACGAGTTCCAGATCTCGGACACCGCCGATTTCTCGAGCGCCCTCACATCGTACATCACGTCGTACAACGTCACCGTCTCGAAGACCGGCGTGCCCGAGGGCGCGGACGGCCGCACCAGCTTCACGCCCGACAGCGACCTGCAGCCGACGACGCGCTTCTACTGGCGCGCGCGGATGACGCAGGGAGCCACCGTGTCGGAGTGGTCGCCGGCCGGCAAGTTCCGATCGAAGCTGGTGGGCTTCATCCGCGACGGCGCGCTCTTCGATCCGCTGATTCACGGCGAGAGCGTTGGCGAGCTGATCGGGCAGACGACGTTCGTTCCCGGAAAGGGCGTGCGGCTCGAGAACGGCCTGAGCTACGTGCGCTACCGTTTGCCGCGCACCATCGGCATCGGCGAGTTCTCGATGGACGTGGAAGGGCTGCGCGCCAACGCGCCGGGAGACAAGTCGAAGGTCTTCGGCATGCAGGAAGGCACCAGCGACTTCATCACCAACGACTACCGCATCGACGTCCAGTACCGCGGCGTCAACGGGGCGCCGCCCAATGCGATCCAGTGGCGCGTCATCTACGGCGACGCCGACGATCTCGACGTGCGGTACGAGCCCGACTCCGCCAAACGGTTCGCGTCGGTGTTCCTGCTCAACCCGTCGACGACGTATCACTGGCGGTTCACGTGGGGACCGGACATCCGCCTCGTGATGCGCGAGGGCGGAATCAACGGGAACACGCTCTACGACTACGGGCTGGCCGCGCACGACGGCACCTACAACCCGAATCCGCACATCGCCTATCTCGGCGCCCCTGTCGGCCGCAGCGGCAACGAGGCGGCCTCGATTCCCGGCACCGTCTATCGCAACGTCTGGCTCGGCGACCGCCCGCGACCGGAATCGCTGGGCAGCGCGCTCTGGGCGGGGCAGTAGGGGAATAGGGAATAGGGGAATAGGGGAAGTGGATAAGGGATTCAGGTGTGATAATTTACAGGATCTCCCCTCATTCCCCCACCCCCCATCCCCCATTCCCCCGCGCCCCTGTAGACTGGTGGGTGCCTGCTTTGTTGCCCCGTCTACCTGAGGCCTCCGGCCTGAGGTCGAGGCCTGGAGTCCTGATGCGCCGATTGTTGTCCGTTGTTCCTCTGATCGCTCTGCTTGTCGCCTGTGGCGGTGCGACAGCGATTCCAACCCGATCGCCCCGACCACGCCGCCGCAGCCGTTCACCCAGACCGACCTGCGCGTCGGCACGGGGGCCGAGGCCGTCAATGGCAAGCGTCTCACCGTCAACTACGCCGGCTGGCTCTACAGCGCCAGCGCCGCGGAGAACAAGGGCTCGCTGTTCGGCACGTCGGTCGGCGGCACGCCGCTCGTCGTTCACGCTCGGCGCCGGGTCGGTGATTCCCGGAGTGGATCAGGGGCTCGTCGGGATGAAGGTCGGCGGCGTGCGGCGGCTCGTGATTCCTCCCGCCCTGGCGTACGGCGCCACCGGCAACGGGCCGATCCCGCCGAACGCGAATCTGGTGTTCGAGGTCGAGCTGCTGAACGTCGAGTAGGGAGCCCCGGCTCGCATCAGCACACTTCTGCTCATGTGGCTCCGCATCGGATGTGCGCTCTCCCTGGTCTGGTCGCTCGCGGTGTGCGGCGGCCGGGCCGGCGAGGTCACACCCGGTCCTTCTCCCCAGCCTGGCAAGTGGTCGCTCGCGTGGGCCGACGAGTTCGACGGCCCGACTGGATCGCGTCCCGACCAGACGCGGTGGGTCTACGATCGCGGCGGCAGCGGGTGGGGCAACGAGGAGCTGCAGACTTACACCGATCGCCTGCAGAATGCGGTCGTCCGCGACGGCGTGCTGGTGATCACCGCGCGCGCGGAGTCGTTCACCGGGACCGACGGCATCCCGCGGTCGTACACCTCCGCGCGCCTCAAGACGCAGTCACATTTCGCGCAGACCTACGGACGCTTCGAAGCGCGCATGCATCTGCCGCGCGGTCAGGGGATCTGGCCGGCCTTCTGGATGCTGGGCGCCGATATCAGCGCCGTCGGCTGGCCGCAGTGCGGCGAGATCGACATCATGGAGAACATCGGCCGTGAGCCGGCGATGGTGCACGGCACGATTCACGGGCCGGGGTATTCGGGCGGCGCCAGCTTGAGCGGCGCGGCGTCGAGCGCCGACGGCCGGCCCTTTGCCGACGGCTACCACGTGTTCGCCGTGGAGTGGGAGGCTGCCGCGATTCGCTGGTACGTGGATGGCCGCCAGTACTTCACGCAGACGCCGGCGGACCTCCCGGCCGGCGCCCGCTGGGTCTTCGACCACGATCACTTCCTGCTGCTGAACCTGGCCGTGGGTGGCCAGTGGCCCGGAAACCCCGATCCCACGACCACGTTCCCGCAGGAGATGAAGGTCGACTACGTGCGCGTCTACCAGGGCCGGGGGAATTGACGATTGACGGTTGACGATTGACGATTGACGGTTGACGGTTGACGAAATTTCGCGGATTCCTTCGTCGATGTCTTCAACCGTCAACCGTCAACCGTCAACCGTCAACCGTACGACAACCGTCAACCTAACGTCAATTCGAACGGTCAGCGGCTCGGCGAGCCGTACCGCGATCGTCGCGCCGCGATTGATCCGCACGTTGCGCCCGCGTGTCGTCAGCACCACAGCCGTGCCGGCGCCGCCGCCGGCCAGCGCGCCGATGCCGGCGCCCTTCTTCCCGCCAATGAGCGCGCCGATGCCCGCGCCGCCCGCCGCCGGCAGCGCGATGGTCAACGCGTCCTTCTTCTTCGTCGCCGGCGCGACGGCGACCCACGACTGCGTCCGCATCGCGTACCGGTCGTTGTCGCCCGCCGGGACGACGCGCGTGAAGCGCACCGCGACGCGGCCGCGGCCCTTCACCTTGCCCGGACGCGCGGCATCGGACACGTAGCCGCTCACGGCGCTGCCGGACGGCAGAACCGTTCGCCCGCCGACCACCACCGGCCGGAGGAGCGTGGCGCCGACGGGGTCCTCGACGCGCGAGATGTCGGATCCGAACCCGCGATCGACGCGCAGCCGCAGCACCGTGCCGGCCGGGATCGTCACGAGTCGGTCGGCGCGCGCGGCGACCGCCGGCGCCGCCGCCACCGCGGTGCCGGATGGGAGTGCCATCGGCGCGGCAAGCAGGGCGCCAGTCACGATCGCGAGAGAGGTCCTCATCATGCCTGTCATGGTTGTGCCTCCTGCATCCGCAAGGGGCAAGCGACATGCCGTCGCACCCGAGATTTGGGTGCACGCCCGAACTCTCGTCAACACAGGGAGATATGGTGTTCGCCTCGTCCCTTACAGGTGGCGATCCCGACAGCTGAGGCAAGTTTTACAGCTGAGCTGTCCTCTAAATCGGCCTTCAGACTTCAGCCTTCGGCCCTCGGACTCAGCCTTCAGCTGCGGCATTCGGTCGACCGCTGACTTGCGCGGATCCAGCCGCAGCATCAAGCTCCAATCCGCAGAATCCGCGCCATGGCGGAATCGCCCGAAGGCCGACGGCTGAAGACGGCCGTGAAACAGCGCTGCCATCCCCTCCGTATACAATCTCCGCGACTGCGCGTCTGCGACGTCTTCGGCGTCGGCGCGCCAGGGAGGGATAAGGGGCATGAGCGTTTTCGACTTCATCAAGGGCGAGCTGCTCGAAATCATCGAGTGGACCGACGACTCGCGCGACACGCTGTCGTTCCGCTTTCCCGACGACGACAAGGCGATCAAGAACGGCGCGCAGCTGATCGTGCGCGAATCGCAGGTCGTCCAGTTCGTCTACCTCGGCGAGTTCGGGGACACGTTCGGTCCCGGCAAGCACTCGCTGACGACCGACAACATCCCGATCCTGACCCGCCTCAAGTCGTGGAAGTACGGCTTCAACTCGCCGTTCAAGGCCGACGTCTACTTCGTGACGACGCGCCTGTTCACCGCCAACAAGTGGGGGACGGCCAACCCCATCATGGTCCGCGACGACGACTTCGGCATCGTCCGCGCGCGCGCGTTCGGGACCTACGACTTCAAGATCATCGACCCGAAGCTGTTCCTCAAGGAAGTGGCCGGCTCCGACCACAACTTCCGGCTCGACGAGTTCGCCGAGACGATGCGCTCGCGCGTGGTCAGCATCTTCAGCGACGCGCTGGCGTCGGCGAAGATTCCGGTGCTCGACGTCGCGGCACGCTACACGGAGCTGGGCGACGCGCTCCTGCCGCTGATCAACCCGGTCATCTCGAGCAAGTACGGCATTCAGCTTGGCAGCTTCGTCGTCGAGAACGTGTCGGTGCCGCCGGAAGTGGAAGCCGCGATCGACAAGAAGTCGAGCATGGCCGCCATCGGCAACCTGAACGACTTCGTCAAGTACCAGATGGCCAAGGGCATGGAGACGCCGGGCGGCGGGGGAGCGGCCGGCACGGCGTCGGAGCTGGCCGTGGGCTTCGCCATCGCGCAGCAGATCATGCAGCAGCACAACATGGGCAACCTGCAGGTGCCCGGCGCACCGGCCGCTGCCGCAGGAGCCGCGGCTGGCGCGGCGGCCGCATCCGCGACCTCGCCTGGTCTGCCGGACCTGCTGACGCCGGCCGACGTCGCCAAGGCGATCGGCGTACCCGAAGCCGACGTCATGGCCATCATCGAGTCCGGCGAGCTGGCGGCGAAGAAGATCGGCTCGAGCTACAGAGTGACCCGCTCGGCACTCGAGAAATACCTGCAGAGCTGAACAGAATTGCCGATTGCCGATTGACGATTGCAAATTGTGGAGCGCGCGGCCGTGGGCCGCGCGCTCCAATCCGCGTAATTTGTAATCCGCAATCTGCAATCGCCAATCTGCAATTCGCCGCCGATGTCCTCTTCTCCAGTCACCACCCTCTCCAAGTTCCCCTGTCCCGCCTGCGGCGCGCAGGCGGAGTGGAACCCGGGCAAGGAAAAGCTGGTCTGCCCGTTCTGCGGCACCGAGTCGCCGTACAAGATCGACCGGACGACCGGGCAGATCCAGGAGCTCGACCTCGTCAAGTCGCTCCGCGAGCTACCTGAGGACCAGCGCGGCTGGCACGCCGAGAAGCGAAGCGTGCAGTGCCAGAACTGCCGGGCGGTGATGGTCTTCGACCCGACGCGCGTCGGCCAGAACTGCGACTTCTGCGGCTCGCCGGCGCTGATGGACTACACCGAGATCAAGGCGCCGATCAGCCCGCAGAGCCTGCTGCCGTTCAAGGTCGCGCAGTCGAAGGTCCGCGAGCAGATCCGCCGCTGGTACCGCAGCAAGTGGCTGGCGCCGGGGAAGCTGAAGTCACGCGCGCTGGTGGACACCGTGCACGGCGTGTACCTGCCGTACTGGACCTTCGACGCGCAGGTCGTCTGCCCGTGGCGCGCCGAGGCGGGGCACTACTACTACACGACCGAGAACTACCGTGACAGCCAGGGACGCACCCAGACCCGGCAGGTACGGCACGTGCGGTGGGAGAACGCCTCGGGGCAGGTGACGCATTTCTTCGACGACGAGCCGGTGCCGGGCACGCAGGGCGTGCGCCTGGACCTGCTGAAGCGAATCGAGCCGTTCCCGACGAAGGACCTCGTGCCGTACGACGCGGCGATGCTGTCCGGCTTCGTCGTGGAGCACTACCAGGTCGTCCTGTTCGACGCGGCCGAGCGCGCCGTCCAGCAGATGCACGCGCAGCTCGAGACCATCTGCGCCGCGCAGGTGCCCGGCGACACCTTCCGCAACCTGCAGATCTCGCCGACCTACTCCGACCGCACCTTCAAGCACGTGCTGCTGCCGGTGTGGCTGCTGACCTACAACTTCGGCACGCGGACCTTCCAGGTGCTGGTGAACGGCTACACGGGAAAGATGGAAGGGACGTACCCGATCAGCCCGTGGAAGGTGATCGGGCTGATTCTCATCGCGTTGCTGCTCGTGCTCTCGTTCCTGTATCTGGAGGGGGGATAACGCGCACGGGCTTCGTGCGGTGCTGCGACAGTGCTTGCGAGCCCGTTGCGCCAGCGTGCGGTGCGTGGTTGTGCTCCCAGCACCGCACATGACGCGGACGCAGAGCACTGCACGCACCAGCCCGCACGCAGCACGCGCACGCAGCACGCAGCACGAGCGAGTCAGGGCTTTGGAATGACGAGCTTCTGCCCGACTTTAATCTTGTCCGGGTCGCTCAGCTGATCCTTGTTGGCGTTGAAGATCTCGTTGTAGCGATTGGCGGACCCGAGCAGCTTCTTCGAGATCGCAGACAGCGTGTCGCCGGACTGCACGGTGTAGTAGCCGTGCACGTCGCTCTTGGTGGCCTGGATGTCGGCGACGACCTCGTTCTCCCAGCCGGGGTGCTCCTTGATCTTGTCCCACAGCGCGTTCGCGTCGAGCTGGTACTCGGTCTTGCCCCACAGCTTGATCTTGCCGCCCTCTTCCTTCCAGTTGCCGTCCTTCACGCCGAGCTGCTGCGCGAGCCCGAGCACATCGCCGTATTTGTCTGCCAGAGCCATATCAGTGACCTCTATTGATGCAGGGTTGCAGGAATGCGATCCGCCAGAGCGGCGGTCGCCGTGTCGAGATGCGTGTATGCGTCGTCGGCCAGCGCGGACCAGAAGTACGCCGCCGCGTAGCCGGTCTCCTCGGCGGTCGCGAAGAGCTGCGACGGCGTCCGCATGGAATTGCACGTGGGAAACTCGCCCAGCACGAGCGGCCGGTCGCAGTCGAGCGTGGTCGTGTGGCGGCCCAGAGGCGCGCGTGCCTCGAAGCGGTCGTACCAGTGCGGCTGGTAGAAGTCCAGGCCGAGGCCGCGCACCAGCCACAACGTGAGAGCGCTGGCGCTGCCGACCGTCGCCTCGTGCCGGGTGAGCGTGTGAACCCGCTCCGCGGCGCCGGCGACGTAGCTGCGCAGTGCTGCCCGTGAGATGCTCGCCACGGGATTCCAGGTGCCCACGGCGAAGGTCGCCCACTCAGGCTCGTTGAAGAGATCCCAGGCGTGGATCTCCGCCGCCGATCCGTAGCGCGCCAGCAGCGGCGCGACGACGCGATCGAGGAGCGCCGCACGCAGATCGGCTCGCCCGATCAGGCGGCTCCGGCCGCCGGTCTGCACGCCGTTGACGACGCGCCGTGGTCGGCAGAGATGAAAATCGAAGAGCACCGGCATCAGCGAGACGTCGGCGCGGCGGACCAGATCGAGCGCGACGTCGATGTCGCGCCACGCCGCATCGTCCAGCTCGAGCGGCGCGCCGTCCTCGGCGAAGCGGATGCCGGCGCGGGCGTCACAGAGAACGAACCAGCGCAGCTGCGTCAGACCGTGCTCGCGCAGGCGCTGCAGCACGTCCAGGACACGCTGCTGGTCCGCGGGCCGCGTCGAGAGCCCGCCTTCGGGAGCCCACGCGTTTGCGCCGAAGTCGCCGCCGTAGCGTACCCACGGCAGATTTGCGCCTAACAACAAGCTCATCGACTGATCGACGCTGGGGAAAAGTAGCCTATCACGCTCCATCGGCGGCCAAAGCTGAGCGGCGCGACGCGCGACTCGCGTGCCCGCGTCGTCGCGATCACCGAGGAAACTGATCGGGGTTGTCGGTGAAGAGGCCGTCGACGCCGAGCGTCGAGAGGAAATGCGCCATCTCCTCGCGCACCGTCCTGAAGCGTCCCGTGGCGGATGCGCGGAACGTGTACGGGATCACAGTGAGCTTGCGCGCGTGCGCGCGCGGCACCAGCGTGACGTCGGTTTCGAGCACGGCCTTCGCGGGTCCGATGCCGGTCGCAAAGGTCGCGATCTCATCGAGTCCGCTGTCGCTGCCCCAGCGCTCGAGACCCCGAGCGTCGAACAGCAGGACGCGCGGCACCGACGGCAGGTCGCGCGCCAGCGCCTGGAGCGGGACGGGGTCGAACGACTGCAGGATCACTGGCGTGTCGGCCGTGCCCGGATGTGCCAGACCGTTGCGCCGCAGCGCCTCGGCGACAATCGGCGCCATGTCCACCCCGCGATCGCGATAGAGCGCCGGCGCCTTCAGCTCCGGGAAGAGGCCGGCCTTCCCGCGTACCAGATCTACGGCTTCCTGGAACGTCGGGACGCGCTCTCCGGCGAACTTCGGATCGAACCACCGCCCGGCGTCGAGGCGCTTGATCTCCTCGAGCGTGAAGTCGGCGACATACCACCGCCGCTGGCCGTTGTCGCCGCGGAAGCGATCCGGGAAGACCTGCTCGACGTCGGTGGTGCGTTCGAGTGTCGGGTCGTGCAGGCAGACGAGCACGCCGTCGCTGGTGACGCCGAGATCCTGCTCGACGAAGTCGGCGCCCTGCTCGAGCGCGAGCCGATAGGCGGCGAGCGTGTGCTCGGGCGCATAGGCCGAGGCCCCGCGGTGCGCGACAAGCAGCTTGCGGGGCGAAGGGCCGGCCGTCGTGGCAGCAAGGGCCATCATGAGTGGAATGACGAGAGCGCGCATGTGAGGGACGATTCAGTAGCGGCGCCGCAGGCGGCGCAGGACCAGACCAGTGAGCCAGGCGGTGACGACCAGCGCCATTACGGCAAGAAGGAAGCGAAGCAGCATGGGCAACCTACAGGCTACAGGCTCCGGACGGCGAACCTGAGCCATCTGATATAAGTTTGCTCCGATGTTACTCACTCCTCTCGACTGGGTCATCGTCGGCGCCTCCATCGTGGTCTCGTTCCTTCCTGCGCTCTGGCTGGCACGGCGGGCAGGGTCGAGCACCGCGGAATTCTTCACCTCCGGTCAGGCGGCGCCGTGGTGGCTGGTCGGCGTCTCGCTGGTGGCCACGACGTTCAGCACGGACACGCCGAATCTCGTGACCAACCTGGTCCGGGAAGGGGGCGTCGCGGCGAACTGGGCATGGTGGGCGTTCCTGCTGACGGGCATGACCACCGTCTTCTTCTACGCGCGGCTGTGGCGCCGGCTGGGTGTGCTCACCGATCTCGAGTTCTACGAGATGCGGTACTCCGGCCGTCCCGCGACGATCGTCCGCGGGTTTCGCGCCGTCTACCTCGGGCTGCTGTTCAACTGCGTGATCATGGCGACCGTCAACCTCGCGGCCGCCAAGATCGCCAACGTGCTGCTCGGGTGGCCGATGGCGCAGACGCTGGTCGTCTGCGCGGTGCTGAACATCGCGTTTGCCGCGACCTCCGGCCTCTGGGGCGTCATGGTGACGGACATGATCCAGTTCGGCATCGCGATGACCGGGTCGTTCGCCGCCGCGTACTACGCGCTCAAGCAGCCGCAGGTGGGCGGGCTCGAGGGCCTGATGCGGCAGATCGACCCGCAGGTGCTGCGTCTCGTGCCGGATCCGTCCGACTGGGGGACGTTCCTCACCGATCCTGCTGATCCCGTTGACCGTGCAGTGGTGGTCGGTGTGGTATCCGGGGGCCGAGCCCGGCGGCGGCAGCTATGTCGCGCAGCGCATGCTGGCGTCGCGGTCGGAGAAAGACGCGGTCGGCGGCACGCTCCTCTTCAACGCCGCGCACTACGCCCTGCGGCCGTGGCCCTGGATCATCGTCGCGCTGGCGTCGATGATCGTCTATCCGACGCTGGACGACATCGCGCGGGCACTGCCGCACGTGGACCGGTCGCTCATCGGCCACGACATGGCGTATCCCGCGATGCTGCGGTTCCTGCCGCCCGGCCTGATGGGCCTGATGATTGCCGGGCTCCTGGCCGCCTACGTGTCGACGATCTCGACGCACCTGAACTGGGGCACGAGCTACGTCGTGCACGACCTCTACCGGCGGTTCGTGCGGCCTGGCGAGACCGAGAAGCACTACGTGCTCGTCGGACGGATCGTGACCGCGGCGCTGATGGTCGTGGCCGGGCTGCTCACCTTCGTGCTCCAGACCGCGCAGGCGAGCTTCAACCTGCTGCTCTCGGTTGGCGCGGGCACCGGGCTGATCTACCTGCTGCGCTGGTTCTGGTGGCGGGTCAACGCGTGGTCGGAGATTGCGGCCATGGCCAGCTCCTTCGTCGTCGCGCTCGGCTTCTTCATCGCCGATCGGCAGGGAGCGTCGATTCCTGCGCATCAGTCGCTGCTCATCTCGGTCGCGGTCACCACCGTCGTGTGGCTCGCGACGGCGTACCTGACCGCGCCCACCGACAGCGAGGTGCTGCGCGCGTTCTACCGGCGCGTGCGGCCGAGCGGGCCGGGGTGGCGCCGCATCGCGGCGGAAGCCGGGCTCGGGCCCTCGCGGGACACCCTTGGCGCGCCGCTGCTGGCGTCGCTGTTCGGATGCGCTGCCATCTACGGCACGCTCTTCGGGACCGGCGCATGGCTGTACGGCCAGCGCGGCAACGCCCTGATATTTCTCGGGGTCGCGGCAGTCGGCGCCGTCGGCGTCGCGCGACTGCTGCCGCGGATCCTCGCTACCGACACCTCGACATGACCGACCGCGCCGTCGTCCTCGCCCGCGGCCTCGGCACGCGGATGCGCCAGCCGGCGCCGGGCGCGCGGCTGGACGCGGCGCAGACGGCGGCCGCCGACGCCGGGATGAAAGCGCTCATCCCGATTGGCCGGCCGTTTCTCGACTACATCCTCAGCGAGCTCGCCGACGCTGGCGTGACGCGGGTGTGCGTCGTCATCGGACCGGAGCACGACGCCGCGCGGCGCTATTACGAGTCACTGGCGCTGACCCGGCTCAGCGTCGATTTCGCCGTGCAGGCCCAGCCCCGCGGCACGGCCGACGCGGTGCTCGCCGCCGAGGTCTGGACGGACGGCGATCCGTTCCTGGTCCTGAACGGCGACAACTACTATCCGGCGTCTGCGCTCCGCGCGCTCGCGGCGCTCTCGCTGCCCGGGCTGGTGGCGTTCAGCCGCGACGGGCTGCTCGCCGACGGCCTGATCGCGCCCGAGCGGCTGATGCGCTTCGCCCTGCTCGATCGTCGACGGTTCGATATCTGCGGCGGATCGCCGAGAAGCCGGACTGCGTCCGAGGCGGCGCGCTTCGCCCGCAGCGCGTATGTGAGCATGAACTGCTGGCGGTTCGACCGGCGGGTGCACGACGTCTGCCGGCGCGTGCCGCTGTCGCCGCGCGGCGAGCTCGAGCTGCCGATGGCGGTGCAGATGGCCATCGATGAAGGCCGGTTCCCGGTCGAGGCCGTGTGTACGGACGAGGGCGTGCTCGACCTGTCGGGGCGTGCCGACATCGAGGCGGTTGCCGCACGCCTGGCTGGCATCGAGGTGCGGTTGTGACCGACGCCATTGCCGCGCGGATGTCAGCCGGCGCGCGGCAGGTCTTCCACGAGGCCGCCGCTCGCGCGACCGACGCGCTGGCGACACTGGCCGGACGCGGCGCGGCGTCGCAGCTCTTCGTGCCGGGGCGTATCGAGGTTCTCGGCAAGCATACGGACTACGCCGGCGGACGCAGCCTCACGTGCGCCGCCGAGCGCGGCTTCGCGCGTGGCCTTCCGGCCGAGGGGCGATCGACTGGTGCGGCTGCTCGACGCCAACGACGGCCGTCGCGTCGACTTTCCAGCGGAGGCGAGCATCGAGCCGGCGGTCGGCCACTGGTCGAACTATCCGATGACCGTGGCGCGCCGGCTTGCCCGCAACTTCGGAGCGCTCGAGCGCGGCGCGGACATCGCCTTCTCGAACACCCTGCCACGGGCCGCCGGCCTCAGCACGTCGAGCGCCCTGGTGACCGCCATCGCGCTGGTGCTCGTCGAGGTCAACGAGCTCGGCGCGCGCCCGGCGTTTCGCGCCGCGATTGCCGACGATCTCCAGCTGGCCGGATATCTTGGCAACATCGAGAACGGCCGCGCGTTCGGCACGCTCGCCGGCGACCATGGCGTCGGCACCACGGGCGGCAGCGAGGACCACACGGCGATCCTTCTGAGCACGGCCGACCAGCTGACCTGCTACCGCTACTTTCCGGTAACGCGCCTGCGGCAGGTCTCGCTGCCGGACGACTACGCGTTCGTCGTCGCCGCCAGCGGCATTGCCGCCGACAAGACCGGCACGGCGCGTGGCCCCTACAACCGCGCGTCCGCAATGGTCGCCGAGCTCCTGGAGCGCTGGCGACGCGGAGACCGGCCGCGCCGACGAGACGCTGTCGGAGGCCGTCGACGCGATGCCCGACGCGGTGGCGCGCCTCCGCGGCATCGCCGCCGGTGCCGCGGACGGGCCCGCGCTCGCCGCGCGGCTGGAGCACTTTCTCGTCGAGGATCGCCAGATCCTGCCCGCGGCTGTCGAGGCACTCGCGGCCTCGCGCCTCGACGCGTTCGGGTCGCTGGTGGACCGTTCGCAGCGCGCGGCGGAGGCGCTCCTCGGGAACCAGGTGCGGGAGACGGTCACGCTCGCGCGCCTCGCGCGCGAGAGGGGCGCACGCGCCGCGTCGTCGTTTGGCGCAGGGTTCGGCGGCAGCGTATGGGCGCTCGTGGAGGCTCGACACGCGGAGACGTTCGCTGGCGAGTGGCTCGACGCCTATCGCAAGTGCCATCCCGCCGCGGCGGCGAGAGCAACCAGCTTTGTCACGCGGCCGGGACCGGGCGCCGGCAGCATCGGCACGTAGCAATCGGCCTGACGTCGGAGGACTCGTGCCGCTGAAATGGCCCTGGAGCTTGCGAAAGCCTGGTGACGAACACAGCAAGGGCGCAGCAAGCAGTGCCCCGTCCGGCCGACCGTCACCAGAGGCTTCGGCCCTCAACACATTCACCTTGCGACTGCTGCAGGCGCTGCCGCCTCCGAACGTCCAGGCGGCCTCGCCATTCAACATCGCGTGTGCGCTGACGCTGTTGGCCCACGGCGCAAGAGGTGACACGCTCGAGGAGTTGCTCGCCGCGCTCGGCCTCGAATGCGACCCGGCGGCCCTGGCGGCGTTCGCGTTGATGCTGCGCGACGCCCCACGTTGGGCAGCACCTGACGATGTCGACAGTGCCGCCGCATTGTGGCTCGATCGTGGCCTCCATGCGAAGCAGACGTTCATTGATGACGTCCGAAGGGCGTTTGACGTCGACGTGACACCAGTGCACTTGTCCGATCGAGCGAGTGTTGTCCGTGCGGTGAACGAGTGGACGTGCGAGCGCACGCGAGGGCGGATCAGTCAAGTCATTGAGTCGGCCGACGTGCCGTCACCTCCCGGACTCCTCATCACGACCGCGTTCCACTTCGCTGGCAAGTGGGTCGATCCCTTCTCTCCAGGCGCCACGGCGATCGCGCCATTTCATGCGCCCGGCGGGGATGTGCCCGTCCATCTGATGAACCAGAAGCTGAGCACGTGTACGGAGAGTTGCCGGACATGCAAGTCGTGGACCTGTCCTACTCGGGTGGGTGCGGGCTGCTGGTGGTCCTGCCGAAACTCGGGATCCCCTTGTCGAAGGCCATCGCCAGCATCACCCCCGCCGGTGCGGTCAGCGACATCGTGGACGGACTGGAAAAGCAGGAACTGCGACTGTTCCTGCCGCGACTGCAGGTCGACACCGGCGCTGTCTCAGTGGCTGATGCGCTCCGGCACATCGGCCTCTGCTCGATCTTCAGAACCGATGCTGACTTCACGGGTCTGACGTCGAGACCGGAGACCGTCGTCGACACGGTCATCCACCGAGCCACGATTGCCGTGGACGAGGAGGGCACGGTCGCCGCGGCGGCGAGTGCGTTGGGGATGATGGTGACGTCGTCACTGTGGCTGCGACCGCGCCAGCCAGTGGTCATGCGTGTGGACCGCCCGTACCTGATGCTGATTTTCCTCCGCCGCACCCGCAGCATCCTGTTTGCCGCGGCAGTATCGGTCGCCGCCAGGGCTTCCGACTGAATTCAGCGCCGGCGCTGGCGCGCCGCCGCCAGCAGGCGCTCGACCGTCTCGCGCTCAGTCGTCGTCCGTGCCGCGGCCCGCGCGCGTTCAGCGACACGGCTGGCTTCCGCGGCATTGCCGCTCATCAGCAGGACGTCGCCGAGCGCGACCTGGTGGCCGACGGCGCCGGGGTCAAGGGCAATCGCGCGCTGGATGAGGGCCAGCGCCTCGAGGCTGGCGCCGTCGCGTGCTGCCAGCAGCCCGCCCAGCGTCGTGTAGGCAGGCGCCAGTGTCGGCGAGACGGCAATCGCGCGCCGGAGCGACAGCTCGGCCTCGCGGGTGCTGGCACCGTGAGGGTGGTGCCTGCAGCAAGCAGCGTGACGGCCCGGAGATAGTGGGCGAGGGCCCGGGACGCGTCCAGCGCCACCGCGCGGTCCGCGCGTTCGAGAGCCCCGGAGAGATCCTGCCGCTGGAACGCGAGCAGGGCCTGCCGTTCGCAGACCGCGGCCGATGCTGGGGCCATCGCCGCCGCGTGCGCCAGCAGCCGTGCGGCCTCTTCGTGATGCGCGACGTGCGTCAGGAAGTCGCCAAGCAGGAGCACCGCGTCCCAGGCCGGCGCGCGCTCGACGGGGTCGCCGTCGGCCGCGACCGGCACCGGCAGCCGGGCGTCGAAGAATCGCTCGCCGTTCACGTAGTCGCGAAGGCGGCGTTCGAGCGACGCCGGATCGCCGAATGCCTCGACCGCGGCGTCGGCGGGGGCACCCCCTGCGCGAGCTGCGCGGTGAACGCCGTCAGCGTGGCCGCATGCCGTCCGCCGTCGCCGAGTTTCAGGTAGTGGACCAGTGCCCACGCCTGAGCATAGAAGGCCGCCGAGGTCTCCCGATCGCGGACGCACTTCGCGCCGCGCGTCGCCGACAGCAGCGTCGAGAGCGGCAGCCACGGCTGCGTCCGCAGCACGAGCAGGTGTCCGGCGTGGGGCAGGCCGAACACCGCTGGACTCTCGTCGAAGCGGCCTGCCGCGAAGAACTCCGCGAGGCCCTCGTTCAGCCACAGCGGCGCCGCGGGGATGTTGGCCTCGACGAGGAGGTGCACGTACTCGTGCGTGGCGACGCCATCGGCTGAGTCCGAGGCGCCGAGCGGCACCCCGAGATACACGCGATTGAGACCTGCCACCATGAGGCCCGCCGGATGCATCGCGTCCTCCAACGACCACTCGGCGGGCAGCAGCGACCGCAGTCCGGCCCGCGTGGCCGGGGCGATGACGATGACGGACTTGGCGTCGGTGCGTGCCGTGGGCCAGAGCCGCGCGAAGATTGCGCGGAGGCGCTCGAATCGCCGGACCAGGCGGTCGGCATGGCCCGCCGGCGCGTCGGTGACGACGGTGAAGTGCGGACCTCGCGCGGCGATCCACGAATCCGCGCTCGGAGTCTCTGCCCACGCGCTCATCGCGAGCGCGAGGACGAGGGCGAGACCGCCAGCGACGATCCGGGCCATGTGCGCCTCCGCACGCCAACCCCGGGGGCCCAGACCCGGACGCGTGGTCGACCTCGTGCCCGGTGGGCGGCGACGGCCGGACCGGAAACCCCTGAGGACACCCATCCCCGGTTCTCCGATCCGGCGCCTGCCGCCGGTGACGCCGCGGTCTGGGCACGACACCCCGCGACGCTCCGCTCGAGATCGGCCCGCACGCCGATCGCAAGTTGACGAGCAACTGCGCTCGTTCACCACTACGGACGGATCCCGTCAGGGTTTGTTGCGTCGGACGTCCGAGACAGGTTGCATCAGTCAGCCGTGCCGGGTGATCGGTCCCAGCAATCGTTCGAAGCGAAAAAACCCCGCACGACCCGGGGCGTAGCCCGGATCGGGCGGGGAAGTGGAGGAGGGCGTAACCGAATTACGAGTTACGAACTACGAGTTCCGCGTTGCGGCCCTACACTGGTGCCGGTAACTGCGACTGACCCATGAGCCACTGGTCCACGCCGCGGGCGGCACTGCGGCCCTCGGCGATGGCCCACACGATCAACGACTGTCCGCGCTGCATGTCGCCGGCCGCGAACACACCGGCCACGTTCGTCATCCAGTTCTCGTCCCGGGCCACCGTGCCGCGGTCGGTGAGCTTCACGCCCAGCTGATCGACGCGCGCCGCGCTCGGGTCCGACAAAGCCCATCGCCAGCAGCACCAGATCGCACTCGAGCGTGAACTCGCTGCCGGCCACCGGCCGGAACGTCAGGCGGCCGTTCTCGCTCACCGGCATCACCGTGTGGCCCTTGAGCCCCGTGAGTCGTCCGTCGCGGCCCTCGAACTCGGTCGTCGCGACGGAGTACACCCGCTCACCGCCCTCTTCGTGCGCGGTCGAGACGCGGAAAATCTGCGGCCACGTCGGCCATGGGTTGTCGTCGCCGCGCGTGTCGGGCGGCTTCGGCAGCAGCTCGAACTGGTGCACCGAGGCGGCGCCCTGCCGGTGCGCCGTGCCGAGGCAGTCGGCGCCGGTGTCGCCGCCGCCGATGATCACGACCTTCTTGTCGCGCGCGGTGATGACGGCGTCGCTGACGTCATCGCCCTCGTTGCGGCGGTTCTGCTGCGTGAGGTACTCCATCGCGAAGTGCACGCCCGAGAGCTGACGGCCCGGAATCGGCAGGTCGCGCGGGAGGGTCGATCCGCCGGCGAGCACGATCGCGTCGAACTCGCGGCGCAGCTCCTCGGCCGGGATGTTGCCGCCGATGTTCGCGTTCGGGCGGAACCGCACGCCTTCGGCGGCCATGACGGCCAGCCGGCGCTCGAGGAACCGCTTCTCCATCTTGAACTCGGGGATCCCGTACCGCAGCAGGCCGCCGATGCGGTCCGCGCGCTCGAAGACGGTGACGAGATGCCCGGCCTTGTTCAGCTGATCGGCAGCGGCCAGCCCCGCCGGCCCCGAGCCGACGACCGCAATGCGCTTGCCCGTGCGATGCGCCGGGGGACGCGGCGCGATCCAGCCCTCGTCGAACGCGCGCTCGATGATCGCGTTCTCGATGCCCTTGATCGTGACCGGGTCGCTGTTGATCCCCAGCACGCACGAGCCCTCGCACGGCGCCGGGCACAGCCGCCCGGTGAACTCCGGGAAGTTGTTCGTCGCCAGCAGCCGCTCGATCGCCGTCTGCCACCGGTCGTTGTAGACCAGGTCGTTCCAGTCGGGGATCAGGTTCCCGAGCGGGCAGCCCTGGTGGCAGAACGGAATCCCGCAGTCCATGCACCGGGCGCCCTGCTGACGCAGCGCGTCCACGCTGTACGGGAGGTAGACCTCCTGCCAGTCGTTCACGCGCTCGCCGACGGGACGCGACGGCTGCTTCTTGCGGGCGATCTCGATGAATCCGGTCGGCTTACCCACGGGCGACACCTACCAGCTCGCTGAACTCCGCCACGCGGCCCTTGCGGCGCGCCTCGGACTCGGCCTGCAGCACGCGCTTGTAGTCGCGCGGCATGACCTTGACCCAGTGCTGCCTCACCTGCGCCCACTTGAAGAGCAGGTGCGACGCGTGCGCGCTGTTGGTGAACGCGATGTGGCGGCACACGATCCGGCGGAGAAACGCCTCGTCCTCCTCGTCGATCGCTTCGAGGTCGCACATGCCGCGGTTGGCCCGCAGGTCGAGCTTCTGGGCGAGGTCGAGCACGTAGGCGACGCCGCCGCTCATCCCGGCGGCGAAGTTCCGCCCGGTCTTGCCCAGGACGACCACGCGGCCGCCGGTCATGTACTCGCAGCCGTGATCGCCGACGCCCTCGACGACCGCCGTGGCGCCGCTGTTGCGGACGGCGAACCGCTCGCCGGCGACGCCGCGGAAGAACGCCTCGCCGCTGGTCGCGCCGTAGAGCGCGACGTTGCCGACGATGATGTTGTCCTCGGCGGCAAACGTCGACTGCTTCGGCGGGTAGACGACGATGCGGCCGCCGGAGAGCCCCTTGCCGACGTGGTCGTTGGCATCGCCCTCGAGCGTCATCGTGATGCCGCGCGGGATGAACGCGCCGAAGCTCTGGCCGGCCGACCCGTCGAAGCGCAGCCGGATGGTGTCGTCGGGCAGGCCCTGGCCGCCAAACCGCGACGTCACCTCGTAGCCGAGCATCGTGCCGACTGTGCGATTGACGTTGCGAATCGGCATCCGGACGTCGGCGCCGCCGCGGCCCTCGAGCGCGTCGCGGCACAGGTCGATCAGGCGGTTGTCGAGCGCCTTGTGGAGCCCGTGGTTCTGCGCCGCCACCTGGCGCCGCGGATGATCGCCGGCATCCGGCGGGTCGTAGAGGATCGACGACAGGTCCAGCCCGTGCGCCTTCCAGTGGTCGAGCGCGCGGCGGACGTCCAGCTTCTCGACGTGGCCGATCATCTCGTCCATCGACCGGAAGCCGAGCGCCGACATCAGCTCGCGCACTTCTTCGGCGATGAACCGGAAGAAGTGCTCGACGAACTCCGGCTTGCCGTTGAACTTCTTCCGCAGCTCGGGGTCCTGCGTCGCGATGCCGACCGGGCACGTGTTCAGGTGGCACACGCGCATCATCACGCAGCCGGAGACCACCAGCGGCGCGGTCGCAAACCCGAATTCCTCCGCGCCGAGCAGCGCCGCGATGACGACGTCGCGCCCGGTCTTCATCTGCCCGTCCACCTGGACGACGATGCGGTCGCGCAGACCGTTAAGGCGAAGCACCTGCTGCGTTTCGGCCAGGCCCAGCTCCCACGGCACGCCGCCGTGCTTCAGGCTGGTGAGCGGCGATGCGCCCGTGCCGCCGTCGTGGCCCGAGATGAGGACGACGTCGGCGTGCGCCTTCGAGACGCCGGCCGCGACCGTGCCGACGCCGGCTTCCGCCACCAGCTTCACGTGGACGCGCGCCTGCGGGTTGGCGTTCTTCAGATCGTGAATCAGCTGAGCGATGTCCTCGATCGAGTAGATGTCGTGATGCGGCGGCGGCGAGATCAGCCCGACGCCCGGCGTCGAGTGCCGCACCTTCGCCACCCACGGGTAGACCTTGTGGCCGGGCAGCTGGCCGCCTTCGCCGGGCTTGGCGCCCTGCGCCATCTTGATCTGCAGGTCGGTGCAGTTGACCAGGTACTCGCTGGTGACGCCGAAGCGGCCCGAGGCCACCTGCTTGATCGCGCTCCGGCGCCAGTCGCCGTTCGGGTCCTTCTGATACCGTGCCGAGTCCTCGCCGCCCTCACCGGAGTTGCTGCGCGCACCCAGTCGGTTCATCGCGATCGCCAGCGTCTCGTGCGCTTCCGCGCTGATCGAGCCGAAGGACATCGCGCCGGTGGAGAAGCGCTTCACGATCGTGTCGACGGACTCCACCTCGTCGAGCGGCACCGGCGTCGCCGACGCCTTCAGCTCGAAGAGGCCGCGCAGCGTCGCCAGGCGCCGCGCCTGGCCGTCGACGAGCGAGGTGTACTCCTTGAAGATGCGGTACTCGCCGCTGCGCGTGGCGTGCTGCAGCTTGAACACCGTCTCCGGATTGAAGAGGTGGTACTCGCCGTCGCGGCGCCACTGGTATTCGCCGCCCCAGTCGAGATCGGCTTCGCCCACCTGCCGCTTCGGAAACGCCTTCTCGTGCCGGCGGCGCACTTCCTCGGAGACGACGACCAGCCCCACGCCGTTGATGCGCGACGGCGTCCAGGTGAAGAACCTGTCGACGAACGCCTTGTTGAGGCCAACGGCCTCGAAAATCTGGGCCCCGCAGTAGCTGGCCAGCGTCGAGATGCCCATCTTGGACATCACCTTGAGGATGCCCTTGTTGAGCGCCTTGATGTAGTTACGCACCGCCTTCTCGTGCGTCAGGCCGGACAGCTGGCCCTGCCGGATCATGTCGTCGAGGGTCTCGAACGCCAGATACGGGTTCACGCAGCCGGCGCCGTAGCCGAGCAGCAGCGCGCAGTGATGCACCTCGCGCGCGTCGCCGGACTCGATCACCAGGGCGCACTTCGTGCGCGTCCCTTCGCGCACCAGGTGATGGTGCACACCGGCGGTCGCCAGCAGGCTGGGGATCGCCGCATGCGTGGCATCCACTCCGCGATCGGAGATGATGAGAATCGTCGCGCCGCCGGCGACCGCACGGCTGGCCCCGTGACACAGCTCGTTCATCGCGCGCTCGAGACCGGGACCATCCTGCTGCGGGTCGTACAGCATCTGCAGCGTGACCGTCTTGCAGCCTTCGCAGTCGAGGTGTCGCAGCTTGGCGACCTCCTCGTTGCTGATCACGGGATAGGTGACGGTGATCTGGCGGCACGACTCCGGGCGCGGGTCGAGCAGGTTGCCCTCGGGGCCGATGGTCGAGCCCATCGAGGTCACCAGCTCTTCGCGGATGGCGTCGAGTGGCGGGTTGGTGACCTGCGCGAAGGTCTGCTTGAAGTAGTCGTAGAGCAGGCGCGGGCGATTCGACAGCACGGCCAGCGCCGTGTCGGTGCCCATCGACCCGATGGCCTCCTCGGCGTTCTGCGCCATCGGCGCGATCAGCAGGCGCAGGTCTTCGTGCGTGTAGCCGAACGCCAGCTGACGGCGCAGCACCGTGGAGTGATCGGGCTCGTGCAGCGACGGCCCCGCCGGCAGGTCGTCGATGTTCTTCAGGTGGGTCTTGACCCACTCGCCGTACGGGTGAGCCGCCGCCAGCTCGCCCTTCAGCTCCTCGTCGTCCACGAGCCGGCCCTGCTCGGTGTCGACCAGGAACACCTTGCCGGGACGCAGCCGCTCCTTGACGGCGATGTTCTCCGGCGCAATGTCGAGCACGCCGACTTCCGACGCCATGACGACGATGTCGTCCTTGGTGATGTAGTAGCGCGACGGGCGCAGCCCGTTGCGATCGAGCACGGCGCCGATCACCTTGCCGTCCGTGAAGGCGATGGCCGCCGGTCCGTCCCACGGCTCCATCAGCGACGAGTGGTACTCGTAGAACGCGCGCCGCTCGGCGTTCATCTCCTCGTGGTTCTGCCACGGCTCGGGAATCATCATCAGCACGGAGTGCGGCAGCGACCGGCCCCCCATGTAGAGGAACTCGAGCACGTTGTCGAACGTCGCCGTGTCCGAACCGCCTTCGCGGATGACGGGCAGGACCCGTCGGCAGTTCCTTCCCGAAGAGCTCCGAGGCGAGCAGGCCTTCCCGGGCGCGCATCCAGTTGATGTTGCCGCGCAGCGTGTTGATCTCGCCGTTGTGCGCGACGTAGCGATAGGGATGCGCGAGCGGCCACGACGGGAACGTGTTGGTGCTGAATCGCTGGTGCACCAGCGCGAGCGCGCTTTCGAGCGAGGGATCCCTGAGGTCCGGGAACATCGGCGCGATCTGCGCCGCCGTCAGCATCCCTTTGTAGATCAGCGTGCTCGCTGACAGGCTGACGACGTAGAAGAGCGCGCGCTCGCCAGGGTCGAGCGCGTCGACGGCCTTCTCGAGCCGCTTACGGATGACGTACAGCGCGCGCTCGAAGGCGGAGGCGCCGGTGGCCGATTCGGGCCCCAGCGCCGCGTCCACCTTGCCGATGAAAATCTGCTCGAAGACCGGCTCGACCTCGCGGGCACGCATCCCGAGCGCGGAGTCGTCGGTCGGCACGGTGCGCCAGCCGAGCAGCGCCTGGCCCTGCTCGGCGACGATGCGGGCGATGACGTCCTTGACGGCGGCCCGCTCCTCCGGATCGCGCGGCAGGAAGACCAGGCCGGCCCCGTACTCGCCGGCCGGAGGCAGCGTGAATCCCAGTTCCGACTGCGCGCTCGCGGAAGAAGCGATCCGGCATCTGGATGAGGATGCCGGCGCCGTCGCCGGTGTTGGCCTCCGAGCCGCTGGCGCCGCGGTGCTCCAGATTGCAGAGCAGCGCGAAGACCCTTCTTGACGATGTCGTGCGACTTGCGGCCGCGCAGATGGGCCACGAAGCCGACGCCGCACGCGTCCTTCTCGTGCTGCGGGTCGTAAAGTCCTTGCGCCTGAGGCAGTTCACCGTGGTGCATACCGGGCATCCTTCGCTGACCTTCCGGCGGGTAGGGCTCCGCCGGCCGGGTGTTCTGGGGTGCCTTAGTTATGCGCTAAGTGGGGGGTCGAATGAAAATAGAAAGGTTTCATTCATGCTATGCGCGTGGCGCATGGCATGAGCCGGCTCTGCTCATTTCAAGAATAGATAACGTCGATACTTGATCGTTGTCGGTGCAGCTCGGCTATTTGCCGGGACGCGCGAGTTCGTCGCGCCATGCCGGCACCGGATCCGGGGCCCCGCCGAGGCGCTCCAGCACCAGCTCGGTCGACTTGTAGGCGCGGCCGTAGAAGCGCTCGTTGGCGTCGCGATCCTGGCGGATCGTCGAGCCTTTCAGCGTGACGCCGGCAAACAGCCCCCGCGTGCGCGAGTAGGACAGGATCTTCGCGCGCATCTGGATGTCGGTGGAGGCCTCGGCGTCGCGGCCGACGGGGCCCGCGGCGACCGAGGCGTCGCCGCCGATCTTGAACTGGTTCTTCAGCAGCTGCTCCAGTCCGCGCTCGTCGAGGACGACAAGGACGAGGTCCACGGCCTGGCCCCCTGCCTGCAGGCCGAAGCTGCCGCCGGTGAGCGTGAGGAAGGTCGGCGAGGACCACGTGCCGCTCTTCGCCGACTTCGCGCTCAGCACCCCGCGGCCGAAATGACCGCCGACGACGAGCCCGCCCTTCTTCACCGAGGGGAAGACGGCGAGCGCCATTGCCTTCTGGGCAACCCATTCGGGAATCGAGACATCCGGCGCGTCCTTCAGTTCCTTCAGGACAGTTGTGGCCTCCTTGAGGCGCTCGGCTTCCTCCTGCTGCGCGCGCGTGGGCGCGGTGAGGCCGAGGCCGCTGACGGCGAGCATGAGGACGAACCAGCTGAGATGGCGCATTAAGTGATGTTAGCAGTGCCGAGTGCCAAGTGCTGAGTGCCGGGTGCGGTGCTGCGTGCCGCGTGCCGCGTGCTCGTTTCGGCTGCGCGCGACATCGCGGTGCGGCGACTGTGCGATCTCGAACAGGCTGTCGTACGGGCGCGGACGCCTGGCGCGACGCGACGGGGAAAAATGGCCTGAAATCGGCCGGTGTTGTGGCCCCCGGCTTGCGATGACCCGGCGCGTGGATCGTCCTCTTGCGCCTGAAGTGACCCGTCAGCAGACCCGCCGGCGCCTGGCCATGGGCGGCACGGCGCTGTCGCTTGCCGTCGGAGGCTACCTCTGGCTGCCGGGTCTCCTGTCGCCGAGCGTCCGGCGCGACGACCTTCGGACGTCGATCGTCGAGCGCGGGCCGGTGGACGCGGCAATCAGCGCCACCGGACAGGTGGTCGCCGAAGTGGAGCAGGTCATCACCAGCCCGGTGGAGGCGCGGGTGCTCCGCGTGCGCGAGCGGCCCGGCGCGAAGCTGGCGGCGGGCCAGCCCATCCTGGAACTCGACGTCAGCCAGGCGCGGCTCACGGTCGACAAGCTCTCGCAGGACCTCGCCATCAAGGCCAACGCCCAGGCGCAGTCGCGGCTGACCCTCAAGAAGAGCCTGATCGACCTCGAGGGCCGCGCCGAAGTGAAGGCGCTGCAGCTGGCTTCGCTCGAGGCCCAGCTCGAACGCGATCGACAGCTGTCGGCGCAGGGACTGCTGTCGCAGGAGCTGTTGAAGAAGTCCGAGCTCGCGACGGCGCAGGCGGGCATCGAGCTGAAGCAGCTGCGGGCCGAGCGCGACAACGCGCAGGAGTCGACGCGCACGCAGCTGGCCGGGCTCGATCTCGAGATCGAGAAGCTCCGCAAGGACGAGCGCGAAGCGGCGCGGCAGCTGGACCTGGCCTCGCCGCGCGCCGATCGCGCCGGCGTGCTCACCTGGGTGATCACCGAAGAAGGCATCTCGGTCACGAAGGGACAGGCGCTGGCGCGCGTCGCCGACTTCTCGTCGTTCCGCGTCGACGCCAGTGTCTCTGACGTCCACGCCAAGCGGCTGGCCATCGGTCAGCCGGCGATCGTCCGGATTGGGGAAGAACGTCTCGAAGGCACGGTGGCGGCCATCAACCCGACCGTGAGCAACGGCGTGATCACCGCCGCCATCGCCCTGACCGAGCGCTCCAGCCCGCTGCTGCGGTCGAACCTGCGCGTCGACGTCGAGATCGTCACGGCGCGGCGGCCCGAGACCCTGCGCGTGCGCCGCGGGCCGTTTGCCACCGGCGAGGGGACGCAGCCGGTGTTCGTCGTGCGCGGCCCGCGCCTCGAGCGCCAGTCGGTGACCTTCGGCATCGCCAGCGTGGACTACTTCGAGGTGACCGCCGGCCTGATGCCTGGCGACAACGTCGTGATTTCCGACATGCGCGAGTACGCGCGGCTGCAGCGGATTCGGCTGAATTAGGGCGCTCGCTGCGCTCGCGGGAGACTGGGGCGCGGCCTTCGGCCGCGGGGGGACTTGAGATGGCTGCATTGACAGTTGAGGACGTGTCGGCGGCTTCGCCGGCGCGCATGGGGACGCCGATGATTGCGCTGCACGGAATCGAGAAGGTCTATCGCACCGATCGCATCGAGACGGTTGCGCTCTCGGGCATCGACCTCGCCATCCGCGAAGGCGAGTTCATCTCGATCATGGGGCCGTCGGGCTGCGGGAAGAGCACGCTGCTCAACGTCATCGGCCTGCTCGACGTGCCGACGGCCGGCACGGTGGCCCTCGGCGGGGCCCAGGTGGCGAGCTACCAGGACCGCGCCCTCGCGAAGCTTCGCAACCGCGAGATTGGCTTCGTGTTCCAGACGTTCCACCTCGTCGCCGACCTCAACGTCCTCGACAACGTCGAGATCCCGCTGCTCTATCGCCGGATGAGCGGCGGCGAACGCCGCAAGCTCGCCGAGGCCGCGCTCGAGCGCGTCGGGCTGGGCTCGCGCGTGCACCACTTCCCGTCGCAGCTCTCCGGCGGCCAGCAGCAGCGCGTGGCCATCGCCCGCGCCATCGTCGGCCGGCCGCGCATCCTGCTGGCCGACGAGCCGACGGGCAACCTGGACAGCCAGATGGGCGACGAGATCATGGCGCTGCTCAAGGACCTCCAGGCGCGCGATCGGACGACGGTGGTCATGGTCACGCACGATCCCCGGCAGGCGGAGCAGACGGAGCGTATCGTGCGGCTGTTTGATGGGCGGATGGTGAATTGAATTGCCGATTGCAGGTTGCAGATTGGCGATTGCGAATTTCGCAGATTTCGTCTGATGCGGGCTGGCCATGATTAAGAGCTACTTGAAGCTGGCGTGGAAAGTGCTGCTGCGCCGCAAGTTCTTCACGTTCATCTCGCTGTTCGGCATCGCGTTCACGCTGGTCGTGCTGACGCTGGTGACGGCGCTCATGGACCACGTCGTCGCTGCCTATCCGCCCGAGACGAATCATGCCCGGACGATCGGCATCAATTTCGCCTCGACTGCACGGCGAGCACTGGCGCCGGAACGGCTTTCCCGGCTTCGCGATGCTCGACAAGTACGCGCGCGACCTGCCGAACGTCGAGCTCATGGCGGTCGCGACGACGGCTGAGCGGCGTCGTACTCGTACCTGAACGGCCAGCGTGTGAAGTCGTTCCTGAAGCGCACGGACGGCGCGTTCTGGCAGATCCTGGATTTCAGGTTCATCGAAGGCGGGCCGTACACCGAGAGCGATGTTGCGCGACCATCGCTTCGTCGCCGTCATCAACGAATCCACGCGCCAGCGCTTCTTCGGCGGCCAACCTGCACTGGGCAAGACCATCGAGGTCGACGGTCAGCGCTTCACCGTCGTTGGCGTCGTCCCAGACGTGCCGATCCTGCGCTTCGTGCCGTTCTCGGACGTGTGGGTGCCGCACACCACGGCCAAGTCCGACAGCTACACGCGCGAATACGTCGGCAACTTCATGGGGATCCTGCTGCTCAAGGACCCGGCGCAAAGTGGCGATGACGCGAGACGAGTTCTGGTCGCGCCTGCGCACGGTGAAGGATCCGGAGCCGGGCTTCAATCGGCTCGACGCGACGCCCGAGACGCTCTTCGACTCGCTCGGCCGGATGTTCACCGGCGACGGCACCGGCGCCGGCGCGGGCTACGGCCGGCGACTGGAACTCGCGCTGACGGTCGCCGCCTGTCTGTTCATGCTGCTGCCGGCGGTGAACCTCATCAACCTGAACACCAGCCGGATCATGGAACGCGCCTCGGAGATTGGCGTGCGCAAGGCGTTCGGCGCGTCGTCGCGCACCCTGGTCGGCCAGTTCGTCGTCGAGAACCTGGTGCTGACGCTGGTCGGCGCCGCCATCGGGTTCGTGCTGGCGGCATGGCTGCTGCAGGTGATCAACGCGAGCGGCCTGATTCAGTACGCGGAGCTGTCGATGAACTACCGCATCTTCGCGATGGGGCGTCCTGCTGGCGGTGGCCTTCGGCCTGCTCTCCGGGGTCTACCCGGCCTGGCGGATGTCGCGCCTTGCCCCGGTGCAGGCGCTGAAGGGAGCTGCGCGATGATCCGCCACGTCTTCAAGTTGATCTGGAACAGGAAGCGGACCAACTTCCTGATGATGACCGAGATCTTCGTCGCGTTCCTGGTGCTGTTCGCGGTCGTGGCGCTCGGCGTCTACACCGCGGACAACTGGCGCCGTCCGATCGGCTTCTCGTACGAGCGCGTCTGGAGCGTCTCGATCGACATGAAGCAGGTGAGCGACGACTCCTTCGACGCCGGCGCAGCAGGAGACGGCACGCCAGCTGATGTTCGCCTTGAAGGAGTTCCCGGAGATCGAGGTGTCGGCCGGCACCATGATGGCGCCGTACCAGTTCGGCTCGTCGAACAGCGGCTACGACTGGCACGGCCGCCGGATCGAGATGGGCATCGCCGAGGTCACCGACGAGTTCAAGGACGTGCTCGGTCTGAAGATCGTCGAAGGGCCGCTGGTTCGGCCGCGAAGACGACGGCCAGGCCTACAATCCCGTCGTGATCAACCAGGCGATGCGAGATCGACCTGTTCGGCACGGGAGAAGCGATCGGGAAGAAGTCTCAACAACGACCGCAACGGGATGGCACGCCCAATACCGATCCGCCGCAGCGTGTCGTCGGGGTGGTCGAAGCCTACCGCGAGGACGGCGAGTTCGACGGCGAGCGCAACTACGCGATCTTCCGCAAGACGATGCTGGGCGCGCACGTCCGAGGGCCGCGCCGGCACCGCGACCGGCCGGCCAGGATCGTCCGCCGAGGAACCTGCTGATCCGGGTGCGGCCCGGAACCACGGCGGAATTCGAGGAGCGGCTGATCAAGCGCCTGCAGGCGGCGGCGCCGAACTGGTCCTTCGAGGTCAACTCGCTCTCGAGCATGCGGAATACCTCGATCCGCTTTGCCGCCGCGCCGCTGGCCGCCGTCGGCCTCGTGGCGGCGTTCCTGATGCTGATGGTCGCGCTGGGCCTGCTCGGCGTACTCTGGCAGAACGTGACGCAGCGCACTCGCGAGATCGGCCTTCGGCGCGCCAAGGGGGCCGCGCGGGTGAACGTGCAGCGGCAGATCCTCGGCGAGATCGCGGTGATGACCTCGCTGGCGCTCCTCGCCGGTGTGCTGGTGGCGATCCAGTTTCCGCTGCTCGACATCATCTACTTCGTCGAGCCGCACGTGTACGCCATCGGGCTCCTGATCTCGGTGAGCACGATCTACTTGCTGACGCTGGCCTGCGCCTGGTATCCGAGCCGGATGGCGACACGCGTGGAGCCGGCGGAGGCGTTGCGGTACGAGTAGGGTGCATTGACGATTGCACGATTGACGATTGGGGATTACGTCAGCGCAACGCTCTGGACCGTCCGACGCTCGTGCGTCAATCCGTAATCGTGCAATCCGCAATCGTCAATCGTCAATTCCATGATCCTTATCGTCGATGACGACCCCTCGATCACGGCGTCGCTGGCGCTGCTGCTGAAGCAGGCCGGCCACTCCAGCCATGCGGCGGCGTCGCCCGCCGAGGCGCTCGCATGGCTCGAGGCGCATCCCTGCGATCTGGTGATGCAGGACATGAACTTCACCCGTCGCACGACCGGTGAGGAGGGGCTGGATCTGCTCGCGAAGATCCGCGCGCTGCGGCCGACGCTGCCGGTGATCCTCATCACCGCGTGGGGGTCGATCCAGCTGGCGGTGCAGGGGATGAAGGCGGGCGCCACGGATTTCATCACCAAGCCCTGGACCCACGAGCAGATCGTGCAGACGGTTCGCACCGTCCTCGGACTCGCGGCCTCCACCGCGGTCGCCGACCAGCCGGTGGCCTCGCGCGAGGAGCTGGACGCAACCTACGACTTCGGGCACCTCGTCGGCGAGGACCCGCGGTTGCTGCGCATCCTCCAGATGATCGGCCGGGTCAGCGCGACCGACGCGTCGGTGTTGATCACGGGCGAAAGCGGCACCGGGAAGGAACTGGTGGCCGACGCCATTCACCGCAACAGCCGCCGGCGATCGGCGCCGTTCGTCAAGGTCAACCTCGGCGGGATCTCGGCGTCGCTCTTCGAGAGCGAGATGTTCGGCCACGTGCGCGGCGCCTTCACCGACGCCCGGCACGATCGCAAGGGCCGCTTCGAGATGGCGCAGGGCGGCACGATCTTCCTCGACGAGATCGGCGACCTCGATCCGGCGTCGCAGGTGAAGCTGCTGCGCGTGCTCCAGGACCGCACCTACGAGGTGCTGGGATCGAGCCAGAAGCGCACCGTCGACCTCCGCATCATCGCCGCCACCAATCGTAACCTCGGCGACATGGTCGCGCGAGGCGAGTTCCGCGAAGACCTCCTGTACCGCATCAACCTCATCACGCTCCACCTGCCGTCGCTCCGCGAGCGCCGCGACGACATCCCGATTCTCGCCACCCGCTTCCTGCGGACTGTCGGTCAGGTGTATCGTCGCGAAGACGTGCGGCTGGGCGCCGACGCGATGGCCTGGCTGAAGCAACAGCCGTGGCCCGGCAACGTCCGGCAGTTGAAGCAGGGAATCGAGCGGACGGTGCTCGTGACCGACAAGGACGTCCTCGACGCGCACGACTTCCAGCTGACCGCCGACATGGAGCCGCGCGAGGCCGAGCGCGACGTCCTGCCGCCGGTCGGCAGCATGACGATGGACGAGATCGAGAAGGCCATGATCGTCAAGTCGCTGAAGCACCACAACGGCAACATCTCGAAGGTGGCGCAGGCGCTCGGGTTGAGCCGCGCCGCGCTCTACCGCCGCTTCGAGAAGTACGAGATTCCCGTGTGAGCCTTCGCGCCCGGTTCCTGGCCTACCTTGTCGTCGTGCACCTGCTGATGGCGGGTGTCGCCTACTTCGTGGTGGTCCAGAGCCGGATCTTCCTGATCGCCGTCGAGGCCGTTCTCGCGGTTTCGCTGCTGACCGGCTTCGCGCTCGTCCGCCGTTTCTTCCGCTCTCTCGACTTCGTGCGCGAAAGCGCCCAGCTGCTCGAGGACAGCGACTTCATGTCGCGCGTCCGCGAGGTCAGGCAGGCCGACGTCGATCGGCTGATTCAGGTCTACAACCGCATGGTCGACGCGCTGCGGGGCGAACGGGTGCAGCTGCAGGAGCAGCAGCACTTCCTCGCGCTCATCCTCCGCAGCTCTCCCGGCGGCATCGTGGTGCTGGACTTCGACGGCCGGGTGACGCTCGCGAATCCGGCCGCGGAGCGGCTGCTGCAAGCTGACGCCGGCACGCTCATCAGCCGGGAGCTGACGACCGTGGACCACGCGCTCGCCAGGAGACCTCGCGGCGCTCGCGGCGGGAGAGCGTCGCGTGCTGGCTCTCTGGGGAGGGCGCCGCGTGCGCGCCACGCACGGGACATTTCTCGATCGGGGGTTTCGGCGCAGCTTCTACCTGCTCGAGGAGCTCACCGAAGAGCTCCGGCACTCCGAGAAGGCCGCCTACGAGAAGCTGATCCGCATGCTGTCGCACGAGGTGAACAACACCGTCGGCGCGTCGAACTCGCTGCTCAAGTCGTGCCTGACCTACGGCGAGCAGCTGAACGGCGAAGACCGCTCGGACTTCTCGAACGCGCTGGGCGTGGTCATCGCCCGGACAGAGCAGCTGAGCGCGTTCATGGGAAGCTTCGCCGACGTCGTGCGGCTGCCCGCGCCGCGGCTGTCGCCGGCCGACCCGGCGGTGGTGGTCGATGGCCTGGTCGAGCTCCTTCGCGCGCAGGCGGCGAGCCGGCGCATCGCCGTGGTGCGGACCGGCCCGGCGACCGTCGGCGACGTCCTGCTCGATCGAGGCCAGATCGAGCAGGCGCTGCTGAACGTGCTGAAGAACGCGATCGAGGCGATTGGCGAGGACGGGACGATAACGGTTCGCGTGTCGATACGCGATCGCATGCCGTCAATCGCCATCGAAGACACGGGACCCGGTCTCCCGGACGAGGTGCGCGCCCATCTGTTCACGCCGTTCTTCAGCACGAAGGAGCACGGCCAGGGCATCGGCCTGACGATGGTGCAGGAGATCCTGACGGGGCACGGCTTCCCGTTCGCTCTCGAAGGCCCGCCGGGCGGGCCGACGACGTTCACGGTGATGATGCCGCCTCGCGAACCCAGCGCGAGATGAGGAAGCGGCCCGGCTCCCACACCTGGACACGGCGATAGCCCGGGAAAATCGGCTCGAGCTCGGGGTGCCGCGCCAGGAAGATGAAGCTGTCGACGGGCACTCCCGCGAGCAGCTCCGCCAGCGACTTCCAGTAGCGCGGGTGTTCGATCAACATGACGCGACGGTCGAAGTACGAGCGCGCCCACGACCTCGAGCTCGAACGCGTCATCCATGACTACGGTCCTGTCGCCAATCGCGGCAATCAGCCGTGCGACGCCGGCGTCCTCCCGATCGCGGGCGACGCGCGTCGGCAGCACGACCGCGAGCTCCATCACCAGCGAGCCGATCACGAGGATGAGTCCGCAGGCCGCGGTGATGCCGGAGAGCCACGCGCGGCGACGGCGCGCATCGGCGGCGTAGCTTGCGAGGACCTCGACGGCCGCCGCCGCCATCAGTGGCCACAAGCCGATGATGAGGCGCGGGCCCATCGCCTTCCCGCCGGCGGTGTTCAGTGTCAGCGCGACGATCGCGAGATAGGCGCCGCAGGTGAGCCACGTCAGTCGCATGAGCGCCGTGCGGCGGGCTGTTGCCGGCGAGCGGCATCCAGGCCAGCAGGACGAACGGCGCCAACCTGAGGAGGCCGGCGACGATCCGCGGCGCGCCGAGCAGCGCGGTCAGATCGACGACGTGCAGGACCGCGGCGGCGGCGATCAGCGACGCGACGAGAGGGGCGCGAAGCCGTCGCAGCCCGTGCGCCAGCGCCACCCACGCCGCGAGGGCGATGGCCAGGGCGGGTCCGCCGAACCCCGTCAGCCAGGTACTCGACGATCGTCGACCACCGCTCGGTCCACGTCATCGGCCGCAGGTGAGGCAGTCGCGCGCGGCTGCGCGGCAGGAGCTCCTCGAGTCCGGGAATCGCGTGCCGCAGATGGGCGAGCATCGGCCGCTTGAACCACCAATGGTCCACTGCGCCCATGGCCAGCAGCATCGCCGCCGTGCCCGCGAGGACCGGCCACATGTCGCGCGCACGGGACCCTCCGAGATGCCGCGCGTAGAGAACTCCAGGAAGGAGCAGCAGCGTCTCGTCACGCAGCAGCGCGGCGGCTCCGAGCAGCAGGCCGGCCGCCCACGCGCCACGCGCGCCGGGGACGCGCAGTGCGACGGCGATTGCCGCCGTACAGCACCCCAGGGCGAGCGCCGTCTCGCTCGGGTTCAATCCGTAGAACCAGGCGGGCGTCGCAAGCAACAGCAGCCCGGCTGCTGCCGGGCGCCCGGCCCGTTGCCGAGTGCCGAAGTGGACGCGCAGGCGACGGCGATGCCCAGCGCCGACAGCGCGATGACGGCCCACGGGCCGACCGGCACGGCAAGCCCGCCGAGCACGGCGTAGAACGACGAGAAGATCGACTGCCAGTGCCCGGCGCTGAGAAAGACGAACGGCGCCGCAAAAGGGAAGAAGCGCTCGTCCGGATCGATGTCGCGGCCCGGATAGGACAGCGCCATCGATCGCAGGCCGCTCCGCGCCAGCTCGGTGGCCTGCACGGACTTCACGGCGGTGTCGATCGTGTCGAAGGCGCCGCGCTGGACGACCAGCGGCGCGAGCGCCGCCAGAATGACGAGCGTTCCCAGCCACACCAGCAGCGGCGTGCGTGTCCGAATGGTCAGCGCGGCGTCCCTCGCTGCAGGTCGCGGAGGCGGCGGTAGCCGATGCGCTGCACCTGTCGGGCCTCGAGCAGCGCGCGGATCGAGGCGTCGTTGGTGAACAGCTCGTACTCGGCGGCGCGGTCCTTCCAGGAGTTGGTGACGGCCTGCATCTCGTCGCCTGCCAGCGCGGCGTGAATGTACAGCTCGGTGACGCCCGGCTTGAGCCCCTCGAGCATGCGGCGCCAGTAGACGTCGATGGCCTCGTCCTTCAGCCTCCCGCCGTGAATCAGGAAGTCCGGATAGACGACGCCGTCGGCGTCGAGCTGCGCGCGCTGGTGGCCTGCGCCGAACGAGACGAGCACGTCCTGCGAGCCCATGCGGATCGGCAGCTTGAACTCGTTCGCCAGCGCCCGGTATTGCTGGAAGTACGCGTCGTTGAACTGCAGCGCGCCCATGTGCGAATCGAGGTGGGTGACGTCGATCCCTGCTGCCAGCGCCCGCGTGATCTGCGCCCGGGCTTCGACGAGCGCCTGCGCGGGCGTCGCGTGCTTGTAAACGCTCTCGATGTCTGGCCAGAGGTAGCCGAGCGGGTCGATCAGGCCCGGCACGGCGGCAGGACCGGCGACCGGCCCCCACTTGATGCCCTGCCATTCGGACGTGTGGACGAGATGCAGACCGAAGTCCGCCGCCTTGTGCTCGCGCGCGTAGCGGGCGATCTCCGGGAACCATGGCGCCGGCACCATGATGGTGGCGCTCGTCATCAGCCCGCGCTCGAGCGACGCGATGCTGGCCATGTTGGCGGCATGGCTCACGCCGACATCGTCGCCGTTGACGATGAGGACGATGGTCGAGGCGGAGAAGCCGAGACGCTCGGCCAGCGATCGCTGAGGCGGCGCCTGCGCGATCGTCAGCGCCGGAAGCACAAGGCTGAAAGCGGCCAGCAGCACGTGCGATCGTCGAGTCATGACGGGGCGTATTCTAACAGGGCGCTCGCTGCGCTCTTGCGGAGGCTCGCTGCGCGAGGCGCGACTCGCTTCGCTCGTCGCGGAGGCGGCTCGCTGCGCTCGCCGGGGGAACAGGAGATGACATTGCAGATTCGAAGCGGCGGACCGCATCAGGGGCAGTCGGTGCTGGCGACGGGGGCGCCGCTCGGGGCGGGGGCGCTGGTGGGCGTGCTGCTCCACGGGCGGGGTGCGACGGCGCTGTCGATTCTCGATCTCGCCGCGGCGCTCGACCGGCCAGACGTCACGTGGCTTGCGCCGCAGGCGCGCAGCAACACCTGGTATCCCAACCGCTTCCTCGCGCCGCTCGAGTCCAACGAGCCGTGGCTGTCGTCGGCGCTCGCCGCGGTGGCTGATGTCGTCGCGCAAGCGGAAGCGGCAGGCACGCCACGCGCGCGGGTGGCGCTGATTGGATTCTCGCAGGGCGCGTGCCTGGGGCTCGAGTCGCTCGTGCGCCAGCCGACGCTGGCCGGCGGCGTCGCGGCGCTCAGCGGCGGGCTGATCGGACCGCCGGGCACGGTGTGGCCCGACAACGGGCGACTCGACGGCGTGCCGGCGTTCCTCGGCTGCAGCGACGTCGACTTCCACATCCCGAAGGAGCGTGTCCTCGAGTCCGCGGACGTGCTCCGGGCACGTGGCGCCGACGTGACCGCGATCCTGTACCCGGGGATGGATCACACGGTCAACGACGACGAGCTGACGCACGTGCGTGGGCTGCTGGAACGTTTGGCGGGTGCGGCAGGACCTACGTGACTTCGTCGGCGCGCCTGGCGCCACGCGACCGCAGCCACGTGAGCATTGTGTCGTCGCCGCACTCGTGCGCGGCGTCGTACGGCGTCTTGCCGTCATACCCGACCCAGTTCAGGTCCGCACCGCGGTCCAGCAGGTACTCCGCCGCAGGCTGCTGTCCGGCGTGGCACGCATGCCAGAACGCGTTCGTGATCTCTCGCGGGGCAGGCATCGGTTCGGTCGAGCAGAACGCCCGAACACGGTCGACGAGTCCCAGCGCCGCCGCCTGCCAGATCGTGGTCGATGCCCCGCGCTCGAGCAGCCTGCGCGCGGCGCGCCATTGCCCGAATACCACGGCATCCGACATCGGCGGTCCGCCAGTGAAGACGGCACCCGATGCCTCGATGTCGGCGCCGCCGTCCAGAAGCGCGTCGAGGACGACGACATCATCGCTGCTCGCGGCCCAGTGCAGCGCGGTTTCCGGCGCCCCGCGGGGACCGGGATGAACGACGCGCGCGTCGACGTCCGCTCCACCGCCGACCAGGATCGACGACGGTCTGCGCGCCGTTGCGAAAGTGACCGGGCCAGTCCGCCGCAACATGCAGCAGCGTTCGGGACACGCCGCCGCGATCGACGACTCTGGCCGCCGCCAGATTGGGGTCGTCGCGCAGCAGCCGCTGCAGGGACTCGGTATCGCCACCCTGAATCGCCGTGACCAGCGCGACGGCTCTCGCCTCATCGGACTTCAGGCTCAGCATCGGTTTCCGCCAGGTTCAGGTTGTCCGCATATATCTTGAACCGCCAAGCAAGGTTCGTGAAAGCAGTGCCGGCACGAGAAGGTGGTAGCATCGCCTGCTTGGAGGGTGTCGACGTGAAGGAATTGACGCGACGGGACGTGATGAAGCTGGCCGCCATCGGCGGGCTTGGGGCGATGATGGGACGCGACGCGCAGGCCAAGGCGCCCGGCGTCCTGGGCGTGCAGCTCTACACCGTGCGCAAGCAGATCGACACCGACCCCGAGGCGACGCTCAAGGCCATCGCCGACATCGGCTACAAGGAAGTCGAAGTGCTTCGCGGCACGCTCGCGAAGGTGGCGCCCGCCGCGCGCAAGGTCGGGTTGTCGCCGATCAGCGTCCACGTCGAAACGCCGCTCATCACCGGCAACTGGGACGCGTGGAAGTTCATGCGAGGCGCGGTACCCGAAAGCTACGACATGGCGGCGCTCATCAACGACGCGAAGGCGCATGGCGTGAAGTACCCTGGTGCTGCCGTACCTGATGGCCGGCGAACGCGGCGGCGGCCTCGAGTACTACACGAAGCTGGCGGACCGCCTCAACGTCGTCGGCGAGCAGGTGACCAAGGCGGGGCTCGAGTTCTGCTATCACAACCACGGCTTCGAGTTCGAGCCGCTGGCTGACGGGCGCCTGCCGCTCGACGTGCTGATGGCAGCGACCAGGCCAGAGTTCGTGAAGCTCGAGCTGGATGTCTTCTGGGTCAGCCTGACCGGCGCCGATCCGGCCGCGCATCCTCAAGCAGTACGCAGGCCGCGTGCCGCTCCTGCACCTGAAGGACAAGGCGAAGGGCACCGCGCCAGAGACGCAGGAATCGAAGGTGCCGCCGACGACCTTCAAGCCGCTCGGGTCCGGCGGTGTGGATATCCCCGCCGTCCTTGCCGCTGCCTCCGCGGCAGGCGTGAAGCACTACTTCGTCGAGCAGGATCAGTCTGAAGGCGATCCGCTCGACGCGCTCAGAACCAGCTTCCGCTACCTGCAGGGGCTGTCGTAGCCGCAGAGCATCGGGCGCCGCGACGTGGACAAACGCACCAAGGGCTGTCTCTGGATCGGGCTTGGCGTCGCCATCGTCGGTGCGATGGTGTGCGTCGCGCTGGTGGCCGGCCTCGGGTACTGGGCGTATGCCAGCTTCGCGCCCGACGCCCGGTTCGTCGATCAAGCGACGGCTGACGCGCAGATCGAGGAGATTCGCGCCCGGTTCAAGCAGCAGAAGCCGCTCATCGATATCGAGGACCACGAGACTGCACGATTGCAGACCGAGGGCAGGCCGGGCGGCTTCACCGGCCAGCTGCAGTCGCTCCACATCGCGGCCTACGACACGCACGCCGGCAAGCTCGTGCGCTTCAGCGTTCCGTTCTGGATGCTGCGGATGGCGCCAGACGGCAAGGTGTCGGTGGGCGACGGCATGCTGGACGGGGTCCGCGGCGCCGACCAGATCACGGTGAAGCAGCTCGAGGCGCTGGGCCCGGGGCTGCTCATCGACGAGAGCAAGCCGGATGGCGGCCGCGTGATCGTCTGGACGGAATGAGCCGGTCGCGCGCACTCGCCGCGCTCCTCGCGTGTCTGATTCTTCCGGGGTGGCGTGCCGACGCGCAGGTTCCGCCGCTGGCGACGATTGCCGGCCAGGTCGTCGACGGCCGCTCCGGCCTCGGGCTCTCGGATGCCCGCGTGCAGGTCCAGGGACAACCCCGGTCTGTGCTCACCGACGCGGCGGGCTACTTCACGCTTCCCGGCATCCCGTCGGGCCGCTACGTACTGACCGTGTCAGTCGTCGGCTACGCGCTGGTGCGGCGCGACGTGGAGGTCGGCGAAGGCGGGTCCATCCATCTCGTGATTCCGCTTGCCGAGGGCACTGGCACCTACACCGAACGCGTCGAGGTCACCGGCGATCTCTTCCGGCAGGCCGAGAGCGCGGTGCCGGCGCAGCAGGTGCTCGGAAGCGCCGATCTGCAGAACCTGCGCGGGCTGGTGCTCGACGACCCGGTGCGCGCGATGCACGTGCTGCCAGGCGTCGCCGCTACCGACGACCTCTACTCCGATTTCTCCGTGCGCGGCAGCGACTTCGGGCGCATCGGCCTCGCGCTCGACGGCGTCCCCAGCCGCTTCCTCAGCCACACCGTACAGGGCGTCGAGGACGGCGGCTCCATTGCGATGATCAACAGCGACATCCTCGATTCGGTGTCGCTGCTCAACGGCAGCTACCCGCAGCGCTTCGGCAACCGCACCGGCGCGCAGGTGGAGATGGCGCTGCGCGAGGGCAGCCGCGATCGCTCGCAGGCACGCGTCGCGCTCAGCGGCACCGCCGCCTCGATCGTCGGCGAGGGGCCGATCGGCCGGAGCCGGGCGGCATCGTGGCTCTTCTCCGCGAGAAAGAGCTACCTCGATCTGCTGATCAAGCAGATTGCCGACAACGAGACCTTCGCTTTCGGATTCGACGACGTCGCGGCCAAGGTCGCCGTGGACGTGACACCGCGCCACCAGATCTCGGTCAGCGGTGTCGCGGGCCGCGCGCACCTCGACGCCGACCAGCTCGACATCGGTCTCAACGACCCGCTGGTGGCCACCAATCGAGCGTGGCTTGGCACGCTGGCGTGGAGGTACGCGCATGGGCCGCGCTTCGCCTGGACGCAGCGCGTCGGCGTCACGGGCGCCGAGTTCCAGCAATCGCAGCCTCGCGAGGGTCGTCCTCGACGAAGGCCGCTCGAGCGATCTCTCGGCGCGCTCCGATGTCGTCGTGCTGCCGCATCCGGCCTTGACCGTCGAGGCCGGCGCCTCGGCGCATTGGCAGGACGAGCGTGTAACGGCGCGGCGTGTCGTGAATCCGTCCATGCCGCCGGTGGTCCGGGACGACGCGGCGCTCGACTCGCGGTGGATGGGTGGTTATGCGATGGCGCGATGGACGGCGCCAGGCGGGGCGATTGTCGGCGCCGGGGCGCGCGTCGACTGGTGGGACGCGACCGGCCAGACGACGGCGTCGCCGTGGGTGAACGCGCAGGTCCGCGTCGGCGCCGTTCGACATCGTCGGCGGGACCGGGCTCTACAGCCAGTTTCCCGGGTTCAACGCGGTCACGGGCCTGCGAGGCACGCCGGGACTGCCCGCCGAGCGCGCCTGGCAGGCGGATGCCGGCATCGGCCGCCGGTTCGGGACGCACATGCGCGCGCAAGTGGTGGTGTATCTGCGTGACGAGCGAGACGGCATCAGGCTGCCGGGCGACGAGTGGCGCCTCGTGAACGGCCGGCCGACACCGCCCGATGACCACGACTCAGCTACGACGCGCGGCTCGACGGCATGTCCCACGGCGTCGAGATGTTCGTGCAGCGCCGGAGTCCGAACGGGCTGTCGGGCTGGGCCAGCTATGCCTTCGGCCGCTACCGGCAGCACGACGTCGTCACCGGCGAGCGCTTCGACGGCGACTTCGACCAGCGCCATGCCGTCAACCTGTACGGGCTCTATCGTTTCACCGATCGCACCAGCGTCGCGCTGAAGCTCCGCACGTCGTCGAATTTCCCGATCCGCGGCTACATCCAGGAGTTGCCGGCAACCGCGACCCGGCCGGTGCCGGATGATCAGCCCGCGCGGTACGGGCTGGCCGAGACGCGAAACGGCGCGCGGCTTCCGGTCTACAGCCGCGTCGACCTGCGCGCCAATCGTACGTGGACGCTCGAGCGCAGCCGGCTCACGCTCTATGTCGAGTTGATGAACATCTTCGGCCGGACGAACTGGCGCACAGGCAACGGCGGCATTCGCCCGGATGGCGAGATCGCCGGCCTGCTCGATCCGCTGGTGCCGTTCCTGCCGTCGGCGGGACTCCTTTGGGAATTCTGACTGCACGATGCAACTCGAGCACTTAGCACTCAGCACTTCGCACTTGGCACTTCGCACTTTGCATTTCGCACTCCGCAGTTGCATTAGAGCCAGCCTTTGGCTCGCGCGATTCTCGCGGCGTCGACACGGTTACGCCCGCCAAGCTTGCCGACGGCTTCCGACAAGTAGTTCCGCACCGTGCCTTCGGAGAGTTGCAGCGCCTCGGCGATGTCGGCGCCGGACTGGCCATCGGCGGCCAGGCGCAGGACCTGCCGCTCGCGGTCGGTGAGCGGGATCTTCTTCGGACCACGCCTCCGATGCGAGCTCGGGATCGACGGCGCGGCCTCCGTCGCGCACGCGGCGAATGGCGTCGGCGAGCCTGATGTGACGGGCGCGTCCTTCAGCAGATACCCGCTGGCGCCGGCGTCGAGGGCTCGCCGCAGGTAGCCGGGTCGTGGCGAACGTCGTGAGGATCACGATGCGGGCCGTGCAGCCGCGGCGCTTCAGCTCTGCCGGCCAGCTCCAGGCCCGACAAGCCCTGGCATCTCGATGTCCGTGACCACGACGTCGGGGCGATGGGTGAGAGCGAGGTCCAGCGCCTCGTCGCCGGACCGCGCGCAGCGCGACGACTTCCAGGTCGCTTTCGATCTCGATGCAGCGCGCTCAGGGCGCCGCAGCACCATCGCCTGATCTTCGGCAAGCAGCACGCGGATCACGTGGCGCCCCCATGCGTAGGGCAGCGACATCACCAGCCGCGTGCCCTGGTGGCCATCGCGCTCGAGCGTGCCCGCCACCTGGCGCAACGCGCTCGCGCATCCCCGACAGGCCGCTGCCCTCCGGCGCCAAGCCCGCCGCGGCCGTTGTCGCGCACCTCGAGCACCGTGCGGCCGCCGTCGCGTCGCCAGCTGTATATGGCACGCCGTCGCGCCGGAGTGCCGCACGACGTTGGTGATTGCCTCGCGGACCGCGAAGGCAAGCGCCCGGTCCTCGTCCTGGCTTCAGCGGTTGATGCGACCGAGGTCGATGGTCGCGGCGACACCGGCCGCGCACGAGCACGCGTTCGGCGTTGGCGACCTCGTCGCGCCAGGCGTGTCGCTGCGATAACCGCGCACGGCCTTGCGCACCTCGACGAGCGCGTCGCGCGCGATGCGCTCCACGTCGCGGATTTCCGCCGACAGCACGGGCAGCGTCCCGATCGGCGAGCTTCGAGGCGAGTTCAGCCTTGAGCACGACGACGAGACAGCGTGTGGCCCAGCAGGTCGTGCAGGTCGCGCCCGATACGCTCGCGTTCGGCAATGCGCGCCATCTCCTCGACCGCCTCCTGCGCCACGCGCAGCCGCGCTGTTGCGACGGCGAATCTCGGCGAAGTGGATGTTGGTTACGCCGACGACGCCGCCGACGAGCCAGAACCGGCGTCCACGACCAGAACGGCCAGTCCGGCAATCCAAGCCCTCCGCGAGCATCGTCACGGCGAGCATCACCAGCAGCCAGCGGACGGCGACGCGGGGCGGCACGCCGATGCCCAGGAATGCCGCTGCGTATATGAAGAAGACAGGCGCCCGCCGGTTGATCGGCGTGATTGCACAGCGCCGATGCGCGTGGATCGCGATGGCGACCAGCGAGCACGCTTCGCGGCCGCTCGATCCAGAGACCGTGGAAGTAGAGCGGCAGAAACGCCGCCACGGCGACGAGCGACCACGTGACGCTGCCATCGTCGTCGGGCTCCCGAGGACGAGCGATGCGAAGTAGAAGAGAGGTAGATGCAGCCAGACGTACGGTGTCCACCCGAAGTCGCGCCGCATCGCGCGTCGCCGCTCACCTGAATCTTCATGCCCACGTGGCTACCCAAGCTAGCAAGCCCCCTGCTCGACTACCTCCGATAGGCGATGGCCGCGCATTCGGCGCCAACGACCGTGAAGCCCGCCAGCGGCCAGCGATGTGCGGGAGCGCCGGGTCGCCCACCAGTCCGGCGCGCTCAGCGCCAGGCTGACCCAGATGATACTGCGGCAGCAAACTGCGCGATTGCCTGGATGCATGCGCGGCAGCATCTCGTAGGGCAGCCACAGGCCGCCGACAAAGGCGAGCGGCAGATTGATCAGATTGACCAGTCCGGGCGCCGCCGGCGGGCGGAATCAGGTAAGGCCGAGCGCCAGGCCGAACAGGCAGAACGGCACGCAGCCGAAGACGACGGCGGAGGCAAACCGCATCCAGGCTCGCGGCGCTGAAGTGCACGCTGCCGAGCGTGCACGCCCATCACCGCGCCAGGATGACCGACGATCACGACGCCGCAAACCGCATGCACGTCAGTACCTTCGCCGCGAGGTATACGCGACCGTCGGCAGCGGCGCGGCCTGCTTCAGCAGCATCCAGCCCTGAGGCCCGTTCGCGTCGATAGCCGACGCCGAACGCCAAAAGCGCCGCGGTCACGCACGCCGAAGACGGCGTAGCCCGCGAGCAGCCACTCCGAGGCCCTTCGCCGACCCTCGGCTCCGGCCGGCGAAGCTGAGGCCGAAGAGCAGGTAGAACATCACCGGGAAAGCCGATGACGCCGATGCGTGTACTACGGCAGACGCATCATCTTCACGAACTCGTAGCGCGTCTCGAGCATGTAGCATCCGTCCGCAGCGACGGTGACGCGCTCGCTTCGCTTCGAGCGCAGGGAGCGCCAGGACAGAGTGACGTCATGACATTGGAATCCTCCTTGCCAGCCACCGACGCGGCGCCGGCATCGTGCGTTGTCAACGCGACAAACGCCTCCTCGAGTCCGGCGCTGCGCACGTCGAGATCCGGACAGCCGTCATGTCCCGAGTCAAGCAGCGCACGCAGCCGTGAGCTCGGCATCCGTCGTAATCAGCACGCACGCCGTCGCCCTCCGCCTCCACGCGCGTCACGCCCGGGCATGCGCCTCGAGCGCCTCCAACGACAGCTGGGTACAGCACCGTGATCTGACGTCCCGCCGCCCGCTGCCTTGATGCTCACCGGGTGTGCCATCGGCCACCATCCGGCCGCGGTTGAGCACCACCACGCGCCTCGCCAGCACGTCGGCTTCCTCGAGTAGTGGGTCGTCAGCAGAATCGAGCGCGCCCGACCGCCGTCAACTCACGCACGGTCGTTCCAGAACGCGCGCCGCGCCTCGACGTCCATCCCGACGGTCGGCTCGTCGAGGAACAGCAGTTCGGGATTCCCGCACATCGCCAGCGCAAACAGCACGCGCCGCTGCTGACCGCCGGACAGCTTGCCGTAACGACGGTCGGCCGACGTCTTCGAGCGCCGTGACAGGTCGAGCAGCACACTACGGTCGGCAGCGGCGACGGCGTAGTAGCTCGAGAACAGCGTGCAGGTGCTCCCGCATCGTCAGCGTCTCTGGCACCTTCGACGACCTGCAGCATCACGCCCATGCGGCGTCTCGCCCGTCATCGACTCGGGTCGCCCCCAAAGAGCGTCGACTGACCCCTGGTGGGGCGCGTGCAGCCCGGTCAGCAGCGCTGACCGACGGTCGTCTTGCCCGCGCCGTTGGGCCCGAGCAGCGCCGTCACCTGGCCGCGGCATGCAGCTGCCAGCGAGACATCGCTCAGCGCAGTGACGTCCCCGTATCGAAGCGAAACCGAGTTCAGCTCTGCGACCGGTACGGACACTGTAACCTCCCGAGCCGACGACGTGAACCTGCCTGGGGTCTGACCCCGGGCGACCCAAGAGCGGGCCCGGGCTTCAGACCCAGGCGACTGGACGCGGCTCTTGTGCGGTAGTGTGGCCGCCGGTCCGGCGGAGCGGAAGTGTGGCGTGTCAGCGGCCGCGGATGACAAACGTCACGCCCGGGCGCCGACGATCTCCTTGAAAAACGCTTCGGCGTTTACCGGCCGGCCGAGAAACCGCTCGACCAGCGTCGACGCCGGCTCTTCCGCCCCCCGGCTCAGGATCTCCCGGCGGAAGCGCCGCCCGACGGGCGGGTTGATCAGCGTCGCGCCGAAGGCCGACAGCATGTCCAGTGCGATGACCTCGGCCCACATGTACCCGTAGTAGCCTGCCGCGTAGCCGCCGACGATGTGAGCGAAGGTGCCGGGAAAGGCCGTGCCGCTGACATGCCCGAGAGCGGTACCGCCCTCCATACGTTGCCAGACGTCCATCGACGCGCCAGGCGCGGGACCCGTGAGCGCGAGATCGTAGGACGCGTAGAGCCATTGCCGCGCGTAGAGGAGGCCCTGACCGAATCGGCGTGCGGCGTTGAGTCGCTCGACGAGGCTGGCGTCCATCACCGGTGTGTCCGGCGACACCAGCCGCATGCGCTCGAGGCTCTCGATCCGCCGCGTCCACTCCTCGTAAATCTGCGACGGCGTCTCGACGAAGTCACGCTGCACGCTCGTGCCGGCGTGGAAGTTGAAGGTGGTCTCCGACAGCACGCCGTGCAGGATGTGCCCGAACTCGTGAAACAGCGTCTCGACCTCGTCGTGCGTGAGGCCCCGGCGGTCGAAGTTGGTGACCAGCACGCTGACCGGCGTCCGCCCGGCCCGCGTGCTGACGCCACGCACCGGCCACGCCGCCGCGTGCGGGAACTTGCCTTCGCGCGGGTAGAGGTCGAAGTAGATGCCGCCGATGAAGTGGCCGTCGTCTCTGTCCAGCACGTCGACGTAGACGACATCCTCGTGCCACGTCGGCACGCGCACCTGGACGAAGCGCAGGCCGAAGACTTCGCCGCTCACGTCGAGCAGCCAGTCGAGCGTCGCCTGCGGCGGGAAATAGCGGCGCAGCGATTCCTGGTCGACGCTGTACCGCCGTTCGCGCAGCCGCTCGCTGAGAAACGCGATGTCCCAGCGGGCGACCTGCACTCCGTTCGCCAGACGGCCGAGCCGTTCCGCCTTGAGCGCGCGCAGCTCGTCGAGGTCGCGGCGCTCGCCTTCCTCGACCGCCGAGCGCACCTCGGCGAGAAAGCGGTTCACGGCCTCGGGATTGCCGGCCATTCGTCGGCGGAGGACGAACGAGGCGAAGGAGGGCAGAGAGTAGAGGCCTGCCAGCTCGTGGCGGAGCGCCATCACCTCGTCGAGAATCTCGACGTTCCGCGTCGTGCCGCGGTTCAGGTAAGCGACGTAATACCGCTGGCGTGCCGCCTCGTCCTCGGCGTTGGCCATGAACGGGTTGAAGTCGGGGTAGTCGAACGACAGCAGGTACCGGCCCTCGGCGTCGCGCGGCTGGCGCGAGAGAAACGGCTCCGGCAGCCCGCGCATCTCGTCCGGCGTGAACGGCATCCGCAGCTGGTTGTCGCGGAGGTTGCGCGAGAACTCCTGGTAAAGCGCCGTGATGCGATCGGCGATGGCCTTGGCGCGCGCCCGCCGGTCGGGCGGCAGCGTGACGCCGGTGTCCTCGAACGACTCGGTGAGGTCCTGGCGGAACTGCTCCTCCGCGGGCGTGGAGGGCGTCACGGCCCGGACGCGCGCGTACAGGGCCTCGTTCTGGAAGATCTCGACCTGGAACGACGCGAGCTGCCGGATGGCGTCGTCGGCGGCATCGCGGACCGACTTGTCGGGATGCACGTTGTTGAGGATCGAGACGGGGCCCTCGATGTTCTCGACGAGCTGTCCGATGCGGTCCCATCCGTCGAGGACGGTGACGGGCGTGACCTCGGTCAGCGGCAGCGCCGCCAGCGCCTCGAAGGCGGCGCGTGCCTCGGCGACGATGTGCGTGCAGGCGGCGGTCAACGTGACGGCGTCGAGGATCGGCAGCGTGATTCGTGACAAGCGTCTCTCCAGGCGGACCGGACATGGGCCGGCGCAGCGGGTATTATGGTAGCCCTGCCTGCCTGTTCGAAAGGGGTTTGGTCATGCGACGAGCCGGTCTCGGGGCTGTGGTGCTGGTGTCGGCGGCCGTGTCCGTGCTCGGGGCGCAAAAGACGCCGGAGCCGGGCCGACCCGCCGAGGGCGAGGTGGTCAAGATGCGCGGCTGCGTGTCCGGATCGCTGCTGAAATCGGTGCAGGCGGATCCCGCGACGGTGGTCGGGTCGCTGACCGTCAGCGACCGCTACCGGATGATCGCCAATAAAGAAGTGAAGAGTCAGATCAAGAAGGCGAATGGCGCGCTGGTGGACATCACCGGCCGCATCAAGCCCGGTCCGCAGGCGACGGTGAAGGGCACCAAGATGGGGAAGACCACCATCGGCATCGGCGTGACGCAGGGCACTACCTCGCAAGACCCGACGATGCCCTACACGCCGACCGTCGAAGTGGACGGCGTGGAGATCGTCGCGCCAAGCTGCGCGACGTCCTAGCGACGCGCTAGTCCGTCTTCCCCTGGTACACCGCGTCGCGCTGCTGGTAGCCGTCGCTGATGACGGTGACGTCGATGTTGGTCTTGTCCACCGAGATGGGCTCGAGCAGCCGCGCCGGCACGTCCTTCAGGCCGTTGTTCACCTTCACGAGGCTGTCCACCGCGTCGCCCTTGGCGAGGCTGATCGCGGACCCGGCCGCCATCCGCGCCAGCGCCTTCAGCGGCTTGTAGACCGTCATCGTCTGCGTCCCGGCGACGATGCGCTGGCACGCCGGCAGGTCGGCATCCTGGCCCGAGAGGGCGACTTTCCCCGCGAGCTTCGCGGCGCTCAACGCCTCGACGGCCCCGCTGGCCATCGCGTCGTTCGACGCGACCACTGCGGCGATGCTGCGCGTCTTCTTGAGCGCGGCCGCCATCTCGTCTTTCGCGATGGCCGCGTCCCAGTTGGCGACCCACGGCTCGGCGACCACCTTCACCGCGCCGCTGGCGATCGCCGGTTTCAGGACTTCCATCTGGCCGTCGCGAACCAGCTTCGCGTTGTTGTCCGTCGGCGCCCCGCCGAGCAGCACGTAGTTGCCACGCGGGGCAGCCGCCAGCAGGGCCTCGGCCTGCATGCGTCCGACCTTGACGTTGTCGAACGAGACGTAGAGCGCCACGTCGGCGTCGCGAATCAGGCGGTCGTAGCTGATGACCGGCACCTTGCGCTCCGCGGCCAGCGCCACGATCTCTTTCGCCCTGTCCACGTCGTGCGGCACGACCACCAGTGCCTTGACACCGGCATCGAGCAGTTCCTTCGCGTCAGCCAGCTGCTTGGCGTGGTCGCCCTCAGCTACCCGCACGTCGACTTTGCCGCGCAGTTCCTCGACCCGCGCCACGAACAAATCGCGGTCGCGCGTCCAGCGTTCGTTCGCCAGGCTGTCCAGCAGCAGTCCGATCTTCAGCGGCCCGGCGTCGGCCGGCTTGGGCTTGGGAGCCGATCCGCCGCCACACCCTGCCATGGCCATCGCTGCCGCGACCGCCGCTATCCGCATCACTCGCATGACTCCGCCTCCTTGCTGCCGAGCGGCCATCGTACTCGGCCCTCACGCCGCCGGCAAGATGTACACTTCCGGGCATGACTTCGCCTCACGCCGCATCACTGTCCGCCGGTGTCGCCGCCGTCGATGCCATCCGCGCGCAGTTCCCCGCGCTGGCGCGCGTCTATGAGGGCACGCCGGTCGCCTATTTTGACGGGCCGGGCGGTACACAAGTCCCGCAACGGGTGGTCGACGCGATGACGGACTACCTGCTGCACCACAACGCCAACACGCACTGGCACTTTCCGACGAGCCTCGAGACCGACCAGCTGCTCGACGACGCGCGGCGCGCCCTCGCCGACTTCCTGAACGCGTCGCCGTCGGAGATCGCGTTCGGCAACAACATGACCACGCTGGCGTTCCATGTCGCGCGCGCGCTCGGACGCGGCTGGGGCCCCGGCGACGAGATCGTCGTCACCGAGTTGGACCACCACGCCAACGTCGCCCCCTGGCAGGCGGTGGCGCGCGAGCGCGGCGTCACGCTGCGGACGGTGCGCTGCGACGCGGCGCGCGGTCAGCTGGACTGGGACGACTTTGCGGCCGCCGTGACGCCCCGCACCCGCCTGGTCGCCATCGGCGCCGCCAGCAACGCCATCGGCACCATCAACGACGTCGCGCGGGCCTCGGCGCTGGCTCACGCCGTCGGCGCGCTGGCGTTCGTCGACGCGGTGCACTACGCGCCGCACGCGCTGGTGGACGTCACGGCGCTCGGCTGCGACCTGCTGGCGTGTTCCGCCTACAAGTTCTACGGCCCTCACGTCGGTGTCCTTTACGGGCGCCACGATCTGCTCTGCTCGCTGGACGTGCCGAAGCTGCAGCCGGCGCCCGACACGGCGCCGGAACGCCTGGAGACCGGCACCCAGAATCACGAGGGAATCGTCGGCGCCGCGGCCGCCGTCGAGTACCTCGCATCGCTGGCGCTGCCAGCCGGCCAGCCGATCTCGCGACGCGCGGCCCTCGAGCGGGTGTTCGCCGAACTGCACGCGCGCGGGCAGGCGCTGCTGACGCGGCTCTACACCGGTCTGCAGTCGATTGACGGCGTGACGGTCTACGGGCCGCCGCCGTCGGCGCCTCGCACGCCGACGGTCGCGTTCGTGGTGAGGGACCGGCCCTCGGAGGAAGTCGCCCGCGAGCTGGTCTCGCGCGGGCTCTTTCTCTCGAACGGCGACTTCTACGCGCAGACCGTCGTCGAGCGCCTCGGTCACGCCGCAGACGGCGTCGTCCGTGCCGGGTGCGCCTGCTATACGACTGAAGGCGAGGTCGAACGCCTGGTGGCGGCCGTGAAGGAGATCGCCGGATAGACTGGGGCCGGCTACTCGACCCGAAGCGCGTCGGTTGGTTGCACGCGGCTGCTCCGCAACGCGGGGAGCATCGCCGAGGCCAGAGCCACGGCGGCGACGACGGTCACCGCGACGCCCAGGGCGGTCGGATCCCCAGGCGTAATTGTCGTGAGCAGGGACTTGGCGAACTTTCCGAGGGCCAGCGTGATTGCCAGCCCCAGGAAAATGCCGAGGACGGTGATTCGGCCGGCGTCGCGAAGCACCAGCCGGCTGATCGCCGAAGGCGTCGCGCCGAGAGCGACGCGCACACCGAACTCGCGCGTGCGCGCGGTCGCCGCGTACGTCATCAGGCCGTAAAGGGCCACGGCGGCCAGCAGCAGCGCGGTGCCACCCAGAGTCGTGGCCAGCATCGCTAGCGCCCGCTCTTGTACCAGCGACTCGGCGATGCGCGCCTCAAGCGTCTCCAGGCGAACCGGCACCTTCGGGTCTTCGCGCCGCAAGGTCTCGCGCACGGCGGCGATCGACGACGACGGGTCTCCGACCGTCCTCACTTCGAACGCGAGGTTGCGGTTTTCGAGCATGCCCGCCGACTGTCGATAGGGCAGGTAAGCGACGGCGCGCATGTCCTCGTGGACGTATTGATAGGCGGCGTTGTCGACGACGCCGACGACGGTGTGTTGCCGGGGCTGGTCGTCCACTTCGAAGACCAGCCGGCGGCCCAGTGGTGATTCCGTCCCGAAGAGCCGCTCGGTCAGCCTGGCGTTGACGATGACGACTGGCGGCGCTTCCGCGGCGTCGCGACGATCGAACGGCCGGCCGGCCAGCAGTCGCATACCCGTCGTGTTGAAGTAGTCATCCGACACCGCGTTGAGATACGTCCTCTTGCCGCGCTCGTCGGCCGGCTGATCGTCGACCGCGACGTCTTCCCACCACGAGCCCTCGGTGTTGCTGACCGGCGGCTTACGCGAGTAGCTCGCCGACAGAATGCCAGGCAGCGCCTGGAGCCTGGCGAGGGCGGTGTCGTAATACCTCGGCAGCTTGTCCTCCGTATGTCCCCCGAAGGTCGCATCGGCCTGGACAACGATCAGCCGCGCGCGATCCATGCCGACGGGCTGCGTCAGCAGGCGGTGCAGGTTGAGGGCGAATACGCTCGCGCCGACGACCAGCGTCAGCGACAAGGCGACCTGGACCGAGACGAGCAGCGCGCCGAGCCGCCGCTCGGCGGCGCTGGCGCCGCCACTTCGAGGCGCGGCCCGCAGCGCATCGCCGGCCTCGGCTCGCAGCGCGCACATCGCCGAGCACGCGGTGATCACCAGCGCAATCACCAGCGCCAGGCCGCCGGCAGCGCCAAGCGTCGACAGCGTCGGCGTGCTGTCCACGGTGATGACGCTCTCGCTCGTCGAGAGCAGGCGGACGAGCGCCTGGCTGCCCCACGTCCCGATCAGCACGCCGAGACAGGCGCCGGCTCCGGTGAGCACGAGTGCCTCGGTGAGCAGTTGGCGGATCAGGCGGCCGCGTCCAGCGCCGATCGCGCGGCGCAGGGACAGCTCGTGGCCGCGTGCCAGCGTCCGGCTGAGCATCATGTTGGCGATGGTCCCGCACCCGATGGCGAGCAGCAGGCCGACCAGCGACGCGAGCAGCCACAGCGGCTGCTGAAAGCGTCGGCGCACGCGGGAAAAGCCGGTGTCCGCCTCCATCAGCTTTGTCTGGCGGGCCAGATAGCGAGTGCGGTCCTTAGCCGGCACTGTCATCGGCGTGGTCGTCTCGAGCACCCGCGGCCACGCCACCTGGAGGGCCGCATCGGCCTCAGGCAGGGTCAGGGGATCCCGGATGCGGCCCATGATGTGCAACCAGGACTGTCCGACCTCTTCGAGAATGTCCGCGTCCTCCGGACGCAGCCGGGCCGAGAGCGCGGCCGGCACGGTGAGCTCGGGCGCCAGGCCCGGTGCGACGCCGAAGAAGCCCTTCGGCGTGACGCCGACAATCGTGACCGGCGTGTGCTCGACGAGAACGGAGCGGCCGACGATGCCGGGATCGCCGCCGAAGCGCTGCTGCCAGGCGGTGTAGCTCAACACGCCGACCGCCTCCCCGCGATCGTCGTCGGGTCGCAATAGCCGGCCGAGTGCCGGCAGGATACCCAGCGTCTCGTAGATGCGTCCGGTCGCGTCCATGACGTCCACCGGTTCCGGGCCGGCGTTGAAGGTCACGTGCCGGCGGTCGATCGACCAGCCGAAGGCGCTTTGCAGCGACGGCACCTGACGCTGCACTTCGCGCACGACCGGGTAGGAAAACGAGGGCGAGTCGAAGTAGACCAGCCGATCGGGACGCGGCACGGGCAATTGCCGCAGCACAACTTGATCGACCAGCGTGAAGACCGCGCAGGCGCCGCCGATACCGAGGGCAAGCGCGAGCACCGCGGTGGCCGCAAACGCCGGCGTCCGCGCCAGCGAGCGGTGGGCATAGGTCAGGTCCTGCTTCAACACGTCGGCGTGCTGCGATGGCGCCGTCGCCAGGATCCCGCCGAGCGTGCGAACCCACAGCCACGCGAACGCACCGCGCCGGCCGGCGCGCCGGCCTGGCGGCGCTCGTCGAGGAAGACGCCTTCCATTTCGTGTCCGAATTCGGCGCGGAAATCGCCCGGCAGGAGACGCAGGAGGAGGCGATAGACGCTCTGAGCGAATGATGGCTTCGCTGTCGGCATGAGCGTCCTCCTACGCGGTCTGGGAACGCCGCGTGCGAAGCACGGCGCGCGCATGGGTCAAGGCACGTTCGAGCCGGGCGGTCTCGACCAGCGCCGCTTCGCGGCCCTCCGGGGTCAGGCGGTAGTAGCGGCGCCGTTCGTCATCGTCGCTGCGCCGCCCGCGGGCTTCGGCGATCCAGCCGTCGGCGAGGAGGCGTTTGATGATGCCGTAGAGCGTGCCAGTGCTGAGGCGCACCGCGCCATCGGTCCGATCTTCCACGTCTTTCATGATCGCGTAGCCGTGCCGGTCGTCGTCGGCCAGCGAGAGCAGAACGTGGAAGAGCGGAGAAGTCAGGGGCGTGTCGGCCATTGCGTCGCACTCTCGATGCGTCGTGACACGATACATCGAGAGGCGACAGAGTGCAAGTGCGCTGCGGCGGCGCCGGGTCGGTCAGACGCGCTTCTTGTTGCCGACCAGCAGCAGCGCGACGCCCCCGGCCATCACCAGGCCGCCGAGAATGGGCGGAAGGGGCACGCGTTCCTTCTTCTCCACGGTGGCCTCGAGCGGCCCGACGTCGAGCACTTTCTCGGAATTCTAGTACGTGAACCCGCCCGTGAGCAGCATTGCGAGGCCGGCGACGATGAGCAGAAGCCCGAAGATCGTGGTGGTCCGCATGCGGTCTCCTCGCTGGGAAGCGAACGTGAGCGGAGTATGGAGTATAGAGCGAAGGGCCGTGCTACGATTTCTGTTCCTCGCCCCAACGGGTCCCTAGCTCAGTGGTAGAGCACCTGCCTTTTAAGCAGGCTGTCCCGGGTTCGATCCCCGGGGGACCCACCAACTCCGAATTGCAGATTGCACGATTGCCGATTCCCGATTGGGAATTGGGAATTGGAAGTTGTGAGTGGGGCGTTGGCAGTTGGGATGAAAGTTCGGAACTCGGCAATCGACCACATCCGGGCCGGGGCCGAGTCCGAACGACGAACCGATGCATGGTTCTATAGCAATCCCCATGCCGCGGTGATATTGGGCAATGCGCCCGCGGCGCTCGCCGTGACGTGTCCACTCCGAATACTCAGCGTGGATTTCGAGGACACGCGGCCGGCCAACAGCTGAGCCGGCACACTCCACCTGTTAGAATCGCCGTCCGTGATGTCGCTCTCGCCAGGGGCCCGGCTGGGCCCGTACGAGATAGTCGCCCCAATCGGGGCCGGCGGGATGGGACAGGTCTACAGGGCCCGCGACACCAGGCTCGACCGCACGGTCGCCGTCAAGATCCTCCCGCCGGTCTTCGCCCACGACCCCCAGCTGCGGCAGCGGTTCGATCGCGAAGCACGGACGGTCGGGGCGCTGAACCACCCGAACATCTGCGTGCTCCATGACATCGGCGAGCAGGAAGGCATCGCCTTTCTCGTCATGGAGTACCTGGAAGGCGAGACGCTGGCCAGCCGGCTGGCGCGCGGCCCGCTGCCCGGCGACGAGGTGATCCGCTACGGCACCGAGATCGCCGACGCGCTCGACCGCGCGCACCGCCACGGCGTCATCCATCGCGACCTCAAGCCGGCCAACGTCATGTTGACGCGCACCGGCGCGAAGCTTCTCGACTTCGGCCTCGCACGGCCGCCGGTCGAGAGCGTGTTCACCAGCGAGACCCGGGCACCGGGTGACACGCCGATCACGGCGGAGGGCGTCCTCGTCGGCACGTTGCAGTACATGGCGCCGGAGCAGCTCGAAGGACGTGCCGTTGATGCGCGCACGGACATCTTCGCGCTCGGCGCGGTGCTGTACGAGATGGCCACCGGCGAGCGGGCGTTTCCCGGCGACAACCAGGCGAGCATCATCGCGTCGATCCTGAACCGCCAGCCGCCGCTGCCCTCGACACGCCAGCCGCTGTCGCCGCCGGCCCTCGATCACATCGTCTGGCGGGCGCTGGCGAAGGACCCCGACGATCGGTGGCAGACGGCGCGCGACGTCTACCTGGAACTGCGCACGCGCGGCATGACGGCGCCGCCGACGACGCCGCCGCAGCGGACGGCGATCTCGGGCTGGCTGGTCGCCGGCCTGGGCCTGCTCGCCATCGTCGCGGGCTCGCTCGCGTCGAGCTGGCTTCGCCGGTCGGACGCCCCGGCGCCGGCGATTCACGCGATGCTCGCGCCGCCGGAGCGGATGCTGTATCACCTCACCGGCGACTACGCGGGACCGCCGGCGGTTTCGCCGGATGGGACGGCGGTGGTGTTTGCCGCCATCGACGGCGTCGGCCGGCGCCAGCTGTGGCTTCGGCGCCTGGACTCGCTCACGCCGGTGGCGCTGCCGGCCACCGAGAACGCGACGTTCCCGTTCTGGGCACCCGACAGCCGCTCGGTGGGCTTCTTCGCCGACAGCAAGTTGAAGCGGATCGACCTCAACGCCGGCTCCGCGCTGACCTTGTGCGACGCGCCGAGCGGCCGCGGCGGGTCCTGGAATGCGCAGGGCGTGATTCTGTTCACGCCGAGCGTGCTTGGCGGCCTGCAGCAGGTGACGGCCGGCGGCGGCAGCCCCACCGCGGTGACGGCGACGGAGGGCACGGCCTACACGAGCCATCGCTGGCCGCAGTTCCTGCCCGATGGCCGGCACTTCCTCTACCTGGGCGTGCAGCAGGAAGAGGGCCGCGACCAGAGCGCCGTGTTTCTCGGTTCGATCGGCGGCCGTGAGCCGCAGCTCGTGCTGCGATCGCGGAGCCAGGCGACTTACGCCAACGGCTACCTGCTGTTCATCCGCGATCGCACCCTCTGGGCGCAGCCGTTCGACGTCGAGCGCGAGGCCCTTGGCGGCGCGCCAGTGGCCGTCGCGCGCGACGTGCTGGAGGACCCCACCATCTGGCGCGGCATCTTCAGCGTCTCGGACACCGGGACGCTCGTCTACGAAGGCGGCGTTGCCGGAACCTCTCTCACGCTCTACGACCGCGCCGGCCACGAGATCGGACCCGTCGGCGAGCGCGGCATCATCTTCGACGTCAACGTCTCGCCTGACGGCTCTCGCGTCGCGGTGAACCGCGGCGACCCCGCCGACATCTGGGTCTACGAGCTCGAGCGGGGCACGAGCCTGCGCCTCACCTTCGACGTCCGCAACGAGACGATGCCGGTGTGGTCGCCGGACGGCCAGCAGATCGCGTTCAACCAGGTGCAGCGCGAGGCGAAGAACGCGGTGCTCGGGATCCCGGCCAGCGGCGGCACGTCGCGGGAGCTGATTCCGTCGGGCGACCTCCAAATCACGGACTGGTCGAGCAACGGGCGCGTGATGCTGCTGCGGCAGGGCGAGCTGATGATGAGCCCGGGCGACATCTGGGTGCAGCCGCTGGACGGCCCGCCGCGGGCGCTGCTGCAGACGCCGTTTGCCGAGTACCACGCGCGTTTCTCACCCGACATGCGATGGGTGAGCTACGTGTCGAACGAGTCGGGCCGCGACGAGGTGTACGTGATGCCGTTTGTCATGCCGGCGCCCGGCGTCACGGCGCCCGTCGCCGCCGGTGATCGCGTCCGCGTCTCGACGGCCGGCGGCGTGCTGCCGCGCTGGCGCCGCGACGGGCGGGAGCTGTACTACCTCTCCCCGGACATGCAGGTGATGGCGGCGTCGGTACGCGAGGCGGGCACGAAGCTCGACGTGCAGAGCGTCGCGCCGCTCTTCCCGCTCAATCCCAAGCCGGTGGGGTGGGTCTTCGACGTCATGCCAGACGGCCAGCGCTTCGTCGTCAATTCGCTTGGCGACGAAGGGCGGCGCCCGCTGGCGCTCGTCACCAACTGGCCATCGAGCCTGACGCCTGGCGACTGACATTCGACTCACGTACGTCAACCACGGAGACACAGAGAACATAGAGGCGCACGGAGAAAGCATTGGCAACATGGGGATGCACCCCGGTGGTTGGGTTTCATCCGGGCGCTGCCAGGTCTGTACTCCGTGTGTCTTCGTGTCCTTTGTGTCTCTGTGGTTGGCGTACGTGATCTGGTCGGCTAGAACAGCACCAGCCCGGCGCCCTTCTCGGCGACCAGCGTGTCGAAGTGCTCGACGATCAGCCGGCGGCGCGCCAGCACGGCCGCGACCTCGGCCGGCTGCGTGTGCCCGGCAATCGCGGCACGCACGGCGTCGTCGTCCAGCGCGCGGAGCCGTTCCAGCAGCGCCCGGGGACAGCGGCGGAGCTGTGCCGGAGCGGTCAGCTTGCGCGACGTCCGGAACGCGCGGCTGAAGTCCACCATCCAGACCTTCCACTCCTCGGTGATCAGCATGTTGGTCTGATTGCGGTCGGTGTCCTCGACCAGCTCTCGGAAGACGCGCATCACGTCCCACTGCTGCTGCCATCGTATGGGATCTGGCGGACGCAGCTTCTCCTTGACGCGCATCTGCTCGTCCCACTTCCAGGTGACCCACCAGCACAGCGAGCCGCGTTCGCCCTGGATGGTCCGCTCCACGCAGGGCGGCACCATGTCGTCGAGCCCGACGAGCCGCGCCAGCTCGAACGCGGCGATGTTGAAGTGCCACGAGTCGCGGAAGCCGAGTTCGACGCGGCCGCTGGAGAACCGCTCGACCGGCTTGTTCTCGTTGACGCTCTGGAAGATCGCGTCGTGGGTGAGGGTCCCGTCGGTCAGGGTCATCCGGCGAGGACGAGTGACGCCCTTCGACAGCGTCTTGACGTGCACGATGCGAGCCGTCAGGAGGAACTGACGGATGGCTTCGATATCGGCAGGAGGAGCCTGCGCCTGCTGGCCGACGACGAGGAGCGCGACGACAAGGGCCAGACCCATCTCACGCTCCCTCTCCTACGCTCCCACGCTCCTACGCCCACCCTACTTCCCCAGCACCGCCGCCCGGAAGTACTCGCGATTCATCTTCGCGATGGTGCCGATGGAGATCTCCTTCGGGCATACCGCCTGGCACTCGCCCTCGTTCGAGCACATGCCGAAGCCCTCGGCGTCCATCTGCTCGACCATGCGGACGACCCGGCGCTTGCGTTCGACCTGCCCCTGCGGCAGCAGGGCCAGGTGCGTGATCTTCGCCGCGGTGAACAGCGCCGCCGAGGCGTTCTTGCACGATGCCACGCAGGCGCCGCAGCCGATGCACTGCGCCGAGTCCATCGCCTCCTCGGCGATCGGCCGCGCGATGGGGATGGCATTGGCCTCCGGCGCGGCGCCGGTGTTCACCGAGACGTAGCCGCCGGCGCCGATGATGCGATCGAAGGCACTGCGATCGACCACCAGGTCCTTCAGGACCGGAAAAGCCTTTGCCCGCCACGGCTCCACGGTGATGGTCTCGCCGTCCGTGAAGCGCCGCATATGCAGCTGGCACACGGTGCCGCCCGGCTCCGGGCCGTGCGCGACGCCGTTCACCATCATGCCGCAGGCCCCGCAGATGCCTTCACGGCAGTCCGAGTCGAACGCGATGGGCTCGTCGCCCTTGCGGATCAGCCCGTCGTTGACGACGTCGAGCATCTCGAGAAACGACATGTCGGTCGAGACGCCCTCGACGCGGTAGTCCACCAGCCGCCCGGCATCGCCGGGACCGGACTGCCGCCACACTTTCAGTGTCACTGAGATTGTTGACATAAGACAGGCACAATGCCGAGTGCCGAGTGCCGAGTGCTGAATGGAGTGCGTGGTCAGTTGAAGTGGCCAGTGCTCGAATCGGCACTCAGCACTCGGCACTCAGCACTCTGCACTCCCCACTATTTGTAGCTCCTCTGGCTCGGCTTCACGTTTTCCCAGACGAGCGGTTCCTGGTGGAGCGTCGGCGCTTCGCCGACGCCGCCGAACTCCCAGGCCGCGACGTACGAAAAGTGCTCGTCGTCGCGCAGCGCTTCGCCTTCGGGCGTCTGGCTCTCTTCGCGGAAGTGGCCGCCGCAGGATTCGGTGCGGTGCAGCGCGTCCAGCGCCAGCAGCTCGCCGAATTCCAGGTAGTCGGCGACGCGGCCCGCGTAGTCGAGCGCCTGGTTGACGTAGGTCTTCTCGCCCGGCACCGACACGTCCTGCCAGAACTGCTCGCGCAGCGCGCGGATCTCCTCGATCGCCTGCCGCAGCGCGCCGTCGGTCCTGGACATCCCGACCTTGTCCCAGAGGACGCGGCCGGTCTCGCGGTGGAAGTCGCTGAATCGATCGCGTGCCCTTGATCGAGAGCAGCGTGTCCAGCCGTCCGGTGACCGACGCGGCGGCTTCGCCGAACGCCTCGTGCGCGGTCGTTACCGGCTCGAGCGTCGTGCCGGCGAGGTAGTGACCCAGCGTGTAGGGGATGACGAAGTAGCCGTCGGCGAGCCCCTGCATCAGCGCGCTGGCGCCGAGGCGGTTGGCGCCGTGATCCGAGAAGTTCGCCTCGCCCAGCACGTGCAGGCCGGGCAGGTTGCTCATCAGGTTGTAGTCCACCCAGAGCCCGCCCATCGTGTAGTGAATCGCCGGGTAGATGCGCATCGGGACCCTGTAGGGGTCTTCGTCGGTGATGCGCTTGTACATGTCGAACAGGTTGCCGTAGCGCGCCTTGATCGTGTCTGCGCCCAGGCGCTCGATCGCGTCGGCGAAGTCCAGGTAGACCGAGAGCCTGGTCTCGCCGACGCCGCGGCCCTCGTCGCACACCGCCTTGGCGTTGCGCGAGGCGACGTCGCGCGGCACGAGGTTGCCGAAGCTCGGATACTTCCGTTCGAGGTAGTAGTCGCGATCGGGTTCGGGGATCTTGTCGGGTGACCGGCTGTCGCCGGGGTTCTTCGGCACCCAGACCCGGGCATCATTGCGCAACGACTCGCTCATCAGCGTCAGCTTGCTCTGATGGTCGCCGCTCACCGGGATGCAGGTGGGGTGAATCTGCGTGTAGCACGGATTGGCGAACAGGGCCCCGCGCTTGTGCGCGCGCCACGCCGCCGTGACGTTCGAGTTCACCGCGTTGGTGGACAGGTAGTAGGCAGTTCCGTAGCCGCCCGTCGCCAGCAGCACCGCGTGCGCGGCGTGCTTCTCGATCTCGCCGGTCACCAGGTTGCGGCAGATGATGCCCCGCGCCTTGCCGTTGACGACGACGAGGTCGAGCATCTCGCGGCGCGGAAGAAGCGTCACCGCGCCGGCGTCCACCTGGCGCATCAGCGCCTGGTACGCGCCGAGCAGCAGCTGCTGGCCGGTCTGGCCGCGCGCGTAGAACGTGCGCGACACCTGCGCGCCGCCGAACGACCGGTTGTCGAGCAGCCCGCCGTACTCCCTCGCGAACGGCACGCCCTGCGCGACGCACTGGTCGATGATGTTCACCGACAGCTGTGCCAGGCGGTAGACGTTCGCCTCGCGTGCGCGGTAGTCGCCGCCCTTGATCGTGTCGTAGAAGAGGCGGTAGACGCTGTCGCCGTCGTTCTTGTAGTTCTTCGCGGCGTTGATGCCCCCCTGCGCGGCGATGCTGTGCGCGCGTCGCGGGCTGTCGTGAATGCAGAAGCTGAGCACGTTGTAGCCCAGCTCGCCGAGGCTCGCCGCCGCCGACGCGCCGGCCAGGCCTGTGCCGACGACGATGACCGTGAACTTGCGCTTGTTGGCGGGGTTGACCAGCTTCACTTCGAACTTGTGCCGGTCCCACTTGTCGGCCAGCGGCCCGCCCGGAGTCTTCGAGTCGAGCGTCATGACCGCGATCCGAGAAAGAAGAAGTAGAGCGGAATGCTGAAGAAGCCGGCCGCGAGAATCACGGCGAGCGTCCATCCGATCCGGCGCAGCGTCGGCGCCCAGCCCGAGCGATCGATGCCGAGCGACTGCAGCGCGCTGGCGATGCCGTGCCAGAGGTGGAAGCCGACGATCGTCATGCTCAGCAGATAGAAGATCACGTAGCCGGGATGGCTGAAGATCTCGGCGACGAGACGCCAGAGGTCGCGCACGCCGGGCTCCGCCGACGCGTAGTGCGCGCCGTACTTGAACGTCTTCAGGTGGAACGGCACGAACAGCAGCAGGAACACCCCCGACAGGATCATCGTCGTCGAGGCCCAGCTCTTGCGGCTGGTGTGGCCGGCCCACGCCTTCTTCGCGTAGCCGACCGGCCGCGCCTGCTTCGAGCCGAGGAAGAGACGCACGGCTTTGAAGGCATGCAGCAGGAACAGCGCGAGCAGCCCCAGTTCGGCGGGGATGAGCAGCGGATTCTTGATTAGCTTGTCGCCGTAGTGGTTGAAGCTCTCCGGCGAGACGTACACCAGGAGGTTGCCGGCCAGGTGGCCGATCAGGAAGCCCACCAGTGACAGGCCGGTGAACGCGATCAGGGTACTTGGAGCCGACGGAGGAGTTGAAGAAGGACGGTCGGGAAGGCATAGACGGACGTACCAGATTCTATCAGGCCTGCCGCGCCGAAGCCTGGAGGGGCTCGGCGCCTGCGGCGCCGAGGGGGCGCTCGCTTCGCTCGGCGGGGGGCGACTCGCGCTGCGCGCTCGGCGGGGGCGGCTCGCGTCGCTCGCCGGGCGGTTAGCATTGCGGTGATGCCTTCGAGGCCCACGATTCCGGGAGAGATCGAAGAGGTACCGCGACCAGCAGTGGCGCCGAGAGGCGACGCGGCAGATCGAGACGGTCGTCCAGGCGGAGCAGTTCGTCGAGCAGGTCGGGTTTGCCGCCTGCCTCACGGACTCGCGCCGGCCCGGGCCGTCGCTCTACGTCGCGGTGTGCGGCCGCCGCGACGCGGTGATGCCTCGTAACGTGCAGAAAGACGAGGAAGCCTCGCTCACGTGGCGGCTGAAAGACGACGTGATGCGGCGCGGCAAGGTGTATTACGCCAAGCTCGCGCGCGGCAAGGCGATGTTCCGTCGCGCCGCGACTGATTCCATATTTCCACGCGGTGTGGGGCCTGCGGCGCAAGGAAGAGGCGGCGCGGCTGAGCGCGAACGCGCGCGCCATCCTGGCGGTGCTGCGGCGGGAGTGGGAGCTCGGCACGTCGGACCTGCGCGAAGCCTCGCGCATCGCCGATCGCGTCGCGTTCACCCGCGCGATGGACGAGCTCCAGGCGGCGATGATCGTCGTGCCCAGCGAGGTCGTCTACGTGCCGAAGTTCACCTACATCTGGACGCTGGGCGTCTCGCGGTTTCCGGAAGCGCTGACCCGGCGCGTGAGGCGGGACGACGCGCTGCGCGAGATCGCGCGCGCGTTTCTGTCCGGCGCCGGGCTGACGATTCCCGGAGAGCTCGCGCGGGTGACGGGCCTGTCGCGGCCGGAGGCCGGGCGAGGCAATCGCGCGTTGGTGGCGGAAGGCTTTGCGACGATGTCCGGCCGTTGGCGTCTATCGGCTCAGTGCGGATGCCAGACCGCCGTCTCGTGACGGCGCAAACGCGCTGCGTCGCGCTCAGCGATCAACGCCGGACATCATCCAGATGTTGCCCGTCGTCTTCCGCATCACCAACAGCAGGCTTCGGCCTTTGACATCCATCTCCGAAGATGCCAGGTTCGGATCGATAGTCAGATCAGGTGAATCGAAGGACGTGACCTGGAACGGCTCGCCGACCGGCGTGCCCCGCGACCGGATCCATGCGAACGCCCCAGAGGTTGAAGTAACCTGCCGGCTTTCGCGAGATGAAAGTACAAGGTCCGGCCGTCCGGCGCCCAGCGAGGCTTGTCCGGCCACTCGTGGTCGGCGGCTATGCGGGTCCAGCTGTCGGCCGGTGTTCCGCCGGCGGGGATCACTCCCATCTCGACGCGTGTCGGGTCTGTCGATCCGTTCTGCGACGAAGCTGATCCAGCGCCAGTCGGGCGAGTACGTCGGCTGCCAGAACCGGCGACCCGGCGCGTGAAGCAGCACCCGCTCAGGCTTTTCGGGGATGTCGCCTGTCAGGCGCCAGAGCACCAGGGGGACCGGGCCCGTCCTGTCGGTTTCGAAGTAGGAGCCAATGACGGCGTCGCCCCCGCGCGTCCAGTCAGTTGGCCCCATGAGCGACCTGGCCGGACCAGCGGCTCACGAGGCGCTCGGAGCCCGAGCGGTCGCGCAACGCCGTCGCGTACTCGACGCGTGTCGGCCTTTGTCAGGTGGGTCTGGATCGCCTGTCGGCCGGCGCGACAGCCAGTACGCGTACCGCGCACCGTCGGGCGACTCGATCGGTTGTCTCCCGTCGGGGACGAGCACGGTCGTCTCGCCTGTCTCGAGGTTCGTCTTCACCGCGTCCACGCGATCGGTTCCGGTGCGCTGGGCGCTGTACAGCAGCGAGCGGCCGTCGCGGGACAGGCTCGGCCAGAGGACCATCGTGTCCTCGTCGGTGACAGGATGCCCCTCTCCTTCGAGACGTCCGGCGACCGGGTCGAAGGGAAACACGGACGCGCGGCTCGCGGCTTGATGGCTGGCAAACGCGATCCGCTTGCCGTCGGGAGAGATGGCCGGTGATCTGGCGTTGTCGGCCCCGGTGGTCAGGCGTTCGGCCGACAGCCACTGAAGCGTCGTGGGCGCCACCGGGACTCTCCAGAGGCGTCCAGATCTGGTTGACAGCGACCTCGACGTACAGGGCGTTCCGCCCGCGGACTCCACTGGAAACGTCGCGTCGGGTGGTGACCCTCTCCGCTGAGAGAGGCCGCAGCGCCTCGGCGGCTTCACGACCGTGACGTCGCCGGCCATCGCGGCTGACGGTATAGAAACCCATTCCGTGCGTTCGATGCGAGCCGATCATCGAGATTCGCCCGTCCGGGTGGGGTGCCATCCACTCCCAGCTGCCGCCCTTCATGAACTGCCGACAGTATCTCGCGCGGCGGCTGGTCGCCGCTTGGCGACACCAGATAGGCCCGCGCAAAGCCTGCCTCTCCCCGGCGGATGAAGATGTCGCGGCCGTCGGGCGTCCACGCCGGATGGACGCCGAACGTCGTTAGCTTTCTTGCGGCGCCGCCGAGTGCCGGCACGAGGAACACGCCGCCGCCATCCCGCTCGGAGCGGAACGCGATGCTGGATTCCATCGGGCGACCAGGCCGGCTGCGTGTCGGTGTCCGGGGAGGTCGTCAGCTGGCGTCGGCTGCGCCGCCGCCGACGGGCTGCGACCCAGATGTCGAAGTTCCCAGTCCGGTCGGACGCGTAGGCGATACGCTGAGCCGTCCGGCGACCAGGTCACGTCGGTCTGCAGCCCAGGGCCGAACGTCAGCCGCGTCAACGGTCGCGCGCGGAGTGGCGTGGGTTCGACGACCGAAGCGGCTGCCAGGCAGCGCACAGCGACGACAATCGCCAGCAAGCGCCAGCGTCGCCGGCGACTGCGCGCCGGCCACCGCGCCTTCGATCAGGCGGTCGATGGCACGGGCGAGGCGGTTGAGGCGGGGATCGTGCAGCGGCTCCGCCTGAGACCGACGCGCCGTTCTGCGACGACCGCGATCAACCGATAGCCGCGTCGCGGGACGGTCTCGATGTAGCGCGGTCGGTCGGCGGAATCCCCGAGGACGTCGCGAAGCCGCTTCACGGCGGCATTGAGCCCGTGCTCGAAGTCGACAAACGTGTCGCCGGGCCACAGCCGCTGACGCAGTTCGTCGCGGGTGACGAGATCCCCGGGACGCTCGATCAACGCCAGCAGCACCTGCAGGGGCTGCTCGGCAATCACCACGCGGCTGCCGTTGTTGCGAAGCTCGCCCGAACGGGCATCGAGCTCGAAGTCGCCGAATCGGATGGGGTGCGGCCCCGGTGATGCGGGGGCGGGCGTGCTCATCGGCGTCCGGTACGGTCCGGGCTGGCCTCTGCGAGAGGCGTGACCGGGGAACGCCCGGATTATACCGGGGGACTTCCGGTGGGACGCCATCGTTACCTCAGCGCCAGTTGCTGGTGATCGGGGCGCCGCGTGAGCGCGTCCAGGTAGCGCAGCGCGACGACGGGATCGACACGCTGATCGCGGATGAACCTCGACCAGAGCGCTTCTTCCTGCTTGCGTGCCTGGTTCTCGTCTGCGCCGTCGGCATGCGCCATCTCGTGCCAGATCACGGTGGCGAGCGCGAGGACGTGCGTGGCCGACCCCGCGAGCGCGCCCTTCGAGCAGCCGGCTCTGCCGTACGACGTAGATCACCGGGCTCCCGGCGACGACGAACGCGTCGAGAAGGCGAAGCGTAGCCTGCACGTCCGGCTTCGCCTCGGTCAGATCGATGACGGCGATTCGGGCCGGTCGGCGCGGCAGCGCCCGGAGCGCCAGCTTCAGCGCCTGGCGCTCGGCATCGGCCGTCCTGCCATCGGTGACGATCTCCTGCTCGTCAGCCCCAGCCCGCGCCGTCGTCGCCACAGCTCAGACACGTCACAAGGACCATCGCCATCGCCGCGGCTCGCTCCATGGGTCACCCCCTGGAGCGCCACGGTGAGGGGCGTGGTCCGCTACCTCAATGCCGGCGGAGTTCCGGCGAGGTGAAATGAAGGTGACCGGATGGTGACGGACGCTAACTCGCCTGATTGCCTTCGGTTGCGGGGCCGGTCACTGGCGGGTTCGCATCGCGGGTGCTATCATCCGCGGCCTCGCGGCCATGGAAGCTCCCCTCCGTCCGGCCGGACGAATCGCCTCTCTCGACATCCTTCGCGGCCTCGCGCTGCTCGGGATGTTCGTCGTCCATTTTCACGAGCGCTCGACCGACCCGGGTGGCATCGACGAACTGGTGCGGGCCCTTGTCTGGCGCCTGGTCGAATCCAAGTCGCACGGCACCTTCGCGCTGCTCTTTGGCGCCGGCTTTGCCATTCAGCTCCGGCGGGCCGAGCAGCAGGCCCAGCCGTTTGTCGGGCGTTACGCGCGCCGGCTGGTCGTGCTGGCGTGCTTTGGATTTGCCGCGCACGCCTTCTGGGGCTTCAACGTGCTGCTCGGCTACGCCGTGTGGGGCGCGCCGCTGCTCCTGATCCGAAAGTGGTCCACTCGAGCGCTGCTGCTGAGCGCGGTGCTCTCTGCGGCATCCGTAGGCCTCTATCACCTCGGTGCCAGGCTGCACCTGACGGCGAAGGGCGGGCCGGACGCCGTTGCCGCGCACTATCAGTGGCGCCAGGCGGTGGCGGCCGACGTCAACGGCGCAGTTCGGGCGGCCGAGGCGCAGGACACTTACAGCGTCCTCGTCGCGGCGCGGCTCCGGCACATGCGCTGGTTCTACACGCAGCCGTTCTTCTTCATGCCTGGCGCGACGCTCTCTCTCTTCATCATCGGCCTGCTGCTTGTCCGACATCGTGTGTTCGAGGCGCCTCTCGAACACACGCGTCTGCTCGGCGGCATGGCCGCGTTCGGTGTGGTCTCGTGGCTGGCTGCCAACTGGCTGGTCGAACGGTGGAGCCTCGGTCCGCTGATGCTCATCTTTCGCGATCAGTGGCTGACGTTCGCCTACGTGGCTGCGGCGCTCCTGCTTCTGGCACACCGGCCTGCGCTGGTCGGTCGTCTGCGAGTGATTGGCAACGCTGGACGGATGGCGCTCACGAACTACCTGCTGCAGATCGCCGCGCTGGATCTGTTGTTCTCCGGCTACGGCGTGGGCCTGGGGCAGATTCGACCGGTCATTGGGCTGCCGTTCGCCCTGGGATGCTTTGCCGTCGAGTGCGCGTTCAGCAGCGCCTGGCTCGCGCGCTTCCGGCTCGGGCCGGCGGAGTGGCTGTGGCGATCCCTCACGTGCGGTCGCTTGCAACCCTGGCGTGAAGCACACACCCAGTCGCTGTCCGTGGAAGCCTGACCGCGGGATGAGCCCGGTCACTGGTCCACCCTGTGACCGCGTGCTACGATTCGCGCCGCGGCAGGGCCATGCTGTCTCCGGTCCCTTCGTCGTCACGCGTGACGTTCGGCGAGTTCGTTCTCGACCGCGACGCCGGTGAACTGCGCCGGAACGGAGAGCGGGTCGCCATCGCCGAGCAACCCCTCCGCCTGCTCGAATTCCTCCTCGCGCACCCCGGCGTCCTCGTCACCCGCGAGCAGCTGCAGACCGAGCTGTGGACGGGCGACACATTCGTGGATTTCGAGCATGGCCTGAACGCGGCCGTCAAGCGGCTTCGTGACGCGCTGGACGACTCCGCGGAGACACCCGCGCTTCATCGAGACCGTCCCCAAGCGCGGCTACCGGTTCATCGCCCCGTGCAGCGTCGACGGGCGTCAGAGCCGCCAGGATCCGACTGTGCCTGGGCTGCGTGCCGGAGCACGCGGGAAAGGCCGAGGGCGGCGACGTCGCCTTGCGGTCGGGGCCGCCGTCGGGTGTTGCTGCTGCTGTCGCCTCGGTGTTTCGCGGCTGCCGTCCTTGCGTCATCCGCCCGCTCCGGTCGCGTCACCGATGCAGTTCCCGCTCGACGCGCCGCCCGGCCAATTGTGGGAGGTCGCGCTCTCGCCCGACGGACGACGGTTGGCGGTGAGGACGACGAGGAACTGCTGGAGCCAGGGACGGCTGCCCCTCGGGGTCCTCGATCTGGGTGCGGCGTCTTGACAGCCCGGGTTGGCGCCGGCTGGCGGTGCTCCAGGTTCGACCGTGGTTTGCATGGACTTCCGACAGTCGTTCGCTGCTCTTCAGCGGGCCGGGCGAACTTCGTGCGGTCGATGTGGAAACCGGCGTCAGCCGAGTGGTCGCACGCACCAATGGCGTGTTCCCGTTTTCGCACCCGGACGGCTCGATCCTGATGGGCGGGCCGCGGCTGCAACGAATCGCCCCCGGGAGCGAGCACGCCGCCGACTTCGGCGCGGTAGCCCCGGGCACCCAGTTCCAGGCTCCACAAGGGGTCCTGGCCGACGGACGTCTCCTCGTGACCCAGATCACTCGCAATCCGAAGACGACGGGGGTATTCATCTGGGGACCGGCTGCCACGACGACGAGATTGCTGCCGGTACCTTCGAACGTCGTCATCACACGCTCGGGCCACCTGGTGTTCGGCCGTGACGGCGTGCTCTTCACGCAGGCCTTCGATGCCGGCCGCGGTGAGCTCGTCGGTCGGCCCGAGCCTGTGGTTGCCGACGTCGCGCGCTTCGGCGGCTTCCACTTTTTCACGCTCGGCCCCGACGACACGCTGGTGTGGCGGCCGGAGAGCGCCACGTCGCCCCGGAGCAAGCTCGAATGGTTCGACCGTAGCTGGACGGCCACTCGGGACCGTCGGCGAAACAGACGCCTATCGTCAACTGGACCTGTCACCCGAGGGACATCAGGTCGTCGTGGAATGGTACGGCGCCCGGCTCGGGATTCTGGATTTGACTCGCGAGTACCGTCACGTCCACTCCGGGTGCTAAATGCCGAGGGCGCACCGCCAGCTTTCCTGGGCGACCCGGTATGGGCATCCGATGGGCAGCGTCTGGCGGTTGCTACGGGTGCGAGCCTGCCGGAGTTGCATCTCTCGACCATCAGCATCGCGAGCCACCGAGAACCTGCAAGTCGTGCTGCCACCACCGCCGGGAAAGGTTCCGGAGGCGTGGTCCGCCGACGGGCAGCGCATCGTGTATATCGTCAGCGACCCCCCTCGCCAAAGCCTCTGGACCGTGACGCTTGGTGACGAGCGCACTCCGGTGCGCCTCACGCCCGATGGGTGCACAGCTCCGACCAGGCCCAGCTGTCTCCGGACGATCGGTGGCTGGCATACACGTCCGACGAGACCGGAGCCTTCGAGATCTACCTGCAGCCCTTTTTGCGCGAGGGTCAGCGGCGCCGCATTTCGTCAGCCGGCGGCGGGCAGCCGCGCTGGCGCGGCGATGGCCGTGAACTCTTCTACCTGACGCGCGACGGGACGATGATGTCGGTGACGTTTTCGCCGTCGATGGAGCCGTCCATCGCTCGCGCGTTGTTCAAGGGGCCGATCGACCCGTCGCCTGTATTAGACCGGTAAGTGGTCTCGCCAGACGGCCAGCGCTTTCTTGGCATCGTGCCCACCGGCGATGGGCCCCGCCCGAAGATCTCGGCGCTGGTGAACTGGCGCGCCGGCCGCAAATAGCCCCTGATCGGGCGAAGGGACGGCGGCACTGGTCCACCCTGTGACCGCGTGCATCTGGATCATGGCAGTAGCCAACCCCTTTCCTTGACCTCCTGTCCATCCGCTCCGGAATCCAGCCCAATCCTTATCTCGATCGCTATGTCGTGACCGCGGACGGCCGCCGCTTCCTCGGTCTCGTGCCAGCTCCGAGGCCGGTGGCGCCCCAGATGGCTGTGCTGCTCAACTGGCAGCCGAAGCATCCGTGAACAGCGCGTGAATCAACCGATGAGACCCGACGATTCTTGACCTCCCGTCGGTTCGCCCGCTACCATCGGCGGTCGCGGCTCTTGAGGGCATCAGAGCATAGGACTCGCGCTGTGCCGCGTCCCTACGCTCCCACGCTCCCACGCTCCCACGTTCCTTACTGACCCCGGACGCCCGTGAAAATCCACGAATACCAGGCCAAGACCATCCTCGCGCGCTACGGCGTGCCGATCCCGAAGGGCGAGGTCGCCTTCACGCCGGCCGAAGCCGCCGAGATCGCCCGCCGCCTCGGCGGCGGCACCGTCGTCGTCAAGGCGCAGATTCATGCCGGCGGCCGCGGCAAGGGCGGCGGCGTGAAGCTGGCGAAGAATTCCGACGAGGCCGAGCGGATCGCCCTCGACATGATCGGGATGACGCTGAAGACACACCAGACGGGCCCGGAAGGCCGCGTCGTGTCCCGGGTCTTCGTCGAGCAGGGGCTCGGCATCGCGCGCGAGCTGTACCTGGCGCTGATCCTCGATCGCGGCGCCGCGCGGCCGATCCTGATGGCCAGCCCCGACGGCGGCATGGACATCGAGGAGGTCGCGGCGAAGACGCCGGACCGGATCTTCAAGGAATACATCAGCCCCGGCGCCGGCCTGGCGCCGTTTCAGGGGCGCAAGCTGGCGTTCGCGCTGGGCCTCGACGCGGCGCAGGCGGGCAAGGCGACCAAGCTGATGCTGGCGCTCTACGAGGCGTTCAAGGGCACGGACGCGTCGATGATCGAGATCAACCCGCTCGTCGTGACGACCGAGGGGGACCTGCTCGCGCTCGACGCGAAGATGAACTTCGACGACAACGCCCTCTACCGCCACCCGGACATCCGCGAGCTGCGCGACCTCGGCGAAGAGGACCCGCTCGAGATCGAGGCGTCGAAGTTCTCGCTGAACTACATCCGCCTCGACGGCTCGATCGGCTGCATGGTGAACGGCGCCGGCCTGGCCATGGCGACGATGGACATCATCAAGCTGGCGGGCGGCGAGCCGGCCAACTTCCTCGATGTCGGCGGCGGCGCCAACGCCGAGCAGATCCGCAACGCCTTCAAGATCCTGATGGCCGACAAGAACGTGAAAGCGGTGCTGATCAACATCTTCGGCGGCATCCTTCGCTGCGACGTCCTGGCGGCCGGCGTGATCGCGGCCGTCAAGGAGCTCGACGTGAAGGTGCCGATCGTGGTGCGGATGGAAGGCACCAACGTCGAGCAGGGGAAGGCGATGCTCCGGGAGAGCGGCCTGAACTTCGCGGCGGCCGATGGAATGGGCGATGCCGCGACGAAGGTCGTCGCGCTCGCCAAGGGCTGAAGGCTGCCGCCTTCGCCAAGCTACGGCGGTCCGCCGAAGCGCTTCGCGCGACGGCGAAAGGCTGAAGACTGATCACATGGCGATTCTGCTCGACAAGTCCACGCGCCTCCTCGTCCAGGGCCTGACCGGCCGCGAGGGGACGTTCCATGCCAAGCAAGCGGCGGCGTACGGCACCACCGTCGTCGGCGGCGTCACTCCCGGCAAGGGCGGGACGGCGCATGAAGGCTGGCCGGTGTTCAACACGTGCCAGGACGCCGTCACCGCGACCGGCGCGAACGCGTCGGTGATCTTCGTGCCGCCGGCCGGCGCCGCCGACGCGATCATGGAAGCGGCCGACGCTGGCATCCCGCTGGTCGTCTGCATCACCGAGGGCATCCCGACGCTCGACATGATGCGGGTGCTCACGTTTCTCAAGGACAAGCCGACCCGGCTCATCGGCCCGAACTGCCCGGGCGTGATCTCGCCGGGCAAGAGCAAGGCGGGCATCATCCCCGGCCACATCTGCAAGGAAGGGCGGATCGGGATCGTGTCGAAGAGCGGCACGCTCACCTACGAAGCCATTCACCAGCTGTCGGGGCTCGGGCTGGGGCAGTCGTCGTGCGTCGGCATCGGCGGCGACCCGCTGATCGGCACGACGTTCATCGACGTCCTCGCGCTGTTTTCCGGGGACCCGGACACCGACGCCGTGATCATGATCGGCGAGATCGGCGGCAGCGCCGAGCAGGAAGCGGCGGCGTGGATCAAGTCGCACTTCAAGAAGCCGGTCGTCGGGTTCATCGCCGGCCAGACGGCGCCGCCGGGACGCCGGATGGGCCACGCCGGCGCGATCATCGCCGGCGGGCAGGGCACGGCGGAAGAGAAGATGCAGGCGCTGACGGCGGCAGGCGTGACGGTCGTCAAGAGCCCGGCCGACATGGGCGCAGCGCTCGCGAAGCGGCTGAAGTAGGGCTCGGCGCCTTCCGGCGCCGAGGGGGTGCAGGGCGCGCCTCGCGCTCGCGCGCGCGGCGGCGGGGCGCCTCGCGCTCTCGCGCTCGGCGGGGGGCGCTCGCTGCGGCTCGCGCTCGGGCTCGCCGGGGCCGTGCTCGCTCCGCTCGCACTCGGGCTGATATACTCAGCAGGTTAGACTTGCGGCCCGTTCCGTGAGGAGGAATCGGTCGCCCGCATGTCCCCTGTTGCTCAATGGCCACACCCGACACGACGCTTCAAGCTGCTGCTTCCACCACCGGCCGCACGATCAACGAATTCAGTATTCAGGTCGCCACCGTCAACGGATCCGGCAGCCAGACGGCGAACCTCATCCTCATCAGGTCGCTCTTCCAGATGGGGATCCCGGTGTCGGGCAAGAACCTGTTCCCGTCGAACATCGCCGGCCTGCCCACCTGGTACACCATCCGCGCCAACAAGCACGGCTACATCGCCCGCAAGAAGGAAATCGACTTCCTCGTCGCGATGAACGCCGAGACGGCGCGCGAGGATGTGCTGACGCTCGACGCGGGCGGCGGCGTCGTCTATGACGAGCCGCTGAACCTGAAGGCGCTGCGCTCGGACCTCTCGTTCTACCCGGTGCCGTTCGACAAGCTGGTGGCGTCGGTCTGCCCGGACGCGAAGCTGCGCCGTCTGGTCCGCAACACGATCTACGACGGCGTCCTCTCGTACCTGCTCGACATCGAGCTCGGCGAGATGGAGAAGGCCCTCACCAAGCAGCTGGCGAAGAAGCAGAAGGCGCTGGCGCTGAACATGGCGGCGCTCAAGGCCGGCTTCGACTACGCGGCGGCGACCTTCGGCGAGAAGGCGGCCTTCGGCGCCGAGCGGATGAACGCGAACGCCGGCAAGATCCTCATCGAGGGCAACCAGGCGGCGGCCATCGGCTGCCTCATGGCCGGCGTCACGGTCGTCGCGTGGTATCCGATCACGCCGTCCTCGTCGCTCTGCGAGTCGCTCATCGACCTGATGCGCAAGCACCGCATCGACAAGGAGACGGGCAAGGCCACCTTCGCGATCGTCCAGGCGGAAGACGAGATCGCGGCGGTCGGCATGGTGATCGGCGCCAGCTGGGTCGGCGCCCGCGCGATGACGTCCACCTCGGGCCCCGGCATCTCGCTGATGGGGGAGTTCACCGGTCTCGGCTATTACGCCGAAGTCCCGGCCGTCATCTTCGACATCCAGCGCGTCGGGCCCTCGACCGGCCTGCCGACGCGCACCGCGCAGGGCGACCTGCTCTCCACGGCGGTGCTCTCGCACGGCGACACCCGCCACCCGATGCTGCTGCCGTCGTCGATGAGCGAGTGCTACTCGATGGCGATGGACGCGTTCGACCTGGCCGAGCGGCTGCAGACGCCGGTGTTCGTGATGTCCGATCTCGACCTGGGCATGAACATCTGGATGTCCGATCCGTTCCAGTATCCGGACGCGCCGCTCGATCGCGGCAAGGTGCTCGACAAAGAGACGCTCGCCCGGCTGGGCGAGTGGGGCCGCTACAAGGACGTCGACGGCGACGGCATTCCGTGGCGCACGCTGCCGGGCACCGACATGCCGGCCTACTTCACGCGCGGCTCCGGCCACAACGAGAAGGGCCAGTACAGCGAGCGCGGCGACGACTACCAGAACAACCTCGATCGGCTGGTCCGGAAGTTCGAGACCGCCCGGGCGCTCGTCCCGGCGCCCGATGTCGAGCTCGCGCCGGGCGCGCCGATCGGCTTCGTCGCGTTCGGGTCGACGCACTGGGCGATGGTCGAGAGCCGCGATCAGCTGCGGCAGGAGGCTGACCTGGCGACGTCGTACCTGCGCCTCAAGGCGTATCCCTTCACCGACGACCTGGCGGCGTTCATCGACGGACACGACCGCATCTACGTCGTGGAGCAGAACCGCGACGCGCAGATGGCGGCGCTGATGCGGATGGATCTCGATCCGCCGCGGCTGGCGAAGATCCGCAGCGTGCTGCACTACAACGGCCTGCCGATCGACGCCCGCAGCATCACCGACGCCGTGCTGGCGCAGGAAGGCCTGGCCGTCGCGCACGCGTCCACCGTGGCCGCGGATACGCCGCACGCCGCCGGGGTTGGTGGGGAGTAGCACGTGCGCGTGCACGTGCCTTGTGCCACGTGCGTGCTGAGTGCTGCGTGCCGTGTTGACCGAAGTGCCATCGCGGCTTCGCGGCATCGTGCCGTCGTGGTTGTGAGGGCGAACCTGGACTGAGTATGACGACATCGACGGGCGCTGCCCCTTCACCCGGCAAGAAACTGAACCGCATCGGACTCGAGCTGTCGCAGTACCGCGGCGGCAAGACGACGCTGTGCGCGGGCTGCGGGCACAACGCGATCTCCGAGCGCATCATCGAGGCGTGCTTCGACCTCGGCGTCGACGCCAAGCGGGTGCTCAAGCTCTCGGGCATCGGCTGCTCGAGCAAGAGCCCGGCCTACTTCCTCAGCCAGTCGCACGGCTTCAACTCGGTCCACGGACGCATGCCGTCGGTGGCCACCGGCGCGCTGATGGCCAACACGTCGATGCTGGCGATTGGCGTCAGCGGCGACGGCGACACCGGCGCGATCGGCATCGGGCAGTTCGTCCACCTGATGCGCCGCAACCTGCCGCTGGTCTACATCATCGAGGACAACGGCTGCTACGGGCTGACGAAGGGCCAGTTCTCGCCGACGGCCGACGTCGGCTCGACGCTCAAGAACGGCGTCGTCAACGACCTGCCGCCCATCGACACCTGCATCATGGCGATCGAGCTGGGCGCGACGTTCGTGGCGCGGTCCTTCTCGGGCGACAAGAAGCAGCTGTCGGCGCTGCTGAAGGCGGCGCTCTCGCACAAGGGGACGGCGATGCTCGACGTGCTGTCGCCGTGCGTGACCTTCAACGACCACGAAGGGTCGACCAAGAGCTACAGCTACGTGAAGGACCACGAGGAGCCGCTCTCGGACCTGAGCTTCGTGCCGTTCTTCGAGGACATCGCCATCGAGCACGAGGAAGGCACGACCCGCGAGGTCGCGCTGCACGACGGCTCCAAGATCATCCTGAAGAAGCTGGATCGCGACTTCGACCCGACCGACAAGGCCGAGTCGCTGCGCGTGCTGCACGAGACCGCCGACCGCGGCGAGTACGCGACCGGGCTCCTCTACATCGACCAGCAGAAGAAGGATTTCTGCACGCTGCTCAACCTGGTCGACGAGCCGCTCGCGGCCCTGCCCGTCGAGCGCACGCGTCCGTCGAAGGCCGTGCTCGAGGAACTGATGGAGCGGCAGCGCTGAACCCGGGTCAACCTGACCAACCGCAACCAACCCGTCGCAACCTGACGCAACCCGACGCAACCTGACGTAACCTGACCAATCCGTTTATGGAACGCACCTTCGCCATCATCAAGCCCGACGCCGTCAAGGCCAGGCACGCCGGCGCCATCCTGTCCCGTATCGAAGAGGCCGGCTTCCGGGTCGTCGCGCTTCGGCTCCAGCACCTGACCAAGGCCGAAGCCGAGGGCTTCTACGCCGTGCACGCCGCGCGGCCCTTCTTCGCGTCGCTCACCGACTTCATGTCGTCGGGGCCGTGCATCGTGATGTGCCTCGAGGCGCCGGAGGCGATCAGGAAGTGGCGCACGCTGATGGGGGCGACCGACCCGGCCAAGGCCGACGAGGGCACGCTGCGCAAGACCTTCGGCCAGTCGATCGAGTTCAACGCGACGCACGGCTCCGACGCGCCGGAGACCGCGGCCTTCGAGCTGGGGTATTTCTTCCGGGGATGGAACTGCGGTGATAGTGACGATTGCAGATTGACGATTGCAGATTACGGCGTGCGCGATGCAGACATCTCGACTAACCTGCGCAATTTGTAATCTGCAATCTGCAATCTGCAATCTCCAATGGGGAAGACCCTCGCCGTCGTCGGGCTCGTCATTGCGCTGGTCGGCGTCGCGATGATGGCAGGCGTCCCGTTAGGCCGGCTGCCCGGTGACTACACCGTCCGCCGTGGCGCGTTCACGTTCTACTTTCCGCTGGCCTCGTCGATCCTGGTCAGCGTGCTGCTGACGCTGGCGATGTATCTGTTCCGTCGCTAACCCGACCAACCGCAACCAACCTGTCGCAACCCGACGCAACCCGACCCAACCTGACGGAACCCGGTTACTAGGTTATGGCCATCAAAGCAGACCGCTGGATCAAACGCATGGCGCTCGAGCATCGCATGATCGAGCCGTTCGTCGAGGGCCAGGTGCGCGAGCACGTGGTGTCGTACGGGCTGTCATCGTACGGCTACGACATCCGGGTGGCCGACGAGTTCAAGGTCTTCACCAACGTCTACGGCAGCGTCATCGACCCGAAGTCGTTCGACCCCCGGTCGTTCGTCGACATGAAGGCGGAGGTCTGCATCATCCCGCCGAACTCGTTCGCCCTGGCGCGCACCATCGAGTACTTCCGCGTGCCGCGCGACGTGCTGACGGTCTGCCTCGGCAAGTCCACCTACGCGCGCTGCGGGATCATCGTCAACGTCACGCCGTTCGAGCCCGAGTGGGAAGGCCACGTGACCATCGAGATCTCGAACACCACGCCGCTGCCGGCGAAGATCTACGCGAATGAGGGCATCGCGCAGGTGCTCTTCTTCCAGAGCGACGAGGTCTGCGAGATCTCGTACAAGGACAAGAAGGGCAAGTACCAGGCGCAGCGCGGCGTGACGCTGCCGAAGATCTGAGCGAGGCGTTCGAGTGTCTCCGCCCACAACCACGAAGGCACGAAGGCGCTACGCCGCGAAGGCTGGAGTGCGCGTGAATCGAATGAGGGGCTTCGCGGCCTTGCGGCGTCGCGGCGTCGCGGTCCCGCGAGGGGAGAGTGCGTGATTCGCGCCTTCAAGGGGATCACCCCGACCGTCGCCGCCTCCGCCTACGTCGACGCCTCGGCGCAGATCGTCGGCGACGTGCACATCGGCGACGAGAGCAGCGTCTGGCTGCATGCCGTGGTCCGCGGCGACGTGAATCACATCCGTGTCGGCCGGCGGACGAACATCCAGGACGGCAGCGTCGTGCACGTCATGCGCGACCCGTCGCATCCGACCATCCTCGGCGACGACATCACCATCGGCCACGGCGCGATCGTGCACGGGTGCACGATCGAGGACGTCTGCCTGATCGGGATGGGCGCGATCCTGCTCAACGGCGTCCCACGTCGGGCAAGGGTCGATCGTCGCCGCCGGCACGCTGCTGCCGGAGGGCTGCGTCATTCCGCCGCGCTCGCTCGTGATGGGCAGCCCGGGCAAGGTCCGGCGGCCGGTGACCGACGAGGAGTACGCGTTCATCCTGCAGTCGGCGCAGAATTACGTGGCGTATCGCCTCGACTATCTGTGAAATCAACCTGACGAAACCTGACGCAACCCGACGAAACCTGACGTAACCCGACGATGTCCTCCACCCAACCCCCCCGCGGCATGCGCGACTTCCTCCCCGAGGACGTCCGCCGCCGCGCCTACGTGCTCGACGTCATCGCCGACGTCTACGAGCGCTACGGGTTCGAGCCGCTCGAGACACCGGCGGTGGAGAACATCGAGACCCTGCTCGGCAAGTACGGCGAAGAGGGCAACCGCCTGATCTTCAAGATCCTCAGGCGGGGCGAGCACGAGCAGACCGGGCAAGCCGATCTCGCGCTGCGCTACGACCTCACGGTGCCGCTGGCGCGCGTCATCGCCGAATATCGGGGGCGGCTGCCGAAGTTCTTCAAGCGGTACCAGATTCAGCCGGTCTGGCGCGCCGAATCGGCCGGCGCGCGGCCGGTTCCGCGAGTTCTACCAGTGCGACGTGGACGCGATCGGGTCGACCTCGCCCGCCGTCGAGGCCGAGGTCTGCGCGGCGGTCAGCGACGTGCTCGAGCGGCTCGGGTTCTCGGACTTCGTGATCCGCCTGAACCACCGCGAGTTGCTGCGCGGCCTGCTCGACGCGTCCGGCGTGCCGCCTGCGCTCCACGACACGGCGCTCGTCGCGGTGGACAAGCTGGACAAGGTCGGCGCCGCGGGCGTCGTCCAGGAACTCGTCGCGCGAGGGGTTGCGGAAGGGGCGGCCCAGCGTGTGCTGGAGGCATTCGACGTGCCGGCTGATCCCTCGCACGAGGCCGTCGCTGCAGGCGTGGCCCGTCGCCTGTCGGGTCATGAAGCGGGCTCGCAGGGACTCGCCAACCTGCAGTCGATCCTCCAGCTGTCGGCGATCACCTCCGCCGGCACGCACTTGCGGCTGGACCCGTCGCTCGCTCGAGGCTTGTCCTACTACACCGGCGCCATCTTCGAGATTGGCGTCGAAGGGATCGGCAGCCTCGGCGGCGGCGGCCGCTACGACAACCTCGTGGGCATGTTCTCCGGCGAGTCGGTGCCGGCCTGCGGCTTCTCGCTCGGCCTCGAGCGCATCCTCGTCGTGATGGGGGAGCGGGGCATGTTTCCCGCCGCCGCGACCCGCAGCGGCGCCGACGTCCTGGTCACCGTCTGGAATGTCGAGTCGGTCGCCGACGCGCTGGCGCTCGCCCGCACGCTGCGCGGGTCGGGCCTGCGCGTCGAGGTCTACCCGGACGCCGACAAGATCGGCAAGCAGATGAAGTACGCCAGCTCACGTGGCCTCCGCTTCGCGGCCATCGTCGGCGACGACGAGCGGGCGAACGGCACGGTCATGATGAAGGACCTGACCGCCGGCGCCCAGGAAGCCGTGCCGCGCGGCCAGGCGGCCGACTGGCTGCGCGCCCGCCTGGGCTGAGCCGCTCGGCTGACTCCTGAAATCCGCGGAATTTCGTCAATCGTCAACCGCCAATCTACAATCGTCAATTCATGTCCGCACCCCTTGGCTCCCTCACCCGCACCCATACCTGTGGCGCCCTGCGCACCGCCGACGTCGGCGCCGACGCCGTCCTGCTCGGCTGGATCCATCGCGTGCGCGATCTCGGCGGCCTGCTCTTCCTCGACGTGCGGGATCGCCATGGCGTGACCCAGGTGATGGTGCCGAGCGACAGCCCGGTGATGGCCGACGCGAAGAAGCTCCGGTCGGAGTACGTCGTCGCGGTGCTCGGTCCGGTGCGGCGGCGCGATCCCGAGACGGTGAACACCAAGCTCGAGACCGGTGAGGTGGAGGTCGTCGCGCGTGAGATCCGCCTGCTGAACGACGCGCGAACGCCGCCGATTCCGATTGCCGACGACACGCCGGTCAGCGAGGACGTCCGGCTGCGCTATCGCTACCTGGATCTGCGGCGGCCGCGCCTGCAGTACAACCTCGGCCTCCGCCATCGCGTGACGATGGCGATCCGGAAGTACTTCGACGCCAACGGCTTCTGGGAGATCGAGACGCCGATTCTCGGCAAGTCGACGCCCGAAGGCGCGCGCGACTACCTGGTGCCGAGCCGCGTGCATCCGGGCGAGTTCTTCGCGTTGCCGCAGTCGCCGCAGCTCTTCAAGCAGATCCTGATGATCGCCGGCACCGACCGGTATTTCCAGATCGTCAAGTGCTTCCGCGACGAAGATCTGCGCGCGGACCGCCAGCCGGAGTTCACCCAGGTGGACGTCGAGATCTCGTTCGCACACGTCGATCTCGTCTTCGGCCTCATCGAGCCGCTGATCGTCGAGGTGTTCAAGGAGATTCGCGTCGAAGTGCCGACGCCGTTCCGGCGGATGTCGTACGCCGAGGCGATGGCGAAGTACGGATCCGACAAGCCGGATCTCCGGTTCGGCCTCGAGATCGCCGACGTCTCGCACGTCTGGACCGACGCGGCGTTCAACGCCTTCCGCAAGATCGTCGGCGACGGCGGCGCGGTGCGCGCGCTCGTGATCCCCGGCGCCGCGCGCTACTCGCGGTCGGAGCTCGACGCGCTGGTCGATCAAGCCAAGCAGCTCGGCGCGGTCGGGATCATGTGGGCGCGAAAGGTCGACGGCGCGATTAACACCAACGTGAAGGCCGCCGGCGAAGACAAGCTGCTCGAGAGCATGGCGGCCGCCGGCTGCGGCCCCCAGGACCTGATCCTGCTGGCTGGCGGTAAGCCGGACGACGCGTCGACGTTGCTGGGGGCGTTCAGGCTGTCGCTGGCGAAGAAGGAGAACCTGGTCCCCGCCAATCGTTACGAGTTCGCCTGGATCGTCGACTTCCCGATGTTCGAGTGGGACGCGGCGGACAAGCGGTGGGTGCCGATGCACCACCCGTTTACCGCGCCGCTCGACGAGGACCGTGCGCTGCTCGACACCGATCCGGCCAGCGCCCGCGCCAAGGCCTACGATCTTGGTGCTCAACGGCAGCGAGATCGCCGGCGGCAGCATTCGAATCCACGATTCGGCGATGCAGAGCCGCATCTTCCAGCTGCTGAACATCAGCGACGAGCAGGCGAAGCTTCGCTTCGGGTTCTTCGTCGACGCGCTGCAGTACGGCACGCCGCCGCACGGCGGCATCGCCCTCGGCCTCGACCGGACGGTGGCGATCCTTGCCGGAGAGAGCTCGATCCGCGAGGTCATCGCCTTCCCGAAGACCGCAGCGGCTGTCGACCTGATGACGGGAGCGCCTTCGGGCGTCGACCAGCACCAGCTCGACGAGTTGAAGCTGCGGCTGGCGACGCCGAAGCCGCCGGCGTGAGCGCGCGAGTCTCATCTATCCGCAGATTTCGCAGATGACACAGATATGAGACGGGCGCGCGACGCGGCGAAGCCGCGTCGGTGAGGCGAGAAGAGCCGCGATGATGAAACGCATTTGATCACGAGCGTCTCATCATCACGGTTCTTCTCGCTTCACCACGGCCGCTGCGCGGCCGGGCTCGCGCGCCCGCCTGGTATTTACACTTCGCGCTCAGTCATAACTGGCTGTCAGAGCGCCGTTGAATCTGCGACATCTGCGTCATCTGCGGATAGATCCTCCGCGTAATCCCGCCAAATCTGTGCAATCCGCTCAGCGGCTGAGGTCCACGGCCAGCCCGACGATGGGTTGCGGCGTGCCAATCACGCCGAGGACCGTCGCGCTGCCCGTCGCGAGGTCGATCGAGAGCAGCGCGGAGTTGCCGCAGCCCTTGACGCGCGTGCCTCCCGTCAGCTTCAGCGCGGCAAAGGCGTCATTGGTGACGGCGATGTCGAAGCCGGCGAGTTGCGACGTGTCGACGCCAAGCGCGCCAGTGGTATTCAGCACGCCGTTGTTGGGCGGCGCCTGGATCGCGAGGCCGTTCAGGTCGGCATCGATCACATGGAGCGTGGTGCCGGTGGCCGGGTCGACGTCGGGATTCGTGTACCCGGCGGCGGCGACGAGCGGCAACACGCCGGCGTTGACGTCCACGGGATCGCCGTCGGCCGCGGTCGCGTCGTAGGCCAGCGTGCCGTCGGGTTGCACGCCCGGTGCGGCCGGGTCGAAGTCGACGATCGTGCCCAGGTCGGGGTGTGCGCGCAGGTTCTGCCCGGTGTTGCTGACGATGCGAATGCGATCCACCGTCGGGTTGAAGTCGAAGCCGAAGGCCGTGCCCGACAGTGGAATAGCGAACGGCCCCGCGCCGACCGCAGTCGCGGCACCCGTATCGGGATCGACGCGATAGAGGCGGCTGGTGCTGCCGAGCCCGTAGAGCTCGCCGGTCGCCGGGCGCATGTCGATGCCGAGCAGGGCTTCATCGGGGAGCAGACCGGTGACCTTCACGGCAGGCTGCGGGCTGCACGGATCTGCGGTCGAGAATCGGACGAGCCGATTCGACGTCGTCAGGGCAATCAGGTCGTGATCGTTCTGGGCCAGCGCCGGCGCGGGAACGACCGACGGCACGGCGAACGCGACGATCAGGCACGGGACAATCGAAAGTCGTGGCACGTCAGACCTCCAGAGAGCGGCGGGGAAATGCTGGCCGACGGGGCCTCAGCACGTGTGCCGCCGCACACACGGAACTACGCGGACGGCCCGGCAGCGGATTTGTGCGACCATGACTCGGGCACCGGTTTGCCGTCGCCACGTTGACCGACAGGCCCCCGTGTGGTACAATTCGTAGTTAACCCTCACTGTTTCAAGGAGTTACGCGCGGCCTACGCCGCGGCCGATGCGCAAGATCGCAGTCCCCGAAGACAACATCGAGACCCTGTTCGGGTCTTACGACGAGAACCTCCGACAGCTCGAGTCCACGTTCGGCGTACAGATCCGTACGCAGGGCCATGACCTGCTTGTCGAAGGAGCGCCAGCCGACGAGGAAAAGGTGGCGCGCACGGTCAGCCAGCTGGCGGCGCTGATGCGAGAGGGCTATCGCGTGTCCAACGGCGAAGTGAAGACCGCCGCGCAGCTCGTCGCCGACGACAGCGACGTCGACCTGCGCGAGTTCCTCGTGCGCGGCACGGCGCGCAGCGCCGGCAAACGCCAGATCGCGCCCAAAAGCGTGAACCAGCGCCGGTATCTCGAGGCGATCGACAAGCACGACATCGTCTTCGGCATCGGCCCGGCTGGCACCGGCAAGACCTACCTCGCGATGGCGCAGGCCGTGTCGAACCTGCTGCTGAAGAAAGTGAGCCGCATCATCCTGGTACGGCCAGCGGTCGAGGCCGGCGAGAAGCTCGGCTTTCTCCCCGGCGACCTGCAGGAGAAGGTGAACCCGTACCTGCGCCCGCTGTACGACGCGCTCTACGACATGCTCGAGACCGATCGCGTCGAGCGCCTGCTCGAGCGCGGCAATGTCGAGATCGCGCCGCTCGCCTTCATGCGGGGCCGGACGCTGAACGACTCGTTCGTCATCCTCGACGAGGCGCAGAACACGACCGCCGAGCAGATGAAGATGTTTCTGACGCGCCTGGGATTCGGCTCCAAGGCAGTCGTGACCGGCGACGTCACGCAGATCGACCTGCCCACCGGACGGACCTCCGGGCTCGTCGAGGCGATGAAGGTGGTATCGCAGGTGGAGGGCATCGCGTTCGTCCATTTCGACGATCGCGACGTCGTGCGCCACAAGCTCGTGCAGCAGATCGTCAAGGCGTACGAGGCCTATATCGGGCAACGGCCCGCGGACCTCCTGAACGTCATGCCAGCCGACGGCCAACGTCGCGCGCGTCTTGCTGTCGCCGTCGTCGACGGCCGCGGACGACCGTTTGCGGCTCCTGGCCTGGCTCGCTGGCTCACGCGCGTCGCGCCGGCGCGCGCCCGGGGCGAAGTAACCGTCGCCGTCGTCACCGACGCGCGCGTCCGCGCACTCAACCGGACGTATCGCGGCATCGACAAGCCCACCGACGTCCTGTCGTTTCCACACCAGCCCGAGGCCTCGGGCCTCGCCGCTCACGGTCGCCGGAGCGAACCGCGCTTTCTCGGCGACATCATCATTGCCCGAGGCGTCGCCGCGAAGCAGGCGCGCGCCGAGTCGCATCCCGAGTCCACCGAGTGGCGCGTGCTCGCGCTGCACGGGCTGCTGCACCTGATTGGCTACGACCACGAAACCGACGGCGGCGCCATGCTGCGCCTCGAGCACCGGCTGCGGCGGCGCGGAGGGCTGGAGCGCGGGCTGATCGAGCGCGGAGGCCCGCGATGACCGTCGCGGTCCTCGTCATCCTGGCGCTCGCGACTACCTATGTCGGCACCATCGAAGCCGCGTTCAGCGCGCTGATGCGGCTGTCGCTGCGCCTCACCGTGGAGCGCAACGGCCGGGCGGCGGGCCTCGGGCCATATCTCGACGATCCGGTCCTCCTTTTCGTGCCGGTGCGGCTGCTGCTGGGCCTGATCATCGCGATCACCTCGATCATCTTCGCGACGCTTACCGGCGTGGACGACGTGAAGGACCCGGGCGTGCTGCTGCTGTCGACGGCCGGGTTCTTCATCGTGTTCGAGCACCTGCTGCCGCTGCTGATCGTCCGTCGCGATCCCGAGCAGGTCCTCATCCGGCTGCTGCCGACGTTCAAGCTGCTCGAGCGTCCGGTCCGGCCGATCACGCTGAGCCTGGTCGGACTGATTGCGACGCTGCGGCCAGCCCGACACACCGGCGCGGTCGAGACCGAGCCGACTGCGGCGGAAGACGATGCCGCCGGCGACGCGGCGCACGCCTACCTCGAGGCCGGCGAGCAGGAAGGCCTGATCGAGCGCGAGGACCGCCGGCTGATCCAGTCGATCGTGGACTTCGGCGACACGCTGGTCCGCGAGGTGATGACGCCGCGGCCCGACGTCGTCGCGGTCTCGATCGACGCGACGCTGGACGAGCTGCGCCAGGTGTTCCTCGAACAGCAGTACCTCGCGCGTGCCCGTCTACAAGGACACGCTGGACCACATCCAGGGGTTCGTGTTCATCAAGGACCTGATCCGCTGGACCGACGCCAACGCCAACGAGCAGGTGGTGGCCAAGCTGCTGCGGCCGGCGTATTTCGTGCCCGAGACCAAGCGGGTGTCGGATCTCCTGAAGGAGTTTCAGCGGCAGCAGCTGCAGTCGGCGGTCGTCGTCGACGAGTACGGCGGCACGGCGGGCCTGGTGACCATCGAGGACCTGCTCGAGGAGATCGTCGGCGAGATTCGTGATGAGTACGACGTCGAAGCCGAGCCGGTGCAGGACGAAGGCAACGGCGTTTTCGTCTTCAGCGGGAAGGTGGACATCGACGAGCTCGCCGAGCGGCTCGGCGTGGAGATCCCGCGCGACGGCTTCGGCACCGTGGGCGGCTACCTGCTGACGCAGCTGGGCCGCGTGCCTGCCGTGGGCGAGGTCGTCGAGATCGGCGGGCTCCGCGTGCAGGTCCTCGAGGTCGAGCGCCGCCGCGTCGGCCGCGTTCGCGTGCAACGCGTGGCGAAGACCCCGGCGCCCGAGACGGCCGAGGAACCGGCGTGAAGGCCGGATTCGTGTCGCTCGTCGGCCTGCCCAACGCCGGCAAGTCGACGCTGCTGAATCGCCTTGTCGGCACCAAGCTCGCCATCGTCTCCGACAAGCCGCAGACCACGCGCACGCGGATTCTCGGCGTGCGCACCTATCCCGACGGCCAGGTCGTCTACGTCGACACTCCCGGCGTTCACCGGCCGACGCATCGCATGAACGTCCGGATGCTCGACACGGCGCGCGACGCGATGCGCGACGTCGACGTCGTCGGCGTCGTCCTCGACGCGAGCCAGAAGCCGGCTGGCGGCCAGGAGCACCTGTTCAAGATGGTGCATGACCTGACCACGCCGGTGGTGCTGGTGCTGAACAAGGTCGACCTGCTCGCGAAGCCGAAGCTGCTGCCGGTGATCGATCGCGTGCGGCAGGAGCGGGAGTTCGCCGACATCGTGCCGGTCTCCGCGCTCTCGGGCGACGGCGTCGAGCGGCTGGAGCAGGTGTTCCTGTCGCATCTGCCCGAGGGTGAGCCGCTCTATCCCGACGACTACCTGACCAACCAGCCCGAGCGGTTCTTCGTCGGCGAGATCGTGCGGGAGCAGGTGCTGCAGCACACCCACGCCGAGCTGCCGTTCTCGACCGCCGTCGTCGTCGACAAGTTCGAGGAACCCGAGCGCGAGAAGGGCCTGATGCGGCTCTACTGCACGATTCTCGTCGAGCGGGAATCGCAGAAGCCGATTCTGATCGGCCGCCGCGGCGAGATGATCAAGCAGATCGGCACGGCGGCGCGTCTGGAGCTGGAGCGCTTCTTCGACACGAAGGTCTTCCTGGACCTCCATGTGAAGGTGAAGTCGGAGTGGCGCGAGGACGAACGGATGCTCGACGAGATCCTGCCGAGGTGACGGTCCGGCGCGGATGCCCGCGCCGTGCCGCAGCGGAGTACGACGTTCGATCGAGGGGGCGATGACCGACGTGCGAGTCCGTCCGATGTTCGTCGCTGCGACGCTGACACTGTGCTTGAGTCCGTTCGCCGCCTTCGCGCAGTCACCGCCCCCGCCGCAGCCGCCACCCGACCCCGCACAGATTCAAGCACTCAAAGACGAGCTCGAGCGGACCCGTCAGGAGTTCGACGCCGTGCGCCAGCAGTACGACCAGCGGCTCGCGGCCCTCGAGCAGCGCCTGGCGCAGCTGACCGGATCGACGCCAGCGCCTGCCGCGGTAGCGCCGGAGCCGGTCGCGCCGCCCGCACCGGCCGTTCCCGACGCGCCTGCGCCGGCGCCGCAGGATGTCGCGGTGGCAACGGGCGGACCTCCGTCGGCGCTCTCGAAGATCTTCAACCCCGACATCGCCGTCATCGGCAACATGCTCGGCGCCGTCGGCACCAATCACGTGGAGGACGGCCCCGCGCTCGAGATGAGCGAAGCAGAGGCGTCCTTCCAGGCGATTGTCGACCCCTACGCCAAGGCCGATTTCTTCATCGCGGTCGGGCGCGAGGGAGCCGAGCTCGAGGAAGGCTTCATCACGTTCACCACCCTGCCGGCCAGGCTGCTGCTGAAAGCCGGCAAGATGCGCGCGTCGTTCGGCAAGGTGAATACCCTCCACGCGCACACGCTGCCGTGGACCGATCGCCCGCTCGTCATGCGACAACCTGGTCGGCGGCGACGAGGGTTTCGCTGACAGCGGCCTGTCGCTCTCCCGCCTCGTGCTCAATCCCTGGTTCTTCCTCGAGGCCACCGGCGAGGTCTACGGCGGCACCTCCGATCTCTTCGCCGGCAACGAGCGATCGGACCTGACCTACGTCGCGCGATTGCGCGGGTATCGCGACCTTACCGAAGGCACCAACCTCGACATCGGCACGTCATACGCCTATGGCCACACCGCGACCGGGCCCGACACGACGGGGCAGCTTGTCGGCGTGGACGCGACGTTCCGTTATCGGCCGCTGCGGCGCGCGATCTACCGGCGCTTCCAGGCGCGCACCGAGCTCGTCTGGAGCCTGCAGGATCTCGAGCTCGACAGCCGGGCGCGCGCCTTCGGCTGGTATGGCAGCGGCGAGTACCAGTTCGGCCGCCGGTGGGTGCTCGGCGGGCGCTACGATCGCTCGGGCCGCGCGCTGGACGGCTCGCTCACCGATCGCGGCGGCGCCTTCACGATGACCTACTGGCCGAGCGAGTTCAGCCAGATCCGTGGCGAGTACCGCCTCACGCGCTACGCCGAAGACATCACGGCCAACGAATTTCTCTTCCAGTTCCTCTTTTCCATTGGCGCGCACGGGGCGCACGTGTTCTGAACGAGAGGCACTCATCATGCGACTGCCAGGACGGCTGCTCTCGATCGGTCTCGTGCTGCTCGGATCCAGCGTCTCGCCGGCCGCGGCCGCACTGAAGGTCGTCGCGACCACGGAGGATCTGACCGCGCTCGTCGGCGAGGTCGGCGGCGACAAGGTGAACGTCACGACGCTGGCCCGCGGCTACCAGGATCCGCACTTCGTCGAGCCGAAGCCGAGCTTCATTCTGAAACTGCACGACGCCGACCTGCTGGTCCTCGTCGGCCGCGAGCTCGAGATCGGCTGGCTGCCGCCGCTGGTCCAGCAGAGCCGCAACGCCAACATCCAGCCCGGCGGACGGGGTTATCTCGACGCGTCGCTGACGGTCAGGATCCTCGAGATCCCGACCGGCCAGATCACGCGCGCGATGGGCGACGTGCACCCGCAGGGCAACCCGCACTACTGGCTCGATCCCGGGAACGGCCGTCGCATCGCCAAGGCGATTCAGGGCAAGCTCTCGGCGCTCTCGCCGGCCGACAGCGCCTATTTCGCGCAGCGATTCGCGGACTTCGACAAGCGCCTGGCCGACGGCGAGAAGCGGTGGGACGCGGCGATGGCGCCGTACAAGGGCACCAGGATCGTGACCTACCATCGTTCGTGGCCGAACTTCGTCGAGCGGTTCGGCCTGGACGTCATCGGCTACGTCGAGCCGAAGCCGGGCATCCCACCCTCGCCCGCGCATACGCTGGACCTCGTGCAGGAGATGAAGCGGCAGAACGTGAAGATCATCGCGGTCGAGCCGTACTTCGACCTGAAGACGCCGGGTGCCGTGGCCCGCGACACCGGCGCCACCGTCGTCGTGCTGGCGCCGTCGGTCGGCGGCGTGAAGGAAGCGACCGACTACATCCGGCTGTTCGACTACAACGTCGACCTGCTCGTCGCGACGTTCAAGAAGACGGGCGGGAAGTAGCCGATGGACAGCACGGTCCTGCAATTCCTGGCGGCGCCGTTTGCCGCGAGTCTCATCCTCACCGGCATTCACGCCTACCTCGGCGTGCACGTCGTCGAGCGCGGCGTGATTTTCGTCGACCTGTCGCTGGCGCAGATCGCCGCCCTCGGCGCGACGATGGCCGTGCTGATGCCGTTCACCGGCGGCGACCCGCACCATCCCGGCGTCTACTGGGTGAGCCTCGGGTTCACGTTCATCGGCGCCGCCGTGTTCTCGCTCGTGCACAGCCACAAGGCGCGCGTGCCGCAGGAGGCGATCATCGGCATCTGCTACGCCGTCGCGTCGGCGGCCTCGATCGTCGCGATGAGCACGTCGGCGTCGCAGGCCGAGCACCTGCAGCACATGCTGGTCGGCAACATCCTCGCGGTGTCGTGGCCCGAGGTGTTGAAGACCGCGGCGCTGTACGGCGTGATCGGGGTCTTCCACTACGTCTTCAGGGACAAGTTCCTGCGTATCTCGATGGATCGCGACGGCGCGGCGGCCGCCGGGCTGCCGGTGCGGTTCTGGGACTTCCTCTTCTACGCCTCGTTCGGCTTCGTCGTCACGTCGTCGGTGGGGATCGCCGGCGTGCTGCTCGTCTTCTGCTACCTGATCGTGCCGTCGGTGGCGGCGATGCTCTATGCCGACCGGATCGGTCCGCGCCTGGCGATCGGCTGGACGATGGGGACCGTCGTGTCGGCGCTCGGCGTGTACCTGTCGCTGAAGCTCGATCTTCCGACCGGTGCCACCATCGTCTGCACGTTCGGCATCGTGCTGCTCGTCATGGCGGCGCTGCGCCCGCTGCTGAAGCCGGCGCCAGCGGCGTCGCGCGCCGGTCAGTTGAGCAGCCGCGCGCCGGTCGTGAACCGCCGGTAGCGGGCGTAGGCCGCGTGGCCTTCGATTCGGGCCGACCTCGTCGTGTAGAGCTCGTGCAGCTCGCTGGGCAGGACGAGCCCGAGTGCGGGTACCGGCGCGAAAGCGACGCTCATCACGTAGTCCAACTCGTCGAGATCGAAATCGAGCTCGGTGTGCGTGACACTGCCCGTCGCCGTGTCGATCCAGACGCGGCCGCGCAGGAAGATCGGTGCGCCCTCTTCGGTGCGAACCACAGTCGGCCGCGACCGCTCGCGCATCTCGAACTCGCGGACCTGCTCCGCCGGCCGGTTCTTCCGCTTCCACGAGAAGCGCGGCTGCATCTCGGGATGCAGCAGGAAGAACGCGAACGTCGGGATGTTGAAATTTCGCGATCCCGGCGCGAGGTTGTGCTTCGCGCCTTCGTCGAGAATCGCGCGCGCCTCGTCCACGCGTCCGCGTCCCGAATGGAGCAACGGCACGAGCCGGCCCCGGTCTGCGCCGACCGGCACACCGTCGATGGCAGTTACCTCGCGTACGCCAATCGCTTCGCGAATGCCCTCGAGCCTCACCCACGCGAAGTCGGCGAGCAGCTGACGCCGCGTCGACTCGCCGGTATAGCCGCGGTTTGGCGTCATGTGCTGGTCGAAGGTCTCTTCGCCGACGACGTGCGGCAGTTCGAGCGCGTAGGCGGCCACGTGCGCACCCGCGCGCTTCAGGACGACCTTGTCGGATGGGGAGCCGGACGCGCCGACGGTGACAGTGGCGGCGACGACAAGACAGGCGGCCGCGCGCATCGGGCTCACAGTAGCATGGGGACGCCGGACGGCCTTAGCAGTACCCCTGCCAGTTAACCATAGCCCGGAACCCATAGCGTGTGTTACCTTTAGGAGTTTCCAGCGGCTCCAAAGGCCGCTGCCGTCGGGCTGATGGCCGACGGCTGACGTCTCAGACCAGAGACTGATGAAGGCTGATTCCCGACGCAGGGGTTCCCGATGGCGCCGCAGCGAAGAATCGATGTCGTGCTCGACTCGGTCAGGCGACTGCTGCGTATCGGCGCGACCGCGAACCTGTTCAACCTCCTCCAGAAACAGCATCCGGCCGACCTCGCGGCCGTCTTCGGCGAGCTGCAGGAGCGCGACCGCAAGGCCGCCTTCACCGTCATCGTCGAGCGCAGCCCGAAGCTGGCGATGGAAGCCGCCACGGAACTCGGACCCGAGATGGCGGCACAGCTGCTCTCGGATCGTCCCGCCGAAGAGATCGCCAAGCTGATTCAGGAGATCCCCTCCGACGACGCGGCCGCCCTGGTCGACTACCTGCCAGAGGAGCTGTCGTCGGCCGTCCTCGAATTGATGCGCCCGAAGGAGTCCGGGCAGGTCGAGAACCTGCTCGAGTACCCCGAGAAGACCGCCGGGCGCATCATGAACCCGAACGTCTTCGCCTTGTCCGAGGACCTGACGGTCGGCGAAGGCATCACCGAGCTCCAGTCGTCGCGCGACGTGGAGATGGTGTTCTATCTCTACATCGTCGACGGGCGCCGGCACCTCGTCGGTGTCACCTCGCTGCGCCGCCTGCTGCTCGTCGCGCCGGAGACGCCGCTCAAGCGGATCATGACGCCGGACGTGATCAGCGTCCGCGTCGACACGGACCAGGAGGAAGCGGCGCGGCTGGTGGCGTCGTACAACCTGCTGGCGATCCCGGTCGTCGACGAGGAGAACAAGCTGGTCGGCATCGTCACCGTGGACGACGTCATCGACGTCATCAAGGACGAGGCGACGGAGGACATCTACCGGCTCGCCGGCGTGACCGCCGACGAGCGCGTCTCGACCCCGCCGGTGGAATCGCTGACCAAGCGGCTGCCCTGGCTGGCGGTGAACCTGGTGACGGCCTTTCTGGCCGCCAGCGTCGTCAGCCTGTTCGAGCACACGATCGATCAGGTGGTGGCGCTGGCGGTGTTCATGCCGATCGTCGCCGGCATGGGCGGCAACGCCGCGACCCAGACCCTGACCGTGATCGTGCGCGGCATCGCGCTCGGCGAGCTGACCTGGGCCAACACCCGGCAGGCGCTGTTCAAGGAAGCGGTGGTCGGGCTGGGCAACGGCCTGGTGCTGGGATCGCTCGGGGCCATCGTCGTGTGGCTGATGAAGGGCAACCCGGTGCTGGGCGGCGTGCTGGGGCTGGCGATGGTCATCAACATGTTCATCGCGGCCACCGCCGGGACGCTGATTCCGCTCGGCTTGCGGGCCTTGAAGGTGGATCCGGCGCTGGCCAGCTCGGTGTTCATCACGACGTTCACCGACGTGGCCGGCTTCGCCTCGTTCCTCGGCCTGGCGACGGTGTTCCTGAAGTACCTGGGAACCGGGTAAAATAGGGGGATTTTGTCGGCCGCGCCATGCCTTTGTACACCGCCGACGCGCTGGTGCTGCGCACGTACAAACTCGGCGAGGCCGATCGGATCGTCGTGTTCCTCACGGCGGACCGCGGCAAGAAGCGGGGGGTGGCCAAGAGCGCGCGGCGGCCCCGATCGCGGTTCGTCGGCGCGCTCGAGCCGTTGACGCACGTCCGCGTGGCGTACTTCGAGAAGGAGACGCGCGAGCTGGTCGGCATGAACTACGCCGAGCCGGTTCGGTCGCCGCTCTCCGCGCCGGGCGATGCGATCGGCTACGCCAGCTACTTCGCGGAGCTGCTGGACGAGTGGGCGCCGGCCGACGACCCGAACGAGACGCTGTTCCGTCTCGGGACCTCGGTGCTCGACGCGCTGGCCGAGGGCGTTGGCGTGGACGGCCTGGCGCGGTACTTCGAGTACTGGCTGCTGCGGCTGCAGGGGGTGTATCCGCCGCACCTGGTCTGCCACCGATGTGGCGCGCGGTTCAGCGACGGCGTCGAGGCAGGTGCGTGGCTGTCGCCGCTCGACGGCGTGCTGACGTGCGGCGGGTGCGCGGACGGCCTGGGAGGGCAGCGGATGGGCAAGGCGCTGTCGCCCGGCGCGTTGAGCTTTCTGGCCCGCGCGCGCGCCCGCGGCCCGCGCGATCTCGGCGACCTGACGCGGGCCGGCGCCGTGCTGGGCGAGCTCGAGGCGCTGCATCGTGCGCTGATGGTGCGCCACCTGGAGCGCGAATTGCGATCGCCTCGCGTGCTGCGGGCGATCAGAGGTGGGCATTAGAATCGTGACTCGCTATTCGTCAATCGTCATTCGTCAACCGTCAATTCCTTGACCTTCCAAGACCTCATCTTCAAATTGCAGCAGTTCTGGGCGGCCAACGGCTGCCTGCTGCAACAGCCGCTCGACCTCGAGGTCGGTGCCGGCACCTCGCATCCCGAGACGCTGCTGCGGGTGCTGGGGCCGGCGCACTGGAACGTCGCCTACGTCCAGCCGTCGCGCCGCCCCGACGACGGGCGGTTCGGCGAGAACCCGAACCGGCTGTTCAAGCACCACCAGTTCCAGGTGATCCTCAAGCCGTCCCCGGACGAGGTGCAGTACCTGTATCTGCAGTCGCTCGAGGCCTGCGGCATCAACCCGCGGCAGCACGACATCCGCTTCGAGGAAGACAACTGGGAGTCGCCGACGCTCGGCGCCTGGGGCATCGGCTGGCAGGTGCTGTTCGACGGCCTCGAAATCACCCAGTTCACCTACTTCCAGCAGGTCGGCGGCATCGACCTGTCGCCCATTGCCTGCGAGATCACCTACGGCCTCGAGCGCATCGCGATGGCGCTGCAGAAGGTGGACAACGTCTACGATCTCGAGTGGGCGCCGGGCGTGAAGTATCGCGAGGTGCGGCTGCGCGAAGAGATCGAGCAGTCGAAGTACGTGTTCGGCCAGGTCGAGGGCGTGTCGAGCGAGGAATTCGCGGCGCATCACCGGGACCTGTTCGAGCGGCACTACGTGTTCTGCCAGAAGCTGCTGGGGTCGGGCCTCGTGTGGCCGGCGCTCGAGGAATGTCTCAAGTGCTCCCACCTGTTCAACATCCTCGACAGCAGCGGCAGCGTCGGCGTCACCGAGCGAACCGCCTACATCCTCCGCGTCCGGCAGCTGGCCGTTGCGATCGCACGGGCCTACTACGAGAGCCTGAAGCCGGTGGAAGTGGAGCAGCCGTGACCCGGGACTGCACCGTCACAATCACGAAGCCACGATGCCACGATGACACGAAGGACGATCGGCAGGCTTCGAGGCTCAGCCCCGGCGGCCATCGCAGGATCGTCGTGTCGTCGTGTCATGGTGTCGTCGTGATTGGCGCGGCGAAGGCGTAGTCAATGGATCGAGAGCTTCTCATCGAGATCGGCGTCGAAGAGGTCCCGGCGAGCTGGCTGCCGTCGCTGACGGCGCAGCTGTCCGACGTGACGACGGCGCAGCTGAAGGCCGCGCGCCTGGACGTGGACGGGCCGGTCGAGTCGTGGACGACGCCGCGGCGGCTGACCGTGCGCGTGGGACGCGTCGCCGAGCGCCAGACGGACCTCGAAGAAGTGGTCAGCGGGCCGCCGGTGTCGGCCGCACGGGGAGCCGACGGGCAGTTCACGCCGGCGGCCATCGGATTCGCGCGCAAGAACGGCGTCGAGCCGGACGCGCTCGAGGAGATCGCGACGCCGAAGGGCCAGTACCTGGCGGTGCGCAAGCGGCAGCGGGGGAGGGCGTCGGTCGACGCGCTGCCCGACGTGATGACTGGCCTGCTGCGCGGCCTCTCATTCCCGAAGACGATGAGCTGGGACGCGTGGCTCGAGGACGGCAAGGGCGAGCTGCGGTTCGGCCGGCCGGTGCGCTGGCTGCTGTTCATCTACGGCGGGCGCGTCGTCCCGTACGACATCCGCCGGACCGAAGGCGCGCAGTCGCCGCTCGTCCAGGACGTGCGATCCGGCGCCACCACCTACGGGCACCGGTTCCTCACCACGAGCGGGCGAGCGGGACGCGCCGTGAAGGTGAAGACCTTCGACGACTACAAGGCGCGCCTGCTCGAGCACTTCGTCGTCCTCGAGCGTGAAGAACGGCGCGAGCGGATTGCGCGCGACCTGGACGTCCATGCCGGGCGTCTCGGCGGCCGTATCCATCGGGCCGCGGCGGGGCAGGCGGGTCTGCTGGACGAGGTGCCGGATCTGGTGGAGTGGCCCGCCGTCGTCGCCGGCGTCTTCCCGTCGGAGTTCCTGGCGCTGCCGGAAGAAGTCCTGACGACGACGATGATTCATCACCAGCATTACGTGCCGGTGGTGGACGACCATGGCCGCCTCAAGCCGGCGTTTCTGGCCGTCACCAACGTCGAGGTCGAGCGGCCGGAGCTGATCAGCCGCAACTCGGAGCGCGTGCTCACGGCGCGGCTGCGCGACGCGCAGTTCTTCTGGAACGCCGACCGGCAGGTGCCGCTCGAGGCGCGCATCGCGCGGCTCGACACGATCCTGTTTCACAAGAAGCTCGGCACGTACAAGGCGAAGGCCGAGCGGCGTCGAGCGCCTGGCGGAGTGGGTCGCGACGGAAGCCTTGGGCTTGCCAGCCGAAGCGGCGTCAGCCGCGAAGGCTGGACGCCTGGCCAAGGCGGATCTCGGCACCGACCTGGTGCGCGAGTTCACCGAGCTGCAGGGGACCATGGGCGGCATCTACGCCCGGGAGGAAGGCCACCCCGAGGCGGTGTGGAAGGCGATCTACCACCACTACCTGCCGACGGCCGTCGAGGCCGATGCGCCACCGAGCCGCGCGAAACTGGGTGCGGCGGCCGTGACGTGGGCGGCGGTGTCGATGGCCGACAAGCTGGACACGCTGGTCGGGCTGTACTCGGCGGGCGAGCGGCCCACCGGCTCGCGCGATCCGTTCGGGCTGCGGCGCCAGGCGCACGGGCTGTTCCGCATCCTCGTCGACCTGCCGGAGCTGACGGGCCTGGCGGTGCGTCCGACGCTCGGCTCGCTGATGGCGGCGGCCGAACGCGACCTCCCGCTCGACGAGTCCGCGCGCGAGGCGCTGACGGCGTTTCTGACCGAGCGGCTGACCTACGTCCTCGAGCAGCGCGGCTACGACGTGCGCAACGTCCGCGCCGTGCTGGCGGGCCGGCCGCTCTCCGGCATCAGCCCGCTCGAAGCGCGGCGCATGCTCGAAGCGCTGCCGGAGTTCACCGGCACGCCGGAATTCCAGCAGCTGGCCACCGCGTTCAAGCGGGTCAAGAACATCGGTCTGGGCGCGACCCCTCCGTCCGCAGCGGACGAAGGGACCGACCCCTACGCCCCGCTCCACGAGCCGGCCGAGCTCGCGCTCGTCGCCGAGCTCCGGCGCCGCCAGCCGATCATCGAGCGCGTGCTCGAGTCCGGCGACAACTACCGGCAGGCCTTCGCCGAGGCTGCCGGCTTCGGTCCCTTCGTGGACCGGTTCTTCTCGGACGTGTTCGTGATGGTGGAGGACCCCGCGTTGCGGCAGGCGCGGCTCTCGCTGATGACGTCGCTGGCGCGGCTCATCCTCCGTCTCGCGGATATCTCGGAGATCGTTCCTCAATCGGAGTCCTAACCGACCATGGCAAAGAAGCAAGCGAAGACCGTGAAGAAGCAGGCAGTGAAGAAGGCAGCGAAGAACGAAGAGCGACGAAGCCCGCTGCCAAGGCGACCGCAAAGGCGAAGTCGAACAAGCACGTCTACTTCTTCGGCGGCGTCAAATCCGACGGCGACCGCACCATGCGCGACCTGCTCGGTGGCAAGGGCGCGAACCTGGCCGAGATGGCCAACGCCGGCCTGCCGGTGCCCCCCGGCTTCACGATCACCACGGCCGCGTGCATGCTGTGGTACGACAACGGCCGCAAGCTGACGCCGGCCATTGAAGCCGAGATGGAAGCCCACGTGCGCAAGCTGGAGAAGACCGCCGGCCTCACGTTCGGCTCGACGGCCAACCCGCTGCTGGTGTCGGTGCGCTCGGGCGCGAAGTTCTCGATGCCCGGCATGATGGACACGATCCTCAACCTCGGGCTGAACGACGAGGCGGTCGAGGGGCTGAAGAAGAAGACCGGCAACGGCCGCTTCGCCTACGACAGCTACCGCCGCTTCATCCAGATGTTCGGCAGCGTCGTGCTGGAGATCGGCAAGGACAAGTTCGAGCACGAGTTCGAGGCCGTCAAGCACGCGCACGGCGCGGCACAGGACACCGACCTGAAAGAGGGCGGGTTGAAGGAGACGGTGCAGCGCTACAAGGCGCTCATCAAGGCCGAGACCGGCAAGACCTTCCCGCAGGATCCCTTCGTGCAGCTGCGCGGCGCGCGTGACGCGGTGTTCCGCTCGTGGAACAACGAGCGCGCGAAGACCTACCGCCGCCTCTACGAGATCCCGGACGACATCGGCACCGCCGTCAACGTGCAGCAGATGGTGTTCGGCAACTCCGGCGACCGGTCGGCCACCGGCGTCGGCTTCACGCGCAACCCGGCGACCGGCGCCAACGAGTTCTTCGGCGAGTTCCTCGTCAACGCCCAGGGCGAGGACGTCGTCGCCGGCGTGCGCACGCCGCTGCCGATTGCCGAGCTCGAGAAGGTCATGCCGAAGGCCTACAAGGAGCTGCGCAAGATCACTTCGCGGCTCGAGAAGACCTACCGCGACATCCAGGACTTCGAGTTCACGATCGAGGACGAGAAGCTCTACATGCTGCAGACCCGGAACGGCAAGCGCACCGGGTACGCGTCGGTCGTGATCGCCACCGACTTCGTCAAGGAGAAGCTGCGCTCGCCCAAGGACGCGCTGCTGCTCGTCGAGCCGGCGGCGCTGTCGCAGCTGCTCTCGCCGGTCTTCGATCCGGCCGAGTGGAAGAAGCTGCCGCTGGCCACCAAGGGCCTGCCGGCCTCGCCGGGCGCGGCCTCGGGACAGGTGGTCTTCACCGCCGACCACGCCGTCGAGTGGGCGCAAAAGGGCAAGAAGGTGCTGCTCGTCCGCAAGGAGACGGTGCCGGATGACATCCACGGCATGGAAGTCGCCGAAGGCGTCCTGACGGCCACCGGCGGCATGACGTCGCACGCCGCCGTCGTCGGCCGGCAGATGGGGAAGCCCTCCGTCGTCGGCGCCGGCGAGCTGGTGGTCAACGAGAGGGACAAGGCGGTCTCGGTGAAGGGCCAGACGATCAAGGAAGGCGACTGGCTGTCGTTCGACGGGCTCACCGGCGAGGTCAAGCTGGGGCAGGTCGCGACCAAGCCGAGCGAGATCCTGCAGGTGCTCGACGGCAAGATGAAGCCGGCGCAGTCGGACATCTACCAGCGGTTCAACCAGCTGCTCACGTGGGCGGACAAGGAACGCACGCTCGGCATCCGCGCGAACGCGGACCTGCCGGATCAGGCGGAGCTGGCCTACGCGTTCGGCGCGCGCGGCATCGGGCTGTGCCGCACCGAGCACATGTTCTTCGGCGAGGGCCGCATCGAGAAGGTGCAGCAGATGATCCTCGCCGACAACGAGGCCGACCGGCGGAAGGCGCTCGACGCGCTGCTGCCGCTGCAGCGCGCCGACTTCTACGGCGTGTTCAAGGCGATGCATGGCGAGCCGGTGACGATTCGCACCATCGACCCGCCGCTCCACGAGTTCCTGCCGAAGCGCGAAGACCTGATGGTCGAGGTCGCGAAGCTCGAGGCGGCAGGCAAGGGCGGCGCAGAGCTGAAGGAGAAGAAGACGCTGCTCGCCCGGGTCGAACAGCTCCACGAGTTCAACCCGATGCTCGGCCATCGCGGCGTGCGTCTCGGCATCACGTATCCCGAGATCACCGAGATGCAGGCGCGCGCGATTTTCGAGGCGGCGGCGCAGCTGAACAAGGAAGGCCTGAAGGTCGTCCCCGAGGTCATGATCCCGCTGGTCGGCCTGGTCAAGGAGTTGAAGGACCAGAAGACCATCGTCGATCGCGTGGCCAGCGACGTCATGAAGGAGCAGGGCGTCAAGTTCAAGTATCTCGTGGGCACGATGATCGAGGTGCCGCGCGGCGCCGCCACCGCCGACGAGATCGCGACCGAAGCGCAGTTCTTCTCGTTCGGCACCAACGACCTGACCCAGCTCACGCTTCGGCTTCTCGCGTGACGACGCCGGCAAGTTCCTGGGCGTGTATCAGGAGCGGAAGATCCTGGAGCGGGATCCGTTCCAGTCCATCGACACGGTCGGCGTCGGCCAGCTGGTCGCGATGGGGTGCGAGAAGGGGCGCAAGACCCGGCCCGATCTCAAGCTCGGCATCTGCGGCGAGCACGGCGGCGACCCGTCGTCGGTGCACTTCTTCCACAAGGTGGGGCTCGATTACGTGAGCGCCTCGCCGTACCGCGTGCCCGTGGCGCGGCTGGCGGCGGCGCACGCGGCGCTGAGCGTGAAGGTGGGCGACTAGTGAACTGACGATTGCCGGTTGCGATTGCACGGTTGGTCGGGGCGAGACGGCGGCCTGTGCTCGAAAGGCTGCAACGCACCGACTGTAATCGTCATTCGTCAACCGTCAACCTGCAATTCAATGATCACAGTCTTCGTCCATCGTGATGGCAGAACGCAGTGCCTGCCGGCGCTGGACCCGGCGCTGCTGGATCCGGCCGCGGGGGCGAAGGTGTGGGTCGACCTCTCCGCTCCCACTCCCGGGGAGCTGGCGATCCTCGCCGACGCCTTCCACTTTCATCCCCTGGCGGTGGAAGACGCCGTCATGGCCGCGCACCATCCGAAGATCGAAACCTACAACGGCTACCTCTACCTGATCCTGCACGGCATCGACTACCAGCGGTCGCGCGCCGAGGAGTCCTTCGTCACCCACGACACCGACTTCTTCCTCGGCAGCAACTACCTGGTCACCGTGCACGACGGCAAGACGCGCAGCATCTCCGGCGTGCAGGAGGTATGCGGCAGGAGCGACCACGTGCTGGGCGAGGGGCCCGGCGCGCTGATGCACCGCATCATCGACCGCATGGTCGACAACTATCAGCCCGAGATCGAGCAGCTGGAGAAGTGGCTGGACGAGCTCGAGCAGGAAGTGTTCCAGACTCCGCGCAAGGAGACGGTGCGGGAGATCCTCTCGGTGAAGCACGATGTCACCGCGCTGCGTCGCATCGCCCTGCCGCAGCGCGACGCGCTGGCGCGCCTGGCGCGGCGCGAGTTCCCGCTGCTCAGCGAGGAGCTCACTTATCGCTTCCGCGACGTCTACGATCATCTCGTGCGGATCGCGGACGAGGCGCTCATCTTCCAGGACCGCATCACGAGCCTGCTCGACGCGCACTACTCGAACGTCTCGAACCGGCTGAACGAGATCATGCGCGTGCTGACGGTGATCACGGTGATCGTCTCGCCGCTGACGCTGGTGGCCGGCATCTACGGCATGAACCTGAAGCTGCCGCTCGTCAAGAGCGACGCCGACCCGCGCCCGTTCTGGTGGCTGCTGAGCGGGATGGTGGCGACCGTCATCGTCATGCTGATCTTCTTCAGGAAGCGACGCTGGCTCTGACGGCGGGTGCCGCGACCGAGCTGCGGCGCGGCCTGACGCTCATTCACGCCACGGCGCTGGTCGTCGGCACGATGGTGGGAACCGGCATCTACCTGCGGCCGGCACTGATGGCGCAGCAGGTGGGCTCGGCGCCGCTCGTGCTGCTGGCCTGGCTGGCCGCGGGCCTGCTGTCGATGGCCGGCGCGCTGACCTACGCGGAGCTGTCGGCGCGGCTGCCGCATACCGGCGGCGAGTACGTGTTCCTGCGGCAGACCTTCGGTCCGTTCACCGCCTTTCTCTTCGGCTGGACGCGCACGATTGTCGGCGCCGCGTCGCAGGCGGCCGTCGCGGTGGCTATCGGCATCTTTCTCGCGGCGCTCGTCCCGGCGCTGGCCCCGTGGAAGCACGTGGTCGCGGCGCTGGCCGTCGCGATCCTGACCGCCATCAACTGCGCCGGCGTCGTCGCTGGCGCGCGCACGCAGACCGCGCTCACGATCGCGAAGGTCGCGGTGCTCGTCGCGCTCATCGGCCTGACGCTGCTGCTTGCGCCCGAGATCTCGCCGGCGAGGCTGGCCGGCGAGTCCGGCCCAGGCGGCGCGACGTTCTCGGCCTTCGGGGCGGCGATGGTCGGCGCGTTGTGGCCGTACGCCGGCTGGAACAACCTGCCGATGACCGCCGGCGAGACCATCGCTCCAACGCGCACCCTGCCGCGCGCGATCGTTGGCGGCGCGCTCGGCGTGACGGCGCTCTATCTGTGCGCCAACGCGGTGTACTTCATGGCGCTGCCCTTCGAGGAGGTCGCCTCGTCGAACTCCGTCGCCTATCCGAACGCGCCGGCCGTCGGCGTGAAGGTCGCGCAAAGCTTCCTCGGACCGGCCGGTTCCTCGGTGTTGTTCGCGGCGTTCGCGATCTCGGCGTTTGGCACGCTCAACGGCATGCTGCTGTCGACGGCACGCGTCGGCTTCGCGATGGCGCGGGACGGCCTGCTGCCGGCGGTCTGGGGGCGTATCGGCGATCGTTCGCGGGCTCCCATCGGCGCGATCCTCGTGCTGGGCGGGTTGACGGTGGCGCTCGCGCTCGCCGGCACCATCGATCGGCTGGCGACGAGCGCCATCATCGGCTACTGGGTCTTCCACGCGCTGTGCGGGCTGGCGCTCTTCAGGCTCCGCCGCGACGACGTCAGCGGTGCGGCAGCGGGATTCCGCATGCCATGGTATCCCTTCGTGCCTGTCGTGTTCGTCGCGTGCGGCGCGTGGCTGGTCGTCAACAGCATCCACGCCATGCCCGTCGAGTCTCGATGGGCGCTCGGGACGATCGCCAGCGGCGTGCCCGCCTACCTGCTGCTGGCACGCGGCGCCCGTGGCGCTGTACGATGACACGTACGTCAACCACGGAGACACAGAGAACACGAAGGACGCACAGAGAATCTGTTTCGGGAATTTCGTACCTGGAAGGCTCCGTGTTGCCTCCGTGTCCTTCGTGGCTCCGTGGTTGACGTACGTGACTGATGCCGAAGATCCACCGCCTTCCCGTTGACCTCGCCAACCAGATCGCCGCCGGCGAGGTGGTCGAGCGCCCGGCGTCGGTCGTGAAGGAGCTGGTCGAAAACGCGCTCGATGCCGGCGCCCGCCGCGTCACGGTGACCGTCGAGTACGGCGGCAAGCGCCTGGTGCGCGTCGAAGACGACGGCGAGGGCATGGAGCCGGAAGACGCGCGGCTGGCGCTGGAGCGCCACGCGACCAGCAAGATCCGGACGAGCGCCGACCTCGCCGCCATCGCGACGCTCGGGTTCCGCGGCGAGGCGCTGCCCTCCATCGCCTCGGTCTCCCATCTGACGCTGCGCACGCGGGCGCGGGGGGCGATGACCGGCACCGAGATCAAGGTGCACGGCGGCACCGTCGCGTCGGTGATCGAAGTCGGGGCGCCGGAGGGCACGCGCGATCGACGTCGAGGATCTCTTCTACAACCTGCCGGCCCGCCGGAAGTTCCTCAAGTCCGATCAGGCCGAATCGGCGCAGGTCTCCCGCATCGTGACGCAGCTGGCGCTGGGCGCGCACGAGGTCGGGTTCTCGCTCGTGAGCGCGGGACGCCGGCTGCTGGAGTGTCCGCCGGCGTCGAGCCGGCGCGAGCGCCTGTTCCAGATCTACGGCGACCCGGCGACCTGATCGAAGTCCACAAGGAGGCCGGCGGCATCCGCGTCACCGGCTACGCCGCGCCGCTGGCCGAGACCGGCCCGCGCCGCGGGCCGCAGAACGTCTTCATCAACGGCCGCCTCGTACGCGACAAGACGATCGCGCACGCCATCGGCGACGCCTACAGCGTCGCGTCGATCAAGGAGCGCAGCCCGGAAGTGCACCTGTTCATCGAGATGCCGCTCGACGCGCTCGACGTGAACGTGCACCCGACGAAGGCCGAAGTGCGCTTCCGCGAGCAGTCGCTGATGCACGAGGTGATTCGCCGCGCCGTCGCCGACGCCCTGGGGAAGGGGCCGGCGCCGATGCTGACATTGACGCCCTCGGCCGTGCCATCCGCCTACCCGACGGGCGAGACGCTGCCGATTCCCGGCGTGCTGGCCGGAGGCCTGTATCCGAGCCGCTGGCGCACGGATCAGCCGTCGGCCTGGGGCGGCGCCGGCACGGTGCACGCGGCACCAGCCGCCGCACTCGGCACCGCAGCACGCAGCACCCAGCACCGCACTCGGCACTGAGCACTCAGCACTCGGCACTGGTTTGATGCCCCTGGGCCAGTTCCGCGACACCTTCATCATCGCGGTTGACCACGAAGGGGTCGCCATCATCGACCAGCATGTCGCGCACGAGCGCGTGCTCTACGAGCGGACGCTCGAGCGGCTGTCGACCGGGCGGCTCGAGAGCCAGCGGCTGCTGACGCCGGTGCTCGTCGACCTGCCGGCGTCGGGCCGCCAGGCGCTGGTGGCGCGGTCGGCCGATCTCGAGCGGCTCGGGTTCGAGGTGGAGGAGTTCGGCGGCGACGCCGTTCGTGTGTCGGCGGTGCCGGCGCTGCTTGGAATCGAGGAGGCGGCGGCGACGCTGCGCGCGCTGGCCGAGGACCTCGAGGGCGTCGACCGCGGCAGCCCGGCCGAGGCCGCGCTGAAGCAGATGGCCGCGACAATCGCGTGCCATGCCGCGGTCAAGGCCAACTACCCGCTGACGTACGACAAGATGGCGCACATCCTCGAGGAGCTGCGCGCGACGGCGTACTCGACCATCTGCCCGCACGGCCGGCCCGTCATGCTCCGCCTGACGAGACGGGAGATCGAGCGGAACTTCCAGCGAATCTGACGCCGCCGCGCCAGCCCTCCGACTACTTCCGCCGCGTGTAGCTGATCTTCATCGTCTGGACTTCCTTGCCGTCGAGGCCGGCACTGAACATCGTCATCACGCGGTGATCCGGGTCGACGTACTCGACGACCGTTCGTGACTTGACGATGTTGCCGGTCATGTCAGGGCCCTCCATGGAGCCGCTGGCCTTCTTCGCTGCCGCGTCGTACGTGGTCTCGCCGACGTTCATGCCACTGGACATGGAATCGGTCCAGCTGCCGACGTACTTCTTCTTCAGGGGATCGTACGCGGTCATGCCGTGCCCGTGGAACGTCATGCCGGGCCCCATCTCGCCCTTGAAGTCCGAGATCAGGCACAGGCCGCCGCAGCCGATGGTGTTGGTCTCGACGCCCTTCGACGTCATCGGACCACCGGGCGTGCTGATTTCGACGACGGCATCCCACACGCCGTCGTCCATCTTGAGCACCTGGTGCTCGGGCCCCGGCGTGGGCATCGGAGGTCCTTGCGCCGCGGCCGGCGCGGAGACGACCGCGCCGAGGGTGAGGGTGAGGACAGTCAGGAGCAGAAGCCGAGTGCGCTGCATGGAACCCTCCTGAGGCTGGCGGAACGCGGCGATTGTCGCACACCGGGGTTCCGCCGGAACAGGATCCCCTTCGGTTCGGTCGTTCCGGCCGGCGATTGCGCTGCTCGCCCCCCTCCGTGCATAATCGGCCGCGACCGAGCAGGGCCATGGTCTTCTACCCGGCTCTTCGCCTGGCTCCGGCGGTGGCAGCGGCTGAATCCGTATCCGCTCCCGCGCCGGTCGTCCTGCATCTTCCGCCCCCGTTTCCGCTCACGCCGATTCCGTTCGCGCGCGTCCCCTAGGCAACGCCTGGAAGGAGAGCGACGTGCCCTGTACCACTACGCGATTCAGCAGCTCCGAAGCCCCCTGCGGCCGGTTCGTCGACGGGGAGGTCTTTCAGGACGATGACGAGCAGGTCGTGGTGACCCGGGAAATGGACTTCAGTTGCGGGTGCCGCACCATCCGCCACGAGTACCACGACGGGGCCGTCGCCGAGAAAGTCGTCCACCACAACGGCACCGTCCTGGTGGACACGATGATCTCGGCGGAATAGCCGCTCCTGCCCATGCCCTCGCCGCGGGTGGCTGCTCGGGACGTCTCATGACGCACGCGCACGACGTGCTCCTGGTCGGCGGCGGAGGCGCAGGCTTGCGCGCGGCCATCGCGATTGCGGAGGCGAACCCCCGTCTCAGCGTCGCGGTGGTCTCGAAGGTCTATCCGATGCGGAGCCACACGGTTTCCGCCGAAGGCGGCGCCGCAGGCGTCATCCGCGCCGACGACAGCTTCGACGAGCACGCATACGACACGATCTCCGGCGGCGACTGGCTGGCCGATCAGGACGCGGTCGAGGCCTTCGTCCACGAGGCCTCGCAGGAGCTGCTGCGGCTGGAGCACTGGGGCTGCCCGTGGAGCCGCGAGATCGACGGGCGGGTTGCCGTGCGGCCGTTCGGCGGCATGAAGAAGATGCGCACGTGGTTTGCCGCGGACAAGACCGGCTTCCACATGCTGCACACGCTGTTCCAGACCTCGCTCAAATACGGGAGCGTCACGCGCTACGACGAGTGGTTCGTGACACGGCTGCTCGTCGATGACGGACGCGTACACGGGGTGGTGGCGATCGATCTCCAGTCTGGACGCATCGAGCCAATCGGCGCCAGAGCGGTGATCATCTGCACCGGCGGCTGCGGCCGCGTCTATCCGTTCACGACCAACGCGAGCATCAAGAACGGCGACGGCATGGCGCTGGCGTACCGCGCCGGCGCGCCGTTGAAGGACATGGAGTTCGTGCAGTACCACCCGACGGGGCTGCCGTTCACCGGCATTCTCATCACGGAGGCCGCGCGGGCCGAGGGCGGATATCTCGTCAACAAGGACGGGTATCGCTACCTGCAGGACTACGATCTCGGCACGCCGACACCCACACCCGTGCTGCGCAGCATGGAGCTCGGGCCGCGCGACCGGCTGTCGCAAGCCTTCGTCAAGGAGGTCGAGAAGGGGCGCACGATCGACACGCCGTACGGCCCCGTCGTGCACCTCGACGTGCGGCATCTTGGCGAGAAGGTCATCGACGCGAAGATCCCGTTCGTGCGCGAGCTCTGCCTCAAGTACCAGAACATCGACCCGGTGAACGAGATGATTCCCGTGCGTCCTGTCGTCCACTACATGATGGGCGGCATCCACACCGACCTGCACGGCGCGACGCCGATCGCCGGGCTCTACGCGGCCGGCGAGGCGGCCTGCGTCAGCATCAACGGCGCGAACCGCCTGGGGTCCAACTCGCTGCCCGAGCTGCTGGTCTTCGGGGCGCGGGCGGGCCGAGCCGCCGCCGAGTACGCCTCGCGTCAGGCCGCCAACGGGTCGAGCGCCGCCGTGGAGGCGCAGGCGCGCGACGAAGAGCGGCGCCTGGACCGAGGCCGTCCGACAGGGGCGGGCCGCGCAGCGAGCGCATCAGCACACTGCGCGACGAGATGCACAAGGCGATGGAGGCCGGCGCGGGGATCTATCGCTCGGGAGATTCGCTCACCCGCGCCGTTGCCGCGCTTCGCGCGCTGCAGGAGCGAGCGGCCGGGCTGACGCTCGAAGACCGCAGCCAGACGTTCAACACCGAGCGGATCGCGGCGCTCGAGCTGGCCTTCATGCTCGATGTCGCCGAGACCATCGTCAATGCCGCCGCGCGGCGCGAGGAGTCGCGCGGCGCGCATCAGCGGACCGACTTCGTCGCCCGCGACGACGCCCGGTTCCTGGCACACTCGCTGGTGTCGCGCAATCAGGACGGCTCGTGCCGTGTCGAGTATCTGCCGGTGACGATCACCCGCTGGCCGCCGGGCGAACGGGTGTACGGGAGGTAGCACGCGATGGCGGATCGCATCACGCTGCAGGTGGCCCGGTATCGTCCCGACGAGCAGGGCGCGCCGGTCATGCAGGAGTACGAAGTCCCGTGTCAGAAGGACTGGGTGATCCTCGACGCGCTCAACTACGTGAAGGACCGCCTTGACGGCACGCTCTCGTACCGATGGTCGTGCCGGATGGGCGTGTGCGGAAGCTGCGGCATGAGCGTCAACGGCGATCCGAAGCTCACGTGCGCGACCTTCCTCACCGACTACCTGCCCGGTCCGGTGCGGGTCGAGCCGCTCAGGAACTTCCCGATCATCCGCGACCTCATCGTCGACATCGGCGACTTCATGCGGAAGTTGACGATGGTCAAGCCGTGGCTCGTCAGGGATGAGGACGCGCCGATCGAGCAAGGCGAGTATCGGCAGACGCCACAGGAGCTCGAAGCATTCAAGCCGTTCAGCATGTGCATCAACTGCATGCTGTGCTACGCGGCCTGTCCCATCTACGCGCTCGATCCGAAGTTCATCGGGCCGGCCGCGATCGCGCTGGCCCAGCGTTACAACCTCGACTCGCGCGACGAGGGCGCCAGGGAGCGTCTGGAGGTGCTGTCGGCGCATGAAGGCATCTGGGGCTGCACGTTCGTGGGGGAGTGCACGAAGGTGTGCCCGAAGAACGTCGATCCCGCCGGGGCGATCCAGCGCTACAAGCTCGACGCGGCGCTCGACTGGGTGAAGGCGTTCGTGATGCCCTGGGGAGCCCGCTGATGAACGTCCACGCGCCGACCCCGCATCACGTTCGCTGGTACAGGCGGCGGATCTCCACGTACTGGTGGCTGGAGCGCTGGTCGTATCTGGCGTTCATCCTGCGCGAGGTCAGCAGCGTCTTCGTGGCGTGGTTCGTCGTCGTCCTGGTGAAAGGGGTCCGTGCGCTCGGGCAAGGCGAGAACTGGTACGAGGCATTCCTGCTCTGGTTGCAGAATCCGTTGGTGCTGGCCGTCAACGTGGTCACGTTGGGCTTTGTCGTGTTCCATGCCGTCACCTGGTTCAACCTCGCACCCAAGGCCATGGCCGTCACCGTCGGCGGCCGGCGCCTGCCGGGCGCGATGATTGCCGGCGCCAACTACGCCGCGTGGGCGGTCGCCTCGGCGACGCTCATGTGGCTGGTCCTCGGTGGATGATGGCGACGCGACGTCTCGAGCCACTGGCGTGGCTGCTGTTCAGCGCTGGCGGAGTGATGGCCGCGCTGATCCTGCCGGTCCTGGTGTTCCTGTTCGGTGTCGCGTTTCCGCTCGGGTGGCTGGCGCCGCCAAGCCACGGGCGACTCGTCGCGCTGCTTTCGCCGTCGCTGGTCCGGATTGCGTTCTGGGGCGTTGTGACGCTCTGCCTGCTGCACTGGGCCCATCGCTTTCGCTACACGCTCTACGACGGGCTGCAGGTGAAGCACCTGGACGAAGTGATCAACGCGGCATGCTACGGCGGCGCACTCGTCGGCTCGCTCCTGGCCGCCTTCGTGCTGTGGACACTGCCATAGGCGCACTGCGGCACTCAGCACTCGGCACTCAGCACTCGGCACTCGGCACTCGGCACTCGGCACTATCTCGTCTTGTTCTCCTTAATCCGCTTCCACCCCTCCAGCCGCCGCTTGATCTCCTTCTCGAACCCCCGCTCCTTCGGCTCGTAGTAGGTGCGGTCCTGGAGCGCCGGCGGCAGGCACGTCATGTCGGCGATCGCATCCGGCTGGTCGTGCGCGTACTGGTAGCCCTTGCCGTAGTCCAGCTGCTTCATCAGCTTCGTCGGCGCGCTCCGCAGGTGCAGCGGCACCGGCTCGGCCACCTGGCGCTCGGCGTCTTCGGCCGCGGCGACTGTACGCCAGTGAGGACCGCATTGCTCTTGGGGGCAGTGGCGAGATAGATCGCCGCCTGCGCCAGCGCCGTGTTGCCTTCGGGCATGCCGATGAAATGCGCCGCCTGCTGCGCGGCGACCGCCACGGTGAGCGCCTGCGGGTCGGCGTTGCCGATGTCCTCGGAGGCAAACCGCACCAGCCGCCGGGCGACGTACAGCGGATCCTCGCCGGCCTCGAGCATGCGGGCGAGCCAGTAGACCGCCGCGTCGGGATCGCTGTTGCGCATCGACTTGTGCAGGGCGGAGATCAGGTTGTAGTGCTCTTCGCCGCTCTTGTCATAGCGCAGGATCCGGCGCTGCAGCGCGCGTTCCAGCCACGCCCGGGTGATGTGCCGCCGTCCGTTGTCGAGCGGCGCGGACCGCGCGGCCAGTTCCAGCAGGTTCAGCGCCGCCCGCGCATCGCCGCTGGAGATGACGGCGATGGCCGAGAGCGCGTCGTCGTCGGCGTCGATCAGCTCGCCGCCGAGCCCGCGCGTGACGTCGGCGAGCGCGCGCCTCAGGATCGACACCACTTCGTCGACCGTCAGCGCCTCGAGCACGAACACCTTCGACCGCGAGAGCAGCGCCGCGTATCACCTCGAACGACGGGTTCTCGGTCGTCGCGCCAATCAGGACGATGGTGCCGGATTCGACGTAGGGGAGAAACGCGTCCTGCTGCGCCTTGTTGAAGCGGTGGATCTCGTCGACAAAGAGGATGGTCCGCTGCCCGGAGTGCCGTCGCGTCGTCTCGGCGCGCGCCATCAGATCCTTGATCTCCTTGATGCCCGAGAGCACGGCGGAGAAGGCGACGAAGCGGGCCTTCGTGCGGTCGGCGATCAGCCGCGCGATGGTCGTCTTGCCCGTGCCGGGCGGACCCCAGAAGATGAGCGACTGGAGCACGTCGCCCTCGATCGCCTGCCGCAGCGGCGCGCCAGGCCCGAGCACCGCCTGCTGCCCGACGACTTCGTCGAGCGAGCGGGGCCGCATGCGATCCGCCAGCGGCGCGTCGGGCGACACCGCCGTCGGCGAAGGCGCCTCGTCGTCGAAAAGGCCAGGGCCGGTCATGTGGAAGCAATCACCATCGCCGACGTCCTCACAACCGCGACGCCGCGACGCCGCGAAGCCGCGAGGGCGGCCGCTGAATTCAGCGCCTGGCGCGTCATCGCGGCATTGCGGCATCGCGTCATCGTGGTTGTGCATGCCGCTGTCTTCGCGCCTCGTAGACGAGCAGGGCAGCAGCCACGGCGACGTTGAGCGACTCGACGGCGCCGTCCATCGGAATCGACACCCGCGCGTCGGCGGCGTCGACGACGGCGGGCGCGAGGCCATGGCCTTCGCTGCCGAGCAGCAGCAGGGTGGAGCCGGTGAGATCGACGTCGTACAAGGATGCCTCGCCGCGTCCGACCGTCGCGACGATGCGCACAGCCGGCCGTCCGGGCGGCCGCGATGGCCTCGTCGATCGCCGGGACGCGCGTGACGGGAAGCCGGAAGGCGCTGCCCATCGCGCCGCGGAGGGCCTTCCATCCGAACGGGTCGGCCCCGTGCGCCGTGCAGACTACGCCGCTGGCGCCGCCTGCTTCGGCCGCGCGGACGATCGCGCCGACGTTGCCGGGGTCCTGCACGTCGACCGCGCCCAGCACGAGCCGCGACCGGCCCGCCAGCAGGTCGCCCAGCGTGTGGGTTGGCCGCGCGGCCAGCGCGACCACGCCGCTCGGCGTGCGCACCGGGCTGATCGCCTCGAGCACCGCGCGGCTGACCGTGACGAGCTCGGCGGCGGGCACCGCGCGCGTCAGCGCCGCGCGCTCCTGCGGCGAGATGCGGTCGGGATCGAGCGCGACGCACTCGAGCGCGAGCCCGGCAGCCAGCGCCTCCGACACCAGGTGCGCGCCGTCGAGCAGCAGCGATCCGTCGCTGGCCTCGGCAGCCGCCTTGAAGCGTGCCACGAGCGGGTTCTGACGACTGGAGATGTGTGCCGTGACCAGGGCCGTACCTCGACCCAAGCTTACAACGCGCGCGCCGCGCGGCCACCCGGACTGGCGCGATCCGTGTGCTAGAATCGGCCTGAAACCGGCCATCCGGGCTCACCGGACCGACGCGAACTTCGCATGAAAGAACAGCTGCTCAAGAAACTGCATGATGAGATTGCCGTGCTCGATCGCGAGCTCAAGTTCGAGCTGCCGCTCGAGATCAAGCGCGCACGCGAGCTCGGCGACCTGAAAGAGAACGCCGAGTACCACGCGGCCAAGGAGCGGCAGACCTTCGTCCAGGCCCGCATCTCGATGCTGCAGAAGCGCGTGGCCGACATCCAGCTGATCAACCTCGACAAGATCCCGCGGGGCAGGGCGGCCTTCGGATCGACCGTCCACCTTCACGAGGACACCGGCGCCGACATCGTCTATCAGCTGGTGATGCCGGAGGATGCCGACGTCGAAAAGGGGCTGATCTCCACGTCCTCGCCCATCGGCCGCGCCATTGTCGGCAAGGAAGAGGGCGACGAGGTGGTCGTCGTGACGCCCAGCGGCAGGCGCGCCTTCGAGATCACCAAGCTCCTCACCGTGCACGACCTCGCCTGAACCATTCCGCGTGGCCGAGACTGCTGCCCGCACCGCCAACTACGCGCCCGATCGTCGAACCGCGCTCGTCCTCACGGGGAGCGGCGTCGACGGCGCGTACCATGCCGGCGCGCTGCGCGCGCTGAGCGAAGCCGGCGTGCGCGTGGACCTCGTGGCCGGTCGCGGCGTCGGCGCCGTCGGCGCGCTGTTTGGCGCGATCGACGGCGGATCACGGTTGTGGGAGCCGACCGGGCTCTGGCGCGGCCGCGGCGTCCGCAGGCTCTATCCGTGGCGCGCCACGCTGCGCCGGCTGTCGGCCGGGCTGGCGCTGGCCGCCGTGCTGCTCGTCGTGCCCGTCGTCGCGCTGGCGATGGGGGCGGCGGTGTATCAGGTCGCCGTGTTGCTCGACGCGACCGGCACCGGCGCCGGCGCCCGGCTGGCCCGGCAATGGGAGGCGGCGCGGCTCGCCGCGTTCGCGCCCGAGGGCCTGCCGCGGCTGGTCCCGCAGCTGGTGGCGGTCGTGCTCGCGGTGGCGGCGCTGGCGGTGCTCCTGGCGGCGGTGCGCGCCCGACGCGCGTCGCCGGCGCGCCGCGAGCTTCGCGGCGGCGTGTGGTGGACGGTGCTCGGCGCGCCGCTCGCGGCGGCGCCGGCCATCGACTACTTCATCACTGGCCTGTGGGATCTGCTGCGCGGCGGCGCCGGCGTGAAGCAGCCGACGAGGCTCGACCTGAGCCGGCGCTACGCGGAGCTGCTCGCGGAGAACCTCGGCCAGCCCGGCTTTCGCGAGCTGCTGCTGGTGACCCACGATCTCGACGCGCGGCAGGACCTGGTGTTCGCGCTGCTCGGGCGCGAATGGCGCCGCCCGTTTTTCATCCGCCGCCAGACGACCGGACTGGACCGGCGGTCGGCCGAGGCGATCGATTTGGCCGGCGCGGCGCGCGATCACACGCTCGACGCCGTCGCTGCGGCGCTGACCTTGCCGGTCGCGACCGATCCGGAGCTCGTCGGCTTCGCCGCGGAGAGCTACTGGCGCGGCGAGTCGCACCGGCTCACCGATCGCCCCGCCTCACTCATCCGGCTCCTCGAGGAGGTCGCCAACGCCGGCGTGCGTCAGGTGATCGTGGTGACGGCGGCAGAAGAGCTTGGCGGACCGCACGCGCTCAGCCGCCGGCGGCCGGCGCCGCGCGCCCGGTTGGGGGACTATCTCGCGTCGGCCGAAGCGGCGTCCCTGCGCGATGCGCTGGGCGTGGCCGGCACGTTGTTTGACGCGCTTTTCGTGATCCGGCCGTCGCACAACCCGGTGGCGCCGCTCGACACCGACGGCGCCTTCGACGAGCGGTCGGATCGCGTGCAGGTGGTGGGGGAGCTGGTCGATCGCGGGTACGAGGACGCCTACCGGCAGTTCATCGACCCGGTGGTCGGCGCCAGCGGCGAGCAGATGTCGCCGGAAACCGGCGTCAGCCGCGCGGAGTAGCCGGTTCCTTCTCGCGCTCGCGGTTCTTCTTGTCGGGCACGCCGCCTTCGTGCAGGAACTGAAGCGCCTGCTCGAGGATGAGCGGTGTCACGGCCGCTCCCGTCAGCTCGCCGAACTTCCGGCGGTACGCCTCGACCGGCACCACTGCCTTGGCCATTGCCCGATGGCCGCCGGCGCTGCCGAGATTGCCGAAGACCTTCCGCACGAACTCGCCCGCGTTGCGCGAGTAGCCCAGGTTTCGCACCGACGCCACGAACGAGCCGTTGACGACGCCGGCGACGATCGTCCACTTGACGTCCTCGAGCTGGAGGAAGAAGTCGGCGACGTAGGGGATGAAGTCCTCGCGCGGCAGCTCGCCGAGAAACGCGCAGAACACCTGCTCGACCAGTCGTCCGTTCTCGGTGGCCTTCATCACGTAGGCGAGCCGCTCCATCGTGATTTCGGCGCCTTCCATCTTGCGGATCAGCGCAGCGTCCGACAGCGGGTAGAGGAACGAGAACGCCTCGAGGTCGACGCGATTGGCCTGGCGGTTGAAGAACAGCGTGTCGCTCTTGATCGCGTAGAGCATCGCCGTAGCCGTGCGCTCGGAGATGTTCGCGTCCACGGCGCGCAGGTGCTCCGTCAGGATCGTGCACGTCGACCCGTAGTCCGACCGGATGTCCTTGTAGACGGCGCTGTAGCCCTGCTGCTCCGGGTGGTGGTCGATGACGAGATCGACGCGGTCGATGAGGCCGGTGAAGTAGTGCGGCTGCACGTCGACCATCGCGATCCGGTCGAACGTCTCGAGGTCCCGCGCGGCGATGGTCTCGACGTGGATGTCGAGCAGGTTCGCCATGCGCAGGTTCTCCGGCCGCGTGACGTTCTGCAGCGCGCCGATGATTGCCGTCGCCTTGGTGCGCCGCAGCAGGTTCCTGAGCGCCAGGCCGCTGGCCATCGCATCGGGGTCGGGATCGTTGTGCAGCAGGATGAGCACGCGATCCGCGTCGGCGAAATATCGCTGGTACTGCTGGACCCGGGCGCGCGTCAGCGATCGGCCGAACTCGGTGAGCAGCGGGCCGCCGAACAGCTCCGCCATCGCGAGGTAGGTCACGTCCGGGAACGCGGACCTGATCTCTTCCTCGCGCTCCGCCGAGGCGCCGGTGCCGACGCCCAGGACGTAGATCAGCGTGCCGCCGGCGTCGCGGATGTTGTCGAGGATCTTCTTCAGGCCGCGCTTGCCGGTGTCCTGCACGATGACGCAGGTGCTGGGCGAGATGTCGGCCTTGAGATAGGTGTCTTTGCGCCGCAGGTCGGCGGCGGTGATGTGGACCCCGGCGTCACCGAGCCGCCGGGCGAGCGCCGGGCTGTCGACGAGGAACTCGATATCGAAGCTGGCCAGCAGGATCTCGTCGAGAACCTTGATGACCAGCTCGTCCTGGCAGATGGCGAGACACCTCATCGGGCTGCCAGGAGCTGTGTAAACGGAACGACCGCGGCATCCATCGCTGGAAACACCAATTATACGCCGCTTCGGCTAGCATGCCTGCATGGTGCATGTGCTGGCGACGGTGGAGGTGGCGGAGGGCGCGCGGGACGCGTTCCTGGCGGAATTTCATCAGATTGTGCCCACGGTCCGGGCCGAGGAGGGCTGCCTTGAATATGGCGCCGCCGTCGACGTCGCGACCGGGCTCCAGGCCCAGCCGCCCCTGCGCGGCCAGGTGGTCGTCATCGTCGAGAAGTGGCGAGACCTCCCGGCCCTCGAGGCGCACCTCGCCGCGCCGCATATGACCGCGTATCGTGCCCGCGTCCGGAACGTGGTGCTGAAGACGACGCTTCAAGTGCTGGCGCCGACGGGCGCCTGAGGCGCCTCTTGCCCTGCCGCCGGGGCGCGGCGCGCAGGTACAAAATCGAGACCGACGAGGTTGCGCGCCGGAGCGACGGTGCTATCATCCGCCCGACCAGCAAGTTTCTCTTCACTGGGAGCGGCGGTGCGGGCGGTCATCCTGGGTGCGGCGATCGTTGCGGCGGCGGCAACTGGCGTGCTCGGCCAGCAGGGACGATTCCGCGCCGAAATCGACCTGGTGAACGTGGCGGTCATGGTCATGGACCGCCAGGGCAATTTCATCAGCGACCTGAAGCCGGACGACTTCGCGCTGTACGAAGACGGCGCCCGGCAGGAGGTCACCCACTTTCTTCGCGGCGACACCGACGCCGATGCGCTGAACCTGCGGCTCGGGCTGCTGTTCGACACCAGCGGCAGCATGCAGGAGGACATCAGCCTCGCCCGCACGGCCGCGATCCGCTTCCTCAAGGAGCTGCCCGAGGCGCACGACATCACGCTGCGTGGACTTCGACACCGAGGTCCGGGTCGCGCGCTATGGCCTCGCGGATCTCCCGCGCCTGATCGAGCGCATCCGCACGCGGAAAACCGACGGCTGGACGGCCCTCTACGACGCCCTCGGCATCTATCTCGACGGCGTGCAGGAACTGGACGGGCGGAAGATTCTGGTCGTCTACACCGACGGCGGCGACACCCGCAGCGCGCAGACCTTCAGCGACGTCTTCGACATGCTCAAGGCGTCCGACGTCATCGTCTACGGCATCGGCTTCCTGCAGCACCAGCCGACCGGCGTCCGCAACGAGCAGAAGCTCCGCCTGCAGCAGCTGGCCGACGTCACCGGCGGCCAGACGTTCTTCCCGACCTCCGCGAAGGCGGTGGGCCAGGTCTTCGATCAGATCGTCGCGCAGGTCCGGGCGCAGTACAGCCTCGGCTTCGTCTCGTCCAATGCCGTACAGGACGGGACGTGGCGGAAAGTCGATGTGCGGCTGACGCCGACGCACCTGCAGGCGCTGCGCGTGCGCGCCCGCAGGGGCTACTACGCGCCGCTGAAGGACCTGCCGCCGACCGCCGTGCCCACACGCCCGCGCTCGCAATAGGAGGGCGGAGCTTCAGTTCCGCCGCTCAATACACCAGTTCCGCCGGGCGATAGCCCGAGGGTCGGGCCCTGCTACCCCCTGTGGTACGATTGGGGATTCGGGCCTGCGCCCGCATCCGCACCGTCCATGGCCTCTCTCACCGACCACTTTCAGCTCGTCACCGACTTCGAACTGCGCGGCGACCAGGCACGCGCGCAGGCCGAACTGGTGGAGGGGATCGAGCGCGGCGACCCGCACCAGGTGCTGCTGGGGGTGACCGGGTCGGGCAAGACGTTCACGATGGCGCAGGTCATCGCCAGGACCAACCGGCCGACCCTGGTGATGGCGCACAACAAGACGCTGGCGGCGCAGCTCTACCAGGAGTTCCGCCGCTTCTTCCCGCACAACGCCGTCGAGTACTTCGTCAGCTACTACGACTACTACCAGCCCGAGGCCTACGTCCCGGCCAGCGACACCTACATCGAGAAGGAAGCGACGATCAACGACGAGATCGACCGGATGCGCCTGTCGGCCACCCGGTCGCTCTTCGAGCGCCGCGACGTCATCATCGTCGCCAGCGTGTCGTGCATCTACGGCCTTGGCTCGCCCGAGGCGTACTACGGGATGGTGCTGCCGCTGACGCGCGGCCAGCGGATCAGCCGGCAGGAGATCCTGCGCAAGCTGGTCGAGATCCAGTACCGAGCGCAACGACGTCGAGTTCGGACGCGGCACGTTCCGCGTGCGCGGCGACACCATCGAGGTGCATCCGTCGTACGAGGAGCACGCGCTCCGGATCGACCTGTTCGGCGACGAGATCGACGAGCTGGTGGCGATCGACCCGCTGACCGGCCGGACGCTGCGGCGCGCACGATCGGATCTCGATCTTCCCGAAGTCGATCTACGTCACGTCGCGCGACAACACGAAGCGCGCGGTGGAGACGATCAAGGCCGAGCTCGAGCAGCGCCGCGGCGACCTGGAAAAGGAAGGCAAGCTGCTCGAGGCGCAGCGCCTGCACCAGCGGACGATGTTCGACCTCGAGATGATCCGCGAGATCGGCTACTGCCATGGCATCGAGAACTACTCGCGGCACCTGACCGGCCGCGCGCCGGGCGCGCCGCCGCCGACGCTGCTCGACTACCTGCCGAAGGACGCGATCATCGTCGTCGACGAGAGCCATCAGACCGTGCCGCAGGTGCGCGGCATGCACGCCGGCGACCGGTCGCGCAAGGAGGTGCTGGTCTCCTACGGCTTCCGCCTGCCGTCGGCGCTCGACAACCGGCCGCTCAGCTTCGAGGAGTGGGAGCAGCGCGTCGGCCAGGTCGTCTACGTCTCGGCGACGCCCGGACCGTACGAGCTGCACAAGTCCGGCGGTGTCGTCGTCGAACAGATCATCCGGCCGACAGGGCTGATGGATCCGCCGATCGACGTGCGTCCCGTGCGCGGCCAGGTGGACGACCTGCTGCAGGAGATTCGCGCCCGCGCCGAGCGTCGCGAGCGCGTCCTGGTCACGACGCTGACCAAGAAGATGGCCGAGGATCTGACCTCGTACCTACCACGAGCTCGGCGTCCGCGTCCGCTACCTCCACTCCGACATCGAGACGCTCGAGCGCATCGAGATCCTGCGCGATCTCCGCCGCGGCGTCTTCGATGTCCTGGTCGGCATCAACCTGCTCCGCGAGGGCCTCGACCTGCCGGAAGTGTCGCTCGTCGCCATCCTCGACGCCGACAAGGAAGGCTTCCTTCGCTCGGGCGGGTCGCTGATCCAGACCTCGGGCCGCGCCGCGCGCAACGTCAACGGCCGAGTCATCATGTATGCCGACACGGTCACCGACTCGATGCGCCACTGCCTGCACGAGACCGAGCGTCGGCGGACGATCCAGGCGGAGTACAACACCGTGCACGGCATCACGCCGACCTCCATCGTCAAACATATCGACGATGTGCTGGCGAGCATCGAAGAGAGGGACTATGTGGGCGTGCCCGACGCGGCTTCTCGGCCGCGCTTCCGGACGCCGGCCGAGAGAGCTGCCGGCCTGGCGGCGCTCGAGCGGCAGATGAAACAGGCGGCGGCCGATCTCGACTTCGAGAAGGCGGCGGCGCTCCGCGACGAGATCCGGTCGCTGCGCGTGGCGGATCTCGGACTGGCAACGGCTGTGGAGCGCTGACGGCATGATCGACGCGATCAACGAGTGGCTGAAAGCCGCCGTGCTCGAGGTCCAGGAGTACGTGAAGCTCTGCGCGGCGGCGTTCCGCGGGATGGTCACCCCGCCGTTCTACTATCGGGATGCCGTGGAGCAGTTCGAGCAGATCGGCCTCGGCTCGCTCACTGTCGTGCTGCTGACCGGGCTCTTCACCGGCGCCGTGCTGGCCCTGCAGAGCGGCATCACGCTCGACCAGTTCGGCGCCCGCCCGTTTGTCGGCCGCCTGGTGAGCGCGTCGATGATCAAGGAGCTCGGCCCGGTGCTGACCGCGCTGATGCTGACCGGCCGCGTCGGCTCGAGCATCGCCGCGGAACTCGGGTCGATGATGGTCGCCGAGCAGGTGAACGCGCTCCGGGCGCTCGGCACCGACCCGATCCGCAAGCTGGTGGTGCCGCGGATTCTGGCGGGGACCATCATGTGTCCGATCCTGACCGTGGTGGCGGACCTGGTGGGCATCCTCGGCGGGTGGGTGATCGCGGTGTTTCAGCTGCGGGTGGCCTCGAGCGTCTACTGGACGTCGGTGCTCGAGGGCTTGTATCCGCAGGACCCGTGGATGGGGCTGATCAAGCCGTTCTTCCTCGGGTTCGCCATCGTCAGCATCGGCTGCCATGTCGGACTGCGGACGCGCGGCGGCACCCAGGGCGTCGGACGCGCGACGACCAACGCCGTGGTGGCGGCGTCTGTAGCTGTGCTGGCGGTGGACTTCTTCATCACGCGCCTCCTGATCACGTTGATGTACTGACTATGCAGGTGGAAGAGCCTCTCACGCGCAACGACATCCTCGACGCCATCGGCGCCCCGGTCGTCGTGTTCGACAAGGTGTCGCTCGCCTTCGACGACAAGGTGATCCTGCGCAACGTGAGCTTCACGCTGATCAAGGGGCACACCAAAATCATCCTGGGCGCGAGCGGCGCCGGCAAGTCCACAATCCTCAAGCTGATTCTCGGGTTGTGGAAGCCTGACGCCGGCGTGGTGTGGGTCAACGGCGAGCGCGTCGACGAGATGAACGAGCTCGACCTGATGCGCGTGCGCGCCGACCTCGGCATGGTATTCCAGGAAGGTGCGCTGTTCGACTCGCTGACCGTGCGCGAGAACGTCGGCTACAAGCTCTGGGAAGAGCTGCGCTGGCCCGACGAGAAGGTGGACGCGCGGGTCGAGGAGATCCTCGGGTTCATCGGCCTGTCGGAGCACATCGACAAGATGCCGTCGGATCTGTCCGGCGGGCAGCGCCGCCGCGTCGCGATTGCCCGCGCAATGGCCGCCAAGCCGCGCGTCCTGCTCTACGACGAGCCGACCACCGGGCTCGACCCGATCACCGCGACGACAGTGGACGAGGAGATCATCAAGCTGCGCGATCTGGAAGGCGTCAGCTCCATAGTCGTGACGCACCAGCTGCGCGACGCGTTCTACATTGCGACGCACACTGCCGTGCGCAACGGCAAGGAGGTCGAGCTCCTCCTGGCCGATCAGGACAAGGCCGAGGAGGCCGAGTTCATCATGCTGCGCGACGGGCTGGTCTGCTTCGAGGGGCCGTCGGGCGAGCTGAAGCGATCGACCGATCCGTATCTCCGGACGTTCCTGTCCTAGCGGCAGGGTCTCAGGTCGCAAGGGGTCATAAGGTCACAAGGTCATGCCGAGAACACGTTCACTCGCCTGGTCGGAGCTCAAGATCGGGCTGCTCGCCCTGACGGCGATCGCCATCGTCGGCTTCGTCATCTTCCTGCTGAGCGGCGAGGGCGGCTTTTTCTGGCAGCGCTACGAGCTGAAGGCGAAATTTGCCGACGTCGCGTTGCTGAAGGCCGGGGCGCCGGTGCGCGTCGCCGGCGTCGAGGTCGGCGCGGTCAACGAGATGCAGTTCGACGGCGCCGAAGTCGAGGTCCGGTTCTCGCTGAACAAGGAGATGCAGTCGCGCGTCACCGACAAGTCGATCGCCTACATCGGGTCGGTGTCGCTGCTCGGTGAGGGCGCGCTCGACATCACGCCGGCCCTCGGCGGCGTGCCGATTCCCCCGGGCGGCTACGTCAAGACCAAGAAGACGCCCGGACAGCTCGCCGACGTCGCCGAATCCGCGACGCAGAGCCTGAAGGAAGCGACGGAGCTCATCAAGGGCATTCGCGAGGGGAAGGGGACGGTCGGCAAGCTGTTCACCGACGAGCAGCTCTACAGGGAGATCTCCGGGTTCGTCGATTCCGCCGAGACCCTCGCGACCAACCTCAGGAAGGGACAGGGCAGCGCCGGCAAGCTCCTCACGGAGGACGCCCTTTACGACTCGCTCGAGGCGTCGATTGCCAACATCCGGACCCTCACCGATCGGATCAACCGCGGCGAGGGCAGCCTCGGGCGCCTGATGAACGACCCTGCGCTTCGCCGACTCGGTGACGTCGACCACGAGGAACCTCGACACCCTCACCGCTCGTCTGAACAAGGGCGAGGGCACCGCCGGCAAGCTCCTGACCGACGACGCGCTCTATACCCGGGTCAACGAACTGACCGGCCGTATCGACTCGCTGGTCAAGGAACTCGAGAGCGGCAAGGGCACGGCCGGGCAGCTGCTGAAGGACCAGAAGCTGTACGACAACCTGAATGCCGCCGCGACCGAGCTCCGGGGGCTGGTTTCGGACATTCGCAAGGATCCGCAGAAGTACTTGCGTGTCAAAGTGAGTCTTTTCTAGAGTAGTCGTGGATCACGCGGGCATCAGCTCGCAGTTCTGGAGGCAGGCATCATGTCGAGACACGAGTCTGGCAGCGGCACCGTGCTGCTGGCGTTCCTGGTGGGAGCGGTGAGCGGGGCGGCGGTGGCGCTGCTGTTTGCGCCGGCGGCCGGCGAGGAGACCCGCCAGTACCTGACCGACAAAGCACGCGAGAGCCGCGAGCGGGCGCTGCAGGCGGCGCGCGAGGGCCGCGACACCTTGAAGCGGCAGAAGGATCAGCTCACCACCGCCATTGAACGCGGCCGCGACGCGTACAGCAAGGCACGGGCGGGCGAGGAATCGGCGTGACCGACTGGAGTGCGATCTTTCTTGGCGTGATCGCACTCGCGGTCACGCGTCATGGCGGCTATCCAGGTGGGCATCGTCATCTACGGCGCCCGCCTGGCTCGCCGCGTCGACGCGCTGGCGACGCAGGTCGACCGCGAGATCAAGCCGCTGCTCTCGCACCTCAACGAGATCGGCGAGGAGGCCGCGCGCGCGACGGCACTGGCCGCAGCGCAGGTCGAGCGTGTCGACCGCCTGTTTGCCGACGTGACGCTGCGCGTCGAGGAAACCGCGACGACCCTGCAGTCGGCCATCCTGGCGCCGGCGCGCGAAGGGCTGGCGCTCATCACCGGCGTGCGCGCGGCGTTCGAGACCTTCAAGGGGATGCGGCGGGCCGGCCCGCCGGACCAGGCGCCGTCCGCCGAGGAGGACGATCCGCTGTTCATTGGCTAGACGGCGGCTCGTTTGACTTCGCCGTGCGGCGGGTGATACATCCTAGCCGCATGACACGCTCCCTTCCGGCCATCGCCCTGGCGCTGACCCTCGCCGCAGTCGCGGCGCCGCCCGCAGCAGCGCAAGAGGCGATGAAGTCCCAGGCTCTGGCGAAAGAGCTGACGGACCTCCTGCAGCAGCAGAAACTCGACTCCATCGCGACCCGGCTCGGCGAAGACGAGTTCGCGGCGGCGCTGTTCTTTCCCGGCGTGCAGTTGCTGGTCGTGTCGGCCGCGCTATTCGGCACCGGCGCTCCTGAACGAGAAGATCATCGGCCGCCAGTTCCGCGACGTCTATCTCGACCTGGCGAGCGCCTCGGTCCCCGACTCGAAGCTGTTCGTCGAGGACATGCTCGCCAACGGCCTGCGCCCTGACCGTGCCGGCGATACGCCCGTTCGACGTCGTCACCAAGGGCACGCCGGCGGCCTTCCCGCTCGACGGCGAGCACAAGAAGAAGAAGATCTCCGAAGAGGACTACCGCCGCGCGTATGCGGGCGTTCGAACCGCGTACGGGAAGATTCTGGCGGCGCTGCTGGCGCAGGCCAGGAAGTAGGGTTGCGCCGCGTTCTCACGACCGCGGCTTGCTGACGTCGGGCACGTCCTCTCCCAGCGCCGTTGCCAGATCGATCTGGTGCTCCTGCTCCTGCCGGAGGATCTCGCGGATGTCCTCGGCGAGGGCGTATTCCGACAGCGCCTCGCATTCCTTCACGCGCTCGCGGTAGTTCCTGATCGTGTCGTTCTCGTTCTCCAGATCCGCCCGCAGCATCGTCTCCGCATCGTCGGACAGCTTCACCGGCTTGGGCGTCGCCGTGGGCATTCCGCCGAGGTAGTCGATCTGCTTGGCGATGGTGATGGCGTGGTGTAATTCTTCCCCGGCGTGTACCTCGAGCTCTTCGGCGATGCTCATGTATTCGGCGCCCTTCAGCACCTGCGAGTACACGACATACGCGATGATGGCCTGATACTCGCGGGCCAGATCCTCGTTGAGATGTTCGATCAGCTTCTTCCGCGTCACCTTCGACTCTGCCATTGGACGGCCTCCAGAGGTCACTGCCTGCAGGGGTAGCGGTGCCAATCTCATGCCGTCAGCGGCTGGTCGTAGCAGGTTGGAACCTCACCGTGGCAGCGTGGCGATTCTGACGGCCGCCGGCGCCTCCCAGCAGTTCCATCTCCTGGTGAGTGAGTGCCCGGTTGAAGATCGCGAGTTCGTCCATCAGACCGTTGAACTCCACGCCCAGCGCGATGGACACATCTGCCGGCGCTCCAGGTGAACGTCTGACGTCGGTTCGCCAGCGTGCCGACAGGCAGGCCATCCAGGTAGCACGTCAGGGTCCCGTCGGCCTGCCCGGTGTTGAACCGCTCCCACGTCCACGCCACGTGCGTCCATTTGCCGCGGGCGAACCGCTTGCCGGTGATCTCGACCATCGGCCTTTCTGCCACCGGCACCGCCTCCCACTCGCGGCGCGCGGGATCCCAGACGTCGCGATCGGCGAATGCCGCGAACCGGAATCGCCGAGGCACGTCGTCGCGGGTGAAATCGACGAAGAGCGCGGCGTCGTTCCAGGCGCGCGGCGTCACGATGAGCGGGTCCGAGTAGCCTGGCAACAGGTCCTCGTCGGGATCGAGGTTCATCCAGAAGGAGATCGTGCCGCTCCAGTTGCGTGGGCCGTAGGCGATGTTGCCTGCGCCCTTGAAGAACACGAAGGGCGACGACTTGAGGCGAAGGCGCAGCGCGTCGCCGTGGCGGCCTTCGCCGCGGACAATCTGCACGCCGTCGGCGAGGCCCCTCGTGGCAGATGCGGCGTCCTTACGTGACGGCGCCGAGTACAGCTCGGGATCTCCGAGCGCGGAGGCCGCCGTCGTGCCGCCGTCGAAGGGCGCGTAGAAGGTGAGCGCCGTCGTCAGCGGCGCGGATTGTCGCGAGAGGGCAGCGGGCGCCAGCCCAAGCATGACGATGGCCGCCATTACTCCGGCCATTGCAGGAGGAATCGGGAGGCGAGCGTCGCGCATGCCGGCCAGCATACCCGCGACACTCGCGGGACGCTCGACCAAGGCCGAGATCAGGACAAAAGGCCCCGAAGGAGGCGTCGCATGGGCCTGCGGACGAGAGTCGTGGCGATGGCGTGCGTCTGCGTGGCGCTGGGACCGTCGCTGTCCGACGCGCAGCTGTTCACCCTGACGAAGGATCAGCTCGTGGAGCTGACCGCGCAGAGCCCGTTCGAACGATTTGCCGACGGCCGGCCGAAGGTGCCCGATTCGCACCTCGCCCGCGCGCGCGAGCTCTCGTCGGAAGACATCTTCGGCGTCCTGCCCGGCAAGAACTTTCGCAACCAGTACGCCGACGGCTTCCAGGTGCTGCACCCCGGCACCAAGCTGGTGGGACGCGCCTTCACCGTGCAGTTCATGCCGACCCGCCCGGACGTCGAAGGAGTGCTGACCGACAGGGCCTCGAAGGCCGGGCTGGGGCGATTGTCGAATCAACTGGCCATCGACATGCTGCAGCCGGGCGACGTGCTCGTCGTCGATCTGTTCGGCAAGGAGGAAGGCGGCACCATCGTCGGCGACAACCTGTTTTACTACGTGATGAAGGCGACGAACTCCGGCGGGCTCGTCGTCGACGGAGCGATCCGCGATCTCGAGGGCATCGCGCAAGATCGCGATGCCGGCGTACTTCCGCCATGCGCATCCGGCGCCCATCGGCAACGTGATGCTGACGGGGATCAACGTGCCGGTCCGCATCGGCGGCGTCACCGTGATGCCGGGCGACCTCGTGGTCGGCGATCGGGAGGGCGTGTATTTCATCCCGCCGGCGCTGGTCGATGCCGTGCTCGACCGGGCCGACGAGATCCACATCCACGACGAGTGGACGAAGATGAAGTTCGACGAAGGCAAGTACAAGTCGAGCGAGATCTACGGCTCGCCGAAGGACCCGGCGCTGAAAAAGGAATACGAGGACTATCTCAAGAAGCGGCTGGCGGAGCTTCGGAGGCGTTGACCGGAAGGCGGGCCAGGCCGGAACAAGGTAGTAGACAATCTACGCCTATGGTACAGAATGATCCCATGGCACAACAAGACCTCAGACTTACAGGCTGACGGCGGCCGCAATGTATTAGGTTTGCTGAGCGGGTAGTTCGGCGAATTTCCGGATCAGTTCCTCGAACACCGCCCCCATCTGGGCGTTGCTGACGGCGTCCGGGCACGGCCCTGCGAGACCGCACGAGCACGATTCGTGCCTTTCGCAAGTGTCCACAACGTCGCGTCAGTCATCGTGTCCCTTGCGGCACGCCACAGTCGCGTTCCCCCTGTTCGCAGTGTCGCTGGAAGGCGGTGTTAAACCTGCCTCTCCCATTGACGGACCTCCCTGCAAGCGTCGAAACGTCACCGCAGAATACCCTTCGCTATGACGCGGCTCTCATCTGCCGCCGTGCTAATCGACAAAAACGCCTCGCCTAAAGGCTACCAGGGTCTGTTTTGCGTTCGCGCAACGACCGTTTGGGCTCGCCACTGATATCGTGCTGTCGCGATCAAGAGGAGACAGAGTTATGAGAAACACTAAGCGCATTGGTATGTTTGGGTTGGCGTTCGCACTGGTGGCGACGATGGCGGCGGCGGAAGGCCCTGCGCCGAAGTTCGGGGTTGGAGCCAAGATCTACGTCGAGAAGATGGACGGCGGTCTCGATGGATTCCTCCGCGCCGAGATGATGAAGAAGAAGGTGCCTGTCACGATCGTTCTCGACGAAGAGGCAGCCGACTTTGTCATGACGGGTGCTTCGAGCGACCGCAAGAACACGTGGCACGAAGGCTGGCTCAGCGCTCAGAAGGACAACGCCACAGGTTCGGTGATGATCTTCGACAAGGCCACGAGAGGTCTCATCTGGGCTGAGGAAGCGGGTGATTGCAGCATGATGTTCGGCGCGTGGGCGCGCGGTGGGCCACGCAAGGTGGCGTCGCGCATTGCAGATTCGACTGAAGGACCGCGTTAACCAGCGGTAATTCTTCAGACGAGCAGGTGGAGCCAAGCAGCAAGGGCCTTCGGGCCTTTGCTAGATGGGCCTGAAGTCGCGCCACGTCCCAGGCCGAGCGGCTGCGGCGAGGAGGTTCTCGGCGTCTCCTCGAGCACTTCGAACGCGTCAATGACCTGACCTGTCACGGGGCCTGAATACGCTGCCCTAGAGTGTACGAGGGGGTATCTCCTCCGCCGCGGAGGCTCAAACTTCCCGTTGGCCGACAATTCGGCCGGAATCCCTGGCGCTTTCCCAGAACGCCCTTTGAACTATGCCACGCTGGCGCGGAGGACGCTACGCGCCGAGTCTGGAGCGGCAGTGGTGATGCGAGGCAGGATAGTGTCGGCTCACAAGGAGGTTCCCTGTGACTCGATGACCGTCGCTAAGTGGAACGCAGCCCGCTGGCAAGGGAGTTCCGCAGTGCCCTCGTCTCCTGAAGCACTTCACGGGCTGCGGACATAGAAAGCGGAGCGTGCTTCAGCCGTTCTTCTCGCCCAGCTCCCGCATCGCGTGTAGACCCAGTGGCTGCTCGACAAGCAAATCGCGAATCGCCTCCGCGTTATCGACCCCCGCGAACTTACCCACGTGCCCGGACGACGGTTCCCCGTGTGCCGTGTCGCCCCCGCCCGCCGAGCGGACTTCGACATTCGCCAGCCCCAGCACGCGCTCGATGGGATTCGCATTGACACGAATTCCCTGAATGTTGGCAAAGGTCATCGTGATCTCTTGAAGCCACACAACGCCGCTGCGAATGCGCAAGCTTCGGTCGGTGACAATGTACCACCGCATCTCGTAATTCAGCCGCTGCAGGAAGGTACGTGATTTGGGATCGAAGCCACGAACATGCCGACCGCGCCCGCTTCCACAGCGAACCAGATCGCGCGCACAAGGGACGGCAGCGTGAGAATGAAACTGAGTGCGAACACGACTGAAAGACCCAGCGCGGTGGCCGCATTGCCGAGTCCCCACAGAATCATCCTCCAAGTGAAATAATTCCGCCCTGCGTTGAACACACGTACCGATTCCTCGGCGCCTTCGGGAACGTGCGGATCGGCGGGCACGCGGGCCAATCGCAGAACTACGTCTTTCACCCACTCAACGATTGTCATGCGCGCGGCCTCTCCACCAGCGCACGAATCTCCCGCAATTCACCGGCGATCTCCAACAGCACCGCGGCGACCGGATCGGCCGCGCCGCCGGCTTTCTCTTCCCGGGTGCCGCGCATGCGCGAGGTACCAGGAAGTCGCGCATCCCCTCGGGATCTTCCATGCCCTCCAGTGTCATGTTCGCGCTGGCCGATCCCGGATGCCGTCTGAATCTCGATGCGCGCCAGCCCCAGCCACCGCTCGATCAGATTCGACCGCAGATGAATATCCTGAATGCGCGAATAATTCAGTAGGTATTTCGCGCCGGAAGATGATGCCCCACTTCATATGGATGCCGTCGGTATCGAACCGATAGCGCATCGTGTGGTACCGGAAATATAGATACGGAAACACGAAGGGAAAGGCGACATTAGCCGCGATTGACTTCAGCACGTAGTGCACGTCATCAGGCTTTCGCGAGGCCGCTCGACGGCCACGATTTGGGGCGGAATCGGCGCAACGGACATTCCTATTCGCGGCGTGTTCATTACTGATGCAGCTAAGCCTACAGGATCAAGAAGTGTTCGTGTGTGGATGACCCTGACTGCGGGGTTTGTCGCGATGATATTTCGCTCGGGGCCACGCGAACTCGATCTCTAGCGCCGCTGAAGGATTGCGTGAACGGTGCTCGGCCGCCACGGCCCGCCCTGCCTGGTCGGAACATTTTCAGCGTTGAGCATCTCAGCGATAGCGGCGACGCTGAGCCGAGGCCGACCATTCGGGTTACGCCGTAGCTGCCGGATGCGCTCGACGACTGCGGCCTCCGCCGGCCTCACACCAAACGGCTTCCGCCCTTCGCACCGGCCCGTCCGCCGCCGAATCCGATCACGCGCCGCACGGAGCTTCAAGACCACCACGGACTTCTCGAACTGGGCAACAGCGCCGAGCACTTGCCGAATGAGCGTCCGGATCGGGTCGCCGTCGGCCGTGGTCAGGTCTGCCTTTGCCGCTGACGATCTCGGAATCGGCCGCCGGGGCTCTCGCTGACGAATTCTCCCTCGCAGTCGGTCAGGAAGGTGCCACCAGAATCCGTGAAGAAGCAGGTGGGCGTCGACGCCTGGCCATCATCCCGCTGACTCACCCAAAAGCGGCTGTCGGGGAGCCGCCCGCTCAAACGCTCACTTTCAAAAAGAAGAGAGCCCGCACCAGAAGGAGCGAGGCTCTACTTCTTTTGCGGGCTCAGGCGTCAGCGGCGTCGACTTCGATCTTGACGCGTGCGACCAGCAACCGGCCAGGACGCTTAACGGGCTCTTCACAGTTGAGGGTGTAATCGCTGGCTGGATGTTGGCTGGCGCGTCGGTCCCGGGGCAGCGATGCGCAACGCAGCCGGAGGCCCGATTTTGTGTCACCGTTCGCAGTGGACTTCTTCGCGTACCCGCTCAGATCGGTCAACGGCGCACCCGATAGCGCAGGTGAAGCACCCGGTTGCCCTGAATCCGACGACGTCGGGATCCTCCAACAGGTGCTGTGCGTGGACCGACCCGAAGTAGCGCTTGCCGGACCCGAACACGACGGGTACGATGTCCATGCGCACCTCGTCGACCAGGCCCGCGGCAAGCATCTGGCCACCGACGTCACCAGCGGCGACCTCGACGATGCGGTCACCCGCAAGCTCTTGCGCCTTGGCCATGGCTGCCTCGACGCCGTCGACGAAGTGAAACGGCGCCTCGGGGTCCCAGCCCTCGGGCTGCGGCCGGTGCGTCACGACGATCACGTGGTCGATCCCGCTCGGAGGCTTCCCGTCCCAGCCGTCCGTCAGGTCGAAGACGTGGCGGCCGACGAGTGTCGCCCCGATCTGGTCCCAGTACGGCCGGGTGTAGTCGTAGGACGTCTGCGACACCTTCACCTCGCCGCTCTCGTCCAACGGGACGTCACCGTTGGACAACCAGTCGAACAGCGGTCCGGGCTGGTCATTCTCGTCCGCGACGAAGCCGTCCACCGACACCGAGCTGTACATGACCACCTTGCCCACGGGGCTCTCCTCTGCTTTGGGGTGCCCCCACATTAGCGTGTGACGATAGGAAGCAGTAGGGGCATTAGGGCCGTCTCGCGGTTAGCATAACGCTTGATGCGGACGCGCGTGAGGCTTCTGGATGTGTAGCAGTCCTCGGACGCGACGGGACGGGCGAGGGTTTATGGCTGTTGCAAAGATGAGCCGGGCCGGTTATACCGTGACCAGCTCATGGCAAGCAAGCGGATCCACATTAGCAGCCATCAGTCGCCGCCACAGGCGGACTGGGAACGCCGCCGCGGGCGAGCACGCACGGTCCATTTCGGTGATCGTTAACCGGATACGGCTGCGACTGCCGCGAGGACACGTTGACTGACGCGACGCTGTGGACCCTTGCGAAAGGCGCGAATCGCGCCCGTGCGGTTTCGCGTACCGTGCCAGGTGTCGGCGTCGAACTGCGGTTCCTCTGGAACGACGACACACGCGCGACACAGGTCTACCGCAACAGTGTCGAACTTGCTGCGGCGGCCACGGCCAAACGAGAGGAATTGATGTCGGTCGGGTGGGCAGACGCGCCGCCGCATTGGCAGATGTGAACGCGACTAAAAAAAGGTCCAGACTCAGCCCCCTAACGGACCCCGCACTCTTCGCTCCATTAGTCACATGCTGACCGCCGCTGTCCCTCCAGATCGCGTAGAATCCTCAGCGTTTTCGGGGTCTCGAACCTGAGGCCCGCGTTCCATCAACCATCGCATTCCTGTAACAGTTGAGCGTGGTGACAACGTCTCCCTGTTTTTACACAAGAATCCACGAAGGGGCAGATTTCCGTGTGCCGACTAAGTCCTGGTCACGTTGCTCTACCGCCGCTCCTCCCGCCAGCGCCGTCGTGCTGCCACAAACAGCGACACCCCTCACATCTCGATAGAGTGAGATCCGGTTGTTGAATAGATTGACCCTGAATCAAACGGTCAGGTGAAAGGCAGGCCTCATCGAGCCTGCCGACGAACCCTTCGACACCTCTCGACGCTCGGAGAAACAGACACATCGGGTCCCGCAGGCATTGTAGCTTTCTTGCCCCAATCCTCCGCTTACCCCCGTGAAGACGCTCAACGCCGTGGGCACGCTTTTTTTTTTTTTTTTTTTTTCCCCCCCCCCCCCCCCCCACCATTATACACCCAGGAAGACGGGGGTATAGGTCATGAAACCGCGAATTCGCCAACGCATGGGCTTCATCACGTCAGTGGGGGCCATGCTCCTCCTCATGACCAGCCTCACTCACGCGATCATCAACGGTAAGGTCGACAGCAACCTTAATCCGAACGTCGGTGTGGTGATCTTTGCGGTGGATGGAGAGTTGCTGATCTCACCGTGCTCGGGAAACCTGATTGCGCCCACCGTCTTTGTTACGGCGGCGCATTGCCTGGAGTCCATCGAGTCCCAGGGTGCGACTCAGGTGTGGGGTCTCGTTCGCCTCGCACGTCGACGCGGATGTCAATTTTGTTAAGGTGACCAGACCTCGACATGTCAACGCTCATTCCCGGCACGCTTGCACCCCGATCCAGCATTCGACGCCCATGCACCAGACGCCAACGACATTGCCGTGATCACGTTCGAGACGCCTGTGGACGGAATCACCCCCGCCGTGCTTCCAACCCCGGGTCTCTTCGGTCAGCTCAGACAACAGAATGGACTCCAGGACCAGCTTGTTCCACCGTTGTCGGCTACGGGGTGAATCAGCGGATCGAGGGCGGAGGGCCGAAGACCTATCTGAGAAGGATCTGAGCCAAGCGATTCACAACTTCTGGCCTCGACTCGCTGACACCGGCATTGCTACGGCTATCAACGAACAGGACCAAAGGCTTTGGCGAGCCGCATGCCGCTGACTCTGGCGGCAGCATCTTTTTGGGCCGATCGAACACGCTTGTGGCAATTATCGGATCGAGGAGAACGCCAGGATATTACCAGGGCTACCGTCTTGATACCGCGTGCGCTCCGGCGTTCCTCTCCAACTTCCCGTTACTCTTCCGAGCTCAGTGAGGCGGACCAGAACCATCCCATCAACGCAGGTCGTCGGAGATGATGCGGACAATTCATCGGGTGGACCGACAACGGTCTCAGCGCAAGGGTTGCCACCGCTCGGTGTGGACCACATTGGGCACGAACACTCGCGCCCACCACTTGTCCGCGTCGATGACGCAGTCAGCGACTTCTCCAGCTCGTCGTCAACAACGTCTTCACGTCATTGACGTCGAGCACGTCGCCGTTCCAGACGCCATGCGGTGAGCACCACAGCAGATGGTGCCCATCACCCTCGCCCCATTGCCTGGCGAAGAACACGTGTAGCACTCGGATGCAACTCGAATGGATTCGTAGCACACTCAACGCCACATCTACCGAACGTCAGGTCTCAGGCGCTTCCCACTCTCGATCCGATCGAGGGAAGATGCTCGCAGATCGTCTCGCGCTCTAAGCCTTGAAGACCGTTTCGCCAGACTGACGGAAATGTGCAGCTTGTGGTCTAGAAATAGCCCGTGATTTGTTGCTGATCGAAGTTCTTCATTCATCTGTCGTGAAAAGTACCAAACTCTAAGATCACCCTCAGTTTCTCAGGCCACTGCGTCAATGTAGTCCCCATGCCAGTGGCATGATTCACTGTCGATGGTGGGGTTCCTGTCGTCTTCGCGGCAGGCGGCTTTCGATGGCTCCCTGAACCCCCTGGGGCGTGAACACTGTCCGATCCAGCCCGACGAGATCGCGTCGGCGCTGAACGAGATGCGAAGGACGGCGGAACCTGCCACATGCAACAAGCGACGGTCGCTGCTGTCGGCGTTCTGGAATCGGCAGTTGAGCAGCATACCGAACCCGGTGTTGGCGCGGCGAAACGGCAAGTTGATCGTGAAGCCGTTCAGCACGCCCGTGCCGACGTCGCGTGCGATCCCGCTGGAGACGGTCCAGAAGGTGTTCGCGACGATGCGCGAGTCGAAGACCAAAGCACGATTGATGATGATCTTCTACACGGCGTGCCGCCACTCGGAACTCAAGCGGCTGCGGCCCGAGCACCTGCATATTGATGACCCTCACCCAAAGTTCGGGGCGTATGTGGAGTATCAGACAGGAAAGGGAGGGCTGCATCGTAACGTCGGTTGGTGGGGCAGGGGCTGGAGGCGGCAAAACTCTTTCGCGCTCTTGACGCCTTTGGGCCGTTTAGCAACTCGTCGGTCTGGAAGCGTTTCGTCCGTGCGGTGAAAAACGCCAAGTTCACGAAGGCGGAACTGCAGGACGGTGAGCGGAGTAATGGTAAAGCCCGCTGGAGGCTGCGACCCTACGATCTGCGCCACACCTGCCTGACCCACGTTCGTCAGGTCAGTGACATCGCGACGGCGCAGAAGATGGCGGGGCACACGAACCTTCGGACAACGCTCCGCTACGCCCCCACCGAAGACGAGCACGTATTCACGGCGCAGACCGCCAGCAAGGCGTCAGCCTTGTCATTGCACCACACATCCTCGAAGGGTGCCGCCGCTGGTGCATGATGGTGGTAAACCGTGGTGGTAACCCGCGATCACCAACGCCGGTAAGTTGTTGAAGGTGTTTGGTGCGCGCTGGAGGATTCGAACCTCCGACCCCCGCCGTGTGAAGGCGATGCTCTACCGCTGAGCCAAGCGCGCGTCAGGTGAGACCTACGATCTTAGCCCAGCGGCGACAAGGGAGGCAAGAGCGCGGAACGCCCGTGCAGCGACGCGGACGCTAGAGTTCGCTGACCTTCTTCTGCGCGTCGCGATACCGCCGGGAAGTCTGCGGCACCTTGGCGTAGGCCTCCTTCGCCTTGGCGGTGTCGCGGAGGCGCTTCTCGTAGACCTCCCCGGCTTCCCACCAGGCGTCGTGGCGGTTCGCCGGGAAGTACGACCCCAGGCTCGTCAGCGCCTGGGCCTGCAGGTCGTATCGCTTCAGGTCGTCGTAGTACTTCGCCAGCCGGACGTACGCGCCTTCGGCAGTCGGCGTCTGCGGATAGGCCTCCGTGAGCTGCCGGTAGGTCACCAGTGCCGCCGGCACCGCGCGCTTCAGCACGGGATCGGTGACCTTCAGGTCCTCGCGCTCCTCGATGATCGCGCGCTGCGTCAGCGCGCGCGGCGCGACCGTGCTGGTAGGGAAGTTGGCGATGATCTGATCGAGATACGTCCTCGCCGTCCGCGTTCGGTCCGACTGCTTCGTCTGCTGCACGAGATCGGCCATCCGGAGCAGCGCTTCGGCCGACACGGGATCCTGCGGATGCGTGGCGCGCAAGTCGGCGTACGCCGCCAGCGCCGCGTCGACGCGCTTCTGGCGATCGTAGATGCGCGCGATTAGCAGTTTCGCCTGGGCGGAGTGCTGACTCGTAGGCCGGCGGCCGAGCGCGCCTTGCAGTTCCGAGAGCGCCTCGTCGAACCGGCCCTGATCGATCGCCGGCTGCGCCGCAGCGACGGCATCGGCGACGGGATCGCGCTCCGCGGCCGGCGCGACCGTCGGCGCCGCGGGAAGCGGCGTGGCCGCGATAGGCGCGGCCGGCTCCGGCGTGCTGCGTCGTGAACTGGCGGGCTTTGAGCCGCGCTTCGGCGCCGCGGCGGTCGGGGCCGGAGCCGCCGGTGGCGGCGGCTCGTCGCCCTCCGGCGGGACGGCTTCCGTGACTGGGGGCAATGCTTCAGCGACCGAGACCGGAGGGGACGGTGGTGGCTCGGGCACGGGCGCCTGATCCGGCACCGCTGCCTGCGATGCGGGTTCCGCCGAGACGGCGCGCTGGCGGTTCCAGACAAACGCCGCCCCAACGCCGGCCAGCACCAGCGCCGCGATGCCGATCGCGGCCAGCGCCCTGGTATTCGAACGCTTGGCGGCCGGGACCTTGGCAGCCGCGGGTGCTGCGGCCACGGGCACCTCGGGCACACTTGGCGCTGCAGGGATGCTGGCCGACGCCGGAGCCACCGCTGGCGTGACGGCCGGCGCCGACGCGCCCGACGGTGGCGCCGACGCGCCCGACGGTATTGGCACCGCAACGGTCTCTGACGACGCCGCGGTCGCCGACGACGTGACGCCGCTTGCCGGCAAGGCCGCCGCATGCTCGCCGGAGCGCGGCTGGCTGAGTCCGGCGATTGAGACACGCCCGGATTCACGATCGCGCTTCAGCCGCAGCAGGTCCGACTTCAGATCCGCCGCGCCCTGATAGCGGAGTTGGCGGTCCTTCTCGATCGCCTTGTCGACGATGCGCTCGAGTTCGAGCGGCACTTCCGGGTTCACCGACACTATCGGCGGCGGCATCCGATTCAGGATCGCGTCGAAGACCACTGCCGCCGTCGGGCCGGAAAACGCCTGTCGCCCGGTGGCCATCTCGTGCAGGACGACACCCAGCGAGAACAAGTCCGAACGCGCGTCCAGGCCCTCGCCGCGTGCCTGCTCCGGCGACATATACGCCACCGTCCCGACCGCCAGGCCCACCGTGGTCAGCAACTGCGCGGCGACGGTCTGGGCGGCGGCGTCGACCGCGACCGCGCCCGAACCGCCAGCCGCCAGCTTGGCGAGACCGAAGTCGAGCACCTTCGCGTGTCCGCGCCTGGTGACGAAGATGTTCGCCGGCTTGATGTCGCGGTGCAGGATGCCCTGGCCGTGCGCCAGTTCCAGCGCGTCGGCGACTTGAATACCCAGGTCGAGCAGCGTCGTGAGCGCCAGCGGCCGGCCGCCGATGTAGCGGTCCAGGGGCTGTCCGTCCAGGTACTCCATGGCGATGAAACGCTGGCCTTCGAACTCGCCGATGTCGTAGACGGTGCAGATCCCGGGATGGTTGATCGACGAGGCGGCCTTCGCCTCGCGCTCGAACCGCTCGAGCGCCATGGGATCGCGCGAAAGGGCCATCGGGAGGAACTTCAGGACCAGGGCGCGTCCGAGCCGGATGTCCTCGGCTCGATAGACGACGCCCATGCCGCCTGCACCGATCTGCTCGATCACACGGTAGTGAGAGATGATCTGTCCTGTCATGCCGAGTGGTGGACGCGCAATATTAACAGGCCTTGGCCCTTCTTACGGATGAGGTGGCCGCCGGCCCCCTCGGTCTACTTCCGCCCTTCAGGTAAACGACGCTCCGCCGGGCCGTCGTACACGGCGTCTTCGGATCAATCTGACGCATCGGCCGCTCCCGCAGCCGTTCCTCGTGGGCGTGCGCGATGAGCCCGGGCACGCGCGAGATGATGAACAGGGCCGCGCCGAACTCGTGGTCGAGCCCGATGTCGCCGCAGATCGCGGAAATCGCGCCGTCCACGTTGATCGGAATCGGGTCGGCCTCGGTGCGCTTGGCTGCCCCCAGCACCCGCTCCATCACCCGCAGCAGGCGGACGTGTTCGCCCTCCAGGTCCAGTTCGTAGGCCATCTGCAGCAGCATGTTGGCGCGCGGGTCGCGCGAGTGCAACCGGTGGCCGAACCCGGGCACGCGCCGGCCCTCGGCGAGCATTCCGTGGACCACCGATTCGGCGGCCTCCTTGTAGGGCGTGCCGCCGCGCACCAGCTCGAGCCCGCGGTCGAGCGTCTCCATGCAGGCCTCGACATCCCCGCCGTGATAGGACCCGAACCCCAGCACGCCGGCCGCCACGGCGGCCCTCAACGGCGCGCCGGTCGTCGCGACGTTGCGCGCCACCAGCGTCGAGGGCGGCATCGCCCCATGGTCGACCGACGAGACGAGAATCGCCGTGATGATGCGGCTGATGGCCGGTGGCGGCAGTTCGCCCTGCAGCAGCAGGTAGATCGCGTCGGCGAAGCTGACGCGGCCCATCAACTCGTCGAGGGCGTAGCCACGCACGAGGATGCGATTCGGCTCGATGAACGTAATCGAGGTACGCCAGGCCTCGTCGGACTGGGTGGTCGCCGGATTGGCCGTGGGTCGTGGCTTCATGAGTCCAGGGTCCCGTAGAGCCGGTCACCGAAGTCGCCCAGCCCGGGAAGGATGAACTTGTGATCGTTGAGCGCGCGGTCCACGACCGGCGTGTAGATGTGCACGTCGGGAAACCGGCTGTTCACGACCGCAATCCCTTCGGGCGCGGCGACGATGCACGCGATGCGGATCGATCGGGCGCCGGCCGCGGTCAGCCGCTCCAGTCCGGAAACGGCGCTGCCGCCGGTGGCGAGCATCGGGTCGATCATCAGCACGAAGCTCGCGCCGAGGCCCCCGGGCAGCTTGGCGTAGTCCTGCGAGGCCACGGCAGTCGTCTCATCGCGCTGCAGGCCGAGATGGCCCACGCGCGCCCCCGGCACGAGTTCGAGCACCGCGTCCAGCATGCCGAGGCCCGCCCGTAGCACCGGCACGACCACCACGTCGGCGGCGACCTGGCGGCCGGGGGCGGGCTCGAGCGGCGTCTGGACGATGACCTCGCACGTCGGCACGTCGCGCAGGGCTTCGGCCGCAAGCAGGACGCTGATCCGGCGCGCGGTCCGCCGGAATTCCTCGGCCGTCGTCGTGACGTCGCGCAGCCTGACGAGCGCGTCCTGGACGAGGGGATGACCGATGACGTGGACGGGCACGGGTGAACTATACATTGCCGATTGCGGATTGCCGATTGCGGATTGAAATTGAAGGATTACTGGATGGCGGAACGCGGATGGCCGGATGGCCGATGGCGGGATTCGTTAAGATTCCGGGCATGACCAGACGAATTGGACTGACCGTTGCGGCACTGGCCGCGGCACTCACCGCGCTGCAGGCGGCGCCGGCGACCGTCGCCCTCGTCGTCGACCGGCGGCACCGTCGTGACCATGGACAGCGCGCGCCGGGTTCTGCCGCGCGGCGCCGTGGCCATCGACGGCGACCGCATTGTCGGCGTCGGCACGCCGGAGGAGATCGGCAGCCAGTTCACCGCGGCCCGGGCCATCGACGCGACCGGCAAGATCGTGATCCCCGGCCTCGTCAACACCCACGGTCATGCGCCGATGGTGCTCTATCGCGGCCTGGCCGACGACCTGGCGCTGATGGAGTGGCTGGAGAAGTACATCTTCCCCGCCGAAGCGAAGACGGTGTCGCCCGAGATGGTCGCGATCGGCACCAGGCTGGCCGCGCTCGAGATGATCCAGAGCGGCACGACGACGTTTGCCGACATGTATTACTTCGAAGAGGAGATTGCCAGGACCGCCAAGGCGGCCGGACTGCGCGCCGTCCTCGGCCAGACGATCATCAGATTTCCCGTCGCCGATGCGAAGACCCCGCAGGAGGGGTTGGCCCGCAACGAGGCGTTCCTCAAGGCATTCAAGGGCGACCCGCTCATCACGGCGGCCGTGGCGCCGCATTCGGCGTACACGCTCGACAAGGCGACGCTGCTGGCGTGCCGCGATCTCGCAATCAAGTACCGGCGCGCCCTTGATCCTCCACCTGGCGGAGACCGAAGACGAGGTGCGGATCCTGAAGGAGCAGACCGCCGCGACGCCGACCGGCTACCTGGAGTCGATTGGCTTCTGGGCGCCGCGCACGCTCGCGGCGCACGCGGTCTGGCTGACCGACGAGGACATCGCCATCCTGAAGAGGCGAGGGGTTGGCGTCTCCCACAACCCGGAAAGCAACATGAAGCTGGCGAGCGGCACGGCGCCGGTGACGAAGTACCTGGCGGCCGGTGTGGCGCTCGGCCTCGGCACCGACGGCGCCGCCAGCAACAACGACCTCGACATGTTCGAGGCCGTGCGCCAGGCCGCGTTCCTTCACAAGCTGCAGACGCGCGATCCGCGGGCGGTCCCGGCCTCGACGGCGCTCGAGATGGCGACGCTCGGCGGCGCGAAAGCCCTGGGGCTCGAGCGCGAGATCGGATCGCTTGAAACCGGCAAGCGGGCCGATCTCATCGTGGTGGGCATGCGCCGGGCGCGGCAGACGCCGCGCTACGACGCGCTGTCACACCTGGTCTACGCGACGCGCGGCGACGACGTCGAGACGACGATCGTCAACGGAAAGGTGCTGATGCACGAGCGGAAGATGCTGACGCTCGACGAGGCGGCAGTGCTGCGCGAAAGCGAGGCGTTCGCGGGGCGCGTGCGCGCGGCGGTGGGGCAATAGGCACGACGCGTCTGTGGCTCCGTGCCTAGTCAAGGACGCCGATATAGGGCAGGTTCCGGTGCTGCTCCGCGAAGTCCAGGCCGTAGCCCACCACGAAGCGGTCCTCGATCGTGAACCCGATGTAGTCCACCGGCACCTCCACCTTGCGGCGCGACGGCTTGTTCAGGAGGCACGCGGTACGAAGGGTCTTCGGGCGCCGCGCCTGCAGGATGTCCTGGAGGTAGGTGAGCGTCAGCCCCGAGTCCACGATGTCCTCGACGATCACGACATGGCGTCCGTCGAGCGCGATGTCCAGGTCCTTCAGCAGCCGCACCTGCCCGGTGGTCGTCGTGCCCGCGGCGTAGCTGGATGCGGCCATGAAGTCGAGCGTCGCCGGAATCCGCAGCGCGCGCACCAGATCCGCGAGGAAGATGAACGCCCCCTTCAGCACGCACACGAGGTGCAGGGCGTCCGCGTCGGCGTGATCGGCCTCGATTTCGGCGGCGAGCGTGGTGACGCGTTCGTGTATCTGGGCCGTTGACAGTAAGATAGGGGGCGCGCTCATCGGGCACTGTTCCTCGCAGCGGGCAACGAGTCAGCGAGGCTACCACATCGCAGGGATGGAGACGAAGCGGTTCGACATCATCACCGAAGCCGACGCACGCGTGCTCGAGCCGGGCTCGACCGTGCGGCTGGCGGCGCGCGGCCATATCACGCCGCTGGCGCTCGACACGCTTCGCGAACGCCGGGTCACGGTCATCGGCGACGACCTGCGCGCGACGCCACCCGGCCTCGATCTCGTCCCCGCGGCCGACGTCCGCCGCCTCGCGATTGGCAGCGATCATGTCGGCTTCGATCTCAAGTCGCATCTCATCACCCTGCTGCGCGGACGCGGACTCCAGGGTACTGGACGTCGGGACGCTGGACAAGGCGCCGGCTGATTATCCGGACATCGCGGCTGCTGTCGCCACCGCCGTGGCGCGCGGCGAGGCCGATGCCGGCATCGTGATCGACGGCGCGGGACTCGGGTCGGCGATTGCGGCGAACAAGATTCCGGGAATTCGCGCCGCGATGTGCCTGAACGAGACGCTGGCGCGCTACAGCCGCGAGCACAACGGCGCCAACGTGCTGACACTCGGCGCCACTCTTGTCACGCCGGACGAGGCGGCGCAGATCGTGCGGCGGTTTCTCGAGACGGCGATGCGCGAGCCGCGCTACATCGCACGGCTGGCAAAGATCGCCCGCCTCGAGCGGCAAGGCTGAAGACTGAAGGCCGAAGGCTGATTCGATGGATGCAGCGCAGTTGCGGCGGCTCGTCGAGATCATCGTCGAGGAACTGGGGCAGGCGAGGGCCGAGGCGCCCGCCGGGCCGTGCCAGTGCCATGGCCTGCTGTACGAGTGCTGTCCCGATCGCGTGCGCGGCGTGCTGGAGGCCGGGGCGTCGAGGCTGGGGCTGCATGCCACGGGCGGACCTGCCGGCCAGGTGGCCGCGCTCATCGATCACACGCTGCTCAAGGCCGACGCGACGCGCACCGAGATCGAGAAGCTGTGCCGGGAAGCCGCGGAGTTCGGGTTCGCGACCGTCTGCGTGAACCCCTGCTGGGTGTCGCTCTCCGCGCGGTTGCTGGCGGGCAGCCGATCGGGCGTCTGCTCGGTCGTCGGATTCCCCCTCGGGGCGACGACGCCGGACGTGAAGCACTACGAGACCAGGCGCGCGATCTTCGACGGCGCGCGCGAAGTGGACATGGTGATCAACATCGGCGCGCTGAAGTCCGGCGATCTGCGGCTGGTGGAGCGCGACATCGAGGCGGTGGTCGCGCCCTGCCGCGACGCCGGCGTCGTCAGCAAGGTGATCATCGAGGCGGCGCTGCTGACCGACGCGGAGAAGGTCACGGCCTCGACGCTGACGAAGGCCGCCGGCGCCGATTTCGTGAAGACCTCCACGGGCTTCGGCCCGGGCGGCGCAACCATTGCCGACGTCGCGCTGATGCGGCGCGTGGTCGGCGCCGACATGGGCGTCAAGGCGGCCGGTGGCGTGAAGGACTTCGCGTCGCTCGAAGCGATGGTCGCGGCCGGCGCCACCCGTGTTGGGGCCAGCGCGGGCGTCCGCATCGTCCAGCAGGCAGGCGGCGGCGCGGTCACGTCCCCGGCGCCCACCGGCTACTGACCGACGCGCCGGGAGAGTCCCGATGACGCCCGGCCATCGCGCGCAGACGCTGGGCGAGCTCGCGCGGTTCTTCCTCTGGATCGGCGCAGTTGGCTTCGGCGGGCCGGTCGTGCACGTCGCGCTGCTCGAAGAGCACGTCGTCCGCCGTCGGCGGTGGCTGGACTCGAGGGAGTTCCTGGACCTGCTCGGTCTGACGAACCTTATCCCCGGTCCCAACTCGACCGAGATGGCGATGGCCATCGGCTATCGCCGCGCGGGACTCCCTGGCCTGCTCGTCGCGGGCGCTTGCTTCATCCTGCCCGCCGCCTGTCTCACCCTCATCCTCGCGTGGCTCTACGTGCAGTACTCGGCGCTGCCGGAGCTGGTCCGAGCGCTCGCCGGACTCGGGCCCGCCGTCGTCGTCGTGATGGCGCAGGGGACGTGGCGTCTCGGCCGCGAGGCCGTCCGGACAACTCCAGACGCGATGGTGGCGGCGCTGGTGCTCGTCCTGGCGCTCACCGGCGTCGGCGAACTGCCGCTCCTGCTGGGCGCGGCGGCCGTCGGGGCGCTCGGGCCGCATCGGACGTCGACCGCTACCGCCGCCCTGCTGCTGGCGCTGGCTGCGCCGCTGGCGGCGTCTACCATCGGGGGGCCCACCCTGGAGCAGATCGGCGGCTTCTTCCTGCGTGTCGGAGCCGTGCTGTACGGCGGCGGCTACGTGCTGGTGGCGTTTCTCCAGGGGTTGGTCGACGAGCAGGGCTGGCTCACGCAGCGGCAACTGATCGACGCCGTGGCGGCTGGCCAGGTCACGCCCGGGCCCGTGCTGACCACGGCGACCTTCGCCGGCTACCTGTTGCGCGGCTGGAGCGGCGCCCTCGTCGCGACGGCCGCCGTGTTCCTGCCGGCCTTCGTGTTCACGGCGCTTCTCGGTCCGATCACCCCGTGGCTGCGGCGAACGCCGCGGGTCGGAGACGCCGTGCACCTGGTGTCGGTAGCCGCGGTCGCGATTGTCGCTGCCGTGACGGTCACACTGGCGCTGCGTGTACTGACGACGCCGGCGAGCGTTGCGCCGGCAGTCGCGGCCGCCCTGGTGGCGTGGCGGCGAGGCGGCACGGTGTGGGTACTCGCGGCCGGAATCGTGGTTAGCGTGCTTGTCCTGCGATAGGATGAGCAACATCCTCGCTGTCAATTCGATTGACGAGAGAGACGGAGGCTGGAGTGGCGAAGCGAATGGCGGAGAATCAGCTGCGTGTGCTCGCCCTCGTCGGCGCCAAGGCGCGCCTGCAGGCGCTGCAGGAGGAGATTGCGGCGCTGCTGGCGACGTTTCCCGAGCTCCGAGGTGGCCGCGCGGCCGGTGCCTCCGCGGCGTCGGCACCGGCGACCCGGGGGCGGGGCGGCCGCAAGCGCCCCATGTCTGCAGCCGAAAAGAAGGTCGTGTCGGAGCGGATGAAGAAGGTACTGGGCCGAACGGCGGGCCGCGAAGGCTGCCAAGAAATGATGCGTCCGACGTATACTCAGTCCCTCCTGCTTTTCTGAGCCCTAGGCCATTCCGGCCAAGCCCTCACCAAAGCCTTGATGTGAGGGCTGGCGACGTCCGAGCGTCATGTCCGATCTCGAAGGGATGGTTCGCGTTGGTACATCGTCCAACTGAGTTTGCCGCGTTCGAGTTCGCGGTTCTGGCTGGTCTTCGTGCCGGGCAACTCGCTCGCGGGTGTACGCCGCGTGTGACGTCCGGGGCCAAGATCGCGGTGACCGCACAACTGGAAGTGGCCCAGGGCAAGGTTGTGCGGCAGGTGGAGCGGGCTACGGGAATCGAACTCGATTAGCGAGTTTCTTGACCTGGTGATGGCGCGCGGCTTCAGGTTTCGCCGAACGCCAGTAGACGTCTATGCGCCATGCGAAGGCGCTGCCGGCCCGGCCAGGGATCTCGCCGCGTCAGGAAGCCGAACGTAGCGCCAGCGTCCATCGAAGCCCCATTCGCCCGCCAGGATGACCGGCCCCACGAGCGTGTCCATCACCAGGCCCACGCCGCCGTTGGTCCGCCAGTGGGCATCCGCCCACTCGCCGAACGCGTCGCCGTTCTCGAGCCAGCCTCCAGCAAAAACCGGCCCGCCCATGAAGTCCGGCAGCCGGCCGACCTGCCGCAGATAGCCGCCGGTGGCGATGTAGTAGTGGGCGCCCCGGAGCTCACCGGTTCCGTAGGCGCCGAGCCTGAACGGCGTGCCCAGCGCGAACTGGCTGTTCGGCAAGGGTGTCTCGTCGAACGACGTGCCGATGCCGCCGTAGGCGAACAGCCGATTCTTCGGGCCGACACTCCAGAAACGGTTGGCGACGGCCGACAGTTGCGTCAACCGCCAGCTGAAGTCGCGGGTCTGGTCATTCACCTCGATGTTAGGACCGTCGAAGACCCGCGACAGGCGGACCTGCGAGAGCATTCCGCCGGCGGGCACGACCGGCGAGTCCTGCGTGTCCAGCCGCCAGACGATCTCTGCCCCGGTCTCGCTGCCGCTCAACTCTGGAAAGCCGGGATCTCCGATCTCGATTGTCGCGTTGGTGCGGCCGACATAGGCGCCCGCCCGCAGATCGCTTTGTGCACCCAGATTCACCCCGACATTGACGCCCAACCGTGAAACCGTCTGCCCATACCTGGCAATCACCGCCTCATCGGCGATGAGGTTGAAAGTCACGGCGCCCACGCCGGCGTAGGGGGCCACGAACACCGGGCTCGAGCCCAGCGGCCGGTACAGCTCTGCAGCAATGGCAGGGTCCGAACCGAGAGTGCCGTCAACGCGCAGTTCCGAACCCGATCCGACGACGTCGTACCCGAGATAGCGCGCGGTCGCCGTGATGCGAAAGTCTCGCGATGTGGTGTTCTCGAGATTCATTCCCAGCATCAGGAAGGGCGGCGCGTAGGCCTTGAGGCGGCCCTGCACGTGCAGGCCGTAGCCTCGCGCGGGATCGTGCGTGATGCGCCAGGTCACCGTTTCGTAGCGGTCCAGTCCCGCCACAAAGGCGATGTCCTTTTCGACGTCGGCGACGTCAAACGGCACACCCACGTGCCGTGCCAGCAGCGTCTGCAGCCGTTTCGCGTCGCTGGCGCCGAAGCCGTCGGACTCGACGAACACCGGCGAGGGCAGGTCGGTGCGCCGACGTGCCTGGCGGCCGCGGCGCCACGCGTCGAACTCCGCCTCGCTTACCGCCAGCGGCAGCAGCTGGTCGCGCATGGCGTCGGCCGCGCGGTAGCCTTCCTCCATCAACTCGTCGGCGCGACGCCAATCGAGCGACCCGTACTTTGCCAGCGGGACGTTGATGATCACGTCGGCGGACGCAAGCGCCCGTCGGGTCGAGGCGCGCATCATCGCGTCGAGCGTGTTGCCGGCGATGCCGAGCATCGTGTAACTCATCGTCTCGCGATCCGACAGGTCGCCGACGTTGACGGCGATCACGCGATCGGCTCCCATCGCCTTCACGACGTCGGCCGGCACGTTGTTCATCGTGCCGCCGTCGATCAGGACGCGGCCGTCCACTTCGGTCGGGGGGAAGATCAGCGGCAGCGACATCGTGGCTCGCATGGCGGCGGCGAGCGACCCGCGCCGCATGACCACCGCCTGCGCCGACAGGAGGTCCACGGCCACGGTTCGAAATGGCGTCGGCAGGGCGTCGAAATCCTCGACCTCGAAATACGGGGCCGCGATGCGGCCGAGGAGCAGCTCGACGTACTCGCCGCTGTTCAACGCTGTGGGCGGCACGATACCGCCCCTGAGGCCGAACTCGAGGCGTGACGGATACGCGCGGGCGTCGGCCTTGCGCCGGATATTCTTGTGCGCGAATGTCGAGGCGCCGAACAGCTGATCCCAGTCGAGCGAGTTGATGAACGTCCACAGTTCAGCGGCATCCATGCCGCTGGCAAACGCGCCGCCGACCAGTCCGCCCATGCTCGTCCCGGCAGCCACGTCGATCGGGATCCGGTGCTCTTCGAGCCAGCGAATCACCCCCACGTGGGCGATGCCACGCGCGCTGCCCCCGCCGAAGGCGACGCCGACAGTCGGCCGTTCGACTTTGAGCTGCACCCGCGACATGCCGTCGTCGGCGCCCGCCGTTGGCGGGCGTGCCTGTACACGCTGCATCGGCGCAGCGCAGGCCGCAGAGGCGAGCGCGAGGGCGGCCGCAATCAACCTGAAGCCCCGTCGACATCCCTGCCTTGGCAGCTCAGCTGCGATCGAGGTCGAACGGGGAATCAGTTGCATGGCTGGTCCTGGGCCTGGTCCCGGTGCGCGGGCCGTGCGTCAATGACGGACGTCCGGTTCGGCCTGCTCCGACGGCTGTCGCGCTTCAACAGTCTGTACGGCGAAGGCGAGATCATAGCGCGATGCTGCCATTGACGTCAGGACCGGCGCGCGGTCGACAAAATGAGGCGCCGGGGCGTCGACTCTCGTGTCGTCCCAGCCTCAGGCACCTGGCTGCTGGCGCGGCGCCTTCTAATGGCGCTCATCGCGTGGGCCGTCACGCCGCACGCGCAAAGCGATCAGTCTCGACAACATCCGCCGACGGAGTCCGATTCTGGCCGAGCTGGAAGCGAAGCGCACCATCCAGATTGTCGGCGGGATGTACGATTTGGCCACGGGCGCGGTCGAGTTCTTGGGCTGAGCCGCTTGGCGACCGATCGAAATTGCCGACCCCCGTCGCCCAAGGGGCACGACCGTGCCTAAGGGTGGGCGGTCACGTCAGCTGCCGATGACGCAGCGACTGGTGGCGGGCCGCTCGGCATCTCCGAGGCGAGCGCGTACTGTGTCTGCCGGACGGATCTCCGATCACGCGCGATCGGGTGATCAACGCCGTTCGGTTGGCTCAGCGCGTGGCAGGTATCGAGCAGGGCGTGCACATTCTGCGGCAGACGTTCTGTTCCCACCTGGCCGCAAATCGGTTTCGATTCCCGTAGCCCGCTCCGTGTCATCGCTGTCCACCACCCGCCGCTCGGACGGCTTCTGCTACCGCACCGGGATCGGTAAACACTGCGGCGTCACTCAGGAGCGATTTTGGTGGACCAGATATTCATCAGTTCGAACCTATTGATCAGCTGGTTGCGTCGGATCGACGCACTCAGGGCAGTCGCCTAACTTTGAGTCCAGACTGATAAGTCACCTTAGGCGATCCCCCGCGAGTACGCGACCGCGCACATGCGCAAACGCGGCCAGTCGGCACGCGCGGATCGCCCCGCCTATGGCGTGGCTCCCTGCGTGCTGCCGTCGTTCGGACAGTGCGGATGACCCGACGTGTCGTTCAGCGTGATCGTGTCGTTCGGCACCGGCGGCGCCATCCGGAGGTTCGCCCGCAAGCGCCACGCCGTCGAATGATCGGCGCACGCCGTGTCGCCCGAGAGGCCGAGGCCGCCGACGACGTCGCCGTGGGAGTAGAGCGCAAGCCCGCCGCCGAACGTAATCGTGCCGCCGACACGTTTCCCGACCATGGGATCGTTGCTCGTCCCGAACTGGTCGTAGTCGCCCTCGTACGCGGCGTCCGGATTGAGGGGATTCCCGCCGGCCAGCCCGAACAGCGGATTCGCCGGCGCGCCTGGCTGCACCCATGGATAGAGCTGCGCCGTTGAAACCGGCGCATCGTCAAGGCTCAGCCCGTTTGCGGTGAACGCTTTCGCCGCCGCGATCTGGCGGCTCAACAGCCACTGCGAGTCGCGATGGCGCCCCGAGTACGCGACCGCGCAGACCGTGCCTTGGCGGTTGACGACCACGGCCCAGTAGTGGTTGTCGAGGCCGGTTGAATCCTCCTCGGCCGCGTCCTCGAGCTCGGATCGCAGCCGGTCGGCGACGGGGCAGTTGAGCGACGTTTGCGCGCGCGCAACCAGTCCAATCGACGTGGTGAGCGCGAAGTATTCCAGAGCGAGCGCGGCGGCGACAGCGATCGCTGCGCTCGCCAGAAACTTACGCATGAGCCCCTCCTGTGCGCTGCCGAGCGGCGGCGCGTGCATCACTTCGGTTCATGAGCCGCGTCCGCTGCGCGGTTACGGGCCGGCGTGTGTCCGGCGCCAACACACCGGCGATTATCACGATCGTCACGTTTACCAGGTCGGCGTCCGGGTGCTGCCGCCCCTCGCGCCTGCGGAGATGGCGTTCCCCACTGCTGATGTTTGTCCAGCCCGAAAAGCCGACGACCGGAGGAATAGGGTCGCCCTTCACCGAGGGGCCAGCTGCCACCCGCCCTCAATATTGCCTCGTGCCTCTGCCGTCCGTTCTGGATCGCTGCTGTCACGGCGATCCGTACCGGCAACGTGGATGCCGCTGTCGGACGCGCGCGAAATAGGCACAAATACGCTAAATACCGCTCCTGGCGGCGCTGGGCGACGGCGTGAAACCACGCAGTGTGTGCGTCAACATTCAACGGCCGGACGCCACTCGTGCATCTGACGGCAATCGACACTCTCCGCTCTGGTGGTGCCGCGTTCCGCCGTGATGGGGCGCCGTCTGCTCGTTGAACGTGACGCCGGCTTCGCACCTCGCTGAAGCCGCCGGCGCTTTTCAGCGATCGAGCAGCCTCGTTCTTGCGTTCGGCCGCATCGAGGCTGACAGGGCGCCAGACACTGCGTGATGGCAGACAGTGCCGTGACGTTGTCGAACGAGCCAGTCGTGCTGGAGTTGTAGGTTCCGGATAGGGCTTGAAGGGACCTTTCCGGAACACGCAGGATTCGTGGTCCGCTTCTCGCCAGGGCTAGTTACTCAGAGAAGAGAGGCGGCGCCCATGCTCCGGCGCGTTCGCCGGTGACAATTGCAGAGCACCCTGCGCGATGCCGCGAAGTTGTCGGAAGGGAGTACGGCACAAGTGCGGACTGTAACGCGCGCGGATAGCGATGCTGCGCACCACCGCGATGCGCGTCGTTCTTACGACGCCGCGTTCAGAACTCCGGGGTGACTGCACTGCGCACACTCCGGTGAGGCGGCAGGCGTTGGTCCGGTTTCGAGCAGTCCGGGAGCTGACTCGAGGAGTGCGTGGTGTGAACCTCCCGTCAGATGGTGAAGGAGCTGATCGCCCGTTGCGAGCAGCGTGATGATTTCGTCGACCAGTTGGCCCATGACCATTTCTCCCCTCCGCGCGTGATCTGGCATCGATCACCCCACGGTCGCGACCTCAGCTTTATTGCTGTCGTTCCTCTGTCACCGAGTCGCCAAGGAACCACAGAGCGGCATCCGTCCGGCAGAACAGGTCGATCTCGGCCGGGCTGAGATCGACACCTCGCAGAAACAGCTCGGCCACCGTCTCCATCGGGTCGAGCGCAAATCGAATGCGCAGGCTCTCATCGGTGAGCAGCTTCTCGATGGCCATTCCAACGCCCGCTCGTGACATGACGTCGCCTCCTTCGGAACTGCACCGGGCTACGGCAAAATCCAAGCCACCCCGCACAAGCAGCACCGAGGCCGATGCCGCGCTGCACTTGCATTAGCACCGCAAGCGCTCATGAGACGGCCGTTGGCGCGTTCCGTGTCGGTTCGTCACACGGACATCTGCTGTCCCGAACCTGCCAGTTCAGTGGTGGGACGAAACCGGCGGGAGTCCGCAATGCGCGTGGGCGCACGCCATGCGCGCTTACACGCACTGCGCACGTCCGATCGAGCGGGCAGCCATCCCTGTCTAGGCCGCCCACGACCGCGCGCATCACAGTGAGCGGATGCGACCACAGGCCTGCACACGACCAGTAGTCAGGCTGCGTCGGGGTCGGCACGGTCCTTGCCGGATACTCCTGCGAAATGCGGAGGACAGGGACATGGACGATTTCCACATCGCGCCGGACAAGATTGGCGAGTCAGCTCAACGCGTGATGGACCGGGCCGTGGAGGAGAGCCGGCGCCGCGCACACGCGACCGTGGCGAACGAGCACCTCTTCCTCGCTTTGGCTCAGGTCGAATGGGACACGTTCTCGCACGTGATGCAGGACTTCGAGGTGAACCCGCACGTGATCCTCCACGCGGTCGAGGGGCACCTGCGGCTGCTGCCGACGCTCTCGGGGCGCGAGCTCCGTCTCGCACCGACCACGAAGATCGTGGTCGAGCTCGCCCTCCACTACGCCTGCTGCAACGGCCGGCAAGTGATTGAAGCCGCCGACCTGTTCTCGGCCATCTTCGAGGAGAGCCAGGGCATTCCCGTGTCCATCATGCGTCAGCACGGCGTCGAGCCCGAGCTGCTGGTATCGCGCATCTCGAGCCGGATGCGCGACATCGAGCTGCGGGACGAGGGGCTGAAGAAGCGTTTCGAGCTGCCGCCATCGCTAAAGGACTTCGCGACCAACCTGAACCTGCTGGCGCGGCAGGATCGGACGCCGCCGGTGTTCGGCCGCGAGGCCGAGATCCAGCAGGTGCTCGAGATTCTCTGCCACCGCGAGCGTTCGAACTCCGTCATGCTCATCGGTGAGCCCGGTGTCGGGAAGACGGCCATCGTCGAAGGCCTCGCCCGTCGCATCGAGTTCGAACCCGAGAGCGTCCCGGTCCGGCTCCGCGACTGCCAGGTGGTGAGCCTGCAGATGAACAGCATGGTGGCGGGCACAATGCTGCGCGGCATGTTCGAGGACCGGATCCAGAACGCCATCCGCGAGCTCAAGGAGCGGCCCAACCTCATCCTGTTCATCGACGAGGCGCATAGCCTGATCGGCGCGGGCTCGGCGCTTGGCGCTCCCTCGGACGCGGCGAACGCGCTCAAATCGGTGCTCGCCCGCGGCGAAGTGCGCGTCATCGGCGCCACGACCCTGAGCGAGTACAAGCAGTACATCCAGGAGGACGAAGCACTGTCGCGGCGCTTCCGTACGGTCACCGTACCGGAGCCCACCATCGAGGAGACACGCCGGATCCTCAACAATCTGCGCCCGCGGCTCGAGCGCAACTACTCCGTGCGCATCAGCGACGAGGCGATCGAGACCGCGCTGGAGATGTCACCGCGCTACATCCGGGACCTGCACCTGCCCGACAAAGTGATCGGCTGGCTCGACACGGCATCGGTGCGCGCCGAGATCGAGCGACGGTTCGAGGTGCGCGGACCGGACGTCGTGTCGGTCATCTCGCACGCCGCGAACATCCCGGAAGACATGGTGTTCCGCGAAGTCACCGGCCGCTTCCGCGACGTCGAGCCGCGGCTCGGCGCGCGAGTGGTCGGCCAGCGGAAGGCCATCTCCGCCGTCGCGCGCCGGCTGGTTCTCAACAAGGGCCCCCTCAAGGACGGCTTCGATCGTCCCGATGGCGTACTGCTCTTTCTCGGACCGACCGGCGTCGGGAAGACGGAGCTGGCGAAGGCGGTCGCCGAGTTCCTGTTCGGCGACGAGAAGAGGATGATCCGCATCGACATGTCGGAGTACCAGGACGGCGGCGTGTCCGTGGACAAGCTGATTGGCATGCCGCGGGGCATCGTCGGCAGCGAGCGGGGCGGCGTCCTGACGAACCAGCTGCGCGACACGCCGTGCTCGGTGGTGCTGCTGGACGAGATCGAGAAGGCAAGCCCAAACGTGCTGAATCTGTTCCTGCAGGCGTTCGACGAAGGCTGGCTCACCGACGGCCGCGGCAGGCGAGTGTATCTGTCGGACGCGATCGTCATCATGACCTCGAACGTCGGGTCGGAGCACTTTCGCAAGCTCACGAACCCGCTCGGCTTCGGTTCCGGCGCCATACCCACCGGTCAGATCAGCACGGAAATCGATCGCGAGCTCGAACGAAGGTTCCCGCCGGAGTTTCGCAACCGCATCGACGGCATCGTCGTGTTCGAACCCCTGACGAAAGAAGAGGTGCGCGAGATTGCGCTGAAGTACCTCGGACAGGTCGAGGCGACGCTGGCGCGACACGGCAAGACGCTCACCGTCGAGCCGCGGGCTCTCGAGAAGATCGTGGATCAGGGCTACAGCCCGGCGTACGGCGCGCGCTTCCTCAAGCGAGTCATCGACGACCTGATCAAGCTGCCGATCAGCCAGCGCTGGAAGGACGTGGTCCGATTCCGCGCAATGGTGAAGGACGACCGAGTCGTCGTCAGGCCGACCGATCCCTGGTTGGCAGCCTCAGCGAATCAGGACGCCATCGCGGTCTAGCATCCCGTGGTGAAAGTCGAACTCCTACCGGATCGGCTTTACGTCCTTCGACAGCGTTCCAAGCGGACCAGGATTGATTCACTCAAGGTGAAACGCACCGCCGCTCCATTCCTCCGGAGCGATGTCGGCGATAGTTTCGGTGAAGTCCCAGCGATGGCCACAAAAGTCCTCAGCGTTGTATTGACGCTCGCCGTAGGGTTGGTCTTGAGGCTCGGTCAGGATGATGGCTCCGTTCTGCCGCGCGCGCTCGCAGTGCCCCTCGGCATTCTCGATCCGGACCTGAATGATATGTGAGTTGTTTGGCGCCACCGTGCCTTCGGCGATGGTGAAGCAGCCGTCTCCGGCTTTCATCTGAATGCGGTGATTGGCGATGCGCAGGCGGACGGTAAAGCCGAACGCCCGTGACAGCCAATCAGCTGCTGCGCCGGGGTCGGAGTAAATGAGCACAGGGATCACGGTGCAGGGTGGTACCGAGCGGTTGAATCGCATCTGGAAACTGTAGCAGACGTATCGCTTCAGGAATCGGCACGGCCCATCGACCGCACTCCAGGTCGGCTATGTACCGGCGCATCAGCAACTAGCAGGCCGCAGTTGTTCGCTGACGGGGATCGACACGATCGATCGCCCGCCCGTACTACGCTTCCGGATGGCCATGGGATGACGCAAGGATCGCGCGCGGACGCTGGCGTTGTGGATCGCGACCAACGAGTTGCCGCAGACTGGTGGCCACCCGTTCTATCAGCGTCTGAATCAGATCTCGACGAGCACGGGTTCGATGCCTTCGTGGAAGCGCACTGCGGGCCGTTTTATGCGGCCAAAGTCGGCCGGCCGAGTCTGACGCTGGAGACCTACTTCCGCCCGCTGCTGATCGGCTATTTCGAGGGCATCGATTCGGAGCGCGGCATCGCCTCGCGAACCGCCGATTCGCTGGCGCAACCGCAGGGTCACTGGGCCGCTGCACACTCCGTTAAGGCGGCCCTGGCGTGCGGTCGGAAGATCGACTGGACCGCCGACGTGATGAGGACTCGGTCACCGACGATGAACATCATGCGGAGACCGACGTCGAGTGTGCGCTCGTCGACCGGACCGCCTTCTGCCGTCGAACCGAGGAACAGGACACGCCGGAACTCCGTGAATTGCCTCCCGCCGCGCACCAGGACGTCCCCGTCGTCCTGAAGGACGATCAGCTCGTAAACGCTCGAGCGGGTCGTGACGACAAGCGTTTCGCGCTCCGCACATGAATCAATGTGAATGGACATCTGTGATACATCCTCATGATGTGCCGTCATCTCTTCCGGCGACGCGTGTCGCCGCGTCGCACGGCCACCCACCCATCACTGCTGCCGTTCTCCGCTCACCGTGTCACCCAGGAACCACAGAGCGGCATCCGTCCGGCAGAACAGGTCAATCTCGTCTGAACTGAGATCGAAACCTCGCAGAAACAGCTCGGCCACCGTCTCCATCCGGTCGAACGCAAATCGGATGCGCAGGCTCTCATCGGTGAGCAGCTTCTCGATGACCATTCCAACGCCCACTCGTGACATGACGTCGCCTCCTTGGGACCTGCACCGGGCCAGGGCAACATCCACGCCAACCCGCGCAAGCAGCACCGAAGCGCTGCCCGCGCTGCACTTGCATTAGCACCGCAAGCGCTCATGAGACGGCCGTTGGCGCGTTCCGCGTCCGTTTGTCACACGGACATCGGCTGTCGCGAAGCTGCCAGTGTTCGGTTGCGGAGCAAGAAACGGCGTGGTTCCGTGCTGCGCGTTAGCGCACGCCATGCGCGCATACACGCACTGCCGTGCGAGTCCGTCCGCGTCCGGCGTGTTCCCCGAACACGCCCGGATCGACGTGTCCGACAGGTTCCCCGCTGCACTGTTGCCTGGCAGACCCGTCTGTCGCGTGCGAATAGACGGGCGAAGTTGCGATCGCGGCCGCGACGGGTCGGCACGGTCTTTGCCGGACAGTCCCGCGATGGCGATTGCCGTCGGGAGGGACGAAATGGAGAACGCAAATGAGAACCGAGTCAGCAATTGGACGCTGGCGACGGGGACGCGGCCCGGTGAGCGTCACGTCTATCCGGCTGCCCACCGGGACGCGGCGCCTGCGCCCGCGCCAGAACGGCACGGCGGCTGACATGACAGGCGTGATTCGGGACTGTGCGCTGACACACGGGATGCGCGCCTGCACGCATTGCCGCCCATCCCGGAGAGCGGTATAGCAGCCGTCTAAAAGGACTGGCGCGACACAGCGAGGGTGGCCACGCTTTTGCCATAGACGCCGTTGCTGGCCGCGATCCGGAGTCGGCCAGGTTCAACGATCCGTGATGCTCAGTAGATGGAGGATGCAGGTGATCGACGGGGGTAAGACATTAAGCGTGCGCCATGCCGGGCGATTCACCCGTGGACGTGTCGTCGTCGCCGGGTTGTGTTGGATCGTGCTCACGGCTACAGCCGCGCTGGCGCAGCAAAGCGGCGAATCAGTCATCGAGACCGTCACCACGCGGCGCACTCGAGATCTGAATGGAAGGGAGGCCGTGAGCGAGAAGGTGGTGACGCACCGCGCTCGAACCAGCGACGAGGAACGGATCGTCATCGAGACCTACTTACCGTCGATGGAGGCGGGTCGTCTCGCGCTGAGCCAGCGAGTCCAGCGCGTGACAACTGTGACCGACGACGGGAGTCAGACAGTTGAAGAAACCGCAGAACCCAATCTCGTCGCGCCGAGCGACCCGATGCGAATCGTCCAACGAAGCCTGACAACGGTGCGTAGAAGCGGAAGCGACTCGTACGTGACCGAGCGGCAGGTCTTCGAGTTGGACGGTAACGGCCGGCTCGTGCTCGTCCGCAAGCAGACTGAAAGTGCGTCCCGCAACTGACGCCTGGAGATCCAGCGCAAGAGGACAAGGAAGATGCGTATCGCGACATTCGCAACGAGTGTGTGGCTGACACTCCTCGGCACGATGGCATTGGCGCAGAGCGTGACGTACGACTACGATCGCGCCGCGCACTTTTCGAGTTACAAGACATACGCGTGGACTCGCGGCACCGACGTGGCAGACGAGCTGAACCACGCGCGCATCGTCCGAGCCATCGATGCCGCCCTCGTGGCGAAGGGGCTCGTGCGGGTCGAACCCGGTGCCAGTCCCGACGTGCTCGTCGCCTACCACGCGAGTGTTGACAGGGAACTGGACATCATCGGGCCGGCACAGTGGGGCTCCTTTGGTCTCGGCGGACCGGTTCTGGTCGGAACGCTTGTCGTGGAAATCTCCGACCCACGGACAAACGCGATCGTGTGGCGGGGTGTGGCCAGCAGTGATCTCAGGCCAACCGACAAGCCGGACAGGCGCATCGCGAAAGCGACGGCGAAGATGTTCAAGCACTACCCGCCGAAGCCGTAACGGGCGCAGCGCGATTCAGTCGCCCGGTCCATGGATGTGTGATGGCGTGAGTGGTGAGCTACGCCTCGGGCGGCATCTCGAGCCCGTACTTCTGCAGCCGGAGATAGAGCTGCGTGCGCGTGAGGCCGAGACGCTTGGCCGCCCGCGTCCGCTTTCCAGCGGCACTCGCGCAGGACCTGGGCGATCGTCTCGCGCTCGATCGTGCCGAGGTCGGTGGAGACCCTGCAGGCATCGGAGATCCCGGTCAGCAACTGGACGCTGGCGACGGGGACGCGGCCCGGCGAGCGTCACGTCTATCCGGCTGCCCACCGAGAGGCGGCGCGTGCGCTCGCGCCAGAACGGCACCGTGGCTGACATGACAGCCGTTCTGAGTCGGCCAGATTCAACGATCCGTAAGGCTCAGAAGATGGAGGACGCAGGTGATCGACCGAGGTGAGACGTTGAGAGTGCGCCATGCCAGGCGAATGCCCCGTGGACGTGTCGTCGTCGCCGCGTTGTGTTGGATCGCGCTGGCGGCTACAGCCGCGCTGGCGCAGCAAAGCGGCGGAACAGTAACCGAGACCGTCACCACGCGTGGCAAGCCAGATGTGAATGGACGGGAGGCCGTGAGCGAGAAGGTGGTGACGCACCGCGCTCGAACCAGCGACGAGGAACGGGTCGTCATTGAGATCTACTCACCGTCGATGGCGGCGGGTCGCCTCGCGCTGAGCCAGCGAGTCGAGCGCGTGACGACTGTGACCGACGATGGGAGTCAGACAGTTGAAGAAACCGCAGAACCCAATCCCGTCGCGCCGGCCGACCCGATGCGCATCGTCCAACGAAGCCTGACGACGGTGCGTCGAAGCGGAAACGGGTCGTTCGTGATTGAGCAGCAGGTCTTCGAACGGGACGGTAACGGCCGGCTGGTGCTCGTCCGCAAGCAGACGTCACAGACGTCCCGTGACTGACCCGCGATGTCCGTCAGCCGCGACGTCGGGCGCGCATAGTGCATTGCGCGGACGGCGGCACCGACATTGCCTTGATTCCCCGTGACGGGACTGATCGTGAAGGGTCGCTCCCGCGGGCCATCGGATTCGACTCGACGAGGTGAAAAGATGCGTGTGACGACGTACCTGACGAGCGCGTGCCTGACGCTGCTCGGCACGATTGTACTGGCGCAGAGCGTGACTTACGACTACGATCGCGCCGCCAACTTCTCGAATTACAGGACATACGCGTGGACTCGCGGGACGGAGTTGAGCGACGCAGCTGAACCACGCGCGCGTCGTTCGAGCCATCGATGCCGCCCTCGTGGGGAAGGGGCTCGGGCGCGTCGAACCCGGTGCCAACCCCCACCTGCTCGTCGCCTACCACGCGAGTTTTGACAGGAACCTGGAAATCACCGGGTCGACCCACGGGTTCGGGCCCTTTGGTGGTCTTGGCGGTGATCGGTTTGGCTCCGCGAGGCTTCAACCGATTCTGGTCGGTACGCTTGTCGTCGACATCTCCGACGCACGGACACGCGCGATTGTGTGGCGGAGCCTCGCCAGCAGTGACATCAAGCAAACCGACAAGCCGGAGGGTCGCGACAAGAAGATCGCGAAGGCGACGCAGAAGATGTTCAAGAACTACCCGCCGAAGCCGTAACGGCAGCGCGATCGATCGTCAGGTCCGTGGATCGGCGATGCCCTGGGTGGGCTACGCCTCGGGCGGCCTCTCGAGCCCGTACTTCTGCAGCCGGAGATAGAGCTGCGTGCGCGTGAGGCCGAGACGCTTGGCCGCCCGCGTCCGGTTCCAGCGGCACTCGCGCAGGACCTGGGCGATGGTCTCGCGCTCGATCGTGCCGAGATCGGTGGAGACCCTGCCCGGCGGCTTGCCCGCTGCGTCCAGAGCGAGGTGCTCCGCTCCGATGAGTCCGCTTTCGCAAAGAATGGCCGCGCGCTCGAGCGCGTTGCGGAGCTCGCGGACGTTGCCCGGCCAGTGGTACTGGAGCAGCGCCTCCCGGGCCGCCCGCGTGAGGCCCGCCGGCGGCCGCGCGAACGACTTGCCGATATCCTGCAGTAACGCCTCGCTGAGCGGGAGAATATCGGCGGCGCGCTCCCGAAGGGGCGGGATGCCGATGTCGAACACCTTCAGGCGGTAGAACAGGTCCTCGCGAAAGTCACCGCGCTCGACGGCTTTGCGCAGGTCACGGTTGGTCGCGGCGATGACGCGGATGTCCGCCTTCAGGAGGCGCGTCCCGCCGAGCCGCTGGAACTCGCGCTCCTGCAGGACGCGCAGGAACTTCGCCTGCGCCGCCAGGCTCATCTCGGTGACTTCGTCGAGGAACAGCACGCCGCCAGCGGCAAGCTCGACCTGACCGGGCTTGGCCTGCTGGGCGCTGGTGAATGCGCCGCGCTCGTAGCCGAAGAGCTCCGACTCGAGCAACTGCTCGGGAAGGGCCGCACAGTTCAACGCGACGAACGGGCCGCGGTTTCTCGAGGAGGCACGATGGATGAATCGGGCCACGACTTCCTTGCCGGTCCCCGACTCGCCGGTCACGAGCACGGTCGTGTCCGTCTCGGCGACCTGGGTCGCCTTCTTCAGCACGTCGCGCCACTCCGCGGATTCCCCCACCACGCGAATCTGCGTTTTCGATTCGAGCTCTTCAGCGAGCATCTGCACCCGCGCTTCGAGCCGCTCGGCGCGTGCCTGCGCCTCGGTGGCCTGTCGTTCCGCCTCGACGAGCTGCTCGTGCGACACCGACAGCGCGACGTAATCCGCGATCCGGCGTGCCAGGGGCAGATCGCGCGGTTCGAAGGCTCCCGGCCGCTTCGACCAGAAGGAGAGTTCTACTACCTGCTCGCGGGCTGGGAGCCTCACGCTCATGAATGAGTGATACCCGGCGGCGACGACAGGCGCAAATGCGTCTGCGGGTTCAAAGACCGGCAGTGGCGCGGTGGTGATGTCGGCGATGATGACTTCCTTGGGCATCGGTGTCTTGTGCGTAACAAACGGCGGGTCGGGAAAGTCATCAGGGGAGTGGGCCTGGCGCACGAAATGACGGTCCCGATCGACGAAGACCATCGCCAACGCGTCGTGCGGCAGCATCGTCTTGACAATGGCCGAGACGCGCGGAAACACCGTGCGGATGTCGAGGACATCGGAAATGGCACGGAGCAGTTCGACGGAGCCCTCGATCTCGGCCGAGCGCTGCCGCTCGACGGCTGCATGACGCGCCTGGTCGGCGAGCCGCTGATGGGCCACCCCGAGTCCGAGGTAATTGGCGAGCCGCTGCGCGTGAAGCAGGTCGCTCGCCGCATATCCCTGCGGATCCCGCGAAAACAGCGTCAGGGCGCCTGCTAATCGATCGTCGATCCTGACGGGAACCTTCAGGCCGTATCGCAGCCCGCGGTCCGATTCCGGTACGACGTCGAATACCTGCGGCTCGCTATCGTCGAGAACCGGTCCTGCCGTCTTGCCTGCCGCCTCTTCCCACACGCCGTCGCGCGTTCTGGCGTAGAGAGAAGGGGATCCCTCGTCGGTCAACAGGACGAGCTGAGCTTCGTCATGCGGGACGATCCGGCGGATGACTGCGCCCAGGTGCTGCAACAGGCCGCGAAGCTCGGCCTTGCTCGAGAGGGCCGCCAGCACATCGTCCAACACGGCCAACGGTTGGCTGGCGTACGCCGACGAATCGACACCCGACGCCATCTGCACCTCCGCCTGCACGGCGCTCGCGCCCGCGCACCGCATATCGAGCCCAATCATAGCGTCACTGTCCCACGTCGCGGGCGGCATCGGCCGGGACAGTCGCCTGCATGTTCACGCGCACGCCGCGTGGATTCAGACGCGCCGGCGCTCGCCAGACCGCGGCCTTCGGCGGATTCTGGCCAGTTTCACGCGAATCGCCAGACGGCATCCTCGTTGCTCTTGCGCAGGGCATCTGGGGGAGGCGCTGGATGACGCGAGCGGCCCCAAGGAGGATGCTCCCGAGAACGAGAGACTCGCCTCGGGGCGTGTGGATCATGGCACAAAGAACCGTGCAGCTCATCATCGGACAGATTCTGACAGACGAGGAGTTTCGCGCCGCCTTTGTCGATTGGCCGATCGAGACCCTCAACACGTTACGAGACCGGGGCCTCGATCTCACGGACGTTGAAGTCGACGCGCTCGCCCGGATGGATCGGCGGTTATGGGATTGCGGCGCGGAGCGGGTCGACCCGAGGCTTCAGCGCTGCCGACTCACAAACGGCGGGGAACTGAAATGACGGCTCTTCTGTTGAAACGCCGGTGCCGCAACGGCGGAGACTGGCTGGAACGGGCTGTGGGGAATCTCGGTGTCTTCTTCTTCGTGTGCCTCCTGGCCGGCGTGCCAGGAACCGTGCAGGCACAGACGCCGCTCGACGCCTCACCTGACAGCGTTCTGACGTTGGACGACGCGGTTTCGATCGCGATGACTTACAACCGGGTGGTCAAGGATTCGGTGCTCGAATCGGAGAAGTACGAGTTTCGCATCAACATGGCTCGCAGCAAGCGTCTCCCGGAGTTTCAATTCAACGTTCTCGCGGGCCGGCTGTTGCACGAGGTGAGCTCGACGTTTCCGGCCGGCGCGTTCGGGACCTATCCCAGCACCGGGCCCATTCCGGCCACGGAGTCCAAGGTCCGAACCCCGGCACACTTCACGACCATTATCAACGGCTCAGTCGATCTGCCGCTCTTGCAGCAATACAAGATCGGTCTCGGCATCCGCGCAACCGAGGTCGGGGGCGAGATCGCTCGCGAGGGTGTTCGCGAAAAGCGCCAGAAGATCGCAGCCGACGTCCGAAGCGCGTATTTCGAGCTCGTCGCAACACACGTCGCCGTGGACGCGGCGCGCGAAGCGGTCACGACGCTGGAAGAGGCCCGGCGAGTCACCACTGATTACGTGGCGCAACAAGTCGTGCTCCGCGCGGAGGCATTGGAGGTCGATGCGCGTCTGGCGAAGAGTCGGTACGAACTGTCGGTCGCCGAGAACGGACTGGCGACCCGGCGCGAGCAATTGAATCAGCTGCTCGGCCGGGACCTGAGGACCGCATTCCAGGTCGAGATGATGCCGGAACACGGTGCCGCGGCGTTGACGCTCGACGCCGCCCGGCAGCGCGCCGCAGAGAGCCGCCCCGAGATCCGGCAGGCAGATCTGAAGGCACAGCAGGCCGAGTACGACCGCCGCCTCGCCAGGGCCGAGTACATCCCGGATCTGAGTGCCTCGCTGCGGTATGCCGGCTTCAACAATTTCGACGTGATACCGACAAACGTGACGACCGCGGGCGTGTACCTGAAGTGGGAGCCCTTCGATTGGGGACGCCGCCGGAACAACGTCGCTGAAAAGGCCAAGGCCGTGGCGCAGGCCAAGAACGGCGCGCAGGAATCGCGAGCGCAGATCGACGTCGAGATTGGCGAGAAGTATCGCCGGTGGCAGGAGGCCGCCCTGCTTCTGAAGGCCGCACGGACCGGACATGACGCGACCCTCGAGCAGTTCCGCGTGACCACCAACAGATACAAGGAAGAGGCGGCACTGATCCGCGACCTGCTGCAGGCGCAGGCTCGAAACACAGACGCAAAGTTTCAGTACCAGGAGGCGCTCGCCTCGTACTGGAGTGCGCTGGCCGACCTGCGCCGCGCGATGGGAGATGACTGAGGTGAAGACGATGAGAACCGTGGCTCTCCTGGCACTTCTGCCTGCCGCGCTCCTGATGACGGGCTGCTCGAAGGCGACGGCTGTGGCGCAAGCACCGCAGGCCGTTCAGGCGCAGCGGGTCGCCTTCGATGCCGCTCCCGGTGACGGCGCGTTGCGCTACTCGGCTGTCGTCGAACCCGATGCGGAGGTTCCCCTGTCGTTCAGGGTTCCGGGCTACGTCGTTGCGCTGAAGCAGGCGCGCGGTGAGGACGGCCGGATGCGCGACATCGCGGAAGGCGACCAGGTCGGCAGGGGCGCGGTGCTCGTCCGCATCCGCGCGGCTGAATACGACGACAGGGTGCGCCAGGCGAGCTCGCAGGCCGCCGCCGCTGAAGCCGTCGCCCGGAAGGCGCAGCTCGATTTCGATCGCGCCACGCGCCTCTACGGCACTCAGAGCATGACCAAGCCTGACTTCGATGCCGCGCGTGCCCAGTACGACGCGACACAGGGTCAGCTGCAGGCCGCGCGTGCGACGACGAGCGAGGCCGAGATCGCGCTGCGTGATACGTCAGTCACAGCCCCCTTTGAGGCAGACATCGTCAAGAAGAACGTCGAGCTGGGCGCATTCGTCGGTCCGGGATCGCCCGTCCTCGAGCTCGCGAAGACGGATGTCGTGAAGATCGTCATCGGCGTCCCCGACACGGCCCTGCGATCCATCAAGCTGGGACAGCGGGTGGATGTGGCGGTCGACGCGTTCGCCGATCGCACGTTTCAGGCGCGGATCAGCCGCATCGCCTCCGCCGCAGACCCCAAGACACGCAACTTCGAGGTCGAGATCGCGATCCCGAATCGCGACCGCGCGCTGAAGGTCGGCATGATCGGGTCCCTGCACCTGGCCACCGAAGCCGCGAACACGCCGCCGACGTTGCGAGTGCCGTTGTCCGCGATCGTCGAGGCGGAGGATGGCAAGTACGGCGTGTTCATTGTCACCCCCTCGCCGGCTGGCGCCACAGCCAGACTGCGTCCGGTCGAGATCGGACGCGTGGTTGGTACCGAGATCAGCGTCGTGAAGGGATTGGAAAATCGCGACGAAGTGATCACAACAGGCGCGAACCTGCTGAAGGACGGGCAGCGCGTGGAGGTCGTCAAGTGAGCGCCACCGAGCAGAAGAGCAGCAGCAACATCGCGCGATTCTTCACGCACAACCGCCAGATCGCCTGGGTCGCCCTCCTCGCGACGCTCGTCTGGGGCGTCTTCGGCTACATGAACATGCCGAAGCGAAAAGACCCCGACATCCCTGTGCGCATCGGGCTTGCGATCGCCACGTGGCCGGGAATTGCCGCCGACAAGGTCGAACAGCTCGTCACTCGCAAGATCGAGCAGGCGGCAACCGGCAATACCAACGTGAAGCGCGTCGAATCGACGACGCAGGATAGCGTGTCGGTGGTGCAGGTCCGCCTGCTGGACAGCATCGAGAATACCGATCAGGAATTCCAGGACATCGGGCAACGGCTCGCGCAGATCACTGACCTCCCCGACGGCGCCGGCCCGATCTCGTGGATCAGCGATTTCGGCGACACGGCCGCACTCATGTTGACGGTCGCAAGCCCTTCCGTATCGCGCGGGGAGCTCGAGTTGCGCGCCCGCGGTGTACGCGAGGCGATCGAGAAGGGGCGTGGCGGCGAGACGTCCGGGCGTGCGAGTCTGCTGTATTGCTATCCTGCGTCGATTTCGCCGGCGATCGTGGAACGGCCTCTCGCCATGTTTGCGGAGCAGGCGCAGCGCGACGCTGTTGGGACAGACAGTCGGTCGCTGTCCGTGGGCAGCTGCTCCGGGATCGACGTGGCGACGACCAAGTCAGACGCGGAGCTCCGCGCCTACGCCCAGCAGTTCATCAACAGGCGACTCCAGGCCTCCGACATCCATCCGGATGCGTGGGGTCCCGTCATCATCCGCGATCCGCAGGCGACCAGGGACCGCCTCGCCGAAGTGGCGAGCGACCGTTACTCCTATCGGCAACTCGACGACTACACGGACCTGATTCAGCGGACCTTGCAGCGCGTGCCTCTGGTTGCGAAGGTCGAGCGCGCGGGGGTGCTCCCCGAGCAGATCTACCTCGATTACTCGCACGACCGGCTCGCCGCCTTCGACCTGCAGGCCTCGAAGATCAAGGACGTCTTGAGCGCTCGCAACGTGACCGCTGCCGCAGGGGTCGTCGAGACCGAGAGCAAGAACGTCCGGATCGATGCGACCGCCGACTTCAAAAACACACAGGAGATCGGCGACATGCTGGTGGGCGCATCGCCGACGGGCGTGCCCGTGCACCTGCGCGACCTGGTGGAGGTCTCGCGTGGCTATCAGTCTCCGAAGCGGTACGTGAATCAACTGACCTCTCGCGATGCCAACGGCGAGTGGCATCGGAATCGCGCCATCACACTGGCCGTGCAGATGCGATCGGGAGAGCAGATCTTCCAGTTCGGCGAGGCCGTGAACAAGGCGCTGGCCGAGGTGCGGCCGCAGCTGCCTCCAGACCTGATCATCGAGCGAACGTCGGACCAGCCGAGGCAGGTGAAGGAACTCGTCGATCTGCTGATGGGCAGTCTCTATGAGGCCATCGCCCTGGTCGTGCTCGTCGCGTTGGTCGGGTTCTGGGACTGGCGCGCGGCGATGCTGATGGCGCTATCGATTCCGCTGACCCTGGCGCTTACGTTCGGAGTGATTCAAGTCATCGATATCGACATTCAACAGGTCTCTATCGCGACGCTGATCATCTCGCTCGGCCTGCTGGTAGACATGCCCGTTGTGGCAGGTGACGGGATCAAACGCGAGTTGGGCCAGGGGTTGCCGCGAGAGCTTGCTTCATGGATCGGACCGAGCAAGCTCGCGAAGGCGATCATTTTCGCGACCATCACCAACATCGTGGCGTATCTGCCGTTTCTCCTGCTGACGGGTGACACCTACTTCTTTCTCTACAGCCTGCCGGTCGTCATGACGTGCACGCTCGTGGCATCCGTCATCGTCTCGTTCACGTTCATGCCGTTGATTGCCTACTATCTGATCAAGGCGCCAAAGCAGCAGGAGGAACCCATCGCGAAGCGGCGGACGCACGGTTTCGCGGGTTTCTACTATCGGGTCGGCGACTTTGCCCTGAAGCATCGATGGGGCGTGGCCGTCGGCTCATTGAGTGTCCTGCTCGTCGGCGGCTACTTCCTGTCGACCCTGAAGCCGCAGTTCTTCCCGAAGGATCTGTCCTACCTTTCGTATGTCGACGTCTGGCTGCCTCCGGACGCGCCGCTCGGCGCCACAGATGCCGTCGCCGCGAAGGCAGAAACCGTCATCCGCGAAGAGGCGGAACGGTTCGGCAAGGAACATCACACGACTGGCGTCTTGAAGACGCTGACCACCTTCGTTGGCGGTGGCGGCCCACGCTTCTGGTTTTCCGTCGACCCCGAGCAACGTCAAGTGAACTATGCGCAGATCCTCGTCGAGGTCGCCGACAAGCACTTTACCAACGAGCTGGTCGGCCCGTTGCAGACGGCCCTCAGCCGCGAGGTGTCCGGAGCGCGAATCGACGTGCGGCAGCTGGAGACGGGCAAGCCCGTCGGCATTCCCGTGTCAATCCGCATCTCGGGGGCCGATACCACCGTCCTCCACCAACTCTCGAGCGCGCTGCAGGCGATCTTCCGCGCACAGCCCACAGCGGCACGCGTGCGTGACGACTGGGGAGAGCCGACGATGACCATGCGGCTCAAGGTGGACCCTGATCGCGCGAATCTGTCCGGGGTGACGAACCTCGACGTGGCCCTCTCATCCACCGCAGCGGTGAGCGGAGTGCCGGTCTCAACCTACAGGGAGGACGACAAGCAGATCCCCATCGCCGTCCGCTTGCGCATGGAAGATCGCGCGGCGGTGTCCGATATTCAGAATACCTACGTCTACTCGTCGACCAGCAATCAGCGGGTGCCACTGGGGCAGGTGTCGAACGTCACGGCGGAGATGGTGATCCCGAAGATCAAACGGCGGAATCAGTTCCGCACGGTCACGGTGTCCGCGTTCCCGATCCCGGGCCTGTTGCCGTCGGAAATCCTCACGCCCTTGCTGCCGAAGATCGAGGAGTTCAAGAAGAAGCTGCCGCCGGGATACTTTCTCGAGATCGGTGGCGAGTACGACGAACAGCAAAGCGGCTTCAAAGAGCTCAGTGTCGTGATGGCAATCTCGGTGGTGCTCATCTACCTGGCGCTGGTGCTGCAGTTCGGGAATGCGATCAAGCCGCTTCTCGTATTCGTGGCCATCCCGTACGGAATGTCGGGCGCCTTCGCGGCCCTTGCCATCATGGGCCAGCCGTTCGGGTTCATGGGGTTCCTGGGCGTCGCGAGTCTCGTCGGCGTCATCGTCAGCCACGTCATCGTGCTCTTCGATTTCATCGAAGAAGCGCACGAGCGCGGCGAGCCGCTGCGCGAAGCGCTGCTCGATGCCGGCATTGTGCGGCTGCGGCCGGTGATGATCACGGTCGGCGCGACGGTCCTGGGCCTTGTGCCGTTGGCCATGCACGGCGGACCGCTGTGGGAGCCACTGTGCTACGCGCAGATCGGTGGGCTCACACTGGCGACGTTCGTCACGCTGCTGCTCGTGCCCGTGTTCTATTCCATCTTCGTCCTGGATTTGAAGTTGATCCGATGGGAGGCAGCGCCGACTGGCCATGAGGATCCGGCGGCAGGCGCACCAGCGCCCGCAGTGGGGTCCGCGGCCAGCGTCCCGGCGCAGTAGTGCGCTGGCGAAGATCCTCATGGACGCCGCTGGCGGCACCGAGGCGGATCGCCACGAGGCCGCCGGCGTGATCTGCCCCCGAGAAATGTCCACGCGACGGAGATTGAAGATGACGATCCTGCCGATGATCGTAAAGGTTTTGATCAGCCTGGTGTTCGTTGGCGCCGCGGTACAGAAATTCACCGGCAAGGTTGCCCCGAACTGGGAACGCTGGGGCTACTCGCGGCAGTTGATGTATTCGACCGGCATTGCCGAACTCGCCGCCCTTGTCATCTTCTGGTGGCCGGGACTCGAACTCGTTGGTGCCGCAGCGCTCGCTCTGGTGCTGCTCGGCGCATTGGGAACCCTCATCAAGTACCGCGAGGGGCCAGCCCATATGGCCCTGCCCGCACTGACGTTGCTTCTGGTGATGGCGCAGTCGTACCTGTCCCTGGTCGCATGACAGGGATGAGCACGAAGGCCGGTCGGATGCCGCGCCGGCGACGAGCTGACGGGAGACCATGCCGCGCCCTCGCGAATACCGGACAGCGATTCGGCGTGACCCCAGCCGACGCGTTGCGCTCGCCCGCGGGCAGCAGGCGACGGATAGAGCTGACTGCGCCGGTGCTCGCCATCCGCCGACAGATCCCGAGTATTCGCCGAGCGCTGCGCGCGACTGTCGGCGATCAGGATCCGGCGCGCGCAGCACGCGTTGCCGGCTGACAGCCGATCGAGTTGTCTGCCTTCGTGCATCGCGTGTCGTTCCACGACGTGCCGTCGCTGATCTCGTCCTTGGGCAATCGGCAGATGAGCGATATCGACTCGTCGCTGTGCGGACAGTCCTGGTCCGGTCTCGCCGCATTTCCGCATTGTCTCTCACCCCTGCCACGCCGGACGTCAATGTCGTCGGCGGGCGATCGGCGGCGTCGTCACCGAGACGCAGGTATCGGAGTCACCCGCGTGGCCGACGCTGTCCGTGCCGATGAACGTCACCGGCGCCGGAGCTGCGGCAGCCCGTCTGCTTGCGCCGAACGAAAAGGCGACACTTGAGAATCCGCCGCCTGCGGCGTGATTAACTTAACCCGTTTCCTGTTCGAATCGACGCGAATCGTCTGTAGTCCGTCCGTCGCGGCTGTCCGTGGGCTTGCGGCAACTGCGACGCTATGGGCTTGCGGCGCTCTCCATCGGGATTGCCGTGGGGGCATTGCTGCTCTTCGAGCAAGTCGGTTGGCGTCCCCCAGTGGCATGTTGCTGGTGACTGTCGTCGGCATGAATGCCTGGTATGGAGAGCGCGGACCAGGGTTGTTGTCGATCATTCTCGGTTCCGTCTGCATGGACTACTTTTTGTTGGAGCCGCACTATTACCTTCACGTTGCACGCGCCGATATCGCGTATTACCTGAGCTTTGTGGCGCTGGCTGCGCTCATCGGGTGGTTCAGCACGGTTCGGCGGCGCATCCAGGACGATCTGCGCACCATGCGGGACAAGCTTCGGATCGAAGTCGAGGAGAGATCCAGCTTGCTCGATTTGACGCACGACATGATCCTCGTCCGCGATATGGATTTCGTCATTACCTACTGGAACCGAGGCGCTGAGGAATTCTACGGCTGGAGGCAACAGGACACGATTGGCAAGAGAGCGGGTGAACTCCTGCACTCGGTTTTTCCGAAGCCGGACGAGATCCGGGCCCAGCTGCTGGAGACAGACCAATGGGAGGGCGAGCTCACCCGCACGAAAGCCGACGGCAGCCAGGTGATGGTGGCGAGCCGGTGGTCTCTGCGGCGTGATCGCGAAGGCAGGCCGGTCGCAATCCTTGAAACCAGCAACGACATCACCGCGCGAAAACGCTGGGAAGAAAGATTCAAGGCCTTAACCAGGAGCTTGCGCAACGGTCGATCGCGCTCGAGGCCAGCAACAAGGAACTGGAAGCCTTTGCCTACTCGATCTCGCATGACCTGCGCGCACCTCTTCGCCATATGGCGGGCTTTGCCGAGCTTCTCCGGAAGAACGCCGCCGCATCTCTCAATGAGAAAAGCCAGCGTACCTCACCATGATCCTGGAAGCGGCAAATCGAATGGGCAGTCTGATCGACGATCTGCTTGCGTTTTCGCGAATCAGCCGCGCCGAGGCCCAGAAATCGCTCGTCGACCTGGGTCAAATCGTCAAGGAAGTTGTGGCCGATGTTCGTCAGGATACAAAGGAGCGCAACATCATCTGGAGAATCGATCCATTACCCGCGTGCTATGGGGACCGCTCCATGCTGCGGCTGGCTTTCGTCAACCTGATTGCCAACGCGGTAAAGTTCACCCGCATGCGTCCGCAGGCGGAAATTGAAATCGGATGCACTGACCAGGATCGTGGCGACGCCGTGTTGTTCGTTCGGGATAACGGGGTCGGTTTCGATATGAAATATTCCAACAAGCTGTTCGGGGTCTTCCAGCGGCTGCACCCACAGGACGCGTTCGAAGGTACCGGTATTGGTTTGGCGACAGTTCAGCGCATCGTCCACCGCCATGGCGGGCGCGTTTGGGCCGAAAGCACAGTGGATGGCGGCGCAACCTTCTACTTGTCGCTTCCGACGATCACCAGGAGTTGAGTGACAGATGAACACGTTGGGACGCATTTTACTTGTGGAAGACGATCCGAAAGACGTCGAGCTCACGCTGACGGCCTTGGATGAGTACACCTCGCGAACGAGGTTGTCGTCGCGGCCGACGGTGAACAGGCGCTCGACTATCTTTACTACCGGGGAAGGTACGCGCAACGCGACCGCGAGAATCCCGCGGTTCTCCTCCTCGACCTCAAACTGCCGAAGGTCGATGGGCTGGAAGTCCTGAAGCAAATCAAGTCCGACGGGCAGTTGAAACTGATGCCGGTCGTCGTGCTCACGTCGTCGCGCGAAGAGAAGGACATGGTGGCCAGCTACGAGCTGGGTGTCAACGCCTACGTGGTGAAACCGGTCGAGTTCCACGAGTTTGTCAACGCGATCAAGGAACTCGGCGCGTTTTGGGCGGTGATCAACGAGCCGCCGCCCGGAAGCGTCAGAAAACGCTGAGGCCACGATGAATGCTCCTCTCCGCATTCTCTGCCTGGAAAACGATCTCGCCGATGCGGAGTTGGTTCAGGAGACGCTCGAAGCCGACGGAATCGCCTGCGAACTCACCCGCGTCGAGGCGGAGGGCGAGTTCCGCGCCGCGCTGCAACGGGGTGGATTCGACCTGATCCTTGCGGATTACACTCTGCCCGCGTTCGACGGGCTGTCGGCACTCAGAATCGTGCGGCAACAACTTGTGGACGTGCCGTTCATCTTCGTCTCGGGAACACTCGGCGAAGAAGTGGCTATCGACGCGCTGAAGATGGGTGCCACCGATTACGTCTTCAAAACGCGGCTGTCTCGCCTTGTACCCGCCATTCATCGTGCGATGCGCGAAGCGGGAGAAAGAGTCGAACTCCGGCAACAGCGCGAGAGGCTGCGGCAACTCGAGGCGGAGCTGGCGCACATGGACCGGGTCAGCATCGTGGGGGAGCTCGCCGCCTCGATTGCGCATGAAGTCAACCAGCCGCTTTCAGGCATTGTGAGCAGCGGCAGCGCCTGCCTGCGTTGGCTGGCTGCAGATCCGCCTAACTTGGAGGAGGCCCGGGAATCGGTCCGCCGGATCGTCGCCGCCGGACGGCACGCGGGTGACGTCATTGCCCGGATCCGGGCTCTGACCACACGGACCGCCGCGCCTGCAGAAAAGCTGGACCTGAATGAAACAATCCGGCAAGTCCTCGTCCTGGTCGGCGACGAAGCGAAAAGAAACGAGGTGACAATCCGAACGCTCTTGGCGGATGGACTTTCACCTGTTGCAGGCGACCGAGTACAGTTCCAACAGGTGGTGCTCAACCTGGTCATCAACGGTATCGAAGCGATGACCGGCGTAAGTGACCGGGCGAAAGAGCTGGTGATCACCACCCGGAATATCGACCCCGACCAGGTGCAGGTCACGGTTGAAGACTGGGGACGGGTATCGACCCGGACGCGATAGAGAAGATCTTCGAACCGTTCTACACCACAAAATCCACCGGCATGGGCATGGGACTCTCCATTACTCGTTCCATTCTTCAGCGCCATGGCGGCCGGCTATGGGTGACGCCCCAGCATGGCCGAGGCGCAAGCTTTTGCTTTACTGTTCCGAAGTACGACGAACAGGAGGCAAATGCCGGAGTCTGATGCAGTCGTCGCAATTGTGGACGATGACCCCTGGGCCCTGGATGGTCTGCAGCGTCTGATCCGGTCTGCCGGATGGAAAGCCGAAACGTTTGCTTCCGCACAGGAATTCCTGGCCCGTCCTGGCGCCGAGGAGCCAACATGTCTGGTCCTGGACCTGCAACTGCCGGGGCTGAGCGGGCTCGACCTGCAGAAGCGGATGGCCGAGGTCGGGCTGGAGATCCCCATTGTGTTCCTGACAGGCCATGGCGATATCCCGGCCTCCGTGCAGGCAATGAAAGCGGGAGCCGTTGAGTTTCTGACCAAGCCGGTCGACGAACAGAAGCTCTTGCAGGCCATCCAAGAGGCTATCGAACGCGATCGAGGTACCCGGCAACGGCGCGCGGCAATGCTCGAGCTGCAAGGTCGCTATGAGTCGCTGACTGTCCGCGAGCAGGAAGTCCTGCGGCAGGTGGTGTCCGGCCTGCTGAATAAACAGATTGCGGCCGAGCTGGACATCACCGAGTTCACAGTCAAGTTTCATCGCGGGCACATCATGCGCAAGATGCGCGCAGATTCCTTGGCCGATTTGGTGAGGATGGCGGAGAGTCTGGGGATCCGTTCGCATACCGCGCGAACGTGAATCACGGCGACGTCGACATGGTCCCGAAGACGGCCGCGGGGCGACGGCTTCGACCCCTAAATCCTCTACCAACGTCTAGTAGATTTCTCCTCCCACTGTTGATATCTAAGCATCCGAAGGGTGCTGATGGCTGTTATCTCGGTTGTCGATGATGACATTTGGTACGCGAATCGCTCGACAGCCTGATCCGGTCGATCGGCCACGAAGTGAGAGTGTTCGCCTCAACAGAGGAGTTCTTAACGCTGCCCATCGTGGCAAGGCGGACTGCCTGATATTGGACGTGCGCCTGCCGGGGATGAGTGGCATCGACCTTCACCGTCAACTGCTGGCCCGCGACTGGACAGTGCCGGTGATCTTCATCACCGCACATGCGTCCGATGAGCGCGCAAGGTCAGAAGCCGCCTCGGATTGCACCGTCGCTTACTTGATCAAGCCATTCACCGAGGACGAATTGCTGGGCGCCCTCGCGGCGGCTCTGAATGGGAAACCGGCCCTTCAACGCAAGACAGCGAAACCAAGGAGATCCCCATGAGACACGCGAAGTTCATCAACGGCATGGTGTCGCGCGGCTACGACCCGGCCTTCGCGGCGAACTGCTTTAGCCAGATCCAGGGCTTTGGCGACTACGGCTTTCCGGAAAGCCACGCGGCAAGCTTCGCGATCCTGGTCTATGCGTCGGCCTGGATGAAGTGCCGCTATCCGGACGTGTTCGCCGCCGCACTGCTCAACAGCCAGCCGATGGGCTTTTACGCGCCGGCGCAGATAGTACGCGACGCGCGCGACCACGGCGTCGCGGTGCGGCCGGTCGACGTGAATTTTTCCGACTGGGATTGCACGCTGGAGGAACCTCATCCTGAGGCGCGAGCACGGCCGCAGGCCGCGGGAGCCTCGAAGGATGGCCCTCGCGCCGCCGCCCTTCGAGGCGCGTCCGACTTTGTCGGACGCGCACCTCAGGGTGACGATGGAGAGGTTCGCATCCACCCCCGCCACGCCGCTATGCAAGACGACATCCACACCACCCATGCGATGCGTCTCGGCTTCCGCCAGATCAGCGGGTTCTCAGAAGCGCATGGTTTGAAAATCGAATCCGTGCGCGGGCGCGGCTTCGACTCGGTGCGCGATCTCTGGCTGCGTACGCGGCTGCCGCCCGCGGTGCTGGAGCGTCTCGCCAATGCGGATGCGTTCGGCTCGCTCGGCCTGTCGCGGCGCGACGCGCTCTGGGCGGTGCGCGCGCTGCAGCGCGCCGGAGACAAGGACGACCTGCCGCTGTTCGCGCGCGTCGCGATGCCGGAACTCGAACCCGACGCCGCGCTGCCGGCGATGCCGCCGGGCGAGCAGGTGGTGGCGGACTATCGCCACCTGCATCTCTCGCTCAAGGCACATCCGGTCTCGTTCCTGCGCGCCGATCTCGACCGGCTTGGCATCCGGCGCAACGAAGAGCTGTGCAGCATCTCCTCCGGGCGCCGCGTCACCGTGGCGGGGCTGGTGCTGGTGCGCCAGCGCCCGGGCAGCGCGAACGGCGTGATCTTCATGACCTTGGAGGACGAGACCGGCATCGCCAACACGATCGTCTGGCCGAAGACGTTCGAGATATTCCGCCCGGTGGTGATCGGCGCGCGGCTGGTCAGCGTCACCGGCAAGCTGCAGAACGAGAAGGGCGTGATCCACGTGGTGGCGGACGAGATCCGCGATCTGACCGCGCTGCTGCACCGCCTGACGCAGCAGCACGGCTTTGGCACGCTGGCACGGGCCGACGCGGTGCGGCGGGCGAACGAGCATCGCCATCCCCGCGCCGGTGACGCGCTCGTCACCCTGCTGAAGGAGACCCCCGACCTCGTCGAGACCGCCCAGGTCATGCCGAAGGGACGAAATTTCCATTGAGCCCGGAGCCAGTCTCGTGCCCCTGACACGCGCTTTCGGCCAATCCGGGCGGCGACGAGGCTGCTGCAAAAGCCTGTAAAATGAAAAACCGGGCTCGCGCGCGATGCTCCAATCACCCAAGCTATTGAAACTTCATGAGAACCTCTTCAAACCGGACCTCGGAACAGGCCCGTAACAGGCGCCTTTCACCTTGTTTTTCGAGCCTTATCAGGCGCGCTTCTCCTGTTTCCACGCCTGCTAGCAGGACGATCCGGATTCGAACACGAGCGCGACCGCCCGATCGGTTGCCCCCAAACTGACACATGACTTGGCATCGCGGCACGCGGCGCGGTGGCCTTGCGCCACTTATATCCATAAGATAATATCTTTGCTATCGATAACCCGGACAACCCATGTCCCTCCATCCGGCGATTGCGGCAGCGCGCGAGACGGCCGCGCCGATTTTCATCGGCGGGCATTCGGCGTCCCTTTCCGGACAGATCGTCAGCCAGGTGCGCGACGCACTGTTCGCCAAAAAGCTCCAGCCGGGCGATTTCATCGGCACCGAGAAGGACCTCGCGGCGCGCTTCGGCGTCAGCCGGATCGTGGCGCGCGACGCGCTGCGCACCCTGCAGGCGCTCGGCATCGTGGACATCAGGATGGGCAAGGGCGGCGGCGCGCGGGTCGCGCGCGGCAACCCGCGCCTGTTCGCCGAGGCGCTGGCAGTGCAGCTCGACCTCACCGGTGTGAGTGCGGCCGAGATCATGGACGCGCAGCGTGCGATCGAGACGCTCGCGGCGGAGCTCGCCGCCGAGCACGCGAGCGCCGCCGATCACGCGAGGCTCGCCCGCCTGCTCGACGAGGCGGCGGCGATCATCGACGACACGCCGGCCTACACCCGCTCCTGCCGCGACTTCCATCTCGCGGTCGCCGAGGCCTCGCACAACCGTGTGCTGGTGACGCAGCTCATTTCGCTGCAGCACGTCTCGTGGCCGGCGGAGAACCGCACGCTGACGCCGCAGGTCGCGCGGCGCATTCTCGACGTACACCGCGAGCTCGCCGCCCTGATCGAGATGCGTGACGCCGACGGCGCGCGGCGCCTGATGGATGACCACGTGAAGATGATCCGCGCGCGGCGCGTCGCCGAGCACGATGATCACTGCTGCTGACAATCAAAACGAAGGAGGACGCCATGGACATCATGCGCAACCAAAAATTCATCATCCAGCCGCACTTCCGGCTGCAGGAATGGGTCGCCGAGGAGAAGGGTTACTTCAAGGACGAGGGGCTCGATTACGAATTCCGCGAGGAAGTGCAGGCGACCGGTGGCAAGGTCCACGACAAGGGCAACAAGGTCGGCGCCTACCAGTCGTTCGAGGAGGGCCGCAAGTCGGACGTGAGCTGCGCCTGCCACTGGACCGTCAATGTCGCGGCGACCAGCGGCCACGGCAAGCTCTACGCCGACCTCTATTCGGTCGCACCTGCGGGCATCTTCGTGCCTGCGGATTCGCCGGTGAAGACGCCGGAAGATCTCGCCGGCGTACCGGTCTCGGTCGGCTTCCAGTCCGGCAGCCACTACGCGACCATCCAGGCGCTTGAGCAGTACATGCCGGCCGAGAAGATCAACCTCTCGTTCAACGACGGAATGCTGTTCCGCCGCATGGAGCTGCTGGTCGAGGGCAAGCTGCCGGCCTGCGCGCTGTTCTCGGGCCCGTACTACTTCGCCGAGCAGCTCGGCTTCCGCAAGATCATCGACAACACCTTTATGATCACCACAATGATCACCGGCAATCCCGATCCGGAAGACCTGCGCAAGTTCTTCCAAGCGCTGCGCCGCGCCCAGCGCGACATCGACCTGCGGCCCGAGCTCTACACGCACTACTACACGCGCGAGTTCCCGACCAGCTTCCACGCCATGATGGACACGCGGCGCTGGGGGCCGGGCGAGCGGATCGTGTTCGAGCCCTACTCGCGCGAGGTGTTCGAAGAATCGCGCAAGTGGATCGCCGACCACGGCATCTTCGCCGACACCGGTATGGGCGCGGGCCAATACGAGGGCGCGACCGTCACGCTGGCGGGGTGAACACGCGCCGCTCTGTTCCCCTCCCCCTTGCGGGGAGGGGTTAGGGGTGGGGGTCGAGCCTCGGTTCACCGCCGTCGCGACAAACTCCGAGCCCCCTCCCCCTCCCTCCCCCGCAAGGGGGGAGGGAGCACACCGGTGCGTGTGCCCTACCCCCACAACTCCCTGCTGGCGATCTGCGCGCCCTGCACCAGCGCGTCGAACTTCGCCCACACGATGCTGGCGTGGATCTCGTCCGCGCCGGCGAAGGTCGCAAAGCCGCAGTCGGTGCCGGCGATGACGCTCTCGCGGCCGGCAACCTGCGCGTACTTCACCAGCCGCTGCGCCACCAGCTCGGGGTGCTCGACCAGCACGGTCGAATGCGTGATGACGCCGGGAATCAGGATCGCGCCGTCGGGGAGCTTTGCGTCCTTCCACACCGTCCATTCGTGCTCGTGGCGCGGATTGGAGGCCTCGAACGAATACGCGCCGGCGCGAATCTTGAGGATCACATCGATGATGTCCTTCAGCTCCATGTCATGGACGCGCGGGCCCATGTTGATGCCGTAGCAGGTGTGGTAGCGGATCTTTCCGGTCGGGATGCCGCGCAGCGAATGATTGAGCGCCTCGACGCGCAGCTGCGCCCATTTGCGGCAGTCGGCGACGCTCTGGTCCGGATGCAGGATGTAATAGGTGACGAGGCGCGGATCGTCGATCTGCAGCAGGAAACCGGCGTCGACGATCCCCTGGTATTCGGTGCGCATCGCCTCGCCGAGCGCCACCACATAGTCCTCGTCGGTCTTGTAGTACTCGTTCCGGTTCCAGTCCTCGAAGCTCGCGGGCGAGATCGCCGGCACGAACACCTCCGCGGGATTCACGCCCTGCAGCGCGGCCTTGAGATTGTCGAGGTCGGTCTTCAGCGCGGCCTCGCCCTTGTAGCTGACCGGCCCGGTGCAGACGAGGCGCGCGTGCTGCGCCGACACGCTGCCCATCTGCGACTGGTAGAACTCCGGAAAGGTCTTCGCCTCGCGCGAATGCGCCCATGGGCTGACCCCGCCGCCGCCCTGGCGCGGAGAAAAGCCCGCCAGGCGCTCGTTGCCGTAGCTCACGAAGCTCGGCTTGCCGAACTCGCCGTCATCGATCACATCGACGCCGAGCGCGACCTGCTTCCTGACGATGCCGGCGACCGATTTTTTCAGCACTTTCGCATGCGCCTGCGGATCGACCGCCTCGCCGCGCAGCTTCGCGCGCACCATCGCGATCAGCTCCGGCGGGCGCGGCAGGCTGCCGACATGGGTGGTGAGGATGCGGTCGGTCGAGCGCTTCATGAAGAGACAAGTCACGCCGCCGCTCGGGCGCGGGTCTCCAAGGGATGTGCCGTCCGCGGGGCAGAAGCGAAAGGGCTCTGTATTGGAGAACGGCACCTGTTTCCGTCGATCACGAGCGGACCCTTACCAGCTCTTCGGCGACGCCAGCGAGTTGGTCCACGCTCCTGACGACCTCGACGCGGTCGCAGAGGGGTTCGTAGAGCGGCATGTCACAAGAGCCTAGAGACCAGCCCCACTTTGGCTCAGGGGTGATCCAGACCGTCTGCCGACGTGCTGGGTGATTCCTCCAGCGCCGCCGCGTTGGGTTGTTTGCCGTTATTACGCCCGTCACCGAGTATCACAAGCGTCGTCCGGTGGTTCAGCGCGGAGGTATTCGTTCCTGAATTGTTCGGCCGCCTTGCCGAAATCGCTGTTCACGTCGGCGTCGAGCACACGCCCCGAGAAGATCTGATCCACCGCCCGGTCCATGCTGCTCTCCTCGAAGACTGCGTGACCTCAGCCACATCGGCCACGAACACGAAGGTCCGCACCTTCGAGAACAGGCTCTGCATCTGGTAGACCATGTGCAGCCAGAATCGGCTCATGTTCCTCGTGCTCATGCTAACGTCGCACACATTACGACGCGTGGGCGTTTCTCGTGGTGGCGCCGCAGAACGGCTTGAAGGGGTGCCCCGTAGCGGACGTTGCGGCGCAGAGTGTGGGGGACGCTTATGTGTCCTGTGCGGTCCTGTTTGAGGCGGCGGGTCTTCGCGCCGTGGATCTGGCGGGCTATGCGGCGGATGGCAGCTTCGGTCTCCCGTTGTTCGGCGGGGGAGTAGTCGAAGATCTTGCGGAGCGAACGCCGCATCAGGGCGGAGTCGTCCTTCTTTTTTTCGAGCTTCTTCTGACGCTCGACCATCTGCTCGATGAGCTGCGGCAGGCCGCGCAGTATCTCCTCGCTCTGCTCCTCGATCTGGCGGATGAGCGACTCGTCCACGTCCAGGTCGTGAAGGTGGTCGACGAGCCCCTGAAAGTCCGTGGCGGAGACGTCGAGCGGCAGTTCCTGGCCGCCATCGCCGTGGGTGACAAGGTCGCCGGGGCTGAACATGCCGCGGGCCCGGCGTAGTTTGAGCTGGTGCGTGATGCGCTGTAGTGCCTGATCCAGGGCCCCTGGTTTGCGGTTCAGGATCAACTCCTGCGAGAACATCGAGAGGCGCATCTTGTCCGCCTCACCGTGGATGTCCTCCGAGGGACGCATCTTGTCCTCGTCGAAGTGGCGGCGGAACTCGGTGTTCTCGCTGTCCTCGTGGCTGTGCTCCTCCGCATCCGGCGCCTCGCCCTCAGCGTCCTCACCGAACTCCATGCTCGTCGGCTCCCCGTGGTCGTGATCATGGTCATGCACATCGAGCTTCGCGGTCCGCTTCTCCGCAGTCGGCCGCAGACTGAAATAGAGATCGAAGAGCTTGTCGAACGTCTCGATGTCGTCCAGGTTCTTGACGAGCGTGGTACGCAACGTGTCGCGTACCACCCCGCGCTCGCTCAGGCCGGTCTGTTCCAGCGCGTGCAGGGCGTCGAGGCTCTCTGCGGGAGACACCCTGACCTGATGATGCCTCAATACCTGCACGAAGTCGTTTATTACGGTATCCATAAGATATTAG
>CAVRDA010000012.1:0-151234 GCA_963719755.1 Vicinamibacteria bacterium | reverse complement strand
CAGGCTCGCTCCGGCGACGCGGCGAGGTCAGCCTGCTGATTGGCGCAGCGTCTAGGTGACGCCGCGCTTCGGCGCACGCCGGCGCCACGCGGCGGCCAGCGCCGTGCGTACCGAGCGCTTGCGAGCGGCCTTCAGATCGACCATCGTCGCGCCGCCGCGGCCCCAGGCGCCCTTGACCGGCTTGTTCACCCGGGTTCGGCCTGCACGATGAGCGACTGCTCGTCGGGCGTCAACGCGATCATTCCCCAACCAGGGCCGGGATACCGCAGCGTCGCAAATATCTTCCCGCCGACCCGGAAGTCGGGGTGATCCATGTGCGACGCCTCGACGGCGCCCGGCAGGCTCAACGCCATCGCGCGGAATTCTGCTTCGGTCATCTCGCCTCCTCGCGCCCGATTCGGCTCGACGGGTCTGGTATTCTACAGCCGCCTTCCGCCGGCCGATTCCGGCCGGAGTTCCACGTCTTTCGCGGGTTTGGGGACTGATGCCTCGTGTCGTGATCCGTGCGAGTCTGGCGTTTCTCGTCGTGCTGCTTGCGATTCAGCTGAAGCAACCCGATCGCACCAACCCGCCGGTCGACCCGTCGCAGAGCCTCGACCGCCATCTCCCCGTCCCCGCCGCGGTCAGGGACGTGCTCGACCGCGCCTGCCGCGACTGCCACAGCAGCGAGACCCGGTGGCCGGCATACGCCTATTCGCGCCGATCTCCTGGGACGTCGCCGGGCACGTCCGCGAGGGCCGCGAGGCGATGAACTTCTCCGAGTGGGGCCGCTACGACTCCGACAAAGCGCAGGACCTGCTGCTCGAAATGTGTCGGCGGGTCCGCAAGGGCGAGATGCCGCTCGCCTCCTACGCGCGGTTGCACCGCACGGCCCGGCTGGCGCCGCCCGACGTCGAACGCCTCTGCCAGTGGACGTCGGAGACGCGTAAGGCGCTGCGCGCCGCAGAGTGAGCCGCCCGCTTTTGGGACGAACGCGTCCGACCCCGGACAGCCTGCGGTCGTCAACCCGTCACCACATTCGCCCCTAACCGCTACAGCACAATCGAGTTAGTCGTCGCGTCCAGAGCACGGTACGGCTCTCGCTATGTCCCGGACGAGACCGACCATGGAAATGAGCCGCTACTCGATGGCGATGGCGATTGCAGGCACGGTGACGCTGCTCGTCGCCTCGCTCATCGTGTGGCTCCTGGTCACCGAGCCGGTCGCCCTGGCGACCGCCGTCAACGAGCAGGAACTGACCGACCTGGCCTACGCCGTCGGCCGCGCGCTGTCGCCGGATTCAAGGCGCTGATTGAATACCTCTGAAGTGCTGAGTGGAGAGTGCTGAGTGGAGAGTGGAGAGTGGAGAGCACTCCTCTCGGCACTCGGCACTCGGCACTTCACACTCGGCACTGCAGCACTCTCCACTCAGCACTTCCACTCGGCACTTCCGATGTCCGATCTCCGACACGCCGCGCGGCTGCTGCTGAAGCAGCCCGGCTTCACCCTACCGGTGGTGCTGGCGCTGGCGTTGGGCATCGGCGTCAACGCCACCATCTTCGGCTTCGTGGATGGCCTGCTCTTCCGTCCGCTGCCGGTCGATCGTCTGGATGAGCTGGTTCGCATTTCAGCGGTCGAGCCGGAGCGCCCCGACGACCGTTTCAACTCCTCGTATCCGGTCTTCACCGACTATCGGGACGGCGCCACGTCGTTCGCGGCGCTGGCGGCTTACGCCGACGACCTTCCGGTGCACGTCAAGATCGGCGACGGCATGCCGGAGCGGCTGACCGCGGCGCTGGTCTCCGGGCGCTTCTTCGAGGTGCTCGGCACGAAGCCGTGGCGCGGCCGGCTGCTCGGCCGCGAGGACGACCGCGTCCCCAACGGCCATCCCGTCGCCGTCATCAGCTACGGGCTGTGGCGGCGCCTCTTCGCCGCGAGCGACGACGTCATCGGCCGCAGCGTCCGCATCAACGGCTACCCCTACTCCATCGTCGGCGTGACACCACCGGGCGTGATTGGCGTGAGCCTGGACGCGCTGCCGGAGTTGTGGGCGCCCATCGCAATGGCGGGCCAGATGATGCCCGAGATGGGACGGGAATTCAGCGCACTCGAGACGCGCCGATTCTCGTGGCTCGAAATCGTGGGGCGTCTGAAGCCGGGTGTCACGGTGTCAGAGGCCGGACGGGAGCTCGACGTCATCGCGCGGCGGCGAGCGGCGGCGCAGCCAGAGAAGGAACGCGACCCGTTGGCGGCCGTCGTGCCGGCGGCACGGCTGGTCGTGGACACCGAGACCTCCGCGCAGTATCGGACCATGTCGTGGGTGCTGCTGAGCGTGGTCGCGCTCGTGCTGCTGATCGCCTGTGCCGACGCGGCCGGCCTCCTGCTCGTGCGAGCGGAGCAGCGGCAGCGCGAGATGGCGGTGCGTGTGGCCATCGGCGCGACGAGGTGGCACATCGTGCGGCAGCTGCTCGTCGAGAGCCTCCTGCTGGCCGGCCTGGCGCTCGGGGTCGGCCTGCTCGTCGCATGGTGGAGCAGCGAAGCGCTGATGGCGCTGGTGCCGGCGGACTTCCCGCTTGCGCCGGCGGCACGCGGGCCCGTGGGAGAACCGCGCGTGCTGCTCTTCACGCTGGCGGTCTCGCTGCTCTCCGCGATGGCGTTCGGCCTGGCGCCGGCCTGGCGCGCCGCGCGTCCGATCTCGTGCCGGCCCTCAAGCAGGAGACGCCGGTGGTCGGCCGCGGCACGCGGATCGGCCTGCGACACGCGTTCGTCGTCGGGCAGATCGCGTTGTCGGTGCTGCTGCTGGTTGGCGCGGGCCTGCTGATCCGGACGGTGCTGGCCTTCGGCGCGCTGTCGCCGGGCTTCGAGTCGCGGCGGGTGCTCGTCGCCTCGGTCGATCTCGCGCTGCAGGGCTACGACGACAGCCGTGGCCAACAGTTCCTCGATCGCTTCGGCGAGCGCGTCGCGGCGCTGCCAGGCGTGACGCACTCGGCGTTTGGCCGCATGGTGCCCGTCTACCGCGGCGGCATGCGCGTGACCTTCGAGATCGCCGGCCGGCCGAAGGCGACCTCGGAGGTGGCTGCGGACTTACCCGGTATCGACGGTTCTTCGAGGCGCTGTCGATCCCGATTCTCGAAGGCCGCGACTTCACGCGCGCCGACACGGCCACGTCGCCGCAGGTCGTGATCGTCAACCGCGCGCTGGCGGATCGGTATTTTCCGGGGCAGCGGGCCGTGGGACAGCGGCTCGCCGAATTTGGCCCGCGCGGCACCGACGCGGAAATCGTCGGCGTCGTCGGCAACGCGCGTACCGGACGCTGCGCGACGAACCGGCGCCGATGCTCTACGCCGCGCATGCGCAGTTCTACACGCCGCGCATGTCACTGGTGGTGCACACCGACCAGCCGCTGGCGGCCCTCGGGCCGGCGCTCGCCGCGGCGGCCGCCGACCTCGACCCGGATCTTCCGCTGTACCAGGTGCGCACGATGCCGGAGCGGCTGCGGGCAGCCTGGCTGTCGAACGGCTGCTCGCCTGGCTGCTCGGCGCCTTCGCAGCGCTCGCGGTGTTCCTCGCGGCGGCGGGCCTTTACGCCGTGGTCTCCTACACGACGACGATGCGCGCGCGGAGTTCGGCGTACGTCTCGCGCTCGGCGCCACCGCCAGGCATCTCCGCGGGCTCGTGCTGGGTCAGACGCTGTGGCTGGTGGGGTCGGGCCTCGTGGCCGGCCTCGTGCTCTCGGCGGCCCTCTCGCGCGGCCTGGGCAGCGTGCTGTTTGGTGTGTCCGCCGCCGACCTGCCCACCTACCTGGTGGTCGCGATCGCTTTGCTCGTTGTCGGTCTCGGCGCCGCGCTCTGGCCGGCCCGCCGCGCCGCGAACGTCGATCCCTCTGTGGCATTGCGCGCGGAGTAGTTCGACATTTTGCCCCGGCCCATTACTCGCAATTCGTCAATCGCAATCGTCAATCGTCAATCATCAATCGTAACTACATAGTCCTTCCCATCCGATCCTGGAGCCGATCCTTGTAGCCGCGGCTCAGCGGAAGCTTGACGCCCGTCCGGAGGATCACCGCGTGGTCGCCGCTGCCCGGCTGCAGTTCCTTGATGCGATCGGCATTGACGATGTGTGAGCGGTGGATGCGGACGAAGCGGTTCGGATCGAGCCGCGACTCCATCGCCGACATCGTCTCGCGGAAGAGATAGGCATCGCCCTTCACATGCAGCCGCACGTAGTTCCCTGCGGCGTCCACCCAGTCGATTTCGTCCGTGCGGATGAAGAAGATCCGGCCGCCCGATTTCACGACCAGCCGATCCGGCGGATGGGTCTGGTCCGGCTTGAGATCCTGCACCATCGCGAGGAGCCGCTTGCCGAGGTCGCCGGCGCGCTGGCGTTCCAGCCGCTCGCGCGCGCGATCCAGCGTGCGCAGGAACCTCGGGCCGTCGAACGGCTTCAGCAGGTAGTCGAGCGCGTGGACCTCGAAGGCCCGCAGCGCGTACTCGTCGTAGGCCGTCGTGAAGACCACCATCGGGATGCGCTGCGGCGAGAGGGCGCGTATGACGCCAAACCCATCCATGATGGGAATCTGCACGTCGAGGAACACGAGCTCGGGCTCGAGCCTCTCGATGGCCGAGAGCGCCTGGGCGCCATCCGCACACTCCCCCACGATCTCGATGTCGGGCTGCTGCTGCAGCAGCGTGAGCACGCGCTCGCGCGCCATCGGCTCGTCGTCGACTATCAGGGTGCGAATCTTGGTCACGGTCGTAGCACTCCCCTTGGGGAAGAGGCCGAGGGGCGATTTGCTCCCTTTGACGGAAGTCATTCCGCAGAAGTTGAGAAGGATTTCTTCTGGCGGTGCGCCATCAGCGAGATGGGAAGCCCGTTCGTCCCAGAGCTGAAACCGCTCGTCACTACGAAGTGGCTTCACCACGGAGAGAGCCGTTCTGGTCCCAAGTCGTTGGTCCCACCAAAAACAATCGGCCCCTCTGGGCGGTGGTCCAGTCACGCGGCCGTGAAATCGACATGGCTTTTCTCGTGACCAACAGCGCCGAGTGGTGACCAACCCACGTGCCTCAGGACGACGTGTGCGGCAATGGTGACCAGCGGCACCCGCTGTCGTTCGCCACGGCGGCCGCGCGCCTTGACCCCTTGCCATCACCATCGATAGTCCCAAGACACGCCAGCGCGCATCGAGGGATGTTCGAGGCCATGTCGCCGATTCGCACGCTCGTCGTCGAGGACCAGCCGATTGCGCGCGAACGCCTGGTCGAGCTGCTGCAGTCGGAGCCGGACATCGAGATTGTCGGCGCCACCGACTCGGGCACCGATGCCGTTGCGGCAATCCGGCGGCTCAGCCCGGACCTCGTCTTCCTCGACCTCCGCATCCGCGATCTCGACGGCTTCGGCGTGATCGCGGAGCTCGGTCACGGGATGCCGCTGACGATCTTCGTGACTGCGCACGACGAGTACGCGCTGCGCGCCTTCGACGTCCACGCCTTCGACTACCTGTTGAAGCCGTTCGGCCGCGAGCGCTTCCAGGAGGCGCTTGACCGGGCCCGCGCGCGGCTGGCCGAGGGACGCGAGGAGAAGCTGGCGCGGCGGCTGGTGTCTCTCGTGCAGGACGTGGGCAGCCCGAAGACGCTGCCCGATCGCCTGATGGTGAAGTCGGGCGGACGCGTGGTCTTCCTGCAGCTCGACGAACTCGACGCGGTCGAGTCCGAGGGCAACTACGTGCGGCTGCACGCCGGCGCCCGTGTTTACCTCGTGCGCGAGACGATGGCGAGCATCGAGGCGCGGCTGGGACACGATCGATTCTGCCGGGTGCATCGCGGGTGGATCGTGAACCTCGATCGCGTCCGCGAGATGCACGTGCGCCCCAACGGCGAGCACGAGCTGGTCACGAACGAGGGACGCACCTATCGCGTCGGCCGTGCCTTCCGTGAGGCCGTGCAGGCGCGATTGCAGCTGAGGGAATGACTTCACATTGCAGATTGCCGATTGCAGATTGCGGATTGGAGTTGGGAGTTGCGATTGGAAGATCGTCCGTGCGAAGTGGATCTGAATCCGGAAATCTGTAGACCGAAGGCCGATTGCTGAAGGCCGAGAGCGGCGCGAGCCTGGCGCGTTCCGGCGGCTCGTCACCTCCAGCGGATCTCTCGACGAGCGCACGACTCCTCCCGTCCCCCGGTCCCCACACTCGTCCCGATCGCCTCTGCGACGGCATCGGCGTTGCTGACAGAGAGCGCCGGAGCCGTATGTGCCCGCGGCCTTCGAGCGGCCCGACCCCACGGACCGCGCAAGGGCAGGGAGCGGCGATCCATGAGGAGCACATCCATGACTGCAAAGCGTCTGGTCCTGGCGGTCCTGCTGACGCTCGCCACGGCAACGGGCGTTGCCGCGCAGGGAAACCCGACGGGCACCATCTCTGGACGCGTCCTCTCGGACGCGGGCCCGTTACCCGGCGCCACCGTCACGGCGACCTCTCCCAACCTTCAGGGCAGCCGGACCGGCGTCACGTCCGAAAACGGCGACTACATCATCCCGCTGCTGCCGCCGGGCACGTACGCCCTCAGCTTCGAGTTGCAGGGCTTCCGGACGGTGCAGCAGACGACCAACGTCGCCGCGGGACAGACGGTGCCGGTCAACATCTCGCTCACAGTCGCCGCGGCATCGGAGACGGTGCAGGTCGTCGGGCAGGTAGAGCGCTTCGCGCAAACGGCGCCGGTGACGACGACGATGCGGGCGACCGAGATCGCGTCGTTACCCTCCGATCGGTCGCTCAACTCGACGATACTTTTCGCCCCGGGCGTCTTCAACACCGGCCCGAGCAACAACTCCCAGGACAGCAACTCCACCGCCATCACGATCAGCGGCGCGATGTCGTTCGAGAACCTGTTCATGGTCAACGGCGTGGTGATCAACGAGAACATCCGAGGCCAGGGCGTGCCGCTGGTGATCGAGGACGCGGTGCAGGAGACGACAGTCTCGACCGGCGCGATCTCGGCCGAGTTCGGCCGCTTCTCGGGCGGCGTCGTCAACGCGGTGACGAAGTCCGGCGGCAACCGCTTCAGCGGCTCGTTCCGGACCTCGCTCACGAACGACGACTGGCGCGCGCTGACGCCGCAGGCCGGCGACGTGAAGGTCGACGACACCGTGCCGACGTACGAGTTCACCGGCGGCGGCCCGATTGCCAAGGACCACCTGTGGTTCTTCGGCGCGGGGCGGCTGGTGGACCTCGTGCTGAGCCGCCAGACGACGACCACCAACATCCCGTACGAGTTCCTCGACAAGGAGCGCCGCTACGAAGGCAAGCTCACTTACTCGGCCAACCCGAACCACACTGTGCGCGGCGCGTACCTCTATCGGAACCGCGACCAGGAGAACCAGAACTCGTTCAACGTGATGGACCTCGCGAGCCTCTACAACCGCTCGCTGCCGGAAGACCTCACGTCGTTCAACTACACGGGCGTGCTCTCCAGCAACTTCTTCCTCGAGGGGACACTGTCGCGCCGCGAGCAGAAGTTCGTCGGATCGGGCGCCACGAGCACGGACATCATCGACGGCACGCTGGTCACCGACCAGGCACGCAACACGCGGTTCTGGGCGCCGACGTTCTGCGCGGTGTGCGGCCCAGACGAAGAGCGCAACAACGAGAACCTCGTCGTCAAGGGCACCTACTTCCTGTCGACGCGCGGCACCGGATCGCACAATCTCGTGTTCGGCTACGACACGTTCAACGACATCCGGATCGCCGAGAACCACCAGTCGGGCAGCGACTTCCGGATCCTCGGCACGACGTCGATCATCCGCAACGGCGTCGTCTATCCGAGCTGGACGCCGAGCACGGTGATTCAGTGGAATCCAATCGACGCCGCCAGCCAGGGCACCGACTTCCGCACGCACTCGCTGTTCTTCAACGACCAGTGGCGGCTGTCGGGGCGCGTGACGATCAACCTCGGCGTGCGCTGGGACAAGAACTCGGGCAAAGACAGCGCCGACCAGGTGGTCGCCGACGACAGCGCGTTCTCGCCGCGCCTGGCGGTCTCGTGGGATCCGACCGGCGACGCACGCTGGACGGTGAACGCGGGCTACGGCAAGTACGTCGCGGGTCTGGCCAACGGCATCGCCGACGCCGGCAGCAGCGGCGGCGTGCCGGCCACCTACCAGTACGCGTATCTCGGGCCGACCATCAACACCGACGCCAACGCGGCGACGCTGATTCCGACGGACGAGGCGCTGGCGACCCTGTGGAGCTGGTTCAACGCCAACGGCGGGACGGACCGGACGCAGACGTTCGTCGACATCCCGGGCGTCAGCAGGCGGATCGGCGACGACCTGCGATCGCCGAGCACGCACGAGTTCACGGCGGGCGTGACCCGCCAGCTTGGCAGCAGCGGCATGGTGCGGCTCGACGCGATCTACCGCTCGTGGACCGACTTCTACTACTCGCAGCGCGACACGGCGACCGGCACCGTGGTCGATCCGAAGGGCATCCTCCGCGACCTGACGATCGACGGCAACAGCAGCGACCCGGAACGCAACTACGCGGCGCTGAACGCGCAAGCCTCGTGGCGCTTCGGCACGCGGCTGAACGTCAACGGCAGCTACACGCTGTCGCGCACTTACGGCACCTTCGACGGCGAGACGCTGAACAACGGCCCGATCACTGCCGGACCGATCAGCGCCGGCAGCTCCACCAACGGCCGCGCCGGCTGGGGCACGTATCCGGAATACGTGCAGGCGGCGTGGAACCGGCCGGAAGGCGATCTCTCCACCGACCAGCGTCATCGCGCGCGGATCTGGGCGGTCTACCAGGTGCCGCTCGGCGAGCGGTGGGGCCGGCTGAGCCTCAGCGGCATCGAGCAGATCAACTCCGGCAGCCCGTACTTCGCCGCCGGCCCGCTCAACCCGACGACCTACGTCACGGTGCCGTCCTACCAGACGCCGCCGACCCAGGTCGCGTACTTCTTCACCGACCGCGACGCGTTCCGCACCGACAACGTCTTCCGCACCGACATCGCGCTGAACTACTCGTACAAGCTGCGCGGCTCGGCGGAGGTCTTCTTCCAGACGCAGGTCTGGAACGTCTTCAACGGCGACGCGATCGCGGATGTCAACAACATCGACATCACCACCCGGACCCGCGATGGCGGCACGACGACCCTGTCGCGCTTCAACCCGTTCACCGAGACGCCGATTCAGGGCACGCACTGGGAGCCGGGTCCCGCATTCGGCACCGCCCGCAACAAGAACGCCTATCAGCTGCCGCGCCAGATCCGTTTCTCGTTCGGCATCAGGTTCTGACGAGCTGCTCCATCCTCCTCCAGCCATTGGGGCCCAACCCTGCCAGGGGAAGGGCCCTTTCTTTGAGGGTCGCAGTGGGGAGTGGAGAGTGGAGAGTGGAGAGTGGAGAGTGAAGTGCTGAGACCGGCGCTGCTGCTTGAGTGCTGAAACGGAATTTCGGCAGAGTTTGCGATTCAGGAAGTCCGGCGGGGCGCTCGTGCAGTCGCAGGATTTAGCCTTCAGCGTCGCGCGATCGCTGCCGTCGATGCTGCGCGAGCTGATTTGCAGGATCGCGTCTGCTAATGGGGAACAAGGGTTGCAACCGGGTGGCCGGCATGGCTCACGACAACCTTCGTGCCCGGACGCTTCGGTTTGCCGTGTCCGCTATCAAGGCGGCTCGACCTCTCGTGCAGGACCCGCTGGACGGCATTTGGCCGGCCAGCTCTTCCGAGCTGCCAGCGGCGTCGCCGCAAACTACGATGGCGCCTGCCATGCGAAGTCGCGTCGCGACTTCGCCGCGAAGATCAGCATCGTCGCCGAGGAAGCCTCCGAAAGTGCAGTCTGGTTCCGGATCTTCGTCGAAATCGGCGTGATGAAGGATTCAGAAGTGCGCTCTCTGGTGATCGAGGCCAACGAACTCGCCGCGATCGCGACGGCCTCGGCAAGGACTGCCAGAGGCCGAAGGGACGACACCTAGGCGTAACGCGAATTGCGGTCCTCTGCATTCCCCACTCGGCACTCGGCACTCTCCGCTCTCCGCACTGCGAGCGTCGAGTCAGAGCGCTTTCCCCAGCCTCTCTTCCAGCTTCTCCCGGTAGCTGCGCGAGAGCCGGAGCTGCGTGCCGTTGTGGAGGACGACGACGTATTCGCCGTTGAACCAGGGCTGCAGTTCCTTGATGCGCTCGGTGTTGACGATGCGGGAGCGGTGGATGCGGAAGAAGCGCTGCGGGTCGAGCCGCGACTCCATCTGGTTCATGGTCTCGCGGAAGAGATACGACTGCTCCTTCAAGTGCAGGCGGACGTAGTTGCCGGACGCCTCGATCCAGTCGATGTCCTCGGTGCGGACGAAGAACACGCGCCCGCCCGACTTGACGACGAGCCGATCCTGCTTCTTCTGCTCCGGCTTGAAATCCTGGACCAGCGCCAGCAGGCTCTTGCCGAGCTCGCCGGCGCGGTGGCGGTCGCGCTGATGGCGCGCGTGATCGAGGCACTGCTGCAGCCGGTCGCGGCCGAAGGGCTTCAGCAGGTAGTCGAGCGCGTGGACTTCGAAGGCCTGCAGCGCGTACTCGTCGTAGGCGGTGACGAAGACGACCATCGGCATCTTGTCGGCGCCGACCTGCTTGATCACGCCGAAGCCGTCGACGGCGGGCATCTGCACGTCGAGGAACACGAGCTCGGGCGAGAGCTGCTGGATGGCGCTGACCGCCTGGACGCCGTCGGCGCACTGGCCGATCACCTCGACGTCGGTTTCCTGGGCGAGCAGACCCAGGATCCGTTCCCGCGCCATCGGCTCGTCATCTACGACCAGCGTGCGAATCTTGGTCACGCGACACCCTTGATGATGTCTTCGGTGAATTCTTCCGCGTCGACGATCTCGGCGACCTCGCTCTCGTCGCGGAACGGCAGCATGACGGTGACCGTCAACCCGCCCTCCGGAGGCTCCGTCAGGCTCAATTGCTGCGACGCGCCGTAGAGGTGCTCGAGCCGCGACCGGGTGTTCGCCAGCCCCACGCCCTTGCCAGTCGCGGTGCCGGGCTTCTTCGGCAGGCCCGGGCCGTTGTCGTGCACCGAGAGCTCCAGGTTCGTCCCGACGCGGCGGGCGCCGATGACGATCAGGCCGGGCTCTATCCTGACGGCCACGGCGTGACGAACACTGTTTTCTACGAGAGGCTGCAGGATTAAGTTCGGCACCTGGGCGTCCAGCGTCTCGGGCTCGACCTCGTACCGGACCTGGAGCCGCTCGCCGAAGCGGGCCTGTTCGATTTCCAGGTACTTCTGCAGGAACTCCAGCTCGTCCTTCAGGGCCACTTCCTGCGCGCCGCGCATGTCGAGCGCGATCCGGAGCAGGTCGCTCAGGCGCGCCAGCATCTGGTCGGCGGCCTCGACGTCGCGGTGCATCAGCGCCGAGATGGCGTTGAGCGTGTTGAAGAGAAAGTGCGGGTGCAGCTGGCGCTGCAGCGCCTGGAGCTGCGCCTCGGCCAGGCGGGTCTCGAGGCGGCTGGCCTTGAGCGTCCGGTCTTGCGCGACCCGGTAGTACGCAGTCGCGTGCCAGAACCCGATGATGGCCCAGTAGGTCATCATCTCCCAGTCGAAGCTGTAGAAATAGGTCCGCGTGACGTGGGTCCACCACGTCATGTTCTTCATCCACACCTCGCTGGCTGCCTGCGAGATGCCGTAGCGCACGCTTTCCGCCATCAGCACGTGGACGAAGGTCAACACCAGAACCGCGCCGAGGTGGACGGGCAGGCTTCGCATCCAGCGCTCACGGTCGAGCGGAAAGCGTCGGGCCAGCACGAGCACGATCGGGACGAGCAGCGCCCACGAGTACCAGTAGCCGAGGTTCAGCGAGAGAAAGACCCAGAAAGGCGTATCGCGTTCGGAGAAGAACCTGACCGCTTGGGATGCCTGGAACGCGGAAAAGAAACCGAGCAGCGTGGCAATGCCGACGATGACGCGCGGGCGGGTAATCCGCGACTCCACCATCATTCGACTATCGCCGCCGTGCATGGTCGAGTCAAGGCGAAAAGGCGTTGTCGATCAAGGACTTACGTCGGCCCCACCCCCGCTCCGGAAGGGGCGGTACCGCCTCTGCCTCGGTTCGTCACGGCGAGACGGCCATTCGTCCCTGCGAGAGATCTTTCGTCACAGGGACGGGGCGGGGGATTGGGGGAATAGGTGAAATGGGAATAGGTGAATAGGGGAATAGGGGAATAGGGAATGGGCGGACAGGCGATTCCGGATGCCCTCCCATTCCCCCATTCCCCCATTCCCCCATTCCCCTATTCCCCTCCCTTCAACACCACCGCCCCCAGCGGCGGGAGCGTCAGCGCCAGCGAGTGGTCGAAGCCGTGCGAAGGGATGGACTCGGCGTCGCGGCCGCCGCCGAGCGTGACGCCCGAGCCACCGTACTGCGACGCGTCGGTGTTGATCACTTCGCGCCAGTACCCGCCCTGCTGGACGCCGACGCGATAGTCGTGGCGGACGAGCGGCGTCCAGTTCACCACGACCACCACGGGCGGCGTGCCGTTGGCGCCGGCGCGCTGGTAGGCAATGACGCTGTTCTCGTGATCGCTGCAGTCGATCCACGAGAAGCCGCCGTAATCGTAGTCGCGCTCGAAGAGCGAAGGCTCGGCGGCGTAGGTGTGATTGAGATCGCGCACCAGCTGCTGCAGGCCGTGATGGAGCGGCTCGTCGAGCAGCGGCCAGTCGAGGCTGGCCTCGGAGTTCCACTCGAGCCACTGCCCGAACTCGCATCCCATGAAGAGGAGCTTCTTGCCGGGATGCGTGAACATGAACGCGTAGAGTGCACGCAAGTTGGCGGCTTTCTGCCACGCGTCGCCCGGCATCTTGTCGAGCATCGAGCGCTTGCCGTGCACGACCTCGTCGTGCGAGTACGGCAGGATGAAGTTCTCGGTGTAGGCGTAGAGCATCGAGAACGTGATCTCGTTCTGCGCCCACGCGCGGAATACCGGATCGCGCGCCGTGTACTTCAGGGTGTCGTGCATCCACCCCATGTTCCACTTGTAGGTGAACCCCAGGCCGCCGAGGTGCACGGGCCGGCTGACGCCTGGCCACGACGTGGATTCCTCGGCCACCGTGATCGTGCCTGGCGCCTCGGCGTGCGTCAGCGTGTTCAGCTGCTGGAGCAGGCTCACCGCCTCGAGGTTCTCGCGCCCGCCGTACCGGTTGGGCACCCACTGCCCTTCCGTGCGTGAGTAATCCAGGTAGAGCATCGACGCCACCGCGTCCACGCGCAGGCCATCGAGGTGGTACTCGTGCAGCCAGTAGAGGCCGCTCGCCAGCAGGAAGTTCCGGACTTCGTTGCGCCCGTAGTTGAAGATGAGCGTGCCCCAGTCCTGGTGCTCGCCCTGGCGCGGGTCGTCGTGCTCGTAGAGCGCGGTGCCGTCGAAGCGCGCCAGGCCGTGCGCGTCCTTCGGGAAATGGCCCGGTACCCAGTCGAGCAGCACGCCGATGCCGGCCTGGTGGCAGCGGTCGACGAAGTACTTGAAGTCGTGCGGGTCCCCATGGCGGCTCGTCGGCGCGAAGAAACCGAGCACCTGATAGCCCCACGATCCGCTGTACGGATGCTCGAGCACCGGCAGCAGCTCGATGTGCGTGAAGCCGAGGTCCTTCACGTACGGCACCAGTTGATCCGCCAGCTCCCGGTACGAAAGCGGCCGGTTCCCGTCCTCGGGGACGCGGCGCCACGACGCGAGGTGCACCTCGTAGGTGCTCATCGGGCGCTTCAGCCACCCGCCCGCCCGCTCACGCTCCGCCATCCATCCGGCATCGCCCCACGCGTACCCCTCGGTGCGGCAGACGATGGCGGCCGAACGCGGCGGCACTTCGAAGTACCGGCCGTACGGATCCACCTTGTGCAGGAGGTGGCCTCCGCTTGTCCGGATCTCGAACTTGTACTTCTCCCCGTCGTCGAGGCCCGGCACGAACAGCTCCCAGACGCCCGACGGCAGCAGGTACCTCATGGGATGCACGCGGCCGTCCCAGCCGTTGAAGTCGCCGACAACGGAGACGCGCTGGGCATTGGGGGCCCAGACGGCGAAGTGGACGCCGCGGATGTCAGCCAGCTCGGTCAGGTGCGCGCCGAGGCGGTCGTGGACCTTCAGCCACTGCCCTTCGCCGAACAGGTGCAGCTCGTAGTCGGTGGTGATCCGCCCGAAGCGGTACGGGTCGTCGAGCTCGATCGCTTCGGCCTGTTCGAACTCGATGAAGAGCCGGTAGTCGATGCCGTGCTCGAGCGTGCGGACTGACGGCACGTCCGCCTCGAAGAGGCCGTCCACGTGCCGCCTGGTCATCGGGACGGCGAGGCGTTCCGGATGCCGCAGGCGCAGTTCGATCGCGCGCGCGCCCGGCCGGAGCACCCGCACGCGGAGGTGGCCGGAGTGCCGGTCGATGTGCGGACCCAGCAGCCGGAACGGGTCGGCGTGCTGTCCGCGCACCAGTGCGTCCAGGTCCGGGCTCAGGCGCGTCATGGGGGCATCTTATTGCGGATTGAGGATTGGGGATTGACGATTACAGGAGGTGATCGGAGCGCTTCGCTGGAGGCTAAAGGCTGAAGGCCGAAGGCTGATACGATGCCTTCATGAGCACCTTTGCACGATTCGATACCACTGAAGGCTCCTTCACCATCCGGCTGTACGAGAAGGAGGCGCCGAAGACGGTTGCCAACTTCGTCGGGCTGGCAGAAGGGACCATCGAGTACACCGATCCGCGGACAGGCCAGAAGAGCCAAGCGCCGTTCTACGACGGGATCATCTTCCATCGCGTGATCGAGGGATTCATGATTCAGGGCGGCGATCCGCTGGGCAAGGGCTTTGGCGGCCCGGGCTACAAGTTCGCGGACGAGTTCCATCCGTCGGCCCGCCACGACCGCGCCGGCATCCTGTCGATGGCCAACTCGGGGCCGAACACCAACGGCAGCCAGTTCTTCATCACGCTGGGACCGACCCCCCACCTCGACAACAGGCACTCCGTCTTCGGTGAAGTCGTCGACGGCCTGGACGTCGTCAAGAAGATCGGGAAGGTCCGAACGGCCCCCCAGGATCGGCCGGCCACCGACGTCGTCATCAACAAGGTCACGATCGAGCGGCGCGACGCCTAGCGTGGCGCCGTTCGGAGTAGCGTTTCATTTTTGCGGGCGCGTCGTGTACGATCTGGACGCGTCCGTCCATTTCCTGCGGACGGACTTGATGCCAGCTGATGCCGCGAGCAGCCCGATCGACGGCCGCCCCACGTCGGGCGGCAGCGCCTTCTCACCCGCCGGACAAGTATTTTTCCAAGGTCGTCGGCAAGGCCCTCGCCGCGCTCGATGAGGTCCGCGCGTCGTCCGAGCCGATGTCGCTGAACGAGCTGACGCTGCGCATCGGGATGGCCAAGACCTCGCTCTTTCGCATCCTCCACACGCTTGAGGTGTCCGGGTATCTCGAGCGCGATCCGGCGGGCCTTTACCGCGCACCGGCCGCCCTCCGGCCGGCCTCGGGCCACCTGCAGCAGCGGCTGGTCGAGATCGCGATGCCGCGGATGAAGGCGCTGAACCGCGAGTTCCGCGAGACCATCAGCCTGGCGATGCTCTTCGAGAACCACATCGAAGTGGTCGCGACGGTCGAGAGCACCCAACTGATCCGGATGGGCAACACAGTCGGGCGCATCCTGCCGCCGCACGCCAGCTCGCTGGGCAAGGCTATCACCGCCTTTCAGCCCGAGGAGCGGCGCGAGTCGCTGATGCGCAGCTACGGCCTGCACCGCTTCACCGCGCACACCATCACCGACGAGGTGGAGCTGAAGCAGGAGCTCGAACGCGTCCGCCAGAGCGGCCGCAGCCTCGACGCCGAGGAAAGCGCGCTCGAGGGCTCGTGCTTCGGCGCGCCGATTCGCGGCGTGGACGACGCGGTCATCGGCGCGATCAGCCTCTCCATGCCCAAGATGCGGCTGCGATCCGACGCCGAGCGGGATCGCATCATCACCGCCATCGAACGCGCCGCCGCCGAAATCAGCCACGATCTCGCGAAGTAGCCTGCGCCCGCACTGCAAGGTGGAGGACGCGTGCCGCTGCGCGTACGCCTCGCGCCGTGGTCAGACCTGCGAGTAAAAATGGAACGCGTTTCAAAATAACGTAGGAGTGCGAGCCCCGAGGGGCGGGCTCGTACCCCTGCCAGCTCACGGCTCGCCCGGAGGGAGCATGCGCGTGTCCTGTCGTCGTTTCCTGGTCGGGGTGTCGGCCCTCCTTGTCGCCGCCACCGCGGCTGCCCTGAGGCACAGGTTCCCCCCGCCTCGGGGCTGCTCGATCTCCGCTCGGCCGTCATCGTCACCTCGGCACGTGCGACGGCGCGCGAGAAGAAAGCCGTCCAGGTCCTCGTCGAAGAGGTGCAGAAGCGCACGCTCATCACGCTGCCGGTCGCCACCAGCCCGACCGCGGGCCGGCCATCCATCAACATCGGGCGCATCGGAGGCCTGCCCGGGAGCGCCAGCCGCGGCGCTGGGAGGCCTCGCCAGCCCGGGCGCCGAGGGGTTTCAGCTGGCCGCCGCCGGCACCGGCGCCGGCACGCAGATCACGGTCGCGGGCGCGGACGAACGCGGCGTGCTCTTCGGCGTCGGCCGCCTGCTGCGCGAGTTGCGGATGGATCGCGGCGATCGCTGGCCGTCGCGCCGTCGCTCGAGCTCGTCGACGACGCCGACGACGCCGCTCCGCGGCCATCAGCTCGGCTACCGGCCGAAGACCAACTCCTACGACGGCTGGACCGTCGCGATGTGGGAGCAGTACATCCGCGACCTGGCCGTCTTCGGCAGCAACGCCATCGAGCTGATCCCGCCGCGCTCCGACGACGACGCCGACAGCCCGCACTTCCCGCTGCCGCCGCTCGAGATGATGGTCGAGATGTCGCGCATCGCCGACGACTACGGCCTCGACGTCTGGATCTGGTATCCGGCGCTCGACAAGGACTACGCCGACCCGAAGCACCGTCGAGTTCGCGCTGAAGGAATGGGCCGGCGTCTTCAAGCGGCTGCCGCGGATCGACGCGATCTTCGTGCCCGGCGGCGATCCCGGCCACACCGAGCCGCGGCACATGTTCGCGCTGCTCGAGAAGCAGACCGCGAGCCTCCGCAAGTTCCATCCGAAGGCGACGATGTGGGTGTCGCCGCAGGGCTTCACCGTCGACTGGATGGATCAGTTCTACGACCTGATGGCGAAGCAGCCGGCCTGGCTGACGGGCTCGTCTTCGGCCCGCAGGTGCGCGATCCGCTGCCGAGCTGCGCGCGAAGATCGCCAAGCGCTACCCGATCCGCCACTACCCCGACATCACGCACAGCCGGCGCGCCAGTACCCGGTGCCCGACTGGGACCTCGCGTACGCGCTGACGTCGAGGCGCGAGCCGATCAACCCGCGGCCGCTCGACGAGACCGCGATCTTCCGCGCGCTCGACGAGCACGCCATCGGCTTCATCACCTACTCCGAGGGCTGCAACGACGACGTCAACAAGATCGTCTGGAGCGCCTGGGCTGGGACCGCGACGCCGATCCGGTCGAGACGCTGCGCCAGTACGGCCGCTACTTCATCGGCGACCGCTACACCGACACGCTTCGCGCAGGGGCTGCTGGCGCTCGAGCGCAACTGGCGCGGGCCGCTCGCGAGCAACGCCGGCGTCGACACGACGCTGCAGCAGTTCCAGGCGATGGAGCGACGACGGCGTCGCCGCGCGACCTGCAGAACTGGCGGTTCCAGCAGGCGCTCTACCGCGCCTACTACGACGCCTACGTCCGCCGCCGCCTGAACGCCGAGCAGGCGCTCGAGGCCGACGCGATCAAGCGCGCTGGCGCGGGCGCGTCACGTCGGCTCGCGTGCCGCCGATCGACGCCGCCGAGGGTCTGCTGTCGCAGCGCAGCTCACGCCGGCGGCCGCCGCGCTGCGGGCACGCGTCGGCGAGCTGGCCGAGGCGCTCTTCCAGAGCATCCGCATGCAGCTGGCGGTGAAGCCGTACGGCGCCATCGCGGTCGGCCGCGGGGCGACGCTCGACACCGTCGACATGCCGCTCAACGATCGCGTCTGGCTCGCCGAGCGCTTCGCGGAGATTCGCGCGCATGGCCAAGGAGGAGGAGCGCCTGGCGGCCATCGACGCGATCCTCGAGCTGGACCGATCCGGGGCCCGGCGGCTTCTACGACGACCTCGGCGATCCCGCGCGCCAGCCGCACCTCGTGCGCGGCCCGGGCTGCCGACCGACCCGGGCTCGTTCAAGTCCACGCTCCACCGGGTTCGGCTACCGGCCGGGATGGCGGCTGTCGTGGATGACGCACGCCGAGTCCTTCTACGATGGCGCGCGTCGAGATGCGCTACGACGGCCTCGATCCCACCGCCCGCTACAGGGTCCGCGTCGTCTACGCCGGCGACGTCTACAGCTTCACGCGGAAGCTGCGCCTGGACGCCGACGGCTCGACCGAGGTCCACGGCTGGATCACCAAGCAGGGGCATCCGAAGCCGGCGGAGTTCGACGTGCCGGCGGCGGCGACCTCGGACGGCGCGTTGACGCTCACCTGGCAGCAGGAGCCCGGCGCGGGCGGCGCGGGCCGCGGCAACCAGATCGCCGAGGTGTGGCTGCTGCGCGTGCCCGCCGGAGCGGCGCGGTGACGACGCCTCGGGCGCCGACGGGCTCAAAGGCGTCAGACGCTCATACGTGCGATGCAAGCCACGAAAGGCGAGCCGAAGGCGTACAGCCGCTGGGAGGTCGCCCGGACACGCTCAGCAGATCTATGGCGCTGCCGCGGGGCGCGCGAGGGCAGCGCCGCGCCAGACATACAGCGTTCAGCTACTTTTGCGTGACCCACGACTCGGTCAACACCGCGTGGTTGATCACCTTGCGGGAGTCGGAGGTGTAGACGACGTGGATGCGGCCGTCGCGCGCCTGGAAGCGATCGGGTACGCGTAGCCGTTCTTGCCCGTGGCGATGTTCCGCTTGACGGGTACGTCCGTCCTGTCGTCGGAGAGCGCCAGCATCGAGCGGGCTGCGCTCCCACATGTGGTCGTTGTAGACCAGCAGCAGCGCCCCTCGACGAGAGCTTCAGGAAATCGACGGCCGATTCGGGTTGGGGAAAGCGGAGTTGCGTCCCTCGCTCCACGTCCGGCCGCCATCGGTGGATTCGGCGCGCACCATGCCAGCCGTCCGTGGTCGGTCCGTAGCCGCCGCCGCGGCGGGAATAGGCGATCAGGTGGTCCGGGCGCGACTTCGACGACCGCTGGCTGGATGTTGCCTTTGGCGGACGAATCTCGCCGAGCTGCTTCCACTGCCTGCGTCTTCGTATCGAACCGCAGGAAGCGCGACGTGCTCTTCGGCCCGACGCTTTCGGTGTCGTCGCCGTCTCGAAGTAGATCGGCAGCAGGTAGCTCGCCGTCGTGCAGCACGATCGGACGATTGCGCACCATCATCCCGGCTCGAGCACCATGGGAACGCGTCCGACCAGGTCGCCGCCATGTCGCGCGACACCTTGGCCTGGATCCGCGAGGTGCCCCACGTCTCGCCGTACCGGACGACGTAGAACAGCCAGACGAGGCCATCGGGCGCCTGCCAGATGACGCCGTTGCCGACCGACCGGAACGGGTCGCGCGCCAGCGCCACGCGGCGCACTCCACGTCGTCTCGCCCTTCGCAGCCGGGAACCGAAGACCGCCGTATCGCGCGCGTACTCGCCCTGCCCGCCGTAGTACACGAGGTACAGGTCGCCGTTGGACAACTCGGTGAGGCACGCCGGGTGCTTGTCGGGACCGAGTGGGCAGCTCGGGCCCGAACACGCGCTCGATCGACAGCGTGCCGGTCTGCGTCTGCCCGGCCACGGTTGCCGCCGCCATCATCACGATCACACCGACCGCTGCAATGACCTGTGTCATGAACCCTTCCTGCCTCCCCTGCACCTGGACCCTGGGACCTGGTTCAGGACGCGGACTTTCCGCACCGTTCAGCAGGTTTGGAATCTCCACCGAGGCCAGCCATCCCGCCAGCCACGCCTCGATGCGCGCGATCTGCGCCGCCCGCTCCGGTGAGATCGGCAGCGGCAGCGGACCGGCGTCGAGGCCGCGGACGCGCAGCGCGACGCGCACGCCCCACGGTGTCGGCAGCGGCGCGAGGTGCGTGATGAGCTCGTCGAGCAGACCCTGGCACGCGCGCGCCACCTCCATTTGCCCGCTGCGGGCCGCGCCGTGCAGCGCGACCAGCCGCTCGGGACAGCAGGCGGCAATGCGGAGATCGCGCCGTCCCAGCCGGCCTCCGCCGACGCCAGGCCGTTGCGATCGTCGCCGATGAGCAGGCTCCAGTCGCGATTGCCCCGCGCCTCGACGAAGCGAAGAAGGTTCTCTACCCGTCCGCTGTGTCCTTGATGCCAATCACGTTCGGCTCGGACTGCATCAGCGAGATCGAGGTCTCGGCGGCGAGCCCGGTCGTGAAGTCGGGCAGATCGTAGAGCAGGCACGGGCCGCCGAGCGCGTCGGCCACATGCGCGACGTAGGCGGCGAGATCCACCTGCTGGTACGGGAAGAACCACGGCATCGGCAGCAGGACTGCCTGACAGCCGTGATCGAAGGCCGCCCGTCCGAGCTCGGAGCGTCCGCTCGAGCGAGCTGCCGCCGATGGCGGCGAGCAGGGTTGTGCCGCGCGGCACGCGCCGCGCGACACGACGGAGGATCTGCAGCCGCTCGCCCGTCTCGAAGCGGGGGTATCGGAGGTCGCGCCACCCAGGCACACCCCCGAGCCCCCGCTCGAGCAGGAAGTCGCAGAGTCGATCGAGCGTCGTGCCGTCGACCGCTCCATTTGACGTCACAGGCGTGGCGAGCGCCGGAAACAAGCCTGAAATACGCATCAAGTCTTCTCTTGCTGCCCCGATCGAACGCTGAATCCCTGAGTCCCTCGAGGTCGTCAGCTGAGCGGGACATGGGGCTCCTCCAAGCTTGGCCTGGCCGGAAGACGCCTGAAATCGAAGCGGGATCCAGCTCTACAGACAACTGGCGGCCCAGAAACCGAAACGTCATTTCAATTCCACCGTCCAGCCGGCTGGCCGTACGGCCTTGATCACCGGCCATCGACCTCATCGCCGGATCGGCTGTGACTTCTGCGGCATCAAGGGCCAGCGCTATAGCTCACATGGGCATCACGCGACCGCCGATGTCGCCGAGGCGTTCTCTCTACGACGCCTTCGGCGGATCGAGCGACGTGATGCAGCGGCTGCGCGGGTTGCGGACGGGGAGGTATACAGAAGTGACGATTGACGATTGACGATTGAGCGAGTGCTGAGTGCTGAGTGCTGAGTACTGAGGAGTGCTGGGGGAGTCCCGAGTGGTGGTGGCGCAGTCGGGCCGATGCGCAGCCGACCCGGCCAGTGATGTCGCCATCACCCGCACAGCCGTGAAAGCCTCGCATCGCCCGCCTGTTCGAGTCGCTTACCGGCGTCAACCGGAATCGGGTAGGCCCCCGCGATCCGATCGAACAGCGACGCTCGCAGCAGTACGCGCGAGTGCCGGCAATCGCACGCCCCCACAGAGCCATCCATGCGTGGCTAATTCGGGCCACGCGCACGCCCAGGCGGTCTTACCTCTGTTGGATGATGCCGCGCTGCAGGGCCGAGGTCGCGGCCTGCGTGCGATCCTCGACGGCAAGCTTCGAGAGCACGTTCTTCACGTGGTTCTTGACGGTGTATTCGGCGATGCCCAGCCTCCAGCGCGATCTGCCGGTTGCCCATGCCCCGCACGATGAGCTCGAGCACTTCCAGCTCACGCGCCGTCAGCTCCGGGCGCGTCGCGTGCGCGGCGAGCGTCGCGGCGACGTTCGGCGGGCAGGTCGCGCGGCCGGCATGCACCAGCCGGATCGTCTTCACCAGCTCGTCGTCGAGCACGTCCTTGGTGAGATAGGCGCTGGCCCCCGCGGCGAGCGCGCGGCGAATCTCCTCGTCACCGGAATAGGTGCTCAAGCGCGATGAACCGCGAGTGCGGCGCCCTGGCGCGAATCGCCTGCATCGCCTCGATGCCGCCCATCACCGGCATGCGGATGTCCATCAGCGTGACGTCCGGTTGATACTGCTCGTGCAGCGCCACCGCTTCGGCGCCGGTGGAGGCTTCGGCCGCCACCTCCATGTCCGCCTGCGTCTCGACGATGGTGCCGACGCCGACGCGGGCGATGAGATGATCCTCGGCGATGAGGACCCGGATTGGTGAAGTCGTCATCGAGGGGTCCCCTGACTTCCACGGTCGTTCCCTGACCCTTCGCGCTCGTCACCGAGACGTGGCCGCCCATCCGCCGCGCGCGCTCGCGCATGCCGAGCAGGCCGAAATGCCCGCGGCCGCTGACGAACGCGCCTTCCGGGTCGAAGCCCGCGGCCGTCGTCCCGAACCGGTGAGAGATCGCATCGCCGTCGAGTGCGGCGAGCGACATCGTGATGGTGCTCGGCCGGCCTGCTTGACGGCGTTGGCCACCGCCTCCTGCGCGATGCGCAGGCATTCCTGCTGCCGCCCGGCATCGAGCCCGAGGCTCTCGCCGTCGCCGTCCACCCGCACCGAGACGCCGGATCCGGCGGTCGGGTGCGGGCTACGTGGTCGATGGCCGACGAGAAGTTGCGCCCGTCGAGCGCCGACATCCGCAGATCCATGATCGACCGGCGCGCTTCCGTCAGGCTGTGCTGTGTCATACGGCGCGCCAGCGCGAGGTCGTTCCTCGGCCACCGCCGGCGACGCGCGCAGCGCGCTGGCGACGCCGTTGAGCTGAGAGGAGATGCCGACGAAGCCCTGGGCGAGCGTGTCGTGCAGTTCGCGCGAGATCCGCAGCCGCTCTTCGAGCACGACGGCAAATCGCGCGCGCACCTGCCGCAGGCGCAGCCAATACACGAGCCAGCCGAGCAGCACGAGGCTGACGATGACGGCCGGGGGAAACCAGGCGGCCTCGAACCACGCCGCGCGCCGGGTGAACACGAGGCTGGTGGGCGGACCGCTGATCCCCTCGCCGAGCGTTGCCCGGACGACGAAGCGATAGTCGCCTGGCGGCAGGTTGTTGTAGTCCGTGGAACGCCGGGGGCCGGCGGAGATCCAGTCGGCGTCGAGGCCTTCGAGCTTGTATTCGTAGCGTAAGCCGCTCCGGCGTGCTGAGCCAGACTGCTCGAGGTACTGGAACTCCACGCGCCGCACGTCGGACGGCAGCACGATCGTCGTTCGATCGACCACTGGGACGCCGTCGACGTTCATCGCGCGGATCTGCGGCGCCGGCGGCGGCGCGAGCGGATGGATGTCCCGCGGTCCGATCATCGCCAGGCCGTTGGACGTGACCACCCACATGCGGCCCTGGCTGTCGAGCCGTCCTCCACTCGAGGTCGGAAATCCCGGCGCGCACTGCGATGAGCGCAGGCCGCCGCTGGCCGCGTACATCGCGTCGTCGGACTGGCGGAATCGGCCGGAGAAGAGCGCCTCGCGGCGAATGCGTGCAAGCCCCAGCGACGTGCCGAGCCAGAGGTAGCCGGCGTCGCCGGTGATTATCTGACCGACGTTGTTGCTGTCGAGGCCGTTGCTGGCGGTGAGGTGACCGAACTTCCGTCCCGCCGCCAGCTCAGTCCGCCGCCGGCGGTGCCAATCCAGAGCACGCCCTCGCCGTCGAGCACGAGCGTACGGATGGCGTCGGACGAGAGACCGTCCTTCTGCGTGAACTGCTCGAGGACGCCGTCCTTGTATCGCCACAGCCCGTTGTCGTACACCCCCGCCCACAACGTCCCGCTCGTGTCGACCACTACCGTGATGACGGCCTCGGCCAGCGTCGGGCCGCCGCCGAAAATCGGAGTGAGCCGGGTACCCTCGACGCGGATCACGCCGTTGCTCGTGGCGAGCCACATCCGGCCCTGGCCGTCTTCGGCGACGTCGTAGACGGTCTGCCGGCCGAGGTTGTCGGGCGGCACGAGGGTCGTCGTGCCGCGCGCGTCGATGCGCGTGAGACCGCCGCGAGTGCCGACCAGCACGGCGCCGTCGCGCGCGCCGCGGATGCAGAAGACCTCGTCGCTCGGCAGGCCGTCGGCGCGAGTGATGTGGCGGCGCGCTCCGCCCCGGAGCGCCAGCACACCGGCGTCCCGGAAGCCGATCCAGACGGTACCCTGCGGGTCCTCGAATACCGCGGTCGGCTGATCGCTCGGAAAGCCTTCGGGTGTCCCGAACATCGTGAACTGCTGTTCCCGGAAGCGGTGCAGGCCGCTGTTGGTGCCGACCCACAAGCTGCCGTCGCGATCCTCGAAGAGATCCCAGATGTAGGCGCCCGGTCGCAGATTGGGCGACGTCGCCCGCACGAAGCGATCGCCCTGGCGCTTGGCGAGGCCGTTCGACGTCCCAATCCAGAGCGTGCCATCGCGGTCGGAGACCACCGACCTGACGGGCACGGCCGGGATGCCGTCGGCGGCGGCGAAGTGGCGCATCCGGCCGTCGCGCTCGACGGCGACGAGGCCTCTTGTCGTGCCGATCCCAGATCACGCCATCGCGATCGACGGTGATGGCGGCGCCGAGGGGACCCATCGATGATCTCGACGCTGTAAGGACGGAACGTCCCACCGTCGAAGCGGACGACCTCGGCAAAGCCCGGCGGCCACCAGCACGCCGTCGGCGGTCTCGACAATCTTGCGCAGGCCTTCTTCTCCGCCGGCACGCCCTCGTCCGGTCCGTAGTTGGCGATCTTCCGTGCCGGGACGCGGGAGACGAACCTGCCGCCGACTACACCCAGATGGTGCCGTCGCGTGCTTCGAAGAGGTCGGTGACGGTCGGAGTGGCGAGGCCCGTCGCTGGGCTGAAGTGCGTGAAGCGGCCGTTCTCGAGGCGCGAGACGCCGCCCAGCGTGCCGACCCAGATGGCGCCGTCGCGCGCCGCCAGCGCCGTGATGGAACTGCTCGGCAGCCCGTCGCGGCTCTGGCGGAAGACCGTGAAGCCGTCCCGTCGAGATCGGCGCCTCAGCCCCTCGTCGGTGCCAATCCAGAGCGCGCCGTCGGGCGCCTGCACGATGGCCCCGGACCGAGTCCTGCGGCAGTACCCCTGCTGCTGGGTCCAGCTATGGTGGCCGAACTGGCTCAGTTGCTTGGTCGGATCAGAAGAGCCGCCGCCGGCGAAAGGCCACCCGACGGCTGCCACCACGGCGAGCGTCGCCAGAATCCGAAAAACGCGCACATCTTCCATACGACACGAACCGGCGGGTTGTGTAGTCCGCCTCCAGCTCCAGGGCCCCCGAAAAAAGGACAACCGCAGACTCGCAGTTGACGCCGATTGCTCGGAAGATCTGGCGACCCGCGGCGAAGCCGTCGGCGGCGAGGCGGCCGGTGTCGCCAGGCCTCAGGTCGCCGCCGGACGGTAGAGCGGCGCAATCTGGAAATCTGCGAAGACCTCATCCCGCCGTCAACTGCCCGTCTTCGCAGCCGGCGCGGTCAGGTAGCGGCTGGCGAACTCGAGAAACGTCGGCCAGTTCGGACCGGTGGTATGGCCGCCGGTGTGCTGACGGAACGCGATGTCGCCATCGACCAGCGCCGTCTCCATCGGCGGGAACTCGCTCGTCCCCATGTCCTTCTTTCCGAGGAGCCGATAGACGGGACCCGCGGCCGCGGCCGCCATGAACATCCCTTTTGCGTCGATCCAGCCGCCCTCCACGGCGAGCGAGCCGACGCTGACGAACACCGGGCGCGGCGCGCAGAGCGCGACCAGCTCGTGCGAGTCGACCGGCAGGTCGTTCGGCGTGAGCGGGCCGGCATATTTCAGGTAGTTGCCGCCCATCCAGTGATACTCGCCGGAGCCGGCGACGTTCTCGACCTGCTCGCCGTAATGGCGCCGGTGCAGCTTCACACCGGCGGCGCCGGAGGACCCGACGAAGGCGATCGCGAAGCGCGGGTCGTACGCCATCGCGACGACGACGGCCTTGCCGTAGCGGGAGAGACCTTCGAGGCCGACCTGGCGCCCGTCGACGACCGGGTCCGTCTCGAGGTAGTCGAGCGCGCGGCTCGCGCCCCACGCCCAGGCCTTGAGCGCGCCCCAATCCTCCAGCGAGCGCGGCCGCCCTTTGTTGACGAGGCCGATGACGCCGCGCGTCAGGCCGGCGCCGTTGTCCGGCTGGACACTCGTCGGGACAATGACTGCGTAACCCCAGCCCTTAGCGAGCACCTGCTGCTGCCAGGTCGGGCCCTGGCGCCGCCGGCCGCGCCGGAAATCCCGGCGGCAGCGGACCGAAGCCGAAGTTGAGCATCACCGGCACTCGCCCGGCCACGCGCGCCGGCGTCGTGAGCGTCAACTGGATGTTGACGTCGATGAGCGGATAGGACGAGTTGTCGACGCGGCCGACGAGCGTCTTCTTCACGACTGGCACGTCGCCGACAGTGTCGGCCTGCACGGTCGTCACGATCCAGGTGACCTTCGGCGTCTGCTTCGGAGTGCGCCCGTACACCTCGCGGTCGAAGTCTTCGAGAATCTCCAGCCGGCGCTTCGTCCACTGCTCCGGGGTCGAGACCTTGCGGCCGTTCTTGAAGACGAGCGGATCGGGCAGCGTCGGATAGGGGTTGGCTTTCGACTCGTCGAGGTTCGCCGCGTTCGGCGCCTGGGGATTGCCGCTCGGCCCCGGCCGCAGCGACGCGATGCCCAGCAGATCGAGCATCCGCTTGTGATCCTGCTGCGCCGTCAGCTCCACCGGAGGCTCGAGCGCCGCCGGGGCCGACGCCGGACGCGGCGCCGGCCGCTGGCCTGCGGCAGGCGCGGCAAGAATCAGAATGAAGGCAACGAGAGCCAGGGAGTCGAACAGCCGCAAGCGCATGCGCGCATTCTACCCTCGCGCGAGCGAGGCGCACCTCGGCCCCTCAGCGAAGCGAGCCCCTCGTCCCCCCGCGAGCGAAGCGAGCGCCCCCTGCCCCTCTAGATGCAGGCGATGCAGTCGATCTCGACGAGCGAGTTGCCGGGGATGCCACCGGCCGCCGCGATCGTCGTCCGCACGCCCGGCTCCGGGCCGAAGCGGCCGAGGAACACCTCGTTCATCGCGGCGTAGTCCTTCAGGTCGTTGAGGTAGACGTTGACCTTGAGAACCTTCTCCATCGACGAGCCGACCGATTCCAGTCGCTGCTGGATCTCCTTCAGCACGTGATCGGTGTGCGCCTTGATGTCGCCTTCGAAATGCGCGCCGATGCCGGAGATGAACACGAGGTTGCCGTAGGACACGACGCCGCTGAAGAGCGGCGTCTTCTCGGGACGCTTGCCGCCGCTCCAGTGCACTTTCTTGGCGGGGGCGGCGGGCGCCTGCACTTCGGCAGCCGCGGTGGCGGATGCTGTGGCAACCGCCGCGGCAGCCATGGCCGGCGCGGCGAGAAATCGTCGTCTGGTCGTCGATGTCATGGTAGCGATCATCTCCTCTCGCGCCGTGTGGCGCTCCACGTCGCCTTCAGGTACTCGCCCATGTCGAGCGTGCCCGACATGGTATCGCCGGAGACGGCGCCGGTGAAGGTGAACGACAGGCTGTCGCCGCGCTCCTCTCCGAAGCCGCTCCTGAAGCGAATCTCCGCGCCCTCGACGCTGCCAGACAGATCGCGCGAGACGAAGTCGCCCTGGTGGCTTCCGTCGACGGCGTTGCCGCGCTGGCGCAGGTAGAGCGTGTGCGTGGACGAGGCCGCGGCGTACTCAATCGTCGCCGTCCACAGTCCCGTCACGTCGCCCGCCGGCGCGGCAGGCGCTGTGGCCGCGGTCGCGGCAGGCGCCGTCGCGAGCAGCGCCGTCAGGCGATTGGCAATCACGCGCTCGTCGCCGGCGGCCATCATGTAGGGGGTGATGTTCACGCCGGTCATGCCGTTGTCGTCGCGGGCCGGAAACAGCGAGATCCGCGGCTCGGTGTCGAACAACGTCCGCGCGATCTCGCCGCCGGACATCCGCCGGCTGTCGCGGGCCCATCGGATCTCGAGCGACGGCGTGCGATTGGACAGCCCCTTCGGCTGGACGATCGAGACGCGCACGCCGTCGAGGGCGCCGACGCGTCCGGCGATGAACTCCAGCCAGCCGGTCCAGCGCTTCCACTCGCCGTCGTGATCGCGGCGCACCCACTGCTCGACCGCCGCCAGCATCCCGATGGCTTCTTCCTTGCCGACCTTCATCGATCGCGCGAAGCCGTGATGCGGGGCGCTGTGAACCCAGGCCGCCTTCACGAGGTTCTTCTGTCCGAGCAGCAGGCCGGCGGTCTGCGGCCCGCGCAGGCACTTGCCGCCGCTGTAGCCGACGAGCGCCGCGCCCTGCTCGAGGTGCACGTTGGGAATCGTCAGGATCTCGGCCGCCGCATCCACGAGGATCGGGACGCCGCGGGCCCGCGCGAGCGGGGCCATGGCCTTCACGCTGAGCGGCGACGCATCGGCCCGCGGCCCGGCGAGGACGTAGATCATCGCCGTGCGCGGTCCGAGCGCAGCCTCGAACTCGGCCATCGTCGACGCCTCGATCACGCGCACGCCGACAGCGCGGACGGCGGCGTCGTAGACGTTGCGCGAGTGCTTCGGAATGATGACTTCGTCGCGGGCGAAGCCCTGGAGGTGCGGGATGCGGATGTGGAGGTCGGGGTTGCCGCCGGCGACGGCGGCGGCCGTCGCGTGCGTCAGCGCCGCCGCGCAGCCCGACGTCACCAGCCCCCACTCCGCGCCGGTCAGCGCCGCCAGCCGCGCGCCGATCGCGTCGGTGAGCTCGTCGAGATGCACGTATTGCCGCGCCGCCAGGTCCATGGCCGCGCGGACCTCGGGCAGCATGAGCGAGCCGCTGAGGATGGTGAACGTGCCGCGCGCGTTGATGAAGGGCCGCACGCCAATCGCCCGGTAGACGTCGGCGGCCGGCGCCGCCGCGACGACCGCCGCGTCAACGCTCCCGCTCAGCCCGAGCGCCGAGCACGCGGCGAGGCCTCCCAGATCCCGGCTTCGCAGGAGCAGCGCCCGACGACTGATCGACGCCTCGTCCATCGTGGTCCTCCGCGGCAACGTTGCCGATCGAAGGGGCGATGGTAGCAGAAGCGTGTCGAGGCGCGGCGATCAGCGGCGCGGCGCCTTGCAGCCGTTGAGGAACGGCGACGAGGCAAGCCACTGTTGGTCGGAGTAGTACGCGAAGACCGGCGTGCGGCCCTTGATGGTGTCGATGACGCGGCGCGCGACGGCGTCCGAGAGCGCCGGGCAGCCCCAGCTGCGGCCGAGCCGACCGAGCTGCCTGGCCATCACGGCACTGACGTACGCGGCGCCGTGCATCACGATCGCCCGCGCGCGGGCGTGGTCGTTCACCGACTCGAGGCCGTCGAGCCGCAGCGAGTAGCCGTTGCTGCCGACGTAGGTGTCGTCGGTCGCGAACAGGCCCATGCTCGTCTGCAGCGAGTTGAGCGTATTCGAGAAGCGCGTGGTGAGGTTGTCGCCGCTGTTCTTGCCGTGCGCGACGAGCTCCTCGAAGAGCACGGTCTGCGACACGCGGTCGACGACCCACAACCGCGGTTCGACCGAGGGCAGCGTGTAGTCGATGACCGTCAGCAGTCTCGAGGAATCGAGCAGCCCCTGCTCGGCGGCGCAGTCAGCGGCCGTCGCGGCAAGACGCAGCACCTCTGGCCGCAGGCCGCTGACCTGAGACGTCACGCCATCGACCCACGCGCTGGCCGACGCCGCCTCGGTGTGAGCGACCGGAGACGATACGGGCAACTCGGCGGCGGTCGCGGGCGGAACAAACGCCAGCGCGAAGCCGGCCAACCATCCAAAAATCATGTGTCTGTATTCGGCGGATCGGGGGAGGACGCGCTCCCCCCGGGTTCTATCGTAACACGCTGCTCGTCCGCCCCTGATGGTTCGATGCCGCCAGCCCCCGCCAGAGTATCGAGCCCTCGGCCGAGCCGGTGCATGGCCCGTCTCCGGCTCGGCCGCACGAGAGCTCGTTCGTTGCGCTCTCGTTCGTTACGCGCTCGTCCGTATCGCGCTCGTCCGTCGCGCGGCCGGCCATTCTCCAGCCGGGATCCGATGGAGCGCGCCTGCGTGCCAGGACCTCCCGCAGCACCTGCAGCCCGACCCGATCCGCTTCTGGAGAGTGCGCGCGGCCCGGGGCCAGCGTGCGCTGCAGCCGCGAGACATCGTCGGGCTCCCGAACCCAGGGCGCTCGCCCGATTCTCGCCGGCATGCTCGAGCTCGTGGCCGAGCACGGAGATGAGCTCGCCGCCGTTCAGCACGCGCGAGTTGAGGTAAATCCGCAGGAACCGGTTTGCCGGAGTCGTGACCACGAGTTGACACGTCCCGGCGACGGCCGACCGCATCGTGTGGCTCAGCTCCACGTAGACGATGGCGTCGGTGCGGCACACGGCCGCGGCCACACGCGCGAAGGTCGGCGACTTGATGAGCCCTTGAACCAGCAGACGCTGCTGGCCGGGGTCCGCGAGGCGTATGCAGGGCACGTCCTCCGCGCGACTGGGTGTCGCGTTCAACCACACCAACAGCGTCACGGCCCATGGCAGCATCGCGCCCTCCGTCGTCATTCCGAGTGACGTTGTACGAACAGCTACGTAGACGAAAGATAGACGGCGTTCGTTGAGGATCGGGGCAGCTGGCGCACGATTCGCTGGGACGATTCGCAGCCCGCCGCTGGGACGGGCGGGGGGGTTGCGTTATATTTTAGTTTAATCTAAAGTGTTTCCGTGCAGCTCGACGGCCCCGTGCTCACCGCCCTCGCCTCGCCCAGACGCCGCGAGATACTGCGGCTGCTCTGGGACGGGGAGCGCGCGGCGGGGGCCGTGCATCAGGCGATGCCCGAGGTGACGTTTGGCGCGGTGTCGCTCCACCTGCGGTCGCTGGCAGAGGCGGGGCTGGTGGCGGTGCGAGCCGAGGGGCGCCATCGGATGTATCGCGCGAATCGCGAGGCGCTGGGCCCGGTAGGGGCCTGGCTGGAACAGATGTGGGGCGACGCGCTGTGGCGCCTCACGATCAAGGCCGAGCTCGAGCAGGCGCGGCGCGGGCCCCGGCCCCGCCGCCGCAGGAGAGGGAGACGCACATGACGGCAACCGCACGGTCGTACGAGCTCGAGCGGCAAGTGGTCATCCAGGCGGAGCCGGCGACGGTCTTCCGCTACTTCACGGACACGGCGCGGTGGGCGTCGTGGTGGGGCGAAGGCTCGACCATCGAGCCGACGGTCGGCGGCCGGGTGCTCATCCGTCATCCCGGCGGCATCGAGGTCACCGGAGAGGTGCTGGAGATCGCTCCGGACGCCGCGCTGAGGTTCACCTACTCGATGGCCAGCGGCAAGCCGCCGCAGGAAAGCGTCGTCGCGATTCGCCTGGAGGAAGCCAAGGGCGGCGCCACGCGCCTTCACCTGACGCATGCGTTTGCCGAAGAGACAAGCCGGGACGAGCACGTGCAGGGCTGGCGCTATCAGCTCTCCGTGTTCGGGAACCTCGTCGCCAACGAGGTCATGCGCGATGCGGCGGCCTCCGTGGACTGCTGGTTCGCGGCCTGGTCACAGCCGGATGCGGCGCTGCGCGAGGCCGCGCTCGCGCCGCTCGTCTCGCCGGCGGTTCGCTTCCGCGATCGCTTCAGCCTCATCGAAGGGATCGAGGATCTGAAGCCGCACCTGGCGGCGGTGCACCGCTTCATGCCCGGCATGCGGCTGTCACGCGACGGCGCGATCCGCCACTGCCAGGGGCTGGTGCTCGCCGACTGGGTGGCGCAGAGCGTGGACGGGCAGGAGCGCGGCCGCGGCACGAATCTCTTCGCCTTCGGTCCCGACGGCAAGCTGCGGGCGATCACCGGCTTCTGGAACAGTTAGCCGCGGCGTATACTGCGCGGCGATGCGCGGCGGGTTCGTCATCGCCATCGGGCTGTGTGCCGGCCTGGTGCTCGGAGTCGGCGGTTACACGTTCCTGTACGCCCGCGGCGGGTCGTACTTCACGAACGACCCGAACGCGTGCGCGAACTGCCACATCATGCGCGAGCAGTTCGACGGCTGGCAACGCTCGAGCCATCGCAGCGTCGCGGTCTGCAACGACTGCCACGCGCCGCACGACTTCGTCGGCAAGTACGTGACGAAGGCGCGCAACGGCTTCTGGCACTCGTTCTACTTCACGTCCGGCACGTTTCACGAGCCGATCCGCATCACGCCGCGCAACGCGAGCATCACTGAAGGCGCCTGCCGGACGTGTCACGCTGAGATCGTCCACGCCATCGACACGATTCCCCGCCGCGGCGAGGCGCTGAGCTGCGTCAGCTGTCATCGCAACGTCGGCCACCTTCACTGACATGGCTCAAACACGCGTCACCCGCCTGGTCGTGCTCACCGCGCTCGCCGCTGCCGTCGGGGTGGCTGCGGTCACCGCCCTGCTCGTCAACATCTTCGAGCGCAAGCAGGAGGCGCGGAACCCGTTCTTCCGCGTGGTGGAGCTCACCGACGAGACCGAAGACCCCGCGATCTGGGGCCGGAACTTCCCGCTCCAGTACGACCGATACCGCCGCACCGTGGACCAGCAGCGCACGCGCTTCGGCGGCAGCGAGGCAGTGCCGCGCACGCCGACCGGGGCCGATCCTCGTTCGGTCGTCGCGCAATCGCGCCTCGAGGAAGATCCCCGCTTGAAGACGATGTGGGCGGGCTATGCCTTCTCGGTGGACTTCCGCGAGGAGCGTGGGCACGCCTACATGCTCGAGGACCAGACCTTCACCGAACGCCAGCACGCCGCGAAGCAGCCGGGCACGTGCATCCACTGTCACGCCTCGGTCTACGTGCCCTACAAGAAGCTCGGCGGCGGCGACCTGATCAAGGGCTTCGAGCGGATGAACCCGATGCCGTACGCAGAGGCCCGCAAGCTGGTCTCCCATCCGGTGTCCTGCATCGACTGCCACGACTCGCAGACGATGCAGCTCCGGGTGACGCGTCCGGGCTTCATCGAAGGCATCCGCGTGGTGAAGGCCGGCCAGGGCGTCGCCAACTACGACGTCAACGCCATGGCGACCCGCCAGGAAATGCGCGCGTTCGTCTGCGGCCAGTGTCACGTCGAGTACCTACTTCAAGGGCCCCGAGAAGCGCCTCACGTATCCCTGGACGAAGGGGCTGAAGGCGGACGAGATCCTGTCCTCATACCAGGAGAACGGCTTCGCGGACTGGACGCACGCCGAGACCGGCGCCCCGGTGCTGAAGGCGCAGCATCCGGAGTTCGAGACATGGAACCAGGGCATCCACGCGCGCTCGGGCGTGACGTGCACGGACTGTCACATGCCCTACCAGCGCGAGGGCGCGCTGAAGATCACCGATCACCACGTCCAGAGCCCGCTGCTGAACATCAACCGCGCATGCCAGACGTGCCACAAGTGGTCGGAGGACGAGCTGCGGTCGCGTATCGAGACGATTCAGGAGCGCACGTTCCAGACGCGCAACATCGCGATGGACGCGCTGGTCGCGCTGATCGTCGACATCAAGGCCGCGCGAGCCGCCGGCCGCACGGACGCGGAACTGTCCGCGGCGCGCGACGAACAGCGCCAGGCGCAGTTCCTGCTGGACTTCGTCGAGGCGGAAAACTCCATGGGCTTCCACGCACCGCAGGAATCGATGCGGGTTCTCGCGAACTCGCTCGACCACACGCGCAAGGGCCAGGTGGCGTTGAGCGCGATCAGGCGGTAGCCGTCGGCGCTGGCTCAGCAGGATCGTGGGTCACGGCCCGGAGTCGGGTTCGCGCGTCTGCTGTCAATTGCGGCGCTTAGGAACAAGTCATAACGAAGGGCGGCGGGAATCCGCTAAGCTGCGCTGATGAGTGGTGGCTCGATGACACGCGTCCCCTGCCTCGTCACGCTCGTGCTCCTGGTCGTCGCCGGGCAGCCTGGCGCACAGGCTCCGGCGTCCGCACCCGACGGCCGAGTCGTCGTCGTCGCGGAGTTGTTTACGTCCGAAGGCTGTTCCAGTTGCCCGCCCGCCGACTCGCTCCTGACGCAACTGGTCGCGACGCAGCCGATCGCCGGGGTTCGCGTCGTCGGGCTGAGCCAGCACGTCGACTACTGGGATCGTCTCGGGTGGCGCGATCGATTCTCGTCGGCGCGTTTCACGGCACGGCAGACCGACTACAGCGATCGTCTGTTCGACGGCAACGGCATCTACACGCCGCAGATCGTGGTTGACGGCCACCTGCAGGCCGTAGGCAACGACCTCGCGGAGGTGACGGCCGCCGTGAGACGCGCGATGCTCCAGCCGAAGGCGCCGGTGTCGGTGGATGTACGGATCGAGAACCGCTCGCTCGCCGTGGACGTCCGCGCAAGCGTGACCGACGCGGTTACGGGCAGCGAGCCGATCGAGCTCCTCGTCGCGGTCGTCGAGAACGGGTTGACGAGCGCGGTCCGGAGCGGTGAGAACGAAGGCCTGACCCTGGCTCATAGCGCCGTCGTCCGACGGCTCGAATCAATGGGCAACCTGCCCGCGAGCCAGAGGGACGTCGCGAAGCGGGTTTCGCTGTCGCTCGACAAGGGGTGGCAGACCTCCCGTCTCGAGGTCGTGGCATTTCTCCAGCAGCGACGGGGCCGTCGCATTGTCGGCGCGGCGGCTGCGCCCGCTGTCCGCTGACCAGCTGGACTGAATACCGAGAAAGAATTGCACGACCGCACGCGCTGGTGTGGCATCGGAGAGCGCGAGATCTGCGCGCGATCGGGCCTGGCACGAGATCTGCCCGTCAGCCCGGCATGGCGAGCGCGACGAGTCGTGCATTTCAGTGGCTGGCGGTCTTCGGGCTTTCGGCGGCAGCGGCCTGTGCCCCGCTCCGCGTCGACCTTCCCGGCAAGAGTCCCGACGAAGAACGGCGCATCGCCGCCATCCGCCGGGCCGACGTGTGGCGGCCCACCGACGTCGCGTCGAACGACATCGCCGCCGGACCGCGGCTGCCGGGCCGCTTCGCGCCGAACGCGGCCGTGCGCTGCAATTACTCGGACGAGGAGCTGAGCGGCAGATCGCCGAAGTTCGAGTGCGTGATTCCGCCCGACGACAGCGTCAAGGTGAAGTACGGCAGGAACAACGGCGAGGTGTACGCCGAAGTCGCGGCGACGCGGCTGCTGTGGGCGCTGGGCTTCGGCGCCGACGCGATGTACCCCGTCAAGGTCGTCTGCAACGGCTGCCCGCGCGATCCGAAGAAGGACGACACGCCGATCAAGGGCGAGACGACCTTCTCGCCCGCCGCGATCGAGCGGAAGATGCCGGGCACCGAGTTGAAGTGGGCCGACCGGGAGGGCTGGTCCTGGAGCGAGCTCGATCTGATCGACGAGCGCCACGCGTCAGAGCAGCGCGCGCAGCGCGACGCGCTGAAGCTGCTGGCGGCGATGCTGCAGCACAGCGACTCGAAGCCGCAACAGCAGCGTCTCGTCTGCCTCGACTCGGTCAGGAGCAGGAAGGACTCGGCCTCGAACGAGAAGGAGCCCGCCAGCTGCGAGCGGCCGTTCCTGATGATCAACGACCTCGGGCTCACCTTCGGCCAGTCGAACACGTGGAACCGCAACTCTCCGGGCAGCGCGAATTTCGAGAAGTGGTCGGAGCAGCCCGTGTGGCGCAATGCCGGGTCGTGCGAGGCCAACCTCTCGGGGTCCTTCACCGGGACGCTGAGGAACCCGGTGATCAGCGAGGGCGGTCGAAAGTTCCTGGCCGACCTGCTTCAGCAGCTCACCGACCGCCAGATCACGTCGCTCTTCCAGATCGCGGGACTGCCGGCGCGGGCCCGCGCCGCCGAGCAGGACTCCGGCGATTCGGTCCGTGAGTGGGTGGCCGCCTTCAAGGCCAAACGGAACGACATCGTGAACCACCGGTGTCCCGTGAATCAGGATTGACCGAGCAGCTCCACGGCGCGCGACACTACCCCCCGCGCTTCAGCCAGCGCGCGCACGGCGTCTTCGAGCGATCGCCCGCTCCTGATCATCACGAGGGCCGTCGGCAGGTCGCCGCCGGCGTGCCCGAGCACTTCGACGGCCGCGGCTTCGTCGGCGCCGGTCTCGGCGGTGAGAATGCGCACCGATCGGGCGACGAGCTTGCTGTTGCGCGCGCGCAAGTTCGTCATCCGGTTGCCCGTCACGTACCCGAGACGGATCATCGCCGCCGTCGAGAGCATGTTGAGCACCAGCTTCTGCGCCGTGCCGGCCTTCATGCGCGTCGATCCGGCCAGCACCTCGGGTCCCACCACCGGCACGATCGCCACTTCTGCTGCGCCGGTAATCGGCGAGTCCGCCACGCAGGCGATCGCAGCGGTGAACGCCCCGAGCGCGCGCGCGTGCGCGACCGCGCCGATGGTGTACGGCGTCCGCCCCGACGCGGCGATCCCGACCACCGCGTCGCCGCCGGTGACGCCGCGCGCGGCGAGATCCCGCCCGCCGGCCTCGCGATCGTCCTCGGAAGCCTCGACCGCGCGATGGCACGCCTCGTAGCCGCCGGCCATCACACCCTGCACCAGTTCGGCGGACACGCCGAACGTCGGCGGGCACTCCGACGCATCGAGTACCCCGAGCCGCCCGGAGGTGCCGGTCCCGACGTAGAAGAGCCGGCCGCCGCGCTCCAGGCGGGCGACGATGCCGTCGACCGCGCGTGCGATCTGGGGCAGTTCGCGGGCCACCGCCTCGGCGACACGGGCGTCCTCGTCGTTGATCAATCGAAGAACGTCTGGCGTCGAGCGGGTGCTGATGTCCGCGGTGCGCGGGTTCTCCTGCTCGGTGACGGGAAGGGGATCGGAAGGCGTCGAGCTCACATCCGCCACGGTACGCGAGACGCGGGGCGCCGCGCTATCCAACTTCGTCCCGTCATGGCTTTTGCTTTTTCTTCGCCGCAGGATTACACTCCTCCGGATGCGACACTCCATCCTCGTGAAAGCCTTCTCTCTCTCCACACTGTGCGCCCTGGCCGTCGCGGCTGCGGCCGCACAGCCACCGACGCCATCGAAGGAAGCAGCCATGACGACGCGCGCGAAGGGAGCATTCGACGTCAAGCTCGGACCGGAAGCGGTGAGCGACAAGGGGCAGAAGGCTGGGCTCGGCCGCATGTCCATCGACAAGCAGTTTCACGGCGATCTCGAGGGCACGAGCACCGGCGAGATGCTGGCGACGAGCGTGGACTCCGGCTCCGGCGGCTACGTCGCCATCGAGCGTGTGAGCGTGACACTGGCCGGTCGGACCGGGACCTTCATGCTTCAACACAACGGCGTGATGACCCGCGGCACGCCAAGCCTGACGGTCTCCGTCCTCCCCGAGACCGGCACCGGAGGGCTGGCCGGCATCACGGGGACGATGAACATCATCATCACGGGCGGCAAGCACCTGTACGAGTTCGACTACAAGCTGCCGTAATAGACAGCCTTCAGTCTTCGGCCTTCAGGGGATTGCGTGGGTTCCGACGGCTAGCGCGCAGCGAGCAGCGCGTCGATCTCGTCGTAGCCGGTCGGTACCGTGATGCCGGCCGGCGACGCGCCCGCGTCGAGCAGCGCCTTCACGGAATCCGGGGCGCGGCGCTCCGACCAGTACGAATCCACACACGCCTTGACGGCCAGGACGAGCGGCGTCTGGCCGGCGCCGTCTTTCGCGTTGACGTCGGCACCCCGGCCAATCAGGTACTGGACGGTCTCGTGCCACGCCCGCCACGCGGCCACGTGCAGCGCCGTGCTGTCGTGCGCGATGCCGAAGTAGCCGTCGCCTGCGTATCGCGCGCCGATGCCGACGCCGAGATCGAGGAGGTGGCCGACGCCCGCGGTGTTCGCGGTGCCGGCGAACTCCGCCAGCAGCCGTCCGCCGTCGGCGCGCAGCGCCGACACGAGATCGGGCTCGGCCGCGGCGATCTCCTGTATCTCACCCACGTCGTCGCGGGCGCAGGCCGCGATCAGCCGCTCGACGCCGCCAAGCTGCGGCAGCAGCCCGCGGCGCTCGAAGAGTTCGAGCACGCGCCCGCGGCCACGGCGCACGGCAATCGACACCGCGGACAGGCGCTCGCGCCGCGTCTCGATGGACGGATCGGCGCCGTGATCGAGCAGCAGCTCGATGCTCTCGTAGGCGTTGTCGCGCCGCAGCGCCTGATGGAGCGGGGTGTAGCCCCAGCCCGTCATGCGGTTGGGATCCGCGCCGTGCTCGAGGAGGTACTTCAGCCCCTCATGATCGTGCCAGTCCGCCTTCCGCAGCAGCATCGCCGCGAGGTTGTCGGCCGTCAGGCGGCCGCTCTCGACGATCGCCTTCAGCGCGCCGTTGTCGTAGGCCTCCGGCGTGTGGTACGGCACCTCGTCGTCGTTCGGGTCGGCGCCGTGCTCGAGCAGCACGCGCGTCACGCCTTCGTGGTGCGCGACACCGGCGGCGCCGTAGAGCGCGCTCTCCCACACCGGGTTCGGCTTGTGACTGGGCTCGTAGAACCCGGCGCTGGCGCTGGCGCCCGCCTCGAGCAAGGCCCTGGCCGACCGCACGAAGCCATCGGACCGGGCGCGGTCCAGCTTGAGGTAATTCGAAAAACAGAGATACGTCAGCGCGTCCCAGCCGTGCGGGCCGCCCTTTGCCGTCGCGACGGAGGCGTCGCGCGCGAGCCTCTGCCGCACCTCCACCTCGTCGCCAAGCGCCGCCGCAGCGTAGAGATCCCGTGAGGCCAGATCGGGATGCGCCATCCGGATCGTCTCGGCGCGATCGATCGTGCCCGAGTCGTGCGAGCGTTCGAGCGGCACGCAGGCCGCGACGAGAAACGCGGCAACGGGATCGTTGGAGTCGCTCATGCGTGGTTCGCTCTCTCAACGCGTGCGATCGTGCCGGCAAGCTGAGCCGGCCTTCTCCAGGCTGGATGCATCCGGACGCAAGTACCAACATACTACCGACGCGTGATGACGACGTTTCCCGACTGGGTCGAGCCGATGGCGGCGACGCTGACCCAGGAGCGCTTCACTGGGCCGGAATGGATCTTCGAACGCAAGTTCGACGGCATCCGGCTGCTCGCGTTCAAGAAGGGGGCGGAGGTTCGCCTGCTGTCGCGAAACCGGCTGCCGCGGCAGGACGCGTTCCCGTCGGTGGCCCGGGCCGTGGCGGAGCTGCCGATTGACGCCGTGATCCTGGATGGCGAGGCCACCGGCGGCTGGGGGCCAGCCCGATCGAAGGACGACGGCATCGCGTATCACGTCTTTGACGTCCTCTGGCTCGGCGACCGCGACGTGACCATGCTCACGCTCGAGGAACGGCAATCGCTGCTCGCCGATCTGCCGCTCCGCTTGCCGCTCGGACGCGTCGACGCGATTGATGGCCCGGCCCCGTGGGAGCGGGCGTGCCGCGAGGGCTGGGAGGGCGTGATTGCCAAGCGCCGCGACTCGCGCTACGAGCACCGGCGGTCGCCGCACTGGCTCAAGATGAAATGCGAGGCGAGCCAGGAGTTCGTCGTCGGTGGTTTCACCGATCCTCAAGGCGGTCGGCCAGGATTGGGCGCGCTGCTGGTCGGCTATTTCGAGGGCGACGACTTCCACTACGCCGGCAAGGTCGGCACGGGCTTCGACACGAAGCTGCTGCTCGATTTGCGAGCGCGGCTCGATGCCATCGAGGTTCCCGAGTCGCCGTTCACCAGGGCGGTCGGGCTCCCGCGCGTGCGCGCGCATTTCGTGCAACCCGAGATCGTCGTCCAGGTCGCGTTCATCGAATGGACCGTGCACGGCAAGCTGCGGCATTCGAGGCTGCTCGGCGTCCGCGACGACAAGCGGCCGCGCGATGTCGTGCGGGAGCAGCCGTGATCACGCATCCCGAGAAGGTCCTCTTCCCCGACGACGGGATCACCAAGGGCGAGCTGGCGGAGTACTACCGGACGGTCGCGCCGCTGATGCTGCCGCACATCAACTCGCGGCCAGTGACGATGGAGCGCTTCCCCGCGGGGATCGGCAGGAAAGGCTTCCTTCAGAAGGACGTCATCAAGGGATTCCCGGAATGGCTGAAGCGCGTCGAGGTGCCGAAGAAAGACGGCACCGTCCACCATCCCCTGGTGACCGACGCGCGCTCGCTGCTGTGGCTGGCGAACCAGAACTGCATCACGCCGCACGTCTGGACGTCGCGGGCGCCGAACCTGTTCAACCCGGACATCTGCGTATTCGATCTCGATCCATCGGACAACGAGCCGGCGCCGCTTCGCGCGGCGGCGCTCGGGCTGCGCGATCTGCTGGCGGAGCTCGACCTCCCGAGCTGGATCAAGACCTCCGGCTCCAAGGGCTTTCACATCGTCGTGCCGATTGACGGCAAGGCAGGGTTCGGCGACGTCGCCCGGTTCGCGCACGCCGTCGGCCGCGCGCTGGTCGAACGCGATCCCGACCACCTCACGCAGGAGTTCAGCAAGGCCGATCGCGGCTCGCGGATTTACGTCGACACCGGGCGCAACGGCTACAGCGCGACCTTCGCGGCGGCGTACGCCGTGCGCGCGAGGCCCGGTGCGCCGGTGTCGGCGCCGTGCACCTGGGACGAAGTCGCCGGCGGCGACGTGTTGCCGCAGACCTTCACGCTGCGCTCCATGCCGGCGCGCATCGAGGCGGTTGGCGATCTGTGGGCCGACATGCGCCGGCGCCGGCGATCGCTCCGGCGCGCGATGCAGCGAGTCGGGCGATCCAGCTCCGGCTGAGAAGTGGTACCGTAAGGGCCGTGCGCGCCGTTCTCTATTTCCTGCTGACGAGCCTGATGGCGCCCTCCGCGGCAGCAGCGGTCTGCGTCGTGAGGTGCGCGCACGTCGAGCACCTGCAGGCCCGGGTCACGTCGTCAGCGGCGTGCCACGACGCCGCATCCGGGAACGACGCGCCCGATCTCGCCGTCAGCGGCGGCGAGGCGTGCCATGACGAGGCCGGCCGCTTCGACGCCAGGCTGGCCGACCGGCTGGCGGCGCCCGCTCCGGCGCTTGCACCGCTGGCACGGCATCTGTCGGATGCCACTGCCCGACTCGACGCCGGCACTCGCACGCCCAGGCCGCCGCGCATCTTCCTCATCACGCAGCTTCGCATCTGATCGCCTGCCCGCCGTGACGTTTCCGGTGTCGGCGACTGCTGGCAGCGCGCCAGCCGTCGTCGATTGCTTCTCGAGGCAGGTGAGACGATGTATGTGAGCCTATGTAGTGTTCCGTTGGACGACAGGAAGTGTTGTCGCAATCGCATTGCTGGCCGCGGGCGCGGTGCCGGCGCGCGCCCAGCACGAGCAGCATCAGCCTCCGGCGCCGCCAGCTGGAGCCGCCCAGGATCATTCGCAGCATGGCGCGACCGCGGCGTGCGATGTTCCCGGTTCGAGAAGCCTCCGGCACGGCGTGGCTGCCGGACGAGACGCCGATGTATGGCCTCGAAGGCACGGCCGGCGAGTGGCGGCTGATGGGACACGGGAATGTCTTCGTGCAGTACCTGAACGAAAGCGGCGATCGCGGAAGCGATCAGGCTGGCAGCATCAACTGGGTGATGGGCATGGCCCGCCGCCCGCTCGCGGGAGGCCGGTTCGGCATCCGCGGCATGTTCAGCCTCGAGCCATGGACTATTCCGGGGTGCGGCTACCCCGATCTGCTGGCAACCGGCGAGTTGTGCGACGGCGAAGCCATTCACGATCGCCAGCACCCTCACGATCTGTTCATGGAACTGGCCGCGGAGTACGACCGGCCGCTCGGCGGATCGGTTCGATGGCAGGTGTATGCCGGTCTGGCGGGGGAACCTGCGCTCGGACCGGCCGCCTATCCGCATCGCGTCTCCGCGATGCCCAACCCGCTGGCGCCGATCGCCCATCACTGGCTGGACGCGACGCACATCACGTTCGGCGTCGTGACCGGCGGCGTGTATGGCGCTCGATGGAAGGCCGAGGCGTCGGCGTTCAACGGCCGTGAGCCGGACGAGCACCGTGCAGGACTTGATCTGGCGGCGCTGGACTCCTACTCCGGTCGTTTGTGGTACCTGCCGACCCCGCGCGTCGCGTTGCAGGTGTCGGCGGGACACTTGCGGGAGGCGGAAGGCGGCCACGACGGCGAGCCGCGCGTGGACGTCGATCGCATCACCGCGTCGGCGACGTATCACCGGCCGATCGGCACGGGCGGCCTGTGGGCCTCGACGATCGCGTGGGGTCGCAACAGCGAGGAGGGCGACGCGACGCAGGCGCTGCTCGTCGAGTCGTCGGTCGGCCTGCGCGATCGCCACACGTGGTTCGGCCGATTCGAAGTGGCCGCCAAGTCGGCGCACGACCTCGACGTCCACGGGCCGTTCGACACGTTCACGGTCTCGAAGCTGCAGGGCGGATACACGCACTACTTCGAGGCCTGGCATGGGCTGGCGCCTGGCGTCGGCGGCAGCATGTCGGCAGGTTTCGTGCCGGCATCGCTCGAGCCGGCGTACGGCAGTCGTGTCAATTTCGGATTCGGCGTGTTCTTCACCGTGCGCCCGGCCTCACACAGGATGTGAGGTGTCGGCGCGGCGGGTGACTTCAGCTATCCGCAGATTTCGCAGACGACGCAGATGTGCGCCGATCGGGCGCCGGGCGTCGCCCGGCGTTGGAGGGAGCGAGACGGGAAACAAGAGCACCCGGTCAAAACTTCGTGCTCTTGTTTTCCCGTCTCGCTTCCTCCGCACGGCCAGGCCGCTTCGCGGCCTGCCGCCCGATCGGCTTAGATCTGGTGACGCCGCGCCGCAGAAAATATCTGCGAAATCTGCGTAATCTGCGGATGATCGGTCCGCGTAATCCAATCACATCCCGAAATCATCCACCGGGCAGGGCACGCGCGCGCGCCAGCAGCAGCTCGCGCTCGCGCTCGTTGCGCGTCAACGACGCGGCGCGCTCGAATTCGGGGCGCGCTTCCTCCAGGCGCCCCAGCTTGACCAGCAGATCGCCGCGCACGCTCGGCAGCAGGTGATAGCGCTCGAGCGCCGGTTCGGCGACGAGCGCGTCCACGAGCTCGAGGCCGGCCTTCGGGCCGAAGGCCATCGACAGCGCGACCGCGCGGTTCAGCTCGACGATCGGCGACGGCATGATCTGCGACAGCACGTCGTAGAGCGCGCTGATGCGCGCCCAGTCCGTCTCGGCGGCCGTCCGCGCCCGGGCGTGGCACGCGGCAATCGCCGCCTGCAGCGCATATGGACCGCGCATCCCGCCAAGCTGCTCCGCCTGTTCGAGCGCCGCCAGCCCGCGGCCGATCAGGAGACGATCCCATCGCGACCGATCCTGGTCGAGCAGCAGGATCGGCTCGCCCGACGGCCCGGTGCGCGCGCTGGCGCGCGAGGCCTGGATCTCCATCAACGCGACCAGCCCGTGCACCTCGGGCTCGTGCGGCGTCAGCGCGGCGAGGATGCGGCCGAGCCGCAGCGCGTCCTCGCAGAGCGCCGGCCGCATCCAGTCCTGGCCCGCCGTCGCGGAGTAGCCCTCGTTGAAGATCAGGTAGATGACTTCGAGCACCGACGACAGCCGCGCCGCGCGGTCGTCGCCGCGCGGCACCTCGAAGGGCACGTGCGCTTCGGCGAGCGTCCGCTTCGCCCGGACGATGCGCTGGGCGATGGTCGATTCGGGAACGAGGAACGCGCGCGCGATCTCTTCCGTGGTCAGGCCGCCCAGCAGCCGCAGCGTCAGGGCAACACGGGCTTCGGTGGAGAGCACTGGATGGCACGCTGTGAACACGAGCCGCAGCACGTCATCGCCGACATCGTCGTCGAGGGCGGCGTCGAGATCCGGCGCCGATGCGGCCTGACTGGCGTCGAGCTCGTAGCCGAGCTCCTCGTGCTTGCGCTCGAGGAGCTTGCCGCGGCGGAAGTGATCGATCGCGCGGTGCTTGGCGGCGGCGACGAGCCAGGCCCCCGGATTGCGGGGCACGCCTGACTCGGGCCACTGTTGAAGCGCCGCGACGAGGGCGTCCTGGGCGAGGTCCTCGGCCAGCCCGACATCGCGCACCATGCGCGCCAGGGTCGCGATGACCCTGGCCGATTCGATGCGCCAGACGGCGTCGATGGTGCGGTGGATGTCGGGAGCCGTCACGTCTCCCGATCACACCACCTTGTCGCGGCCGGCGCAAGGCGCGCCGCAGTTATCGCTTTGCCTGTGCCTTGATCTGCTCGGCCAGGCGCTGATCCTGCTCGCGCAGCTCGGGCGTGTACTCCGCGCCGAAGTCGTCGGCTTCGAAGACCTGGCGGATCTCGATCTCCGATTCCTCACCGGTGGGGTTCGGGCAGCGCTTCACCCAGTCGATCGCTTCCTGCAGGGACTTCACCTTGAAGATCCAGAACCCCGCGATCAGCTCCTTCGCCTCGGCAAAGGGACCGTCGACTGACCGTCCGCTGGTCGCCCGAGAACTTCACGCGGGCGCCCTTCGAGCTCGGCTGCAGCCCCTCTCCAGCCAGCATGACGCCCGCCTTCACCAGCTCTTCGTTGTACTTGCCCATCGCCGCCAGCAGTTCGGTGCCTGGCAGAACTCCGGCTTCCGAGTTCTTGTCCGCCTTCACTATCACCATGAATCGCATGATTTCCCCCCGGTGCCAGGTACTGTTAAGAAGATTTAACGGTGCCTGGCACCCTGATTAGCTTTCATTGACACGTCGAACGGCGAGGCGCCGGATCGACAGGGTCGTGATCTTTTTCTGTACGTGGAACCGAACGCCTGGGGATGGGCCCGGATCGGCGGTGCCGCCGATCCGGGCCGAGCGTTCATGGGGACGGCTACTTGCCGAGAGCGAAGCCAGACACCAGCGCGTCGGAGTTGTGGCTGACGCGGATGCCGACCACGCCATCGGTGGACGGCAGCTTGCCCGGTCCCGTCACGTCGGCTTTCGTGCCGGTCCAGACCGCGGCGCCGTTCACCAGGCACGAGACCGCATCGCCCTTCACCGTCCACGCAACCTCCTGCACGACCTCCGCCTCGGCGGCCGCCTTCTTCACCGCGTCGTGCGGCGCCGGCTTGGCGACGACGTCGAACCGTTTGCCGCCGCTGAAGCCGCGGACGATGTAGTTGCCGTTGCGGTAGGCGGCGCAGTACAGCGCGTTGGCGGCGTCGGTGTCGAGCGCCGACCCGCCGATGAAGACGCCGTACGGGTGCGGGTGGTTGTAGCTCTGCTTCGGCTCGGTGAACGTCGCCTTGACGCTGAAGTCACCCTTGGCCGCGTTTGCCGGATTCCAGTAGACGCCGGCCGGCCCGGTGACGAGCCGGAACCCGCTGCCCTCCGGCGCCAGCTTGGAGTCGTTGACCGTCAGTCCCTGCTTGTTGCCGACGTCGGCCTTCCCTTGCCATCCCTTGACCGTCACGCCGCCGCCGGCGACCTTCTTGTCGGCGTCGGCCTGGCCCTGGGCGGCCGGTGCCGCCGAGATCAGCAGCGCCGCGAGCATTCCCACCGACAGCGTTCTCGCCACACACATGGTGTCCTCCTCGAAGGGTGATGAAGAAGCCATCGTTACTCGAAGCGTTCGTCGCCGGCAAGCGGTCGGCCACCTCGAGCGTAACGGCAACCTCGATTCAGCTGAAGCTGACGTTGTCGAAATCGGAGACCTGTGGTTCGACGTCACAGTAGAGACCGGCCCCACCGCCAAACCTGCAGGATGGGACGGAAACCGACAACGAGGAGACGCGCGTGCGATTCATGATGATCGTCAAGGGCGACCCGGACTACGAGGCCGGCAAGCCGCCCAGTCCCGAACTGACGGCCGCCATCGGCAAGCTATCGGAGAACATGGCGAAGTCGGGGGTGCTGCTCGACACCGGCGGGCTGCTGCCCAGCTCGAAAGGCGCAAGGCTCCACCTCTCCAGGGGGAGGATTGCGGTCGTGGACGGCCCGTTCGCGGAAGCCAAGGAGCTCATCGGCGGCTACGCGATCGTCCAGGCGCGGATCGAAGGAGGAGGCCGTCGAGCTTGGCAAGCGCTTCCTTGAAGCGCACCTCGCTGCGGGCGATCCGGGGCTCGAGGTGGAATGCGAGATCCGGCAGTTCGCCGAGCGCGGCTGCGAGCCGTAGAATGGTCCCATGTGCCGGAACATTCGCACGCTCTTCAATTTCGATCCCCCGGCGACCGACGAGGAGATCCAGGCCGCGTCCGTGCAGTTCGTGCGGAAGCTGTCGGGATTCACCAGGCCCTCGCACGCCAACGAGGCGGCGTTCGACCGCGCGGTGGAGGAGGTGGCCGCCGTCGCACGGCGCCTGATCGACTCGCTGGTGACGACGCGCCGCGCCACGCGACCGGGAGGAGTGGGCCGCGCGCGCGAAGATGCGTGCGGCGCAGCGCTTCGCGCGCGAGTGAGGCGCGACCTCGCCGAAGGCGAAGGCGGGTCGTGTTAGGCTGTCGGCCGTCATGTCTCTCACACATCTGCGCGCAGGGGTAATCGGCACCGGGTTCATCGGGCCGGTCCACATCGAGGCTCTGAAGCGCCTCGGCATCCAGGTGGTCGCCGTCTGCGACACCGACGCCAACGCCGCCGCGGCCGCCGCCCGGTTCGGGATCCCGAATCCGATCGGCGACTTCCAGTACCAGCGGCTGGTCGAGCATCCCGAGGTGGATGTCGTGCACGTCGCCTCGCCGAACCGGCTGCACGCGGAACACGCGCTGGCGGCGCTGGCCGCCGGCAAGCACGTGGTCTGCGAGAAGCCGCTGGCGATGACCAGCGCCGAGACCGCGAAGATCGTCGCCGCCGCGCGAAAGAGCCGCCGCGTGTTCGCGGTGAACTACAACCTGCGCTTCTACGCCGCGCTGCAGACGCTGCACGCGATGGTCGCCGAGGGCCAGTTCGGGCGGATCATCCACGTCAACGGCAGCTACTTCCAGGACTGGCTGTTCCACGACACCGACTACAACTGGCGACTGCTGCCGCAGGAGGGCGGAAAGCTGCGTGCCCTGGCCGACATCGGCACGCACTGGATGGACGCCGCCGGGTTCATCCTCGGCGATCACGTCGGGGAGGTCTTCGCCAACCTCGGCATCCACCACAAGAAGCGCCGGCGGCCGCTCGGCGAGGTCAAGACGTTCAGCGGCAAGACCGAGGGCGGCAAGTTCCAGGTCTACCCGGTCGAAACCGAAGACTTCGCGTCGGTGCTGCTCCACTACGGCGGTGGCGCCCATGGCACGCTTTCGGTCTCTCAGGTGGCCGCCGGCCGCAAGAACCAGCTGCGGCTGGAGATCTACGGCGAGAAGCAGTCGGCCTGGTGGGACTCGGAGTCGCCCGAGCAGCTGGTGTTCGGCCACCGCGATCAGCCCAACCAGATCGCGATCCGCGGCGCCGCCGGGTTCATCCGCGAAGAAGTGCGCCCCTACATGGACTACCCCGCCGGCCACGTCGAAGGCTTTGGCGACAGCTTCAAGATGCAGTTCCGCGCGATCTACTCGCGCATCGCCGGCAGCAAGTCGGCGCCGCTGTTCGCGACGGTCGAAGACGGCGACGCCGAGGTGCGCCTGTGCGAGGCCATCCTGAAGAGCCACACCACCCGCAAGTGGCAGAAGGTGGCGGCCGCCAGAGGCGGCAAGTAGTTTCAGCGCGGCTGGCGCTGGCGCCGCCGTCTTGCGCTCGCGCGGCAATGAGTTCTTCGACCAGCTCGGTCACGCGCTGCAGGATGGCCTCGTCGGTCTTCGCGAGGTCCACGCCGGGCGGCGGGACATCCCAGTTGCGCAGCTTGGCGGCCGGCACCGGCATGCCGCGCAAGTCGCAGCCGAGCGAGATCACGAGGTCGGCGGCGCCGAGGTCTTCCGGGTGACCCGCCGAGGCGGAGCCGGCCGGGACCGGTGTTCCCGACTTCCTCAGCAGGTCGACGACGGCGGGCGAAATCGCGGGTCGGGCTCGGTCCCGGCAAAGTCCACGCGCACGCGCAGCCCTCGTTCCTTCGCCAGTCGTGCGAAGTGAGACGACGCCAGGACGCTTTTCGCTGCGCCATGGGGGCAGAGGAACAGCACGCGGGTCTCGGCAGACGCGACTGCGCTGCCGCCAAACATGACGACTGCCGCGGCGCACGCGAGTACCCGCGCCGCAAATCTGAACGATGGCATGCGGTTCTCCGTAGGGTGGGCGCTTCTCGTAGTGTCTCGCGGACGTGGCACCGTCATCATGACTTTCTTCTGACCAGGCGGAGTCGCCTATGACGCCGTGTGCCGTCGAGCTCAAGCAACTCACCAGCGTCCCGCTCGCCGTCATCCAACGCCAGGCGCATGCGTCCGAGCTGGCGCGCCTGGTCCCTGAATGCTGCGGGCTGGTCTGGAACGCGGTGCGCGCGCAGCAGACACGGGCCGGCCGCCACGTCGCGGTCTACTGGGACAACACCATCCGGCTCGAGGCTGGCGTGGAACTGCTCGGACCGTTCGTCGACGACGGCGAGGTCGTCCGCTCGGCGACACCGGCCGGCGCGGTTGCCGTGGCGACACATTTCGGGCCCTATGGCGGCCTCGGCGCGGCGCATGACGCCGTTCATCAATGGTGCCGGGCGAACAACCACCACCTTGCTGGCCCCAGAGTGGGAGATCTACGAGCACTGGCAGCGCGAGTGGGATGCCGATCCTTCGCTAATCCGTACGGACGTCTGCTATCTGCTGTCGGAGTTGCACGGTGCCTAGCGCGCTCTCCGAAACGTCAGGTTGATCCGGCATTGGCCCGTCACGGCATGACAGCCATCGTCGAGCGGCTGCACGCCGTGATAGCGCAGCCGTGACGGGCCGCCCCAGACGACCACGTCGCCGTGCGTGAGACGGAGACGACGCGGCGTGTCGGCGCGGCGCAGGCCGCCAAAGAGGAACACCGCCGGCAGTCCGAGCGACACCGACACGATAGGCGCGTCGAAGTCGTGCTCGTCCTTGTCCTGGTGCAGCGACAGCTTCGCCCCAGGCTCGTAGCGATTGACCAGGCAGGCATCGGGATCGAAGCCGCTGAAGCCGGCCCGTTCGGCCGCGCTGGCCGCCAGGGACCGGAACGCGTCGGGCATCGCGGGCCAGGGCTCGCCGGTCTGCGGATCGCGGGGATCGTAGCGGTAACCGCTCAGGTCGCTGACCCATCCCAGCGCCCCGCAGTTGGTCATGGCCACCGACATCCTGCGGCCGCCGGGCGTGATCATGTGCCGGAACGGCGCCGCTTCGGTGACCCGCGCGAGCGCTTCGACGAGCGATTGCTCGACCGGTCGTGCGAATGCCGCAAGGACCACCGCGCCAGGCCCGAGCGGGATGTCCGCTGGCTCGTCAGCGAAGAGATCGGGAATCATCGACCCGCATCGATGAGCGCGCCCGATCGGTCGACGCTCACGCGACCCCCTCGCGATCGAGCAGGCGCCGCTTGCGCTCGACGCCCCAGCGGTATCCCGATAGCGACCCGTCCGTTTTCACCACGCGATGACACGGGATGGCGACGGCCAGCGGGTTGGCGCCGCACGCCCGCGCCACGGCGCGCGCGCCGGTCGGCGCGCCAATCCGCTTCGCGATCTCGGCGTAGCTGGCGGTCGCGCCTACGGGAATCGCCTGCAGGGCACGCCACACGCGCTGCTGGAAGACGGTGCCGCGCACGTCGAGCGGCAGGTCCAGCCCGATCGCCGGCGCCTCGACGAAGCCGATCACCCTGGCGACGGTGCGTTCGAACGCGCTGTCGCCGCCGGCGAGCGTCGCGCGAGGAAATCGATCCTGCAGGTCCCGGACGAGCACCTCGGGATCGTCGCCGAGCAGGATCGCGCATACGCCCCTGGCGCTCTGCGCCACCAGGATCGAGCCGAGCGAGCACTCGCCGACGGCGAAGCGAATCTCGGTGTGCGCGCCGCCGTCGCGGTAATCCGCCGGCTTCATGCCCAGCAGCGCGTCGGCGGCAGCGTAGAAGGGCCCGCCGGAATTGAATCCGGCATCGTAAATGGATTCGGTCACGGTCTTGCCTCCTCGGCCGAGCGCCGAGCGCACGCGTTCTCCGCGATGCGCCGCCACGTAGGCGTGTGGCGTCACGCCGGTCACGGCCTTGAACACCCGATGAAAGTGATAGGGACTGAGCTTTGCCCTCCGCGACAGCGCCTCGAGATTCGGCGCGTCGTCGGCCGTCTCGATGGCACGGCAGATCTCGGCCACCAGCGCCGCGTGGCGCCGGTCGAGCGACGGCTGGTCGGGCTTGCACCGCTTGCACGGCCGGAACCCGGCGCGTTCGGCCTCCGCGCGGGTGCCATGGAAGGCGACGTTCTTCGGGTTGGCGCGGCGCGAGCCGCACGAGGGGTTGCAGTAGACACCCGTCGTCGCCACCGAGTAGTAGAACGATCCGTCCGCCCGCCGATCGCGTGCGACCACTGCGGCCCAGCGAGGGTCGCGGTCGGCCCGCGGCGGCGCGGGTCTCACTGGCATGACTCGTTCAGTTCGATGCTGCATCCGCGAAATCCCCGAAGGTCAGACACTGACTATGACGCGCCTCCGGGCGGCAAGCACTCCGATTCCTGCGATCGAATCGACGCTCGACTAGGTGTCCTCGGCGACCGTGTCCGAGGACTTGCGCCGGATGCCCGCGATCAACGGCGCCAACGTGTCGAGGTCCACCGGCTTCACGATGTGGTGATGGAACCCGGCCGCCTTCGAGCGGCGTTTGTCGGACTCCTGGCCGTAGCCGGTGACTGCGACCAGCTGGATGTCCTCCAGCTCCGGCATCGCCTTCAGGCGCGCGGCCAGCTCGTATCCGTCCATGACCGGCAGGCCGATATCGATGAGCGCGGCGTCGAGCGGTGTCCCGGCCGCGAGCCGCAGGGCTTCCGGCCCGTCGTGCGCGACGGAGGTCTCGAAGCCCTTCAGCCTCAGCGCTTCCGCCAGCATCTGCGCCGCGTCGCGGTTGTCGTCCACGACGAGGATCCGGGGGGCGTCTTTCGGCGGCGCCTCGACAGCGCGCGCCAGCGGCAGCTGCCGTGGCACCAGCCGGCCCACCGGCGCCAGGGGCAGGCGGACGACGAACTCGCTGCCAGCACCCGGCCCGTCGCTGTGCGCCTCGACGCTTCCCCCATGGCGCTCGACCAGGTTGCGAACGATGGTCAGGCCCAGGCCGAGCCCGCCCTGCGGCCGGTCCATCTCCTGCCGCCCCTGGACGAACGGCTCGAACAGCCGCGGCAGCACGTCGGCCTCGATGCCGACGCCGGTGTCGCGCACGCGGAGGGCGACCGAATCGCCCTCGGCGACCGCCGACACCATGACCCGGCCTCCAGGCGGCGTGTATCTCGCGGCGTTGGTCAGCAGGTTCGCCACGACCTGGCTGAGCCGTGCCGGATCGGCCTCGACCGGTAATCCGGCTCTCGGGACGTCGAGCGTCAGCACGTGCGCGCGCTGTTCGAGCAGCGGGCTCGCCACCTCGATTGCCCTGACGACGACCTCCGCGAGCTCGACGATCTCGGTCTTCAGCTCGACCTTGCCGCGCGCGATGCGCGAGACGTCCAGCAGGTCGTCCACCAGGCGCGTGAGGTGGCTCACCTGGCGCTCGATGACGGTCCGCTCCCACTCCATCCCGCCGTCGCCCCGCAGCTTCATCAGCTGCAGCGCCGTCAGAATGGGCGACAACGGGTTCCGCAGCTCGTGCCCGAGCATCGCCATGAACTCGTCCTTGGCGCGGTTTGCCGTCTCGGCGGCCTCGAGCAGCTCGACACGCAGGCGCTCGACGCGTGCGCGTTCGATCGACTCCCAGCACCGGCTCGCGACCTGGCGCATGATCGCGATTTCGTGCGGCAGCCACAGCCGCGGCTTCGTGGTGTGCACGGCCATCGCCGCCACGAGCCGACCGGCCTTCAGGATCGGCACGCAGATCACGCTTCGAATCGCGCTCGCCTCGAACGCCCGACGGTCGTCGGGATCGATCCGCTCATCGCAGTGGCTGTCCTGGACGACATAGACCTCTCCGGCGCGCATCATCCGCAGGCATTCGGCGCCGAACTCGCGAAACCGGTGCCGGCCGACGATGCTCGAGGCGTCCCTGGTGTAGTTGCCGACGACGAGGAATTCGTCCTCGTCCTCCTCGACCACCGCGTAGGCGCAGCGATTGACGTCGAGGTGCTGTCCCACCAGCTGGGCCGCGGCATAGGTGATGGCCTCCGGCTCGACGAGCGGCCGGACGATATCGTCGAGCTTCACGAGCAGCCGATCCGCCGTGATGTCCTGCACGACGCCGAACATCCCCTTCACGACGCCCTGCTCGTCATATCGGGCACGGCCGCTCGCGGAGACCCATCGCTCTCTGCCGCCGCTCATCACGCGGTACTCGATGCCGTAGTCGTCATGCGTCGCGACGGACTCTTCCACGGCGCGCCGTGCGCGCTCACGGTCGTCGGGATGGAGAATGCCGCGGATCGCGGTCCAGGTCGTGGCCTGTCGCGGCTCGACGCCCAGGATCTCGGCCGCGCGGTCCGAGAGGACCACACCGTCAGTCGCCGCGTCCCAGCTCCAGTCGCCGAGCCGCGCCGCCGCCAGCGCGACGTTCAGGCGCTCGGCGTCGGCGTCGGACTTGTCGCGCGCCTCGCGCAGCGCCGCCTCGGTGCGCGCGCGCTCGGAGATGTCGCGAACGATCTTCGAGGCGCCGAAGATCGTGCCGCTGGAGTCGCGAAGCGGCGACAGCGTGACCGACACGGGAATCTGCTCGCCGTTCTTCCGGACGCGGATGGTCTCGAAGTGTTCGATACGGCGTCCCTGGCCGATCTCGCTCAGGAAGTGCTTCTCTTCCGGCAGCCGGTCCGGTGGGAACAGCATCGAGATGTGCGACCCGATCGCTTCGGCGGCGGTGTAGCCGAAGATGCGCTCGGCACCGCTGTTCCAGGAGGTGATGATTCCCTGCAGCGTCTTGCTGACGATCCCGTCGTCGGACGACTCGACGATGGCGGCGAGCAAATCTGGGGCGGGCGGCTTCATCGAAGGCTGATCCCCCGGCGGGGCTCCCATCACTATACCCGGCAGGCCTACCGGGCGGCGGATCCGGTCTCCCGCTCGATGGCGCGAAGCCACATGCGGCGGATGAGGGCGCTTCCGGGATAGATCAGGCGCCAGTACACGGCAAACCGGCGCCTGGCGTCGGCACTGCTGGCATAGACCCTGGTTTCGGTGGAGACACGCGACCCCGTGCCGTCGGCAACGACGCGGAAGTTCATCGCGCCGAGGGCGATGCCCGGGGAAAGCGGCCGGCCGAAGGCCGCCGCCGTCAACGGCCCTCTCGTCCCGGGCGGCGCGATCAACGCGGTGGCGATCACGATCTCCTCTGGCGAGTTGTCGGCCAGCAGGATGAAGCCGCTCGACAGGGCGACCTCGAGAATAGGCCGATCGCCGCCGGCATTGAGGATGGAGGACGGCGCGGCGCGTCCGCCGCGGCGGATCCAGGTGAGCGTGTTGAACAGGGCGATGTCGTCGGCGCGCACGCGCCGGATGGCGTCGTGCACGCGCGACGGCGGCGCGTCGATCCAGCGGGTGTGGCGCTCGTCGAACTGCCACACCGGCATGAACTCGTCCAGCCTCGACAGCGCCGGCGACGCGGCGCGGGATTCCGGCGCCGGCGCCGCGAAGCCGAGGGCGGCAAGCGCGAGGCCGGCAGCCATCAGGCCGAGAGCGGCCTTGCGTGTCGAGACGCCCAGCCGCGGCATCGGCCTGACCGTCGGCACGCAGGCGGCCACCGCGATCGCGAGCCCGACATAGACGACCAGAGACGCCCACATGCGCAACCACGATTATCGTTGGAGGCGCGCTTCGGGTGACGGCAGCGAAGCCAGCCGCGAGCGTCGACAATAGCTCAATCCGATGCCGAGCCGAGCCACGGTGTCGCCCCAACGTCCGAATGGCCGCGGCGTCGGCGCCGGCGGGCGCTGAGGAGGGCGCGCCGGCATATGATGCGCGTGCGAATGAGCTTCTCACGCCAGATTGTCGTCGGACTCATCGGCCGGAATCGCGCTCGGCCTGCTGCTCGGCGAGTACGTCGCGCCGTTGAAACTGGTGGCGGACGGCTTCGTCAAGCTGCTGCAGATGACAGTGCTGCCCTATGTCACGGTGTCGATCATCGTGAGCCTGGGCAGCCTGGACATGGCCGAGGCCAGGCGTCTGGGACTGAGGGCGGGCGCGGCGCTCGTCGTCCTGTGGGTCCTGGCGCTCGGCTTCGCGTTCCTCTTTCCTCTCGCGTTTCCAGACGCCGAGACCGCGTCCTTCTTCAGCGCGTCGCTCATCGAGTCGCCGCCGCCGTTCGACTTCGTCGGGTTGTACATCCCGTCGAACCCGTTTCATTCGCTGGCCAACAACATCGTGCCGGCGGTGGTCCTCTTCTCGGTCATCCTCGGCGTCGCCCTCATCGGCATCGAGAAGAAGGCGACGCTCGTCGACGTCCTCAGCCTGATCAGCGCCACCATCGCCCGCGCGACCCGCTTCGTCGTGCGGCTGACGCCCTACGGCGTCTTCGCGCTCGCTGCCGTCGCCGCCGGCACGCTCGAGCTCGAGCAGGTCGAGCGCATCGAGATGTACCTGGTCACCTACATGGCGATCTCGCTGCTGATCGCGCTGTGGGTCCTGCCGGGGCTGGTCGCCGCGGTCACACCCATTCCCTACAAGGAAGTGCTGGGGCCGACACGTGACGCGCTCATCACCGCCTTCATGGCCGGCGATCTCTTCATCGTCCTGCCGATTCTCATCGAGGCGTGCCGCGCGCTGCTGACCCGCTTCCACGTCACCGACGAGCGGCTGCCGGACGTGATCGTGCCGGCGTCGTTCAATTTCCCGCACACCGGCAAGCTGCTCTCGCTCAGCTTCGTCCTCTTCGCGGGATGGTTTTCCGGGTCGCCGGTGCCGGCAACGGAGTACCCGCGCCTGGCCCTGACCGGCCTGCTCACGTTCTTCGGCAGCCTGAACTCCGCGGTCCCGTTCCTGCTCGATCTGTTCCGCATTCCCGCCGACACGTTTCAGCTCTTCGTGGCGACCAGCGTGATCAACTCGCGCTTCGGGACGCTGACCGCCGCCGTCCACACGGTGGCGCTGGCGCTCATCGGCAGCGCGGCGATCGCCGGCACGGTGAGGTTCGAGTCGAAACGCCTCGTCCGCTATGCGGTCGTCACGCTGGCGCTGACCGCCGCCACGATCGGCGGGCTGCAGGTGGCGTTCCGCACGCTGCTGCACAAGGAGTTCCGAGGGGCGGAAATCGTCTATGGCATGACGAACTACATGCAGCACGAAAAATCGACCATTGTCAGCCCGGGTGCCGCGGTCGATTCCAATCGCCCCGTGCTCGACGACGTGCGCGCGCGCGGAGTGCTGCGAGTGGGGTTCGTAGCGCAGCGCATGCCGTTCGTCTTTCGCAACGCGCGCGGAGAGCTGGTCGGGTTCGACGTCGAGCTCGCGCACCTGCTGGCACGGGACATCGGCGTGAAGGCCGAGTTCGCGGAGTTTCCCGCGGGCTCCCTTGCCGAGGCGGTGTCGAGCGGTCGGGCCGACATCGGCATCGGCGGCATGGCGTTGACGCCCCGCCTGGCGATGGACGCGCTCTACTCCGAGCCGTATCTCGACGAGACGCTCGCCTTCGTCGTCAGGGACCACCTGCGCCGCCGCTTCGAGACGTGGAACTCGATCGCGACGATCCGCGACATCACCATCGGGCTGCCCGCGCTGCCGTACTACGAGACCCAGCTCCGGGCGCGGCTGCCCGGAGTGCCGCTCAAGACCTTTGACGCGAGTGAAGACCCCCTGAGCGAGAGTGCAGGCTATGAGGCCCTCGCGCTACCGGCCGAGCGCGGCTCGGTGCTCACGTTGCTGAATCCGCGCTGGACGGTCGTCGTCCCGCAGCCGGGCGTCATCAAGATTCCACTCGCGTTTCCGCTCGCCCGTCACGATCGAGCCTGGGCCACCATCGTCGATACCTGGGTCGAGATGAAGAAGCGCGACGGGACGTTCGAGTCGCTCTACAACCACTGGATCCTGGGCAAGGCCACTGAAACGAAGCGACCCCGGTGGTCGGTCATCCGCGACGTGCTGCACTGGGTGCAGTGACTCGTCGGGCAGCCGCGCGCGCCGGCTCACGTGCTCACTTCACGAACGCCAGCAGATCGGCGTTCAGCTGCTCCTTGTGCGTGTCCGTCAGGCCGTGCGGCGCGCCCGGATACACCTTCAGCGTCGCGTTCTTCACCAGCTTCGCCGAGGCGCGGCCGGCCGCGTCGATCGGCACGATCTGGTCGTCGTCTCCGTGGATGACGAGCGTCGGCACGTCGAACTTCTCGAGGTCCTTCCTGAAGTCCGTCTCCGAGAATGCCTTGATGCAGTCGAGGGCGTTCTTGTGCCCCGCCATCATGCCCTGCAGCCAGAACGAGTCGATCATCCCTTTCGAGGGCGTTGCGCCGGGCCGGTTGAATCCGAAGAACGGGCCGCTCGCCAGGTCCTGATAGAGCTTCGACCGGTCGGCGATGGAGGCGGCGCGAAGGCCGTCGAACACCTCGACGGGCAGCCCGCCCGGGTTGTCCGCTGTCTTCAGCATCAGCGGCGGCACCGCCGAGACGAGCGCCGCCTTCCCGACTCGCTTCGTGCCGTGACGGCCGATGTAGCGCGCGACCTCGCCGCCTCCGGTGGAGAAGCCGATCAGCACGGCGTCCTTCAGATCGAGCGCGTCGATCAGCGTCGCGAGGTCGTCGGCGTAGGTGTCCATCTCGTTGCCGTGCCACGGCTGGCTCGATCGGCCGTGCCCGCGCCGATCGTGCGCGATGCAGCGGAAGCCGTTCGACGCGAGGTGAAGCATCTGCGCTTCCCAGCTGTCAGAGCAGAGCGGCCAACCGTGACTGAAGACGACGGGCCGGCCCGGCGCCCCAGTCTTTGTAATAGATCACGGTGCCGTCGGCGGTGGTGATGGTGCTCATATCACTTCTCCTGAATCGTTAAATGAAGACGGACTACAGGCGGAGACCCGGGCCGCGGCGGGACTCGCGCGGCACGACGATCTCGCGCCGGCCGAAGAGCCGCGCGTCTACTGACAGCGCACCTGGCCCCAGCAGCACCAGCGCCGTGGCGTCGGCGGCCACGAGCAGCGCGGCCGTGGCATCGAGCGGCGACGCGGCGGCGCTCGATAGCGGACCGAACGTCAGGGCCAGCGCGCTGACGCCGGCCACCGCGCCGCAAGCCGGCGTGAGAAATCCGGCGAGAAGCGCGGCGCCGCTGACGACTGCGATCAGGCCGAGGAGCCACGGCGCGGCGACGGGGCCGCTCGACGACCGCATGGCGGCGGCGCCCTCCAGCACCGCGACGCCGCCGACGGCCACTCGAAGCACGAGCAGTCCGGCCCCGGGCCAGTTCCCCGGAAACGTCGAGAAGAACCGCTGCACGCCGTCGCTCCTTCGAAGTGGGCGCGTGTCGACTGCCCGAAAGAGCGTATCGATGAATGCCCGCCGTGGAATCCCTCCTCGCTGGAACCGGGAGTTACCACGATCGAGTTAAGGGAGACGATCGCTACAGCTGGATGATGCCTCTCCGGACGGCAATCGCCACCGCCTGCGTGCGATCGCTTGCGCCCAGCTTCTCCATGAGGTGCTTGACGTGGACCTTCACGGTCTCTTCCGAGATCGACAGGCGCGCGGCGATGTCGCGGTTGCGATTGCCCCCGGCGAGGTGGCGAAGGACATCGACCTCACGTGGGGTGAGCGGCTCGTCGCTCATGTGCTCGGCCAGTTGCGTCGCCACCTCGTGCGGGACGCGCTTCCTGCCCGCGTGCACCTGTCGCACGACCTCGACCAGTTCCTTCGGCGGCATGGTCTTGAGCACGTACCCGCGCGCTCCCGCCGCCAGCGCGCGCTGGATCTCGACGTCGCCCTCGAACGTCGTCAGCATGACGATGCGGGCGTCGGGATGCTCGTGCCTGATGGCGATCATCGCGTCGATGCCGCTGATATCCGGGCAGCCGCAGGTCCATCAGGGTCACGTCGGGCCGCACGTCTCGAAACTGGACGACGGCGTCGCGTCCCGTCGAGGCCTGGGCCACCATCGCCATGTCGGGCTGGCTGTTGACGATCGCGGCAAGGCCCTCGCGCAGCAGCGGATGGTCGTCGACGCTGAACACGCGGATCCTGGGCTGGTCGGTCACGGTCGTGCCTCCCTGTTCTCGTCGCGGTCCGCGACGACGTGGCGCCGTTTGGGCAGGCGCCAGCGCCAGCGCCGTTGTCCTTGCTCGTTGAAGTAGGCGATGGCGCCCGGCACGTGGAGGCTGACCTCCGTGCCGGCGGCGGCGTGGGTCGAGACGCTGAAGCGCGCGCCAATCCGCTCGGCACGCTCCCGCATTCCCGGCAGGCCCCAATGCCCGTCGCTGCCAGAGGCGAGCACGCGCTCGTCGATGCCGCGGCCGTTGTCGCGTACGAGCAGCGTCACGCCGCTGGCCGCGTAGTCGAGCTCGAGCTCGACGTTTCTGCCGCCGGAATGCCGAAAGGCGTTGGCCAGCGCCTCGCGGCCGATGCGATAGACCTCGTCCCGGATCATCGGCGCCAGCGGCCGCGGCCGTCCTTCCACGATCAGACGATACTCCGTGTCCGCGGTCGCATCGAGCTCCTGCTGGATGCCGGCAAACGCCTCTTCGAGATCGCCGGGAGCGCCGCTCGACGAGCGCAGCCCCCTGACGGCATTGCGCCCTTCCTCGATCACGCGCCCCATCAGATCGAGAACACGGGCGAGCGACGTCTTCGCCGGGGAGTCGTCCGGCAGCCGATCCGCCGCGACGTGCAGCTGCATCGACGCGCTCACGAAGCCTTGCAGGAGCGTGTCGTGCAGCTCCTGGGCGATCCGCGTGCGCTCGGCCAGGCGCTCGTCGAATCTGAGACTGAGCTGTCTCGCGACCTGCCGCACGCGGAGCCGGTAGAGGCCCCATCCGGCCAGCCCGCACAGCATCAGGACCACGACGCGAAACCAGGCGGTCTGCCAGGGCTGCGGCCGCACGTCGAAGCTCACCCGGGCCTCGGTGGTATTCCACACGCCGTCCCCGCTCGACGCAATCGCGCGAAACACGTACGGACCCGGCGCGAGGTTGGTGTAGACGGCCTGCCGTTCGGCGACCGGGGCGGTCCAGTCGCGATCGAATCCGTCCAGCCGGTAGCGGAAGACGACGCGCTCGGGCACCGAGAGATTCAACCCCGCGAACCCGATCGCGACACGCTGAGTCCCCGGCGGCACGTCGATGACGCCGGCAGTTCCCAATCGGCGCGCCGTCGGCGGCGACTTCGGCGATGTGCACCAGCGGCGTCGCGGCCGGCTCCGCCGCGCGAACGGGATCGGCGCTCGCCAACCCGCGGCTGGTCGCGAACCATACACGGCCCCGCGCATCGAGCGCGACGCTGCGAAACCGCTTCACGCCGTCGAGACCGAGCAAGCCATCGGCAGCGCCGAACTCTCGCAGGTCGCCTGGCCCGAGCTTGCCTGACGCGAGTCGTTGACGATGCACGCGAAGCAAACCGTCGGATGTCGCGACCCACAGCCAGCCGGTGCGATCCTCGACGAGACCGAGGATGGGGCCGCCGAGTGACGGCGGCCGCGCCATCGGCTGAACCGTCCCGCCGCGGATGTATGCCAGGCCCGCGGACGTGCCCACCCACATGCCTCCCGCAGCGTCCTCGAACAGGGTGTTGACCTCATTCGAAGGCAGGCCGTTCTCGCGCCGCAGGCGCCGCCATGTGCCGGCGGCCCACGTACTCACCCCGTTGGGCGTGCCGAACCAGAGCGTGCCGTCAGCGGCCTCCGCGATCGCCGCCACCGTGTTGGACGCAAGCCCATCGTCGACGGTATAGGTGGTGAACGAGCCATCCTTGTAGCGGCTGACGCCGCCGCTGAGCGTGCCGGCCCAGACGGCGCCGTCTCGGGCAAGCTGCACGGCGAAGACGTTGTTCTGCGCGAGGCCGTCGGCCTGCGTGAAACCCGTCACGCGCCGCGTGTCGCCGCGCATGCGGATGTGTGTCAGCCCGCCTTGTTGCCGACCGACCCACACCTCGTCGCCGCGCCCGGCGATCGAGTAGACGACGTCATCGCCGAGACCGCCTTCCGCGATTCGCTCGACGCGGGTGCCGTCGAGTTGAAAGAGGCCGTCGGCAGCGGCGAACCAGGTTCGACCGGCATCGTCGGCGTACACCGGGCCGATGGCGTCGGACGGCAGCCCTTGCGCGGCGGTGTACGTGGTGAAGACGGTCTCGCGCAGGCGTCCAATCCCGCGCGAGGTGCCGTACCAGATGTTGCCTTCGCGATCCTCGAACACGGCAGCCACCATCGGCACGGGGCGGACTGCCGGATCGTCGAGTCCGGACACGCGCTCGCCCGACAGGCGCAGCAGGCCTCGCGGCCCGGCGGCAATCCACACGTTCGACGCGCGATCGCGAATCATGCCCAGCACCGGAATGCTCGCGAGCGCCGCAGGCACACCAGCGGTCGTGACGACGGCGCCGGTCCATCGCGCGACGCCGCGGTCCGTGCCTATGAGCAGCTGGTCGGCCGGTCCGGCCAGCAGGCAGTTGACCTTCTGGTCCGGAAGCCCCGCGGTCACCGGCGTGGCGGCGCCGCCGCGCACACGAACGAGCCCGGCGTCGCGGGTCCCGAGCCAGATCTCGCCGCCGGGCGACTGCGCCATCGCGAGGACGAACGAGCTCGCAAGCGCGCCTTCTGCGGTGATCGCCTCGAAGCGTCCGTGGCGACGCGCGACGGCGCCCAGACCGAGCGGCGCGAGGAGGACGGCGCCATCCGCGCCATTGGTCATCGCCGAGATGACCCACTCCCGGCGGTCGTTGGAGGCGCTCACGAGCTCGAAGGCGCGCTGGCGATAGCGCACGAGCGCAGGCCCCCGCAGCCGGGCCCAGAGGCTGCCATCGGCGTCGGCGGCGATGCCGAGCACCGTCGGTCCCGTGCCCGGCGAGCTGCCGGACGGCTGAAAGAGCTTGAACGTCAGTCCGTCGAAACGCACCAGCCCCTTCTCGGCGGCGATCCAGAGATAGCCGTCCGTTGTCTGCGCGATCGCGTAGACCGGACCGCCGGGATATCCCCTGTCGGCTCCCCACTCGTCGCGCAGGTACTGCGACAGCGCGCGCTGGTCTGGCAGCGGTGGCCGAAGACGCGCATGCCAGCATCAGCGGGATGCCGATCGCGACGGTGCCCCACACGCGACTCCGCCGGCTAGGGGAGGTACTGGAACTTCTCAACGACGACCTCGACCGTCTTCTGCAGCTGCGAGGGAGAGAAGCGAAAGAAATACAGATTCATGCGGACACGTTCGTTGCCGGGCACCGGCACGCCCGACGTGAACGCGTGCTGCGCCACCCGCCCGGCGCCGGCTCCGCGAGCCGTGGCGAACTCTGCGCGGCCTGGCTCCCATCTCACGGAGTGAGTGAGGCGGCCGGCAGGCGCTAGCGAACCGGTGCACGTTCGCCGCGACGTAGTACGGCTGGACGACGTACTGCGCGTTGGCGATGGCGGGGTCGCCCCAGCGACTGAACTCCACGTCGAGCTCGCGATGGTTCTGGTCGGCGGCCTCCTCGTCCCACGTCAGCAGCCCGAGTACCGCGGCCGGCTCGAGGTGTGCGACGTCGCGCACGATAAAGCTGTACGTGCCGTAGCCGAGCGACCGCGTCAGCGCCACTTCGGCGCTGGTCCATCGGCCGTCGCGCTGGACGAGCTGGAGGTGAAGATGGCCGTCGTCATCGACCCAGGCGTTTCGCGGGTCGTAGTCGTTGAGGCCGCCGCGGTCGCTCGGCTGGTCGCGCACTTGCCAGTCGTAGCCGCTGAAGGTCACGCTCCTGGAACCGGGCACGAAGTCTCCGGTGCCGCGCATCACGGCGATGGCGCGAATGCCGCTGCCAACCTGCGGCAGCGCCGGCAGGGTGTCCGGCGGCTTGTACGTCGCGGCCACCAGCATCGCCGCGTATTCGGTGCCGATGTGCGAGGTGTTGCGCCAGGCGCCGTCGGCGCCGATGTCGGAGAACGGCTGTTCGGAAAACGGCTGAACCCACCACATGCCGCTCCTTGCGAACAGCACCACGCGATCGCCGGGCTCCGCGCCGGCGACGCGTCCTTCGATGGGCGCCGTTCGCGATGGACCGCCCGCTCCGGCTTCCGGCACCCTGGTCAGCGTGATCGAGGGCTGCGGCCTGGACTGCGGCGCGCGGCACGACATCGCCGCCGCCATGGCTGCAAACATCAGCCCGAGCCCGAGTCGTGTACGCAAGCCCCTAGGGTAACCGTCGGACATAACTTCCGTCACCGAATTCGGCGGCGCCGGCCGCGCCATCACGGCGCGAAGCCCAATTGCGAAACAGGTTGGACCACTTCGACTAGGATCGTCTGCCGTGACCGACATCCAGGACGCGTCTTTTGATCCCGTCAGAAACGGCAACCTGCCGCCCATGCCCTACCGGGACATGCCCGAGCCGCTGCCGCTCGGCAAGGTCCTCGGCCCCAGCGTGATCCTCGCAGGGCTGGGTGTCGGGTCTGGCGAGTACATCCTCTGGCCCTTCATGACGTCGACCGTCGGCCCAGGCTTCCTGTGGGCAGCGGCGCTGAGCGTCACGGTCCAGTACCTTCCTCAACATGGAGATCGAGCGCTACACGCTGGCGACCGGCGAGACCGCGGTGGCCGGGTTCGTGCGCTTCTGGAAGCCGTGGGGACTGCTGTTCTGTCTCTTCACGATCCTGCCCAATATGTGGCCGGGCTGGGGCACGAGCGGCGTCACCATCCTGACGTTCCTGCTGGGCGACTTCAACGTCCCGCTCGTCAGCATCGGCGTGCTGGTGGCCTCGGGCCTCGCGCTCACCGCGTCGCCGGTCGTCTATCAAGACGCTCGAGCGCGCGCAGTTCTTCAAGGTCGGCCTGACGCTCGTCTTCCTCACGGTCGCCATCGTCGCGGCCATCGGGCCCGGCGCGTGGGCGGATCTCTCGCAGGCGGTGACCGGCGTCGGTCAGCTGCCCGATCGGAACGTGATTCCGATCGCGATGGTGCTGAGCGGGCTGGTGTTCGCGGGGGCGGGCGGCGTCAACAACCTCGCGCAGAGCAACTGGATCCGGGACAAGGGCTTCGGGATGGGCATCTACATCCCGCGCATCGTGTCGCCCATCACCGGAGAAGAGGCGGCCGCGCCGGCCACCGGGTCGATGATGAAGCAGGACGCGGAGAACCTTCGCCGCTTTCACGGATGGTGGAGGGTCGCCAACAAGGAGCAGCTGGTCTCCTTCTGGTTCATCTGCATCTTCTCGATCACCGTCTTCTCGACGCTCGCCTACTCCACCGTCTACGGCAAGAGCCTGTCGGGCTCGGCCAACCTGGCGTTCATCCGCGCCGAGGGCGAGGTGTTGAAGCAGATCGTCGCGCCGTGGTTCGGCACGTTCTTCTGGGTGTTCGGCGCGCTCTCGATGATCCTCGTCGCGCTCGGCACCATCGACTACATCGCGCGCATCGTCGCGGACGTGCTGAAGACGGTCTACCTGCGCGAAGAGCCAGCGCTGGACCGAGAGCCGCCTCTACTTCTGCGTCGCCTGGCTGACGATCCTCGCCGGGTCGTGGATCCTGCTGTCCGGCTTCGATCAGCCGCTGTTCCTGCTGATGACTGCGGCATGCCTCAACGGGATGGTGATGTTCATCTACTCGATGCTGCTTATCCAGCTCAACCGTCGCGGGCTGCCGCCGGCGATTCGCGTTCGCGGGTTGCGTCTCGGCATGCTCTGCTTCGCGACGCTCTTCTACGGGTTCTTTTCCGGCTGGCTGGTCATCGTGCAGGTGCAGAGCTACCTGAGTGCGCGATGACGGCTCGCGGTGGTTTGACCGCACGCTGTCATGTCGAATTTCGCTGACAATTCCGATTGCCTCAGTGTAGAGTTCCGCATCCGATGAGGGGTCGCACGATGCGCCCCTCGGTCCTCGGCGGTATCTCGAATAGGAGCGCGCGCGTGTCTCGACATCTGCCCCGACTGGCAAGTGGCCTAGTCAGCGCAGTCGTTGCCGCGGCCGTCGTGTGCCTTCTCCCCTCGCTGCCGCTCGGCGCCGTCCCTGCCGCGCCAGTGTGGCAAACTCCGGCGCCGCAGACTCCGCCGCCGCAGACTCCGCCGCCGCAGATTTCGGTGTCAGCCCAGCCGGCCCCTGCCGGCGTAGCCGGCACCGACACCTGCCTGACGTGCCACACCGACAAGGGCGACACGCTCAAGGGCACCGCGCACGGTCAGGCAGCCAACCCGCGGTCGCCGGCCGCCGGTTTGGGTTGCGAGAGCTGCCACGGACCGGGCCAGGCCCATGTGGACGACGACGCGAAGGGGCACATGCGGAAGTTCGCGCAGATGCCGGCGTCCGAGGTCAGCGAGACGTGCCTCACCTGCCATAACCGCGGCAATCATGCGGCGTGGGAGGGCAGCACGCACGAAGCGCGGAAGCTCGGCTGCACGACCTGCCACAGCGTGCACAGTCCAGTGTCGGCGCAGAACCAGCTGAAGAAGACCAGCGAGACGCAGTTGTGCGCGACCTGTCATCGCGTGCAGGTGGCGAAGACCGAGCGCGCCGTGGCGCACATGCCGGTGCGCGAAGGCAAGATGGCCTGTTCGTCGTGCCACAACCCGCACGGCTCGATCAGCAACGTCAAGGCCCTGCGCGTCGGCAGCTCGATTGGCGAGAGCTGCGCCAGCTGTCACGCCGAGATGCGCGGGCCGACGCTCTGGGAGCACGCGCCGGTGCGCGAGAACTGCGCGACCTGTCACGACCCGCACGGCTCCTCGAACGACCGCATGCTCGTCGTCCGCGATGCCGATGCTCTGCCAGCGGTGCCACGTCGCGACCCGGCACCCGGCCACCATCTACGACAACAACGCCATCACGGTGAGCAAGAGCAACCGGATGTTCGGCAGGTCGTGCGTGAACTGCCATTCGAACATCCACGGCTCGAATCATCCGTCGGGGCAGTTCTACATGCGGTGAGATGGAGCAGCGCATGCGAAACCCCGCGATCGGTTGCCTGTTGTCGCTGCTGGGACTGATAGTCCCAGCCGTTGCCGCCGGCCAGAGCTTGTCTCAGCCGCCCGCCCCGACGTCCGGGGCCGCGCCGCAGACCCCGGCGGCACCCGCCCAGGCTCCGCCCGCGGCCGCGGCGGAGCCGACCCGCAGCCTCTTCGAGCAGACGTGGCGGCAGGCGACGTTCGGCGGACGCTTCAACAGCATCTCCGGCGATCCGGCGCGCTTTCAGCGCTATCAGGACTTGCGCGACGGCGTGTATTTCTCAGATGCGCGTTACGCGTTCGAGAACCCGGCGGGCGCGTGGCTGTTCAGGGCGGGCGCGGACAACGTCGGCTACCGCGATCAGCGGTACTTCGCCGACTACGAGCGCACCGGCCTCCTGCGAGTGTCGGGATTGTGGGATCAGATCCCGCAGTTCTACAGCGTCGATACCCGGACGCCGTACCTGAACCAGGGCGACGAGGCGCTCGTGCTCGACGATGCGACTCAACAGCGCATTCAGAACGCGCAGGCGAACCTGAATGCGTACGTGCCGCTGGCCGACGCAGTTCGACCTGATCGAGGAGCGCAAGATCGGCAAGGTCAGCGTGCTGGCGACGCCCTCGCCGTCGTTCGACATCAAGGCCGGCTTCAAGACGACGCGGCACTCGGGCGAACTGCCCTGGGGGGCGAGCTTCGGCTTCGGCAACGACGTCGAGGTAGCGCTGCCCTACGACTCGCGCACGAACGACTTCACGGTCGGCGCCGAGTGGATGAAGGGCCGCAGCATGCTGCGGGTCGCGTACGACGGCTCGTGGTTCGACAACCTCGACCCGGCGCTCGTCTGGGACAGCCCGCTTCGCCTCACCGACTCGACCTCGGCCCCCGGCCGCGGCCGCATGACGCTGTGGCCGTCGAACACCGCGCAGACGATCAGCGCAGCCGGCTACACGAAGCTCGCGCGCAAGACGCAGTTGACCGGGTTCGTGTCGTATGGGGCCTGGAGCAACGACGAGGTGCTCCAGCCGTTCACGATCAACCCGACGCTGCCACAATTCGCATTGCCCCGGGCGACGGCCGAAGCCGACGCGCACGTTTTCTCGACAAACCTGAATCTAGTGTCGCGGCCGGCGACGGAGTGGCGCTTCAGCGCCCGGCTGCGCCGCTACGACTTCGACAATCAGACCCCGCACACGGACATCCCGCAGTTCATCAACTACGACACGTCCGTCAAGGCCTCGGCCACGGGAGGCCCGGAGCCCTACTCGCACGCGCGCACGACCTTCACAGGCGACGCGACCTGGACGGGGCTGTCGCCGCTCGCGCTGACGGCGGGCTACACGCACAACAGCAACAGCTACGACTTCCGCATCTTCGAGAGCACGGGGGAGGACACGCTGAACCTGTCGGCCGACGCGATCGGCTTGCAATGGGTGACGTTCCGCGCGCAGTACGAGCTGTCGGACCGCTCGGGATCGGGCCTGGACGAGCAGTTGCTCGTCCACATCGGCGAGCAGCCCGCGCTGCGCCACTTCGACATCGCCAACCGCACGCGCAACCGCTTCACCGGCCAGGTAGACGTGATGCCGTCGGAGCCCCTGATCCTCAGCGCGTCGTTCGGCGGCGGCAAGGACGAGTACGACGACAGCTATTTCGGCCTGCAGGAAGCGACGTTCAAGGTCTTCACGCTCTCTGCCGACTACCAGCGCGAGGACGGCCTCGGCACCGGCGCCAGCTACAATTTCGAGAGGTATTCGGGCTTCCAACAATCGAGAACCGCCTCCCCCGGCCAGACGCCCGATCAGGTCACCGACCCGAACCGCGACTGGACCGCAGATTCGGCGGAAAAGGTGCACTATTTTTCGATCTACGTGACGCCGCCGCGGATCGGCAAGCACCGAAGTCGCGGCTGTCGTACGACTACTCGAACGCGAAGAGCGACTACGTGTACGGCGTGGTGCCGGGAGGACCAGTGCCCGTGCCCGAGCAACTGCCGCAGGTCTACAACAAGCTGCAGCAGTTCAAGCTCGACGTGCGGCACCGGCTCTCCAACAAGCTGGCGGCCAACGTGTCCTACCTCTACGAGCCGTTCAGGGTCTACGATTTCGCGTTCGATCAGACCGTCATCAACAGCATCGTGCAGCCGAGTTCGCTGGTTCTCGGCTACGTGTATCGGCCTTATACTGCCCACCAGGCCATTGTCGGCCTGACGTATTTCTGGTAGATCAGCGGTCTCGGCAGCCCCAGCGGAGGTCTTGCGATGCGCACTCGCTTCGTCGTCACATCGTCAGTGGCCCTGGCCGCGTGCCTGGCCCTTGCCCGTCCCGCGGCCGCGCAGGACGAGGCCCAGATCAAGAAGGGACAAGAGGTCTACGCCGCGCAGAAGTGCCAGATGTGTCATTCAATCGCCGGCAAGGGCAGCAAGACCAATCCCCTGGACGGCGTCGGCAAGAAGCTGTCGGCCGAGGACACCGAAGGCTGGATCGTCACGTCCCGCCGAGATGACGGCGAAGGCCAAGTCGACGAAGAAGCCGCCGATGCCGGCCAAGTACGGCTCGCTGCCGGCAGCCGACCTCGACGCGCTCGTCGCCTACCTGCAAAGCCTCGAAATAGCCCGACCCCGTGCCGCGCCTGAGCTCGCTCGTCCGGCATCCGGTTTCGATCGTAGGCGTGCTGATCACGACGGCTTCGGCCGTCGTGTTCCTCGCGCTGGCGGTTGCCGCGGCGGCCGGGCTCTTCACCAACCCGTACGCCGGCCTCGTCATCTTCATCGCGCTTCCTGCGATCTTCGTCCTCGGCCTGCTGCTGATTCCGTTCGGGCTGTGGCTGACCCGGCGGCGGCTCCGCCGCGATCCGACGGCAACTGACGAATGGCCGGTCCTCGACTTCAGGGTGACCTCGGTCCGCCGCGCCGCGCTCATCATCACCGCGCTCACGGCAGCCAACATCACCATTCTCCTCGTCGCCGGCTACGGCGCCTCCACTGGATGGAGTCGCCGAAGTTCTGCGGCCAGACCTGCCATACGCCGATGCACCCGCAGTTCACGGCCTGGCAGAACACGACGCACTCGCGCGTGGACTGTGTCGCCTGCCACATCGGCGAAGGGGGTCGCGCGTTCGTGAAGTACAAGCTGGCCGGCACCCGGCAGCTGATCCACGTCGTTACGGGCAACTACCCGCGGCCGATTCCGAACTCGCATGGCCGACCTGCGGCCGGCGCTCGAAGTCTGCGGCCACTGCCACGATCCGCGCGCCGATATGGGCGAACGCGTCCGCGACATCCGCGAGTACGCCGACGACGAGACGAACACCGAGACGCGAACGGTGTTGCGCATGCAGGTGGGAGGGCCGGGGCGGCCGACCGGGGCGGGACGCGCGATTCACTGGCATGCCGACCCGTCGCTGAAAGTCGAGTTCGTGGCGACAGGTCCCGATCGGCAGGAGATCCCCTACGTGAAGGTGACGCGCGGCGACGGCAGCGTCACCGAGTACATGACGGAGGGAGCGACGGCCGCGGTTCCGTCCGGCGGCGTCTCGCGGGTGATGGACTGCATCGACTGCCACAACGCCGCCGCACATCGGATCGCGCCGACGGCCGAGCAGGCGGTCGACCGGGCGATCGCAGGCGAGCGGGTCGATCGGCGCCTGCCGTTCATCCGCCGTGAAGCCGTGCGGCTGGTCAAGAGCGACCACCCCACGCAGGAAGCGGGCCTGGCCGCCATCGAGCGCGAACTGCGGCAGTTCTACGCCTCGCATCCGTCGCCTGCCGGCCCGGGTGCCGTCGACCGGGCGATCGGTGTCGTCAAGGACACCTACGAGCAGAACGTGTTTCCGTCGATGAAGGTGACCTTCGGCGTCTATCCCGACAACCTTGGACACATGACATCCAACGGCTGTTTCCGCTGCCACGACGGCTCGCACACTGCCAAGGGCGGCGCCACGATTAGCGCCGATTGCGAGTACTGCCACGTGCAGGTGGAGCTCCCACCGACCGGCGCAGACCGCGATGGCCGGGGCCGCCAACTAGTCTCCGGCACGTCAGTGCGCGGCCAGCCGGCCGCGCATCCAGTCCGTCAGATCCGCGAAGACCTGCTGCCGATCGTCAGGAGGCTCGTTGAAGATCTCGTGATACAGGCGATCGTACAGGTGGAATGTGCCGACACCTGGCGGCAGGCGCGTGAAGAGCTCGCGCGCACCCTCCGGGTCGACGAGGTGGTCGTCACCGGCGATCAGCAGCAGCGTGGGCACGCGGCAGCGCGACGCGTCCTCGATGGCCGCGGGGCCGGCGGCGATGATGAACGCCGCCAGCTGCGGCGTGACGATGTCGTGCATGTCGCCGTCGGCGCGAACCGCGTCGAAGACGGCGGGGTCGTGGGACAGCAGGTGCATCGGCAGCCGGCTGCGCAGCCGCAGGTTCGGAAGCAGCCGTCCGAACAGCGTCGCGGCCGACTGCTCGAAGTGCGACAGCCGCGTCCTCAGGCCTGGTGACGACAGCACCATGCCGCGCGGCGTCACCGTGCCGCCCGTCACTGCTCGCGCGACGATGCAGCCGCCCATGCTGTGGCCGAGGATGAAGGGTGGCTGGCTGTCGCCGCGAGTGCTGACGATCGGCGGCCAGCCGCTCGAACATCAGCCCGGTGTCGTCCACGAGCGCGTTGGCGTGCGGCAGCGCGCCTCGCTTGCCGCCGGACCGGCCGAACCCGCGATGGTCGAAACTGCGCACCTCGAGACCGATCCCGTTGAGAACGGCCGCGACGTGATCGTAGCGGCGAGCGTGCTCGCCAATGCCGTGGACGATCAAGCACCGACGCGACGCCCGCGCCGTCGGCAGCTGGCCAGTGGCGTTCGACGAGCGTCACGCCATCGGGCGTGCTGACCGTAGCTTCGAAGTGAGCCGCCATCGCCTGACGATGATGCGCCGGGCCGGGCCGCGGGGTCCAGGTTGAATCTGCCCAGCCGGAGCGAGCTGCAGGCTGAAGGCTGGCCGCCTAGATCCCGAGCGGCATGCGGTCGGCGGCGGTGCAGGCCTGGATGGCGACGAGCAGTGCCGACTCGGCCACCGGCTTCTCGAGGAACGCGGCGAATCCGCCCTTCAGCGCCCGCTCCTCGGCCATCCGGCCGAGACCGCTCATCGCGATGATCGGGCAGGCCTGCTGGCCGCGCCGCCGGATGGTCTCCATCAACTGCAGCCCGGAGCCATCGGCGAGATGCAGGTCGCATAGTGCGATGTCGAACTCCCCGCTGGCCAGGGCGCTGGCGGCGCTCGGCGCCGGTGGCGACGCTGCGGACGTCGTAGCCCCACGTCTCCAGCAGCAGCTGCATGGCGCGGGCGATCGAAGGGTCGTCCTCGACGAGCAGGAGTCGTCCGGTGAGGCCGCCGGGGATCGCCTCCATCGGCTCCGGCGGCGCGGCGACCGCGTGGAGCGTCGCCCTCGCTGGCGCGGCGACCGGCAGGCGCACGATGAAGGCAGTGCCCTGGCCGTCGCCGCGGCTGACGACGTCGACCGTGCCGGCGTGCAGCTCCACGATCGACCGGGTGATCGCGAGACCGAGACCGAGTCCCGGCGGACCGGCCGTCGCCTGGGGGCCCTGCCAGAACGGCTCGAAGATGTGGGCGGCGTGACGCGGGGCGATGCCCGGCCCGGTGTCCTCCACCCGAATCTCGACCTCGTGCCGCGCCCGTCGTCCACGAAACGACGACGCGGCCGTCGGCCGGGGTGAACTTGACGGCGTTGTCGATCAGGTTACAGAGGGCCTGATGCAGCCGATGGGCGTCTCCGAGCACCGGACTCGGCTGAATCGCCGGCGACACGGCGATGGCGACGCGTTTCTGAGCGGCGGTCGGCGCGCAGGCGTCCACGGCGTCCTCGACGACAGAGGCGATGTCGTCGATGGCGGCGAGGCTCACCGACAGCCGCCCCATGGCGACCGAGGCGGAGTCCATCAGGTCGTCGGCCAGGCGCTGCTGGACCTTCGCGATGCGCTCGATGAATTGCAGGGCGCGGTGCTGTTGCGCTTCGGGCAGCTGATTCTTCAGGAGCAGCGACGTCCAGCCGAGGATCGCCGAAATCGGTCCGCGAAGCTCATGCGAGACGAACGCGAGCACACGTTCGGCATCCTCCGCCGTGATGCCACCCGGCGTGACGACGATCTCGTCCCGCCGAGGGGCGCGCCGCACCCGGGTTGAGGAGATCTTTCACGTCAAGGCACAGATGCAAGGGACGTATCCGATACAGCCCAGCAGCAGGCTCGCCCGCGCAACTATCGCGGATGCAATGGGTTAACTCAGCGATGCGGTGCGCATTGCGCGTGATCGCGGCTACAACGCGGCCGCCAGATCGCACGAGATCTGCGAAATATCGCGAACTCCGCGACAGAGCTATGAGGGCGGTCGCGCCGACGTTGCCGCGGTGACGGGACGGGACGGCGTGAGGATCTGGAGCTTCAACATTCTCGACCGCAGTGTGCTGGCGTTCATCGCGAGGATGGCGGCCGCGCCGTACGGGCCGTCGATCCGCCATCGGGTATGTTCCAGGACTCGGAGGATGTGGCGGCGCTCGAGGTCGCGCAACGACAACAGCTGAGCTGGCTCGCCGTAATCGGCCGCGACTGCAGTCGGACGGGTGTCGGCGCGGCCGCGCCGTCGCTGCAGTGTCGGTGCGGTCCCAGCCGTCGGGCAGCGTCAGCGTCGAGCTCGCGGCTGAGCAGGACCGCGCGCTCGATCACGTTTTGCAGCTCCCGGACGTTGCCGGGCCAGCGGTAATTCCGCAGCGCGTCGTGGACGTGCTCCGGGATCTCGTCGAACGTGCGCCCGACGCGCTGGGCGGCGCGCCGGAGCGCCGCTTGCGCCAGCGGCGCGATGTCCGAAACGCGATCGCGCAGCGGCGGGATCGTGACCGGGAAGACATTCAAGCGGTAGTACAGATCGGCGCGGAAAGTGCCGGCGCTGACCGCGGCCGCCAGGTCACGGTTGGTGGCGGCGATCACCCGCGCCGAGACCCGCAGGGTCTTCGACCCGCCGACGCGTTCGAACTCCCCCTCCTGCACCGCGCGCAGCAGCTTGGATTGCAGGTCGAGCGGCAGCTCGCCGATCTCGTCGAGGAACAGCGTGCCGCCGTCGGCGAGCTCGAAGCGGCCGATCCGCCGCTCGCTGGCGCCGGTGAAGGCGCCACGCTCGTGGCCGAACAGCTCGCTCTCGATCAACGTCGCCGGCAGGGCGCCGCAGTTCACGCGAACCAGCGGCCGCGTCTTCCGCGGGCTCATCTGGTGGATCGCGCGCGCCAGCAGTTCCTTGCCGGTCCCCGTCTCTCCGGTGACGAGCACAGGCGTGAGCGTGCGCGCGACACCGGACACCAGCGACAGCACCGCGCGCATCTCGGCGCTGCGCACGACGATCTCGGCCGGCATCCGCCGACGCCGAGAGCTCTTCATGCAGGTAGACGTTCTCGGCCTCGAGCTGATCGCGCAGCCGCTGCACGTCCGCGAGCGCGTGCCGCAGCCGCTCCTCCGCCTGGCGCCGCGCCGTGACGTCCAGTGACGCCCCGACGACGAGGCCGTTGCTGCCGGGCACGACCTCGCCACGCGTCTCGATCCACACCGTCGTTCCATCGGGACGACGGAGCCGGAACTGCCCCTCCTGGTAGCCCCCCTTCTGCAGAAACGCCGACCGGATGGCGCGATAGAGCTCTCGATCGTCGGGGTGCAGGATGTCCGCCAGGGTCGTCGCGTCGATCGGCGTTCCGGGTTCGAGGCCGGCGATGCGGTACATCGTCTCCGACCACCAGAAGCGTTCGGCGTGAAGGTCGCCTTCCCACTCGCCGAGCCGGGCGACGTCCATCACCCTGCGCAGGCGGGCCTCGCTCGATTCGAGCGCGATCTCCGCCTGTCGCCGATCCGTGACATCCAGCAGCGAGATGACCACGCCGCCTCGTTCCTGCGGCAGCGCGTCGACCTGCATGAGCAGCCAGGCTGGCTCCGGACATGTCCGGTCTGATGAAGGACTGATACAGCGCCGAAGCGCGAGCGGTCAGCGCCGGACAGGACCGACTCCACGGCCGCCCGTCCCCGTTCGATCGTCGGCGTGCCCCGCGACTTCCGGCACATGTCCAGGTAGCGCACGCCGAGCCCACTGGCGTCGGTGTTGCCGGTGACGCCGCGGACGTAGGCGGTCCAGCCCTGGCTCGCGTAACGCACGACGCCGTCGCGGTCGGCCACGATCACCGTGGCCGACACCGAGTCCAGCGTCGCCGACAGCAGGTGCTCGCGTTCGTGCACGGCGCGCGAGGCGACACGCTGCTCCTGCATGGCCGACGCGAAGAGCAGCATCGGCACCGCGATCACCGCCAGCGTAGTCTGGACCGCGGTCATCAGTTCGAGCGCCGACTGCTGAGACGCGGACGGCGTGCCGGAAAGTACGAGCCAGATCATGCTGGCGAGCACGGCATTCAGGCATAGCGCGGCGACGCCGGTGCCGAACCGGATGCCAGCCCACAGCAGCAGCGGCAGCGGCACGTACAAGATCGTCGGCACGGCAGCGACGTCGAGCGGGCTGTTCCAGAACTGAAGGCGCAGCACCAGCGGCGTCGCAGCCACGGCGGCGGCGAGTGCGGCCGCTTCCGGCCCGCGCCGTGGGAAAGACTCCCGCAGGCCGCGAGCGCGCGCGGCCAGCCACATGATGGCCGGTGTGACGATCAGCAGGCCGAGCGCGTGGCCGAGCGGCCGGATGTGCCACGCGGCTTCCGCATGCACCGCGCCACGCGATGTGGACACGAACCCGATCCACCACACGGCGACGAGCACCGAGATCGCCGCCGGCCCGACGACGATGAAGAGCGTCGCCGATCGGAGATCGCCAAGGGCCGGGTCGATAGAGAACCGCTGAAGCGTCCACGCGCTTCCGACGACGACGGAGATCGGCAGGAGCGGGAACGCCAGCGCGATCGCGGGCGGAAGGCCAAGGCGGGCGCCGACAAAGGCCATGCCCAGGTACGCGCACGCCGCCAGCAGCGGCCATGCTCGCCTCGGATTGACCATGAGGGACGCCAGGAAGAGCGCGCCTGGACTCCAGAGCGTCGCCTCGGCGGCGTCGCCGGGCCCGGGCGTGAGCGCGACCGCGAGGCAGTAGCCTGCGAGGACCCCGATCGGCCAGCCGATGTTCGCCATCATGAGGACATCGGCGCCGTTGGCCCGCCGTCCCGGCTGCCAGGCCCGAGAATCCCGAGCCTGGCCATCTTCGATCGCAGGGTGCTCGGTTTCACCCCGAGCAGCGCCGCGGCGCCGCGGTGGCCGTCGATCCGCCAGTGCGTGTGCCGCAGCGCATTCAGGATGTGCTGCCGCTCAAGCTCGCTGAGGTGCGCAACCGCGCCGTCCGTACCGGTCGCCTGCAGGGCCGACGCGCGCTCGGCGTCGAACGCCAGCGCGCCGGCCCAGTCGTCCGGCAATCGCAGCACGTGGCCTCGAGTCGTCACCGTGGCCCGTTCGATCACGTTCTGCAGCTCGCGGACGTTGCCCGGCCAGTCGTACGCCTCGAACGCCGCGAAGGTCTCGCGGGAGATGCCGTCGATTTCCCGTCCGACGCGGCGGCACGCCTGCCTCAGGAACGTGCTCGCCAGGGGGCCGATGTCTTCGACGCGCTCGCGGAGCGGCGGCACGTGAATCGGGAAGACGTTGAGCCGGTAATAGAGGTCGGCGCGGAATGTGCCGGCGGCGACCGCGGCGGCAAGATCGCGGTTGGTCGCGGCGAGAATGCGAACCGAGACGCGCACGGTGCGGCTGCTGCCCACCCGCTCGAACTCGCTCTCCTGGAGGACGCGCAGCAGCTTCGGCTGAAGCTCGATCGGCAGCTCGCCGATCTCGTCGAGGAAGAGCGTGCCGCCGTCGGCCAGCTCGAACCGCCCGGCGCGCCGCGACACCGCGCCGGTGAAGGCGCCGCGCTCGTGGCCGAACAGCTCGCTCTCGATCAGGCTCGCCGGCAGCGCGGCGCAGTTGACCCGCACGAACGGCCGATCGCGGCGGCCGCTCATCGAGTGCAGCGCGCGCGCCAGCACCTCCTTGCCGGTCCCGGTCTCGCCCGTAATCAGCACCGGCGTCATCGTCGGCGCGACGCGTCCCGCCTCGGCCAGCCTCGCGCGCATCGTCTCGCTGCGGCACACGAGGTCGCCATGGCGCTCGGCGGCAGTGAGCTCGTCCTGCAGGTACAGGTTCTCGGCGTGCAGCTGCTCGCTGAGGCGCTTCACGTCGGCCAGGGCGTTGCGGAGCTCTTCCTCCGCGCGCCTGCGGTCGGTGATGTCGCGGCCGATCGCCTGGAGCTCGGTCACCTTGCCGTCCGCATCGACGATGGGACGGTTGATCCAGTGCTGCCAGCCGATCTTGCCGTCCTGGAGCACCACCTCGTGCTCGTGCGACTGGACCGCGGGGTGATCGACGATCGAGGCCACCTGCGACAGCACTGCGGGGTGCGCCGACTCGGGAATGAAGGTCAGAAACTTGGTGCCGAGGAGCTCGTCGCGGGTCTTCCCCCAGAAGCGGCTGTAGGCATCGTTGACGAACGTCAGCGTCGTGTCCGGCAGATAGCGGCAGATGAGGTCGGTCTGGTACTCGACGACGCTCTGGTAGATCGCCGCGGATTCCGACAGGTGGGTGTCGGTCGGGGGCACAGCCTCCGGCGCCGGTGCGGTTGCTTGCGCGCGCACACGTCGGCGGTCGACGGCAAGCCAGACAAGCGCGGCCGTTTCCAGAACGAGGATGGCGATGAGGGCCCAGTCGAGCCAGGGCACGACGACTTCCTGGCCCAGATACTATCGCGGATTCCGCGACATGCCGCGACATTCAAACCGCGAGGCGCGTCGCCTGTGCAGCCACGGCGCGTCATGGAGCTCATCAATTACCTCGTGTCAGGCGCCGCGTCAGAGCTCGGCACCTCCGGCTTTGGCCTGCGCGCGCAGGCGGGCGTTCAGGGCCGCGACCACCGCGAGCCATCCGCCCGTAAGGACCACGTTGAGAGCCGCGAACCCGGGTACACCCAGGGACACCCGCTCGCCTCCGTAGACGATGAAGGCCTGGACGACGTCCCCGGCGCGCATGAAGAACGAGTCCACGGCCTGCTTGGCCTTGTATTTCGCCTCGCGGCTGGTGGGCAGCCACAACGCCTGCTTGGTCGTGTTGCCGAGGGAGTAGTCAGTCGAGTTGTCGGCGATCTTCAGCACGCGCATCGCATCGAGCGACGGCGCCTTCAGCATCGTCAGATAGCCCACCAGGGCGATGAGCGGATGGATGTAAAGCGACTTGCCGACGCCCAGGACCTTGAACACTCTCGACACCACCAGGGCCTGCAGCAGAAAGCCGATGAGGTTCACGCTGCTGAACAGGCTGCTGTACGTCGAGCCGATGAACTGCGCCCTGGCGGCCATGTGCTCGGGGCCCGAGCCGAATTTCGCGTTGGCGGTCTCGACGACGTAGCGGCCGAAGAGGTACTCGCCGGACGTATTCACGACGTTCAGCAGGACCGTCAGGATCGCGATGAGCATGAGATAGCGATCCGAGAAGATCATCGCGAAGCCGCTTTGCGTGCCGCCAAGCACCTCGCCGGATTTTGCTCCCGGCTTCGCCGTGTCGCGCGTGGTCACACGATCGACGACGCGCGAGAGGACCACGCATATCCCCAGCAGGATCGCGCCGCCGATGAGGAGGCGATGCGGACCGGATTGCTCGACGAGGTAGCCGGCTCGGACCGAACCGACCCAGGCGCCGAGGCTGCTGCCGACGCCGATCAGCGGGAAGAGGCGCTTGCCTTGCTCGGGCGTGTAGAGATCGTTGGCGAACGCCCAGAACTGCGCGATCACCATCACGTTGAAGATGCCGACCCAGAGAAAGTAGACGATCCCGACCTGCAGGCCCGCCTCGAGCGCCACCAGGAACAGCACCAGGTTCGCGACGAAGAACAGCGTCACCCACTGCACCAGCTGGACGCGATTGACGCGCGAGGCGAACGCCCCGTACGCGGGCACCAGGATCAGCAGCAACAGTGCCTGTCCCGCCGAGGAATAGCTCTTCACCTCGGCGCCGCCCTCGCTGAGGATGAAGACCTCGCGCGCGGTCTTGAGCTCGTAATACGCCGCGAGGATGACGAACATCGTCAGCGTCATCAGCAACGCGCTCGCGGCCTCGCCCCGACGGACGTCGGCGAACGGCGACAGGAGGCGCTCGAGGGTGCTCTTGTCGCGTGGCGGGTCGGGCTGCGTCTCTGTCGCGTCGTTCATGAAGACCTCATCGGTGGCCGGCGTGAAGACACCGGACGCACATCATTAGATACCAGCGTGGAGCAGACGCCGGCGTCGCTCAGGGTCGAACAGAATCGAGGAACTAGGTCTCGATTCTCCGCTCGGGGGCTTGGCGGCGGGTTCGGCCGGCAGTTCGTCGAAATCAACCGTCACGGGTACCCGATGCTCGGCCGGCCTGATGGTGACGCGGTCAGATGGACGTTCTAACAAGCTCTGCGGTAAGGCCCTGGTCTATTGCGGATATGCCTGTAGCTGGTAGAGTGGTCGCCCGGCCGTGTGAACGGGCGGGCTTTTTACAGACGGTCGAAGGAGGACATATGAGGGGACGAGGACTGTTCGGCTCGACGGCCGCGGCGCTGACCGTGCTGGCGCTGGCCGTTGGGGTCGGCGCGCAGGCGCCGCCGCCGACGCCGACAGAGAAGCTGCTGATCACGTCGTTCGCGGTGAACATGAGCAACATCGCCACCGGCAGCAACGCCACGGTGCAGATCAGGATCAACAGCTGGTCTACGCAGGAGGAGCGGGCCCACTTGATCACCACGATGCTCGAAAAGGGCCCTGATGCCCTGTTGAAGCAACTCCAGAAGGCCAGGGTACACGGACGCTGGAGCATTCCAGGCATGATGGGGCCGGATCCCCATCAACTCCGGCTCGGCCACGACATCCGCTACGCGTGGCAGACACCGCTGCCGGAAGGCGGCAAGCGGATCGTACTGGCCACCGACCGGTACATCGGCTTCCAAGAGGCGCGGAACCAGCCGCGCACCATCGACTACCCCTTCACGCTGATGGAGCTTCGCATCGACAAGGACGGCAAGGGCGAAGGCAAGATGGCCGTCGCCACGAAGATCAGCTTCGACAAGAAGAAGAACCAGATCGAGCTCGAGAACTACTCGAGCGAGCCGGTCAGGCTGCAGAACATCGAGGCGAAGGTCGTCGACTAGCACACGCCCTCTTCCCCCCTCTTCCTTACCCGGCCTGCGGGGCTCTTCGCCGGCCGGGTAAGCGCTTTCCTGCCTTCTGTTCCGCTCGACTGCTGGCAACCGCCGGGACTGTTTCCCCGGCTCGATCAGAACGCCGCCGGTCCGGGACGGCCGACACCAGTGCATCTCCGCGTAGACCACGACGAAATGCGTTAGTGCGTCTGCGATGTCGCCGCAGCAATCGCCGCCAGCAGCGCGTCCTCGTCCACCGGCTTGATGAGACACGGACGGCCGGCTTCGCGGATCTCCTCGCTGCGCGCCAGCTCGTGGTCGGCGGTGATGAAGACGACCGGCACGGGCTGATCGAGCTTGTGCAGCAACTGGTGCAGCTCGATGCCGCTCAGGCGCGGCAGGTGGACGTCCAGCAGCAGACAGGAAGGCTTGCACTCGCTGCCTTGGAGGAGGTACTCCTCCGCCGAGCCGCAGACCGTCACCGCGAGTCCGGCTGAGGTCAGCAGCCTCGCGAGTGCCCGGCGTACCGGAGGGTCGTCGTCCACGATCACGACGTGAAGCTGGCCGGGTGTCATGCCTGCTCCCAAGGTCCCGCCTCGGCCTGTCCATCGCCCACGGGTGGGCAGGCGTCGCGGGCACCGGAAGAATGCCGCAGTGTATGAACCGAATGGGCGTGGGACCAGTTGGACCTTGGTCTCACGGACCTTGGTCTCACGTTGCGGCCGCTATCCCCGGTCGGATGCCGGACCAGCTGGCCCCTGCGGGCGGGTATCCTCGGCGCCGGCAGCGAAGGTCTGCGTCCGTTCGGCCAGCCTGGCGAGTTCGGCCACCGAGCCGACGGCCAGCTTCTCCATCACGCGGGCGCGATGCACTTTGATGGTCTTCTCGGCGGTGCCGAGCTTCCAGGCAATCTGCTTGTTCAGCAGGCCCTGAACGACCAGCGCTCCGACCTGCCGCTCGCGCGGTGTCAGGTGGGCGACACGGTCGAGGAACACCTTCCGCTCGCGGCGCTGCCGCGCGAGGTGGCCGCTTCGCTCGAGGCCACGGCTGACGGCCTCGATGAGACGGGTCTCGTCGACCGGCTTGGTGAGGAAATCCACGGCATCGCGCTTCATCGCTTCGACCGCCAGCGGCACGCTGCCGTGTCCGGTCACGAACACGATCGACACGGTGTCGTCGTCTCCGAGCGACTGCTGCAGCTCGAGGCCCGTCAGGCCGGGCATACGCTGATCGAGCACGACACACAACGGCTCGTCGTCGGGATCCCGTTCGAGCAGCGCGGCGGCAGACTCCAGCGTCGCGACGTCGAAGCCGGCCGAGCGCAGCAGGCGCTTCAGCGCGACGCGCACCGCTTCGTCGTCGTCGACGACGAGCACGCGGCCGGGCGAGCCGCTCACGTGCGCACGCTCCCGACCGGCAGCAGGACCGAAACTCGGCGCCGCGGCGATCGAGGTTGGCCGCGGTGAGCCGGCCCTGGTGCACCTCGACGATCGAGCGGCTGATCGACAGGCCGATGCCGAGCCCGTCGGCCTTGGTCGTGTAGAAGGGCTCGAAGATCCGATCGATGGCCGACATGTCGACACCGGGGCCGGAATCCCGCACGAACAGGTGCACGCCGTCGCCGTCGGCGCGCGTGATCACCCAGACCCTGGCGTCGCGGCCGGCGGCGGCGCTGGCCTGAATGGCGTTGAGCGTGAGGTTCAGGACGACCTGCCGCAGCTGCAGGTGATCGCCGTGCACGACCGGCAGGTCGGGTTGGAGCTCGGCGACGATCGTCACACCGGCCAGCGTCGCCTGGTTCGAGAGGAGGCGGATGACGTCGTGCGCCATCGCGTTGACGTTCACCGGCGCCCAGTCGAAGTCGTCTTTCTTGAGCAGACGCCGCATGCGCTGAATCACTTCGCCGGCGCGCCTGTCCTGCTCGATGATCTCCTCGAAGATCTGCCGGACCTCGGTCGTGTCCGGATGCGATGCCGCGATCAGCCGGCGTCCGGCCTGCGCGTTGCTGAGGATGGCGGTCAACGGCTGGTTCAACTCGTGTGCGATGGAGGCCCCGAGTTCGCCGATCCCCGACATCACGTTGCCGTGCGCGAGCTCGCGGAGGTGCCGGTGCATGTCGGCCTCGGCACGGCGCCGCGCCGTGACCTCCTGGTGCGCGACGACGGCGCCGCCCTCGGGGCGCTGCAGCCGGCGGACGCGAAGCTCGGACCAGTGCCAGCCTGCGGTGTCGTGCCAGCTGTAGTCGGCGGCGGCCTCGACGCGGGCCCCGTCGGTCACCGATCGAATCGACATCTCGACGCTGCCGGCGCCCCGCACCGCCTCTCGCTGCATCGCGGCGGCGAGCGCTACGCCGGCGGTGGCGCGCACGACCGGATTCAGACCCTCGGCGGCGATGGCATCCCACGATCCGTTCGTGGAAAGCACGACGCCGCGTCTGTCCACCACCGCCACGTCCGCTCCGATCGACGACATCACGGCAGCGGCGATGGCATCGGGCGCGTGCGTGCGACCGCCACGATCGCCGGTCGCGCCCGCGGACGCGGCGCGGCGCCGGTGCTCGAAGAGCAGGACCGCGATGATCACGGCCTGGAGCACCATCACGATCACGACGGCGACTGGCAACACTCGCAGCGACACGTCGTCACTCACACCGAAGGGCGAGCCGGGATCGACACCCATAGAAGCTGGAGAGCACAAGGAACCGCAGCGGAGCGTTGAGGGGAGTCTGGTGCCTGCACGTCCAAACGAGTCACGCTCATAGACGACAGGCGCTCTGCCGCGATGTGCAAGTGTAGGTGTTCACCCTCCAATCGTCTAGCTCAGCCATGAAATCGCTCGTCACGAACGACGGGCATCACCGCAATCGGGCGATCCAGGACGGCATGTCAGCGATTGATCCGTGTCGCGCGAAATTCACCCTCGAGCGTCCACGTCTCGCCATCCGGCTGCAGCGATTCGCCCAGCCAGTGAAACGCCAGCGGCGTGATGCCCGTGAACCGCCAGCGCGTCGGCGTGCCGTCGGGGCGCACGCCGATCTGAACGACATCGTTGCCGATGAGGCGGCCGATCTGCTGCTCGAAGTGGCCGCCTGCGGGGTTGATCCACGTGATGCGCCACGCGTCGATCGACTCGTCCCAGGCGCGCAGCGTCGTCCCATACATGTTCATCGTCTTCTCGAGCCGGCCCGTACGGTCCTGGCGGCGCGGCATGATCCAGACATCCTGCATCACCAGTCCTTCGAGCACCCACGCGAAATGCGCCTCGGCCTTGATGCCGCGCGCGGAGACGTCGGCAGCCCAGTAGCGAAGCACGTCGAGCTCCCAGCTGCCGACGAGCCAGCCGTACACGTCGGCCGACGCCGGCACGTCCGATGAGCGTCCGGCCGCCGGCAGCGCTGCCAACAGCTCCGATCGATGCAATGTATTGGTCGTCATCCGCTGTCCTCCTTCCATGGGTCCCATGCAAGATCGTCGGCTCTCGACGCCAGCGCCGGCTTGGAGGAAATTGCGTCGAAGGAGTCGCCGCGGCATAACGGTCACCTCGACAGTAACGGCGTCTATTGCACGGGTGAAACGAAGGCGTATAGTGAGGCCGTGGTGCAGACCATGGGCACCCACGCGCCCGACGTCGCCGGAATACCGTCCTATCTCGGCTCCCGATATTCGGAAGTGGTCGCGGCGCTCGTCGCCAATCCTTATCAACGCGTGTGGGGCGCCTCGGCCGAACCGCCGCTGCCGGTCGAGCAGGTGACCCTGCGGGGGGTGTTCGAGGGCCTCGGGCGCTTCCGGCGGTCCAGGCAGTTCCACATCGACAGCGAACGCACGCTCGACTCGCGCGCGGACCTTCGATGGGGCGACGACGGGAAGGGCTTCCGCCGGCTGGTCCACCCCAACGGCATCTGCCTGATGGGCATGTGGCACATCTCGGAGCCTTCGGAGTACACCGGATACTTCGCCACCGGCAGCCGCGCGCTCGCGATTGCGCGCTATTCGACCTGCTGCGGCGAGACGCGGCGCGCGCGCCCGCGCTCGCTGTCGATGGTCGGCAAGCTGTTTCCCACCACGGATCCCGACCACCTCGACCCGCTGCCGACGGCGAACTTCATGACGCAGGAGGACATCGGCGGCAGCGACACGGAGTACTTCAACGACGCGGAGCTGCGCAACGCGCCAGACCTGACGCTCTCGCGCCGAGGCGCCGGCGCGGCGCTGCTGCTGCTGGTCGGCCTCGTCTTCAACCGCGTCGACAAGGAACCGGGCGTGCGACAGCTCTACCCGATCGCCGAGCTCGGCAAGCCCGAGGGGTCGCCGACGAGGGCGCCGCAGTTCATGCGGCTGCTGGTGGCCGGGCAGCAGCCTCGCGTGCCCGGCGTCGACCTCGACTTCCGCGACGAGATCATGGCGCAGATCTTCGACCGGGGCGATCCAGCCCCGAAGCGCACGCTGACGTTCGTGATCCAGGTGACCGACGAGGGTGAAAGCTCGGGCTCCGCGGCCCGTGTGCGCCGGACATTTCGAGACTGGCGCGCCATCGGGACGCTGACATTCGACAACGCGGTGGTCTCGTACAACGGCGACCGCGTGATCCACTTCAGCCACCCGACGTGGCGCGAGGATCGGAACGACCCCGCGACGGCGACGCGGGTCAACGGCCGGAAAGTGCGCTGAAGTGCGCGCGGCATCCCGCCGTGGCTCACTCGCAGCGAATCGCGATCAGCGGATCGACGCGCGAGGCACGGCGCGCCGGCAGGTACGCCGCCAGCAGGCCCAGCAGGGACATCAGGACGACGGCGCCCGTCAACGCGCCGGCGTCGCCCGCCTCCAGGCCGAACAGCATCCCCTGCGCGAGGCGGGACGCGCCTGCCGCCAGTGGCACGCCGATCGCCGCGCCGGCAGCGATCCAGACGAGCGCGCGGCGGAGCGTGGCCGCGAGCACGTCCGCGCGCCGCGCGCCGAGTGCCATCCGGATGCCGATCTCGCTGGTGCGCTGGGCGACGTGATAGGCGAGCAGCCCGTAGAGTCCCAGGCACGCCAGTCCCGCGGCGAGAAGGCCGAACACGACCAGCAGGCTCGCGATCATCCGTTCCTGCACCAGCGTGCGCCCCACGAGATCTGGCCCGAGGTCGAGATAGTCGATCGACAGCCTCGGCTCGACCGACGGGATCGCCTGCCGGAGACCCGGCACGACCGACGACGGGTCGGCCGCCGTCCGGACGAGCAGCCGTGTGCTGGCAACGACCCAGTTCGGCCGGACCTCCGCGAGCTGGTAGGTACGGCAGGTAGAACCGGAGCTGACGGTCGTCTCGCGGGCCGTCCTGCTTCACGTCGCGCGTCACCGCGACGATCTCGAACACACGCGGCTCCGCACCGTCTCCCCAGACCATCCGCCGCCCGAGCGGGCTGACGCCCTCGAAGAGCTGTCGTGCCGCCGTCTCGTTGATGGCGATCACGTTTGGCGCGCCGATGCTGTCGCGCGCGGTGAAGTCGCGCCCCGAGACAAGCGGGGTGCCGAGTGTCGAGAAGTACTGCGGGCCGACGACGTCCCACTGCATGCGTGGATATCCGTCACGCCCGGCGGCGAGCCCCTCGGGATGCATCAGGTTCGTGCTGCTGTCGCGTCCGGCCAGCACGCCGTTCTCCGAGACGCTGACGGCGCTCACGCCCGGCACCGCCGCGATCCGATCGATCAGCCGGCGTGTGAGCTCGACGGCCCGATCCCCGGCATAGCCCGCGGCGTGCGGGTTCACGTCGAGCACGATCAGATGCTCCGGGGCGAAGCCGAGATCGACCTGGCGCAGGTTGGCGATGGTGCGCAGGAACAGCGCCGCGCCGACCAGCAGCACCAGCGACACCGCGACCTGCCCGACGACGAGCACTGCGCTCAGGCGGTGGCTCGAACGCCCGCCCGTGTGGCGCGTGACAAGTGAGGTCACGAGATTCGTTCGTGCCGAGTGCCATGCCGGCGCGAGGCCGAAGAGCATCGCCGTGACGAGCGACGTCGCCGCCACCAGCGCGAGCAGGCGCAGATCGGTCGTCACCGCGACCGGGAGCCGCGAGCCGTCGGCCGAGATCAGCCGGAGCAGCGCCTCACGGCCCATCCACGCGATCGCGACCCCGCCCACCGCCCCCGCCGCGGCGAGCAGCGAGGCTTTCGGACAGCAGCTGCCTGACGAGCCGGACGCGGCTCATACCGAGCGCCAGGCGCATGTCGATCTCGCGGCGACGCGCCGCCGCGCGCGCCAGCAGCAGGTTCGCGATGTTCGCGCAGGCGATGAGCAGCACCAGGACGACAGCGCCCATCAGCAGCTGCAGCGGACGCGCGAATCGGGCGCGAAGGCCGGACAGGCCCGTGCTTGCGGACTCGAGCCTCACCGTGGCGCTCGCAATCTCGCGGCGCACGTCCTCCGGCGCCGTGGGCCCGAAGATGCCTGTGACGACCTGTTGAAACGTCTGCGTCAGTCCTGGGTGCACGCCCGGCACGACGCCGGGTCTGACGCGGCCGATCATCCGCAGCCACGACGTCCCGTCGCTCGTCAGCAGGTTCCTCCCCGGCACGATCTGCCCCCACATCGCGAGGGGCACCCACAGGTCCGGAGACACGCCGACTTCCTCTCCGAAGAAGCCAGGCGCGGCGACGCCGACGATCGTGATTGGCGTGCCGCTGATACGGATCACGCGATTGAGTACGGCGGCGTCGCGGCCAAACCGGCGTTGCCAGTATCCGTCGCTGATGACGGCGACGGGATGCCCGCCCGGGACCACGTCGTCGCTGACGCCGAAGGTGCGGCCAAGAGCCGCCGGCACACCGAGAGTCGAGAAATAGCTGCCCGATACCAGGGACACATCCGTGCGCTCGCGGGCGCCGCCCTGAATCTCGACGTCGAGCGGCGTCACTCCGCTCGTCGCCAGCAGGCTGACAAAGACATCCGTTCGAGCGCTGAAGGCGCGAAAGGTCGGGTACTGCCCGCCCGAGTGAACCAGGACGAGCTCTCCCGGGTCCTTCACCGGCAGCGGCTTCAGGATGACCGCGTCCAGCAGGCTGAAGATCGCCGTCGTCGCGCCGATGCCGAGCGCCAGCGTGAGCGCCGCCACGGCGGTGAAGCCCGGCGACTTGCGAAGGCTGCGGGCCGCGTACCGCAGGTCCTGCCAGGCGCTGTCGAGAACTGACTCCCACCCGATGTCACGGACGTGGTCCTTCACCGCGTCCGGGCTGCCGAGCTGGAGGCGTGCGGCGCGAGTGGCCGCTTCGCGCGACAGGCCGCGCCGCATGTGGTCGGCGACCGCCTGGTCGAGGAATGCCTGCAGCTCGGCGTCGAGCTCGCGCTCGACCCGCGCCGGCTGGAGCGCTGCCCGGAGGCCGCCGGCGAGGCGACGGAGGCGCGACATCACAGCTCTCCGATGGAGGCCTGAAGGATGCGGGCGATGGCGGCGGTCTGCACTTCCCAGTCGCGGGTCTCGCGCCTGAGCGTCGCGCGGCCCCTGGGCGTCGGCGAGTAGTACTTCGCGCGGCGGTTGTTCTCGGTCACGCGCCATTCGCCCTTGATCAGGCCGTCACGCTCGAGCCGCCGCAGCGCCGGGAAGAGCGACCCGCCGTTCACCTGGAACACGCCCCGGCTGATCTGCTCCAGCCGGACGCCGATGCCGTAGCCGTGCATCGGCTCCAGCGCCAGCGTCTTCAGGATCAGCATGTGCAGCGTGCCCTGCACCAGCCCGCTCCCCTTGTCGTCGGTTCCCACGGCTCCTCACTCCTCTAGTCCAACTAGATGAGACGAGCATAGCCGTCTTCTCTAGTTTGTCAAGAGGAGAAGCTGCACCGACCGGGTGATAGGCACGGGCGGGGCGCTGGTGCTACTCTCGCCCATCGTGGCGCCGTCGAGCTGTCAGAGGTGACGGGAGGCGAGATGTCTGAAGCCGATGATCGCGCCGGTCGTTTCCTCCGGCTGGTCGGGACCGGTGATCTCGAAGGCGTGCGCACCGCGCTTGCACGGGCGCCGGAACTGGTCAACGCCATTGGCCCGCATCCCTTCTGGGGCGGGCGGCCGCAGCCGCTCCACGTCGCCATCGAGACCGGGCGGCGCGAGATGATCGACCTGCTGCTCGACGCCGGAGCGGACGTCAGCGGCGCCAACGGCCAGTACCACGCGTGGTCGCCGCTGATGCTGGCGATCCAGCGCCGACGCGACGGTCTGCCCGACGTGCTGCGGCAGCGCGGCGCGCGCATCGGCGTCGTCGAGGCGCTGATGCTCGGAGACGACGAGCTGGTCGGCCGGTTGCTGCAGCCCGGACCGTCGGTGCTGCCGTCGCCGCCGCCGAGCGGCGGGTCCCTCCTGAGCTTCGCGCGAACCACCTTCGCCATCGATCGGCTGCTCGCGCTTGGCGTTTCGCCCGACGACGAAGGACCGCTGGGGGACGACGCCGATCGAGTCGTTGAGCGGCCTGGGCGCCGAGGGCCTGCCGCTGGTGCGGCACCTGGTCGCGCGGGGCGTCGCCGCCCCGCCGCACGTTTACGCGCGGCTCGGCGATCGGCAGACGCTCGACGCCATCATCGCAGCCGACCCGGAGGCCGCGCGCGATCGCCGACGTGATGATGGGCGCCGTGGAATTCCGGCACCACGCGCTCGTGGAATGGCTGCTCGGACGCGGCGCCGACGTCAACGCCCGCGCACGCGCGCGGTCGCGGCACACGGCCCTGCACTCGGCCGCATGGAACGGCGACCTCGCCATGGTGAAGCTGCTGGTCGCTGCCGGCGCCGACGTCAACGCGCGTGACGACGAGCACGACGCCACGCCTGCGGGCTGGGCCGAGACGGCGGCCGAGATCACCAATAACCCCGACTGCAATCCCGTGGTCGAGTTCCTCGGGTCCTCGTCTGGCAGTGCTTGACAGACGATCCGCACTGCAATGCGGCTGGCTGAAGGACCGTTACGGCCTCTCCTGGCAGATCGTGCCGTGCTAATTCAGGATATGCTGCAGGATCACACGTCCGCGAAGGCGCAGCGGGCGATGGAGGCGATGCTCGCGCATGAAGAAGATCGACATCGCGGAGCTCGAGCGCGCCGCCGCCGGATAGTCCAGGGGACATAGGGGGGCAGGTCCATGCGCAACGCCGGTGTCAGGACCGTCGAGACCAGGGCGCCCGAGCGGGCGGAGATCGTCGCGGCGCTCGCGCTGAACGAGGCGGTGCACGCCGAGGGCATCGACGTCGCGGTCAGCGGTCAGTGCGTGACGCTGTCGGGCACCGTCGGCACCTGCGCCGAGCGCCGCGAGGCCGAGCGCGTGGTCTGGTCGCTGCCGGGCGTGAAGATCGTTCACGACCTGATCATGATCGCGCCCGCGCCCGCGCGGTGAGCCGCGGCCCGGCCTGGCCGCTAGCCCGGATAACCGCCCGTGATGTAGTGCTCGAGTTGATGGATCGTCTGGCCCTGGACCGACATGATCCAGTTCACGAGATCGCCAATCGACACGACACCGATGACCGATCCCGCATCCACGACCGGAACGTGACGGAAGCGCTTCGACGTCATCAGGTGCATGCACTCGTCCACCGTCGCGTGACGCGTCACCGTGACGGCCGGGCTCGACATCAATTCCCTGACGCGCATCTCTTTCGAGGAACGGCCCTTCAGGATCACCTTGCGAACGTAGTCGCGCTCGGAAAACATCCCGGCCAGTTCGGAGCCCTGCATCACGACCAGCGCGCCGATGTCGCGGTCGGCGAGCGTCTGGAGCGCTTCGTAGACCGTCGCATCCGCGGCAATCGTATGCACCTGCGATCCCTTGCGCTGCAGGATCGAGCTCGACCGAGTCATTCAGTTCCATGGTGGCCTCCCACCGAACCCACGGACCCACCGACACACAGACCACCCGACTTCGAGTCGTTCCATGAGCACTCTGCGGCCGCGGGCCGCGATCTCACCTCATCCGCGTGCCGAAGTCCAGAGGATTTCGTTCTCTGAAATGGATGAGCTCGCTCATCGAGCGTGACTCAGTTGGTGGTCGGCTTCACCTGGCTGCGGCTCTCCCGCTGCGCCATCGCGAGCTGATAGGCGATGTAGTACTTGTAGATGTTGCTGACGTACTGCACCGTCTCGCGGCCGATGTCCTCGGCAGCGATACGCTCGACGTTGTTGAACCACTCGTTGGGGTTGAGGCCGCGAGCGGCGGCCTTCGCGCGGATCTGACGGATGCGCGCGGGCCCGGCGTTGTACGACGCGAAGGCGAACAGGCCTTTGTTGAGCTTGTCCATCGGCTCGTTGGCATAGTAGCGGTCGATCATGAACCGGATGTACTTCACGCCGGCGTGGATGTTCGGCGTCGAGCTTGCGGATGTCGCCGACCTGCAGTTCCTTGCCGGTGGCCGGCATCACCTGCATGATGCCAATCGCGCCGACGTGGCTCTTCGCCTGAGTGATCGAGCCCCGACTCCTGGAAGCTCTGGGCCGCCATCAGCAGCCAGTCCAGTTGGTACTGGTCGCCGTACTTCCTGAAGAGCGCCACCACGTCCCGCAAGCGCTGCATGCCCTCGCCGTCGACCGCGCTCTTCGCGAACTTCGTGTTCTTCAGATAGCGCTGCAGCAGCGACGTTGCCGAAGGTGGTGCCGGCACCGAACCTCTTCTGGAACTCAGCGAGCGCGGCTTCCAGTTTCGGGCTGTTCGGCCGAATCGCCGGCGCCACAACGCCGCCGGTACGCACGGCGACCGACGGATGCAGCTCGATCGACGTGAAGATCTGCTTCCAGAACTGCGCCAGGTAGTCGTCGACGACCACGATCTTCACGAGGCCGGCGTTGACCATCTCGAGCAGGTCCTCGTCCTCGAGCGTCTCGGGCGCCGGCGTGAGCAGCGACCGGCTTCTTCCCTTCCGACTTCGAACCGGGCGTTGAGTGCTTCGAGGCTCTCGTAGTACGAGCTCGACTTGCGAACGAACACTTCCTGGCCCGCGAGGTCGTCGACTTTCGTCAGCGCCGGGGACGCCCGGACCGGTGACGACGATCTCGCTGACGTTCTTCCGCGTCGGCGGGCCGAAGGCGACTTGCTTCAGCCGTTCCGGCGTTACCGTCAGCGCCGCCGCGACGAGGTCGCCGCGGCCGTCGAGGAGCGCCGGGAACAGCTGGTCGCGTGACATCGGCACGAAGACCACCTGGATGCGCAGATTTCCGGTCTTCAGCCGCGCGTTGACTTCGTCTTCGAATTTCTTGCCGGCCTCGTACGCCAGCCCGCGCTGCACGCCCTGGTCGATGAAGTACTGCGTCTTGCTGTACGGCACCAGCACCCGAATCAGGCGGCGCTTGATCATGCCGTCGAGATCGCCCGTCCACTTGCGGTCGAGGATTCTCGCCGCGATCGCGGGGATGTTGGGCTCCTCGGATGCGGCGGGGGGCTGCTCGCCGGCCGGCGGGGCCGTATCCGCTGCGGAAGTCGCCGTGGCAGGTTCGGCGGCAGGTTGCACCGCTGCAGGCCGCCGGCGCCGCCGCTGGCGCGCTGGCTGGACGATCCTGGCTGCATGCGGCAGCCAGACAACTGAGCAGGAGTGTGGGGAGCACGCGGCGTGAAATTCGGCATGTATACGAATTATCCCGTAGTCGGCGCCCCGTTCAAAGCGCCGGGGCCCGAGGCGGCCACGAGCCTCGACGACCGCAAACTGCTTGTTTTTCGAGGCTTGCGGCCGTACGGGTCGTGCCGACACAATCTCGGCATGACCCGTCACACCGTTTTCGACGACCGGCGGACAACGCGAGCCATCGGCATAGCCGCCGGCGCGGGTCTGGGGGGCGATTGCATCGGATCGCCCGCGGGCGACAGCAGCGGCCGAGGGCAGCTGACCGAATCCGCAAGCGGGATCCTGCTGAGCTGGATCGAATGCTCGGGTAAGCCGTCGTTCACTCCGATCACGACGCGTCACTGCGGATCTGCCGAGGCCCAATGAAGAAGGACATGACGCCGCCAGAAACCGTCACCGCATACATCGCGGAGTTTCCGCGTCGCGACGCAGGCGATCCTCAGGCGCGTGCGGGCGGCGATCCGCAAAGCGCTGCCTCGCGCGGACGAGACCATCTCGTACCGAATCCCGACGTACAAGCTGCACGGACGACCGGTGATCTACTTCGCGGGTTGGAAGCGGCACTTTTCGATCTATCCCGCCACTGCCCGGCTCGTCGCCGCCTTCGAGGACGAGCTCGCTCCGTACGAAGTCAACGACAAGGGGACGATCCGCTTTCCGCTGACGGCGCCGGTGCCCACCGCGCTCATCGGCCGCCTCGCGGCGTTCCGCGCGAGCGAGGTCGGCGCGCCGGCCGCACGCGTGACCTCGGCGGTGAGCCGGTCCGGCTCGAAGCGAAGCTTGTCTTGAGAGAGGCAGTCGCGGTCGAGGCTACAGGCTTCGCGACACCGGTTCGTGCGGCGCGGCAGACGGCTCCGCCTCCAACGCCTGCCGCGGCAGCACCACCCGAAACACGGTCCGCCCGTCTGTCGGACTGCGCGCTGACGGATCCGCCGTGCGCCCGCAGAATCCGATCGACGATGAACAGGCCAAGGCCGGTGCCGGCAGACTTGCCGCTCGACGACGCGAACGGCGTGAACAGCGCCGCATGCGCCTCTCGCGACAGGACGCCGGCGTTGACGACCTCCAGCCGCACGGTGTCCTGGTGCGTGCCGTCCAGCCGGACGCTCACCGGCTGGCCAGGCGTGCCGTGACTCACCGCGTTGCCGATCAGATTCGAGAGGACCTGCAGCATCCGATCCGGATCCCAGACGCCGGCGAGATCGCCGGCGGGCTCGACGCACACGGAGACGTCGCGATCGACAAACTCCTGCATCGCGGCATGACACAGGTCCGCCGAGGTCGGTCGGCTGAGGCCGCACCGGCAGCCGGCCCAGACGGGCCGTCGCGAAGTCCAGCAGCTGCGCGATGAGACGGCTCATGCGCGCTGACGAGCTGCAGATGATCTCGGCGATCTGCTGCGACCGCGGGTCGGCCGGCGCGCCGAGGCGCAGCGCCTCCGCGGCGGTGACGATGGCGCTGAGCGGCGTGCGGAGATCGTGCCCGAGCACGCCGATGAGCAGCTCGGCGGTCCGTACCAGCTGGCGATGCTGCTCCACCTGTTGCGACAGCTGCTTGCGCTGGCGGTACAGCTCGATGAAGACGCTGACCTTGCTTTCGAGCAGCCGCGGATCGATCGGCTTGAACAGGAAATCGACGGCGCCCGCCTCGTAACCGCGGAACACCTTCAGGCGCTCCGGCGCGGCCGCCGTCAGGAAAATGATCGGGACGCCGCGGCTGCGCCCCGATCCGCGCATCAGCTCCGCCAGCTCGAAGCCCGTCCATCTCCGGCATGTTGACGTCGATCAGGGCCAGCGCGACGTCGTGCTCGAGAAGCAGCTCGAGCGCCTGCCGGCCGCCGAGCGCGCGAAGCATCCGAACCCGCGGCGTCAACACCGCGGCGAGCGCGTCGAGGTTCTCCCGGACGTCGTCCACGGCCAGCACGAGGACGTCGTCCTCGGCATGGGACGTGAGTGTCGGTTCGTTCATATCCAGACGCTCATCGGCCACGGTTCGACCATTCAGCGAGCGCGCTGCCCATGTCGCGCGGTTCGGCGGCCTCGTGCGACGCCAGGGCAAGAGCGGCTTCCGGCATCGCGGCCACGGTGGCCGACGCCGGCGACTGCACCCAGGTCAGGCCGCCGCGGCGCCGGATGGACGCCAGGCCGGCGGCGCCATCGCTGTTGGCGCCAGAGAGCAGAATGCCCAGCGCCCGATCGCCTGCCGCCTCGGCCACCGACTCGAACAGCACGTCGATCGACGGCCGCGAATACTGAACCGGCGGCTCGGCGGACAGCGCGAGCGCGCCGTGACGCTCGACCAGAAGATGATAGTCGGGCGGAGCGAAGTACACGGTGCCCGGCTCGAGCGGCATCTTGTCTTCGGCCTCTCGCACGCGGACCTGACATCGGTCCGCCAGCACCGCCGGCAGGCCGTTAGGCCGGTCGGCGGGAACGTGCACGACGACGACCACGGGACTCGGAAACGAGCCCGGCAGCGCCGGCAGCAACGCCATCAGCGCCTCGAGGGCGCCGCTCGACGCGCCGATGGCGACCAGCGCCGGCGCGCTCTCCTCCAACGCCTGCTCGAGCGGGCGCGTCATTCAGAGGCTCCGATACAGGCGCGCGTGCGCGTCCACCGTCTCGAAGCCCGGCGCGTGCAGCTCCGGCATCGCCTCGCGGCTGCCGAGGCCGAGGAAGCCTCTTCGCACGAGCGCGTCCCGGAAGAGCCCGATCGCGCGGCCTTGCAGCGTGCGATCGAAGTAGATGAGGACGTTGCGGCACGACACCAGCTGGACTTCCGCAAACGCGGTGTCGGTCGCCAGGCAGTGATCCGCGAAGACGATGCTGGCGGCGAGCCGCCGGTCAAACGCCGCCCCCGAGTAGGCCGCCGTGTAGTAGTCCGACAGCGAGCGCACGCCGCCGGCCGCCTGGTAGTTGCGCGTGAAACCGGCGATGCGATCGAGGCCATACACGCCCCGCTCGGCCGTCCGCAGCGACGCCGGGGTTGATGTCGGTGGCATAGATCAGCGTCCGCTTCAGGAGGCCCGTCTCGTCGAGGAGAATGGCGAGCGAGTACGCCTCTTCGCCGGTGCTGCATCCGGCCACCCACACCTTGAGCGATGGGTACGTCGCCAGGATCGGCAGCGCATGCTCGCGCAGGGCCACGAAGTACGCGGGATCGCGGAACATGTCGCTCACCGGAATGGTCAGGTGCGCGAGCAGCGCCGTGAACAACCCCGGATCGCGCAGAACGGCGTGCTGCATCTGGGACACGCTGTCCATGCCGAACTGGCCGAGCGCCGACAGGGTGCGCCGCCGCATCGAGGCCCGGGCGTAGTGCCGGAAGTCGTAGGAGTACTTCCGGAAGATCGCCTCCAGCAGGAGGTCGATCTCGAGCTCGACGTCGTCGGGCGCGGCCTGGAACTGCGAGGCCGTCATCGGGGCATCCAGACGCGGCAGAGCGACACCAGCTTGTCCACGTCGATCGGCTTGGCCATGTAGTCGTTGGCGCCGGCGGCGATGCGACTGCATGTAGTCGTCGGGCATCGCCTTGGCGGTCAGCGTGATCACCGGAAGATCGCGCAGCGCGCTCGACTTCCGCAGCTCCCTCGTCGCCGTCAGCCCGTCCATCTCCGGCATCATCACGTCCATCAGGACCAGATCCGGCCGCTTCTCGGCGATGCGGGTCAACGCTTCGCGGCCGTTGCGCGCGATGGTCACCGTCGCGCCGCGCGACTCGAAGACGCTCGACAGCGCGAAGATGTTCCGCACGTCGTCTTCGACGATCATGATCGTCCTGCCCTCGAACAGCTCGTCGCGCTCGCGAGCGGCGCGCAGCATCCGCTGCGAGGCCGGCGGCAGACGCGACTCGACCTGGTGCAGAAACAGCGTGACCTCGTCGAGCAGCCGCTCCGGCGAACGGGCGCCCTTGACGATCACCGAGCGCGAGTAGCGGCGCAGACGCTCTTCGTCCTCCGGCGACGGCGCGTGGCCGGTGTAGATCACGACGGGCGGAAACGAGTAGCGCTCGCTGGCGCTCATCGTCTCGAGGATCGCATATCCGCTCTGGTCCGGCAGCGTCAGATCCAGCACGACGCAGTCGAAGCTGGTGGCCGACAGGCGCTCCAGCGCCTCGGCGGCCGAGCCGACGCCTTCGATCACCACGCCGTCGATCTGCAGCAGGTCGCGGATGCTCTCGCGCAGCTGCGCGTCGTCCTCGACGACGAGCACGCGCTGGAGGCGGTGCTCGAACCGCGCTTCGAGCTTGCGGATGGCGCCGACAATCGCCTCGCGGTCGACGGGCTTGAGCGCGTAACCGACAGCGCCCAGCTCGAGCGCCGTCTTCGTGTTGTCGGTGACCGAGATGACGTGAACCGGCACGTGCCGCGTGTCCGGGTTGTGCTTCAGCCGGTCGAGGAGCGTGAGCCCCGAGCCGTCCGGCAGCTCGATGTCGAGCAGCACGCCGATCGGCGACAGCTCGCGGGCCAGCGCCATGGCTTCTTCGGTGGAGGTCGCGATGGCGCAGTCGAAGTCCAGCTCGTGCGCGAGGTCGTAGAGCACGCGCGCGAACAGCAGGTCGTCTTCCACGACGAGGATCAGCCGCCCCGGCCTCGACCGGTTGCGACGGTCGTCGTCGACAAGCCCGGCCGGCAGCGTCGACGGCTGCGGGGCCACGTCGGCGCGGAGGCGGCGCGGCTCCCCGTGAAGGCGTCGCGGCGCGCGCCGGCGCTGCCGCCGGCAGCTCCAGCGGCACGACGAGCGTGAACGTGCTGCCGGCGCCGACCTGGCTGCGCACGGTGATGTCGCCGCCGAGTCGGTGCGCCAGCTCGAGCGCGATGGAGAGGCCAAGGCCGGTGCCGCCGTGCTTGCGGTGCGTGCTGCCGTCGGCCTGGCGGAACGCCTGAAAGATCACGTCGAACTTGTCGGCCTCGATGCCGGCGCCGGTGTCCGACACTTCGAACGCCAGCCGGCCGTCCTGCGGACGGACGCGCAGCGTCACGATGCCGGAGTCGGTGAACTTGAAGGCGTTCGACAGCAGGTTGGTCAGCACCTGCTGGAGCCGCTGCGGGTCGGTCCGGAGCGAGGGCGGCGCCGCCGGGTCGACGTCGAGCGCGAACGAGAGCCGCTTGTCCGCCGCGATTGGATCGAACGTCCGGCGCAGCGCGTCGACGAGCGATGCCAGCGGCAGCGTCTCGACCTCCACCGCAACGGCGCCGGCCTCGATCTTCGAGAGGTCGAGGATGTCGTTGATCAGCGTGAGCAGCGTGTTGCCGGCGGCATAGATGGTCTCCGCATAACGAACCTCGTCGTCCGACAGCCGATGGCCCTTGTTGTCCGCCAGCAGCTTCGCCAGGATGAGCGCGCTGTTCAGCGGCGTCCGAAGCTCGTGCGACATGTTCGCGAGGAACTCCGACTTGTACCGGTTCGCGCGCTCCGCCTCGCGCTTGCTCGCGGCGAGGGCTTCTGCCTGCTGCTCGAGGGTGTGGGTGTAGCCCTCGAGCTGCGCGTTGGTCGCCTCGAGCTCCGCCTGCTGCTGTTCGAGCCTGGATTGAGAGGCCTTTAGCGCCTGCCCGTGCTCTTCCAGCTCCTCGTTGGCGACCCGCAGTTCCTCCTGCTGGGTCTGCAGCTCCTCCGCCTGCTCCTGGGTCTCTTCCAGGAGCACGCGCAGCTGGTCGCGATAGTGGACCGACCTGATGGCCACGGCGACGCTGTCGCGGGTGCGGTCGAGCATGGCGAGCGACCGCGCATCGGGGGCGTGGAGCATGCCGATCTCCATCACTCCCTGAATCTGCCCGTCGACGACCAGCGGCGTGATGACGAGATGGCGCGGCCGGGTGGCGCCGAGCGCCGAGCGCACCGCGAAGAACGAGTCATCCAGGTCCCGCAGGACGACCGTCTTCCGTCCGCGCGCCGCCTCGCCGACCAGTCCCTCGCCGAGTGCGAAGTTGTCGGGCAGGTTGGCGTTGGGCCCGAGCCCCATCGATGCCGCCAGCGTCAGGCGCGTCCCGTCGTACGTGTACATGGCACCCGCCGGCGCGTCGAGCGCGCTTGCCACGGCGGTCAAGGTCCGATGCCCGATCTCGGCCAGCGATCGCTCGCCCTGCAGCTGCTCCAGGATGGCGGTCTGCGCCTGGCGGATCCACGCCTCCTCCTCGAGCTGCGCACGCGTGGCCAGCAGCGTCCGGGCGAGAATGGCGATCGCCCAGATCACCGCGACGCCGCAGGCCCGGTTGATGTAGGCGACCGACGGCGTCACGCCGGGGGCATCGGTCATGACGGTGATGACCATCAGCACGGTGCTGATCGCGGCGGCGACGATTGGCGTGTCGCGGTGGCGGCCCAGCAGTGTCAGGGCAATGGGAACGACGTACAGGATCCAGACCGCGAGGCCCAGCGGGGTGAAGAGATCGGCGGCGAAGATGCCGGCTCCGATGAGCGCGATGCCGATGTACAGCCAGAGCGACTGCTGTTGGCGCTGCAAGGTGACCCTCGGGGCCGCGATTGTCGGGACACGGCCCGCCGGCCTGTCCCTTCATCGTATACCCCGCTACCGGAGTGGGGATCAGAGGCGCAGCATCGGCAGTGGATTCCAGGGGTGTGTCCGTAAACGCTGCAACTCCAGCCGGACGAGCCTCTTGTGGAAGCCCGCGCTCGGCCACGCCGACAGCACCGACGCCAACGTGCGGCGCGGCAGCCCGAAGGTCACCAGGCCCCTCGACACGTCGATCAGGTCCGCTCGCCGGAAGGGCTCCACGAGCGGGAAGACGACGTCGCGATACCGCGAGATCTTGTGATGCTCCCGGATCATCGCGGCGATGCCGGGAATCCAGCTGGCCCTGCCCCGCTCGGTCAGATAGGCCGTCGCCAGCCGCATCGACGGCTCCAGGTAGTCGAACGTGCGATCCGTCCAGATGCCAAGATCGTGAAACGCGGCTGCGAGCGCGATCTTCTCGACGGCGTCGGCGTCGCAGGACGACAGCGCGATCGCGAGGTTGGCGACGCGATAGGCGTGGTTGCGGTATCCGTTGAAGTCGTCGCCCAATGCGGCGGCGTGCGCAGCCAGCACCGCGTCGAGCGTCGGGAGGCTCGTGACGAGCGTCGCGGTGCCGGCTGCCGCCGCGGGAGTCATTGGCGGTGCTCGATCACGTCCGTGGCAGCCTTGCCTCGATCCAGCCGGCGATGTCGCCCATGACCGTGTCCTTGTCCAGGTCGTTGAGCAGATCGTGCGCGTGGCCCTCGTACAGCTTCAGCGTCTTGTCGGTCGATCCTGCCGTGTCATAGAAGAGCTGGCTACCCTTCGGATTCGTGACCTTGTCGGCGGTGCCATGCAGGATGAGCACCGGCAGCGTGATGAGGGGGAACTCCCGCTTCAGGCGCTCGTCGGCGCGGACCAGCTCCGCCACGGTTCGCGTCGGCTGCACTTCGTGCGCGATGAGCGGATCCTCGTTCATCGCCTGAACGGCCTGCGGATCGCGCGAGAACTCCTCGTTCTTCAATTTCAGGACGTGCGCGTGCGGCGCGATGTGGCTCAGGCCTTTCACCACCGCCAGGGCGAAGTCGGGCGCCGCCACCTGGAACGCGAAGCTCTCGCAGATGAGCCCGGCGAGCTTCGACTGATTCTCGAGGGTGTAGACGCACGACACGACGCCGCCGGCGCTGTGGCCGAGCAGGAACAGCGGCACTCCCGGGTTCTCGGAGACGGCCATCGTCACGGCCGCGTTGACGTCGTCCAGGTAGTCGCCGATCTTCTCGAGGTAGAACCGCTCGCCGTCGGACTGGCCGCGCCCGTGCAGATCGAGCGCGTAAACCGCGAAGCCGTGGCCGACCAGCTGCTCGGCCGCCCACTTGTAGTAGCCGCTATGTGAATTCACGCCGTGGCAGATGGCCACGACGGCTCGGGCCCGAGACTCCGGGTGCCACGACCGGACGAATATCTTGAGTCCGGCTGCGCCGTCGATGCGATCTTCCCGTCGAATTGCCTGAGCTGTCGTCATGTCGATCTCCTGCAGGTAGGTGGCTCACGATATCCGCGCCTGCGCGGACGCGCATCCCGTGAAGGAGGGGGGCAGGACTACCCGGAAGGAGTTAGCGCGCCCCAGGGGCGTTCGACGGACCGCATCGCGCGCTACGTGCTGCGTGCTGCGTGCTGCGTGCAGTGTGCGGTGCTGTGTGCAGCGTGCTGCGTGCGGTGCAGCGTGCAGGGTGCCTGGTTCGTGCTATGTGCACCGCACGTGGCACGAGGAACGCCAGCACCGCACGTGGCACCGGGCACGAGGCACGAGGCACGGCTTCCACGTCGCTAGAAAATGAACTTCACCGCCAGCTGAACGACTCGCGGATCGCCGGCGGTTGTGATCGTCCCGAATGCCGCCGCGCCCACGGTCGTGTTCGGGGCGCCAAGCGGCGGGGTGTTGGTGGCGTTGAACGCCTCGGCCCGGACTTCGAGCGCGTTGCCGCCCAGCACCGGGATCCGCCGCATCAGCGCGACGTCCAGGTTGCGATACGCCGGCCCGCGCACCGGGTTTCGTGAGCTCGTCCCGAGCGTGAACGGCGCCGCTGCGGCGAATGCGCCGGTGTCGAACCACCGGCTGACCGATCGTTGATCGGCTGGCAGGTTCGGGTCGCCGACGAGGTTGGGCCGCTGCGTCCCGAATCCGGCGAACGCGTTGTTGTTGGTGGTCTGGGCAATCGCCAGAGGAACGCCCGACTGCAGCGTCAGCACGCCCGTCACCGTCCAGTCGTTGACGATCGCTCCGAGCCATCCGGTCATCTGCGTGCGGCGGTCGGTGCCGACGGGGATGTCCCAGATGCCCGACGCGACGAACACGTGCGGGATGTCGCCGGTCGAGTAGTCGCGCTCGAGACGGCGGTTGAAGCTGTCGGCCACCGGGAAGTTTGCCACCGGACCGGTGAGGATCGACGCGTCGAAGACCGACGAAGCATCGTCCATCAGCTTGGAGCGCGTGTAGCTGACCAGATAGGAGTAGCCGCGCGAGTAGCGGCGTTCCAGCTTGGCATAGAAGCCGTGGTAGATCGTCGTGCCGACGTTGTTGCGATAGAGGCTCACCGTCGTGTACTGCGGGTACGGCTTGAGCAGCTGGGCCACGGAGATGGTCGGGTCGCCCAGCGACGACGAACGCGGGATGCTCCCGAAGAAGGGATTGTCCACACGCTGCTGAAGCGGCGCGCCGATGGCCAGCTGGTCAACCGTGAGCTGATTCAGGTTGGTGTCCGGCAGGCCGACGCGCGTGATCTTCGAGCCGACGTACGCGAGTTCCATCACGAGATTCGGCGTCAGCTCGCGCTGCGCGGAGCCGTTCCACTGCTGGACGTAGCCGGAGCCGAGATCGCGGTCGACCGAGAACACGCCCTGCCCCAGGCCCGCGGTCGGCGTCAACGGAATCGGCTCGACGGTCGGTCCCGTGGACAGCGTGAACGCGGGCCTCAGGTTGTCGAGCGTCCGCTCGCTCACCGTCTGCAGGAACGGAAACACCGGCGTCGTGAACGGAGTCGTGATTCCCGCCATCTCGATCCAGACCAGCCCGTAGCCGGCCCGGGCGACGGTCTTGCCGCCAATGCGGCCGACGAGGCCGACTCGCGGACCGACGTTGAACGGGTGAAGCTGTCGTGCGGCGCGCGGCTGGCCATCACGGCCCAGGTACTCCAGCTGCTGCGTGTCCAGGTTGAAGACCGCAGACTGGTCGTTCTTCTCGGTCGAGGGAAAATTGAGCGTGTATCGCAGGCCGCCGTCGACCGTCAGGCGATCGGTGACGCGCCAGCTGTCCTGCACGAAATACTCCTGGAAATGCGCGCGGTTCCGGATCTCCTGTTGCTGGAGGTCGATGGAAAATTGCTGCACCTGCCCGAGCAGAAAGCTGGCGAAGGGCGTGCCGGTATTGGCGACGCCGGGAAGGTCGGTGAACAGATTGCTGAACGTGAACGACCCGGTCGGCGACGGCGGCTGCACGACATTCAGCCGCTCCCAGCGCAGGTCCGCCCCGATCTTGATCGTGTGACGTCCTTTCACCCAGGTCAGCGAATCAGCTATCTGCGTCACGCTCGTCGCGAAGTCGCTGGCGGTGCTCGGCGGCGAGCCCAGCTGCTGGTAGCCGCCAATCAGGAACGTCGGAAGCGTCTGTGGAAACTGCGCGTCGGTCGGGATGACCGGGCAGACCGAGGCTGGCCGATGGCGTGCCATCCAGACTGGTCGCCGTGCGGGCGACGCGCCGCCTGGTGTCGCCGATGCGGAGTTCGTTGAGCAGGTTGGCCGAGAACGTCCGCTGATAGCCGGAGGCAAACGACCACGACGTCGTGCGCTGCGGTCCCAGCGTGCCGGCTGTCAGCCCGCTGCCCTCCGGCAGCGGCGTGACCGGGACGAAGTGCTCCTCGAACCTGGTCAGCCGGCCGAAGATCTGATCGCGGTTCGTCGGACCCCGATGATCGACGCGCAGGCTGATCTGATCCTGGTCGACCGTCTCGTCGTCCACGCGCCGGTAGTTGTTGGCGGTCCCGGTGCCGGTCGGCAGCGGATAGCGCGCAAGGAGGGTCCGCGCAACCGCATCGACGCGGTCCGCAGGGATCGCGTTGCCGGGAAACTGACGACGGGTCGTCCCTCCCGCCGGGCCCGGTGCGGTCGACGCCGGGTCGTAGATGACGGGCACGCGGCCGCCGATGGCTTCCGTGAAGATGCCCTGCCGCTGCAACGATGTCGGCACGGTCGAGATGGCGGTGCGGCCGATGGTCTGCCGCTGGCCCTGATAGTCGGCGAAGAAGAAGGTGGAGTCGCGCCGGATTGGCCCGCCGACGACGCCGCCGAACTGGTTGCGGCGGAACTGCGGCTTGACCTGGTTGGTCGAGGCGAAGAAGTTCCGCGCGTTCAGCGCTTCGTGCCGGAAGAACTCGAAGACGCTGCCGCGAACGTCGTTGCTGCCCGACCTGGTGGTCAGGTTGACGACACCGCCGTTGAAGCGCCCGAACTCGGCGGGCGGGCTGTTGGTCTCGACCTTGAACTCCTGGATGGCGTCGACGTTGGGAAAGAACGCGACCTGACCCGGCTCCGGCTGAAGAACCGAGATGCCGTCGAAGAGGTACTCGTTCGTTCTCGGCCGGCCGCCGTTGATGCGCGGCAGCGGCGCCGCCGGCGGCGGCGGCATCGCCACGCCAGGCGCCAGGCTGGCCAGCGTGATGAAGCTGCGGCCGTTCAGCGGCAGATCGACGATCCTGCGGTTGTCGATCACGTGCCCGAGCCCGGCCGTCTCGCTGCGCAGCAGCGGCGCGTCGACGGTCACCGTCACCGCGTCTGTCAAGGCGCCCACGGCCAGCTGCAGATCGAGACGCACGGTCTCTCCGGTCGAGAGCCGGACGCCCTCTCGTGTCAGCGAGCGGAATCCCTCGAGCTCGACGCGCACGCGATAGAGGCCGGGCATGAGCGCCGCGAACAGGTAGCTGCCGTCCTGCCCGCGTGACCGATCGTGCGCGACAGGTTGGTCGCCGCCGCGGTGATCGTCACCACCGCGCCAGGCACGGCGGCGTCCGCCTGGTCGACTACGACGCCGGTCAGAGTAGCTGAACCAATCTGCGCGCCGGCCACTCCCGGCGATGCCGCCAGCATCGCCAGTCCCAGGGCGATGCCCGGAATCGCTCTCCAGCACCGCGCGCTGCTCCGTCGATCACAAATCGAACTGAATTGACTCATTGATTCGGCTCAATCAGCAGCTAATCATATACACCGGTTGGTCTCAGTCCCGCTACGGCGACGGTGGGATCCGGGGTCTCGCTGCGAGTGATACGATTCGAGTCAACTCGAAGCGGGAGTGAGTCGAATGCCGCTGCTGACTGTGAGAGCCGCCGCCGATCGCCTGGGGGTGGCGTACTCGACGCTGAAACGCTGGGTGCTCGCCGGCACCGTCCGGACCTCGCGCACCGATGGCGGGCATCACCGCGTATCGGAGGCCGAGGTCCAGCGCCTGCTGTCGCGCATGCGTCCCGACGAGCTTCCGAAGGCGCGCCCCGTCGACGAGGATTCGCTTGGCGGGCTCAGCGCGAGAAACCGGCTCCGGGGGTTCGTCGAGGAAGTGCGGGTCGACGGGCTTCTCGCCCAGGTGCGCCTCCGCGTCGGCGATCAGACGCTGACGGCCGTCATCACCGCCGACGCTGTGAGGGCACTCAAGCTCCGCCGTGGAGACGACGCGCTGGCGATCGTGAAGTCGACTGAAGTGATGATCGCGAAATTGCCGGGACAGGACGCGCCTGTCAGGTCGCGAACACGGCGAAAGGCGTAACACCTCTGTGCCTGGTGCCGCGTGCTGCGTGCTGCGGGCGGTGCTGCGTGCTGCAGGAGGTGCTGCGTGCAGTGTCAGTGCCGCGCTGAGTGCACAGTGCTAACATCGGGCTCATGCCCATCCGCACTACCACCGCGTTCTCGTTACTGCTCGGCTTGACCGCGATTGTCGCGACGGCAGTCGCGCAGGAGGCGAAGCCCGAGCTGCCGCCGATCCGCAACTTCCTCCGGATCAACGATCAGTTCTGCACCGGCGGGCAGCCGCGCATGGAGCACCTGGATCAGCTGAAGGCCGAAGGCGTGAAGGCCATCATCAACCTCCGCACGCCCGCGGAACACCGGGCCGCGGAAGAAGAGGCCAAGGCAAAGGCGCTCGGCCTGCGCTACTTCAACATCCCGGTCGTGTTCACGGCGCCGAAGGTCGAGCAGGTCGACGAGTTCCTCGCGGTCACCGACGACCCGGCGAACCGCCCGGCGTTCATCCACTGCACGGCGGCGATCCGCGTCGGCGCGTTCTGGATGATCCGGCGCGTCATGCGCGACGGCTGGACGATCGAGAAGGCCGAAGAAGAGGCCAGGCAGGTGGGGCTTCGCGAGAGCCCGCACCTCAACGACTTCGTGCGCCAGTACATCGCGACGCACAAGAAGTGACACGCCGGATCAGATAATGCGCCCGGGGCCCTGGCGTTTCAGATCGGCCGCCACAGGCGCTTACAGACCCACAGACCCACAGACCCACAGACCCACAGACCCACAGCCCCTCGACTCCCCCCGGACTCTGCGTGCCCGAACTCCCTGAAGTCGAAGCCGTTCGTCGCGAACTGGCACCGGTGCTGGCCGGAGCGCGGATTGCGCGCGTCTCGCTGCGCCGCTCCGGACTGCGCCGGCCATTCCCGCCGCGCCTGGCGGCACGGCTTCACGGGCGCACAATCAATGGGCTCGCCCGGCGCGGCAAGTACCTGCTCGCCGGGCTTTCCTCCGGCGACACGTTGCTGATGCATCTGGGGATGTCGGGGTCGTTCCGGACCGAGCCGGCCGGCACCGCTGCCCTGCTGCACGACCACGTCATCGTCACCCTGTCGTCCGGGCTCGACGTCGTCTACAACGACCCCCGCCGGTTCGGCGTGATGGACCTCGTGGCCAGCGCGCGCCTGCGCGATCACCCGGCGCTCAAGGCGATGGGACCCGAGCCGCTGTCGGACGAGTTCGACGGCGGCACGCTGGCGCGGGCCTGCGCCCGCCGCAGGACGTCGTTGAAGGCGGCGCTGCTCGACCAGCGCGTCGTCGCCGGGCTCGGCAACATCTACGCGAGCGAAGCCCTGCACCTGGCGCGGCTGTCGCCGCGGCGCCAGGCCTCGACGCTTGCCACGCCGGCCGGGCAGCCGCGGGAGTCAGCGCACCGGCTGGCCGCGGCGATCAAGCGCGTCCTCGAACGCGCGGTCGCGCAATCGACCGGCACCTCGTATCGATCGGGGCGCTTTCGCGTGTACGAGAGGGCCGGCGAGCCCTGCCCGACGCCGCGGTGCGATGGGACAATCCGCCGCATCGTGCAGGCCGGCCGCTCGACTTTCTACTGCCCGGTCTGCCAGCGCGGTTGATCGCCGACCGGTCTGCTCCGTCTTCGGAAGGACTCTCGGACCTGCCGGGCGACCGTCGTGACGTCTGATTGACGACAGCCCCGGTTCGCCGAAACCCGCTATCAGCTATACTTCGGGGGTTGGTTCAGACCGACGCCCGCCTGCGTTCCGAGTAGCATCCGTTCTTCGGGTGCGCGCCGACCGGCAGTTTTCGTTTGCCGGACCCCTTTGCGCCCCACCACATCCGATGGCGCGTGATCGATCCGAAGCTTCGGAGGTCATTGTGCAGACCGGTCGACTTTTGCTCTCCACGCTTGGCACCTGGTCGCTCGCCGTGCTGTCGGCGCTGGCGCTCCGCATCGCGTTGCTCGACGCCATCTTCTCCGCGCGTGAGGCGGCGGTCTGGTTGTTTCTCGGCTGCGCACCGGTGGGCATCGTCGTGCTTCTCGCGCGCGGCCAGTCGACCGGATCGATCGCGCACGTGCTCCACGACGCCGAGTCCACGGTGAAGCGATGATTGAACCACGGCGGCGCCTGGCGGCCGCTCGACGGGAGGGCTTCGCATGATCTTCCGGTCGGGCGACATCGGCAAGTTCGAGTTCGTCACCCTCGCCGCGCTCAGGACGGCGCAGCTGCAGCGCGGCTGCAGCCCTCGCGTCCTTGCGTCCCACAAGCTGACGACCACGGCGCAGCACGAGGTTGCCGACGGCAAAGTCTGTGGCTTGCCGCGGCATCCTGCGCGCCCGGTGCTGGTCGGGGGCGGATGAGCGTAGCCGGATCTCAACCGGAGCAATCCATGACAATCGACGATGAGAACCGCGTCACGGTTGCGAAGGAGATGCTGTCCGATCTTCATCGCCTCATCGAGGCGCTCGACCGCCGCGTGCCGAGGCTGGAGCGCGTGGGCGAGGCGAAGATTGCCAGCGATGCCGCCGAGCTGCGTGAACGCGCGCTCAGCCTGATTCAGCACATCGAGAACGCCACGTCAACCGACTGACAGGACAGCCGGCTCATTCGAGGAGCGTCTATGAGTGACACGGGAACTGCCGCTCTCCACTCCACCGACCAGCGCGCGACATTGCATCGCGGAGTTCCGACGAGTCCGCGAGGCGTCGCGGCCAGCGGCCGGATCGTGAAGCTGCGTGCCGGTCAGGGCCACGGATTCATCCGCCTGGCGGATCGTCGCGACATCTACTTTCATCGGGCGGATCTGGCCGATGGCACACCCTTCCACGGCCTGGTCGTCGGAGACGCCGTTGTCTTCGAGTTGTTCGAAGACCGCTTCAGTGGCCCTCGAGGACTGAAGGTCAGGCATCGCCCTCGCTGAAGACGCCGGCGGCCGGTCGATTCGGCCGCCGTTTCCCGTCTTCGGCGATGTCGCGCGCCACGCCACCGACAGCAGATCGCGCAGCGCCTCGCGATCGATGCGCGACAGCCGGACCAGCACGACAGGGTGGGGCCGGTAGTAGTCGGTCAGGTAATAGGTCTCGGGTGCGTCCTCCAGGAGCAGCGCGCGCTCCTCGAGAGGAATTCGAACCGCCAGCGTATCGGGCTCGGCTGACCGATGACCGGCCAGGCCGGCCATGAAGCAGCCGTCGAGCTTCAATGTCGGCGACCCGTCGTACTTGAGGACGGCCTCGACGCCCGGCAGCACGAGTCCGACCGTCCGAACGACGTCAAACGCGCTGCGCCCTACCTTCGGGGTCTGCATTTCAGCTCGCTGTCCATCCAGGTGACCTGGGCTTCGCCCTGGTGTTCCCAGAACATCAGGTTGGCCCCTTCGGAGCCTCGTCGCCCGGAATGCCGCAGGTGTGGGATCGGCGTCAGCGGGACGCGGTCTGAGAATCAGCCGCGGTCGCCTTCTCGGGCATTCGCTCGAAGCCCACGAGCTTCCAGCCGCCGCCCTCTTGACGGAAGTACGCCCTCACCGGCTGCTTCCACGTCGGGTTGGTCTGGCTGTCCGCGGCGATGTCAACGGCCACGAAGCCGCTCGACGGCAACCCGGCGGGCGCCGGGATCGTCGTAGTCGCGCTGGTCGTCTCCGAGAGCGGCTTGGTGGCGCCGGTCGCGTTGTCGAAGAGCATCCACGTGGCGCGGTACGCCGACGGCGCCTCGGCGACACCGCCCTCGACCGCGGCGTTCCCGACCGTGAGCCCTTTCGCGTCGAGGCGTGGCGCGACAATCGGATTCACCGGCGTGAGGTAGGTGCGCTTGATCTTCTCGCGGCGCTCGATCAGCACGTCCGCCAGGTGCTTCTCGGCTGCCGGGTCGCTGAACTGCCCAGTGTGGACGACGGCTCTGATCATGTCATCGGTAAAGGCCGCGATGCGCTGCGCCGCCCAGAAGGCGTCGTCCAGCCGCATCTCCTTGTAGGCCTGCGACGGCGTCTGCGGACGCCACGTCCGCGGATCGAAGGCCTTGCCTTCGAACTTGCCGACCGAGGGGTACTCGACGTAGTCGACGGTCTGCCACGGGCTCAGCCCGAACCCGAGCGTGAACAGGCGCTTGCGGGTCGCGTCGGCGTCGAAGAAGTACTCGTAGCTGATATCCCACTCGTGCTGGCGGTTGCACATCCCGAAGGTGGAGCCGACATCCTGCAGGTAGTGCTTGACGACCGTCCGGCCGTTCTCCGTGACCAGCGTGTCGAGCGTGTTCGCCCCCTTCATGTCGGTGAGATTCGTCCACGCGCCGAAGACGCGCAGCGCGCGCAGCTCGCGCCGGTGCTCGTGCGGCACGAGGTCGTTGGGGTCGTCGGGTCGCGTGCTCGCGTACTTGAAGCCGCCGAGAATCTTGCCCGGGAGCAGCCGGCCGGCGATCACCCGGTAGGTCCCGTCGGCGTTGCGGAACACCTTCTCCAGGATCGCGTTGACGTCGTCCTGGGTGAACGGCGTTCGCTTGCCGTTCGGCCGGCGGAGGGTTGCCTTCGGGTCGATCGACGACTTGGCCGGATCGAATGTCGTGAGGAACGACTCCACCTGGTTGTAGCCCAGCGCCCAGAAGATCTTGCTCGCAATCGCGACGGCGGCCGTCGCGCCCTCGGGGGCGTGCGGCGGATCGAACTCGATGAACCACGTCTCGCCCTTGCCGTCGGTTGCCGTGAAGCCGGGATGCATGCCCGAGGTCTTCTCCCTGATCAGCACCCATTTCGACGGGTCCGGCGGCTCGCCGACATTGCCGGCGCGGACCAGCTCGTCGTTCGAGATGGGCCTGGCGCCGACACGATTGGTGAACCAGTTCGAATCGGGCACCTCGTCGATGGTGTTGAGGTTCTTCGCGCGGAGGCCGCTCGGGTCGTAGTCGGAGATGACGAACAGGTTGAAGAGCAGCTCGTACATCGTCGACTGCTCGTACGGCGCCGCTTTCGATGCGTCCTGCGACTCAGGTTCGCGCGCGATAGGGTCGTCCGGAAAGAACTTCGGCGACTGGGTCGACACACCGGCGGCGAAGAGCCCGATGACGACGATTGAAAGGGCCAGGACGCCGAGGTGGCGCGCCGACGATGAGAACCGGGATACAGGCATGAATGGATACCTTGCGCCTAGAACGCCGCAGACGACGAGAACACGTAGGTCAGGCCTTCACGGCCCTTGGCCAGCTCCACGCGCAGCGGCGTGGAAAACGGGCCGTGGAACCGGATGCCGAACCCGAAGTCGTCCTTCAAGTGGTTGAAATCGAGGTCTTTCGTGCGCGGCGCCACCTTGCCGGCGTCGTAGAAAAACCCCAGGTCGAAGTAGCGGTTGATGATGACCCGCCATTCCGCCTGCAGCAACAGACTGTTCTCGTCGCGGAACCGCCAGCTGCTGTAGCCGCGAAGGCTCGAACCGCCGCCGAGGGCCGGCAGCATGAAGAACGGCGTCTGCTGACCGTCCTTGTCGATGACGCTCTGGACGCGGCCGTGCAGCGACAGAACCCATGCCTCGCGCAGGATGGGAAAGTGCTGGATGGCCTCGTACTCGACCATCCCGAAGCCGAACTCGTCGTCGTTGTCGCTGATAGTCGTGCAGGGTCACGCCGTAGAAGCCGCCGCGGCGTGAGTAACCGGGGGAGGTGCGCCAGTCGAGGCCAACGGTACCCTGGGTGTGGAGGTACGTGACTTCGGCGCCGAGGCCCGGAAGCGTCGCGGGAGTGTATTTGGTCTCGACCGACGGAAACGACCCCTTGCCGGGCTCCTGCGTCCACTGGCTGAACTCGGCCCCGCCGCCGAGCATCGAGCAACTTCCGCGTCGGAAAGACGGTGAGCAGGGCGCTCGCATACGGCTGCTCGAACAGGTAGTTGGTCCGGTCGTCTTCCGAGGTGTTGGTGCCGATGCCGTAGAAGCCGACCTCAGGCGCTTCGCGCCAGCCGCCGAGCACCGACAGCCGCCCGCGCCGATCGAAGATCCGCGGCGCGACGAACTCCACCTCCGCGCGCTTGTAGTTGGAAAACGTATAGCTGCCTCGCGCGTCGACGTAGTTGTAGGCGCTGACGTAGCTGGCGCGGCCGGCGCCCAGCGTGAAGCCACCGCCCGCGTACGCGCTGTCGAAATAGGGGTGCCAGCTTCAGTTGCGGCCCTCGAGCAGCGCGTCGATCCTCTCGAAGAGCCGCTCGCCCTTGTTGGGGACGTAGGGACTGGCCGTCGCCGCTTTCGCCGCCTGCTCCTGCTCGATGGCGGCCTGGCGGGACGTCGGCTCGGCGGGTGTCGCCGGCGTCTGGGCGGCCAGTGGCGCCGCCGCGACGGCCGACAGCGCCAGCATCGTGAACACTCGTCAACACGCTCGAATTGCGCACCTTCAACAGCCTCCGTACCCGTGCTTCTCGCACGCCGATGCGACCGCTGCTGATCTAGCGGTGCGATTTCGCTGGCCCACTAACACTAACATCCTCGGGCGCGCATGTCATCGCCGCCCGACGTTCCCACGCAGCCGTGGGATTCTAAGTCACGTCTCCCAGAGAACCGAGCGGTCCAGCTGGTCGAGCGACGGCCTGCCGAGCATCGCCATCGCGATCTCGAGTTCCTGGCGCAGGATGTTGACGACCTGCGCCACTCCCGCGTCGCCGGCAACCGCCAGGCCGTGGAGGTAGGGTCGCCCGATCTGCACGGCAGCGGCCCCCATCGCGAGCGCGATGACGACATCGGTGCCGCGCCGCACGCCGCCATCGACCAGCACCGGCACCCGACCCGCCACGCGATCGACGACGGCAGGCAACGCCTCGAGCGTCGCGGGGACGCCGTCGACGGTGCGCCCGCCATGATTCGAGACGATGATGCCACCGGCGCCGGCGTCGATGCCACGAGTCGCGTCGTCCGGATCCAGGATCCCTTTCAGGAACACGGGCAAGCGCGTCGACGCGATGAGCTGCTGCGCGTCGGCCCATGTGAGCGCGGGATCGACCAGCGGACTGTAGATGTTTCGCGCGCCGGCGATCGGGCGTCCGAGCTGGCCGGCGGCTTCGCCGAGCTTGTCGAGATGCGCGCGCCGCACTCCTGCGGGAAGCTCGAACCTGGCGCGCCGCTCCTGGTTGCGAGCGCCGGCGATTGGATGGTCGACGGTGAGGCACAGGGCTTCGCAGCCGGCGGCTTCCGCGCGCTGGACGATCTCGCGCGTGAGCCCGCGGTCCCGAAGCACGTACAGCTGAAACCACAGCGAGCCGCCACTCGCTGCGCGAATCTCTTCGACGGTCGTCGTGGAGAACGAGCTCACCGTGTAGGTGATGCCTGCGGCCTGCGCTCCGCGCGCCACGGCGAGCTCGCCTTCGGGATGGAACACGCCGGTGTACGCCGTGGGAGCCAGGACGATTGGAGCGGCGTGCTCGCGTCCCAGCAGCATCCGGCGCGTGTCGATGCTCGAGACGTCGACGAGCACGCGAGGCCGGAGTCGCACCTGCGCGTACGCATCGAGGTTCGCTCTAACCGTCCGCTCGTCGCCGACACCAGACGCGAGGAACGCGTCGGCTGCGGCCGGCAGGCGCGTTCGCGCGAGCTGCTCGTAGTCGCCGAGGCTGACGAGTGCGACGTCACCGGATGGGGAGCGTTGATCCATTGAGAGCGGGGCATCCGCAGTCACAATGGCTTCGAACCAGAGACAGCGATGGCCGAAGTGGAGTCTAAGTCGAGGGATGGCGCGCCGGCAATCGGCCGTGGCCGGCCGGGAACGGTGTTGAATCTTCCCGGTAGTCGTGTATTCAGAACTCGCGGGCGGTCGCAGACTTGGCAGGCCGACGCGGATTCGAAGGGGCGGTTCGAGCGATGGAGAAGACGAGGGACAATGCCATTTTCGTCATCGCGACGCCCAGCGCGACGGAGAGGACGACGATCATCGAAAACACCAGCAGCTCCATTGACTACCCCCGCATCAGCTCTGACCGCTTATCGGCACTACCGGGCCGCCGCACCAGCGGCCATGATCGCCACGCCAGGTAGTGGTGCAAGAAGTCAGCCAGGTAGGGGCCGCACTCGCACTTCAGCCGCCGGCTCCGTATACTCCAGCCCGACTGCTACTAACGCCGGAGCCGCGCCGTGACTCGTCACCGCCTGACCCTCGCCATCGCCAGCCTGATGTTCGTCGCGACCACGGCCGCGCGCGCCGATCGGACGCACACGTCGGATCTCGTGCGCGAGTCGTCAGGGTTGAATCCGTTCGCCGTGAAGGTCGACCCGCCGGGGCCCGCCGATCGCCCCGCGCCGCGCAGCGACCGGAACTCGGCAGTCGCGCACGAGCAGCTGCTCGAGAAGGCGCGGACGGGCCGCATCGACCTCTACTTCGTCGGCGACTCGATCACGCGCCGCTGGGGGGCGACCGACTACCCCGATTTGCTGGCCAACTGGCGCCAGAACTTCCACGGCTGGAACGCCGGCAACTTCGGCTGGGGCGGGGACAGGACGGAGAACATTCTCTGGCGCCTCGAACAACGGCGAGCTCGACGGCGTCAACCCGAAGGTGATCGTCGTTCATGGCCGGCACCAACAACATCGGGCCGGCGCCCGGCGACACGGAGAAGGTCGCGGACATCACGCGCGGCCTGGCGGCGATTCTCGACGTCTGCCGGCGGAAGGCGCCGGCGCGACGATCGTGCTCACGGGCATCTTTCCCCGCAACGACAACATGGCGGTCATGCCGGAGATCGACGCCGTCAACGCCAATCTTGCGCGGCTGGCGGACGGACGTGGCGTGAGGTTCCTCAGCGTCAACGACAAGCTCGCAGACAAGGAAGGGCGTCTCCTCGCGGGCATGATGCACGAAGGCGACAAGCTGCATCCGACGCTGGAAGGCTACCAGGTGTGGGCCGATGGACTCAGGCCGATCCTCCTGGAGCTGCTTGGACCGCCGGCCTCGACCGACCGCGCGCCTCCGCCCACCGGCAACCCGGGAGTCCGCGAGGACCGACCGAAGCAGTGAAGTCCTGACGGGCCCGCACTTCGACCGCTCCAGCTCCTTTAACGAGTCGGCGACTGTCAGCGTTCGCGTGTCATGCGCGTCAGGCCGTCCTGCGCGAGCCGTCGCAACAGCCGGCCCGATGCGGCCGCCAGATCGCCGGGCAGCTCCGCCGACACGGGCTCGCTGCGCTCGTACCACCTCCGCGTGAACACCCCGGTCGGTCCCCGTGTACTGGAACTCGACGGCGCCGACGAGTCGTGTCGCGTCTCCCGATTCGAGCTGCCAGACGAGGAGCGTGGCGGCGAGCGCCGGGGCGCTGGGGGCGTCGACCAGGCGCAAGCGAGGACTCGACGCCAGCTCGAGGCGGATCGCCGTGTCCAGATAACGGTCCGGCAACGACGACCATCGCCACATCGGGTCTTCGACCAGCTCGCCATCGGGCCGGTGATGAAGCACTGCGCGGCCGATGTGTCCGCGCGCCTGAGTGTCGAGCAGGCGAATGGGGGCGGCGTCAGACGCACTGGTCGCCGCTCTCGGTTCGGGCTGCTGCGGCTCGAGCAGCTGTGGCTCGAGCATGCGGCCGGTTATCACATCGGGCCGTCTGAGCTGGCACGCGGCCGCGGCCAGGCAGAGAACAGCGAGGAGAAGCGCGAGGCCGCTGCGGATCGCGCGGGTCATTGTTTCACCGTCACCGGCCGGGGACCGTAGACCACTGACTCGGGCTGCTCGTTGAGCTGCCGGGCGAGGTCGCGAAGCTGCTGGAGCGACTCCCGTAAGGCCGGCAGCGAGCGCCGCAGATCGTCGGCCGCGAGCGAGGTCTGCTCCGCCGCGGTGCGCGCGGCTTGATTCGTGGCTGGCAGATCGGCCGTCTTGAGTGCGGAACGCGCGTCTTCAACCAGGGTCATCAACTTCCCATGCTGGCCGATCACGTCGTCGAGCTCGGTCGCGATCTGCTCGATCTGCACGCTGGTCGACGCGAAGAACTTGCGCGAATCGGCGCTCAGCGCCGGCAGATCGCTCTCCCGAACGATGCGTTCGATGTTCGTGAAGAATCGGTCGCTGCGGTCGAGGCTGTCCGGAATCCTGCCGACGATAGTCTCGAGCACTTGCAGCGTGGCCTCCGCCCGCTCGAGCACTTCCGGCACGCGGTCACGTATCGATGCAAGGGTCGTCGGCATCGACGGGATGTACGCCCGATCCGGCTTGAAGCCGAGGGCCAGCGGCGGCGGCGGGTTCTCCGGCGAGTCGAGCAGCAGGTACGCCTCCCCCGTCACCGGGTTGCCGATCACCTGGGCGCGAAGCTTCGGGAACATGCCCTGGAGATCGGCGGTCTTCCGGATCTCCTTGACATTCGCGCCAACGGTGTTCAGCCGGTCGAGAAACACCTCGAAGTCGATCTGGATTGTGCTGGAACGCGGGTCCACGCGCACCTCGGTGACGCGGCCCAGCGGCACGCCCCTGTACCGCACCGGGCTCGAGACATCGATCCCGCTCACGTTCTCCGTCGTATACGTGACCAGCTCGATTACGGCACGACTCCTCGCCCGCTGGACGAACAGCAGCGCCGTGGCGACGAAGACGGCGAGCGCCACTACCAGGAACAGGCCAAGGCGGGCGTAGCTTCTTTCGACGGGCATCGGCAACACTCACTGACTCGCGGGCACCCCCGGCGATGACCGCGTGAAGAAGTTGTGCACGAACGGGATTGTCGATTCGTCGCGCAGCCGGTGCGGGTTGCCCTGCGCGACGATGCCCTTCGCGATCTTGTCGAGGACGATGCAGGAATCGGCCACGAGGAAGATGCTCGGCAGCTCATGCGTCACGATGACGACGGTGATGCCAAGATCGCGGCTGAGCGTGATGATGAGCTGGTCGAGCTCGACCGCCGAAATCGGATCGAGCCCGGCGGAGGGCTCATCGAAGAACAGGAGATCCGGCTCCAGCATCAGCGCGCGAGCGATGCCGGCGCGCTTCTTCATGCCGCCCGAGATCTCGCCCGGCAGGTGCCCGGCGAAGGGACCGAGCCCGACGAGCTCGAGCTTGGCTTGACAGAGCCGATCCACGGTTTCTCCGCGTATCGGCGTCCAGGCCGTCAGCGGGAGCGCAAGGTTCTGTGCGAGCGTCAGCGAGCTGAAGAGCGCGCCGGACTGAAACAGCACGCCGAAGGGCGGCACGCCTTCGTAGCGATGCGGCTCGCCGACCCCGTCGATGTCGATCCGGCCAGCCTGAGGACGCTCGAGGCCGATCAAGTAGCGCAGCAGCGTGCTCTTGCCGCTTCCCGACCCGCCGAGGATGGCCAGGGTCGTGCCGCGTTCGACCTGGAAGTTCACGTGCTCCATGAGCACGCGCTTCCCCCACCCGATTCGCAGATCCTCGACGATGATGTGCGGCCTCGATGGCGGCATGGTCAGACGCCCATGAGAGTGTAGAGGAACGTGAACAGCGCGTTGGTCACGATCACGCCGAGGATCGCCATCACGACGGCACTCGTGGTCTTCGCGCCAACCGCTGCGGCGCCGCCTTGCGCGGCCAGTCCCTGCCGGCAGGCGATGAGCCCGATGGCGAGCGCCAGAAACGGCGCCTTGACGAGGCCTCCCAGCAGGTGGCCAGCGGTGATCGCGTCGGTGGTCGCCAGCAGATACGCGCGCGCCGGCATCTCCGTAGTGGCGGTCGTCGCGAGAAAGCCGCCGAGGAGCGCCAGCGCGTTGCCGACCCAGGTCAGGACCGGCACGACGATCACCAGCGCCACGCAGCGGGGGACGACCAGCCATCGCAACGGATCGAACCCCATCGATCGCAGGGCGTCGATCTCTTCCGACACCTTCATCGTCGCGAGCTCCGACGCCAGGCCAGCGCCCGACCGGCCGGCGACCACGATCGCCGTGACGAGCGGGCCGAGCTCGCGGAACTGCGCGACGACGACGAGTTCGGGGACGTAGGCGACCGCGCCAAAGCGCGCGAGCTGCGAGATGCCGAGCAATCCGATGATCAGACCAACCAGGAAGTTGGCGGCACCCGTGACGACGAGGCCATCGGCCCCAATCTCCTGTAGCAATCTCGGCAGCGACTGCCAATCCACCGAGCGCGGCGTCGCGGCGGCCTTCGGAATCGCCGCGGCGCACGCGGCCGGCAAAGTCCAGGGCGCCGGTGACCGCGACCGGCACCGTGGAGGCGACGGCACCGATTCGTGTCAGCAGGTTTCGATCGGGCGCTTGAGGCGAGAGGCGATCCTCCCGCCGGCCACGATAGAGGGCGATCAGCCGCGCGGCTTCGGCGTTGCGGTCTTCCACCACCCGCGTGCGCGTTCCACCGGCGTCCAGACGATCGAGGAATCCCGCGAGCAGCACCGCGCCGGCGCCGTCGATCCGATCGAGATGCCCCAGGTCGACGTCGATCGAACGGCACCCTTCGAGGTCTGGCGGAGGGTGCTCCACGACCCGCGCCACCACGGCCGCGTGGGCAAGGTCGAACGGACCGGTCGGCACGAGACGCCCGCGATCTCCATTGCGATCGACGCGAACGGCGACGCTCACTGCACGACCTCCTCGATCGGTCTGACCCGATCCGGCGACTCGAAGCTCGACAGTAGGGGTTGCTGATCCGGGCAAGCGTATGCGCGAGGCCCTGCTTCGGCAAGCGGGCCGCTTCTCTCGTGTGAATCAGAAGGTGGGCGCCGCGCGGGAGTTAGCGCATCTGGTTCAGGGGGCGCTATGCGTTTTCGGCGATTTACCGGGCGCGTCCAGCCGCCGATACCGGTCCCATCACGAAGATGGTGTTGCCGAACGGGTCGAGCAGGTCGAACGTCCGCGCGCCCCACTCTTCGTCCCGCGGCGGGCGCAGGGTCCTCACCCTGGCGTTCCACTCCTGGTAATAGGCATCGGCGTCGTTGACCTCGAGCGAGACGCAGGCATTGCGGCCGTGGCCATCCATCGGGCTGTCGAGCGTCAACTTAATCGTCCCGCGCTCGAGACCGAGCAGGCCGTTGCGCCCGTCCTCCGTCGCCTCGAAGGCGACGCGAAACCCAAGCCCATCCACATAGAAGGTCCTGGCGGCCGACAGGTCTTCGACCGGCAGGATCGGTATCGCGCGTTCCATGGGGACCTCCCGACCAAAGGCGTCAGTGCACGCATCGTCGGACGGCATAGTCTCCGACCGTTTGCCCTGGACTGCAACTCGAGCACGTTGCGAAATTGACGGCGGCCACTTGGTAGCCGCAGGCCTTCAGGCCTGCCAAACGGCCGCTACGCAGCCCTGAAGGGCTGCGCTACGAGCAATGTCGCAACGTGCTCTTCAACGAGTACTCGTGCAGTCGTTGTTGCCCGCTGCTCGGGACGGCCAGGAACGTGATGCTCGCCGGCGGCAGGGCGATCGCCCCGGACTTGATCGGGACGCCGCGAAGCACGGGCACGGAGTCGCCTCTGAGGCCGAGCGCGTATCCGTTCAGCGTCACGCGATGCGACAGCAGCCCCTTTGGCGACGACAGCGTGTAGCGCTCGGCGTCCGCCGCGAGGTTCAGCGTCTGCGCTGCGTTCTTATCGCTGTTGACGGCCACGAGCGCGACGCCACCTGGCGTCCCCGCAAGGCAGTGCGCGAATACGTCGACGTCCGGCGCCGGGGATGGGCCGGCGTCGAGCACGGTGGTGCCCATCAGGCGTCGCCACAGGAGCGCCGCCCAATAGCTGGGCCGAGGTTCCAGCGTTTCCTCGTCGACGAGTGCGTAGTCGCTGGCCGCGAGCGTGTTGTGCATGACCACGCGCACGCCGAGGCGGGCGAGGCGCCCGAGCTGCTCGACGTAGCGGAAGGTATCGGTGAAGGTCGAAGCCCAGGGATTTCCGCCACACGCCGTCTCGCCGCTTTCGGTCAACCACAGAGGCTTGCCGGGCGCGAAGCGATCCCGCAGCGCGAGGTAGAAGCGCCCGTCGCGTTCGGCGCGCGAAAGCCAGTCGGCCGTGAGCGCCGCGTCAGGCGTCGTCTGGCCGGGCGCGTCGCCGCCGCTGCCCAGTCCGGCGCAGCGTTGGGACACGGCGTTATACGAGTGATAGGAGAAGACGTCGACGCCGCCACCCGAGGCCTCGAGCATCGCCTCGCTCTTTGGACCCGGATAGTTCGCGAGCAGTCCGCCTTCGCCGACCGAACCTGGCCCCAGCACCAGCAGCCCGGGCGCCGCCTTCCTGATGAACGGCAGGAACACGCGGAAGTCGCGTCCGAACGCCGCCGCGTCGTAGCCCTTGGGCGCGCCGCCGGGCCCGGGCAAGTTCGGCTCGTTGAACATCTCGGCGCCAGCGATGCGGCCGCCGATAGACGCGGTGTAGGCAAGCAGCTTCTGCGCCTCCACCGGCGTCCAGACGCCAGATGCGTCGCGCACACCCTGGCTGATCGCGAACGACGTGACGATCTCGGCGTCGGTCGCTTTCGCGAAGTCCACGACGCCGCGCCATTGCGCGCGCGTGAGCACGCCGCCGAAACCTTCCGGCGCTTTCGGAGGCGCAGCCGTGTCTTCGTCATGGAAGTACGTCGAGTTGGCCCATGTGCCGCTGACGCGCACGTAAGCCGGCCCGAGCGCCTTCGCGAGGCCGCGGAGGCGCGCGTTGGCCAGATCGATGGGCGTGCGCATCCTGAAGGCGTTCGGGTCGAGACCAGGCATCGAAGACGCGGCTGGCGGCGGCGACGGCGCGGGCGCCGCGGCCTTGCTGCGATACGGCGCCCAGAAGCGGCCGCCAGTTACCTCGACCATCTCGACGTTGTAGGAGACGAACCGCTCGTCGACCGAGCCGATGCGCGGCATCCGGCCCGGCGAGATCGAGGCCGGTTGCCCGTGCACTGGCAGGTTCTGCATGGAGGTCGTGAAGACCAGGGCGAACAGCAGCCCTGCCCGACAGCCCATCGTCTTGCTCAGCGAATGCGATCTCGTCATGAATTCACCGCTCGCCCTTCCGTGCACGTCGATGCTACCTTCAAGACTGCCCGAAGACGAAGTCATGATGCGACACGCGATCCTCACTGCGCTGGCGTGCGTCCTCTGCTCTGCCCTGGCGTCCACCGGCAGCCCGCCACAAGACCGCCCCGCCGACCTGGACAAGACGGTCGAGGCGTTCCTCGAGCGTCATCGGGGGACCTGGCGCGACCTGAACGTGCCCGAGAGCGATGGCCGGGTGCTGCACGATCTGATCGTGAAGCACCGGTTCACGCGCGCGCTCGAGATCGGCACCTCGACGGGACACTCCGGCATCTGGATCGGCTGGGCGCTGTCCGAAGACCGGCGGCAAGCTGATCACCCTGGAGATCGACCCGGACCGGCACCGGACCGCCGTGGCCAACTTCAAGGAGGCGGGCCTGGCCGCCGTACATCGAGGCCCGTCTCGGCGACGCGCACGCGATCGTGCCGGCGCTGCCGGGTCCGTTCGACTTCGTCTTCTCCGACGCCGACAAGGACTGGTACACGAACTACCTGGTCGCGGCGTGGCCGAAAGTCGTCAAAGGCGGCTGCTTCACCGCCCACAACGTGTCGGGACTGGGCATGGGCGGCATCCGCGAGTTCATCTCACATCTGGACACGCTGCCCGACGCGATCACGACATTCGACAGATCGAGCAGCGCGGGCATCTCCATCAGCTGCAAGCAGTGAAGCAGGTCCGGGGTCTCGGAGTCCGGAGTCCGGAGTCCGGAGTCCGGAGTCCGGCGGGGCATTTGCCGGATACGACCACCCGCCAGATCGCCGAGGCCGTCGGTATCAGCGAGACGCTGCTGTTCCGTCACTTCCCGACCAAGGAGAGTCTCTACGAGGCCATTCTCGAGAGCCTCGTGCCGGCGGCGGACTTTCGAACGCTGGCTCGGGGAAGCTTCGCCGCCTCGCCGACAAGCGCGACGACGAGGGACTGTTCACGGCGATTGCGCGTGCCGTGATGCGGTCGTACCGTGACGACGCGGTCTACCATCGGCTCGTGCTGTTCGCGTCGCTCGAGGACCACGACCTGGCACGGACCGCGCACTCGAAGCACGCCGCGCCGGTCGTCGCTTTCTCCGCGAGTACGTCTCGCGACGGCAGGCAGAGGGCGCCTTCCGTCGGATGCCTCCCGATGTGGTCGTGCACATGGTGCTGCATGTGCCCGCGCAGTTCGCCCAGTGGAAGGCGCTGGGCGTCAACCCTCTTGGCCTGTCCGAACGGGCGATAGCCGCACACATTCGGACGGTGCTGCATGGGTGCATGGCGCCCTAGCACGACCAGCCGCGCACCCGACGCGCCGCTGCGCGTCAGCGATCAGCGCGCCGGCGTGTACCAGATCGGCGACGTATACGCACGCTCCTGCGTCGTCATCGGCACTTCTTTCGGCATCTTCACGTTGAAGCGCTTGGCGTCGTAGGCCGTCCAGCGCGGCGTCGGAATCTCGATCACGCGCGTGTAGTACACCGCCCTGAGGCTGGCATCGAAGGCCGGATCCTTCCAGACTCCTGCCAGCTGCGGCGCGCCGATGGTGTTGGTGTAGGTGGCGTTGGGGACATCGACGGTGCTCTGCACCGCCGGCAGCTTGCCGTCGGCGCCCGGCTTGCGATCTCCCGACCAGGCTACGTCGTAGACCTGCTCCTGACGCGCGCCCTGCGCATCCACCCAGCCCTTGACGATCTGGATGCGATCCAGGTTGGCGCCCTCGGGATCCTTCGAGGCGGCGACAAGGAACGTCGGCGACTTGCCCTCCGACGCGGCCTTGAGGTCGCCGCCCATCGGCACGCCCTTGTCGTAGCCGGCGGTGGCGATGTCACCCGCCTTCGCGTCGGCCTCGACGAAGTCCCAGCCGCCGAAGAAACGCACGGTCATCCGCGGGCCGGTGGTGGCGTAGGTCTCCTTGCGCATCATCGCGTCCCAGATGGCGGCGCGAGTGTTCTCCGAGGCCCACACGCCGGCATAGCCGGATGCGGTCTGCTCCCAGCCCATTATCGTTGCGACCGGCGTCTTCATGAAGGGATGCTCGAAGCGCTTGCCGCTCGGCTCGCTCGGCGTGGTCTTGCCCCAGAAGTTGTTGTCGTCGGCCGTCGCCAGCGACGTGTGCGAGTCGGTCGAGCCGATCAGGCCGAACTTGTACGGGTTCGTGCCCAGCTTCTTCTCGAGCTGCAGGCCGGTCTGCAGGGCCGTGCGGGCGTATTCGCCCTGCAGCATGTCGGGCTTCTTACGCTCGCTCAGGTTGAGATTGGCTTTGTCCCAGAGTTCGAACGCGGCAAACTCGTCCCGGGTCGAGAGCGTCCGGTGGGCTTCGCCGTCGCCCTTCATCTGAGTGATTTCGTACAAGGGCTCCCAGCGGATTCGGGTCTTTGCATATTCGCTGGTCAGCGCCTGCTTGTTGGCCGGGTTGATTTCCCACGGGAACATCCAGCCGTTCGACAGATTGCCGTTGTGCGCGATCGCCAGCAGCTTGCCGCCGGTCTTGTCTTCGTAGGCCTGCAGCACCTTCCACAGATCTTCCGGTGTCGTGCTGCCGGCAGGCGGATACGTCGTGAACGGCTCGGTCTGGCGCGGCCTTGTCGCCGCCGTCGCGATAGACGACGACGCGATGCAGGTTGTTGCCCGGCGGCACCTGCGAGGTCCATTCGTAGCCGATGAAGGCCGTGAACTTGCCCGGGTCGTTGTATTTCTCGGCCGCATCGACCGTGAGCTTCCACGCCGCGCCGTACGCGGGCGTGCCCGGGTAAGTACATCGAACGCCTTGGGAAAGGTGCCGCGCGAGAACTGGTCGACGATCTCCACCGCCGCCTGCATTGCCCTGGCCGGCCTTGACCATGTCCGACCATTTCTTCCCCGTGGGATCGGCCAGCAGCTCCGGCTTGCCGGCAAACAGGTCCGGAAAGAACCCCATGTTGTCGGAGTGGTCGGCGACGACCAGGAAATCAAGGGGGCGCGACAGCTTCGCCTTCTGACCGCTCGAGGCCGTGATTTCCTCGCCGCGGGCGAATCGGTAGGCCTCCTCGACGCCGAGGCGGTTGCCGAACGCGCCGGCATCCATCGACATGCGCGGTGTGCAGGTGCGTGTCGCCGAAGAACACGCGCGTCGGGCGGCCGACGCTGGTCGGCGCAGCCGGAGCGGCTGGAGCGGCCGACGGCGGAGCGGCTGCCCGCTCGGGTTCGCTGCGCGTGCATCCGGCGACCAGCGCCGACACCGCCAATCCAAGTAGCGCTGCGGTCACGCCTCGCGAATACGACATCATGATCTGCTCCTGTGGGGCGCTTGCGCGTGCGAAAGCCATACCATCACAGAGCCGCGGTATGATCCGCTCCATCACAGATGAGCGTCTGAAAGAGCCGCGTGCTGCGGTGTGCTACTCCACGAGCGGTCGCGGGTCGAGCGCTGGCTGCGCGAGCCGCTGCGTCCACTTCCTGGTGATCGGCGCCGCTGCTGTTCCTCGCCTTCGAGTGGCGTGGACTGCACGGGTCCCGCGCTCCAACCGCATCGTCATCACGCCCGGCAGATCGACTCCTTGACGGCCGGCTTCGCGAGGACCTGGCAGCGGCCGCCGACCGAAGCAGGAGCTGAAGGGGCTGCTGGACGACTACGTGCGCAGAGGAGATCGCCACGCGCGAAGCCACGGCGATGGGCCTCGACCGCGACGACACGGTCATCCGGCGCCGCCTGCGGCAGAAGTTCGAGTTCCTCTGGCCGAGGACGCCCTGACGCGGCGCCCGCCGACCGACGACGGACCTGCGGGCGCTGGATGGAGAAGCACCCCGACGGTTCCGGACCGAGCCGGAAGTCGCGTTCCGGCAGGTGTACCTGAATCCGCAACGCGTGGCGCAAGGGTCGATCGCGACGCGAGAGCCTTGCTGGCCAGCAGCTGGCGGCTGCGGGTCCGACGACGCCTCGACGACGCGGCGATCCGACGATGCTTCCGCCGACGTGGAGCCGGACGACGCGCAGCGAGATCGCGCGACAGTTCGGCGAGGCGTTCGCCGACAGCGTGCTGACGATCGAGCCCGGCCGCTGGAGCGGCCCGTGAGCCTCGGGTTACGGCGTGCACCTCGTGTTCGTGGACGCGAACGCCGCGGACGGACGTCTCCCGACGCTCGACGAGGTGCGGCCGATGGTCGAGCGGGAGGTCAGCTCCGACACGGCGGCAGCAGCTGATCGACGCGATGTACGACGAGGCTTGCTCTCGCGCTATCGCGTCGTGGTCGAGCGGCGGACCGGGACGCCGGAGCGGATCGGCGGCCGGCCAGGCGAGGCGATGAGGCTCGATGGCGTCTGGTCGCCGCTTCTGCGCTGGTGCTACGCGCGTCCGGCTCGGCGCACGAGCTGCGGCCGGGATTCCTCGAGCTGCGCGAGACCGGCCTGAGACATACGGCTTGCTGTGGAAGAAGCCTTCCGGCGGCGAGGTGGAGATCTACATCGCGCCGGTGCTGCCGAAGGAGTGCCGCCTGGCGGCCGCCGGCCAGCAGCTGTACGCCCGGGCGCGCTCACCGTCCGCGGCACGCTGACCTGCGAGGGCGGGCATCCAGGGCAAGACGCTGGCCTTCGACGGGCTCGACTCCACCGTCACCGACGTCATCGTCCGCGTCCACCACGCCGACGGCCGGCTGGAGAGCCACCTCGCTCAAGCCGGCCGCGCCGCCGGTCACGCTCGGCGAGCGGACGACCGGCTGGCAGCGCGCCCTCGCGCTACGTCCGGCTCGGCGTCGAGCACATCCTGCTCGGCGTCGATCACCTGCTGTTCGTGCTCGGGCCTGCTGCTGATCGTCGGCGACCGCTGGATGCTGGTGAAGACGATCACGGCGTTCACCGTCGCGCACAGCATCACGCTGGCGATTGCGACGCTCGGCTATGCCAGCGCGCCGCTGCCGCCGCTCAACGCCGCCATCGCGCTCAGCATCCTGTTTCTCGGGCCCGAGATCGTCCGCCGCTGGCGCGGCGAGTCCAGCCTCACGATCCGACACCCCTGGGTCGTCGCGTTCGCCTTCGGGCTGCTGCACGGGTTCGGCTTCGCGAGCGGCCTGACGACGATGGGCCTGCCGCAGGCGGAGATCCCGCTGGCGCTGCTGCTCTTCAACGTCGGCGTCGAGGTCGGGCAGCTCTTTTTCGTCGGTCTCATCCTCGGCCTCGAGCGCGCGTTTCGCACGCTGGAGATCCGCTGGCCGCGCTCGTCGCAGGCGCTTCCCGGCTACGCCGTCGGATCGCTCGGCGCCTACTGGACGATCCAGCGCACGATCGTGCTGCTTGGCAGGCCTGCGGTGACGGGCTCAGCGCCGCACGCCGTCGGCTCGCTGCTGGTCGTGCGCTGCTCCTCCTGCGTCGCGCGAGCCGCGCTCGCGCACACGAGCAGGCCGGCCAGGCGCGGGCTTCCTGACCGGCTTCGCTGCATCCGCTCTCCGGCCTGGACCACGTCCTCGCCATGATTGCCGTCGGACTGTGGGGGGCGCAGCTGGGCGCGCCGGCGATGTGGATGCTGCCGGTGACGTTTCCCGTCGTGATGGCGTTCGGCGGGTTCCTCGGGCTGATGGGCGTTCCGATTCCCGGCGTCGAGCTGGGCATCGCGCTGTCCGCGGTCCTGCTGGGCGCGATGGTCGCTGCCGAGGCCAGGCCTCCGCTTGCGGTCGCGGCAGTCCTGGTCGGCATTCTTCGCGATCTTTCACGGCCACGCCCACGGCACCGAGCTGCCAGCCGGCCAGAGCGGGCTCACCTACAGCATCGGATTCGTCGTCGCGACCGGCTGCCTGCACGCGTCGGCATCGCGATCGGGCTGGTCCACAGGTGGAGCGCAGGGCGCGTCGCGATGCGAGTGGCCGGAGCCGCAATCGCGTGCGCGGGGTGTGTCTTCCTGTGGAGGGCCGTCTCGTGACGCGGGCGCACCCGCGGTCGCGCGTCGTTCATCGTCGCCGTCGTGCTCGCGTGCGCGCTGGTTCCCGCGACCGTGGAGGCGCACCTGGTGACGACGGGATTGGGGCCGGTCTACGACGGCGTCTCACACGTGCTCGTGAGCCCGGAGGACCTCGTCCCGATTCTCGCGATGGCGATGCTGGCCGGCTTGAACGGGCCGGCCGCCGGCCGCGGCGCGCTCTTCGGGCTCACCGGCGCCTGGCTCGCGGGCGGCGTCGCCGGATTCGTCGTCGGCCATCCCGCCGCCTCACCTGCCACGATAGTGTCGTTTCTCCTGCTCGGCCTCCTCACAGCGACGGACCGGCCGCTCTCGTCTCGCGCGACCTCCGCGCTCGCGATTGCGGTCGGGTTCACACACGGCTGGCTGAACGGAGCTGGCATCGCCGAGACCCAGCGCGATGCGATCGGCCTCGTTGGCATTGCCGTCGCGATCTTCGTCACCGTCACGCTGGTCGCGGCGCTCGTAGTGTCGTTCCGGGCCGCGTGGATGCGAATTGCTGTCCGGGTGGCGGGAAGCTGGGTGGCGGCGATCGGTCTGCTGATGCTGGGGTGGCGCCTGCGCGGCCTGTAAGGTGACTGGACTAACGGTGCGCCCCCCGGATGAGCTGGGCATCGGAAGCCGACTTTGTTGAATGGTCATACAACTCATCGAGTCAACGCGCCGCCTGCCTCAGACGTAGATCTGCCGATCCCGCCCAGGCTCGTAGTGGGCCCTTTTTGAAGCGCAGGCATCGACCTTCCGGACCAGCGATGTCCGGAAGTCAGGAGTCGTAACGATGAAAGAGACGGCGAAGCTGGTAGTGGTGATGCTCGTCTTGGCGGTATCCGGCGTCTTCGCTGCCGATTGGCCGTGGGTCTACGGGCCGGCCAGAAACAGCACGTCCGATCAGAAGGGGCTGTTGCGCACCTGGCCGGCGGAAGGGCCGAAGGTGCTGTGGACCACGCCCGTCGGCATTGGCTTCGGCGGCGCGGCTGTCAGCGGCGGTCAAGTCTACCTGCTCGACCGGGACGAAAAGGTCGGCGACAACCTGCGAGTCTTCGACCTGGCCAGCGGCAAGGAGCTCTGGAACTTCGCGTACGACGCGCCGGGCTCGTTCATGTTTGCCGGCTCGCGGACCACGCCGACGGTCGATGGGGATCACGTCTATACGAGCGGACCGGTGGGAGACCTCTACTGCATCAACACGAAGACGCGCAAGCCGGTCTGGCAGAAGAACATCTGGAAGGACTTCGGCGGCGGCGGAGCTCCCCCGGTGGGCCATCGTCCAGCATCCGCTGATCTACGGCAACCTGGTGATCGTCGCGCCGCAGACGGCCCAGGCGGGAGTGGTCGCCTACGACAAGCTGACCGGCGAACTGAAATGGAAGTCGGCGCCGCTGTCCGGGCTTCCCGGATACGTGAGCCCCTCCATCGTCAAGGTCGCCGGCGAAGACCACCTCGTCATGATCGACGGCCAGCGTGGGACGGGGCCGCACCGCCAAGTGACGGCAGCGTCAACGGCCTCGATCCGCGGAGCGGCAAGGTGCTGTGGAGCTACATGGGCTGGCAGTGCCCGATCCCGGTGCCCCAGCCGGTCGACGCCGGCGAGGGCCGCATCCTGATTACCGGCGGGTACAACGCCGGCAGCGCGATGTTCCAGGTCCAGAAGAAGGGCGACGGCAGTTACGGCGTCAAGGAGCTGTTCAAGAACCCCGACTTCGGCGCGCACACGCAGCCGCCGCTGCTCTACAAGGATCACTTCTACTCACACTTCACGGTCAACGAGCGCAGCGACGGGCTGGCGGCCATGAGCCATGGACGGCCAGATCAAATGGAAGACCGACCAGGAGCCGGCGTTCGTCCGGGGCGGCGTCGATCCTCGCCGAAGGCCTGCTGCTGACCACCGACGGCAACACGAAGCTCTATCTCGTCGAGCCCGATCCGTCCGGGTTCAAGCCGATCGCCAGCGCCGTGGTGCTCGAGCCTGGCGACAACTGGGCTCCCCTGGCGCTGGTCGACGGCAAGCTGCTGATTCGCGGCCAGAAGGAACTGAAGTGCGTGCAGGTCGCGCGCTGAGCTGCCAGCTCCTCGGCTCTTACCGACCGAGGTTGTCGAGCGCGAAGCGAAAGGGCCCGCCGGAGGCCCTGATCGCGCCCTCGAAGGGCCCATCCAGCTCCACGATCAGGAACAACGCCGCCGCGACCGACACCGCAGCGATGAAGAGCGCGCCAACGACCGTCGCGTTACGAGGGGCATAGAGGCCAAAGCTCGCGAAGGTCACTGACAGCCAGAAGATCACGACGCCGATGAACACCGGCGGAATGGCGCCGCCGCTCGCGAACACCCGCCACCGTATCTTCAGCACCTCTTCGCTGAGCGCGAGCGCCTCGTCCTTGAACCAGCGCTGGGCCTCGGTCGCCGGCGAGAGGTGAAGAATCTGGTTTTCGATTTCCTCGACTTTCGGCGTTGGCAGCGCGACGACGTCACGGCTACGCCCTTCGGCCGGCCACGTCGTTTCAACCTGGAATACCACAACGCTTCGCAGCAGGGCGCGCGTAGGTTTGGTCTCCGCGCCGTACCGCGCAAGGTGGCGGTCCAGTGTCAGGATGTTGACCGCGCTGTTTCTGATCGCCGTCTCGTGGGCGTCGAACGTGCTTCGCGCAGCGGTGGTCACGAGACCCAGCAAGATGGCGGTCATCGTCGCGATCAGGCCCATGGCGAGCCGCACCACGTCCTGGGACTCCCTGCTCAGGTGCGGCGCGGGCAACCGGTCATGCAGGTAGGCGCCGATCACGGCGGCGCCAAACGCGCAAACGAACGTGATGGCCGCGATGGTCAGGGCTGTCACGCCGGTCCCCGCTCTCTCATTGCAGCCTTATGCTGGGAACGGGGAAGGTCGCCGTAACCACCAGAGTCTGCCCTTCTGTTTTCACTCGTGCGCCCGTTTCCCAGAAATAGCGGATGTTGACCCGGGCGAAGAGCTTCGTCTTGCTCGCGATCGGCAACGTCACGTCCGGCCCGAAGGCGAACACCTTGTGCTTGTTGGGAAAATCCACCCTGACCGGATCTCCGCCGGGCAGCACGAACTCGGCCAACTGATCCTTCGTGAGCTTCCACTGCGCGTAGTAGGCACCGCCGATCACGAGACCGCCACCGAGGAACGACTTGCCCAGGCCTCCTTCGAGCGTGAGGATCTGGCCGACCTTGACGTTGGTATCCTCTTTGTTCCCGTGGAACTCCCAGAAAGCGGTGGTGGCGAGACTGGTGGTCCGCGCCTCATCAAGATAGAGCGTCGTCCCGATGAAGGGCTCATACGACCACATGCCCTTCCCGATGTTGTCGCTGCCACCGAGCTCGTATCTCCCCGTCGGCACATAGAACTGGAACCCGGCGGAGACGTCCGCGCGCTTGGTGTGCCATCCCAGGTCGAGCGGCCGGACGAGCATGTCGGTGAAGCTCGTGTCGACTGTGCTGCTGAGCGCGAAGGCGGGCGCTTCGAGCGACGAGTTGGCCCAGGGCAGCACGGCCATCACGCCGTAGTTCGCCCCGAGGATCTTGGCTTTGCTCACGTACCACAGCAGGGGAGCCGCAGCCGTGATGCCGACGCTGCCGGGAGAGTCCGGCGACCGGCGGACGGTGTTTCCGTCAGCATCCTTGATGGTGTCGGTGTCGGACCGATAATAGAAGAGTGCGGCATAGAAGCCGGGCGCGGGCTGCGATCCAGCTTGACGCCGAAGTCGCCGAGGCTGTGACTTCCGTTCAGTTGAGCCTGGACCGGCACGGCCGGAAGCAGCGTGAGCCCGCACGCCGCGCCAAGCAAGATCAGTCGTCGTCTCATCGGAACACTCCTTCTCCTGACGCTCGAGCCTGAACCCGACGAGGCGCGCTGAGACACCCGCCCTGGGCTGCCGTCGCTCAGATAGCAAGAAGGACGCCGCTTCAATCGACCCGTGCACGCGCGCAACATCACGACTTGATGGGTGAATACGGTCCCGTCGAGCGTCCGTTCGCTCCGCAAGACGGCCGCGTTACAGCATGCCGTCAGCGTAATCACCAAATGCAGTAAGCCCATCGCGCCGCGGCGTGTCGCCATCGTCGCGCCCGCGCACGGCGGACCGCGGGGTGCCGCCCGCAGGAGCCACGCTTCGGCATACGAGTTGCTCTGGTCGCTCCTCGATGCGACATCTCGACTCGACGCGCGCCTTCGGAGTCGCGATCGCCGCGACGCTGGTCACGGCGACATTCGCGCCGGCAGACGCCCAGACGACATCGGATGCGGCGGTGGCCGACTTGCGCCGTCTCGTCGAAGACCAACGTCGGCTGCTGGAGGAGCAGACGCGTCGCCTCGACGCTCAAGCGCGTGAGCTCGAGGCGTTGCGCGCGCGGCTCGATGAGACGAGCGCTGTGGCGCTTGCGGCGCGAACGCAGTTGGCAGCGTTGACAGGGAGCGCCGCGCCCGCGGCCCCGCCCACCGCACAGACGTCCCGGGGCGACCGCCAGGATCCGCAGCGCACGCCCGAACTGCCGGCCCTGGTCGTGTCCGCCGGCGACTTTCCGGGATCGATCCGCATTCCCGGCGCCGACGCCGCGCTCAAGATCGGCGGGCAGGCGCGCATGACGCTGGTGCACACGCTCGCGGCGCTCGGCACCGACGACCGCTTCGTCACCTCGTCCATTCCGGTCGGGGCCGAGGTGCCGGGTGAGCAGTCGCGCACCACCTATTCACCTGCGGCGAGCCGCGCCAACCTCGACGTCCGGGCGCACACGCCGATCGGACCCCTGCGGACATTTCTCGAAAGCGACTTCGCCGGCTCGGGACGAACGATGCGGCTGCGCCATGCGTTCATCCAGTCCGATCACTGGGTGATCGGCCAGACGTGGTCGACGTTCTCGGATCCCGAAACAGAGCCCATCGGCATCGACTTCGAGGGCCTGAATGCCATCTCGCTCTTTCGTCAGCCGCTTCATTCGCTATACACGCGCCCTCACCGGGCACCTGAACGCGTCTCTGGCGCTCGAGAACCCGTCGCCCGACCTGACGGGCGCGCAGGGCGTCAATCACATACCAGACTTCATCGCGCGCCTGCGCTGGGATCCCGAGGCCGCACGCGATAGCGCCTTGCACCTGACGCGCACGACGCACGTGCAAGCCGCCGTCCTCGCGCGCTCATTGCGCGGCACTCCATTCGATCGTCCGGACATGACGCTGTCGACGGGCGCCTTCGGCGCCAACGTGAGCGGCGTGCTCGTGCCGAAATGGGACAGGGACGATCGCGTCAAGTTCGCAGGCAACGGCGGGTTGGGGTATCGGCCGCTATATCACCGACCTCGGCTCACTCGGCGGCCAGGACGCGGTGTACGACGCAACCACCAATCAGCTTCGTGCGCTGCTCGTCTCGTCCGGCTACGTCGGCTACGAGCGGCAGTGGCGGCCGACCTTCACGTCGGCCATTACGTACGGCATCGTCAACGTCGACAATCTCGACGTGCAGCCAGACGATGCCCTGCACCGCACGCAGCGGTCCTCGATCAATCTGACCTGGACGCCCATTCAGCAGCTCGATCTCGTGCTGGAATTTCTCGGCGGCACACGCGTGAACAAGGATGGCAAGCGTGGAACGTCGTCTCAGATCCAGGCCGGGTGGACGTTTCGATTCTGAGCCGCGCGCATGGGTGCGTCCTCTACAACTAGCGGCCCCCGCGCGCGTCACGGCAGAGCTCATGTTTCGGGGCGGCATCACCGTCTATTGCGAGCCCGTCACGGCCCACCGTGATCTCGCAGACAGCTTGCGCTTGCCGGCAGTTCGTTTTTGCCGCTCCATGCGTAGTCGCCCGGCGGTCCGGATTTTGAGTACGAGGTGACCATCCTGACGGCAAAGGAGAACGCTGTATGAGCCAGAGCCATCTCACGATTGACTTCCCGATCAAGGGACCCGCGAATGCCAAGGCGCTCACCGAAGAGCTGCCCCCGTTGATGCCCGATTTCGCGAAGACGCAGGACCAGCTCGGTACCGTGCATTTCTCCCGGTTCATGGTCAAGGGAGACGAGAAGCTTCTCTTCATTTCGGACATCGACGGCGAGGTCGACCGCATATTGAGCGGCTCGTGGAGAATGCCGGCCCGGTGCTTGACGCCATCTTCAAACACGTGGACGACCCTCCGGCCACGCCCGTGGCCGGTAACCCTCAGAGGGTCATCAAATGGCTGAAGTATCATGTCCGCGAGCCTCTCGATACGTATTTCGCTTACGAGGACGCTTCGGTTCAGGACATCAAGGCGGCGCGCGTGCGGCGGGCTTTACAGGCAATACCTCGCAAGCCCCTTGCTGACATACATGGCCTTCAAGTCACGTCTGCAAGGCTTTGTCTTGAAGCTGGTCGGGACGGCCATGCTGGAGAGAAGGGACATAAAGCGATCGATGCTGTCGGGACGCTGCATTTCTCCCATTGGGTGCCCTTCGAGAACAACCACCTAGGCTTCTTCACCATCTTCGACGGTGATTTCGCGAAGTACATCCAGGACTTCGCAGACAAAACCTCATTCGCTTTCGATACGATCTTTCCACATATCGTTGGCGCGCCGCCAACCCCAGTAGCAAAGAACGCCCAGGCGTTCTATCAGTGGGCATTGGAAAACAACTATCCGCCGATCGGGTTTTACAGCGCCTATCCAGGCCTCTCGGTTCAAGACATCAAAGCCCTGCTGGCCGACCGCAAGTCACAATCGGCCACCACTCGATAGCCGTCGTGGAACGACGATCAATCAGGAGCTCCGCGTTGGCAAAGGAGAACGACACACAAGGAGAAACACGATATGAGCCAGAGCCATCTCACGATTGACTTCCCGATCAAGGGGCCCGCGAACGCCAAGGCGCTCACCGAAGAGCTGCCCCCGTTGATGCCCGATTTCGCAAAGACGCAGGACCAGCTCGGTACCGTGCACTTCTCCCGTTTCATGGTCAAGGGAGACGAGAAGCTTCTCTTCCTCTCGGACATTGACGGTGAGATCGACCCGCATCTTGCACGGCTCGTGGAGAGTGCCAGCCCGGTGCTTGACGCCATCTTCAAACACGTGGAAGACCCTCCAGCCACGCCCGTGGCTGATAACCCTCAGAAGGTCATCAAATGGCTGAAGCATCATGTCCGCGAGCCTCTCGATACGTACTTCGCTTACGAGGACGCTTCGGTTCAGGACATCAAGGCGTGCGCGCGTGCGGCGGGCTTCACGGGCAATACCTCACAGAGCACACTTGCTGACATACATGACCTTCAAGTCACGTGTGCAAGGCTTTGTCTTGAAGCATGTCGCGCAGGCCCTGGTCGGAGAGAAAGGACATAAGGCGGCGGATGCTATTGGGACTCTGCATCTCTGCCATTTTGTGCCCTTTGAGAACAATTACCTGGGCTTCTTCACCGTCTTCGATGGTGATTTCGAGAAGTACATCCAGGACTTCGCCGACAAGACCTCGTTCACTTTCGATGCTCTCTTTCCACATGTCATTGGCGCGCCGCCAACTCCAGTAGCAAAGAACGCCCAGGCGTTCTATTCAGTGGGCATCGGAAAACAACTATCCGCCCATCGGGTTTTACAGCGCCTATCCAGGCCTCTCGGTTCAAGACATTCGAGCCCTGCTGGCCGATCGCAAGTCACAATCGGCCACCACTCGATAGCCGTGGTGGAACGACGATCAATCAGGAGCTCCGCGCTGGCAAAGGAGAACAAAACACAAGGAGAAACATGATATGAGCCAGAGCCATCTCATCGATTGACTTCCCGATCAAGGGGCCCGCCAGCGCCAAGGCGCTCACCGAAGAGCTGCCCCCGTTGATGCCCGATTTCGCGAAAACGCAGGACCAGCTCGGTACCGTGCATTTCTCCCGGTTCATGGTCAAGGGAGACGAGAAGCTTCTCTTCCTTTCGGACATCGACGGCGAGGTCGACACGCATATTGAACGGCTCGTGGAGAATGCCGGCCCGGTGTTTGACGCCATCTTCAAACACGTGGACGACCCTCCGGCCACGCCCGTGGCTGAGTAACCCTCAGAGGGTCATCAAATGGCTGAAGTATCATGTCCGCGAGCCTCTCGATACGTATTTCGCCTACGAGGACGCTTCGGTTCAGGACATCAAGGCGTGCCGCGCGTGCGGCGGGCTTTACGGGCAATACCTCGCAAGCCCCTTGCTGACATACATGGCCTTCAAGTCACGTGTGCAAGGCTTTGTCTCGAAGGCGGTCGGGCAGGCCATGGTGAGAGAGAAGGGACATAAAGCGAACGATGTTGTCGGCACGCTGCATTTCTCCCATTGGGTGCCCTTTGAGAACAACCACTTAGGCTTCTTCACCATCTTCGACGGTGATTTGGAGAAGTACATCCAGGACTTCGCAGACAAGACCTCGTTCGCTTTCGATACTCTCTTTCCGCATATCGTTGGCGCGCCGCCAACCCCAGTAGCAAAGAACGCCCAGGCGTTCTATCAGTGGGCATTGGAAAACAACTATCCGCCCATCGGGTTTTACAGCGCCTATCCAGGCCTCTCGGTTCAAGACATTCGAGCCCTGCTGGCCGATCGCAAGTCACAATCGGCCACCGCTCGATAGCCCTGGAGTCACTGATCACGAACCATCATAATCCGGAGGCACGCGTTGGCAAAGGAGAACACAGCACAAGCAGCACCGGCGAAGGAGAGCCCGGGGCTTCTTCGCCGAATGCTTCGTCGAAGGCGACGCGAGAACGCGCAGACTGAGGGCGATTCGGGGACGAGGGACAAGTCCGCGCTCGACCTCGCGGACATTCAGGGCTTCATTCTCCGCGGTTACAGGATGCCGATGGTGCGGCATTTCTTGTTGACGGTGGGAACTCCGGCACACGCGCGCAGGCAACTTGGACGGCTCGTCAGCGGCGACGAATCCGACGCCCCGCAAATCACCACCGCCGAGGACTGGCACGTGGGGTTCGCGCCCGGACCGGGAGACAATCCCGCGGCTGCCCCGCGTCGCAAGCCCGACTATTGCCTCAACATCGGTATCACGTGGCCCGGACTGGTGGCGCTGGAGATAAACGAACGCGTTCCAGCACCTGTCCTTCAAGTCATTTGGCGCGTTCACCGAAGGAGCCGCGCAACGAGCGGAGTTGGTCGGAGATACCGGAGCAAGTTCGCCCCAGAACTGGGTTGGCGGTTTTGGAAAAGGGCACGATCACGTCCTGGTGACGCTGCACGCCATCAGCCCGGAAGCGATGCAGAGCTACAGCGACAGGGTGTGTGCCTGGTTTGCCGAAGGCAATGCCTTTCGAGAAATCTGGCGCCAGGACGGGATGGCGTTAATGGAGATGCAGGACGGCCAACCCGTGCCGACCAGCAAAACTCACTTCGGCTATACCGACGGCATCTCCAGGACCACCATTCGCGGCGGCCCGGAAAGATATCCCTCTGATCACCAGCAGCCCTGCGAGCCATGGCTCTTCGTCTTGCGGGAAGACGCCGAGAACTACGAGGTACCGGAGCCGCGACAGCTCGGCCTGAACGGCAGCTTTGGAGTGTTCAAGAAGATCGAGACCGACGTCGTGGGCTTTGAAAATTTCCTGCAGTCGAACAAGGACAAAATCGATCCTGAACTGCTCGCGGCAAAGATGTGCGGGCGATGGCGCAACGGCGTTCCGCTCGCCTTGTCACCGGACACGGATAGCCCTGCGGGAGGGATTTCGCCCGAACAGCTGAACGATTTCGAGTATGTGAATGCCGATGGTTCGGGAGATCCGAAGGGGATCCGCTGTCCCGTCGGCGCACACATACGCCGCGTCAATCCACGAGGTGAGCCAGTCGCGGGCCAGGGGGTGCCCGGCGGCAGCAACAATTCTCACCGGCTGATCGATGCCTGCTGCCGTACGGGCCGACCTACGATCCAGGGAAGCCCTACGATGGCCTCGAGCGCGGGATTCTCGGCTATTTCATCAACGCGAACATCGAAAACCAATATGAGTTCGTGCTGCGACGCTGGGTCAATGACAGCGAATTCGCCGGGGCCGTCAGGCTTCACCCGCAGTCGAAAGATCCGCTGATTGGCACCCAGGACCCGGCGGAAAGCATCTTCGTGATCCCTCAGGCAGATGGCGCCCCGCCGATCGTGGTCACAGGTCTCTCGACCTTCATTACGACCAAAGCCGCGGCGTACGTGTTTCTGCCGAGCATCACCGCGATCAAATATATCGCCAACGTGGCATGAAGGACGCGACGATGGTTCTGGCCGGCTGGCTCGCAGCGCTGGCGCTGCTCGCGACGCCCGTGCGCTCGCAGGAGCCAGTGGCGTTTGGCGTGATCGGCGACACCGGAGAGGTCTCGAAGGGGCTGCTCAACGTTGCGCGTGAGATGGGCGACTACCGCCGCGAGCGCGGGCGGTTCGACTTCGTCCTGCTGCTGGGCGACAACATCTACAACGATGGCGTCGGGCGCGGAATTCCCAGAGTGTTCGAAGTGCCCTTCGCCCATCTTCTCCAGGCTGGCGTCGAGTTCTATGCCGTGCTCGGCAACCACGACATCCGCCGGGGGACGGAACTGCAAATCAACTATCCGGGCTGGAACATGAACGGCCGGCGCTTCTACTCGTTCTCGAAGGGGGACGAACTCGTCGAGTTCTTTGGGCTCGATTCGACGGCCCTCGCGGGAGAGGCGAGCGCGCTCGTCGTCGTCGAGAAGGCCAGGCTCGACCAGGAGCGCGCCGCCCTCGCGCGCAAGGCGACGCTCACCACCTCGGAGACGCGGCGGCTCGACCAGATCAACGCCGAGCTCGGCGAGGACGTCGAGTTCGTCAAGGTGCAGGAAACCGTGAAGAACGAACAGCTCGTCTGGCTACACGACGCGCTGACACGATCGAAGGCGCGATGGAAGGTGGTGTTCCTGCATCACTCCATCTACTCGGCGGCAACCAGGCGCAACGGGCACGGCGCTCAGAAATCCGTGTTGACCTTGCGAGCGCTGCTCGAGCCCATCTTCGTCGATCGCCGGGTCGACCTCGTCCTTGCCGGCCACGATCACCATTACGACCGGTCGACGCTGCAACCCGTGAACACCTCCAACGGGCACCGCGTCCAGTATGTGACGGCTGGCGCGAGCGCGCGCCTGAGACCAGCTACCGTCGACCCTCGCAACACGTACACGGCCAGGGCCGTGGGCACGATCCACTCGTTCCTGATCGCTCATGCGACCCCCGATGCCATCCGAATCGAAGCGATAGGCGCCGACGGCAAGACGCTCGACTCGTTTCAAGTCTTGAAAACGCGCAGCAACTGCCAAATGAGATACGGGCGATGAATGGCGTGGTGGCGATAGCGAGCCTTACGCCAGCGTTCCTGGATGCGCTTATGGGCGCGCCGCTCCCGCGACGACGCGTTCCTGGTCGAGGATCGCCATCACCTCGTCGGCGTAGCGTCCCTGGCGCAGCAGCTCGGCCATCATCCGCATCGGCCGATCGATATGCGTGAAGAAGGCCTTGTACCCGGCGCACAAGTAGTTCAGGCCCGGCTCGCCGTCCGGCGTCGTGATGAAGCGATTCTTGGGACACTCACCGTGACAGGCGAATCGTACCGAGCATTCGCGACAGTACCGGGGCAGCGTGTCCCGTTTGGCGAGGCCGAACTGCCGCTGCTGCTCTGACGTGACGAGCTGCAGCATGTGCACCTGCTGGATGTTGCCCAGCAGATGCTTCGGCTCGACGAAGTGATCGCACGAGTAGAGGTCGCCGTTGTGCTCGAGCGCCAGGGCGCTGCCGCACGTCTCGTTGAAAATGCACATCGCCGACGGCAGGCCGACCCACGACGCCAGTGCGGCGTCGAACATCTGCACGAACACGCGCCCGACGTCCGCACGGATCCATTCGTCGAAGATGCCGATGAGAAAGCGTCCCCACTGCTCCGAGCTCACCGATCGATCCGTCACCTCGTTCCCCTCGAGCACGTACAGCGGGCGCGGCTCGCTGCCGCGCGCGCCCCAGCCGCGATTGGCGAGCGGCAGCATCTCCGCGCTCACGCGCTCGACGATCGGGATGAACTGGAGGAACTCGGCCCCGAGTTGGTCCCGGAAGAAGCGGTAGACATCGCGTGGATGCTCGCCGTTGGCCGCGTTCACGGTGCAGAGGATGTTGACGTCGACGCCGTATTTCTTGAGCACCCGCCAGCCTCGGATCACGCTATCGAACGTGCCGTGGCCGCCTTTGTCCACGCGATAGGCGTCGTGCAGCTCGCGCGGTCCGTCGATGCTCAGCCCGACGAGATATCCCTGCGTCTTGAAAAACGCCGCCCATTCGTCGTCCAACCGCGTGCCGTTGGTTTGAATGGTGAAGGCGAGCGTCTGGTCCGGTCGCTTGTAGCGCTCGGCGTAGTCCACCGTGCGCTTGAAGAAGTCGAGGCCCATCAGTGTCGGCTCGCCGCCCTGCCAGGCGATGCTCACCTCGGGCCCCGCCTCGGATTCGAGTAACTGGCGGACGTAGGTCTCGAGCAGTTGGTCGGCCATCCGAAAGCGGCTTCCCGGGTAGAGCATTTCCTTCGAGAGGAAAAAGCAGTATTTGCAGTCGAGATTGCACACCGCACCGGTCGGCTTCGCCAACAGGTGAAAGTTGGCAAGCCGACGCGGCGCCTTCGTGACGGGCTCGTGAACAGTGCTCACCGGAGGACTCCGCCGTGGGATAGAGATCGCGGTGTCATGGAATCATGCCGCAGTCGAACATCTTGTTGACAATCGGCGCTGCCACCTTCTCGATGAACGCTTTGCGCATCTCGGGATCCTGGCGCAGTTGCTGGAACGCCTTGTCCTTCATCTGGGCCTGTTTTGGGTCTGGCGGCTGCTTCTTTTCGGCCAACAGCTGCTCACACGAAGAATCCTGGTACTTCTGGATCACCTTCTGCGCGATGCCCTCCATCAGCGGGTATTGCGACGCCGGCTGTTGCGAGGCCACCGCGACGGCGGCGAACACGGACGCAAAGACCGCGGCGGCGATTAGTCGACTCATGGCGTGACTCCTTCCGGTTGCGATTCGCTACTGTGCGAGCTTCTGGTAGTTCGACTTCGTGATGCGGACTTCGATCTTGCGCTTCGGCATCCCGAGCACCACCGTGCCGGGATGGCTCACCCCCTCAGGGAGTGCGTTCATCGTGATCGTCAGCGTGACGGCGTTGTCTGGCTCGTCGAGCCAGGTCTGGACGTCGATCTGCTGCATGGACTTGACGGTCGTGTCGAACGTCAGCGTCAAGGCGTCGTTGGCCTTGGCGTAGCCCGGAAACTTGAGCGATGCGCGGCCAGGGCCCGCCTGAGAGAGCGACGCGGTGCCGGCATTCATCACCACCTGCATCATCTCGGGGGAGGGTGGGAGGTACTGCTGGACGAGCGCCACCGCCGCCTCGAGCTCCTCCTTCATCTCCGCCGTCTTTTTCTCGACGATCTTGCCCTTCATCCCGCGCTTCTTCTCTGGCGGGGGCGGCTCGACGACAGGTGTCTTCTGCACCTTGCCGTCGGGCCCGTAGCGGCACATGTCCACCTTCGTGCTCTTCACCTCGCCCTTGAGGCTGAGCTCCGTCTTCTCGACCCAGGAGTACGAGCGAAGGGCCTTCTGATTGAGCGCCGCGGCCTGCTTGGCGGCGGCCAGCTTCTCCTTCAGGTCCTGCGCAGCCAGCGGCGCCAGCATGAGTGCGGCGAGCGCGCATGCTATCCCGATGAGTCTCGAATGCCTCGTCTTCATATGGTCCTCTCCTGCTCAACGCACGGCCACGTTCGTCGTGATCTCCAGCTGCAGTGGCACTGCCAGGGTGAACGCCTGCGGGGTCTGCGCCGCAATGACGGCTGGTTTGACGGAGCTGGCCGCGGCCGCGGCGCCGCCGACACCGGTCCCCACCGCCGCGCCGATCGCGGCCCCCTCGCCGCCCCCGGCAATCGCGCCGATGGTGGCGCCCACCGCGGCTCCGCCGACGAGCTTCTTTGCTCCGCTTGCGGTCCCGCCGGAGGCATTCACCGGTTGCGTCTTGATCGGCTGCACGCGGCCGCCGACCTGCATGTCGGTCAGCGTCACGCTCAACGTCGGCTGGCCCTTCATCTTGCTGCCGGAATCAACCGCGCTCACCACGCCGAACACCTTCGTGCCCTTCGGCGCGATCATGCGGCCGTTGGCGGCGAGGTCCTGGTCCAGGAAACCGTGAAAGCGGTTGCCGACCTGCGCGGTCGCGGAGCTCACTTCGGTGGCCAGCCGCACCACGAGGACCGTTCCCGCAGGGGCCTCGAGGCGCTCCACCACCGCACGGACAGGGGCAGCCGCTGGTGCCGCGGGCGCAGAGCCTGGAGCCGCCACCGGAGCCTTCGCAGCCGCCGGCGCCGCGGGAGCGGGCGCCTTGACCGGAGCTGCCGGTGCCGCCCCTGTTGGAGGCGTCGGCGGTGTGTCCACCATGACGTACATCTCCGCGCCGTCTGGCGAGAGGTACGGCACGTAGTAACGTCCGCCAGCCTTGAAGTACATCGTGTTCAGCTGGACGACCTCGAAGTTCGCGGGCAGTGCCGCGACGAAGACCACCCCTGCTGGCGCCGTCACCACCACGAACGACTCCTGCGCGCCGTTCATCACGCGCCGATAGAACGCATTGGCGCTGACATAGTAGGTGGTGCCTCCGACGCTCACGAGCACGCGCGTCGCCGGCAGCGTCGCCATCGCGGCGCCCTGCGGCGCGGGCACCGCCTGGTACGCCGTCTTTCCGTCGCTGGTCGTCGTCTGCTTGCAGTAGCTGCCGTCCTGCGACACCAGGTACTTGACGCCCGCAATCACGAGAATCGTCGCGCCTGGAGGCGGGTAGCTGTAGTACGAGTAGTACGGTGGCGGAACCGGGTAGTAATGGTGGACGCCACCATAGGTATAGGGCCGGTAATACGCGCCGCCGTACGTGTAGTAGGGACGACCGTAATATGTCGACGTCCTGTACCCCGATGGCAACGTCGTCGTCACACGTCCGCCGTACGGACCGGCCGCCGCGGTGTTCCACCCGCCATACGGCGTGCGGGCGGCGGCGCCGCTGTAGGTGCCGTTGTATTTGGTGTTGACCGTTCCGGCGACCGCCGGCTGGCCGTAGTAGGTGCGGCCCGCCACGCCTTCGCCGGAGGCCGAACGCCCGGTGCTGGTGCGCCCACTCCCCTCGATGGTCGCGTAGCCACCGTGACCCTCGACCTCCCGGGACCGGGTGCCCGACTCGCCCCACGCCGTCGTGGCGGTCGTCGTCTTGTCGATCTCACGGTTCTCGGCGTCCACTTGCCTGGTCGTGCTCCGCGACGCACCGCTCTGCGTCTGTGCCTGCCGGGTGGCCGTCCCGCCGGAGCCGCTCTGGTTCACCGTCCGCGTGCCGCTCGCACGCTGCCCCTGCACGGAGCCCGTGTTGCCGGAGTGGCTATAGCTGCCCCGCGCCGACGACACCGATCCACGGCTGCGTTGCGCCTTCGAGCGCGGGGGTCGAGCCGATGACAAGCGCGGCCAGGGTAACCGCAATGGTCTGGTGACGACTCATCGCGCTCCTCCCGCCGGCGGCTCCATCCGGCCGACGAATGCCCGCTACCTCGACACGGGCGGCGCCATCGGGCGGTGTAAAGACGAACAGCGCATCCGGCAGCCGCGGCTCGAGATTCCACTTCCGGATGGTCGCCGTGTACCTGCGGAACTTCGTCCTCGGTCTTGTAGGTAATCACCAGCTTGCGTGGCAGCGGGTCCTTGCCAGCGTCGATCCAGAGCTGCCAGTCGATGGTGGCCTGCTCGAACGTCAGATGGTGGCAAGGCACGCCGGCGGCCTCGTGGATGCCGAGGTACTCGCCGCGCTGCACGTCGCCCATCAGCCGCTCGTAGCTATCCGCATACAGGAAGTCCGCGAGTGGAACGACCGTGCCAGTCCGCTCGAACACCCAGTCGAGCGCCGCGTCCACGGTCGGCGGAACTCCACCGCTGGCCCAGACGTGCTGTTCCTTGTCCAGCGCCGAGAACACTTTGCCGTCGTACCAGAACGTACGATTCATCGCGTCACCTGAGACATCGCCTGCCAGCCTGTCGGGACGACGCAACGCGACGTGACGGGTGCTGGTGAGCTGCCGCCGGGGGCTGTGCTCCGGCACCTCGTCGTAGAGTTCCTCGGCCTCGAGGGCAAAAGCCCTGGCTCGAGTGAGGCGCTCGCTCATCTGCCGCACCAGCGCGTCCGCGCGCGGGTCCACGAGGCCCGCCCCTGGACCGAGTTCCGGCTCGATGAGAGGCGGGGGCGGCTCGGATGCCAACGCCACTTCCGGGTCGCCTCGCGCGACAACCCGTCGCCACTGCACCGAGCAGAAGTAGCGGAAGGAGATATCGCGCTCAGTCTGAACGTGGGACACCGATCGCGATGTAGCAAGAAGTTGCCCAACCGCCGTGCCGCCGGGCAAGAGTGATTGGTTGCGGAAACCTTCAGAGATGAGGCCGTTGGCGATGAGCGCGGGATCTTCATCCCGACCCTTCACCGCATGCTGTCAGTTGGCGACGAAATGCTGTGAGCCGAGCGGGCGATGCGCCGCATCTCACCATTGCAGCAGCACCGTGGCCAGCGCCAGGAGCCCCAGAATCGAGAAGAGGCCCGCCACCATCGCGGCGACGGACCTTGGCACGATCCTGCTGCCGTACTCGGCGCGCAGCGCCTGCATGTGCTGCCGGTGCTGGACGGTCGACAGCAGCAACGACACCAGCCCGATGGCGATCATGATCAGCGCGAACTCTCGAGGGTCCACCACCGGGCCGCTCGGCACAGGTCGGTCCTTGACCTCGAACTGGAAGAACTTGTAGATGGTGAACCCGAACGTGATCATCGACACGGCGGTGCGGATCCAGGCCATCAAGGTGCGCTCGTACGCCAGCCTCGTGCGATCGACTGCGAGCCGTGTGCCGGCATCCGTGCGAGCGTCGCTCGATTCCATGTCGCTCACGACCTGCGTGGCAGGCTGCGGGTTAGTCGCGTGATAAAAAAGCGAATCAGCAGATAGGGAACGAGGGCCAGCAGGACGGCGACAATCAGCGCTTCGCCCGGATAGACCCACCGCAGACGGATGATCTGGTAGACAATGTCGATCCCCAGCGCGACCTACGAACACCTTCGCCACGTCCGTCCACGCCTTGCGCACGCGGTCGCGCTGGTTCGGATCGCCCAGGAGCGTCCAGAGGTAGTCCCGGCGTCCCATGCGGGCATCCTCGAGACCGGCGCGAAGCGCGAGGATCGCCGCCACCAGCGGCTGGAGGATCAGACGGGCCGTCAACGGCCCGCCAATACGACCACGCCATGTTTTCCCAGATACGAGCCAGCGTCTCGTCCATTGCGGTCACTCCGCGCTCTTCGCGCGCCACGGCCAGCGCCCCTCAATCTCGACGACGAGCGACCAGCTCAGAAACGTCCGCACCACGACGAGCAGCCCGAGCATGCTCACGCTCAGCAGCGTCGGGTCGAGCGCGACGGTTCTCACGATGTCGGCGGCCACGAGGAACTCGAGCCCCAGCAGGAGCGCTTTCCCGAGGTAGATCTTGTAGCGCCGGTAGGCGTCGCTCCGATCCACGCGCAGGTGAAGAAGGTACCGTGCCGTGCCGTGGACGATCGCGATCAGGATGAGCGCGACGGCCAGCACTTCCACGGCGACCGCCGAGAGCTCGATCGTCTGTCGAATCGCATCCACGATTTCCACCGATCACCCTTCCATCGCTTTCGTCGCTCGTGCGTCATCCCGCTTCCGGTGTCGCCTGCTACGAACGCGAAGGCGGCCCCGGAGGGCGCTCGCGCGCCAGCGCCTCGATCTTCAAGTGCAGGTATTCGGGCAGCCCGTCGAACACCGCGCCCATCTCGCGGACGTGAAGCAGCGCTTCGATCCCGACTGCATCAACGGAGACGAGCTCGCTCAGGTCGATGCGCAGCGGCCTCGCGGCCTTTGCGCACGTCTCGACGAAATCGGGCACCTGCACGTCCCCAAGCCGGCCCGCGAGATGGACGACCGTGCCGAGAACGCCGTGGACGACCTCGATCCGGCATTCCACGCCCGGCGCATCGCAAGAGCCAGGCCACGTGCACAGAGCAGGCGGGCGACGCGGAACACCAGAATTCCAAGGAATTCACGATCGCTGTCTGCCGCCCGAGGAGTCGCGCGCGCCAGGCTCGCGCCGCCTCACAACATTTTGTGAACGTTCTGACAGCGGCTCGTGAACCTGCGCCGGTGACGTACGCCATTGGTCGGCGGCGAGTCGACCCGTTTCCTCGGTTATTCCGCATCGAGCCCTTCGATCGACCTCGCAGGACGAAGTGGACGCCTTCTTGCGTGAGAGGCCAAAGGCGACGCGAATGCACTCTGTGCGCGCTCGGAATATTCATCGATCAAACCGAGGAGCATTCTCTATGATGAACAGACTGGCCTCATTCGATGGTTCTGGTCGCGACCGCCCTGGCGTCGCCGGACAGCGTGGGCGCTCAAACCGTGGATCAATGGACGGAGTTTCAGCAGCTCCAAGCCGACCTCAAGGCCGATCGTCAGGCGGTCGTGGCGACGAACCTTCCGCTCACCGAGGGCGAGGCGCGCGCCTTCTGGCCCGTCTACAAGGAGTATCGCGGCGAGGTCGAGAAGCTCGGTGACCGCCTGGCCACGTTGATCACGGCGTACGCCGCCAACTTCGAGACCATCACCGACGAGAAGGCCGACACGTTCTTCAAGGAGTTGCTGGCCATCGAGCGCGACAAATTCACGGTGCGCGAGAAGTACGTACCGAAAGTCCGAGCCGTGCTGCCTGCCATCAAGGCGGCGCGTTTCTTTCAGATCGAGAACAAACTCGACGCGATCGTCAACATAGCGCTGGCCTCGGAGATCCCGCTGGTGCCCGTCAAGAAATAGATATCTCGATGACCGCCGGACCATTGGAGAGACCACCATGATGAAGACGCCTGTCGTGCTGGCCGCCGCTCTTGTGCTCGGCGGCCTGTCTGCTCCCGCGCTTGCACAGAAAGTCAACGCCGACTGGGACAAGGCTGCCACCTTCGCGAACTTCAAGACCTACGCCTGGACCCAGGGCACGATTCCGCCCGGCGCCAACCCGCTGATGGTGCAGCGCGTGCAATCGGCCATCGAGGCGGAGCTGTCCGCCATCGGGCTCATCAAAGTAGACCAGGAACCCGACCTGTTCGTGGCGGCGCACGGCGCGACGCAGCAGGACGTGAGCCTCCAGTCGTGGGGCTATGGCCCGACGTGGCGCTACGGCGGATCGGGCCAGATCGACGTCAACCGTGTTCTCGTCGGGACGCTCGTCGTCGATATGATCGATGCCAGGGCCAAGAAGCTCGCCTGGCGCGCGACAGCATCCGACACGGTCAGCGACAACCCTCAGAAGAACGAGAAGAAGATCCACAAGGCGGTGGAGAAGATGTTCGAGAAGTACCCGAAGCCGGCAACGCGGTAGCGCAACGCGCGTGGCCGTTCACGCTCAGCGGTGCGAGAGCCCGCAAACTATCCGCAGTTGGAACGCTCGTGGCGAAACGACTGGCCTTCTTCCTGCTGATCGGCGTCGTGTGCGGAGCCCTGCCGCATGGGGCGCTCGCTCAGTCTGTGGACCCGTTGGAGGGGCGCATCGTCACGGAAGTTCGCGTGACCGGCCAGCGACACCTGTCATCCGACACGGTCGAACGGCACATGGCCACGAAGGCGGGAGAGCCTTTTCGCCGGGCAACGATCGCGTTGGACCGGCGCCGGCTCGACGAGCTCCGACTGTTCACCGCCGTCCACATCGACGCACACCTCGAGAACGACGGCGTGGTCGTCGAGGTTGCTGTAACAGAAACGCTGCGACTGCTGCCCGTGGTCATCCTCCGCGTGACGGATGAGAACGGCGTCAGCGCCGGCCCGGGCGTGCGAGGCATCAACCTCCTGGGGCGCGAAACACAAACAGGCCTGGCCACCCGTTTCGGCGGCGAAACGGGTGTAAGTGCGACCCTTGATGCGACGACCATCACGCCGGGCACCTGGATGAGGCATCTCGGGTACAGCTATTCGAAGCGGCGGAACACGCTGTACGACTTCGACGAGCGCGCAACGTCCGCCGACGTCCGCATCGCGCGCAATTGGGCGCATGGTCTGAGGACCGGCGCGACCGCCGAGGTCCTGGCGGTCGACACGGGGTCCCCCGTTGCGTCGCTCTCTGCGGATGGCACGGACGTGATTCCCACGCTCGGCGCGTTCGTCACGCTCGACACCCTGGACTCGTCCACGAACCCGCGAGATGGCACATGGGCCGAAGTCGAGGTGGACCGCCTCTTCGGAGACGCACGCTCGTGGACGTTCATCCTGGACGGACGGAGATTCCAGCGGCTGTCAGAGCGTCACGGGCTCGGGCTCTTCTCGCTCGCGACGTTTCAGACTGGCGAGGTCGGCCTCGGGCTGCCGGAGTACCTCCAGTTCTCTTTGGGGGGCGCCAACAGCGTACGGGGCTGGAGCTTCGGATCGCGGCGCGGTCGAAACCAGTTCATCGGCACTCTCGAATACACCTGGGTCGTGCAACCGGTACCGAGCATTCACCGTGAAAGGCCTGAATCTGTACGGCGGGTTGCAGCTGGTCGGGTTCGCAGACGTTGGCCGCGCATGGGGCGACGACAGCGCGCAGGAATCGGAGTCGGCCATCGATGGCTACGGTATCGGCCTGCGACTCCTTGTGCCGTATGTCGACGTCATCCGGCTCGACGTGGCGTGGGGCGAGCCAGGACGAGGCGCGACCGGGTATTTCGCTGTGTCGCTCAAAGCCGCGCGCCAACGCCAGCGTGTACGATGACGACGGAGGTGGCGCTTCGGCCGGGCGTGGGAGCACCAGCCGCAGCGCTGCCAACATGTCTCTCAGTGGTCGCCGGCTGCCACTCGCGTCGAGGCGCGCGACGACGCAGCCGCCTCAGCCGGCTTCGCGAACGGCTTGTACTTGACGGTGACCTGGTCGATCCTGCCGTTGAATTTGAACGGCGCCTTGTCGTAGTAGTCGAGCGACACCGGCGAGCCGAGCGCGACGCCGATGTCGAGACAATCGTTTGCAGTGAAGAGCAACGGGGCGCTGATCGGGACGCGGCCTTCAGCGAAGAGCTTGCCGTTGACCGTGATCGTGACGTCGAGCGGACCGGCAGGTCTCAATTCCGCGTACGCGGTCTCGATGCCGATCGTCACCTTGCCCGCCGGGAGCTTCTCCTTGGCGCGAATCTTCGTGCGCTGGACGATGAAGAGGTTGTACTCGTAGCAGAGGATGCCATCCTCCACAAAGCACGTCAGACCACCGGCGAAGCCTCCCAGCTTGTAGAGCACGCCATTGGCATTGGCCGGTACGTCGGCAGTGATCGTGACGACGTTCGGCTTGTTGCCGAGCGCTGGCGCACAGAACTCCGGCATTCGGGTGATATCGCCCGAGAAGGTCCACTCGCGGTACGGGGGAGCAATACGCATCTCGGGATGTAACACCGGAATCCACAGGCCGCCGCCAATGGGCAGTGCTTTGTTTCGCGCCGCCTCCATCGCGAAGAGCTCTTTCAGCTGCGCGAGCTTCTCCGGCATCGCCGCCGCGAGGTCGTTGTTCTGCGTCCAGTCCTCGTCGAGGTTGTAGAGCTCCCACGTGTCCTGATCCGGAGTCCACTCGCGGATGCCGGGGGGCAGCCCAAGCACCCAGGGCACCCGTGGCCCGAACACCGATGCCATCCAGCCGTCGTGATAGATCGCGCGGCTGCCCATCACCTCGAAGTACTGCGTCAACAGACGGCCTGGAGCGTTCGGATCGTCAAAGGAATACGCGAAGCTCACGCCGTCGATCTGATCCTGGGCGATCCCGTTGACTTCCCTCGGCGGCGAGATGCCAAGTACCTCGTAGATCGTCGGGACGACGTCGTTCACATGATGGAATTGCGCGCGCGGTGTCGTGTCCGGCGTGATCCTGGCGGGCCACCGAACCGCCATCGGGTTGCGGGTTCCACCGAAGTGCGACGCGTTGAGCTTCACGCCTTTGTAAGGCGTGCTGCCGGCCCAGCCCCATCCAGCATGGTACTGGTTGTCAGTTTTCGGAGACCCGAGCACATCGAGACCACCAAGGGCCTCGAGCGCCTTGATGTGCATGGCCACAGTGGAAGGAATGCCGTTCTGCGCGATCAGCTCGCTGATCGTGCCGTTCTGGCCCTCGGCTGAAGATCCGTTGTCGCCCCAGATGTAGAAGATCAACGTGTTCTCGCCGTATCCGAGCCGATCGAGCTCGTCGACGATCCGACCTACTTGTGTGTCCACGTGCTCGGTGAACCCCGCCGCGACCTCCATCAATCGTCGCTGGAAGGGCCTCTCGTCCTCCGGAATGCTGTCCCACGACGCCATCCTCGGATCGCGCGGCGTGAGCTGAGCCTCCTGAGGAATCCATCCCTTTTCTTTCGCCCGCGCGAACACGCGCTCACGATACTTGTCCCAGCCGTCGTCGAACTTGCCCTTGTACTTGTCGGCCCACTCCTTCATGATGTGGTGCGGGCCATGGATTGCGCCGCTCGCCCAGTACATGTAGAAGGGCTTGTCGGGCTGGAAAGCTCTCTGTCTGCGCAGCCATCCGATCGCATCGTCGGCAAGATCCTCGCTCAGGTGATAGCCCTCCTCGTGCGTGCGAGGCGGAGCGACGTAGGTCGTGTTACGAACCAGGTTGGGCTCGTACTGCGACGCTTCGCCGCAGAGGAAACCATAGAAGTAATCGAAGCCGTAGCCAGTCGGCCAGCAGTCGAAGGGGCCCGCGGCGGTTGTTTGTTCGGCAGGCGTGTTGTGCCATTTGCCCCACGCGGCTCGTGGTATAGCCGTAGTGCCGAAGCACCTCCGCGGCGGTCGCACAGCTCTTGGGCATGACCCCGGAGTACCCGTCCCAGTCGTTCGCCATCTCCCCGATCTGTCCGGCCCCGACATGATGGTGGTTCCGCCCGGTCAGCAGAGACGCTCGAGTCGGTGAGCACATGGCCGTGGTGTGGAATCGGTTGTAGGCGATGCCTTCCTTGGCGATTCTGTCGAGGGCCGGTGTGTGCACTTCGCCGCCGAACGTCGTGGGTAGTCCGGGTCCGGCATCGTCGATGAGAACGATCAGGATGTTCGGCGCATCGGCAGGCAGTCGGCGCGGCTCGACGCGCCGCTGGTAAATCGACTCCTGCATGTTCCGTCCGGCGATACTGGCAGACGGAGTGGGGGCGAACGGCAGAACGTCCTGCGCCGGCAGTTTCGGGAACGCCGTGGGCGTGCCTGGGGTCGCGTTTGCTGAACTCATACATGCCTCCAAGAATCCTTACCTTCCGCGGTGAATCCGGAACGCAACAATCGGCCCGTAATGCGTCACGTCGTACTTGTCCACGGTTTGCTCGTCACTCGTGACGTCGATGCCCAGCGCCTTGTAGCCGAATTCCAGGCTTCCCCAGGACGCGACGCGAAAATCGAATCCCACCACGCCGCTCCATGTGAGGTCGGCGTCGCCGGCGCCGATGTCCGCCCGGCTGAAGAATGACCACCTGTCGCTGATTCGCGGGCGGAAGATGAAGCCCACGAACGCGTTTGGCGAGGTCCGGCTCGTGTCGATGGGGACTGCCTCCGCGTCGGCCGCGCGGAACTCCAACTTCGGCGACGCCGTGTATGTGCGCAAGCCGCCAACAAGGCCGAACCCGCGATTCTCGTTGACGAGAAAGGTGCCGCCCAGCTCGAAGATGATGTTGTCGACCTCGAACTCGCCCTCGATGGTGCGTCCAGCCACAGTGAACGTCGAGTCCGACGACAACTGGAGGAAGTCCAGATCGGTCAGCACCCCCCATCGCCCCCGGGCTGCCTCGAAGTGGAACGAGAACGCGCCCCCCACGTTGTCCACAGCGTCGGCAAGCTTAAGAAAGATCGGTCGCGTAACGGGTCCGGCCGACATCTCGCCGTCCAGCACCGGCGCCCAGAAATAGAGCGGAACGGTGCTGAACCTCCACCGATCGCGCTCCTGCTCCGTCCTGTGCGTGCGGCCCTGGCAGGGGCGCCACAGATGAGCGCCATCGCCATCAATGTCTGGAACAACCGCAGGTGCATTCGCTACCTCTCCTCCTCCTCGAAGACGTGAGCGATTGACGCGCGTGGCGCTTGTGCAAAACCAGGGCCGGAGGCGGCGCTCCACCGCAGCACCCTGGACACGGCAGCAGGCAGAGGTCAGCGCCCATCGGGTTGCCAGCCGACCGTACTGATGGGCCACTCGATCACGACATGCTGTGAGTGCGCCTCCCACATGTTGGAAGCGGGTGTCGAAGCCGGAACCGCGCAGCGGACAGGTCGTGTCTGAATGCAATGATCCGTCGGAGTGCGTCTCGCTCATGGCGCCGAGACAGGAGTTGCGCGATGCACGAAACGAAGGCGGGAGTTCTCGGGGAGGCGCGATAGCTCTGATGTTGACGGCGGCCTGCGTCGCCGCTTCCAGGCAGAAGCGTCACGCTCGGGGCGGTCGATCTCGAACCGTGGCACGGACTGTGCTCCAACGCACGGAGTCCTGATCCTCAGCCACCAACAGGAGTCCGCATGTCGCTCCGAAGCTGCTCGACACGTTTATTGGTCCTGGCCGCCCTCGTGACGACTGCGGCCTGTCGCTCACAGGCGGCCGCGGTGAATCCGAACGACCCGGAGATCGTGGCCGCCGTGGAGACGATTCTCGACAAGGCCGTGGCCGCAGCGGCGGCAATCGACCCCGAGGGAGCGCTCTCCGCAACGACCAAAGACGACACCTTTACGTTCATCACCGAGGACACGATGCTGCTGGGTACGACGAAGCCCTGGCGGCGTTCCGCACGACGTATGCGCTGCTGCAGAAGCAAACCAATCAGATCATCGAGAAGCGCACCCGCGTGCTGTCCCCGGACGTCGTCCTGGTGTCGGCGGTGTGGGAGGGCACGTACACCGACAAGGCCGGTTTCACATCCCCGCCCGTGGGGTTTGCAACGACGGCCGTATTCGTCCGCCGCGACGGGCAGTGGCGGGCCATTCACTACCATCAATCCGTCGCCGAATAGCTGCGAGGTAGCCGAGGGAGGTTTACATGACATGTCGTGTCGCGGTGCTCGCCGGATTGCTGGCGGCCGGTCCGGCGTTCGCACAAGTGGCGGCGCCGAAGACGGAGCCTCCACCGAAGCTGACGTTCGCGCAGATGGGTCTGTTCGTCTATCCCGCCAGGGACCAGACGCCGGATCAGCAGAAGAGAGACGAGGACGCCTGCTATGAGTGGGCAGAGATGAACACCGGCTTGACGCTGGTGCCTGGCCAGGTGGACGCCGAGGCTGCGGGCAAGGCAGCCGCCAAGGACGCCGGTAAAGGCCAGGTGGTCGGAGGCGCGGCCGGGGGGGCCGTGGTTGGAACCGCGATCGGGGCGATCGCTGGAGACACCGGCAAGGGGGCAGCCATTGGCGCCGTGGCCGGCTCGGTTGGCGGCGCGCGTGGCCGTAAGAACGCCAAGCAGGAGGCAGGCCAGAAGGGCGCGCAGCAGGCCGTGCAGGCGAATCAACAGGCCGTGGACCAGTTCAAGAAAGCGTCGGGGGCCTGCCTCGAGGCGCGGGGGTATCCGTCAGATGACCGAGTCGCTGGACGCATTGAAGGCGGGAAACGAGCGTTTTCGGCCAGCTATCTCGAGTCCATTTAAAGCGATCCAGATGCTGTGCAGAAGACATCGGCGTCTAAGCGGTTTCCGAGGCGTGCACCGGGAGCCATCGTCCTGGCTGCGGTTCTCGCGTTTCCCCTGGATCTTTTCGCCCAGCGCGTTCGCGACGAGGTCGTGGAGCTCTCCAACGGCGATCGCGTCACCGGTGAGATCAAGGGCCTCGATCGATCCCAACTGACGGTTCGCACGCTCGACCTCGGCACGGTTCAAATCCGCTGGCAGCGCGTCGTCCGTCTGAACAGCAATCGAACGCTGGAAATCGAGCTCGCGGACGGCCGGCGCCTCCAGGGCTCGCTGGTGTCGCCGACGCCCGGAACGTTGGACGTCTCCGGCAGCGCAGGAACAGTGCGCGTCGACCTCGCGTCGATCGTGGTGATTCGGCCTGTGTCGCGAAGCTGGATCGGGGACCTCACCGGCAGGTTCGACGCGGGGTTCAGCTACACCCGCGGCAGTAGCGTCGCCCAGACTTCGGCCAGTGCAGAGATCACCACCCGGCGCCCAGCCTTCGAGTCGACCTTCACGTTCAACGCGGTGCTGACCACGGTGGAGGGGCAGTCGGACAGCTCCCGGTACCTGCTGGGCTACACGTACTATCGCTTCTGGACCGGACGCGTGTTCGTCGGGGGCCTTGCAGATGCCCAGCGCAACCGGGACCTTGGCATTTCACTCCGCGGGTCGGTTGGGGGCGGACCCGGCTATCGGATGCTGAAGAGCCAGCGACAGGAACTGACGGTGCTGGGCGGTCCGGTTCTTGTTCGGGAGGTGCCACTGGAGGAACCCGAGACAACGCACGTCCTCGCGTTCGCAGCGACGAACTACTCGCTGTTCATCAACGAGTATCCGAAGACGAATCTCGACCTGGCCAATCAGCTCCGGTTCGGACTCAGCGAACCCGGTCGATTCCTGCTCGACCTGAACGCCTCGGTGCGGCGGGAACTGTGGCGCGACTTCTACATCGCTGGCAGCCTGTACGACTGGTACGACAATCGGCCGCCCCTCTCGAGCACAATCAGGAACGACGTCGGCGTGACACTGACGCTCGGCTGGACGTTTTGACCCTGGAGTCACGGCATTTCGTGAGTGACGTGACAACCCGCGGGCGCGACCGGGGCGGAGCGTGCGGTTAACCACACATTCCTGAGCACAAGAGTTGCAACTGGCTCGCCGATGGTCCTCGAATCGATTGGGCCGCGTTTGTGCGCCAGCAGACCGTGCGCCATCGCTTGGGCAGGTCTCGTGCTGTGGTGCGCGCTCACCGCGAGCGCCTTCGCGCAGGGCGGCGCCCAACCGACGCAACCCGCGTCGGAGGGCGGCGTGCCCGTCATCTACCGCGGCCAGGAGATCGTTCGGATCCATCGCGGCGTTGGCGGCATGGCACCCGCCGAGCGCGCGCAATTGGTATCCGAGCGCCTGAATCAACTCGTTGGTGACCCCGACTTCGACCCCGCGCGCCTCACCGTCAGCGATCGCGAGACCTACAGTGAACTCGTCCACGGCGACCGCGTCGTGGGCATCGTCACGGACGAGGACGCCCGGGCTGTCGGACGGCCGCGGGCGCAGCTCGCCCGGCAGGTACGGGATCGCCTGGTCGAAGTCATCAGCACAACGAGAGAGGAGTTCAGCGTCTGGTGGACGGCCATCGGGGTTGCATGGGCTGCACTGGCGACCGCGATGCTCGCGGTCCTGCTGTGGCTCCTCGCACGCCTGGGCCGCCGGCTCCACTCACACGTCGAGACCGGGTACCGGCGGCTGACCGCCGATCCCGTTGTTGGACGCGCCGCGGCGGTGCGGTCGACACGCGCCCAGGCGAGGCTGCACACCGCCGTCTCGATCGCGAACACGGCCCTGGCCGTTGCGCTCGTGGCAGTGTGGGTGCAGGTGGTGCTTCAGGTGCTCCCCTGGAGCCGGCCGTACGCGCCGCTGCTCTACCGCTATCTCTCGGATCCAGTCAGGGCCCTCTGGCTCGGCTTCCTCGGCGTCGTGCCCAGTCTCTTCTACCTCGCCGTCATCGCGCTCGCCACGTACCTGGTGTTGAAAGTCGTCCACATCGTCTTCAAGGAGATTCAGGTCGGCAATATCCGCCTCGCCTCGTTCCCGGACGACTGGGCCGAGCCCACCTACAAGCTGGTGCGGGCGCTGCTGCTGGCGGTGGCCTTCGTCGGCGCCTTTCCATACATTCCCGGCTCGAAGTCGCCCGCGTTCCAGGGGATTTGATCTTTCTGGGCCTGCTCGTGTCGCTCTCCTCCAGTTCCGCGCTCTCGAACATCATCGCGGGCACGATCCTCACTTATACCCGGGCCTTCAGGCTCGGCGACATCGTGCGCATTGGCGAGACGTTCGGCGAGGTGACGGTCAAGCGCCTCCTGGTGACGCAGGTGCGAACCTACAAGAACGTCGCGGTGTCCATTCCCAATTCGTCGATCCTGACGACCCAGGTGCTCAACTACACCACGCTCGCCGCCGAACGCGGGCTGGTCGTCCACACGTCGGTGACGATCGGCTACGACGCTCCGTGGCGGAAGGTCCACGAGCTGCTGATCGCGGCTGCCGTAAGGACCGAAGGGGTGCTCGAGGATCCGCCGCCGTTCGTCCTCCAGACGACGCTGAACGACTTCTCGGTCGAGTACGAGATCAATGCGTTCGTGGCCTCGCCGATTCCGCTGCCGCTCACCTACTCGGCACTGCACGCGAACATCCAGGAGTGCTTCAACACGGCCGGCGTGGAGATCATGTCTCCTAATTACTTCGCGCTTCGCGACGGCAATCGGGTGGCGATACCCAGGCCGCACCTGCCGCCCGATTACGCAGCGCCGGCGTTTCGGGTGCAGTACGCGGAGGAGCGCGATGTCCCGAACGTTGGCGACACCGCAAAGAACGCCGACGATCGGGCCTTCAATCCCGCCGAGGGCCCCAGGAACAGGTCCGGTCCTCGAGAAACGGGAGGCTGATCCGGCCGGCCAGCTCCGATCGCTCAGCCGTGCAGTCGCGTGGCTG
>CAVRDA010000011.1:0-433004 GCA_963719755.1 Vicinamibacteria bacterium | reverse complement strand
ATGAGCCGCTGATGTCTTCACAGGCGAAGCTCACTCGGCTGCAGCCTGTGGCTGCGGCGGAAGAGCCGGGAACCCCCGTCGAGTCGCCCGGTCTTGGCCGCCTCACCCGGCGGCCGGTCGCGACTACGGTGGGCGACCGCTTTTTCCGCGACATCGTCGCCAGCATGCGGAATGGCGTGCTCGCCGTGACCCGTGACGGCGCGGTCGCGGTGATGAACGACGAGGCGTACCGCATCTTCGGGCTGCCGCCCGACGAGGACGACATCGGGCGTCCGTACGCGGACGTGCTGCGGGTCCACCAGGACATCGTCCGCGTGATCGCCAGCACCTTCGAGCTTGTCCCACCTCCCTAACCGCGTCGAGCTGCGGCTGAACTCGACCGGCCGCGTCATCGGCTACACGCTGGCGCACGTCCGCGACGACGTGGCACGGTGGCCGGCGCGGCGCTCTTCTTCAAGGATCTGACGCGCGTCGAACAGCTCGAGGAGCGCGAACGGCTGCGCGACCGGCTCGCCGCGCTCGGCGAGATGGCGGCCGCGATGGCCCACGAGCTGAAGAACCCGCTCGCCGGCATCGAGGTGATGGCCGGCCTGCTGCGGCGCAAGGTCAGCGAATCGCCCGACGCGCAGTCGATCCTCGACGACATCATCAACGAAGCGAAGATGGCCAACGCCACGGTCGTCGAGATGCTCGACTACGTCGGCCGGTCCGCCTCGAGCGCGGGCGCACGACGCTCGGCGCCGATCCTGCAGACGGCGATCTCGATGGCCGAGAGCAAGGCGCCGCGCGGCAACGTCCGCATCGACGTGGCACTTCCCGCCGACTCTGCCGCTGATCCAGGGCGACGACACCAGCTGTGCCAGGTGTTCACCAACCTGATTGATCAACGCCTTCGAGGCGCTCGACGGCAGCGGCTCGTCCGGATCCCGCGACGACCGGCGTGATCGAAGGCGAGCACGCGGCCGACCCCGCGGACGCCTGACCGACGTCCCCGGGCAGCTGCCGACGATCGTGGTCCAGGTGACCGACGACGGGCCGGGCATCGCGCCGAGCTGACGGACCGCGTCTTCAACGCGTTCTTCACCACCAAGGCGCAGGGCTCGGGGCTGGGGCTGGCGATCGTCCGGAAGATCATCGACGCCCACGACGGCCGCATCGACGTGCTGACCGCGCCGGGGCAGGGCACGACGTTTACGGTGACGCTGCCGGTGTGCGCGGAGGAGTGGTTTCGAGCAAGGTCCGGGGTCCGGCTCCTGGGTTCGGCGTTCGTCATCGTAGTCAGCTCGTTCGCTTCCGTTGAGGGATGGATATGGGTCGCATTCTGATTGCCGACGATCACGACGCACTCCGCCGCGGGCTCGTCCGCGCGCTGCAGGAGGCGGCGCACGACGTCGACGAGGCCCCCAATGGCAACGCCGCGATCGAGAGGCTCCACGAGAGCTACTTCGACGTCGTCCTGAGCGACCTGAAGATGGGCGGCAGCGACGGCATCGAGGTGCTGAAGACGACCAAGGCGCTGCATCCGACGACGGCGGTCATCCTGATGACGGCGTTCGGCTCGGTGAGCACGGCGGTCGAGGCGATGAAGATCGGCGCCTTCGACTACGTGCAGAAGCCGTTCGAGATCGAGGAGATGGAGCTGAAGATCGAGAAGGCGCTCGAGCTGCGGCGGCTGCGCCACGAGCTCGACTACCTGCGGCACGCCCAGCAGGACATCTACGACTTCGACCACATCATCGGCAGCTCGCGGCGCGCTGCAGCGCGTGCTCGCGTCGTGAAGAAGGTCGCCAAGAGCAACACGACGGTGCTCATCCGCGGCGAGACGGGGACCGGCAAGGAGCTGATCGCCGGCGCGATCCACCACAACTCGCTGCGCGCCAACCGCAACTTCGTCAAGGTGAACTGCGCCGCGCTGCAGGAGAACCTGCTCGAGTCCGAGCTCTTCGGCCACGAGAAGGGCGCGTTCACCGGCGCCGACAAGCAGCGGATCGGCCGGTTCGAGCAGGCCGACGGCGGCACGCTGTTCCTCGACGAGATCGGCGACATGGCCCCAACACGCAGGCCAAGCTCCTGCGCGTGCTGCAGGAGCACGAGTTCGAGCGCCTCGGGCGGCACCCGTACGCTGCGGGTCGACGTGCGGCTGGTCGCGGCCACCAACCGCGACCTGCCGGCGATGGTCGCCGCCGGGCAGTTCCGCGAGGACCTGTACTACCGCCTGAACGTCGTCACGATCGAGATGCCGCCGCTGCGCGAGCGGAAGGACGACGTGCAGGCGCTGGCCAGCTTCTTCATCAAGCGCTTCTCCGGTGAGCTGAAGAAGAAGATCGAGGGCCTCGATGGCGAGGCCAGCAAGCTGCTGATGCGCTACAACTGGCCCGGCAACATCCGGGAGTTGGAGAACGCCATCGAGCGCGCCATGCTGCTCAGCGAGAGCAACCAGATCACGGCCGAGGACCTGCGGCTGGGCGAGACGGGCTCGACGCAGATCGGCAGCAGCGGCCAGACGCCCGTGAAGATTCCGCCCACGGGGATCGCCCTCGAGGAGATCGAGCGGGCCGCCCTGGTCGAGGCGCTGAAGATGTCCAACTGGGTGCAGAAGGACGCCGCCGAGCTGCTGTCGATCAGCCCGCGGGTGATGAACTACAAGATCAAGACGCTCAACATCGAGTTCCCGCGCGGGCGGCGGCCGCAGCCGCTCGACGTGGAGCCGATCGCGAGCTGAGGCTCGCCGGAGTTTCAAGACCTGAGCGGCGTCGTCCTCGCCGGGTTGCGTCAGGTTGCGTCCGGTGGCGTCGGGTTGGTTGCGGTTCGGTCGGGTCGCGTCGGGTTTCGTCGGGTTTTGTTCGCTGTCGAGAATTGGCGAACGAGGCCAACCTGATCCGACCGACGAGCGCACAACCGAACCTGACGGAACCCCAACCAACCTGACGAAACGCGACGATACCTGTCGCGACCTGACGGACGACGTTCGACAGGCTGACGCGCTAGCGCCGCATGCGCCACGCGCGTGCCAGCAGCGTGACGGCGATCAGTGCGGCGGCGAGGCCGAGCGGGTAGGCGATGCCCGGCGGCCAGAGCAAGGCGAGGATGGCGATGGCCATCGCAAGCAGACCGGCCATCGTGAGAGCGACCGACTCGTGCGCGCCGAGCACGCGATAGCCTCGCACGGCGGAGCCCAGGGCCGAGCCGGCCAGCGCCACGTCCTTGATCACCCGGTCGCGCTGCCGCTGGCGGCGCGCGACAGCCGGCGTCGCGGCAGCCGATTCCGCTGCCTCGGGGCCGGGCGCGCGGACTGCAGGCGCACCTTGTTCCGCGCCGTGATCACGACCTCGGTGGAGTTGCGCAGGTCGCGGTCGTAGATCTCCTCCATCCGGGCCGCCATGCCGGCGTGTTCGAGGATGACGTCGAGCTCCCAGTTGCCCATCCAGCTGGAGATGTTGAGGTTGGTCGAGCCGACGCGGACGAAGCGGCTGTCGGCCACCGTCGTCTTCGCGTGGATCATGGGCCCGTTCCACTCGAAGATGCGGACGCCGGCATCGAGCAGCCGTCGGTAGAGCGTGCGCGAGAGGTTCCCCACCCAGGGCACGTCGCTGTTGTTCGGCACCAGCAGGCGCACGTCGACCCCATGCCGGGCGGCGGCGCTCAGCGACTCGATGTAGACGGTCGTGCCCATGAAGTAGGCATCCGTTATCCAGATGCGATCGCGGGCTGCGGCCAGCGCCACCAGCTCCAGCCGGTAGAGCGTCGTCCGATTGGGCGAGGTCGGCACGACCCGGGCGCCGACGTCGCCCTGCGCCGGATGGCCTCGCGGGCTGGCACGGTGCCGGGCGGCAGACCCTCGCCCCAGGCTGCCCACGCGGCGGCAAAGGACAGCTCGGCCTCGGCGACCGCCGGACCGCGGAGCTCGACGCCGGTATCGCGCCAGGGCGCGATGCCACGCGACGGATTGCGAGCCAGTCGTCGCCGATGCAGAGGCCGCCGATGTACGCGACCTGGCCGTCCACGGTCAGCAGCTTGCGATGGTCGCGGCTGCCGAGCATCAAGAGCGACGAGAGGCTGGGGCCGTTGACCATGCGGACATCGCCGCCGGCCTGCACGAGGGCTTCCAGAAGTGGAAGGAGCTGGGCCTGAGGGCGCCGAACCAGTCGTAGAGGACGCGCACCGTGACGCCCGCACGCGCCTTCTCGACGAGCGCGTCGCGAAACCGGCGCCCGATGCGGTCGTTGTGCACGATATACATCTCGAGATGAATCGTGCGCCGCGCCGCGGCGATGGCGTCGAGCCAGCGCGGGTAGTTCTGATCGCCGTCGAGCAGGAGACTGACCGCGTTGCCGGGCACCAGCGGCGCGCCCGCCGACCGGAACAACAGCGTCTCCAGCTCTTCGTGGTACGCATCTCGCGCACCCCTGCTGCGTGCCGCACGCGCTTACCCTCCGTCCACCAACCTGACGCAACCTGCCGAAACCCGAGCGAAACTCGACGAAACCTCGGTTACTTTCCCTTCTTCGCCCTGGGGTGCGCCTGACGGTACACCTGGATCAGATGCTCGGCGTTGGCATGGGTGTAGCGCTGCGTGGTGCTCAGCTGCGCGTGGCCGAGCAGTTCCTGGATGCCGCGCAGGTCGGCGCCGCCCTGCAGCAGGTGCGTCGCGAACGAATGGCGCAGTGCGTGCGGGCTGATGCCGAATCGCGTGCTGCAGAGCGCGACGTATCGGCGCACGCAGCCGGTGCACGCTGCGAGGCGTGAGCCGCTGTCCGCGGTAGTTCACGAACAGCGGATGCTCCGGTCGCCGCGACGCCGGCCGGGCGGTTGCACGCTCGGGGCCCGCGACGCGCGCGCGGACGATCGCCTCCCGATCCGCGAGGTAGGCGCGAATCGCGTCGGCCGCCGTCTGCTTCATCGGCACGAGCCGCTCCTTGCCGCCCTTGCCGAGCACCCGCACCATCCGCGAACCGAGGTTCACGTCGTCGAGATCGAGCGAGGAGCTCGCTGAGGCGCAGGCCCGAGGCGTAGAACAGCTCGAGGATCGCCTGGTCGCGGCGGCCGAGCGGCGTGCCGCGGTCGGGCGTCTCGAGCAGCTTCGACATCTCCTCGACGGAGAGATGGGCCGGGATCTTCTGCTCGCGCTTCGGCGTGCCGACGAGCGCGGCCGGGTCGCCGTCGGGCAGCCCCTCGCGCCGCAGCTAGCGCGCGAAGGTGCGCACGGCCGCCAGCTTGCGCGCCGCGGACGCGCGGCTGTCGCCGTCGCGGTACATCGCGCCGAGATACAGGCGGACGTTGTCGGAGGAAAGTCGGCGGCGTCAGTGACGGGCGCGCGCGCTGCTGTGCCGCCGCGCTCGATGTCAGAAACTGAGCGAGGTCGCTCTCGTAGGCGCGGACGGTGTGCTCCGAGGCGTTGCGGTTGTAGCGCAGGAACTCGATGAAGTCCCGGATGTGCTGTTGAGCGAGCCGTCGTGCGTGTCTTCGGCGCGCGGCCGCGGCCGTTTCACCGGGCGATCCCGCGCCTGGGTCTGACCCCGTCGTCCCGGCTATTTTCGTGCCACGTCGAATCCTGGGACGAAGGGGTCAGACCCCAGCCAGCGTCGAGATCCGCCAGCGCGCGGTCGGAGAGCGCCCGCTTGCGGTCCGCGCCCTTCGGGCCGCGCCGCCCCGACGACTCGAGCGGCGCCATGATGCCGAAGGTGATGTTGGTCGGCTGGTAGTGCTTCGGCTCGGCGTGCGACACGTAATACGCCAGCGCGCCGATGGCGGTCGTCCGCGGCGGCGTCGACGGCGCGCCGCCGCGCGCCATCGCGGCCGCATTCCTGCCCGGCGAGCAGGCCCGACGCCGCCGACTCGACGTAGCCCTCGACGCCGCTCACCTGCCCGGCGAAGAACAGATCCGCGCCGCGCGCGCGTCTGCCACGTGTCCCGCAGCACCGTCGGCCCGTTGATGTAGGTGTTGCGGTGGACCATGCCGAAGCGCACGAACTCCGCCTGCTCGAGGCCCGGGATCAGCCGCAGCACGCGCGCCTGCTCGCCCCACTTCAACTGCGTCTGGAAGCCGACGAGGCTGAAGTGATCGCCGGCGAGGTTGTCCTGTCGCAGCTGCACGACCGCGTAGGCCTGGCGGCCGGTGCGCGGATCGGTGAGCCCCACCGGCTTCATCGGCCCGAAGCGCAGCGTGTCGCGGCCGCGGTGCGCCATCACCTCGATCGGCAGGCACCCCTCGAAGAACTTCTCCTTGTCGAAGTCGTGCACCGTCGCCGACTCGGCGGCGACGAGCGCGTCGTAGAACCGCTCGTACTCGTCGCGCGTGAACGGGCAGTTCAGGTAGTCGCCTTGGCCGTCGTCCATGCCGCAGCGTCCGACCTGGCGGCCTGGCGCACCTGTCCGAGCCTGGCGCGCCTGCCAGACCGTCGAGCCTGTCCCACCGCGCGAAGGCTCCTGTCCCACGCGACTCTGCCGGAACACCTTCGTCCGATCGATCGTCTCGGCGAGCACGATCGGGCTGATCGCGTCGTAGAAATACAGGTGTTCGCCGCCGACGAAGCGGGCGATCTCGGCGGACAGCGCGTCGGAGGTGAGCGGCCCGGTCGCGATGATCCAGGGATGGCCGTCGGGCTCGGGGACGCGATCGATCTCGCGCGCGCTCGACCGTGATGAGCGGATGCGAGGCGATCGCCTCGGTGACGGCCGCGCAAAGCGCTCGCGATCGACGGCGAGCGCCGCGCCGGCCGGCACGCGCGCGCCTTCCGCCGCGCGCATGACGAGCGAGCCGAGCCGGCGCATCTCCTCCTTCAGCAGGCCGACTGCGTTATCGAGCTTGTCGCCGCGGAAGGAGTTGCTGCAGACCAGCTCGGCGAGCCGGTCGGTCTTGTGGACGGCGTCGGCCGCACCGGCCGCATCTCGTACAGCGTCACGGGCACGCCGAGCGACGCCGCCTGCCACGCCGCCTCGGATCCCGCGAGGCCGCCGCCGATGATGCGGACCTGGACATGCACTGCACGCGCTTGCGGCTGCGCACTGTCGCGTGCGGTCTCGTGCTATGTCCGATGCGGTGCCACGTGCTACGTGCGGTGCTCGCGCATGCCGCCTGCACTGGCATCGCCGAGCACCGCAGCGCCGCTGCACGTAGCACGAGCACGCAGCCGCTACGAGTCGCGGCTGCGCGCTTCCGCGTCGTCTTGCGTGCCCCCGGCGCGGCACGCCGGGGGGCACGGCCCTTCTTCGGCGCCCCTGCGCGCGCCGCAGCAGGTCGGCCGCCTCCTCGAGCGTGACCGATCGGGGCTCGCGCCCTTGGGCAGCGACGCGTTGGTCGTGCCGTCGGTGACGTACGGGCCGTAGCGGCCCTCGAGCAGCCTGATCGTCGCGCCGCTCTGCGGGTGCTTGCCGAGCTCCCTCAGCACGGCTTGGCCGCGGACTGGCGCCGGCGCGACTTCTTCGGCGCGCCAGCAGCGTCAACGCCGCGTCGAGCGTCGACCGTGAACAGCTGGTCGTCGCTCTCGAGCGATCGGAACTCGTCGCCGTGCTTGACGTACGGGCCGAACCGGCCCGGGCTGGCGACACGATCGCGCCGTCGTCCGGGTGCCCGCCGAGCTCGCGCGGCAGCGACAGCAGCTGCAGCGCATCGTCGAGCGTGACCGAGGACTCGGTCATGCTGCGCGAGCAGCGACGCGCGCTTCGGCTTCGCGCCTTGCGCTCGTCGGGGTCGTCGCCGAGCTGCACGTACGGCGCCGAACCGGCCGTTCATCACGTAGACCGGCTGCCCGGTCATCGGATCGTGCCCGAGCTGACGCGGGCCCTTGGCCTTCGCCTTCAGCAGCTCCACGGCCCTCTCGACCGTCAGGTCGGCCGGCGGCACGTCCTCGGGCAGCGACGCCGTGTTGCCCGGCGCCGCCCTCGCCACGCTGCAGGAACGGACCGTAGCGGCCGATGCGGACGCGGATCGGCTGCGCCGTCTCGGGATCGGCGCCGACTCGATCGACGGGTAGTCGATCTCCGACTCGTCCGCTTGACCGCGTCTTCGAGGCCGGTGTGCTTGCCGTCGCCGCGGTAGAACTGCGGATGAACTCGAGCCACTCGCGCTCGCCGTTGCGAGATCTGGTCGAGCACCTCCTCCATCTCCGCGGTGAACCCGATGTCCACGTAATCGGCGAAGTGCTCGCGCAGCAGCTCGGTCACGGCGAACGCGGTGAAGCTGCGGCACGAGCGCCTTGCCCTGCCGGAACACGTAGCCGCGCGCTCGATCGTGTCGATGATCGACGCGTAGGTCGACGGCCGGCCGATGCCCTCCTCCTCGAGCTCCTTGATGAGCGACGCTTCGGTGTAGCGCGCCGGCGGCAGCGTCTCGTGCCTCTTGGCGTCGAGGCCGACGAACGCGCAGCCCCTCACGGGCGTGCCCTCGATCACGCGGTCGCCGACGCGGCACGCCGGCAGCATCGTCTCCTGGTCCTCGAGCTCCGCCTGCGGGTCGTCGCTGCCCTCGACGTAGGCGCGGCGGAAGCCGGCGAACTCGATCGCCTTGCCCGTCGCGGTGAAGATGGCGCTCTCGCCGTCTCGGCCGTGAATCTCGACGGTCGTCCGCAGCACGCGCGCGTCGGCCATCTGCGACGCCATCGTGCGCTTCCAGATCAGCTCGTAGAGGCGCAGTTCGTCGGGCTCGAGCAGCGCCGCAGCCGCTGCGGCGCGAGCCGGAAGTCGGTCGGCCGGATCGCTTCGTGCGCTTCCTGCGCGTTCTTCACCTTCGTCTGGTAGCGGCGCGCGCCGGCGTAGTACTCGGCGCCGAACATGCTCGCGGATGACCCGCGCCGACTCGGTCGAGCGCCTTGTCGCTGAGCGTCGTCGAGTCGGTGCGGTGATAGGTGATGAGGCCTTCATCTCGCCGTTGCCGATCTCGACGCCCTGGAACAGCCGCTGCGCGATCTGCATCGTGCGGTCGGTCGAGAACCCGAGCTTGCGGCTGGCTTCCTGCGTCAGCGTCGACGTCGTGAAGGGCGGCGCGGGCCGCTCGACGCCCGGCTTCTCCTCGACCGCTGGTCACGGTCCACGGCAGGTTGCGCTCGAGCGCGACCGGCGAGTCGCGGCGCCGCGCCTCGTCCAGGTGCCGCACGCTGCGGGCCTTCAGCGCGCCGGTCGCCGGGTCGAAATCCTTGCCGGTCGCCACGCGCTCGTCGCCGACGCGCACGAGCGTGGCGGTGAACTCGCGGCCCTCGCCGGAGAGCCGCGCCTCGAGATCCCAGTAGACGCTGGTGCGGAAGGCGCGCCGCTCTTCCTCGCGCTCGACGATCAGACGCACGGCGACGCTCTGCACGCGCCCGGCGCTGAGCCCGGTCTGCACCTTCTTCCACAGCACCGGCGACAGCGTGTAGCCGTACAGCCGGTCGAGGATGCGCCGGCTCTCCTGGGCGCGCACCAGGTTGTCGTCGACGTCGCGCGCGTCTCGATCGCCTCCTTCACCGCCTCCTCGGTCATCTCGTGGAAGACGATGCGCCGGACCGGAACCTTCGGCTTGAGCACCTCGGTCAGGTGCCAGCTGATCGACTCGCCCTCGCGGTCGGGGTCGGTCGCCAGCAGCACTTCGGAGGCGTCCTTGAGCGCCGCCTTGAGCTCCGGGACGTTGCTTCCTCTTGTCGGCGGGGACGACGTAGTAGGGCTTGAAGTCGCCGTCGACGTCGACGCCGAGGCGGCCCCAGGGCTTGTCCTTGATCTCCTCGGGGATCTCCCTGGCCGACTCGGGCAGATCCCGGATGTGCCCGACGCTGGCCTCGACCCGGTACGGTTGCCGAGGAAACGGGCCAGGGTCTTGCGCCTTCGCGGGCGACTCGACGATGACGAGTGGTTTTGCCATATCGTCTTCCGATCGCCTACCCGAACTCAGCCGGAGGCGCACCTCGGCTACGTTACCACTTCGCCGCGGAACGCACGAACCGGCCGGCCGTCCGCGGACGATCGCGCCAGCCAATTCCAGCTCGCGAGCCGGGCCAGCACCGCGGTCGGGCGAGGCCCGACGCGTCGACGATCTCGTCCAGATCCTGCGCGTCGTGCTCGTCGAGCGCGTCCAGAATCGGGTCCTCACCGCCGCGCGATGCGGCGAGCACGCCGCCGAGCTCCGCGTGCGCTCTGCCGCGCGGCGCGCGAGCGGTCCGGAGCGGTCGCGCCAGCCGAGCTCCTCCAGGATGTCCTCGGCCGCTTCGACGAGCGTCGCGCCGTCCCGCAGCAGCGCGTGCGCGCCGCGGTTCCGGCCCGTCACGACGGTGCCGGGCACCGCCATCACCTCGCGGCCCTGTTCGAGCGCGCACCCGGCGGTGATGAGCGACCCGCTCTTGTCGTTGGCCTCGACGACGACGACGCCGCGCGACAGGCCGCTGATAGATCCGGTTGCGCAGCGGAAAGTGGCCCGGCAGCGGCGGCGTGCCCGGCGGGAACTCGCTGACGCAGCGCGCCGCTGCGCGCGATCTCCTCGGCCAGGCTGCCGGTGCTCCGGCCGGATAGACGACGTCGAGCGCCGGAGCCGAGCACGGCGACGGTCACGCCGCCGCCGTCGAGGGCGCCGCGATGCGCGGCGGCGTCGAAGCCGCGCGCCAGGCCGCTGACGACGATAGCCCGCCCGCGCGAGCTCGGCCGCCAGCCGTCGCGCCACCTCGAGGCCGTACGGCGACGCCGCGCCGCGAGCCGACGATCGCGACGGCCGGCCGGGTCAGCAGCGACGCATCGCCGCGCACCCAGAGCACGGGCGGCGGGTCGGCGATGTGCAGCAGGCGCGGCCGGATAGCCGCGTCGGCCAGGACCGCGCGATCCGGAGCCCGGCGCGCAGCGACAGCGTCCATGGCGCGCGGCGGTCGCACGGCCGCCGACGGCTCGTCTCGTGCAGCGTCGATCGCACAGGCGCGTTAGCGTCGCGTCCGAGACAATCGCCGCGGCGAGCGCTCGGCGCGTGACAGGGCGCAGCTCGGCGGCAGGACGAGATCGCGATGCGCTCCGACACGAGGCAGGCCCGCGACCTCGCCCGTGGCACGGAGCCCGACCTCGTCTCCGAGTTATAGCGCCGGACGACGTCGCCACTGGCCGAGCGACCGCTGCGTCAGTACGGCACGAATCGACCAATTCGCGCGATTGCGTGACCACGTGGTACCGCGGTGTTGCTATCCAGTGTGGCATATGCCTTGCGCCATCGGCTCGGACACGCTATAGCTGCGCCGCCGCATTGCATGCCTGTCTCGGCTGTCGTCGCGTGCCTCGCGACCTGCCGGCGCGCCGTTGTTCGCGACGCGAGCAGCGACGCGAAGGCGCAGGTCGAGTTCGGCATCATCGGTCGCGCAGAAGGGCCTCTGGCGCGAAGCGATCTACCGCTGGGAGCGGGCGACCCGATCGATCCCGACCTACGCCGCGGCCTACAACAACCTGGCGATCGCCTACGAGCACGAGGGCGAGTTCGAGAAGGCGCGCAAGGCGTACGAGAAGGCGCTCGAGCTCGAGCCCAAGAACCGATGATCCGGCAGAACTACGACCTGTTCAAGGAAATCAATGACCGCACGAGCCGCCGCGGAGCTCGCTAGCGCCGTGCTCGCGCTCGCGCGTGGTCGCGCTGCACGAGCTTCTACGAAATCCCGATCGAGACGCCCATCCAGCCGAAGATCGACGTGACGCCGTTCCAGCGCGTGCTCATCGCCGGCTTCATCGCCGGCGGATCCGAGGACGTCGACGCCAACCTCGAGACCGTGCGCCTGCTCCGCAGCCAGCTGCGCTCGAAGTCGCCGCTGCGGGTCATCGAGGCCGACGTGCTGCCGCTCGTCGAGGTCGCGCGGGAGCAGGGACGAAGCCCGAGTGCCGCCGTCTACCGACGGGCGCCGCCGGCGGCGGCGAGTGCCGGCACCAACGGCACCAGCGGTCGGGTGGCCAGACCGCCGCGCCAGCACCGCAGCAGCCGCCCGCCGCGCAGCCGGCTGGCGAGGCGCAGCACGCCGCGCATCAAGGACGAGAAGGACCTCGAGCCGCTCGAGCCGCATCTTCGCCAACGTCGACTACTGGAAGAAGATCGGCGAGGAATTCCAGAACCCGCTGATCGTCACCGGGACGGTGCTCTTCACGCCCGCACGCGCGGTCCGGGTTCGTCCAGCGCGAGCAGGAGTACTACGACACGCTCGGCCGCCGCCGCGTCGTGCCCGTGCGCACCTACATGGAGCGGAAGGGCTTCATCCTGCGGCCGAAGTTCATCTTCATCGACGGCCGCACCGGCGCGACGCTCTACTCGGAGAGCTTCCGCGAAGAGATCCTCTACAGCCCGCAGCAGAACACGCCGGCGCTGTCGTCCTACTTCGAGCTGATGGACCGCCTGATGCCGAGCTTCCTGAGCACGCTGAGCAGCCAGAAGATCAGGGGCACGCGGATCCTCCTGAAGTAGCCGCCAGGGTCCACGGTTCCGGTTCAGGCCGTCGGTTGCCGACGGCCCGCGGCTATGACCAGCGCCTTGTCCGGCTGCAGTTGAGCCTTGCTGGCGCGAGTCGTCACTCCAACGCTCCGAGCCGAGGACCTCGGAGCCCTTGAGTCTCGGCCGGACCAGCAGACTGTCCCGTCGGACGCGTGTGGCCTCAGGTCACGTCAGGAGCAACCGTGTTCGCGATCATTCAGAGCGGCGGGCACCAGGTGAAGGTCACGCCCGGGGCCACGGTCGACCGTCGATCGCTTCGCCGGCGAGCCGGGCGAGGAAGTCTCCGTCGACCAGGTGCTCCTCGTCGAGAAGGACGGCGGCGACATCCTCGCCGGCGCCCCGTTCGTGGCCGGCGCCAGGGTCTGGCCGTCGTCGAGGGCGAGTCGCGCGGCCCGAAGATCCGCGTGTTCAAGAAGAAGCGCCGCAAGGGCATGCGCCGTACCAAGGGCCACCGCAGCATCTACACGCGGGTGCGCGTCAAGGACATCGTGATCTAGCCATGGCACATAAAAAGGGACAGGGCAGTTCCCGCAACGGGCGCGACAGCAACTCGCAGCGGCTGGGCGTGAAGCAGCACGACGGCAACCTCGTCACCGGCGGATCGATCCTCGTGCGGCAGCGCGGCCGCCAGTTCCAGCCCGGGCTCAACGTCGGCCTCGGCAAGGACGACACGCTCTTCGCGAAGATCGGCGGCAAGGTCAAGTTCGAGGACCACGGCGCGCGCGGCCGCTTCATCAGCGTGCACCCGGCCGAACAGAACCAGAACTGACGACCGCTCGCGTGGCGGCCGGGCTCAGCCCGCACACGTCCGCGGCGGTCGGAGCCGAGAGGCACGTCGGCTTCATCGGTTCGTGACGCGCGTGTCGAGCTGCAGCCCGCACGCCCTGGAGTCCGCGCGCAGGCTGCCGCCCTGCCGTCCACTCCCATGTTCGTTGACGAAGTCGACATCAACGTCTCCGCCGGGCCGGCGGACGGGGCGCCATGAGCTTCCGGCGCGAGAAGTTCGTCCCGCGCGGCGGTCCCGATGGCGGCGACGGCGGCACGGCGGCTCGGTCTACCTGGTCGCCAGCCCGCACATCAACACGCTCGTCAACTTCCGCTTCCATCCCGAGTTCGAGGCCGAGCGCGGCGAGCACGGCACGGGCGCCAACCGCACCGGCGCAACGGCAAGGACCTGATTCTCGAGGTGCCGATCGGCACGCTCGTCTACGCGCTCCGACCAGGACGCCGATCCCGATGCTCCGCGTCCTCACGCTCCACGCTCCCGACGAGTGGTCCTGTCGCCGACCTCGCCGAGGAAGGCCAGCGCGCGCTCATCGCGAAGGGCGGCAAGGGCGGCCTCGGCAACGCGCATTTCGCCACGTCCACCAACCGCGCGCCGCGCAAGTCGCAGCCGGGCTTCCGGGCGAGACGCGGCGGCTGCGGCTGCACCTGAAGCTGCTCGCGGACGTCGGCCTGGTCGGCTATCCCGAACGCGGGCAAATCGACGCTGATCGCGCGCATCTCGGCGGCGCGGCCGAAGATCGCCGACTACCCGTTCACGACCCTCACGCCGAACCTCGGCGTCGTGCGACTGAGCGACGACCGCAGCTTCGTCGTCGCCGACGTGCCGGGACTGATCGAGGGCGCGCATCGGGGCACGGGCTCGGCCACCGGTTCCTGAAGCATCTCGAACGCACGAAGGTGCTGGTGCACCTCGTGGACGTCTCGGGCCTGTCCGGACGCGATCCGGCCGACGACCTCGACGTGCTGCGGCGCGAGCTCGAGCTGTTCGACGCGGACCTGGCGCGCAAGCCGCAGCTCGTCGTCGCGAACAAGATCGACGCGGCCACCGACGAGACGCTCGTCGCGTCGCTCGAGTCGCGCGCACGCGCGCTGGGGCTGCCGTGCTTCCGCATCTCGGCCGTCAGCCGGCACCGGACTCCAGCCGCTGCTCGAGGCCGCATGGAAGATCCTGGCGGAGGCGCGCGCGGCCGAACAGGCCGCCGCAGTCATCGACGACACGGCTGAGCGATCCGACTCTGCGTAATCCCATCAGCCTCGTCCAATCCCGCGAAATTCTTAATCCGCAATCTGCAATCTCCAATCGTCAATCTGGTATCCTCAACCAAGGAATGTCCCGCTCCGGCCGTATCGGCCTCCTCGGTGGTACTTTCGACCCGTTCCATCACGGCCATCTTGCCGTCGCGCTTGCCGCAGAGGCCGCGCTCGATCTCGACGCCGTCCATCTGATCCCAGCGCACGTCCCGCCGCATCGCCCGCAGCCGCCTGCGGCATCGGCCGAGCACCGCTTCGCGATGGTGGCGCTCGGCATCGCCGAAACGCCGGGACTGCTGGCCGACGACCGCGAGCTGCACGCCGACGGCGCGTCGTACACCAGTCGCACGCTCGCGTGGTTCGCGGCGGAAGGCTGGACGGCGTCGCAGATGTTCTTCATCACCGGCGCCGACGCGTTTGCAGATATTGCGACGTGGCACGACTTCCCGGCCATCCTCGACCGCGCGCACTTCGTCGTCATCTCGAGGCCGGGACGGGAGGCGACGTCGATGCGCGAGACGCTGCCGGCGCTGGCGCCGCGGATGCGGGTGGCCGACAAGGTGTCGCCGCCGTCAGCCGCCGACACGGAACAACCAGCGATCTGGCTGGTGAATGCGAAGACACCGGCGGTCTCGGCGACGGCGATCCGGCATGCGGCCTCGGAGGGCCGCTCGATCAGCGGCCTCACGCCGCCGCTGGTCGAACAGCACATCGCAGCGCCATGGCCTGTACGTCCGCACTTCAATCTCCTCCTCCCCAGCCGCCGGGCACCTGAAGGCGGCGAGCGAGTTGCATGCGAAAGAGCACGTCTAAGCGAACGACGAAGAGCCCGGCCGCGAGGAAGCGGGCAGCGGCGAAGGCACGAACCAAGAAGCGCGCGGCCGCGACGCGGCCCGACGTGCCGATGGATCGCGTCCCGGTCGTGCCTGAAACGCGCGCCGCCGGAACCGGCGACACGACGATGGTGCCGCTGGCCAAGGCGGGATTGCCGGCCGACGTGATCGACGCGGTGAAGGCGGCGGCGGCGAAGAAGGCCGATCACCTGACGCTGCTCGACCTGCGCAAGGCGGCCGGCTTCACCGACTTCTTCGTCGTCGCGACCGGCAACAACGCGCGGCAGATTCGCGCCATCGCCGAGGCGGTGGAAGAGGCGCTGGGCCAGCGGCGGGTGAAGCCCTCGCACGCGGAAGGCTACGAGCGGACCGAGTGGATCCTGCTCGACTACTTCGACTTCGTCGTGCACGTCTTCAGCGCGGAAACGCGCAGATTCTACGGACTCGAACGCCTGTGGGGCAGCGCAACGCCGGTCGACATCAGCAGCCTGCTCGACGCGCCAGAGTCGAAGGCGTAGCGCCGCTCGTCGCCCGCAGCGCGCCGATGCGCGCGCTGGCCGCGCAGGTGACCCGCTACGCTCACGTCGACGCCAACGTCCTCATCACCGGCGGCACCGGCACCGGCAAGGACCTCATCGCGCGCACCCTCCACGCGCGCTCGTCGCGCCGCCAGGACCCTTTCGTCGTCGTCGACTGCCCCAGCTTGCCGGGCTCGCTGATCGAAGCGGAGCTCTTCGGGCACGAGCGGGGCGCGTTCACCGACGCCACCGTCGCGCGTCCGGGGCGCTTCGAGCTGGCCGGCATGGGCGTCGTCTACCTCGATCGCGTCGACGAGCTGCCGCTCGAGGCGCAGGGCAAGCTGCTGCGGCTCGTCGAGCAGAAGCAGGTGGAGCGCCTCGGCTCGAACCTCTCGGTGCCGGTGCGGGCGCGCGTCATCGCGTCGGCCTCGGAGGACATCGAGCAGTCGGTGCGCGACGGCCGGTTCCGGACGGATCTCTATCACCGCCTTCGCGTGCTGCCGCTGCACGTGCCGCCGCTGGCCAGTCGCAAGGCCGACCTGCCCCCGCTGGCGCGCCGCATTCTTGCTGACGTGGCGCGGCGCTCGGGACGAACGCGGCTGACGCTCACGTCCGAGGCGCTTGCCGCGCTCGTCGAGTACGACTGGCCGGGCAACGTGCGCGAACTGGCGCACGTGCTGGAGCGGGCGGCGCTCGCCACGGACGCAACCACCATCCGCGCCGCGGACCTGCCGGCGTTTCTCGTCACACCCGAGCGCGTCGCGAGCGGCGAGACGTCGGAACGTCCGACGCTGGATGCCCTCGAGCGTCGCTACATCGCCTTCGTGCTGTCCGAGACGCGCGGCAACCAGAGCCGCGCCGCGGCGATCCTCGGCATCAGCCGCAAGGCGCTGTGGGAGAAGCGGAAACGTTACGGAATGGAATAGCGGTCAAGGACGATCACACCGCGAAGCCGCGAAGCCGCGAGGCCGCGAAGCCTCGATGACACCAGGTCTTCTCATCTTCTGTTACGTCGTGACTCGGAGATCGATGACCTCCCTCGCTGACGCGCTCATCGCGACGCTCTTCGCGCCGACCTGTCTGTCGTGCTCGGTCGTCCTCGACGCCCCGACGCGGTCGCCGGTGTGCGACGCGTGCTGGCGCCGAATTGGCCGGTTCACGCCGCCGGGAGGCCCGAGAGGTCCCATCTCGCAGCGCCTGTCAGACGTTCGCGTCGTCGGACCTTTCGAGGACGTGCTGCGCGACGTCGTGCACGGGCTGAAATTTCAGAGCCGTCGCACGCTGGCCGTTCATCTTCAGCCGCTGCTCCGTGACGCTGCCGGCGACCTGCTGCAGAACGTGGATGCTGTCGTGCCGGTGCCGCTTCATCCCTGGCGGCAGTGGCAGCGAGGCTACAACCAGGCGGAACTGCTCGCAGCGACGCTGGGTCCGCCTGTGTGGAATGTGCTGTGCCGACGTCGGGCGACGCCGCCGCAGACCTCGCTCGACGCCGACGCCCGGCGCGCGAACGTGCGGCATGCGTTTAGGTTGGGTGGCTGGACTCCGGGAACCGCTGCCCGCGCGAAACGCCGTGTCTACGGCCGCGCCCTCGCGCTGGTGGACGACGTCCTCACGACAGGGGCGACGCTGGAGGCCTGCGCGCGTGTGCTGCTCGATGCAGGCGCACGCGATGTCAGGGCCATCGTGGCAGCTCGTGCCTGACGCCGTGTCCACGGAAACACGTCGCAACCCATGTCAGCGTCAGCCACCCACCCCAACCCGTGCCTTTATCTCCGAGGCGATTGCGTCCTTGGGCCGATCCGCGTCGATGAGATGCCACCCGGGCTGGGCTGCCTGCCGTCGGTAGCTTTCGCGCACGCGGGTCAGCAGCGGCATGTCGCGCTCGTAGCGATCGCGGTTCGTCTGCTTGCGCGCGGCGGACGTTTCCGGCGCGATGTCGAGGACGAAGGTGAGATCGGGCTGCGGCAGGTAGCGCTGCGCGTCGGTCAGCCAGACCGCATCGAGCCCCTGCGACTCCCCGTAAGCAATGCTGGACGCGAGGTAACGATCGCAGACCACCACCGCGCCTGCGGCGCGCCATTCGAGAATTTGCGGCTTCTTCTCGAAGCGGTTGGCGATGTAGAGCAACTGCATCACGTCGGCGCCGTAGTCGCGGCGTCCGGCAAGGGCTTCGCCGATCTCCCGGCCGATCGCCGTCTGATAGTCGGGAAACGACAGCGTCTCCACTCGCCGGCCGCGGGCGCGCAAGTCCGCCACGAGCAGTCGCGCCTGCGTCTCCTTGCCGCTCTGGTCGAGCCCTTCGAAAGCGATCAGCATCCTTGACTCCCGAGCCACAACCGCGAAGCCACCACGCCGCGAGGCCGCGACGATCGCATTCCGGCTCCTCTAAATCTCGGTGCTGAGCAGCTCATCGATGGTCTGTCGTCTACGAATCACCCGCCACGGCTTAGCGCCATCGCGGCTTCGCGGCGTTGCGACGTCGCGGTTGTCTCGATTGCTGCGCGGCGCCTCATCGTCGATGAGCACCTCCGCCAGCAAGGGGCGGCGGTTGTAGGTGCTCGCCATCACCGAGCCGTAGGCGCCGGCATCCAGGATCGCCATCACGTCGTCGACCTCCAGCGCCGGGAGCTGGCGGTCGCGCCCGAAGATGTCACTGCTTTCGCAGAGCGGGCCGACGATTTCGTACGAACGCACGTCGCCCTCCCGCGGTGTCACCGGGACGATGCGGTGATAGGCGCCGTAGAGGGCGGGACGCATCAGCTCGGTCATGCCCGCGTCGAGGACGGCGAAGCGGAGGCCGTCGTGGTACTGCTTCAGGTCGATGACGCGCGCCAGGAGCGTGCCGGCGGCGCCGACCAGCGCGCGGCCCGGCTCGATGACGAGGGAGAAGCCGGTGTCTTTCAGGATCGGCAGAATGGCGGCCGCGTCCTCTCCCGGCGTCGGGACGGGCGACCCGTCGTAGGAAATGCCGAGGCCGCCGCCCAGGTCCAGGTGCTCGATCGTCGATGCCGTCGCCGCGCAGCTCGCGGGCCAGCGCGACCGCGCGCTCGGCGGCGCGGCGCAGCGGCTCGAGCGAGGTGATCTGCGAGCCGACGTGAATGTGCAGGCCGACCGGCGCCAGGCCCGGCTGGCGGGCGTGCTCGCGGTAGAGGGCCCGCACCTGGTCGAGCGGCATGCCGAACTTGTTGGTCTTCAGCCCCGTGGAGATATGCGGGTGGCTCTTGGCGTCGATGTCGGGGTTCACGCGCATCGCCACGCGCACCGTCGTGTCGAGGGCGCGGGCGCGGGCGGCGATCCGATCGAGCTCGCCGGGAGACTCGGCGTTGATCGCCTTCACACCGAGCGAGACGGCGCGGTCGAGCTCGTCGCCGGTCTTGCCGACGCCGGTGAAGACGATCTGCTCCGGGATGATACCCGGCGCGTAGCGCCACTTCAATCTCGCCGCCGGAGTTGGCGTCGGCTTCGGCGCCCAGCGATCGCAGGAGCCGCACGAGGGCCAGCGTGGAGTTGGCCTTGAGCGCGTAGTGGATCGCGTGCGGGTGGCCGGCCAGGCTGTCGGCAAACGCGCGGTATGCGGCGCGGATTACGGCAGCGTCGTAGACGTAGACGGGAGTGCCGACGCTTTCGGCGATGTCGACGAGCGTCGCGCGGTTCGGCAGAGTCTCGGCACGGGCGTTCCCAGTTGTCATCAACCTTCGGATCTTAGCGTGAAATCAGGGCTTTCGTGGTTTGACATCGGAAAAATCCGGCAGATATGATGGGCCTTCCCCATGTCTCAGTACCAGCCTGCACAGGCGCCGTCGGTCGATGAGCTCATCGAGCGGTGTCTGGCGGGCGACCAGCACGCCTGGGAGCAGATCGTCCGGCTCCACTGGCGGAAGGTGTTCAACGTCGCCTACAAGTTCGTCGGCAAGCACGACGAAGCCGAAGACCTGACGCAGGACATCTTCCTCAAGATTTTCAAGTCGCTCGCCAGCTTCGACCGCCGCGCCAACTTCCAGACGTGGCTGATCAGCGTCAGCCGGAACCTGTGCATCGACCACTATCGCAGCGTCCGCAAGGAGCGCGAGACCATCGATCGCGACGTGGATCCGGGAGACCTGATGCCGGTGTCCGTCGAAGTCAGCCCGTACGCGGCGCTCGAAGCGCGCGATCGTGTGTCGATGCTGCGGGAGGCCATGGCCTCGCTGCCCGATTCGCTGCGGACGGCGGTGCTACTGCGGGACATCCAGGAACTGACCTACCAGGAAATCGCGGACCAGCTGCAATTGCCGGAAGGCACGGTGAAATCGCGTATCAACCGCGGGCGGACTGAACTGGCCCGCCAGATCAAGCGTCTCAAGGATCAGCACGACGAGCTCGCCAGCAACGCCGCCCGCGAGGCGGACGCGCGCCGAGCGGAGTGACCAGGATGAATCTGACAACCGACACCGCCAGCGGCCTCGCCATCGTTCGCGTCGGCGAAACCCGGCTGATGTATCCCCTTTTGGCCGATTTCGCCACCGCCGTCGCGGGCCTGATCGCCCGTGGCGACAAGAAGATCCTGATCGACCTCTCGTCGGTCACATACGTGGATAGCGCCACCATCGGCTGCTTCATGGACCTGTACCGGCAGGCCGACGCCGTGGGGTCGAAACTGAAGCTCGCCGGCGTGCAGAAGCGCGTCGAGACGATGCTGACGATGACCGGCGCGCACAACTTCCTCGAGTTGCATCCCGACGAAGCGAGCGCGGTAAAGAGCTTCGGAGGTTAGCCATGCGGACGATCCGGACCTCGACCGGCGCAGACATCACTCTCGATGGCGACCTGCTGGCCATCATGGAGACGCTCTATAAGGAAATCACCGGGCGCAAGGCGCTGGAGCGGTCGTTCGAGGACATGGTCCGGGAGATCCAGCACCTGATCGGCCAGATGACCAACGACGAGCTCCGCAGCTACCTGGCCGAGAGCCTGTTCCTCAACACCGTCAAGTACGAGAATGACAAGCTCGAGGCATACTTCAAGAAGCTCGAGCGAGCAGAGTGAGGCGCCGACACAATCGCGATGCCGCGATGGCGCTCGCTCGACTCGTCATTCGTCGCCTGTAACTCGTAACTCGTAACTGGAAGTTGTCCCTCAATTATCTCGCCACGCGTTTTACCTGTTCCTGGCCGTGGAGCACGATGGTGCTGCTCTGCGACGGCCGGCTTACCTGCGGCTGCGCCGATCCTTACGGCCGGCGGGTGCTCGGCGACACGCGGACGACCAGCGTCAGCGGCGTCTGGACCGGCGAGGTCGCCTCGTCGCTGAGGAGCGACATCGTGGCGGGCGGATCGAAGTTCTGCGGCGACTGCCCGCTGAAGCTACCGCTCAAGAAAGACGAGGCGCCGCCCGCGCGGGATCTCAACGTCGGCGCCCTGCCGAGCCGCCTGTATGTCGAGTGCACGGCTGCCTGCAATATCTCGTGCAACCAGGCGTGCTGCGCGCCGGAAACGGGCATTACCCGTACGCGGCAGGCAGGGATGCTCGACTTCGATCTCTTCACTCGAGTCATCGACGAAGCCGGGCCGTCGCTGGGGCGCGTGGACTTCTTCAACTACGGCGAGGCGTTCCTCCACAAGCGGGCCGTGGAGATGTGCGAGTACATCAAGGCGAAGTACCCGCACATCTACCTGTACACCAGCACCAACGGCCTGGCGCTCACCGAGGAAAAGGCCCGACGGCTCGTGCACTCCGGCATTGACGAGGTGACCTTCTCGATCGACGGCGCGTCGCAGGAGACCTACGTGAAGTACCGCCAGCGGGGGGACTTCGCGAAGGCGTTCGCCAACCTCCGCGCCATGGCAGACGAGAAGGCCGGAAATGGCCGCGACGTGCCGCACCTGAACTGGCGCTACATCCTCTTCAAGTGGAACGACCACGACGAGGAGTTGGAGGCGGCGCGACGGCTGGCAGTCGAGGCGGGCGTCGATCGCCTCTGCTGGGAAATCACCGATCATCCGGAGGACAGCTTCTCCCGCCGGTTTGTCCCGGGGACGAATGACTTCAAGGCAATCGAGCACGAGATCTGGGATCGCAGCGGGCTGGGCAATGCCATCCCCGGCGCGACGCCCCGCGCGCGCATCGACGTGCAGGCGCTGGTCCCGTCGTTGCCCGTAGTGTCGAGGCGGGGCCGGGCGCTGCAGGTCCGCACACGGGTCCAGAATCTGTCCAATCGACGGTTCGCCGCGCAGGCCAGCTACGGCCGGCGGCTGGTGCGGCTCGGCGCGCAGCTGTGCGCCTCAGACGGGACGCTGATCAATCGCGACTACGCCAGGGCGTGGCTGCCGCACCATCTCGAGGGCGGCGAGCAGGTGGACCTCTTCATCGAGATGCAGGCTCCCGAACAGCCGGGCCGGTACCAACTGAAGTTCGACATGGTCTGCGAAGGCATCGACTGGTTCGAGACGTCGGGCTCAGAGACCACGACCAAGGCGTTGCTCGTGCTTTGAACCCGACGAAACCCAACCAAACCTGACCGAACCTGACCGAACCTGACCCAACCTGGCCCGACCCGGCCGAACCCGAGCAAACCCGAGCCGCTGGTTTTCGTCTAAGCCTGTCATGACGCTCGAGACCCTTCGCCAGGACCTCCGCCAGGCTGTCCGCAGCTTCGTGCGCGAGCCGGGCTACTCGCTCATTGCCGTCCTGATCCTCGCCATCGGCATCGGCGCCAATACCGCCGTCTTCAGCGTCATCAACCCGCTGCTGCTCCGGCCGCTGCCCTTCCGCGACGCCGACCGGCTGGTGTGGATCGCCAACACCGGCTCGAGCGGGCTCAGCGGGCAGACCTTCAGGGTCGTCGGCCTCGAGGAACTGGCGCGCCACAACCGGTCGTTCGAGGGGCTGACGGCGTATTTCGCGTTCTTCGGCTACGGCAGCTACACGCTGGCGGGCCGCGGGGAGGCGGAGCGACTGGCCGGCGTCAACGTCGCGCCGCAGTTCCTGGAGCTGCTCGGCGTGACGCCGCAGCTCGGCCGCGGCTTCAGGGGCGACGAGTGGAAGCAGAACGGCCCGAAAGCGGCGATGCTTACGCACGGGCTCTGGCAGCGTCGCTTCGCCGGCGATCCCGCCATCGTCGGCCAGGCCGTGGTGATCAACGACGCGCCGTACCTCATCACCGGTGTGCTGCCCCGCGACTTCGACTTCGCGTCGACCTTCACACCGGGCACACGCGTCGACTCCTGCTGCCGGCCAAGTTCGACGAGATGCGCGAGTGGGGCAACGTCTTCTCCGATCATCGGCCGCCTCAAGCCCGGCGTGTCGCTGGACGAGGCGCGTGCCGAGTTCGCGACGCTGGTGCCGCAGATCGTCCAGGAGCGCTACCGCAACTGGCCCTTCGGCGCGACGCTCACCGATCTGAAGTCGCACATCAGCGGGCCGATGCGGCGGGCCCTGATCGTGCTCTGGGCGGCGGTGGCCCTGGTGCTGCTGATCGTCTGCGCCAACCTGTCCAACCTGCTGCTGGCACGCACGGCGGCGCGATCGAAGGAGTTCGCCGTGCGAATGGCGCTCGGCGCCAGCCGGTGGCGCGTCGCGCAGCAACTGGTCGTCGAGGGGCTCGTCCTCGCCGTCATCGGCGCCGGCCTCGGCGTGCCGCTCGCCTACGCCCTGACACGCATGCTGCGCGGATGGGGCTCGCTCGCAGTGCCGCTGCTCCACCAGGTCCAGGTAGACGGGACGGCCCTGCTCTTCACCGCCATCATCGCAATCGTCTCCGGCATCGCTTTCGGCGCCATCCCCGCGATGCGCGTCGCGGCGCGGCCGCCGCAGGAGGCGCTGAAGGCGCAAGGCCGCGGCTCCACAGACGGCCGCCAGCACGCCCGCGTGCGGTCGTCGCTCGTCGTCGCCGAAGTGGCGCTCGCGACGGTGCTGCTGGTCGGCGCGGGCCTCCTCCTGCGCAGCTTCGTCGAGATCCTCGACGTCGATCTCGGATTCCGCGCGCCGCAGGCATTTGCCGTCAGGGTGGACGTCCGGAACGAGGTGAACATCGACGACGGCGATGCCCGACGGAAGCAGGCAACGCGCCTGGGGGCGGCGGTGCGGCGCGTGGCGGAGCTGCACGGCGTCGAGGCCGTAGGGCTGACAGACGCGCTGCCGCTGGATCGCGATCGCAGCTGGGGCGTCAGCGTGCCGGGGCAGGTCTACCCCGACGGGCAGAATCCGACGGCCTTCATCTACGTCACCGGGCCCGGCTACATGCGGGCGATGGGCATCCCGCTGCGCGATGGGCGCGACTTCACGGAGCACGACGACCCGTCCCGCGCCCCGGTCGTGATCATCAACGAGACGCTGGCGAAGCTGCTCTATCCGAGCCAACCGGCGCTGGGACAGGTCGCGACGGTGAACGGCCGCCCGCACACCATCGTCGGCGTCGTCGCGGCCGTTCGCCAGGGGAGCCTCGACGAGGCGCCGGCGCGTCAGATGTACCTGCCATTCGCTCGGGCCAGGCCGTGTCGTCCGATCTGATCGTGCGATCGTCGCGGCCGCTTGCCTCGCTGCTGCCCGAGTTGCGCGCGGCGTTGGCCGAGCTCGACTCGTCGCTCCTGGTGACGGAGGTGCGGCCGATCGCCGACCTCGTGGACCGCGCCGTGTCTCCGCGGCGGTTCCTGCTGTCGCTGATCGCCGGCTTTTCGGCCATCGGGCTGCTCCTCGCGAGCCTCGGCATCTACGGCGTGATCTCGTACGGCGTGACGCAGCGCGCGCAGGAAATCGGCGTGCGGATGGCGCTCGGCGCGACGTCTCGCGACGTCAGACGGCAGGTGATGGGCGAGACGCTGAAGCTGGTCGCCGCGGGCCTTGGAGTCGGACTGATTGCCGCGCTGGCCCTGGCGCGGCTCATCGACGCGCTGCTGTTCGGCACGTCGCCCTCAGACCCGACGACCTTCGTTACCGCCGCGCTCGTTCTGGTGACGGTCGCGGCTCTGGCGGGCTATGTGCCGGCGCTGCGCGCCTCGCGCGTCGATCCGATGACGGCCCTTCGAGCTGAGTAGTCGTTCGGGGAGCGCCGTGGGATCCGGATCCTTCCGATCGTGTGAAGGCGGTCGGTACAAACGAAAAGGGCGCGATTGCTCGCGCCCCTTCGGTTCCTGAATCTCGGGTCCGTGCTAGCTCGTGACCGGCACGGGCACGGCCGCCGGCACGAGCACGGCCGACGGCGACTCGACGAGCTGCCAGGCATCGGCTTCGTCGAGCAGCTTCGCGGCCATCGCCGTGTGCAGCGCGTGACCGCCGCGATGGACGACGGCATGCGCAACCACCGGATAGCCGACGAGCGAGAGGTCGCCGACGAGATCGAGGATCTTGTGGCGGACGAACTCGTCCTCGAAGCGGAGAGAGCTGTTCAGCACGCCCGTGTCGCCGATGACGATCGCGTTGTCGAGCGAGCCGCCGAGCGCCAGGCCGTTCTGGCGCAGCATCTCGACTTCCTTGAGGAAGGTGAAGGTGCGCGCCGGGGCGATCTCCTCGGCGAAGCTGTGCTCGGTCAGCGTGATCGCGCGCGTCTGGTGACGCAGCAGCGGATGATCGAAACCGATCGTGTAGCTCACCTTGAACTGGTCCGACGGGTAGAGCGCGATCTGCTTGTCGCCGCGGGCGAGCGTGATCGGCCGCACGACTTTCAGGTACTTGCGCGCCTCGGGCAGCGTCTTGACGCCGGCTTCCTGCACCAGGTAGATGAACGGCGCGCTGCTGCCGTCCATGATCGGCACCTCGCGCGTGTTCAACTCGATGACCGCGTTGTCGATCTGCGCCGAAGCAAGCGCCGCCAGCAGGTGCTCGACGGTCTCGACCGTCGTGTCGCCAGAGCGGAGCTGCGTCGCGTAGGCGACGGTGCCGACGTGGCTGGCATGGGCGGAATCTCGACGCCCCCCAGGTCCGTCCGGCGGAAGCGGATCCCCGTATTCGCGGGGGCCGGCTTCAACGAAAGGTTGACCTTCTTGCCGGAATGGAGACCAATCCCGGCGCAGGAGATGGATCGTTTGAGGGTGCGCTGTGCGTCCATGAGCCTCATCGCCCACGAGAGGGCGCCAGCCTTGACAGCAAACATGGTGCCGCGCTTGCTCTTCAGCACAAACACAATAACTACTTAGTCACGTAACTTACAGTCATATGCCTGAGCGGATTCCGAGGCGGAAAAGCCAGGCTTGTGGTTTGCGAACCACAGACGTAATGACCACAACTGTGGCTCTGGTGACACACTGGCCTTCGCCTGCGGCTCGGCCGGCAAGCCCGAGGCAGGGGCTGACCCCTTGCCTCAGTCAAACCGCCTTCAGCCGGGGCGGGCGCAGGCCGAACGCCTCTGCCAGGAACGCTCCGGTGTGGGACGCCGGGACCATCGCCACCTGCTCGGGCGTGCCGTGTGCCACGAGCCGGCCGCCCCGTTCGCCGCCTTCCGGGCCCAGGTCGATCACGTGATCGGCGGTGCGGATCACGTCCAGGTTGTGCTCGATCACCAGCACGGTGTTGCCCTGGTCGACCAGTTTCCCGAGGACGTCCAGCAGCTTCTTCACGTCCTCGAAATGCAGGCCCGTTGTCGGCTCGTCGAGGATGTAAAGCGTGCGGCCGGTGCCGCGCTTGGAGAGCTCGCGCGCCAGCTTCACTCGCTGCGCCTCGCCGCCGGAGAGCGTCGTCGCCGCCTGACCGAGCTCGATGTAGCCGAGGCCGACTTCCTGCAGCGTGCGCAGCTTGTGCGCGATCGGCGGCACGTTCTCCAGCAGCGGCAGCGCCTGGTCAACGGTCTGGTCCAGCACGTCGGCGATCGACTTGCCGCGATAGAGAATCTCCAGCGTCTCGCGGTTGTAGCGTCGGCCCTTGCACTCCTCGCACGTCACGTAGACGTCGGGCAGGAAGTGCATCTCGATGCTGATGACGCCGTCGCCCTGGCAGGCCTCGCAGCGCCCGCCCTTCACGTTGAACGAGAAGCGGCCCGGCTTGAACCCGCGCTGCTTGGCTTCCGGCAGCATCGCGAACAGCTCGCGGATGAACGTGAAGAGACCCGTGTAGGTCGCCGGATTGCTGCGCGGCGTGCGACCGATGGGCGACTGATCGATCTCGATGACCTTGTCGATCAGATCGACGCCGTCGATGCCGTCGTGCAGGCCCGGGTCGCTGGTGGCCCGATAGAGCGTGCGCGCGAGCGACTTGTACAGGATCTCGTTGATCAGCGTCGACTTGCCCGACCCGCTCACCCCGGTGACGGCGGTGAACAACCCGAGCGGGAGCTTCACGTCGACGTTCTTCAGGTTGTTGGCGCGGGCGCCTCGGACGACGATCTCCCCCTTCAACGCCGGACGCCGAACTCGCGGCGTTTCGATCGTCCGCTCGCCGCGCAGGTACGCGCCGGTCACCGAGTCGGCGTCGCTCAGCAGCTGCACAGGCGTGCCCTGGAAGATCACGTGGCCGCCGTGCTCGCCGGCGCCGGGCCCGAGGTCGACGACGTAGTCGGCCTTGCGGATCGTCTCTTCGTCGTGCTCGACGACGATCACCGTGTTGCCGAGATCGCGCAGCCGCCCCAGCGTGGCGAGCAGCGCGCGGTTGTCGCGCTGGTGCAGGCCAATCGACGGCTCGTCGAGCACGTAGAGCACGCCCGTCAGGTTCGACCCAATCTGCGTCGCGAGCCGGATGCGCTGCGCTTCTCCGCCCGACAGCGTCTGCGCGCTGCGCGCCACGGTCAGGTATCCGACGCCGACGTCGTGCAGGAAACGCAGCCGGTCGTGAATTTCCTTGAGGATCCGGCCGGCGATGATCGACTCGCGATCGGTCAGCTGAAGCGAGCCGAACGCCTCGACCGCGTCGCTGATCGGCAGGTTGACGTACTCGGCCAGGCGCCGGCCCTTCACGCGCACGGCCCGGCTTTCCGGCTTCAGCCGCTCGCCGTCGCAGACCGGGCAGGTGCGCAGCGTGCGGAACTCCTCGAGCTCCTCCTGCGCGGACCACGTGGCCTCGGCGTACCGGCGGCGCAGGTTGGGAATCAGGCCCTCGAAGTCCTTGCCGAACGGGTCGGGCGGCGGGCCCTTCTTCCGAGACTTCGGCGGCGCGTCGCTGCCGCCGCCAGGCCCGAAGAGCAGCAGGTCGCGGTGCTTCTTCGGCAGCTTGGCAAACGGCGTGTCGAGCGAGAAGCCGAAGGTCTCCGAGAGCCGCGACAGCGCGTCGCGCACCAGCTTCTTGTCGCCACGCGCCCACGGCGCTATGGCCCCCGCCGACAACGACTCGCGTCGGATCGGGGACGACGCGGGCGGGATCGAAATCCCAGGTCGCGCCCAGCCCCTGGCATCCCGGGCACGCGCCGTGCGGCGAGTTGAACGAGAACGCGCGCGGCGACATCTCCGGCACGCTGATGCCGCAGGTCACGCACGCCATCTTGCGCGAGAACAGCCGGTCGCCCTCGTCGAGGCTGTTGATGACGACGATGTCGTCGGCGAGATGCAGGGCGGTTTCCACCGACTCGGTGAGCCGCCGCTCGATGCCCGACCGCACGATCAGCCGGTCCACCACGACTTCGATCGTGTGGTTCTTCCGGCGGTCGAGCTTGAGGTCGTCCTCGAGCGACTTGAACTGGCCGTCGATGCGCGCTTTCGTGTAGCCGCGCGCCACGAGCGCCGCCAGCTCCTTCTTGAACTCGCCCTTCCGGCCTCGAACGAGCGGCGCCAGCACGTTGATGCGCTCGTCCTGGGGATACGTCATCACCAGGTCGATGATGCGCTCGAGCGACTGGCTGGCGATCTCTCGCCCGCAATTCGGGCAGTGCGGCACGCCGATGTTCGCGAAGAGCAGCCGGAGATAGTCGTAAATCTCGGTGACGGTGCCAACGGTCGACCGCGGGTTGCTGGCGGTCGTCTTCTGCTCGATGGAGATCGCGGGGGACAGACCTTCGATCAGGTCGACGTCCGGCTTCTCCATCTGCTCGAGGAACTGCCTGGCGTAGGCCGACAGCGACTCGACGTACCGGCGCTGGCCCTCGGCGTAGATCGTGTCGAAGGCGAGGCTCGACTTCCCCGAGCCGCTGAGCCCGGTGAGCACGACGAGCCGCTCCCGCGGCAGGTCGACGTCGATATTCTTCAGGTTGTGAACGCGGGCGCCGCGGACCGCAATCCAGTCGTGGGACATCTGCCTCTGTGACGCCCGCCGGGGGCATCTCAAACCTTGAATTGTACCACCTGCCTGCCGAGAGGGCCCAGAGTCCTCAGGATGGCAGCGCTGGCGGTGGTAGGCTGAGGCCGCCAACGCCAAAAAGAGGCCGAATATGCGTGAGGTCCGAGAAGCCCTGCGGTCCCTGTCCGCCGACTGGCGATTTGCTCTGGCTGCCATCGTCCTCTTGAGCTTGACGATCGGCGCCACGACGGGGAGCCCGGGTGCCCCGCTCCGGTGGCAGACTGTCGTCGGCGTCGTCGAAGACGTGCGTTACCGCGGGCTGAACGACGTCAGGCTCGACACCTACGTGCCGGCGTCGCAGTCCACACATCGCGTGCAGTACCTGATGGTCCGTACAGAGGGCGACCCGGCCGCGGCGATCGCGGCCGTCAGGGCAGCCATATCGGGCGTCGATCCATTGGCCGGCATCGCCAACGCGATGCCGATGAGCGAGCTCGTCACGCGCGAGAGCGCCCCGTGGCGGTTCATCGTGCAGGTATTCGTCGTGTTCGCCATTCTGGCCGGCGCGCTTTCCGCGCTTGGCCTGGCGACGGTCGTCGCCCTTGCGGTGACGACACGCCGGCGCGAGCTGGCGATTCGTGCAGCGCTTGGCGCCAGCGCCCGACGGCTGCGATCGGCCGTGCTGCGGGAAGCCGTCGGCCTGGTCGCGCTCGGATGCACGGCAGGACTGGCGGTCTCGCTGGCAATCGGTCGAGGCCTCGCGAGCGCGTTAATCGGCGTTGCGCCCCACGACGTGTGGGCGCTGACGGCCTCGTGCGGATTGACGATGGCCGTCGGTCTGTTCGCCTGCTGGGCGCCGGCGCGACGCGCCGCGACGGCCGATCCTGTCGAGGCACTCAAGGGAGACTAGGAACCCCGGCGCCGGCGCATGACTCCAAAACGTGTTCGCGTCCGAAAACCGCGAGCACAGCAGGCGGAAACGTGACACGGTAGGTCTATGGACGTCCTCGACCGCGCCGCCTGCTACCGGGTGTTCCAGACGCGGGACGCGCGGTTCGACGGCCGAATCTTCGTTGGCGTGACCTCGACCGGCATCTACTGCCGGCCGATCTGCCCGGCGAGGTCGCCGAAGATCGAGAACTGCCGCTTCTTCGCGTCGGCGGCCGCGGCGCAGGACGCCGGCTTCCGTCCCTGCCTGCGCTGCCGCCCCGAGACGGCGCCCGATCTCGCGTCGTGGAACGGCACGTCGAACACCGTCTCGCGCGCGCTGGCGCTCATTGCCGACGGCGCGCTCGACAGCGGAGAGGCGGGCGTCGAGCAGTTGGCGGAGCGCCTCGGCGTTGGCGCGCGGCAGCTTCGGCGCCTGTTCATCCAGCACCTCGGCGCGCCGCCGGTGTCGGTGGCGCAGACGCGCCGCGTGCTGCTGGCCAAACAGCTCATCCACGAAACGCGCCTGCCGATGTCGGAGGTCGCGCTGGCGTCCGGCTTCGGCAGCGTGCGGCGCTTCAACGAGACCTTTCACCGCCTGTTCCGCCGTCCGCCCAGCGCGCTGCGGAGAGCCGGCAACGACACGCCGGCGAACGTCGCGCGGCGTCACGCTGCGGCTGCGATACAAGCCGCCCTACGACTGGGCGGCGATGCTCGCGCATCTCGAGGCACGGGCGATCGAGGGCGTCGAGTCCGTGGACGGCGGCGTCTATCGGCGGACGCTGCTGCACGACGGCCAGCCGGGCATCGTCGAAGTGGCGCACGCGCCGGCGTGCGCAAGTCTGGTCGTGACGGCGCAGCTGCCGACGGTGCAGGGGCTGCCGGCAGTGCTGGCGCGCGTTCGCCGGGTCTTCGACGTCGGCGCCGACGTCGAAGCCATCGGCCGCCACTTGTCGCAGGACCCGCTGCTGGCGCCGCTGGTCGCGACACGGCCGGGCCTTCGTGCCCCGGGCGCCTGGGATGGCTTCGAGCTGGCGGTTCGTGCCGTGCTCGGTCAGCAGGTAACGGTCGCGGCCGCGCGCCGGCTCGCCGCGCAGCTCGTGACCTGTTGCGGCATTGAACTGCCGGAGTCGGCGGACGCGAAACTCCGCCGCGCCTTCCCCACGGCCGAGCGCGTCGCGCGCGCGGACCTCACCGCGCTCGGCATGCCCGGTTCGCGCCGGGCGGCGCTGAAGGCGCTGGCCGAGGCCGCGGTCGCCGACCCGCTGCTCTTCCGGCCCTTCGGCACCGTCGACGAGGCCATCGCGCGGCTGCGGTCGATCCGCGGCATCGGCGAATGGACGGCGCAGTACATCGCGCTGCGGGCGATGCGCGAGCCCGACGCGTTCCCGGCGAGCGATGTGGGCCTGTTACGCAGCGCCGCCGGCGATGCCAGCACGCGCCCAGACCCGCGCCTCCTGATCCAGCGCGCGGAACCATGGCGTCCGTGGCGCGCATATGCCGCCCAGCACTTGTGGACCGCCGACGCCGCGGGACGTTGAGCCGTGACTCCTGTGACACTTCGACGCGCCGACCGAGTCACCTTGCTCGTGGATCGCACGCCCACGCCGCTCGGAGAGCTGCTGATCGTGTCCGACATCGACGGCCGCCTGCGCGGCCTGAACTGGGCCGACCGGGAAGTCCGGCTCCTCGACGAGCTGCGCTTGCAGTTTCGCGGCCGCGCGTTCGCCCTGATGCCGTCCAGCGACACGGCCGGCCTCACACGGGCGTTGAACGCGTACTTCGACGGCGAGCTGGGCGCGATCGATCGGCTGCCCGTCGAGACCGGCGGCACGCCGTTCCAGCAGCAGGTGTGGACCGCGCTGCGCGGGATTCGATGTGGCGAGACGATCTCGTATGCCGAACTGGCCCGTCGTATCGGCCGCCCATCAGCAGTTCGAGCAGTCGGCCTCGCCAACGGCAGCAATCCGATCAGCATCGTCGTGCCCTGCCATCGCGTGATCGGCAGTAGCGGCGCGCTCACCGGCTACGGCGGCGGACTCGAGCGCAAGCAGTGGCTCCTCGCGCACGAGCGCGGGGCGCGCAGCCTGAGCAGGTCGAGCAAGTTCAAGTCTTGCAGCCGCTAACGCAACGCCGACCGGGCAGACCGACGCAACCTGACGGAACGCGCGGCGTCAACCGGAGCGCCGCCGTCATCGTCCCACGGTCGCACCTGGCGCCGGAAACCCTTTCGCGGCGTCGTCGAGCACGAGGACCCAATCCAGCATCTCACCCAGTCGGGAGGTGTGAAGGCGCGCTCTCCCGTGTTCGGGAACGTGCCGATGGCCGTCGCGGCGCCGGTGCGCGGATTGAACCACCAGGCCTTCACGGTCGGACCGGCAATCGCGCTCATCTTCACGCTGAACGGCCGCCCGACGGGGGCGTAGACCATCGCGTAGCTGCCGTTGGCGTCACGCGTCGCGACGAACTGGTAGCGGCCGGCGCCGGGCACGCTCGTGGGAACGGTGCCGGTGACGACGACGTCGTTGTCCGGAACGCGCGACAGGAACGGCCGAGACTCCATCAGCGCGCGGCCGTGTTGCATCTGCGCCGCGCCGGGCTGGTCGATGGCCTCGAACCACGGCATGAGCGGGTTGTTGACCGGCGTTCTTTCCGGCGACCACATCTGCCACACGGAATGGTGGCCGTAGGTGTGGCCGAACGCGCCGGTGAAGAGATTCCAGTAGAGCGGACGCCGCACGTCGCCGGCAATCGAGTGGCCAAGCTTCTTCGCGTCGAACGAGACCGGATGATCCTCGTAGATCGGCTCGCCATCCATCACCGGCTTGGCAGGCGTGCGGTCGTAGTCGGCGCGCGTCTGGTCGTAGCGGCCCGTGAACTCCGGCACGTGGCCGTTCTGGCGCATGTTGAAGTCCAGCCAGTCGTCGTTGTGGAACCACGTCGCCGAGCCGCTGCCGCCGGTTGGATGGAACGTCATCACGTGCGTCCCGCCGTCGCCTTTGCGGAGTCCGCGCGCCATCGCCCGCATGATGTCGACGTGCGCGGTCGACTCGACCGGTCGATCGCCGCCGAGAATCCAGATGACGCCGGCGTCCTTGTAGCGTCGTCCCAGCCACTCGCCGTACTGCTCGGCGTTGGCGGCCGTGAAGATCTCGGGGCCGACGCCCCATTTCTTGTTCCACTTGTCGCCCCACGTCGGCAGCATGCCGACGTAGAGCCCCAGCGCGTTGGCGCGGGCGACGATCCAGTCCACGTGCGTGAAGTACGCCTCGTTCGGCCGCGTGGGATCGGTGCCGGCGAGCGGCAGCTGTCCTTCAGCGTTGGGCACGTTCAGCCCGTCGAGCTCCGCGAGCACTACGGCCTGGATCACCGTGAAGCGCCGCTCGGCACGGTTCTTCAGATATCGCTCGGCGTCCTCCCGTGACAGCCGGTGGAACAGCTCCCAGGCGGTGTCGCCGAGCCAGAAGAATGGCTTGCCATCCGCCGTGACGAGGAACCGCTTGTTCTCCGACACGGTCAGCCTCGGAAGCGCCGGCGGCGTCTGTGCAAACGCTGCGGTCGCCGCCGACAGCAACGCAACACAAGTGACTGCGTTGACGAGTGTAGGGATCGGGCGCGTGATAGTCATGTGCACGTGGTCAGCGAACTTCACCGATGGCGTAGAGCGCCGTGTCGGTGCGGATGAACAGCAGGCCGCCCGATACGGCCATCGAGGCCTGGCAGCGTCCTTCGAGCGGATTGCGCGAGAGCAGCGTGTACGACGCACCCGGCGCCAGCACCCACGTCTCGCAGGCTTCGTTGAGCAGATAGAGCTTGCCGTCGGCCGCAACCGGCGACGCCGAGAACGTCCCCTCCAGCCGCTCCTGCCACATGTGCGCGCCGGTCCGCTCGTCGAGCGCGCTGACGACGCCGCCGTCGGTGACGGTGAAGATGTAGCCGCCGGCCACGACCGGCGATGCCAGCATCGGCACGCCTTTGGCCTGTTCCCACGCCACCGCCGCTCCGCCCCCGAGGCGGACCGCACGCACGGCGGGCGCGCCGAATCCCGAAACCGTGACGACATTGCCACCGGCGACGACGGGCGACGGCACCACGCCCTCGCCGGCGCTGGCGACGGACCAGAGCCGCTTGCCGTTCGTCACGTCGAAGCCCTGGACGACGTCGCCGGCAGGGCTGACGAGCGCGTCGCCCACGGCCCCTCGTACGACGATCGGCGTCGCGTGCGCGATGCGCGACAGCCCGCGGCTCGCCTTCCAGCGGACGGCGCCGCTGTGCGCGTCCAGCGCCAGGACGAACGACTGGTCCCACGGCGTCTGCCAGCCCAGCTTCTTGTCCTCGCCGCTGCTGCTGCCATCGCGCGCCATGATCAGCAAGCCGCGGTGGAGGACGAGCGAAGTGCCGAGGCCATGCTGGCCGTAGAACGGAAACTCGCGGTTGGTCCAGGCCACGGTGCCGTCGAAATCGAGCGCGGCGAAGCTGCCATCGCCGAAGCTGGCAAAGACCCGACGTCCGTCGGTTACCGGCGTCGGCGTCGCGTAGGAGTTCTTCGCCTCCTTGCGCGACGTCTCCTGGGTGAACACCTGCCGATCCCAGAGGACCGCGCCGGTACGACGGTCGAGCGCGATTACGTGACAGGAGCGCCCGCCCTCGCGCGCCGTCGTGACGAAGACACGGCCGGCCCAGACGATCGGCGAGGACCAGCTTTCGCCGTCAATTGGCGTGCGCCACAGGACGCCAGTCTTCGCGTCCCATTTCATCGGCAGGCGGATCTCCTTGCTCGTGCCCTGGCCGGTGGGGCCGCGAAAGCCCGGCCACGGGTCGGCGGCGACTGGAGCCGCGCTCGCCGCTGCGATGATGGCGGCCAGCGGCGCCGCGATTCGGCACGTCAATCCCGCCGGCCTGTTGTCACTCCGCGATTCCGCCATGGCACCTTCCCGGCCGCAGATGTTAACAGCGGATGCCGCTGGCCGAGCCGAAGCTCTGATAGGATGCGCGAAAGCCATGCTGTTCCTGACCTTGAAGTACCTGCACGTCCTGCTGGCCATCATCGCGGTCGGCTTCAACTCGGCGTACGGGCTCATCATCGGACGCGCCCGGAAGGCCGGCAGGCTCGAGCTCACCTTCGCGCTGAAGACCGTGAAGGTGATGGACGACTACGTCGCCAACCCCTGCTACGTGCTGTTGCTGCTCACCGGCGTCGGGATGGTCCACGTGGCAGGCTATCCCTGGGCGCTGAAGTGGATTCACGGCTCGATGGCGCTGCTGGTGGTCGCCTTCATCCTGGCCATCGGCTTCTACACGCCGACCCTGCGGAAGCAGATCGCGATTCTCGAGGCACGGGGTCCGGAAGACGCCGAGTTCGTCCGGCTCTCGAAGCGTGGCGCCATGCTCGGCGGCATCCTCGGCCTCATCGTCTTTCTGATCATCGGGTTGATGGTGTACAAGCCGGCGTAACCACATTCACAGGTTCGCGGTTCACGCGTTCACAGGTTCACAGGTATGTATCGACGTGACTTTCTCCTGAAGTCGGCGGCCGCGGCGGCGGCGGCGCAGACCATGGCGCCGCTCGGCCTCTTCGCGCAGGCGCCGGCAGCGCCGAAGCCGAAGAAGAACGCCTTCAAGCTGAAGTACGCGCCGCACTTCGGGATGTTCAAGGCATCGGCCGGCGAGGACCTGCTGGATCAGCTGCGCTTCATGGCCGACGCCGGCTTCACGGCGCTCGAGGACAACGGCCTGATGAAGCGGACCGTGGCCGTGCAGGAAGCGATCGGCAAGACGCTCGCGCAGCTGAACATGACGATGGGCGTCTTCGTCATCGACGCCGGGGACAACTGGAAGGTCTCGTACACGACGGGCAAGCCGGAATTCCGGGAGCCGTTCCTGAAGACGTGCCGCGAGGCGGTGGACGTCGCCCGCCGCGTGAACGCGACGTGGATGACGTTCGTGCCCGGCTACTTCGAGCGAAACCTGCCGATCGGCATCCAGACCGGCCACGTCATCGACATCCTCAAGCAGGGCGCCGCGATCTTCGAGCCGCACAAGCTGACGATGGTGCTCGAGCCGCTGAGCGACAACCCCGACCTGTTCATGCGCTACTCGGATCAGACCTACGCGCTCTGCCGCGCGGTCGGCAGCCCGTCGTGCAAGATCCTGTTCGACATGTACCACATGCAGCGCAACGAAGGCCGCGTCATCGAGCACATCGACTGGGCGTGGGACGAGATCGCCTACTTCCAGATCGGCGACGTGCCGGGCCGCAAGGAGCCGGGCACCGGCGAGATGCACTACCACAACATCTTCAAGCACATTCACACGAAGGCGGGCGCCGCCGGCAAGACGTTCGTGCTCGGCATGGAACACGGCAACTTCGGCCCGGGCGTGGAAGGCGAGCGCGCGCTGATCGACGCCTACGTGAAGGCGGACAGCTTCTGACGCGACGTGCCGGTTACGACGCAGCCTCCCTCCAAGGTCCCCGACCTCCCCGTCGCCACGGCTCGACGATGACGGGTGGCCCGTACTGCCGGCCACGCGGCTGACGATCCATCGCACGTCGCCTGAAGACGTGCGCGATCGGCAGGTCATCATGAGCCTGGACGGCAAGAAGATCTGCACGCTGATGTACGGGCAGACCTTCTCCTGCGAGATCGTGCCGGGTCCGCACACGCTCCGCGCCAACAACACGCTGATCTGGAAGACGGTGACCTTCGAGGCCGAGCCGGGTGACGACGTGCACTACACCTGCGTCAACCGCGCGCCGGGCAGCCTGTTCTATCTGCTGTTCGTCTTCGGTGTCGGGCCGCTCTACGTGACGCTGACGCGCGGCAGGCCGGGGCCGGCGTCATGCGAGCTGATCCGAGCCACGCAGACCGCGGAATTCATTGCGGCGAACAGATTTGCTCGTCGACGCTGCGGCCGACGAGTCGTGCCCATGATTCGCCCTTAAGCGGGCCGATGAGATCGCAGGCGAGCGCGACCAGGTCGGCGCTTCTCCAAGGGCTCACTTGCACGAAGTTCTGCCCCCCGGCCGCGACCAGACTGGCCGTCACCGACGAAGTCCACGGCGTCCACGCGAAACCGACCACGTCAACCGTGCGACTTCCGTGCCGGTCCTGCGTCTCCCACACCCGCACGGTGCGATCGTGTCCTCCCGTCGCGAGGTATCTGTCGTCCTCACTGTAGGCCGCGGAACTGACGCGCGCGACGTGCTGGTACGCTCCGAGTTCCGTCCCGAACGCGCGTCATGAAGGCTGACCTCGCCCGACTCGGTGCCGCACACCAGGCGGCTCCCACTGCGGTCGAACCGCAGGACGGTGATGGTGCCCGGGCACTCAAAGGCGAGCCGCCGCCGCGCCGGCGCAGCAGCGTCCCAGATCGCCGCGACATTCCCGTCGCCGATGGCGACGACGTCGCCGGACGGGCCGACGGCCAACCCGTCGAGGCGCTTCTGGCTGGAGAGCTCCACTTTCGGCGTGCCGGTCGCAGCATCCCAGACCCTGACCATGCCGTCGAGTCCGCCGGTGACAACCGTCGTGCCGTTCGCCGAGAGCGCGCCCCTTGATCGGTACGCGCCTCCGCCGAGTGCCTGATCGCACGCAGCGGCTCGTAGCTCCCTCCCTTGAACAGCAGCACCGCGCCGTCGCTCCCCACCGTGGCGACGAGCCGGCCGTCGCGGCTGACGAAGACGCCGGAGATGTCGTTGGCGTGCCGCCGGGAGACCGCGTTGCGCGAAGCGGGTTCAATTGCCAGACACGCCCGTAGTAGTCGCTTGCCGTGATGAACGTGTCCGTGGAAGGAACGGCCGCGATGCCGCCAACCCACTGGCCGTGTCTGCCGCGATCGACCCATGGCTCCGGCGTGATTGACCAGAGTCTGACCCAGCCGTCAGGGCTGACGGCGGTAAATGTCTGTCCGTCCGGGGCCAGGTCGATGTCGACACTCTCGGCGGGGCCTTTGTGCCAGTGAATGCTCTTGGTGCCGTGCGTCACCATCGCCGCGAAGCGGTCCGAGCCTCGGAAGTCGTTGTGCTCTGCCAGCTTCACGCCCGCATCCCAGATGCGCGTGACACCGTCGTCGGACGTCGTGACGATGCTGCGCCCATCGGCCGTGAATTCGGTGTCCCGCACGCGGTCGGGATGAACGAGGTGGCCGATGATCTCCCCGTGCTGCGTCCATGGAACCGACCACACGGTGACGACGCCGCCAGACGGCTTCGTGAGCATCGCGGTGCCGCTCGCGTCCATGGTCGGCGCGTCGCTGAAGTCCTCGATGTCGAACCGCTTCCCGTCGTGCCGGAGCATCGTCACACCGGCACCGGCGTGGCTGGTCGCGACCATCGGCTGCCCATCCCGGCTGAACACCAGGTCGCTGGCGTCTTGCTCGGGGCCGAAGCCGGAGAGAGTCGAACGCTCCGGGTACGGTCGCCCTGGCAGTCCCCCTTTTCGAACTCCCACACGCAGATGCCCCCCTGGCCGAGCGTGCCCACCATCAGCCGACTGCCGTCGGGGCTGAAGGTCATACCCCGGATCATCGCCGGCAGATCCAGCCGGGCTACTTCGCGCCAGCCATCAGTCGCCCACACCTTGACCGTCGATGAGGGCTGCGATACGGCGACAGCTGCCCGACCGTGCTCATGAATCGGCCATCGCCGCTGAATCGGATGAGGTGCACGCCGACGTGCGGCACGCACATTACCGCGCGTCCCTCGATCGTCAGCAAGGACACGCAGGGACCGCCGTCTGCCACGGCAACCGCGCGCTCGTCCGGGCTGATCGCCGCCGCAGCAACTTTAGGCCGCTCGACGCGCATCGTCTCCGTGAGCGCCGGCACGCTGAGCACCGTGAGGCGCTGTCGTTTGGCAGCCTGATCGCCGGCCTGGCTGTGACCGGCAAGGTAGCGGCCGCGAGCGCTGAACAGCGGCCGCGCTGCAAACGCGCCCACCTTCGCTGCGCCCCGCGGCCGCCGCGCATGGGGCAGCACGCCGGCGATCATGTCCGACGCCTCGACGAGATCGTGCTGTCGTAAAGCGGCGACACCCAGAGCCAGCGCCTGCAGCGGGTTCCGGTCGATGTCGAAGGCAAGATGGCCTCGCGCCGTCAGGTGTTGCGCGTCCCGCTGGCGCCGCTGCTTCGCCGCGAGCGCGGAGCTCCACACCACGCCCACCACGAGCGCGGTGACGGCAACCACTGTGCCGGCGATGAGCCGTTTGACCACCGCGCGGCTACCAGAAGACTTGAGATGCCTCCGGATCCCGGCGACGACCTCTCGTGAGGGCGCGCCCGAGTTGAGCGCCTCGGCCGATTCGTTGATCCAGACCAGCCCGAGCGTGCTGAGCGCGGGCCACTCGCCGGTCACGTACGAACCGCCGAAATCGAGGGGGACGATGGGGCGGCCCGTCTCGAGAAACGTCTCGACTTCACGGCCGACGTGCGCGGATTGCTGGGCGCCCGACGTCGCCACGAGCACGAGCAACCGGCTCTTTCCGAGCGCCCGTGCGAGCGCCCGGTCGAGTCGATCGCCCACCAGCATGTCGCCGGTGTCCAGATACGTGACCAGCCCGCTGGTTTCGAGGCTGCGCTGAACGGCGTGGGCGTAGCGGCGCCCGTCGCGGCGCGCGTAGGAGATGAAGACGTCGTAGACGAACAGCGTGATGAGCAGCCGCAGCAGACGACGCATCCGCAAGCTGAGCCGTCGAGTCACGCCGCAGACAGGATACCCGAGCCGTTCAGCGCGTGGATCGGCCTTCGAGGGGGCGCCGGCGGAGTCCTTGATACGTGCCAGCATCTGCACGATCGCCTCCATCACCTCGGGCCCTTCGGCCAGCGCGGCGTCGTTGTGGTCGGCGCCGCTCACGACGATGAACTCCTTCGGCGGCGAGGCGGCCTCGTACAGCCGCTGGCTGTGGGCGAAGGGAACGACGCGGTCGCGGTCGCCGGCGACGATGAGCAGCGGGCTCCTGACCGACGAGATCTTGTCGATGCTGTCGAAGCGATCGCTGAGCAGCCATCCAACCGGCAGGATCGGGTAGTGCCACTGGCCGACGGTCGCCAGCGACGCGAATGGCGAGCGCAGGATCAGCGCGGCCGGCGGATGCACCAAAGCCAGGCTGACGGCCACCGCGGCGCCGAGCGACTCGCCGAAGTAGACGAGACCGGCGGCATCGACGTCTCCGCGCTGGAGCAGATAGGCGCGCGCGGCCAGCGCGTCGGCGGCCAGGCCCGCCTCGCTTGGGGAGCCGGGGTTGCCGCCGTAGCCGCGATAGTCGAAGAGCAGCACGGAAAACCCCCGCGCGCGCAGAGCCACGCCGAGGCTGGCTCGATACGCGCGGTTGCCGCCGTTGCCGTTGCAGACGAGCAGGGTGACGGGGCGCGGCGACGAACGCGCGGGGAAGAACCACCCCCGCAACGTCAGGCCGTCAGCCGTCGGGAAGCTGACCTCCTCGACGTCGGGCAAACCCAGCACTGCGGGTGAGGGCACGTCGCCGAACGGAAAGTAGATCAGCTTCCGCTGGAAGATCCACGCCATCACCAGCAGGATCGCGAACACGATGATCGCGGCGGCGCTCGCCGTCATCAGCTTTCTCACAACTCAGCCTTCGGTCCTCAGCCTTCGGCCTTCGGCGATTGCGCGGATGGCGAGCCGGCCATCAGGCGCGCGTACGCCTCGGGCGTGTCGACGTCCTCGACCGTCGCCTCGTCATTCACGACAACGTTCACCGACTGGGCGAGATAGCGGTGGACGATGGGCTTGGCGCCGGCGGCGGCATCGGCGGAACGAAGATCGCGCAGCAGCGGCGCGCCGAAAATCACCGGATGGCCGTGCCGGCCGGCGTGCTCGGGCCGGACGAGCGGCGCGCCGGACTCTTGCCACGCGCGGAGCACCGCCTGCACGGTGTCCCGGCGGACGAGCGGCAGATCCACGAGCGTCACGAGCACGGCCTCTGGCGCATCGAGCGCGTCCAGGCCCGCCAGGAGCGACGAGAGCTGCCCGCGTTCGGGCGACGGGTTCACGACGACCGTCGCAAACGGCACCGCCGCGGCGAGCGCGTCGCGAAGCTCCGCCCGCGAGACCAGCACCACGGGCGCGACGCCCGAGGCGGCGAGCGTGTCGCACAGCGCCCGGGCGAACGACGGGCCGTCGACGACGATCGGCAGCAGCGCCTTCGGACGCCCCATCCGTTGCGACGCCCCCGCGGCGAGCACGATGCCCGGAAGGGGCGCCGTCACCGGTAATCCACCGCGACGCGCCAGAAGCGGCCGTCGGCCTCGAGGAAGAAGACGGTGTCGGTGCGACCGTCGAGAAACGCGTTGATCTGCCGGCTGGTGTCGAAATCGCGGTGCACGATGTACGGGCTCGTGTCCTTGCTCACCTCTTCGCCCGGACGGTCGAGCGCCTTGCGGATGTCGGAAAACAGGCCGACGCGGAACTCCTCGGCGGAGATCGCAACCAGCGGCGTGCCCACTTGCGATCGTTCCACCGGGCTGACGACGAGCGTCGACGGCTTCGGGTAGAGGCCCAGCCGCTGCATGCCGTCGATGGCATCCAGAGCCGCGTCGCCCTCTGAGAGGCCGCGCGCGCGCGCCTCGGCGACCAGGCGTTCGTGCGTGAGGCGCAGGTGCTCGACCCGTTCGATCTCGGCGCGGCGCAAGACGTCTGTCAGCCCCGCCACCGGATAGCCGTCGGGATGGGCCGCCCGGCATTCCGACGATTCCGCCAGCGGCGACGCCATCGGCTGTCCTTTGGTAACGACGACGATCGCGCACGGCATCGCGCCGCCGGCCCGCACGGCCGCGACCTCGCGATTGCCGTGAAGCTGCGAGGGCTCGTCGCCCCCCATCGCCGTAGTGCCCTGCGCCCAGGGCGCGCTTTCATCCCACGTGCGGGTGAGGTTGTTCCATCGCCGACGCACGAGGAACGTCTCGCTGAGCGGCACCTTTGCGACCGTGACGCCAATCTCGTGCTCCAGCTCGCCTTCGGGCGTCCATCGCAGGTGGCCGCTCCCCTGGCCGTAGTAGCGGGGGCGGTAGGTCTGGATCCACGTGCCTTCGGTCGGCGAAGCGGGGAAAGTCCGGAGGATGTCGACGCGGCGGTCGTCGAGGCCGATGCGCACGATCGAGAACCGATCGCGGGCGACGTAGACGCGAGCGGGCGGCGTGAACATCTCGTAGCCGAGACCCGCTACGACCGCACGGCTGTCGCGCACGACCGCCACCACGGCGCGGCCATCAGGAGTGAAGCGCGGCGCGAAGTAGCCGCGGTCGCGTTTGTAGCACGCCGGGACCAGCGCCGCGGTCCCGGCGAGCGCCAGGCCGACCGGCACGAGCAGCCATTTCCGCATCGCGAATCACTGTACAACCAGCTCTTAAAGGTCTTGCGGTCCCTTGACTTTTCAGATCCGAAGTCCCTATAGTCCGCCATCGGGACGTCAGTGGGCCGGTGCCCCTGGGAAGGGACGCGGGCTCTCGAGCACCACCGGGGCCGCCCCCGGTTTTACTCACGGGTTGGCGCCAAGTGGCTCGACCCTCTGGGATTCGCCCAGGGGCGCGTCCATCGGAGGGTCACGGGTATGCCGACCGGCACAATTGCACGGCTCCTCATCGACAAGGGGTTCGGGTTCATCCGCGACGAGGGCGGGACCGAGCACTTCTTCCACCGCAGTTCGGTTCGCGGCGCGGTGTTCGAACTGCTGCGCGAAGGACAGCGCGTCGAGTTCCAGGTCGAGGAATCGGCCAAGGGCCCCAGGGCGGGCGACGTCAGGTTGATCGAGAGCTAGGCCGCGTCAGGCACTCCCGGCCCCCTTTCCTCCCGAGGGGCCGGGATTCGCTTCCCTCCTCCCACGTCTCCCCAGCCATCTCACGGAAGCGACCGGGGCCCGGTGGCCCTCCCGGTCTTCAAAATCGGATGCTTCCCGTTCGCGGGAAGGCTGGGTTCGACTCCCAGGCGCTTCCGCCACCTTCAGACCCAGACCCGTTGTGTCGAGAATGGTTCTGTGCGTCTCGCGCCTTAGAGTCTCCGTGATTGACTACAGCCGCACCAGCGACTGCAGCACGCGCCCGGTGTCGCTCAGGTCCTCGAACACGACGTCGGCGCCGGCCGACTCCAGCTGTTCGACGGAGTACTCGCCGGTGGCGACGGCGATGCACTGCGCGCCGTGAGCGTGGGCGCACGCGATGTCGCGCGGTGTGTCGCCGATCACGACGACATGACTGGCCTCGACCTGCGGCGGAAGCCCGCAGGCGCGGGCACGGGTCATCGCCACCGGGACCAGGTGGTTCCGATCGCCGTGATCCTCGCCGAACGCGCCGCACCGGAAATGCCGCCACAGATCGAAGTGGGCGAGCTTGACCTCCGCGGCATCGGCGTAGTTGCCGGTCAGCAGGCCCAGGAAATTCCGCGGCTCGGTCCGGAGCACGTCGAGCAGCGGCTCGATGCCAGGCAGCACGCGCTTGCCGGCGCCGGGACGCGGCACCTCGTCCTGCAGGCACATCAGGTAACGCTCGCGGAACGCCTGGGTGCTGCGCGCGTCGGCCTCCATGCCCTGCCGCGCGAAAGCGTCGCCGACGATGCTCGTGTCGGTTCGCCCGGCGAGGTCGATGCCCTTGAAGGCGTCGGGTATGCCGAAGACGTCGTGGAAGGCGCGGTTCATCGCCCGCTGGCCGGCGCCTCCGGTCACCACGAGCGTGCCGTCGATGTCGAACAGCAGCAGTCGGTCTGTCAGAGTCCTACCCTCATTTCAGCAGTACAATGCGCGAAGCGTTCCCAGAGGAGGCCTTTCTCATGCGTTCGATCGCGTGTGCGGCAGCCGCCGCCATCGTCCTGACGGGTGCCATCGCCTCGGCTCAGCACAAGGGCCACGACGACGCCAAGCCCGTCGCCACCGCCACTGCCGAGATCAAGGGCGAGGGCATCACCGGCACTGCGACGTTCTCCGAGGTCAAACACGGCACGGCCTCGGCCGTCCACGTGGAGCTCAGCGTCTCCGGCCTCAAGCCGGGACTGCACGGCGTGCACCTGCACGCGATTGGCAAGTGCGAACCCCCGGCGTTCACTGCGGCCGGCGGCCACTTCGATCCGGGTCCGGCCGGAAACACCGACCCCGATGCGAATCACCCATTCCACATGGGCGATCTGCCGAACCTCTCCGTCGGCGACGACGGCAAGGGCGTCCTTCAAGGCGGTCACCACGCGCGTGACGCTGAGCGACAGCCTGACCTCGGTCTTCGACGCCGACAGCACCGCGATCATCATTCACGGCAACCCCGACCAGGGCATCACCGGCGAGCCGAAGTCCGGCGTCAGCGGCGGTCCCAGGGTCGCCTGCGGCGTGCTCGTCAAAAAATGAACGGGTAGCCAGGTTCCGTCAGGTTCCGTCGGGTTCCGTCGGGTTGTCGCGGGTACGTCGGGTTGGCTGCACAACCTGACGCAACCTGGCGAGACCTGACGCAACCCGTCCGAACCGGCTCGATGGTTCCGTCAGTTCCCCGGTTCCCCCATTCAAGTTCAGCACACGCGCCGCAAATGGCGCGGCGGCCGACGGGTCGGCCGCGAGCACCAGCATCGCCAGTTGCCTTTTCGCGGCGACACGCTGCAGATCCGCGGCAAGCGGCGCGATGTCGGCGGCGTCGAGGCCGGCCAGCGGATGCTCGACGAGCAGCACCGACGGCGACGCCGCGAGCGCGCGCGCCAGCCGCACGCGATGGCGAAGCGCGACGTTCCCGCCAGCCACGGGCCGATCGAAGGCTTCCTCGTCCAGCCCGACGTCGCGCGCGAGGTTGTCGGCCTGCGCGCGGATGTCCGGCGGCATCGGCTCGACGTCGAGCGTCAGCGACATGGCGATGTTCTGCAGCGGCGAGAACTGCTCGAGCAGCACCACGCGCTCGCTGACGATGCCGAAGCGGTCGACCGTCGAGAGCCAGTCGGCGCTGTCGGCGATCTCGGCGGTGGCGCGATCGAATACCCGCACCGTGCCCTCCTCGGGCAGCATCGCCCCGGTGACGAGGTTCACGAACACCTCGGCCGTGGTCTGATCGAACCCGGCCAGCCCGATGACCGCGCCCGCCTCGACCGATAGCCGGCGGATTCGAAGCGGACGAAGGCCGCCGTAGGTCTTGGAGACGTCGCGCAGGTCGATGATCGGATCGGACACGGAGAGGTTCCTCGGCTTCAGCCTTCAGCCTTCAGCCTTCGGTCTCGAGTCTTCGGCCTTCGGGCCGATCCGCGCGGCCAGTTCCAGCAGGCGCAGGTACGCGGCTTCCGGCAATCCCACGCGGCCGAACTGGCGCGTCCGCGCATGGCGCGACGCGCGCCCGGGACGCTCGCCGTGATAGTCGGAGCCACCGGTGACCGCCATGCCCAGATCGTCGGCCAGCCGCTGGTAGCGCTCGGCGTCGGCGGGCCGATGCTCGCTGTGGTACGCCTCGATCGCGTCGAGACCCTGGTCGCGCCAGCCGGGGATCTCTGAATCCCGCCCGTAGAGCACCGGGTGTGCCAGCGAGGCGATGCCGCCCGCGGCGTGCAACAACTCGACGACCCGGCGCACCGGCGGCCCGTCCCGAGGCGCCCAGGCCGGGCGCCCTTCGCCAATCCACACGTCGAACGCCTCGTGCAGCGATCGGACGTGGCCCGCCTCCAGCATCGCCATCGCCAGTGCCGGACGCCCCACCGCGCGTCCCGGCTGCACGTCGGCGAGCAGGCGATCGACGTCGACCGGCATGCCGGCCTCGGCCAGCCGCCCGGCCATCGCCACGATCCGCGTCAGCCGCGCAGCGCGCTGCGCCGCCAGGCATTCCTGGAGCGCGGGCGAGGACGCGTCGAAGAAGTAACCGAGCACGTGGATGTCGCGGCCGCCGTCGACCGCCGTGATCTCGATGCCGTCGACCAGCGTGATGCCGAATCCGTCGGCGGCGCGGCGCGCCTCGGGCAGCGCAGCGACGGTGTCGTGGTCCGTCACCGCCAGCACGCGCACGCCGGCCAGCCAGGCCTGGCGCACCAGCGCCTCTGGCTCCAGCTGTCCGTCGGAGGCCGTGGTGTGGGAGTGGAGGTCGATCACCGAGACGCCGTGCGGCCGGCGCCCGCCGGAGCGGCGCCGCGCACCGGACGCCGGGCAGGCTGTTTCTCGCGAGCGCGACCCTGGCGCTTCACGAGCGCCTTGTATTCGCGGATCAGCAGATCGAGGTGCTGCCGCTCTTCCTCGGCGAACTCGAGGAAGATCTGCTTGCCCTCGGAGTCCTCGAAGCGCTCGCCGTATCGCTTGAAGAACCTGTGCGACCCGCGTTCGCAGCGGATGCCGATCAGATAGGCCTGCTGGTCGTTGACGCCGCGGCTCAGCCGCTCTGCGCCTTCCGAGAACAGCCCGTTGGCCGCGCCCTTGAAGAACAGGAACGTCGGGCGGGATTCCAGCTGCGGATCGCGCTCGAGCAGCTGACGGTAGCGCGTCTCGAGCGTGCTCAGGTGCTCCTTCTCTTCTTCCGCGAGCCGCTGGAACACCGTCCGTCCGCGTGCGTCGCGCGTGATCGCCGCGGCGCGCGTGTAGAACTCGAGGCCGCTGCGCTCGGTGGCGATCGCAATGCGCAGCGCATCGCGCGCGAAGAGCAGCTCGGTCGTCGCGCCGTTGATCGGCGCGCCGCGCCGGCCCAGGCGGCAGTCCTCGCACTCGCCGTAGATCTGCAGCACGCTCTGCCGCGCGGTGAAGCTGCGCACGGAAGCGATCTCCTCGATCAGGGCCTCGATGTCAGAGCTGAGGAATTCCGACGACTGATTGCACGTCTTGCAGATCAGGTGGAAGTGACGCGGGTGCCGGTAGGAGTGCTCGAACCGGAACCGCCCCTCGCCGAAATCGACCTTGCGCGCGATGCCGGCGTCGACCATCCACTGCAGCGTGCGGTAGACCGTCGCCCGGCTGATCCGCTGGTCCTCGCGCCGGATCAGATCGACGAGGTCGTCGGCGCTGAGATGCCCCTCCTGGCGGAGGAAGACGTTGACGATGCGATCGCGCTTGCTGGATCGCTTGCCGCCTTCCGGGCCGAGGCGCGTGAGGTCGATGGGGGCTGTGCTCATGGCGCCTGCATGCCGGAGACCGGGGAACGAACGAGTGGTGCTAGACGCTGAACGACTGCCCGCAGCCGCAGGTGGACACCGCAGTCGGATTCTTGATGGTGAACCCACCGCCGGTGACCGTATCCACGAAGTCGACCTCGGCGCCGCCGAGGTAGCGGATGCTGATGGGGTCGACGTACAGCTTGACGCCGTTGCTCTCGAACACCTGATCGCCGAAGCCGCCGCCCGCGTCGATCATCAGGCCGTACTGGAAGCCCGAACAGCCGCCGCCCTGCACGAACACGCGCAGGCCGCTGCCGTCCTTCTGCTCTTCCGCCAGCAACTCGCTGATCTTCGAGGCCGCCGTCGTTGTCACATTGATCATCTGGTAAGCTCTCCCGCAATCTTCATTATAGCGACCGTGCGGCGCCCTCATCAAGGGATCGCAGGCCACTCCCCGGCCGTGCCCTCGAGTCACAACCGTTTGCCCGTCAACCACTTACACGCAGATATCGACGCCAGGCGCCAGCGGGCGGAGGCCCGATGGGCCGTCCTTTCGGCCACCTCACCCCATCTGTCGCGCGCCCTCGCGCTGCAGCGGCGCACCCTCGGCACGCAGTTCGACCTGATGCGCAGCGTCGCGCCGCTGGTCGACGCGGCGCCCGTGGCGCCGGAAACCGCCGTGCTCAGCCGGCTCGCCGACGGCATTCCCGTCCTCCGGACGAGCCTGCCGCCGTTGCCGGTGGACGTACTCACGCCGGTGATGGTGGATCTCGGCGAAGCGATCACGGCCGCCACCGGCTACGCCGCCGCGCGCCGCGTCGCCGACGCGCTCGCGACGCGGACCCTCGATCCGGCGCGGCTGGTCGTGCTGGTCTATCAGCGCGATCAGGACGGCGTGCGACAGCTGGCCGCCGAGCATTCGCTCGTCCTCGACATCCTCTGGCTGCTGGGCGACCTCGTGGTCGCGCCGATCGTGCACCTGCAGCAGATCGCGGCGCTGCGCGATGGCCAGCCCGATTCGCCGGTGCGCGAGGCGCTCGAGCGCTGGGATCAGGGCTTCTGCCCGGCGTGCGGCTCGTGGCCCGCGCTGGCGGAGTTCTTCTTCGGCGAGCGGCTGCTGCGCTGCGCGTTCTGCGCGTGCACCTGGCGGCAGACGACCGACCGATGCGTCTACTGCGACGAGCGTGGAGAGCGCTTCGCGACCATCGTCCCCGATCGCCAGCAGCCCGGACGACGCCTCGAGTTGTGCCGGGCCTGCGGCGGCTTCCTGAAGACGCTGGACGTGGAACTGGTCACGCCGTTCCCGCTGCTCGCGATCGAAGACCTCGCCAGCTCGGACCTGGACCAGGCCGCGCTCCATCACGGATTCAAGAGGGTTGCACTCAAGAGGATTGACGGTTGAAGGGTTGACGGTTGCAGGGTTGACAGGTTGCAGGTGGGCAGGTTGCAGGTTGCAGGTTAGGAGTTGACGAATCTGACAATTCTCAACCTTCAACCGTCAACCGCACGACAACCGTCAATTCGCAGCCGAGGCGAGCGCAGCGAGCTTCCCTCCGGATTCCTGCTCGATGTCCTTGTGCAGGCTGTTCCCGTGGGCGTCCATCGTCACGATGGCGGGAAAGTCCGTCACCCGGAGGTGCCACATCGCCTCGGGCGTGCCGAACTCGAGCAGTGACACGCCGTCCACGCCATCGATGGCCCGCGCGTAGAACTGCGCCGCGCCGCCGATGGCGTTCAGGTAGACGGCGCCGCATTCCTTCAGCGCCGCCAGCGTCTTCGCGCCCATCCCGCCCTTGCCGATGACCGCGCGGACGCCGTACTTGCGGAGGATATCGCCCTGATACGGCTCTTCGCGGATGCTGGTGGTCGGGCCCGCGGCGGTCACGGTCCAGGTGTCGCCGTCCTTCTTCACGACGGGACCGCAGTGGTAGAGCGCGGCGCCGCGCAGATCCACCGGCGGCTCGTGCGAGATCAGGTGGTGGTGCACCGCATCGCGTCCGGTGAACATCCGGCCGCTGACCAGCACGACGTCGCCGACCTTCAGCGATCGGACAGTCGCGTCGTCAAGCGGCGTCGTCAACCGGATCTCGCGACCTGTCCGCTGGAAGCCCGCCTGGTCGATCATCGGGATCACCGGCGACGCCGGGTCGCGATAGAGCCACCGCTTGATCGCGCCCGTTCGCGCGTCGAGCACCACGCCAAGGCGCCGGAACGCCCAGCAGTCGTAGGCGACCGACACGAAGAAGCTGGCGGGCAGCCGGTTGAGCACACCGACCTTGCAGCCGATGAGCGAGACGGCGCCGCCGAAGCCCATCGTGCCGACGCCGAGCGTGTTCACGGTGCGCATCACTTCGGCTTCGAGCTCGGCCAGGCGCGGGTCCTCGTTCACGTCGTCCAGCGTGCGGAACAGCTGCTGCTTCGCCTCCGTGTACCCCGACGTCCGGTCGCCGCCGATGCAGACGCCGACGGCCCCTGGCGCGCAGCCCTTGCCCTGCGCCTGCCACACGGCGTGCAGGATGCACTTGCGCACGCCGTCCAGGCTGCGGTCGGCGCGTCCCAGGTGCGGCAGTTCCGCCGGCAGCGAGGACCTGGGCGTTCGTGTTCTCGCAGCCGCCGCCCTTCAGAATCAGCTTCACCTCGATCTCGTCGTCTTGTTCCCACTGGTGGAAGTGGACGATCGGCGTGCCCGGGCCGAGGTTGTCGCCGGAGTTTTCGCCGGTGATCGAATCCACGGAATTGGGGCGCAGCTTGCCGCGGCGCGTTGCCTCGGCGACGGCCTGGCGCACCTGCTGCTTCATCCAGATCTGGCTGACGCCCACCGGACCGGTGACTTCGAACGTCGGCATGCCGGTGTCCTGGCAAATCGCGCCTTCGTTGTTCGCGGCCAGGTCGATGTTGGTGGCGATGATCTTCAACGCCTGCGCCGAGCGCGTGCCCTCGGGCTCGCCGTCCATGGCGACGCTCATGGCCGCGCGCACGTCGGGGGGCAGCTCCGTGGACGTCTTGACGATGAGGTCGAGGACGGAGTCGAAGAAGGCGGGGACCATGGGGGAATTATAAATTGACGATTGGGGATTGAAGATTGACGATTACGGAGGCCTACCCATGTCCTTCCGCATCGAGCGCGACCCGCTGGGCGAGAAGCCGGTGCCCTCCGAGGCCTATTACGGCATCCAGACCGTCCGCGCGGTCGAGAACTTCCCCATCAGCGGGCTGAGGATGCCCGCCGACCTGGTGACCGCCACCGTGCTCGTCAAGAAGTGCGCGGCAGAGGCGAATGTCGCGCTCGGGCGGCTGGCGGCCGACGTCGGCGCGGCCATCATTGCCGCCGCGGATGAGGTGCTATCCGGCAAGCTGCGCGACCAGTTCGTCGTGGACGTCTATCAGGCAGGGGCCGGGACGTCCCATCACATGAACGTCAACGAGGTGCTCGCCAACCGCGCGGGGGAACGGCTGGGCGAGGCGCGCGGCACCTACCGGCGCGTGCATCCGAACGACCACGTCAACATGGGACAGTCCACCAACGACGTGTTCCCGACGGCGACCCGGCTGGCGCTCCTGACCGTCACCGCGGCGCTGGTGCGCGCGGCGCGCTTGCTGGCCGACGCCTTCGACGCGAAGGCCGCCGCGTTCCACGACGTCCTGAAGGTCGGCCGCACGCACCTCCAGGACGCGGTGCCGATGACGCTCGGCCAGGAACTGGGCGGCTATGCCGCCTGCATCCGCCGCGGCGCCGACGACGTGGCACGCGCGTCGGAGCAGCTGCTGGAGCTGAATCTCGGCGCGACCGCGGTCGGCACCGGGCTGAATGCCGGCGACGACTTCACCGGGCTCGCCGTCGCCGCGCTCGCTCGCGAGATGGACGTCGCCGTCGTCCCGGCCGCCAATCGTTTCCGCGTGACGCAGAGCATGGGCGACGTCCTGGCAGTGTCCGGCGCGATGCGGCGGCTGGCGGTTGAAGTGGGCAAAGTCGCCAGCGACCTGCGGCTGCTTTCGATGGGACCGCGCGCGGGTCTTGGCGAGATTCGACTGCCGGCGGTGCAGCCGGGATCGTCGATCATGCCGGGCAAGGTGAATCCGTCGGTGCCCGAGATGGTGAACCAGGTCTGCTACCAGGTGCTGGGCTGCGACGCGACGATTGCGGCGGCGGCCGAGGCCGGTCAGCTCGAGCTCAACGTGATGATGCCGGTGATTGCCGCGAACGGGCTGCACGCGGCGTCAATCCTCACGCAGGCGCTGACCGTCTTTCGCACGTTGACCGTGGAGGGTCTGGAGGCGGACAGCGCGCGCTGCCGGGAGCTGCTCGATCGCAGTACGGCCGTCGCGACGGCGCTGAGCCCGTATCTCGGCTATGCCACCACGGCGGAGCTCGCCAAGACCGCCGTGGAGCACAATCGGTCTATCAGAGAGCTGGTCCTCGAACGGGGGCTGATGTCGGCCGACCGGCTGGACCGCGTGCTGTCGCCGGCGGCGATGACCGAGCCGGGCGTGGCGGGAGAACACTGATGCGCGGGCGGATGGCGATGGTCGCAATTGCGCTGGTCGTGATGGCCGGTCTCGACGACGGCCGGGCACAAGATCGGCCGCGGCGGCTGTTCCCGCCGGAAGAGCTGGGCGTGCTCGAGGGGCCCGATCGCGACGCCTGGCAGAAGCCGGAGCTCGTGATGGACACGCTCGGCATCGGCGAGCGCTCGGTCGTGGCCGACATGGGCGCCGGCGGCGGCTGGTTCACCGTCCGTCTCGCGCGCCGCGTCGGTCCCAACGGCGTCGTCTTCGCGCAGGACGTCCAGCAGCAGATGATCGACTCGATCAGCCGCCGCGTCGAGCGCGAGGGCTTCTCCAACGTCAGGTACATCCGCGGCGAACGGGGGGATCCGAAACTGCCGCGGGGCGCGCTGGACGCGGTGTTGATGGTGGACACGTATCACGAGTTCGAGAACCCGGTCGCGCTGCTGCGCGGCGTCGGCGGAGCGTTGAAGCCCACCGGTCGCGTGGGCATCGTGGACTTCCGCAGCGACGGCGGCGGCCCGGGCCCCCCCGTTCAGCGAGCGCGTCAAGGAAGAGCGCGTGATCGAGCAGGCGGCGGAAGCCGGTCTGCGGCTGCTGGGTCGGGAGACGTTCCTCGAGTTTCAGTACTTCCTGATCTTCGGACGGTAGGAACCGAACTCTCGTCGTCGCGACGGGTCGCGTCAGGTTGCGGCGGGTTGCGTCAGGTTGGTTGAGGTGCGTCAGGTCGTGTCAGGTTTCCTCAGGTCGGTCGCGCCTGTCGTCTTCGAATCAACGCGCCGAACCTGTCGAACCGGCCCGACCTGCCGACACGTGACCAACCTGACGGAACCCCACGGAACCCGACGCAACACGACGAATCCCTCGTGACTATTCCTCCCCGAGCAGGTAACGCCACGCGGCCGGCATCACTGCGGCGGCGAGGCACACCTTGATCGCGTCGGCAATCACGAAGGGGTAGAAGCCCGTCGCCAGGGCTGCGCTGAGCGAGCGGGCGTCGGCGCCGGGCGCGAACAGCGTCAGCCACAGCACGCCGCCGGTGAAGATCACGGCCAGGCCGGCCGCCAGGGCGAGCACGGAGGTCAGGTAGCGGCGGTCGAAGCCGCGGGTCGCCAACACGCCGGCCACCCAGGCGGCAAACGGATATGCCATGAGGTAGCCGCCGGTCGGGCCAAGCAGGCGCGCGGCGCCCTGAGGCAACTCGGGCGAGAAGGCGAACACCGGCAGGCCGGCCAGTCCGGCGGCCAGATAGATCACCTGGCTGGCCAGACCGTATGCCGGGCCAAGCACCGCGCCGCCGAGCAGCACTATCATCGGCTGCAAGGTGAACGGCACGGGCGTGAACGGCAGCGGCACGCTGAACTGGGAGGCCGCGGCGGTCAGCGCGGCGACGAAGAGCGTCGCGGCGATCTTGATAGGCGCGGAAAAGCTGCGGGCGTCGGCCAAAACGAGGGACGCGTCGACAAACGAGAGCGCTCTGCGTGGTGCGTTCATAGCGGCGAAATTCTAACGTATGGTCACAGCCCTGACAATCGCCGGCAGCGACTCCGGCGCAGGCGCCGGAATTCAGGCCGATCTCAAGACGTTTGCGGCGCACGGCGTCTACGGGCTCAGCGCCATTGCCGCGCTGACCGCGCAGAACACCGTCGGCGTCCTTGGCGTCCATCCCGTGCCCCCGGAGTTCGTGGTCGCACAGATCGACGCCGTGGCGACCGACATCACGATTCACGCGGTGAAGACCGGGATGCTGGCCACGCCGGCCGTGGTAGAGGTGGTGGCCGACAGCCTCCGCCGAAGGGCCCTGCCCCTCATCGTCGTCGATCCGGTGATGGTGGCCAAGAGCGGCGACCAGCTGCTGGCGGAGCCGGCCGTCGACAGCGTGCGCCGTCTGCTGCTGCCCCTCGCGGCGGTCGTCACGCCAAACCGGATGGAAGCGGAGGTGCTGCTCGGCCGGCCCGTGCGATCGCGCGCCGACGCGCGGAATGCCGCGCGACGCCTCGTCGACCTCGGTGCGGCCGCCAGCGTCGTCAAGGGCGGCCACTTCGACGAGCCGGAAGTCGTCGACCTGCTGTTCGATGGCCACGAGTTCCACGAGTTCCGGCACCCTCGACAGGACACCCGCCACACGCACGGAACGGGCTGCACGTTCGCGGCGGCGCTGGCCGCCAACCTCGCGCTCGGGCGATCGCTGCCCGAGGCCGTGGCGCGCACCACCGACTACGTCGCTGGCGCCATCGCCCACGGCCTCGCCATCGGGCACGGACACGGGCCCCTCGACCATTTCTGGTGGATGCGGCGCGGCTGAAGCCTGATCGCGGCGCGGCTGAAGCCGCGCCCTCCTAAAGCGTACGGGGGGCGGAACTCCAGTTCCGCCGAAAATCCGCTGCGCTACACTTAGACGATGTCCGCGGCGAGATTCGTGGTGACCGAACGGCCGTTGTCGCTCGACGGGCTGATGGCGGAGGTTCGCGCGGGTCACGAGGGGCCGGTCGGGGCAGTCGCCAGTTTCCTGGGCCTGGTCCGCGCCGAGAATCTCGGGCGTGCGGTCACGTACCTGGACTACGAGGCGTACGAGCCGCTGGCCGTCAAGTCATTCGCGCGCATCGCCGAGGAGATTGCCGGCGTGTGGGCCGGCGCCACCATCGGCGTGCACCACCGCGTCGGCCGCATCGACATCGGCGAAGCCAGTATCGCCATCGTCGCCGTGTCGGCGCACCGAGCGGACGCGTTTGCCGCGTGCCGGTACGTCATCGAGCGCGTGAAGCAGATCGCCCCGATCTGGAAGCACGAGCACTTCGAGGGCGGCGACGTCTGGGTCGAAGGCGCGACTGCAGCGCCAGACGACGAGGCGGCGAGGATGGAAGCGAGGAGACGGGCGTGCGCGTGAAGGTGCGGCTGTTCGCGCGGCTGAAGGACATCGCCGGGGTGGCAGAGTTCGATCGCGACGTCCCCGACGCGGTGACGCTGGCCGGCGTGTGGGAGCTGCTGGCGCGCGACTACCCCGCCATGGCGCCCTATCGAGGCTCGGTCTCCGGCGCGGTCAACGCCGAGTACGCGCGCATGGACGCCAGCGTCCGCGACGGCGACGAAGTCGCCTTCCTGCCGCCGGTTTCCGGCGGCTGACGGTCCTGGCAGCCTTCGGTCTTCAGCCTTCAGTCTTCAGCAGCCTTCTGCAACGAGAGTCCGACCCTGTGATATTCGACAAGCTCAACGCCGTTGAAGCGCGCTACGCCGATCTGTCCAGTCTGCTCGCCGATCCTGCCGTGCAGTCCGATGCCGGAAAGTACCGCGAGCACGCGAAGGCGCTGGCCGAGATCGAGCCGCTGGTCGAGAAGTACCGCGAGTTCCGCGGCGTCGATCAGCAGTTGAAGGACGCGCAGGAGATGGCGCGCGGCGGCGACGCCGAGATGGCGGCGCTGGCGAAAGAGGAGCTGAAGGATCTGGAGCCGCGGCACGAGGCGCTGCTCGCCGAGATCAAGATTCTCCTGCTGCCGAAAGACCCCAACGACGAGAAGAACGTGCTGCTCGAGATCCGCGCCGGCACCGGCGGCGACGAAGCGGCGCTCTTCGCCGGCGAGCTGTACCGCATGTACGTCCGCTACTGCGAGCGTCAGGGCTGGAAGCTCGAGGTCATGTCGCTCAGCGACAGCGTCGGCGGCGGCGTCAAGGAAGCCATCGCGTCCATCGAGGGCAAGGGCGTCTACAGCCGCCTGAAGTACGAGAGCGGCGTCCATCGCGTCCAGCGGGTGCCGGCGACCGAGGCCAGCGGCCGCATTCACACCTCCACGGCGACCGTCGCGGTGCTGCCCGAGGCGGAGGAAGTCGACATCCAGATCCTCGACAAGGACGTGCGCATCGACACGTTCTGCTCGAGCGGACCCGGCGGCCAGAGCGTCAACACGACCTACTCGGCGGTGCGGCTGACGCACATCCCCACCGGGCTCGTGGTCTCGCAGCAGGACGAGAAGTCGCAGATCAAGAACCGGCAGAAGGCCTTCAAGGTGCTTCGCGCGCGGCTGTACGAGATCGAGATGCGCAAGCAGCAGGAAGCCATCGCCAAGGACCGCAAGAGCCAGGTCGGCACCGGCGAGCGCTCCGAGAAGATTCGCACCTACAACTTCCCGCAGAGCCGCATCACCGATCACCGCATCAACTTCACCACCCACCAGATCGTCAACGTCCTGAACGGCGATCTCGACGAGCTGCTGGAGACGGTCAGCTCGTTCTACACGGCACAGCGCCTGAAGGACGCCACGGAGCCGGAGAGGGATGATGGCGAATCCTGAGGACTGAGGCTGACGTGTCCCTCTTCCGCCTCGTCGTCGCCGCGCGCGAACGCTTCATCCGCGCCGGCATTCCTCCCGACCAGGCGCGCATCGACGCGGAAGTGCTGGCGCGCCACGTGCTCGGCTGGGATCGTGCGACCTATCTGGCGCGCCGTGACGACGCGCTCGAGGCCGACGCGGTGGCGAAGCTCGAACGTGCGGTCGCGCGGCGCGAGGGGCGCGAGCCGGTGGCGTACATCACCGGCGAGCGCGAGTTCTGGGGCCTCACGTTCCTGGTCACGCCGGCGGTGCTCATTCCCCGCCCGGAAACGGAATTCATCGTCGAAGCCGCGCTGTCGAGACTGGCGGACCGCGACGCGCCTGGCGCATCGCGGACGTCGGCACCGGCAGCGGCTGCCTTGCCATCAGCCTCGCGCACGAGCGGCCGCAAGCCGCGGTGACAGCAACCGACGTCTCGGCCGACGCGCTGGCCGTCGCGCGCGAGAACGCCCGCCGGCTTGGTGTCGCCGCCCGGGTGAACTTCGTCGGAGACGTCGCTGCTGGACGAGGTGGCCGGCCCGTTCGATCTCATCGTCTCGAATCCGCCCTACGTCCCCGCCTTGCACGAGGCCACGCTGAGCCCCGACGTCCGCGATCACGAGCCGCGAGTCGCCCTCTACGGCCGCGGCGACGACGGCCTCGACGACAGTCGGGCCCTGCTCGCGCAGGCGGCATCGCGCCTGTCGTCCGGCGGCATGCTGATGATCGAGTTCGGGTTCGGACAGGGCGACGCGATGCGCGAGGCGCTCCCACACGCGCCCGGCCTTGAACTGGTTGAGGTGCTCCGTGACCTTCAAGGCCACGAGCGCACGCTGGTCGCACGCCGCACGCTCGTAACTCCCAACCGGCACGACTCTCAACGAACGTTGCAACCTCCACAATCTGCAATCCGCAATCTGCAATCTGCACTCGGCACTCTGCAACTTCTAAGATTGTCCCCGATGCCCTGCCTCTTCTGCCGCATCGTCGCCGGCGAGATCCCCGCGTCGAAGGTCTATGAAGACGACGACCTCCTCGCGTTCAACGACGTCAACCCGCAGGCGCCGCTGCACGTGCTCCTCGTGCCCAAGCGCCACATCGCGACCCTGAACGACCTGTTGGAGACCGACGACAGCCTGACGGGCAAGCTGGTCCGCGCCGCCGGCGCCATCGCCCGAGAGAAGGGCTATGCCGACGGCGGGTACCGCACGGTGTTCAACTGCAACAGCGACGCCGGGCAGACGGTGTTCCACATCCATCTGCACCTGCTGGCAGGCAGACGCCTGGGATGGCCGCCGGGATAAGCGCAAGCGGTGATCACAACCGCGAAGGCACGATGACACGAAGCCACGACGACGTCAGAAGACGAAGCGGCGTGCGAACCCGTGGCGACACCGGCCGCGACAGCGGCCGGTCGGTGAGATGAAACGAGCCGTGAAGATGAGACCCTGCGGGATCACAAGGGTTTCATCTTCACGGCTCGTTGCATCTCACTGCCGCGGCTTCGCCGCGGGTCGCCCAGGTTAGTCTGACGGCAGTAGATACTTCCACGAAGAGCAATCCGCGTTCTCGGCGTAATCCGCGAATCCTTCCGGGCTATTCAGCCGCTCGGATCGTCGTCAGCAGATATCGCCCTCGGCGCTGTTCGCGGTGAAGCGCGAAATCGACCACGCGATAGCCGGCGTGCAGGTAGTGCATGAAGATCTCGCGCGTGTGGAAACGCCAGCGCGTCGCGCGCGCGAGGTCGTGCGACAGCATCGCGGTGTAGTCGAGAGGGATGTCGACGACCAGGCGGGGCGCGGTCAGATCGAGCTTCGCAGACCCACAGTCGAGCGAGTCTCCGTCGACGAACGTCTCGTTCACGAGCGGCGCCGCCGCAACCTCGTGAGACACGACGCGAACCTGCAAAACCTGCCCGACCCGCCCGACCTGCCCGACCCGCCTCTCGACGTGCGGCCGGCGGATCCACCACTGGCAGACGAACCGGTCGGTCGGCAGGCCGCCGTGCAGCGGGCTGGCCGACTCGCCGTAGACGTTCTCCTCGTACTCCTCGACGATGGCGCCAAGCGTCACGAAGTTGAGGTTCGCGTTCAGCGCCTGCAGCGGGTCGTAGGTCCACTCGATCAGATCGAGGCCGAGCGCCAGCACGCGCTCGCGCTGGGCGAGCTTCAGGTCACGGCCCAGCCCGGTGCCCCGGTAGTCGGGGTGTACGCCGAGCATATGGGACCAGTGACAGCAGTGCGGAGTGCTCGAGTGCCGAGTGCTGAGTGCCGGCAGCCTCGTCAGAAAAATCGACCTCGTGGCTTTGCGGCTTCGCGGCTTCGCGATTGTGAGCACGATCGAGCTTCAACGCGGGGAACGAGTACACGAACCCCACGAGGCGCGGGCCGTCGTAGGCGCCGACCAGCACGGCGCCGCGGCGCACGGACACCGCCAGGATGGGCACCGGCACGAGGTCGATGGGCCCCCAGATCTCGCCCTCGAGGTGCTCGACCTCCTTGAACTGGTCGAGCGTCGTCAGATCGGCGAAGCGGAGCATGCTGGACGCTAGCGGAGACCGACGAGCGGCGGCAGCTCGCGCAGGGAGTGGATGACCGGCACGTCGCTATCGACCTGGCCGCCAAACGGCTCGTCGGCGGCGCCTCGCCGGACCAGCACGGCGCGCATCCCCGCGCGGCGGGCGCCTTCGATGTCCTGGCCGACGCTGTCGCCGACCATCACCGCCTCTCCCGGCGCGACGCCAAGCAGATGGAGCGCGGCCTGGAAGATGCTCGGATGCGGCTTGAGGTAGCCGTGCTGCGAGGAGGACACCGCGGCGCTGATCAGCCCCTCGAGCTCGAAGTGGCTCTGAAACGAGGCGAGGCAGCGATGGCTGTTCGAGATGAGCCCGATGCGCAGGCCGCCGCGGGCAATCGCGTTGAGGACGTCCGGGACGTCCTCGTACATCTCGAAGTGGTGGTTCGTGGCCCACTCCTCGTAGATCTCGATCGCGCAAGGCGCGACGCCGGGACCGTCGCCGCCCATCACCCGGATGATCGACTCGGTGTAGCGATGGAAGATCGCCGGGTCGTAGATGTCGCCCTGCGCGGCGTCGAGGATGGGCGCCGCCTGCGCGACCGCGCGATCGAAGTTCGCCTCTTCCAGGCGCAGTCCGTGCCGATCGCCGAATTCGCGATAGCCTTCGCCGCGGAACGTCGGCCCGGGATAGATCAGCGTGAAATCGACATCGAAGCAGACCGCTGTCGTCACGCGGCGGACTCCTGAGGCGCGGAGCCCGCCCCTGCAGGAGGACCGGCGACGACCACCGTCGCCCGCTCGGGCACGAGGAACGTCCGGGCGACGTCGTGCACGTCGTCGCTCGTCACGTCGTTCAGGAGCGCCGGCAGGCGGCGATCGTAGTCCAGGCCGAGGTTGAAGAAATCGGCCGTGTGCAGGAAGCTCGCGATACCGCCGTTGGTCTCGAGCGTGCGCGGCATGGAGCCGATGAGATAACGCTTCGCGTCGCCAAACTCGGCCGCGGTGACGCCGTCTCGCGACATCCGGCCCACCTCTTCGTCGATCGAGTCGAGTGCCCGCTGCACGTTTGCCGGGTTCACGCCGGCGCGAATCACGAGCGGGCCCTCGGCGACGTTGGCGTCGAAGCCGCTGAACACGTAGTACGCCATCCCCTGCCGCTCGCGAATGCTGTCCCCGAGCCGTCCGCCAAGCCCGTACTGGCCGAGCACCGTGTTCATGATCACCAGGGCGTAGTAGCGCGGGTCGGTGCGCACGACCGAGACGAAGCCATAGGCGACGTCGCTCTGCACCTTGCCGGCGAGCGCGATCTCCCGCAGCGTGCGCGACGGCCGTGCTCCGGCGCGTGGCGGCGACAACGGCGCACCCGGCGGCGCCTCCCAGCCTCCGAACGCGGTCTCGGCGAGTGCCAGCGCCCTGGCCGCCTCGACGTCGCCGACGATGACGACCCGCAGCGTCGACGGCGTCACGTGCGCCCGGTGAAAGGCCTTGAGCGCGTCCTGCCCGATTCCCTGAATGGAGGCGACGGTGCCCTTGCTGCGGCGCCCGTATGGATGGCCCGCAGGATAGAGCGACGCCATCAGCGCGTCGGTCGCGACCACCGCCGGGTTGTCCTCGTCCTGCCGAATTGAGGTGATGACCCCGGTCCGCCGCCGCTCCACCTGCTCGGCCGGAAACGTCGGACGCATGACGACGCCGGCCAGCAGGCCGAGCACCGCCTCGACGTCGTCGGCGAGGCAAGTGCACGTGAAGGTCATCAGGTGGCGCGTGACGCCCACCGACAGCGAGACGCCGAAGCCGTCGAACGCCTCGGCCAGCGCTTCGGCCGAATGCGACTCGGTGCCGCGATCGATGACCTTTGCGGCGAAGTACGCCAGCCCGAGCGCCGAGTCGGGATCGTGCCCGGATCCGGCCGCCACGCTGGCGTGGATCGTCACCGCCGCGTGGGTCGAGGTCTGCTGCGCGATGACGGTGGCGCCGTTCCCCAGCCCGGCACGCAGCGGCGACAGGCCGCGATGCACGGCGGTCGTCATGCCGCGTCTCCCGCGGCGTGCCGACTCGACAATGGGCTCGAACCACCCCACCGTGCGCTTGGACGGCGCGAGATACGTTCGGGCCACCCGCGCGACGTCGTCGAGCGTGACGGCGGCAAGGCGCGCCTCGAGGCCGTGATACAGCTCCCCGTCACCGATGGTGTGGAAGTAGCCGATCTGGTGCGCGATGTTGGTGACGCTGTCGGACTCGAAGACCAGGCGGGCGCGAAGCTGGTGGCGCGCGCGCGCGAGCTCGTCCGGCGTGATCCCGCCGGCGCGCACGGCGGCGAGCGCCTCGTCGGCGGCCGCCTCGACCGAGGCGGTAGCAACGCCGTCAGTGACCGTGCACGAGATCGAGTAGAGAAACGGCTCCTCGGTTGGCAGGAGCGCGCCGAAGATCGACGATGCCAGCCCTTTCTCGACCAGCGCTCGATAGAGTCGCGTGCTCCGCTGCGGCGGATTGCGGAACGAGGCCCAGAGGTTCACGCCCTTGGCGCCGGAAAGCGCCGCGTCGAGGACGAGCATCGGCACGAAGTCGGGATCGGCGGCGGCAGGCGCGATCCACGCCAGCTTCAGGTAGGCGGTGGTTCCCGGCCGCTCCACACGCACGCGGCGCTCGCCAAGCTGCGGCGGCTCGACCGTTCGGATGCGCGCCGGCAGCCTCCCTGGCGCGATGGCGCCGAAGTGCCGCTCGGCCCCCCGCAGCGCCTCGTCCACGTCGACGTCGCCGACGATCACGAGCGCGGCGTTGTTCGGGACGTACCACGTGCGGTAGTAGCCGTACAAATCGTCCCGGGTCATCGACTGCAGGTCGCTGAGCCAGCCGATGGTGGGGTGGTGGTAGCCGTGGGCCTTGAAGGCGGCTGCCGTGACCTCGGTGTCAAGGACCTGCTCGGGGTCGTTCTCGCCGCCCTGCAACTCCGAGATGATCACCGTCCGTTCCGACTCCACGTCGTCCGCGTGGTAAAGGCCGTTGGCCATGCGCTCCGCTTCGATGAAGAGCATGCGATCGAGCGCGTCGGCCGTGGCGGTCTCGAGGTAGGTCGTCTGATCGATCCAGGTGTAGCCGTTCCAGGCGCCGCCGTACTGCTCGATGATGCCTTTCACCTGGTCGCGGGGGATGTTGGTCGTCCCCTTGAAGTTCATGTGCTCGACCCAGTGCGAGACGCCGGTCTGTCCTCGCCACTCGTCCTTCGACCCCACCTTGTACCAGCACCATACCGAGGCGAGCGGCGCGGTACGCATGGCGCGAACGTAGACGGTAAGTCCGTTATCGAGCACGACCCGGCGCGACACGCCGGGCTCTGTGAGCACCTGTGGCGCTGAAGGCATTCGCTTATTATACCGGCCACCCTGTCCTGTCCAGATACACCTCTTCCGTCTGGGTCCCGTTATCAACTCGTTACAGTTCATATATTTACGGGATTGTGCCGTCTGGCGAATGGTTTGCACTCAGTCCCCGGTAGAAGGAGCAGGACGACGATGGACAGACTTCTCAAAGTGGTTGGAGGGACGACGCTGGCCCTGGCGCTGAGCCTTCCGGCCAGTGCACAAGTCGGGGCGAACTTCGTGCTGCGTTCGGGAGAGCGCGTGTCGGGGAGCCTCGTGGATATGGGCGGCAGTGGCTTCGCCGTGAGCGTCGGCGGCCAGGCTCGCAACTGGTCGCTGGGCGAGGTCGCGGTAATCGACTTCACGGGCGGCTCCTCGTTCCCGTCGAACGAGGTGAACCAGGCTGGCGGAGAGCACCTCCTCGTGCTGCGCAACGGCGAGATCCTGAGGGGGACGCTCACCGATGTCGGCGGCACGTCACCGCTCCGCATCAGCTTTTCCACCGGCGGGTCGGTTCGCGACTTCACGTCCAACGACGTTGCGCGCATCTATTTCGCGAAGCCGTCGGGCGGCGGTTTGCCGACCGGCGGCACGACGACCGAGGGACTCGCGCCGGCAACGGGCCGCGTGCGGGTCGGTGGGCAGGCTGGCTGGGTGAACACCGGGCTGACCGTGGGACAGGGCCAGACGCTCCTGTTCAACGCCACGGGCGAAGTGCGGCTGAGCAACGCCAGTGACGATGTGGCCGGCCCGGCCGGATCCAAGAACGGCCGCCATGCCCCGAACTCGCCCCTGCCGTCGGTGCTCGCCGGCGCGCTGATCGGTCGCATTGGCAACGGCGCGCCGTTTGCGATCGGCAACCAGGCCTCGATCGCGGCGCCCGCCAACGGCGTGCTGCGGCTCGCGGTGAACGACGACGCGCTCGGCGACAACGCCGGCGAATTCGGAGTCGAAGTGACGGCCCAGGGCCGCCGCCGATAGCGGGCGTCGATCTTCGAGGCGCGGAGACATACGAAACGCACGGGGCCCCGAGGGGGTTCCGTGCGTTTTTGTGTCTGGGCAGTCGTGTGGCGGTCGGCCGAAGGCTGAAGGCCTGCGGTACAATTGTTCGTTCATATGCCCGACTGGAAAGCCACACTGAACCTGCCCCGGACGGACTTCCCGATGAAGGCCAACCTCCAGACGGCCGAACCGGAGGCAATCGCCTGGTGGGCGGAGATCGATCTCTACGGTCAGCTGCGGGCACGGCGGGCCGGCGCCCCGAAATATGTCCTTCATGACGGGCCGCCGTACGCCAACGGCCAGATTCATCTCGGCACCGCGCTCAACAAGATTCTCAAGGACCTGGTGGTCAAGTCGCGGTCGATGGCCGGATTCGACTCCCCCTACGTCCCGGGCTACGACTGTCACGGCCTGCCAATCGAGCTGAAGGTCGACCGCGAGCTCGGCCCGAAGAAGCGCCAGATGGCGCCGGCCGATTTCCGGCGCGCGTGCCGGGCGTACGCCGAGCGCTTCATCGGCGTGATGACCGAGGAGTTCCAGCGCCTCGGCGTGTTCGGCGACTGGCAGCATCCGTACCTGACGATGGACTTCCGCTATCAGGCGGCCATTGCGCGGGCGCTCGGCAAGTGCGTGGACCGCGGCCTGGTCTACAAGGGCAAGAAGCCGGTCCACTGGTGCATCCACTGCCGGACCGCCCTGGCCGAGGCCGAAGTCGAGTACGAGGCGCACACCTCGCCGTCGATCTTCGTGGAGTTCCCGCTCGACGAGGCCAGCCGCGCCGAGCTTGCCGCGCGTGTGCCTGCCCTCGCGGGCCGGGACGCCGCCGTGCTCATCTGGACGACGACTCCCTGGACCATTCCGTCGAACCTGGCAATCGCGTTCCATCCGGAGTTCGTGTACGGCGCGTACGAGCACGACGGCCGCGTCGTCTTCATCGCCGCGGAGCTGGCGCCGCGCGTCTTTGCGGCGGCGAAGAAATCGGGCGGAACGCCGGTCACCACCGTCGTCGGCGCCACGCTGGAGGGATTGAAGTTCCGGCATCCGCTGTACGACCGGCCGTCGCTGGCCGTGCTGGCGGACTACGTCACGCTCGAACAGGGCACCGGCGCCGTGCACACGGCGCCCGGGCATGGCGCCGACGACTACCTGACCGGCGTCAAGTACGGGCTCGACATCTACGCGCCCATCGGACCCGATGGCCGCTTCACTGACGAGGTCGGTCTGTTCGCGGGCGAACAGGTCTTCGAGGCGAATCCGGCGGTCGTCGAAGCGCTCACCGACCGCGGGCGTCTCTGGCACTACGAGCTGTACGAGCACACCTACCCGCACTGCTGGCGCTGCCACAACCCGGTGATCTTCCTCGCGACATCGCAGTGGTTCATCCGCATGGACGGCGAGCCCGACCGTGACGCCTGACGGCAGGGCACCGCAGACGCTGCGCGACGCGGCGTGCCACGCCATCGACCACCAGGTGCAGTGGATTCCGTCGTGGGGGCGCGATCGCATCTTCAACATGGTCACGAGCCGGCCCGACTGGTGCATTTCGCGGCAACGGGCCTGGGGCGTGCCGATCCCCGCCCTCGACTGCAAGAAGTGCGGCGAGGCCGTGCTCTCCGGCGCAATCGTCGAGCAGGCGGCCTCAGTCTTCGACGAGTACGGCGCCGATGCGTGGTACGAGCGGCCGATCGAGGAGTTCGTCCCGGCCGGCCTCAGCTGCGCCAGGTGCGGCGGCAGCGACTTCGAGCGCGAAGCCAATATCCTCGACGTCTGGTTCGACTCCGGATCGAGCCACGAGGCGGTGCTGCCGTTTCGCAGCGAGCTGACCTGGCCCGCCGACCTCTACCTCGAGGGCAGCGACCAGCACCGCGGCTGGTTCCAGAGCTCGCTGCTCGTCGGCCTCGGCACGCGCGGCGCCCCGCCCTTCCGCGCCGTCCTCACTCACGGCTTCTTCGTGGACGAGGAAGGCCGCAAGATGTCGAAGTCGCTCGGCAATACCATCGAGCCGCAGGAGATCATCGCGAAGAGCGGCGCCGAGATCATCCGCCTGTGGGTCGCGATGGTGGACTACCGCGAGGAGATCCGCATCGGCCAGGAAATCCTGGCGCGCGTCGTGGAGGCCTATCGCAAGCTCCGCAACACGCTCCGCATCCTGGCGGCCAACCTCTACGACTTCGATCCCGCGGCCGACGCGGTCGCCGACGGGGCGCTCGAACCGGTGGACCGGTACATCCTGGCTCGCTACGCCGCGCTGGCGCTGAAGGTGCGCTCGAACTACGACACCTTCGACTTCCAGGGCGTCGTCCACGGCCTCAACGCGTTCGTGACGGTGGACCTGAGCGCGTTCTACGTGGACGTCACGAAGGACCGCCTCTACACGCTCGGCGCGACGTCGGCCAGCCGCCGTGCGGCGCAGACGACGATGTACCGGATGGTGGATGGGCTGGCGCGGCTGATTGCGCCGATCCTGCCGGTGACCGCCGAACAGTTGTGGAAGGTGCTGCCCGGGTCGCGCGACGTCTCCGTGCACCTGTCGGAGTTCCCGTCGCCGGCGTCCCTCCAGGAACTGACCGATGACGGCCTCGTCGCCGACTGGCAGCGGCTGCTGGCGATGCGGGATCAGACCAACGTCGAGATCGAGGCGCGCCGCAAGGAGAAGCTGTTCGGCACCTCGCTGGGCGCGCAGCTCGCGTTGACCGCGTCCGACGACGACCTTGTGCTGTTGCGCCGCTACGAAGCCGACCTGCCGTCGCTCTTCATCGTCTCGTCGGTCAGCGTGTCCGAAGGCGCGGCCGGGTCGCCGCTTGCCGTCACCGCGACGAAGGCCGACGGCGTGAAGTGCGAGCGCTGCTGGCGCATCGTCTCGGCGGTCTCGACGGAGACCGGTCGCGAGGGGCTGTGCGATCGCTGCGAGGACGCGCTCGGCGCGCCGGTGGCGCCGTGAACCGGCAGCTGGAGCTCACCGTCATCGCTGTCGTCGCGGTGCTCGACCAGCTGACCAAGCGGCTGGTGGTGGCCGAGATGGAGCTGTACGACACCATTCCGATCATCCCGGGGTTGCTGAACCTGACGCATATCCGCAATTCGGGGGTCGCCTTCGGCCTGTTCAACACGGCGGAGTTCGCCTACAAGCCGCTGGTGATGGCGGGCGTCGCGTTACTCGCGCTCGTCGGCGTCGGGCTGTATGCGATGCAGCTGCCGATGGCCCATCGCTGGGCCCGCGGCGGCCTGGCGCTGATTCTCGGCGGCGCCGCGGGCAACCTGCTGGATCGCGCGCGCCAGGGGTACGTCGTGGATTTCGTCGACGCGTATTGGCGGGGCTGGCACTTCTGGGCGTTCAACGTCGCCGACGCCGCCATCAGCGTGGGGGTCGGCCTGCTCATCATCGACTTGTTCCGGTCCGAGGCGAGCGAGGCGCCTGGGGCCATCGAGGAGACCCGTGTTTCCTGAACTGTTCTCGCTGGGACCGATCACGGTCTACACCTACGGCGTGGTGCTGGCCGCGGCGTATCTGCTGGGGCTGCAGCTGGCGATGCGCCGCGCGAAAGCGCGCGGCATGGATCCGAACCGCGCGCTGGATCTGGGCATCGCCATCATCATCTCGGCGCTCGTCGGCGCCAAGCTGCTGCTGGTGCTCGTCGACTTCGATCACTTCCGCCGCAACCCCGGGGAGCTCTTCTCCATCGTCCGCGCCGGCGGCGTGTTCTACGGCGGGCTGATCGCCGCCGTCCTGGTGGCGTTCTGGTACATGCGGCGGCACAGGATGCCGCTGTGGCTGACCTGCGACGTCTTCGCGCCTGGCATCTCGCTCGGCCACGCGGTCGGCCGGCTGGGCTGCCTGGCGGCGGGATGCTGCTACGGGCATCCGACCGACGTGCCGTGGGCGATCACGTTCACGAACCCGGCCGCGGCCGCCAATGTCGGCACGCCGCTCGGCGTGCCGCTGCACCCGACGCAGCTCTACGAGAGCGGGACGGAGCTGATCATCCTGGCGTTCCTGCTGCTCACCGAGAAGAAGGGCCGCCCGTTCCCCGGCCGCACCTTCTGGGCGTACCTGCTGCTCTACGGATTGTCGCGGTTCGTGATCGAGTTCTTCCGCGGCGACCCGCGCGGGATGGTGGTCGGCAACATCTCGACCTCGCAGTTCATCTCGCTGATCCTCGTGCCGCTCAGCGTCGGCATGCTGCTCTACCTGTCGCGCCGCGGCGAGGTCTCCGCGCAGCGCGACAAGGGCCGCGCGCGCATGAGTCCGAGCTCCAGTTCGCGCGTGCCGTAGCGATCGCCGGCCCGAACCGTCCTTCGAGCTCGACGCCGATCCCTTCATGCCCATAACTCTCGCCGTTGAACCCGAGCATGCCGGCGAACGGCTCGACCGCTATCTGGCCGGACAGGTGCCAGGCCTGTCCCGCTCGCAGGCCCAGCGGCTGATCGACGACGGGCACGTCGTGGTGACGGGGCGGACGGCGCGCGCCAACCTGGCGCTCAAGGCCGGCGACCACATCGAGGTGGACGCACCGGAACCGGCCCCGGCCTCGGCCGAGCCCGAAGACATCCCCCTGCCGGTGTTGTACGAAGACTCGGACCTGCTGGTCGTGGACAAGCCGGCGGGCATGGTCGTGCATCCCGCGGCCGGACACAGCTCCGGCACGCTGGTGAATGCGCTGCTGCACCACGTCGACGACCTGAGCGGCATCGGCGGCGAGCTGCGCCCAGGCATCGTGCACCGGCTGGACAAGGGGACCTCGGGCGTGATGGTCGTGGCCAAGCACGACGCGGCGCACGAGGCGCTGGCCGCGCAGTTTCACGATCGCGAAGTGGACAAGGAATACGTCGCGCTCGTGTGGGGCGTGGTGCAGGCGGGGCGTCGCATCGACTTGCCCATCGGGCGCGATCCGAACGACCGCCAGAAGATGTCCGCGCGGTCGCGCCGGGCGAGGTCGGCGGTGACGCGCATCACGAAGGCACGGCACCTGCGCGGTGTCACGCTCTGCCACGTCGCGATTGCCACCGGCCGCACGCATCAGATCCGCGTCCACCTCAGCGCGATCGGCCATCCGATTGTCGGGGATCCGACGTACGGCGGCGTCAAGGCGCGTGTGGCGCAGGACCTGCGTCCCCTGCTCAGGCTGGACCGTCCGTTCCTGCACGCGGCGCGCCTGGCGTTCACGCACCCCGGCGACGGCCGGCCGATGTCATTCGAGGCGCCGCTGCCGGACGACTTGCAGCGCGTGCTGGACGAGATCCTGGCGGTGCAGGAACCGGAAGAATGACGACAGGCTTCGGTCTTCGGTCTTTTGCTCAGGGATGGCGGATTACACCTGTCTGCGTAATACCTGAGGCTGAGGACCGGAGACTGAAGGCTGACGGAAGGCCGTCAGCGCGCTGGCTGCAGTGCGATCGCGATCGTCTGGCCGCGGCGCGGCGAGAACGAGATGACGCGCTCTTCGCTGACGTAGCCGTCCTTGATGACGCGAATGCGCTTCGTGCCCGCTGCCAGGTGGCGGATGGTTGCCGGAGCGCTGCCGCGGCCGATGTCGTCGACGATCACGCGCGCGCCTTGGGGCTTGGTGATCACGATGAGCTCGCCGGCCGTGGCGGCCGGCAGGCTATCGGCGGCGAGCACGTCCTCGGTCGGCGAGGCCGGTGCGATCGGAGCCGGTGGCGTTGAAGCTGCCGTGGGTGCCGAGACATCCGCCGCATCCACAACAGGCGCCGCGGCACCTTGGGACGATGACGGCGCAGCCGCCGCGGGCGCTGGCGCGGCCGGAGTCGCGGCGGTGACCGTCGCTCCGTCGCTCGATCCCGTCGATACCCTGCTCCAGAACAACCCGGCGACCACCGTCACCAGGACGACGGCGACGGCGCTGAGCGCCATGGGGTGATCGAGCAGCTTCCGGGAGAGCGGTGCCTCCCTCGCCTCGGCCTCCGAGGGCTTGCTCGCCGTCGCGAGCGCGTGCTCCAGCTCTGCCAGCGCGAGGCCCTGATCGATGCCGACGGCCGAGGCGTACGCCCGAATCTCCGCGCGGCGGTACATCCCGCTTGGCACCGCGGCGAAGTTGCCGTGCTCGAGCGCGTCGAGGTGGCGCCAGGGAATCTTGGTCTCGGCGGAGATCTGTTGCAGCGTGAGGCCCCGGCGTTCGCGCGCATCCCGAAGGAAGTCGCCGAAGCCAGTCGCGTCGCCGCGTTCAGGAAGCAGAATCGGCATGGGAGTCGTTCGCCAGGCGGGAGAAGACGGCTAGTCGAATCTTGCCGAAATTCTCGACGGGAATAAAGCTCAGCCGTGCCAGACCTCGAGCGTGCGCACACTGTCGATAAAATCGGCTCCGTGTATTCGCGCGAGGAACTCGCCCACGGCTTCCGGCAGCTCGGGCTCGCCCCCGGCGACGTCGTGATGGCGCACGCCTCGGTGCGGGCGGTGGGCGAAGTCGCCGGAGGACCCGATCAGATCCACCTGGCGGTTGGGGACGCGCTGACCGCGGAGGGGACGCTCATGATGTATGCGAGCTGCCCCACGTACTACGACGAAGTGGGGCGCGGACATCTGAGTGCGGCCCAGGAGCGCGAGATTCTCGAGAAGCTGCCGGTCTTCGATCCGCTCACCGCGCGTGCCGCGCGCGACAACGGCACGCTCGTCGAGTTCTTCCGCTCGTATCCCGGCACGAAGGTCAACGCCCACGTCGCCCGCTTTGCGGTGCGCGGCAGGCACGCGGATGCGCTCATCTCCAGCCAGCCGTGGGACAACGCCTTCGGCCACGGCTCCGCGCTGGAGCGGCTGGTGGAGCTCGATGGCAAGCTCCTGCTGCTCGGGAGCGATCACGACACGGTGACGTTCCTGCACTACGCCGAGCACATCGTGGACATCCCGGAGAAGCGCGTCGCCCGTTTCAAGGTGCCGGTGCTCGAGGCCGGCGAGCGCGTGTGGCGCGACATGGCGGAGTTCGACACCGGCAACGCGGTTCACGCGAACTGGCCGGATTGGTTCTTCGCCCGCCTCGTGGACACGTACCTGGCACGGACGCACAACCGGGGCGGGCGCGTCGGCGACGCCGAGACATTCCTCCTCGGTGCACGAGGCCTGCTCGAATTTGCACTGCCCGTGATGCGGGAGGTCGCCGCCGATCCCCGGCGCCGCCGACAGCCTGCACGCCTGATTCCGTGTGCTGCCGGCGCGGCGGCGTACCTCCGGTATACTGCTGTGGACAAAAAGGCCAGCCACCAGCTGTCCCGGATGTCGCTCCGTCGTTTCACTCGGCACTCGGCACTCCACACTCAGCACTTCCGTGCGGGCCCTTAGCTCAGCGGTCAGAGCTGCCGGCTCATAACCGGCTCGTCCCAGGTTCGAATCCTGGAGGGCCCATTCTCCTCCCTCGCTCCGCTCGGTCGGTCCTGGGCCCTTCAGTTTCTAGCTCAGTCGGCCCGCGCTGCCGCGCGTGCCAGACAGTGCGAATCCTGGAGAGCCCACCATCCTTCGCTCGCCATTCGGCGAGCTTCGGCTCGGTAAACGACGCGAGTGTCTGCCAGGCGCAGAAGGCCGCGCCGTAGCGTTCCACATCCCCGCAGCAGCGAAGGCCGGCCAAGCGACGCTCTTTGCAGGCGTCCAAGGATCGGAGTTGGAGCAATCACACAAAAGCGGCGCCGGCCATGTGCCAGCCGTTCTGGATACGATGGCGATGGCACCATGGCAGTGAAGTGGTGGATCCGGTTAGTAAGCGGCTCGTCGACCCACGCGCACGACTGGCGGTCACCCTCTGGCCAAGCTCGAGTTCGAATGCGAACGGTAGACAACCATGAAGCAACCTGAGCTCTACGAACGCTTCCGCGCCCTTCACGAACGAGAGGGCGGGTTCATCATGCTAAACGCCTGGGATGGCGTCTCAGCACTTCTGCTGAAGCCGGCGCGTTTCGAGGCACTCGGAACATCATCGGCGGCGATAGCCTCTGCGATGGGTCGCCTGGACGGTCGACACGCCGTGACTCGCGAGGAGCACCTCGCGAATGTCGTACTCATTGGCAGCTGATCGGTCTCCCGGTGAACGGCGCCTCGAGGATGGCTACGGGTCTAGCCCGGGGATGTCGCTGGACGGTCGAGGCCGCAATTGCGGCCGGACTGGCGGGAATCGGTATCGAGGACACGACTGGGGATCCTGTCCAAACCGATCCGCGAATTCGACGAGGCGGTCAAACGCGTGCGCCAGGCGGCGAAGGCAGCGAAGGGCCGTATTCTGCTAACGGGCCGCCGGACAACTTCATCCAGGCCGTCCGACCTCGAGGACGCGATCAAGCGGCTTGTCGCGTTCGCCGATGTCGGCGCCGACGTCCTCTATGCCCCCTATCCCACCGACATGGATGCGGTCAGGGCGATTGTGAAGGCCGTGGCGCCCAAGCCGGTCAACCTCGTGGTTGGCACGATGCGCGGTACGCTGCCGTGGGGCGAGCTTCAGAAGGCCGGCGTCAAGCGCGTCCGTCTGGGCGTGGCCCTCTACACTCGGGTGATGGGCGACCTGCGGAAGGCCGCGAGGCAACTGGCCGAGGGCGATCTCGCGTCGGCGTCGGAGGGCATGGGGTTCAGCGAAATCAAAAAAATGATTGCTGAAGTGTCCAGGGAGGTGTGACGGCGACGTTTCAGAGGACTTCCCGCGCGGCACCGGCGCCGTAGGAACCTACATGGTGGATCTTCACTCCTGACGCAGCGCCGCCATCGGATCCAGTCTCGACGCCCGCTGCGCCGGCACGTACGCAGCGCTGAGCGCCACCAACAGCAGCAGCCCGGTCGCCAATGCCAGCGTGAGCGGATCCTGCGGAGCGACGCCGTAGAGCCGGCTGTCGATCAAGCGCGACGCCGCGTAGGCGAGGCGCCCCGCCGAGTGCCAGCCCGACGCCGACGAGACCGACGGTCTCGCGGAGGATCATCGAGACGACGCGGCCAGGCTGGGCGCCCAGGGCGATGCGGATCGCGATTTCGCCCGTGCGGCGCGCGATGCCGTAGGAGAGCACGCCGTACAAGCCGATGGCGGCGAGCGCGAGCGCGACGCACCCGAACACCACGGCGAGTTGTGCCGTCGTGCGGTCCTGCGCGGTCAACGGGGCCATCTGCTCTTCGATCGACGTGGCGGACATGATCGGCAGCGCTGGTCCACGCGCTGGATCGTCGTCCGCACGGCCGCCATCACCGGCGCGGTTTCCGTGGCCGTGCGAATCAGGAAAGTGGGGCTGTTCGCGGATGCGGCGGCTTGCTTGGCCGCCACGAAGTAGCGCGGCTCGACGTCGCCTCGCAGGCTCTGGGTGTGCGCGTCTCTTGCGACGCCCACGACCTGATACGTCGTTCGCGCGTCGTCGTCATCGACCGATGTGATGCGCATGCCGATCGGGTTTCGCCGGTCGAAGAACCGTTTGGCGAAGGCCTCATTGATCACACAGACCCGGGCCATCGCCACGATCGTTCTCCAGGATTTCGCGTCCCAGACGGATGGGAACGCCCAACGTCGAGAAGTAGCCGGGGCCCACGACATCCAGCGCCGATTCGCGGTCGTTGTCTCCCTTCGGCGTGTAACCCTCCACCTCGATCGTGGCCGAGGACTCCCCTCCGCTGAACACCCCAAGTTGCGAAAAACTCGCGCCCGTACGCCGGGGAGCCGCTGGATCTGTCCGAGCAGCTCACGAAGCAAGCTGTCGCGGCGCGCGGGGTCATGCAGCCGCCTCGCGCAAATCGACCCGCACGAGCAGCAGGCGTTCAGCGGGAAAGCCGAGGTCCGCGCGTTGCAGGTTGTAGACAGTCCGCGCCAGCAGACCGGCGCCGACCAGCAGCGGTAACGAAAGCGCCAATTGCAGGCTCACCAGCAATCGGCCCGAACGCATCTGGCCGAGCGAGCCGATGGCGCCGCGACCCTGTTCCTTGAGACTTGCTCCGGCGTCGGTCCTGGTGACCTGCCAGGCCGGAAGCACGCCGAACAACAGCGCCGCTGCGAGCGTCGCGGCCAGGACGAAGGCCAGCACCAGCGGGTCCAGCGCGAAACTCATGTGGAAGCGCGGGTCGGATTCCGCCATCATCCGCACCAGCGCGCCGTGAAGGACGTAGGCGACAGCGATGGCGGCCGACACCTCCCATCGCGGCCAGCGCCAGACTTTCCGTGACGAGTTGGCGGACGAGGCGTCCGCGACTTGCGCCGAGCGACAGGCGCAACGCGATTTCGGTTTGCGCGCGCGCCGCGCGCGAGCAGAAGGTTCGCCAGATTCGCGCACGCGATCAGCAGCAGCACGCCGACCGCCGCCAGCAGCGCCGTCAGCGACTGGGAGAATTCATTGCGCGTCGGCGACGCTCCCTGCGCGCCCGGGCGGATTCGAGACGCTGATCGAGAAACTCGCGCGGCGTTCCCGCGACGCGTGCGCCATAAAACGATTCCAGGCCGGCCTGAAAGATCGCGTTGGCCTGGGCTTCCGCCTGCGCCAGCGTCACGCCCGGTTTCAGTCTTCCGAACACATGGAGCCACATCACCTTGTCGGGCGGCGTGTCGTGCAGCCGATCCGCTGCCGGGCAGCACGCTCGGCTGCATTCGCAGCGGGAGCCAGAGGTCCGGCTGCTGCCCGCTGGTTTCGCCGATGAAGCCGGGCGGCGCGACACCGATGATGGTCAACGCCGCGTTGCGGATGGTGAACGTCTTGCCGAGCACGTCGGGACGGCCGCCGAAGCGTCGCTGCCAGTAGGTGTGGCTGATGACGGCGTCGGGCGCCTCGGCGCGGTCGTCGGCCGTCGTGAACAGCGCGGCCGATCGCGGGGCTCACGCCGAGCACCTGAAAGAATCCGCCCGAGACCAGACGCCCGCGGGCCTCTTCCCACGCGCCGCCCTCGAAGCGGACCTGCCACGTGTTGAGGCTGCTTTGCGATGCCATCAGCGCCGAGAAGCCGTCGGCGTGGTCCCGCAATTGCTCGAATTCGCCGTAGGTGAGCCAGGACCGGGGGCCGTCGGTCGACCGGCCGGTCCACATCCCCGACTCGTCCGGATTGGAGAGCATCACCAGCTGTTCGGGTTGTGCACGCCGGGCAGCGAGGCGTGCAGCACGCCGTTCCACAGGCTGAATATCGCGGTGTTGGCGCCGATGCCGAGGGCCAGCGACAGGATGGCGACGGCGGTGAAGCCGGGCCTTGCCGCCATGGTGCGCAGCGCGTAGCGCAGGTCTTGAAGCGATCACGTGCCAGATGCTCCCTGGGGGCGATGGTCAATGCGTCCGGATGGCGCGTGCACCCACAACGCGGCTGGTCCGAGCCGGCTTCCCGTTCGCCGGGCGTCCCCCAGTGCTCGGCGAACATGAGGAGCATCTGATTGCCGTACTCATGCCGAAACGCCGCCGGATAGCAGTGCAGCAGCGCGCGGTAGACGGCTGTGGCGCGCATCACGTGCCCGCACCAGCCCGGTCGCTCGCGCCTGCTGCACCAGGGCGTTCAGTCGCTCCACTTCGGCCGCCGCCACGCGCCTGCCGAAGCGCGTGAGCCGGTAGTAGCGCCGCCGCTCGTCGGTGCTCGACGGGTCCGGACTCTCCGCCAGCTCCTCAATCAGGCCCTGCTCGAGCATGCGGCGGATGGAGCTGTAGAGCGTTCCGGCGCTCAACTGCACCTTGCCTCCGGTCCTGGCGGCGACGTCCTGCATGATCGAGTAGCCATGACGGTCGCGATCGGCGAGCGCGATCAGGATGTGGAAGACGGCTGCCGCGAGCGGCAGGCAACGCCTCGGGCTTCGTGTCGGTCGAGCACAACGTGTGGTGCGATTGTCACCGCGGGATTCTACTTCTGCCAGCGCAGGCCATTGCGACGCTCCATTACGTTCCGCTATCGTGGGGCACCTGCATGACTGGTTTCCGAATCCTCTCTGCGTTCGCCGCCTTCGCGCTCTTCCCGTGGGTGACCATGGCGCAGACCGATGGCTCCGACACCAAGGTCTTTGTCGGCTTCCGTCTCGTCGACGTCGACCGCGGCGCCGTCGTCGACGACGCGGCGATGGTCGTGCGCGGTGGCCGCATCGAGGGCATCGGCCGGCGCCGGTCGATCACGCTCCCGCCACTCGTCGCGCCGATCGACTTGAAAGGCGCCTACGTCATTCCCGGCCTGATCTCGACGCATGTGCACGTGTCCGACGTCGACGGCGATCGTCCGCGCGCCTACACGACCGCCAACACCGAGCGGCAACTCGGCGTGTTCGCGCGCTACGGCGTCACGACGGTGCTGAGCCTCGACGGCGAGCAGGCGCCGGCGTTTGCCGCGCGCGACGCCCAGGCGGTCCCTTCGCTCGACCGCGCGCGACTCTTCGTCTCCGGCCGCGCCATCGTCGGCAAGACGCCGGAGGAGGCGCGGCAAATGGTGGCCACCGTGGCGGCACTCGGGCCGGACATCATCAAGATTCGCGTCGACGACAACCTCGGGACGACGGCCAAGATGGCGCCAGACGTGTACCGCGCCGTGATTGACGAGGCGCATCGCCTGAGACTGCGCGTCGCCGCGCACCTCTTCTACCTCGACGACGCGAAGGCGCTGCTGCGGGCGGGGTCGACGTGATCGCGCACAGCGTGAGAGATCGCGAGATAGACGACGAGTTCATCCGGCTGATGAAGGCGCGGAACGTGCCGTACTGTCCGACGCTGACGCGCGATCTCTCGACGTTCGTCTACGAGTCGACGCCGGAGTTCTTCGCCGATCCGTTCTTCCTCCGCGAGGCGGATCCTGGCGTCGTGGCGCGACTGCAGGAGCCGGCGCGGCAGAAGGCGATGCAGGAGTCGGCAAGCGCCCAGCGCTACAAGGCCGCGCTCGACGTCGCTCGCCGCAATCTCGACCGCGCGTCGAAGGCCGGCCTGCGCATCGCGATGGGGACCGACGCGGGCCCGTTCCCGGAACGCTTCCAGGGCTACTTCGAGCACCTGGAACTGGCGATGATGGCCGAGTCCGGGATGACGCCGGCGCAGGTGCTTCGCGCGGCGACGTCGGATGCGGCGCGCGCGATCAAGGCCGCGGGCGTCGGCTCGCTGGTCAAGGGCGCGTGGGCGGACTTCGTGGCGCTCGAGCGGAATCCGCTCGAGGACATCCGCCACACGCGATCGATGACCGGCGTCTGGATCGCCGGCAATCGCGCGCCGCCGCGGCCCGCGCGTACGGCAGCGCCGGGTCCGCTCGAGACGATGGCCGACGCGGAGCGCGCGTTCGCGGCAGCCGCCGCACAGCGAGGCGTGCGGGCGGCGTTCCTCGAGTTCCTCGATGCGGATGCCGTCGATCTCGACACCACACCGCGGCCCGCGCGGGAAGTGTGGACCGCCCGGCCGGTGCCGGCCAACCCGCTGGCCACGACGCTGTCTTGGGAGCCGCGCACGGGCGACATCGCGACATCAGGCGAGCTGGGATGGCTGACCGGTCCCTTCACTGTCGTGCCCAACGGCGACGTGTCGAACACCGGATACGGATGCTACTTCTCGGTGTGGCGCCAGCGCGCAGGTCAGCCCTGGCGCGTGCTGCTCGACTACGGCACGCCGACCGGCGAGCCCTGCGGGTTCCCTGCGCCCGGATTCGTGGCCGCTGCCGTGCAGAGGCGGGAGGCACGAGCACGCCGGGCACCCGAGAGAGCCTGCTCGCGGCGGACCGCGCGATTGGTGCCATTCCGCCAGCCGAGTGGTCTGCGCGCGCTCCTGCCGCCTTTGCCCGAGCAGGCGCGGCTCCATCGTCCAGGGCTTCAGCCGGTGATCGGCCGCACGGCGATTGCCGCCTATGCCGCGACGCACGCCGCGCCGCGACGGGCGACGACACTCGACGGCGACGTCGCGGCCTCCGGCGACATGGGCTACACCTACGGGCGCGTGGAGCTTGATGGCAGCGGCGCGGCGGCGACGGGGTATTACTTGCGGGTCTGGCAACGGCGCGGCGGCGAGTGGACGATCGTCGCCGAGGTGCAGAAGCCCGGCAACTGACCGCACTTCCCACTCCACTTTCCACTCCCACTTTGCACTTTGCACTTTGCACTTTGCATTTCCGCAAAGTACAGTGCCTCCGTGCACCCCGATCTTGAACGCCTGATTCAGCTGCAGGCGCTCGACACGCAGGCCGCCGAGGCGCGTAAGGCGCAAACGACGATTCCCGAGACGCAGCACGCACTCGACGCGAAGCTGGAGGGTGCCCGCGCCGAGGTCGCGGCCGCCAAGGACCGGCAGGCTGCCAACAATGCCGACCGGCGCGCGCTCGAAAAAGATCTGGCCGCCCTCAACACCCGCCTGACGAAATACAAAGACCAGCTGATGGAAGTGAAGACCAATCGCGAATACACCGCGATGCAGCACGAGATCGAGACGGCGCAGGGCGAGGTGAAGCGGCTCGAAGATTCGATGCTCGAGAAGATGCTCGAGGCCGACGACTTCGCCAGCGGTCTGAAGGCCGCCGAAGCGGCGTTGAAGGCGGCCGAGCAGCAGATTGTCCGGGAACGGGCGGACCTCGACGTGCAGCTGAAGGTCGCCGGCGAGACGCTCGACAGCAGCCTGAAGGCACGTGCGGCGCTCGTCGCCGAGCTGCCGCCGCCGGTGGTCGCGGTGTACGACACGGTGGCGCGGGGGCGCAAGGGCATCGCCGTCGCCATGGCCAGGGACGAACGCTGCAGCCAGTGCCAGGTCAGGCTGCGTCCGCAGGTCTTCGTCCAGATCCGCCAGAACAGCGGCATCATCCAGTGCGACAGCTGTCAGCGGATTCTCTATTACGTGCCGCCGCCCGCAGCGGCCACGCCCGCGCCTCCCGCATGATCACCGCGTACGTCGACGGCGGCTCGCGGGGCAACCCTGGCCCCGCCGGCTATGGCGTGCAGATCGTCGGCGCGGACGGCGAAGTGCTGGCCGAGCTGCACGGCGCGCTCCCGCCGACGACCAACAACGTCGCGGAGTACAACGGCCTCCTGGCGGCCCTGGCCTGGGCGGTCGACCACGGCGTCCGCGCCCTACGCATCCGCGCCGACTCGGAGCTGATGGTCAAGCAGCTTCGCGGCGAGTACCGCGTCAAGAATGCTGGACTCCAGCCGCTCTACCAGGACGCGCGCGCGCTGGTCGGGCGCATCGGCTCGGTCACCTTCGAGCACGTCCGCCGCGAGCGAAACAAGGAAGCCGATCGGCTGGCCAACCTGGCGATGGACGAAGCGGCGGCGGCAACGCGCGGAGTGAAGGCCGAAGGCTGAAGCCTGAAGGGACGGCCTATAATTTCGCGATGCCCATCCGCACGATCGTCGTTCTCGCCGCGCTGACGTCGCTCCTGTCGCCGGTCGCCGCCACTGCCCCCGTCGCCGATCCACCCGCCGGTTTCACCGCGCTCTTCAACGGCCGCGATCTCACGGGCTGGCATGGACTGCCACATACCGATCCGCGCGAGCTCGCGAAGCTGAGCCCGGAGGAGCGGGCGAAGAAGCGCGCCGCCGACGAGGCGGAGTTCCGGAAGCACTGGCGCGTCGAGAACGGCGAGCTGGTCAACGACGGCCAGGGCCCGTTCGCGACGACGGATCGCGACTACGGCGACATCGAGCTGCGGCTCGAGTACCGCACGGTCGCGAAGGCCGACAGCGGCATCTACCTCCGCGGGACGCCGCAGGTCCAGATCTGGGACACGACCAAGGAGGGCGGCAAATGGAACGTCGGCGCCGACAAGGGCTCCGGCGGTCTCTGGAACAACTCGCCCGGCGCCCCGGGCAAGGACCCGCTGAAGCACGCCGACAAGCCGTTTGGCGAGTGGAACGCGCTCCGCGTCGTCCAGGTCGGCGAGCGCACGTGGGTCTGGCTGAACGGGACGCTCACCGTCGACGGCGCGCGGATGGAGAACTTCTGGGATCGGAATGCGCCGCTCGCGGGCGCGGGGCCGATTCAGCTGCAGACGCACGGCGGCGAAATCCGGTGGCGCAACGTGTACCTGCGCGAGGTGCCGGCGGCTGAGGCGACGAAGCTGCTCTCGTCGCATGCGGAGACCGGCTTCCAGTCGGTCTTCAACGGCAAGGACTGGACCGGGTGGGGCGGCCCGGTCGAGAACTACGAGATCGTCGACGGCGCCATCCGCTGCAAGCCGAAGAGCGGCGGCACGATCTACACAAAGGAGTCGTACGCCGACTTCGTCGTGCGGTTCGAGTTCAAGCTGCCGCCCGCCGGCAACAACGGCCTCGCCATCCGCTACCCTGGTGAGGGAGATACAGCCTACGTCGGCATGACGGAACTGCAGGTGCTCGACACCGACGCGCCGGCTTACGCGAAGCTCGACCCGCGCCAGGCGCACGGCTCGGCCTACGGGATGGCCGCCGCCGCGCGCGGCTACCAGCGCCCCGTCGGGCAGTGGAACTACCAGGAAGTGACGGTCAGAGGCTCCACCATCGTCGTCGAGCTGAACGGCACGCGGATCCTCGACGCCGACCTGTCGAAGGTCACCAGCTTCCTCGAAGACAAGGCGCACCCGGGCAAGGACCGCACCGAGGGCCACTTCGGGTTCGCAGGACACCGCGATCCGGTGGAATTCCGCAACGTCCGGATCAAGCGGCTCTAACCGTCAACCACAGAGACGCAAAGACACAGAGACGCACAGGGAACGACTTGGCAACGTCGGGATGAACCCTCACCGTGAGGGTTCATCCAAGCGCTGCCAAATCTGTCTCTGTGCGTCTCCGTGTCTCTGGTGTCTCTGTGATTGACGACTACTTCGTGGCCTGCGCGTCGAGCGCCGGGCGCGTGGGGGCGTTCGCCAGCGTCCACGCCACGGCGAGCACGGTGCGCGCGACCTTCTGGAGCTTCACGAAGTCGATCCGATCCACTTCGTCGGACGGCCGGTGGTAGTCCTCGTGCAGCCCGGAAAAGAAGAAGGCCACGGGGATGCCCTTCTGCGCGTACCTCGTAGTGATCGCTGCGCTCGTAGATGCGCTCCGGGTCGGCCGGGTCGTCATATTTCAGGTTCAGCGACAGCTTCAGGAAGTCGCGGTTGACGTTCGCGACGGTCTCGGCCAGCGCGCGACTGAGCCGGCTCGCGCCGACGAGATACACCTCGTCGGGCCCTGTCAGGACGGCGTTGGCGGCCGTCGTGTCCCCGGGCTTGCGTGAACGGCCGATCATGTCCACGTTCAGCTGGGCGACGATGTGGTCGATCGGCACCGGCGGAAACGCGGTGATGTAACGCGACCCCCAGCCGCCGGCTTCCTCGCCCGTGTGCCAGACGAACAGCAGCGAGCGCTTCGGCCGCGGCCCGCGCATCGCCGCCCCGGCCATCTCCACCAGCGCCACCACGCCGGACCCGTCGTCGTCGGCGCCGTTGTTGATGCGATCGACCGGCTTGTCGCCAGTGCTCTTCGCGGCGCTCGCCGGACTGGACGCCGAGATGATCCAGGTGAGCGCCGAGCGCGATGAACTCCGAGCGCAGCACCGGATCCGCGCCGTCGACGCTGGCCACTACGTTGAAGGTGTCCTCGCGCGTCACCTGCGCGGCGACCGTCAGTGTGACGCTCTTGGACGCGCTCAACGCGAACGACGGTCCGGCGTCTTTCTCCAACGCGCGCTCGTGGATGCGCACGCCGCTTTCCTTCTCGCCGGTCATCAGCGCGTTCAGCAGCCGCGGGCCCGCTGTGACGATCGGCAGATTGTCGCCTTCGGGTGTCAGGCGATCGACGACGACGGCGCCGCGCGAGGTCTGCCGTTCGCGCGTGCGAGTCCAGTTCGCCAGGTCGTCGAAGCCGGCGACGCGAATCACACCGCGGGCTCCAAGCGCATGGGCGTTCTCTTCCGGGCCCCACCAGTCGGTGCCTTTTTTCAGCGCCTGCAGATCCTTGTAGGTCACGTCCGACGGCAATCCCGGCAGGACGAGCAGCAGCGCGTCCTTCACCTCGATGCCGGCAAACGCGTCGACGTTCTTCGACGGCACGCGATAGCCATGACCGACGTAGACCACGCGGCCGGTGGCCGAGCCCATTCCTGAGGCCAGCAGATCGTCGCCGTAGGTGAACGCGCGCCCGCCCACCGTCGCCGACGTGTTCGCGGCGTCCACCGACGTCCTGCGCATCGTCACGCGCTGCAGGAACGACCCGTTGTCGCCGCGCGGTGTGAGTCCCGAGGCCGGTGAGCTCCGAGGCCAGGTACTCCGCCGCGGCCTTGAATCCCGGAGAGAGCGCTTCGCGGCCCTCGAGGGCGTCAGACGCGAGGAATCGCAGCCGGCGCTCGAGCCCGCTGACAGTGACCGCGTCTGTCGGCGCGCTCTGCGGGCGTCCCGCCGCAGCCAGCGAGCACAGGCAGCCGACGACGAGGACGGCGCTGAAGGAGGCCATGCGGCGCATGGTTTCCATCATGGCACACGGCATGGCTGAGCTGCTGGAGTTCGGTCACGCGACCTGACATAGACTCTGCCCCTCTCAGCTCGACATCGAGAAGGACGTCATGGCGTTGTCACCGGGCTCCGTGATCTGCCGACTCTGTGCAGTCGGAGCGTTCCTGCTGATTGCCACCCTCGCTGCCGCCGACAAGACGATCACGTGCGAGAGCGACGGAGGCTACACATTCTGTCGCATCGACACGTTCGGCAAGGCGATTCTGGTGAAGGAAATCTCCAGTGGCCTCCGCGTCGGCGGCACCACGTGGGCCTACGACCGCCAGGGCGTCTGGGTCGACAAGGGCTGCAAGGGCGAGTTCTCGGTCAGCGAGGCGTGGCGCGGCGGCCAGCCCGGCGGGTCGACCAAGCCCGCTCCGGACCCGAAGGCCAAGGTGCAGAAATAGACCGTCGGCACCTTCACCACCCACCACAAGGATTGGGACTCCCCCTTCACGATCACGATCGCGGCCGACGGCGTCACGAATCTCAAGACCAACTCCTGGGAGGCCTGGGGCCTGTTCGACGATGGCGTTATCCGAGTGCCGACACCAGGCGCGATGGTCTATGAGGTCAAGAAGGGCGACAAGGGCGGTGTCGTCGTCACGAGCCTGATTGACCCGGAACACCGCTTCCTGGCCATGGCCCCGCAGGCGGCAGCAGCAGCGTCGCACCCCGTCGAGTGCCGGGTGCCGGGGCACCCGACGGGCATCCGGCACCCACCTTTCGATTCTTGACCCGTTTCCAACGGCTGTGAAAGACTGAGCGCTAGTCGCGTCCGCGCAGGTTCTCCTTACCCCGCCGTTTCTTCGCCCCCAGTGACACGCGGCCGGGGCCTTCGCACGTCAAGTTCTTCGGGCGCCGCTGATTCGCGATCATGTCACGCCCGCTCCGCTTCACGTTGATCGTGTTGGCCGGTCTCGGCCTCCTCGTCCTTGCGACGTCGTTCTTCGTCGGCCGGACGATCGAGGAATGGGTCGACCGCGATCTCGAGACGCCGCTCGGAGCTTGCCCTCCGCGGCGCGCGTCCGGCACTCGTGACCAGCTGGGTCACCGGGTCGGCGCAGCGGCTCAACGCGCTGCTGTCCGACCTGACGCGCGACGACCGCGTCTTTGCCGCCAGCGCCTGCACCCGCGACGGCAACCGGGTCGCCGCCACCGGCGAGTGGCCCGTTCACGTGACCTGCGCCGACGTCGCGCCCCACGTCCGCCCGGCCGCCAACGCGCCCGGGCCGCAATGGACCAACTGGAGCGAGAGCGTCTCGCACGCCGGGCGCGATCTGTACCTCACGGCGCTGCCGGTCGCCGAGCGCGGCGAGCCGATCGGCTTCCTGATGCTGCTGCACGATCGCGGGTTCGCCGACCAGCGCGAGAAGCAGCTGCTGCGCCTGCTGATCGGCACCTTCGCCGTGCTGGCGTGCGCGGCCTCGCTGCTGACGATCTTCGTGACGCGCGTCTCGTGGCGCGGCTGGACCAACGAGATCCGCCGCGTGCTGCGGGGCGGGATGCACAAGCCGGAGTTCCAGCCGCTCCTGAAGGACGTCCGCGACCTGGTGGATCGCCTGAGTCTCGAGCGCGAGCTCGACGGCACGGCCGGGACGTGGACGCCGCAGCGGCTGAAGGACTCGCTCAGCCGCTACCTCCTCGGCGAGCGCGTGGTCGTGCTGGCCAACCGCGAGCCGTACATCCACGATCGCGACGGCGACGGCCAGATCGTGGTGCGCCATCCGGCGTCGGGGCTGGTCACCGCTCTGGAGCCGGTGATGCGTGCGTGCTCCGGCGTCTGGGTCGCGCACGGCAGCGGCAAGGCCGACCGCGAGACCGTCGACGCGCGCGATCACATCCACGTCCCGCCGGGAGAGGACAGCTATCTGCTGCGCCGCGTCTGGCTGACCGAGCAGGAAGAACGCGGCTACTACTACGGCTTCTCGAACGAAGGCCTCTGGCCGCTGTGTCACGTCGCGCACACGCGGCCGGTATTCCGCTCGGAGGACTGGACGCAGTACGAGGCGGTGAACCGCAAGTTCGCCAATGCCGCCGTCGAGGAAGTCGACGCCGACGACCCGATCATCCTCGTGCAGGACTACCACTTCGCGCTGGCGCCGCGGATGATCCGCGAGCGGCTGCCGAAGGCCACGATCATCACCTTCTGGCACATCCCGTGGCCCAACTTCGAGCGGCTGGGGATCTGCCCGTGGGCCGAAGCCGTGCTCGACGGCATGCTGGGCAGCAGCATCCTGGGCTTCCACACGCAGTTCCACTGCAACAACTTCTTCGACTCGGTGGACCGGTTCCTCGAAGCGCGCATCGACCGCGAGTTCGACGCCGTGGTCTACGGCGGCATGCGCACGCTGGTGCGCCCGTACCCGATTTCGATCGACTGGCCCAACCGCTGGGCGCACGCCACGCCGTCGGCGGCGGAGTGCCGCCAGCAGCTGTTCGCCAAGTTCGGGCTGCGGGCGGACGCGCGGGTTGGCATCGGCGTCGATCGGCTCGACTACACGAAGGGCATCGAGGAGCGCCTGCAGGCGGTCGAGCGGCTGCTCGACACGCATCCCGAATACCAGGGGGTGTTCACCTTCATTCAGCTCGCCGCACCCAGCCGCTCGACGATTCCCGAGTACAAGGCGACCTCGGACCGCGTCCACGACATCGCCGAGCGGGTCAACCGGCGGTTCGGCGATGGGCCATACTGCCCGATCATCCTCCGGGAGGCGCACCACGAGCCGCCGGACGTGTTCTGGTTCTTCAAGGCGGCGGATCTCTGCTACGTCAGCAGCCTCCACGACGGGATGAACCTCGTCGCGAAGGAGTTCGTCGCGGCGCGCGACGACGAGCAGGGCGTGCTCATTCTCAGCTCGTTCACCGGCGCGTCGCGCGAGCTCGCCGAGTCGCTGATCGTCAACCCGTACGATCTCGACGAGGCGGCCGAGGCGCTGGCCGCGGCGCTGATGATGCCGGCCGGCGAACAGCGTGTCCGGATGCACGCGATGCGCACGTTCGTCGCTGAATTCAACGTCTACCGCTGGGCCGGGCGCATGTTGCGCGACGCCGAGCGGCTGCGGCGGCGCGAACGCCTGTCCGGGCGGTTCGAAGGCTCGTCGCACGACCTGCCGGGGCTGGAGGCCTGAGACTGACGTGCGGCATCTCTTCAGCCGGCAGAACGACGGTGTCCTCGCGCGTTTGATGGAGCAGCAGCCGCTGCTGGCGTTCGACTTCGACGGCACGCTCGCACCGCTGGTCGAGCGGCCCCCTCTCGCGTGGCTCGAGCCGTCGACTGAAGCAAGGCTGATCCGGCTGGCAGAGCGCGTGCCCGTCGTCGTGATCTCGGGCCGCGCCGTCGGCGACATCAGCGCTCGGCTGGGCACCGTGCCGCTGGCGGGCATCTCGGGAAACCACGGGCTCGAGCCCTGGGGCGCCACCGAGAAGGTCGAACGGCTCGTCCAGGGCTGGGCGCTCGCGCTCACCCGGCGGTTTGCCTCGCTGCCGGGCCTCGAGATCGAGAACAAGCGGTGGTCGCTCACCGTCGATTACCGTCATGTGCCCGATCTCGAGCGCACGGAGCGCGCGCTGGCAAGCTTTGCCCGAACCCTTCCCAGCGTGCGCGTCCTCGGCGGCCGGCATGCGGATTTGAACCTGGCCCCGGCCGGCGAACATAACAAGGGCACGGCACTGGCGCGGCACCTGGCGGAACTGGGCCGCACGACCGCCCTTTACGTCGGCGATGACAGGACCGACGAAGACGCGTTCATGCATCCGATCCCCGGCCTGGTGAGCGTGCGCGTCGGGCAGAAGGCGGGCAGCCACGCCCGCTTCTTCCTGCACGAGCAGTACGAGGTCGACCACCTGCTCGACACGTTGTGGATGCTCGCGTCGATCGCCAGATGAGCGCGCCAGCTCCGACCTCGGTGCGGGGCGCGGCGGTGATGGTCTCGGCCGGCATCTGGTGGCACCGCCTGTCGCCGATTGTCGGGATCGCGCTGTTCGTCGTCGCGGTGATGGTGCTCGGCGGCGAACTGCGCAAGATGCCGCCGCGACAGCTGGCAGAGACGATGCGCGCCGCGCCGACCGCGGCGCTGGCACTGGCCGGGTTCCTGACGTTCCTGAACTACCTGATCCTCACGGGCTACGACCAGCTCGCGTTCGTCTATATCCGGCGCCCCATCGCGCGCTGGCAGATCGCGATGGCGTCGTTTGTCGGCTACGCCATCGCGAACAACGTCGGCTTCGCGCTGCTCTCGGGCACGTCCGCCCGCTATCGGTTCTATTCACGCTGGGGGCTGAGCGGCGAGGACATCTCGCGCGTCGTGCTGTTCTACTCCAGCACCTACTGGCTGGGCCTGAACGTCGTCGGCGGCTGGGCGCTCGCCGGCGGCGAGATCCAGGGCATCGACGCGTACATCCCGGCGGCGCTGGCCCGACTCACCGGCTGGGTGTTTCTCGCCAGCGCCCTCGCCTATCCGATCTTCGTCCTGATGCGGCGGACGCCGCTTTGCGTCGGCGGCGTGCGCATCGAGCTGCCGTCGCTGGGGCTGGTCGGATCGCAGTTCCTGCTGTCGCTTCTGGACTGGATTGTCGCGGCCGCGGTGCTCTATGTGCTGGTGCCCGGACCGCGACCGGACTTCCTCTACTTCCTCGGGGCGTTCCTCGCGGCGCAGCTTGTCGCGCTGATCAGCCACGTGCCCGGCGGGCTCGGCGTCTTCGAGTCGCTGATGGTGCTGCTGCTCCAGCTACCAGCCTCGACGACGCTGCCGGCGCTGGCGTTGTTCAGGGTCATCTACTACCTGGTCCCGCTCGCCGCGGCGCTGCTGGTGCTGATCGTCGACGAGATCTCGCAGCGGCGGCACCAGGTCGTGCAATGGGGCAACGCGTTCGGCACATTGACCGCGTCGGTGGCCCCGAAGCTGCTGGCGATCTTCACGATGCTCGCCGGCGGCGTCCTGCTGGCCTCGGCCGCCACGCCCGGCAGCAGCGATCGGCTGATGTGGCTCGGCGGCCGGCTGCCGCTGCCGGTCGTCGAACTGGCGCATTTCGGCGCCGGCTTGATCGGCGCGCTGCTCCTGATTGCGGCGTGGGGCCTGTCGCGGCGACTGTCGGACGCCTATCGGCTCGGCGTCGTCGGGCTGTCGACGGGCATCGTCCTTTCGATGCTCAAGGGGCTCGACTACGAGGCCGCCGTGGTGCTGGCGGCGTTGCTGGTGGCGCTGACCCTGAGCCGCGTGGAGTTCACGCGGCATGCGGCGCTGCTCGACGTGCCGTTTTCTTTGTCGTGGATGACCAGCGCCATCGCCATCGTCGCCGGCGCGATCGGGCTCGGCCTGTTCACGTTCAGGCACCTCGACTACCGCCCGGAACTGTGGTGGCGCGTCGAGCTGTACGGCGACATGTCCCGGTTCCTGCGCGCCAGCGCCGGGGTGATCCTCGCGCTGCTGACGCTGGCCATCGCGCGGCTGCTGCGCCGGCCGCGGCCCGCCATGGTCGTGCCGGACGAAGCCGAGCAGAGGGAGTTCGCGTCGCTGGCCCGGGCGGTGTCGGCGCCTGGCGGCCCGCTGGCGCTGCTCGGCGACGCCGGCCTGCTGTGGAACAACTCGCGCACGGCGGCGAGCATGTACGGCGTCCACGGCCACACCTGGGTGGCGCTCGGCGACCCAGTCGGGACGGTCGCCGACGCCGAGCCGCTCGTCGGCCGGTTTCTCGAACGCTGCGACGACTACAGCGGCCTGCCAGTCGTCTACAACGCGTCCAAGGACTGGCTGCACGTCTACACCGACTACGGACTGACGTTCGTGACGCTGGGCGAAGACGCCCGCGTGTTCCTGCCGCACTTCGCGATGGAGAGCAGCGGCCATCGCGCGCTGCGGACGACGATGGGGCACCTGAACCGGCTGGGCGTGACCATGCGCGTCGCGATGCCGCCCGACGTCGCGCCGCTCGTGCCGAAGCTGCGGGACGTCTCGGCGGCATGGCTCGCCGATCGCGGCGGCGTGGAACAGGGCTTTGCGATGAGCCGCTTCGACGAACGCTATGTGTCGTCGCTGCCTGTGGTCGTCGCCGGCCGGGGCTCGACCATCGACGCGTTCGCGACGCTTTGGTCGCTGCCCGGGCGGCACACGCTCGTCGTCGACCTCGTGCGACAGAAGCCGGGTGCCCCGCGGGGCGTCGTCGACGGCATGATTGCGTGGCTGCTGACGTGGGCCAGGCAGCACGGCTACCGGTGGTGCGATCTCGGGATGGCGCCGCCGGCGAGATCCGAGCGGCCGGAGCTGGTGCCGTTCTGGCGGCGTCTGCTGAAGACGGCGCCGGGGTTCGTCGAAGGGCGTCCGACGATTCGGACGCTGCGCGAAGACCGCCAGCGCTTCGACCCGGTGTGGGAGCCGCGCTACCTGGTCTATCCCGGCGGCGCGGCGCTTGGCGGGGTCCTCGCCGACGTCACCGCGCTCATCGAGCGGCCCTCTACCCCCGCCCGACAAACGGCATCTTCGTCGCCAGCACGGTCATGAACTGCACGTTCGCGTCGAGCGGCAGGCTCGCCATGTAGAGCACCGCCCGGACAACGTGCGCGACGTCGAGGCGCGGCTCCGGACGGATCTCACCGTTGGCCTGCAGCGTGCCGACGGCGAAGCGGTCGGTCATCTCGGTCGCCGCGTTGCCGATGTCGATCTGGCCGCAGGCGATGTCCCACGGGCGGCCGTCGAGCGACGTCGTCTTCGTCAGCCCGGTGATCGCGTGCTTGCTGGCGGCATAGGGCGCCGAGTGCGGACGGGGTACGTGCGCGGAGATCGAGCCGTTGTTGATGATGCGGCCGCCCCGGGGATCCTGGCGCTTCATCATCGTGAACGCCTGCTGCGTGCAGAGGAACGCGCCGGTGAGATTGACGTCGATGACCGCGCGCCACTGGTCGACGGTGAGTTCGTCAATCGGGACGCCGCGGGCGCTGGTGCCGGCGTTGTTGAAGAGGAGATCGAGGCGCCCGAAGGCGCGCCCGGTGGCCTCGAACAGCGCGCGAACCGCGGCCGGGTCGGCGACGTCGGTCGGCACGGCAAGCGCGCGAGTCCCATGCTCGCCGGCCTCGCGTGCCGTCGCTTCGAGCTGCTCCCCGCGACGCCCGGCCAGGACAACGGAGTAGCCTTCGCCCAGCAGGCCGATGGAGACGGCACGGCCGATGCCGCTGCCCGCGCCGGTGACCAGGGCAACCTTCGATGGTGTGTTCACGCCGCGAACGTTAACATGGGTCGGCACATGCACATCGTCGTCACCGGAGCCGCGGGGTTCCTCGGCCGTCGGCTCGTCAGCGCTCTTCTTCGAGGGCAGGCCGCGCTGCCCCCCGTCAGCCGCATCACCGCCGCCGACACCAGCCCGCTCGTCACCGACGACCCGCGGGTCGACGTTCGAGTCGGCACCATCACGGACCCGGCGTTCACCGCATCGCTGGTGACACGCGACGTCGACGTCGTGATGCACCTTGCGGCGATCGTGAGCGGGCAGGCAGAAGCCGAGTTCGATGTCGGCATGTCGGTCAACGTTGACGGCACCCGTGCCCTGCTCGAAGCGTGCCGGCACCGGGGCGCGACCCCGCGCGTCGTCTTCGCGAGCACGGTGGCGGTCTTCGGCGGCCCGCTGCCGCCGGTGGTCTCCGAAGACATGGTCGTGCTGCCGCAGTCGTCGTACGGCGTCGAGAAGGCCATCGGCGAGCTGCTGGTCCTCGAGTACTCGCGCCGCGGATTCGTGGACGGCCTGGTGTGCCGCCTGCCGACCGTCGCAGTGCGTCCAGGCAAACCCAATGCCGCGATGTCGTCGTTCGTCAGCGGCATCGTGCGCGAGCCGCTGAACGGGGTCGAGGCCGTCTGCCCGGTGCCGCTCGACACGCGGCTCTGGATCAGTTCGCCCGACACCGTGACGGCCAACCTCGTACACGCGGCGACGATGCCGCTCCAAGGGCTGGCAGGCTCACGCGCGATCAATTTTCCCGGGTTGACGGTGACGCCGGCTGAGATGCTGGACAGCCTTGAAAGGCTCGGAGGCGCGGAGGCCAGGGCGCGCGTGCGCGCTGAACCCGACGAGCGCATCGCACGAATCGTGCGTTCGTGGCCCGGCGCCTTCGACGTCAGCCGGCCGCTCGGCCTCGGCTTCGTCGCCGATGACGGCATTGATGCCGTCGTGCGGCAATTCATCGCCGGATGACGTACGCCAGCCCACACGTACGCCAACCACGGAGACACGGAGAACACAAAGACGCACAGAGAATCGTTTGGCAACCTCGGGATGCACCCCGACGTCAGGGTTCATCCGAGCGCTGCCAAATTCGTTCTCCGTGTGTCTTTGTGAACTCTGTGTCTCTGTGGTTGACGACGTCCTCTCATCCGTTGAGGTTGAAGCAGACGAACTTGATGTTCGTCATCTCCTCCACGGCGAACCTCACGCCCTCCCGGCCGATGCCGCTCATCCGGTTGCCGCCGTACGGCATGTGGTCGACGCGGAAGATGGACGTGTCGTTCACGAGGACGCCGCCGACGTCGAGCGCGGCCACGGCACGGAACGCCTTGCGCAGGTCCTGCGTGTAGATTCCGGCCTGCAGCCCGTACGGCGAGTCGCCGAGCAGCCGCACTGCCTCGTCAAAGTCCTGGTAGACCACCACCGAGACCAGCGGCGCGAATGCCTCGCGGCACATCACTTTCATCTCCGGGCGCGTGTCGGTCAGCACCGTCGGCCAGACGAGCCTGCCCTCGCGGCGCCCGCCCTCGAGCAGCGTGGCGCCTTCGGCGACGGCCTCTTGTATCCACTCGACGGCGCGCTCCGCCGCCTCGTCGCCGATCATCGGTCCGACGTCGCAGTCGCGATCGAGTGGATTGCCGACCTTCAGCGCACGGGTCTCGGCAAGAAACCGGTCGAGAAACGCCGGCGCGATGGAGGCATGCAGGTAGAGCCGCTGCAGGCTGATGCACACCTGGCCGGCGTTGGCGAATGCCGACATCACCGTCCGTGGCACCGCGAGTTCGAGGTTGGCATCGGGCTCGACGATGGTGCCGGAGTTGTTGCCCAGCTCCAGGGTGACGCGCTTCAGACCGGCGTTCTTGAGGATGTGAGCCCCGACCGGCGGGCTGCCGGTGAATGAGATCTTTGCCGGCACCGGATGCTTCACCAGTGCCTCGCCCGTCGTCGGCCCGTCGCCGTGCACGAGTTCCAGCACGCCGTCGGGGAGGCCCGCTTCGCGGAAGCAGTCGGCCATCGCCACCGCCGTCAGCGGCGTCTCCTCGGCCGGCTTGAGCACGATCGTGTTGCCGGCGGCCAGCGCCGGCCCGACCTTGTGCGCCACCAGATTCAGCGGGAAATTGAACGGCGTGATCGCCGAGACCACGCCGAGCGGCGAGCGCAGGTAGAAGCCGACGCGTCCTTCGCCGAACTTCGAGGCGTCCATCGGCACCGTCTCGCCGTGGATGCGGGAGGCCTCCTCGGCGGCGAACGTGAACGTCTCGACGGAGCGCGCCACCTCGTTGGCGGCGTGCTTCCACGCCTTGCCGGCCTCGCGGGCGATGCGCTCGGTGAACGCCTCGCTGCGCGCGGCGATCAGCTCCGCGGTCTTCCGAAGAATCGCGCTGCGACGATGGGCGGGCGTGTCGCGCCAGGCGGGAAAGGCCGCCTTTGCGCGAAGGACAGCGGCGTCGACCTCGGCAGGGCCGGCGACGGGAAGCCGCGCGAGCTCGAGGCCGGTGAACTTGTCCAGGACCGGCAGCGTCTCGCCCATGGCTGCTTCACACCTCCGTCGCGTCGGGCACCGCGGCCGGCGCGCCGGTGCCCATCTCGCCATCCCATCGGCGCGCACCCGGCGTTGGGATCTCGAAGAGATCGAGGACCCGGGTGACCGCATGATCCACGAGCTCGTCCACCGTGCGTGGCCGGCCGTAGAACGCCGGCAGCGGCGGCGCGATGACGGCGCCCATCCGCGTCAGCGTGAGCATGTGCTGGAGATGGATCTCGTGGAACGGGGACTCGCGCACGCCGAGCACCAGCCGGCGACGCTCCTTGAGGACGACATCGGCGGCGCGTGGAATCAGCCCCTCGCCGGTGCAGGTGGCGATCTGGCCGAGCGTCTTCATGCTGCACGGCAGGACGATCATTCCCATCGTGAGGAACGACCCGCTGGAGATTGCCGCGCCCTGGTCGGTGGAGGGGTAGACCACCGTCGCCAGCCGCTGCACCTGCTCCACCGTGTAGTCGGTCTCGTGGACCAGCGTCCGGGCGCCCCAGCGGCTGAGGATCAGATGCGCCTCCACGTCGGTCTCGCGCAGCCGCTCGAGCAGGCGGATCCCGTAGATCGATCCGCTCGCCCCGGTGATGCCGACGACAAGCCGCCGTCGCGAGATCATGCTTCGACTCCTGAACCGGCCGGCGCGTCAGCCGCTCTCGGCGACGCGCTCGAACCTGATGCCGCTGGTGATGACGGCCGCGCGCTCGTGCGCGGCTGTGCGATCGGCGAGGACCGCGACGACCGCCAGCGTGAACTCCAGCAGGCCCGGCTCGTCCCGGCGGGGCGTCGCCGGTCCCGTCACACGCGCTTTCACGTAGCACGTCGTATCGGGATCGACGAAGAGCAGCGTCATCACGCCGCGCTCGCGCAGGTGTCGGGCCGTGCGACTCGTCTCGTGCACCACGGCGCGCAGCGTCTGCGGGTCGTCGGAGGACAACTCCGAGTAACTGAGCATCGCCGGATGCGGCAGGCCCTCCCGGTCCACCGTGCACACCGGCACCGCGAGCCCTGTCACATCGCCGCGCGTGGCTCCCAACCGCTGCTGCAGCAGCGGCGGCAGGGCCGCCTCGAGATCGACCGCCATCACTCGCTCCTTCCCAATCCTATAATGCCTGCATGCTGCTTGGCTCCGAACGCCTCGTCGAATCGTCCCGCCTGCGCGGCCTGCGTGTCGGCGTGCTGGCCAACCCAGCCTCGGTGGACCATCACTTTCGCCACATCGCCGATCGGCTGAGCGTGTCGAGCGAGTACTCGCTGACGGCGATTTTCGGGCCGCAGCACGGCTACCGATCCGACCTGCAGGACAACATGATCGAGAGCCCGCACGGCGAGGACCCACGACGAAACGTGCCGATTTTCTCGCTCTACAGCGAGACGCGCGAGCCGACGCCGGAGATGCTGGCGCTCATCGACCTGCTGGTCGTCGACCTGCAGGATGTCGGCGCCCGCATCTACACGTTCATCTACACGATGGCCAACTGCATGCGCGCGGCGGCACGCGCGGGTATCCCGGTGATCGTGTGCGACCGGCCCAACCCGATCGGCGGGCTCCGCGTGGAAGGGCCGACGCTCGAACCCGGATTCGAGTCGTTCGTCGGGCAGTTCCGGATGCCGATGCGGCACGGCCTGACCATCGCGGAGCTGGCGCTGTCCTTCAACCAGTGGATTGGCGCCGACCTCGAGATCATCGCGATGGAGGGCTGGTCGCGCGAGATGTACTGGGACGAGACCGGGCTGCCGTGGATCATGCCGTCGCCCAACGTGCCGACGCTCGACACCGCGATCGTCTACCCGGGCACGGTGCTCATCGAAGGCACGATGCTCTCCGAAGGGCGTGGGACGACGAGGCCGTTCGAGCTCATCGGCGTGCCGTGGGCCGACGGCGAGCTGTTTGCCGGCCGCATGAACCGCGTCGGGCTGCCCGGTGTGCACTTCCGGGGCACGAGCTTCGAGCCGACGTTCCAGAAGCACGCGAAGAAGACCTGCGGCGGCTGCCAGATCCACGTGCTCGACCGGCACGCCTTCCGCCCGGTGACCGCCGGCGTCTCGCTGATCCGGGAGTTCTTCGGCACGGCGCCGGACCTGTTCGACTGGCGTGACCCGCCGTACGAATACGAGTTCGACAAGATGCCGATCGACATCCTCGCCGGCTCGCCGGCGCTGCGCGGCCACATCGAGACGCAGACGCCGATTCTGGAGCTCGAGGCGACCTGGGAGGGCGGCGTCGAGGAGTTCGTCGAGCGGCGCGAGCCGCACTTGATCTACCGGTAGCCGATCAGGCCTGGCCGCGGGCGCGGCGGATCTGCTGCGCGTGGCCGCGCGCGTGCGCGGCGTAGATCTCGAGCCAGGTCGCGACGCTGTAGGGGCCCGACTCGCTGTGCGTCCCGGCGCGCTGCCACTCCGCCTCGCTGAGCAGATCCAGGATCTGCGCCGTCGTCTCGCGCGCGGCCTTGAAGGCGTCGAGCGACGCGGCGATCGGGCGGGAGTATTTCAGGCGCCGCGCGAATTCCTCCTGGTCGTACCCGACGATCACCGGGTTGTCCTCGGCGATCAGCCGGCGGAGACGAATCGCGGACGTCATCTCGCTGTCGGCGAGATGATGGACGATCTCACGCGCGGTCCACTTTCCTGGCGCCGGCCGGCGATCCAGGTCGGCATCCGTCGCTCCCTCCAGCGCCGCCGCCACCTCCGCATAGCCGTTCTTGTACTGCTCCACCAGCCGCTGCCGCATTGCCGCGTCCATGCACGTCGCTCCTTCCCAACTCGTAACCAGTCACTTGATCCGTAACTCTTCACTCTTACTCACTCGTAACTCTTAACTTGTTTAGCGTCCCGTCTTGGCGAGGACCGGGGCGCGCTCGTTCTCTTCCTCCGATTCCAGGTGCGCCTCGAGCTGCGTCCTGAGCGCGTCGAATGCCTCGTCGACGGAGTCCACGCGCACCAGCAGCTCGGGGTCGCCCGGGCTGATGGCCCCCCACTCGAGCATCGGCTGCAGGTTGAGAATCTGATCCCAATACTCGGTGCCGTACAGCAGGATCGTCGTCCGGTCCGCCAGTTTCTTCGTCTGCTCCAGCGTCAGGATCTCGAACAGCTCGTCGAGCGTGCCGAAGCCGCCCGGAAACACCACCAGCGCCTTGGCCAGGTAGGCGAACCAGAACTTCCGCATGAAGAAGTAGTGGAACTCGAAGTGCAGGCCCTTGGTGATGTACGGGTTCGAGTCCTGCTCGAACGGCAGGCGGATGTTGAGGCCGATGGTCTTGCCGCCGGCTTCGTGCGCGCCGCGGTTGGCGGCCTCCATCAGGCCCGGGCCGCCCCCGGAACAGACGACGAACCGGTGGCACGGACCTGGGATTCGCGAAGACCACGTCGTGAGCCTGGCCGCCAGCTCGCGCGCGTCCTCGTAGTAGCGCGACCATTGGATCGCGCGTTGCGCCGCGGCCAGCGCCGCCTCCGGCGTTCGCCCCTCCAGCCCCTTGCCCGCCTTCACCTCTGCAAGGTTCTGCTCTGCCGCTTCGCGGCTGCGCATGCGTGCCGAGCCGAAGAACACGACCGTGTCACGAATCCGTTCCTTGCGGAACCGGCGAAGCGGCTCGAGATATTCCGAGAGCAGGCGAACCGGCCGTCCCTCCTCGGAGGTAAGGAACTCCGGCGACATGTAGGCGAGCGGCTGCGTTTCCATGGAACTCGACTCTATCAGAGGGTCGAGTGGGTCGGTGGGTCGGTGGGTCGGTGGATCGGTGGGTTGTGGAAGCGGTCTGATATACGCTCTTGCCCAGCCTTCGAGGTCTCGATGCCATCTTTCTCGACGCGCGTCTGTTTCCTGTTCGCCGTGGTCTGCAGCGCGGCCCTGTCGCAACGCCCCGCCGGCACGGATCCCGCCGCCCTGCACGCGACGGTGCCGAAGCGCCTGGTCATCCGCAACACGATGGTGATCTACGGCAGCGGCAAGCCCGCCTTCGGCCCGGTGGACGTCGTCATCGACCATGGCGTGATTACCGCGGTAGGTGCGCGAGCCGGGGCGAGCGGCACGCCGGCCGATGCCGTGATTGACGGGACCGGAAAGTACGTGATGCCTGGCATGGTCAACACGCACATGCACTGGCACGAGGAGCGCGCGGCCGGCGTTCCGCAGCCGATTCAGTACGAGCGCAACCTGTACCTGGCCGCGGGCGTCACGACGGCGCGGGAGCTGGGCGGCAATCTCGCGAAGACGAAGCAGTGGCAGAAAGAGAGCGACGAGCATCGCATCATCGCGCCCCGCATCGTGGCGTTCACGCGCCCCTCGATGGGCAAGACGCAGACGCCGGAAGAGATCCGCAAGGGCGTCCGCGACGCCAGGGCGGCTGGCGCCGACGGGCTGAAGGTCATGTTCATGGACCGCGATCAGCTCGAGGCACTGATGACGGAGGCGAAGGCCCAGGGATTGCCGACCACCGCGCACATCGGCGTCGAGGAGACCACGGCGAAGGACTACATCGAGCTGGGGGTCGACTCCATCGAGCATTTCTACGGAATCGCCGATGCTGCGCTCGACGGCGCGCAGAACTTCCCGCCTGACATGAACTATAGCGACGAGTTCCAGCGGTTCTCGCGCGCCGGCGAGCTGTACGCGCAGGCCGACCCGGAGAAGCTGCGGGCGATCGTGGAGCTCATGGCGGAGAAGCACGTCGCGTGGAGCCCGACCCTGTCGATCTACGAGGCCAGCCGCGACGCCATCCGCGCCCAGAACCTCCCGTGGTATCGCGACTACCTGCACCCGTCGATGGAGCTGTTCTGGCGCCCGAACCTGGACAATCACGGCTCGTACTTCGTCGGCTGGGGCAACACGCAGGAAGTGCGCTGGCGCCAGAACTACCGGATCTGGATGGACACGCTGCGGCATTTTGGCAGCAAGGGCGGCATCATCACGACCGGCGACGACGCCGGCTACATCTACTCGCTCTACGGCTTTGGGCTCGTGCGCGAGCTCGAGCTGCACGAGGAGGCCGGCTTTCACCCGCTCGACGTCATCGCGCACGCCACCTGGAACGGCGCGCGGCTGCTGGGTCTGGGCGAGCGCCTGGGCAAAGTGCGCGTCGGGTTCACGGCCGACGTGCTGGTCGTCAACGGCAACCCGCTCGAGAACCTGCGGCTGCTGAATCCGGCCGGCACCGACGTCGCTGCCGGCGGCCGCATCGTGCACGGCGGCGGGGTCGAGTGGACGATCAAGGACGGCATCCCCTATCACGGCCCGACGCTGATGGCCGAAGTGCGCGAGATGGTGGCCGAGGCGAGGCGTAAGACCGCGACGACGCCATGACTGCATGAGCGAACTGAAACGCGTCCTCGGGCTCTGGGACATCGTCGCGATGAACATCGTCGCGGTGGTGGGACTCCGCTGGATCGCCCGCAGCGCGCGCGCCGGCGAGTCCTCGGTCACGCTGTGGATCCTGGCCTGGCTCCTGTTCTTCCTGCCGCTGGCGGCGACAGTGATCGAGCTGTCGAGCCGACACCCGGAACAGGGCGGCCTCTACGCCTGGGCCAGGCGCGCATTTGGCCCCGTCCACGGGTTCATCTGCGGATGGTGCCTGTGGGTGAACAACCTCTTCTACTTCCCGTCGCTGCTGCTGTTCGCCGCGGCGAACCTGCTCCTGCTCTTCGGACCGAGCGCGGCCGGCCTCGCCGACAGCAGGGCCTATGCCGTGGCATTCGTCCTCGTCGTGCTGTGGGCTTGCGTCGGGCTCAACATCCTCGGCCTTGGCGCCGGACGGCTGCTGCAGTCGGTGGGCAGCGTGAGTACCTGGCTGCCGGCGGCGCTGCTGATCGTCGCCGGCGCGGTGACGTTTGCCACCGTTGGCTCGGCCAGCGAGTTCTCGGCGTCGGCGCTCCTGCCGCGGACCGATGTGCTCGGTACGCTCGGTCTGTGGTCGGCGATGTGCTTTGCCTTCTCGGGCTTCGAGATCGGCGGGTTCATCGGCGAGGAGATCAAGGACGCGCGGCGGACGATCCCGCGTGCCGTGCTGATCTCGGGCGCCGTCGTGACCGTGATCTACATCGCGGGTTCGACGTCGGTGCTGATTGCCGTGCCGGCCGACACCCTGAAGGAGCTCAGCGGCATCGCCGATGCCGTCGACCACGCGGGCCGGCAGCTCGGCCTCGCCGGCATGGGCGCGCTGACCGGCGGTCTCCTGGCGCTCGGCTCCATCGCCGGCAACAACTCCTGGTTCGGCGGCGCCGCGCGCATTCCTTTTGCCGCCGGCGTGCACGAGGCACTGCCGGCTGCGTTCGCACGGCTCAGCCCGCGTTATCAGACGCCGGTCAACGCGATCGTCGTGCAGGGCGTCGTCGCGACGGCCATCTTCCTCGCCAGCGTCTTCGTCTCCATTACCGGGGGCGCGACGACGATCCAGGAGGCGTACGACATCCTGGTGAACCTCACGATCCTGATCTACTTCGTGCCGTACCTGTACCTGTTTCCGGCGCTGATTCGACTGCGGCGAATGGGAGGCGGCGCCGACGAGCCGTCGGTGGTGCGGGTGCCGGGCGGCAGCGCCGGGATGTGGCTGGCGGCGGGCGCAGGCTCCTTCGCGACGGCGCTCTCGGTCGCGCTCGTGTTCGTGCCGCCTCCCGACACGACCAACGTCCTCAACTACGAAGCCAATCTCATCGGCCAGGCCGTGCTCGTCCTCGGCGCCGGCGTGGCGCTGTATTGGTGGGCAGGGAAGAAGTAGGCCTCACCTTCAGCCGTCAGCCTTCGGCCTCAGAGGCGATGCAGCTTCAGGAAGTTGGCGAGCGGCCGCTGCAGGTCCTCGTGCACGCTCACGAACACCACTTCGTCGCCGGGCGACAACAGGCCGCGGGCCACGAAATCGCGGCCGACGGTGTCTCCCGTGTCATCGACTGAAGATCCCAGCTCCGTGACCACGGGGACGACGCCGCGGGAAAGGAGCAGGCGGCGGGCGACGTCCAGCCGTGGCGTCGCCGCCAGGATGATGGCCGCCGGCCGGAACGTCGCGAGCATGCGCGCAGTGTTGCCGCCCTGCGTCACCGCGACAATCGCCGAGGCCTGGCCGCCGGTCGCCAGCGTGACCGCTGCTTCGCACAGCGCGCGCCCGTGCTCGGCCTGCATCAGGCTCCGCTCCGCGACCACCACCGGCGCCGGCAGCTGCTCGGCGTCGCGGATGATCGCGTCCAGCGTCCGGACCGACTCCACCGGAAACGCCCCCGACGCGGTCTCCCCCGCCAGCATGATCCCGTCCACGCCGTCGTCGACGGCGTTGGCGGCGTCGCTGACCTCGGCGCGCGTCGGGCGCGGCTCCTTCCGCATCGACTCGAGCACCTGCGTCGCCACGATCACCGGACGGCCCAGCGCGCGGGCGCGGCGCGTGATCTCTTTCTGCAGCCGCGGCACACGCTCGAGCGGCACCTCGAGCCCGAGGTCGCCGCGCGCCACCATCACGCCGTCCGCCTGGGCGAGGATGCTGTCGAGATGCTCTATGGCCTGCGGCCGCTCGAGCTTCGCGATAAGCGGCGTCTCGGCCTTCGCAAGCTCCGAGAGGACGGCGCGAGCCGCGCTCACGTCCGAGGCGTGCTGGACGAACGACAGGGCGATCATGTCGACGCCCTCTCGAATTCCGAATCGCAGATCCTTGTCGTCCTTGGCGGTGAGCCCTTCAGAGGGGAGCGCTACGCCTGGCGCCGTGATGCCCTTGTGCTCGCCAAGCTGACTGCCGTGTACGACGACGGTCTGGATGCTCGAGCCGTCGGCCGATTCGACTTTCAGGGTGATGCGGCCGTCGTCGAGGAGGAGCTGCTGCCCGGTGACGACGCTCGTCGCGAGCGGCGCGTAGGTCGTGAAGACTTCGCCCGGACGACCGACCCCATCGCCGGTGCGAATCACCAGCCGATCACCTTTCGCCAGCGGGATCGGCTGCCCGCCTTCGAGCCTGCCTGTGCGAATCTTCGGACCGGCGAGATCCTGGAGGATCGCGACAGTCCGGCGGGAGCGCTGCTCGGCCGCGCGGATCTCCCGAATCGTGGCCAGGTGGGTTTCGTGCGTGCCGTGCGAGAAGTTGAGGCGGAAGATGTCGACGCCCGCGTCGATGAGGGCATCCAGCATCTCGGGCGTGCTGGTAGCCGGGCCGACGGTGGCGACGATCCGCGTATGGCGCATGGCGCAGCCAGCTTACAATCGGTGTCCGCCATGGACCAAGTGGTCGCGCCAGCCGTGCTGCGATATCTCGACGGGCTGCATCCGTCGTTCGAGCCGGTCCTCGAGGCCATCCGCACGGAAGGGCTGGCGGCCGGGCTGCCGCTCGTCGATGCCGCAACGGCACGGCTGCTGCGTGTCCTCGTCACCGCACTCGACGCACGCCGAATCCTCGAGATCGGCACGGCCATCGGCTATTCGGCCGCCTGCATGGCAGCAACGCTGCCGGCTGATGGGCTGCTGCTGACGATGGAGCTGGACCCCGAGCGCGCGGCCACGGCCCGAGGCAACTTCGCGCGCGCGGGCGTCGAGAACAAGGTCAACGTCATCGTCGGCGACGCCTCGCGCTTCCTGCACAAAGTGGCCGGTCCCTTCGACCTGATCTTCCAGGACGGGAGCAAGCAGCTCTACGAGCCGCTGCTCGACCGCCTCGTCGGGCACTTGAGGCCGGGCGGCGTGCTGGTGACCGACAACGTGCTCTGGCACGGCGAAGTCGTCGAAGGGTTCATCCGGACGCCCGAACGCGACGCCGACGACACCGACGCCATTCGCCGCTACAACGATCGCCTGGCCACCGACACGCGCCTGTTGACGACGTTTCTGCCGCTCGGCGACGGCGTCGCGATGTCCGTGAAGTTGCGAGACTGACGACGATGAGCCAACTGCTGGATTCGTGGAAGGCGTGGGCGGTGGCCGACGCGGAGCGCCGCGGACTGCACGGCCTGAAGCCGATTCTCGAAGGGCTGGCTGCTGCCACGTCGCGCCTGCGCGCGACCGACTGGCAGCCGAACCGTCCCGACGGGCCCGCCGGACCCGCCGGACCGCCGACCGCCAGACCTGCCAGACCCGCCAGACCCGCCAGACCCGACAATGTTTGACCCGTCATCGCTCGACATTGTCGAGGCCGGCCACCGGCTTCGGGCGCGGCAGCTGACCTCGGAAGCGCTGACGGAGGCATGTCTCGCACACATCGCGGAGCGCAACGACCAGCTGCGCGCGTTCGTCACCGTCACAGGCGAGCCGGCGCGCGCCGATGCGCGGCAGGCGGATCGCGAGCTGGCCGCCGGCAGGGACCGCGGGCCGCTGCACGGCATCCCCATCGCGCTGAAGGACCTGATCGATCAGGCGGGCGTCGCCACCAGTGCCGGATCGAATGTCGCTCCCACTACTCCGGCGGCGTCGGACGCCGTGGTCACGGCGCGGCTGCGGGCGGCCGGCGCCGTGCTGGTCGGGAAGACGAACCTCCACGAGTTCGCGTTCGGCACGACGAGCGAGGACTCGGCATTCGGCGCCGTGCGCAATCCGATCGACCCGACGCGATCGGCTGGCGGGTCGAGCGGCGGATCGGCGGCGGCGCTGGCCTCGGGCATGGCGCTCGGCGCGATTGGCACCGACACGGGAGGCTCCATCCGCATCCCGGCGGCCGCCTGCGGGCTGGTCGGGCTGAAGCCAGGCTTCGGCGAAGTACCGACCGACGGCGTCGTCCCGCTGAGCACGACGCTGGACCATCTCGGTCCGATCGCGCGAACCGTCGCTGACGCCGCAGCGATGCACGCCGTGCTCGCCCGCGTCGCGCCGCGGATGCTGCAACCGCCCGCAGTCGATCGACTGAGGCTCGGCCGGCTGTCGGGGTACTTCGAGGAGCTGCTGGACCCTGACGTGCGCGCGCGGCACGATGCGGCGCTGGCACGACTGGCAGGCGCCGGTGTCGCGGTCGCGGAGGTCTCGGTGCCGCACGCCCCCGACCTCGCGGCGATCTACCTGCACATCGTGCTGCCAGAGGCTGCCGCGTATCATGCCGCGGCGCTCGAGCACTGTCCGGAGCGGTACACGCCAAACGTCCGGCTGCGCCTGGAGATGGGCCGTTATGTGCTGGCCGAGGACTACCTGCGCGCGCTGGCCGCGCGCGATGTCATCCGGCGCGAGGTCGACACCGCGCTCGACGGCGTCGACGCGCTGGTATTGCCCACGCTTCCCATCCCGGCGCCGACGCTGGGGCTCGAGACGATAGAGTTCGGCAGCCGCCGCGAAGCCGTGCGGGCGGTGATGCTGCGGCTCACCCAGCCGTTCAACCTGTCCGGGCATCCTGCCGTCGCCCTGCCGTGCGGGACCACGCCACATGGACTGCCGACGAGCGTGCAGCTCGTCGGACGTCACGCGAGGACGTGGGCGCTGCTCGACCTGGCGGCCGCGCTCGCGCCGATCGTCAGGGAATAGCTACCCTTTGGGCTGGACGCGGGAACCAGTGTCGTTCGACGCCGGCGGCAGGCTCCGCAGGTACCGGTAGACGCTGCGCAGGTCGTCGTCGGTCATCCGGCCGTACGCGCCCCACGGCATCGGCGTGCCGGGTATGATCTCGCCCAGCCTGAACCGCTGCACGAAGACGTCTTCGGTCCAGCGTCCGATCGCGCTCGTCTCGACGTCTGGGGTGAGGTTCGGCGGCACGTACACCTTCGACGGCTCATTGGCGACCTCCATGCGCTGCCCGCCGGCGAAGTGCGGCCCCACCAGCGCGCCGCGATCGTCGCGATTGGTGTGGCACTCCACACAGCTCGCGACCCTCACTGCCAGGTACTCGCCGCGCTCGACGGAGGGCCCCGCCGGGCTCTTTGTGGGAGGCGGAGCCGCCGGACTCCCGGGCGTGATGACGAACGCCATCAATGCCTTCCCGAGCGCGGTCAGGCGGTTCGCCGGCACGCGGTTCACGACCGGGCCCTGCGAGCGGACGAACGATATGACCGCCACGAGGTCCTCGTCGCTCATGCCCTGATACGACATCAAGGGCACCGCGGCGTGGCCGTCGGCCCTGATCCCGTGCCGCAGGATGCGCGCAAGCTCGCCGTCGGTGCGCCGCCCGATGCCGGTCTCCTGGTCGGCGGTCAGGTTCGCGGAATAGAAGTCCCCGAAGGGCAGCGGGAACTGATGCCCGCCGGCCAGCGGCAGCTCGACGCCGCGCGCCAGCTCGTTCCAGCGGTCGCGCGGAACGTGGCAGTAGGCGCAGGCGGCAGGCCCATACGCCAGGTAGCGGCCTTGCGCGAGCACCGCCGGATCGGCGGAGGCCGTGACGGCCGGGTAGGGCGCGTCGAATCTGCGCGTCCAGCCCGAGGCTATTGCCGTCGCGACGCTGGCGACGGCGAGCAGGATCAGGGCGGCCAGGGCGAGGAAAGCATTCTTCAGTGTCGGCATGGGGATACGGCAGTTTACCCGATGCCTTCAACCGGCGCAGCCCGACCGGGTACAATCGAAGCTTGCTGGAGGCCCAATGCAGGTTCGCCACGTCACCGCTCTTGCCATCATGATTCCGACGCTTGCCGCCGCCCAGGGCCCCGGCCCGCTGAAGTATCCCGACACGCGCCGCGCCGACACGGTCGAGACGCTCCACGGCCGTTCGGTCCCCGATCCGTATCGCTGGCTCGAAGACCCGAACAGCGCCGAGACGAAGGCCTGGGTCGAGGCGCAGAACAAGGTCACGTTCGGCTTCCTCGAGCAGATCCCGGCGCGCGCCGCGATCAAGGAGCGCCTCACGGAGCTGTGGAACTACGAGCGCTACGGGACGCCGTCGCGCGAGGGCGGCTGGTACTTCTTCGCGAAGAACGACGGCCTGCAGAACCAGTCCGTCCTCTACATGCACGAAATCGCTCGACGGCGAGCCGAGATCCTGCTCGACCCCAACACGCTGGTCGAAGGACGGCACCGTCGCCCTCGGCGGCCTCGCGGTCAGCGACGACGGCAAGTACCTCGCGTACGGCTGGCCGCGGCCGGCTCGCGACTGGCAGAGTGGCAGGTCCGCGACGTCGCGACCGGCAAGGACCTGCCGGACGAGCTGAAGTGGGTGAAGTTCAGCGCGGCCGCGTGGATCAAGGACGGCAAGGGCTTCTTCTACAGCCGCTTCGACGAGCCGAAGGAAGGCGAGACGTTCACAGGCGTCAACAATTCCAGAAGCTCTACTTCCACAAGCTCGGCACGCCGCAGGGCGAGGACGTGCTGGTCTACGAGCGGAAGGACCAGCCGGACTGGGGCTTCGGCGCCGACGTCACCGACGACGGCCGCTTCCTGTCATCACCGTCGGCAAGGGCACCGACAGCCGCAGAACCGGGTCGTCGTACAAGGACCTCACGAAGCCCGATGCGACCGATCGCAGCCGTTCCTGGACAACTTCGACGCCGAGTACACCTTCCTCGGCAACGACGGCCGATCGTTCTACTTCCAGACCGACCAGGACGCGCCGCAGACCGCGTCATCGCCATCGACATCGCGAAGCCGGACAAGCACCGACGTGGAAGACGATCATCCCGGAGGCGAAGGACGGACGTCCTCGGCAGCGTGCGGCTGGTCGGCAACCGCTTCGTCGCGAGTACCTGAAGGACGCGCACGACGCAGGTGAAGGTCTACGACCTCGACGGCAAGTTCGTCCGCGACGTGGAGCTGCCCGGCATCGGCACCGCTCGGCGGCTTCGGCGGCAAGCGCGACCGACACCGAGACGTTCTACACGCTTCTCGTCAGCTTCGCCACCCCGCCGACGATCTACCGCTACGACCTCGCGACCGGCAAGAGCACGCTGTTCCGGCAGCCGAAGGTGAAGTTCGACCCGACGAGTACGAGACGTCGCAGGTCTTCTACACGAGCAAGGACGGCACGAAGGTCCCGATGTTCATCGACCTACAAGAAGGGCCTGAAGCTCGACGGCAACGAACCCGACGCTCCTCTACGGCTACGGCGGCTTCAACATCTCGCTGACGCCGGCGTTCTCGCCGGCGACGATCGCGTGGCTGGAGATGGGCGGCGTCTTCGCGCGTGGCCAACCTGCGCGGCGGCGGCGAGTACGGCGAGGCCTGGCACGAGGCCGGCACGAAGCTCGCGAACAAGCAGAACGTCTTCGACGACTTCATCGCCGCGGCGGAGTACCTGATCGACGAGAAGTACACCGTCGACGCCCAAGCTCGCGATCCAGGGCGGCAGCAACGGCGGGCTGCTCGTCGGCGGCGTGCATGACGCAGCGGCCGGACCTGTTCGGCGCCGCGCTGCCGGCCGTCGGCGTGATGGACATGCTGCGCTTCCACAAGTTCACGATCGGCTGGGCGTGGAAGTCCGACTACGGCTCGCCGGACGACGCGGAGGAGTTCAAGGCGCTGATGCAAGTACTCGCCGCTACCACAACCTCGAAGCCCGGGACGAGCTACCCGCCGACGCTGGTCACGACCGCCGACACGACGACCGCGTGGTGCCGGCGCACAGCTTCAAGTTCGCCGCGCGCTTGCAGGCGCGCGCAGGCGGGACCGGCGCCGGTGCTGATCCGCATCGAGACCAAGGCCGGCCACGGCGCCGGCAAGCCGACGAGCAAGATCATCGAGGAGCGCGCCGACCTGTGGGCGTTCCTGGTCAAGACGCTCAACTTCAAGCAGCCGAAGGCCGGGACGCAGTAACGTACGGCAACCACGGAGTCACGGAGGACACGAAGGACGCACAGAGCCTATCGGGACAATCTTGAAGGAGCGGTCCGGCCTCTGTGCGTGCTCCGTGTTCTTCGTGTCTCAGTGGTTGGCGTACCGTAAATCCATGCTTTCTCTGTTTTTTCATCGCTGGGAGCGCCGTCTCGCCGACGTCTCGAAGGACCGGATCGTCCGACCTTTCGAGTGGGGACTCGACTGGCTGCCGGCGGGCACCGACAGCCACCACCTGGAGCCCCACGCGCGCGTGCGCGCGTACGTGGACGGCGTGCTCAGGGATCCGCGCGCGTGGCTGACGCCGCCCGCCACGACGGACTACGTCGTCGGCCCGAAGGCCGCCGACGGCTCGACCTCCGTGTGCTTTCCCAGCGCCCTGACGACGCCGCACCCTGAGAACAACCTCGTCTCGACACGGTTCTTCCCCGCCGACCCGCGCGACGGCCGGCGCCGCGCCGTGCTGGTGCTGCCGCAGTGGAACTCGGACCCCGAAGGCCATGTCGGGCTGTGCCGGCTGCTGGCCCGGTTCGGCATGAGCGCCCTGCGCCTGAGCCTCCCGTACCACGACGGGCGCATGCCGCCGGAGCTCTCGCGGGCCGACTACATCGTCTCGTCGAACATCGTCCGCACGCTGGAGGTCTGCCGGCAGGCGGTGCTCGACGCTCGCCGGGCGATTGCCTGGCTGGCGTCACAGGGCTACGACCGCATCGGCATCCTCGGCACCAGCCTGGGCTCGTGCCTGTCGATGCTGACCGCAACGCACGAGCCGCTCATCCGTGCGCAGGCGCTCAACCACATCTCCCCGTACTTCGGCGACGTCGTATGGCGCGGGCTGTCGACGCGGCATGTCCGCAAAGGACTCGACGGCGAGGTCTCCGCCGACGACCTGCGCAGGCTGTGGATGCCGATCAGCCCGCAGTTCCACCTCGACATGCTGAAGCAGCGCGGCGTCCGCACGCTGCTGGTCTACGCGCGCTACGACCTGACCTTCCCCGTCGATCTGTCACGCGATCTCGTGAACGAGTTCCGCACCAGAGGCATCCCGCACCAGGTGTCCGTGCTCCCCTGCGGGCACTACAGCACGGGCGTCGCGCCGTTCAAGTTCATGGACGGCGCCGTGCTGACGCGGTTTCTTCGCGCGTCGCTCTGATCACGTACGTCAACCACAGAGACACAGAGAACACAAAGACGCACGGAGAACAAACTTGGCAACGGTCGGATGCACCCGGCGCCGGGTGCATCCATACGCTGCCAATTCCGGTCTCTGTGCGTCTCCGTGTCCTCCGTGTCTCTGTGGTTGACGTACGTGATCAGAGGTATTTCAGGATGTCCTTGAGCGCGTTGTAGAGCACGCCGGCGAGCTCCTGGACGAAGGGCGTGACCTGCCCCTGATTGACGCTTTCGGCGACGGTGACGGGGTCGGTGAGCAGCAGCCAGATCGTCGCGCCGGCAAAGAGCGCCGCGAGGACCGCGATGGTCCCGAAGAGGCTGACGCTCCAACGTGCCAGGCGCATACCAACTGCTTACAAGTTACGGGTTACGGGTTACGGGTTCACTACAGGTTACAGGCGTCAGGTCACGACGGCGCAACGTCTGCGGGCGCACATCTCCACCCGATTTACCCGCATTAGACCCCGAAATACGGCAAACGGCCGGGGAAAGTTTCGTCAGGGGGTCTCGATGACCCTCGGCGGACCGAGTTCCAGCGCCTCGAGCGTCGGTCCGACGCGCTCGGCATCGCCGACCACGAGCGCGACGACGCGCTCGGGGTGGAGGTGCCGTGCGGCGGCGCTTTGCACCTCGGCCAGCGGCAGGGCCGCCATCCGCGGCACGAACGTCGCGAAGTAGTCGTCGGGCAGGTCGTAGAGGGCCAGCTGCCCCACGGACCGCGCGATCTGGTCCGCGGTCTCGAAGTTGCGCGGGTAGCCGCGCGTGAGCGTCGCCCTGGCCGTGTCGAGCTCGGCTGGCGTGATCGGCCGCTCGCCCCGCAGCGCGGCCATTTCCGCCAGCGCTTCGCGAATCGCCTCCATCGTGACTTCCGTCTGCACGCTCGCGGACATCTGAAACGGGCCCGGGCCCAGCCGGAACTCGAACCACGATCGCGCGCCGTAGGTGTAGCCCTTGTTCTCGCGCAGGTTCATGTTCAGCCGGCTCACGAACTGCCCGCCGAGGACGAGATTGGCCAGCACGAGCGCGTGATAGTCGGGCGTGCGCCGCGGCACGGCCCGGTGCCCGAGCCGCAGTTCCGACTGCGCCGCCTTCGGCCGATCCACGAGCAGCAACCGGTGCCGAGGCTCGGCAGGGACATCCACGTCCGGCGGCGCAAAGGGCACGGGGGCGTCGGCCCGCCACTCGCCAAAGGCAGTACCGGCCTGCAGCATCGCCTCGTCGTGCGTCTGATCGCCGACGACAATCAGCACGGCATTCTCCGGACGGAAGGCGCGGCGATGAAACCCGCGGACGTCGTCCAGTGTCATGCGTTGCAGCGCGTCGATGGTGCCGATGGCGAGGTGCCCGTACGGATGGACGCCGTAGAGCGCGGTGGCGAACGCGCGGTCCGCGGTCGCTGACGGCACGTCGCGCAGCTGGCGCAGCCGGTTTGTGCGCAGGTGGCGTACACGCTCGAACTCGCCTTCGTCGAATCGCGGACGCACGACGAGATCCGAGAGCAGCCCCATGCCCTGCGCGCGAAACTTCGCCAGCGTCGTCAGGGTCAGGAACGTCGCGTCGGGACCGACTTCCGTGTCGAACTGCGCGCCGATGCGGGCGAGCGCCTCGTGTACGCCCAGCGCGTCGCGATCCCCCGCCCCCTCGTCGAGCATGTCGCCGGTGAGCGACGCCAATCCGGGCCGCTCCGACGGATCGGACGACGACCCGGCCCGCACGAGGAGCACCATCGTCGCCACCGGCACGGCGCGGTGCGACACGCTCCACACCGCCAGCCCGTTGGGCAGCTGCGATTTGTGGATGACCGGGAAGACGAACAGCTCGTCGTCGGCGACGACGGGCAGGCGCGAGCGATCGGCCACGTCAGTGCACCACCGCGGGCTCTGAATCGGACAGCGCCTGCGACAGGCGCCCGGACGGCACGACGCTCACCGAGACGCGGCCCGGCGACTGCAGGTACTGCGCCGTCGCGGCGGCGATGGCTGCGGGCGTCACCGCGAGGTAGCGGGAGAGATCGCGCGAGAAGTATCCCGGATCGCCGAGGAAGACGTTGTAGGCGTTGAGCTGATCGGATTTGCCGCCGAAACCGCCGACGGTCTGCAGCCGGTAGACGAATTGCGCTTCGGCCTGCGCCGTCACCCGCGCGAGCTCGGCGTCGGTCGGGCCTTCGTCGGCAAGCCGCGCGATCTCCTCGACGATCACCGCCTCGAGCTCGTCGAGCGTGTGGCCGGGCGCCGCCGTCGCGACGATCTGGAAGAAGCCGGCCAGCTCGCGCGACTGCTGGAACGCCGCCACCTCGGTGGCAATGCGCCGCTCGTAGACGAGCGTGCGATAGAGGCGCGACGTCTTGCCGTTGCCGAGCAGGTCGGCGACGAGGTCGGCCTCCGCGTCGCCCGCCGCGAACATCCGCGGCCCGTGCCAGGACAGGTAGAGGCGCGGCAACTCCACGCGATCTTCCAGCACCAGGCGGCTCGCGACCGGCGTGAACGCAGGCATGGTCACCACCTGCCTCGGCGGCCCGGCGGGAATCTCGCTGAAATACTTTTCCGCCAGCGCAAACGCCCGCGCCGGATCGATCGCGCCGGCAATCGCCAGCGACGCGTTGCCAGGGTGATAGTGTCGCGTGAAGAACGCCTTTACCTCGTCCAGCGTCGTCGCGCGCAGGTCGTCGGCGCTGCCGATGGTAGGCCAGCTGTACGGATGGTCAGCGGGATAAAGCGCCGCCAGCTGCGCCATCGTCGCGCGGCCGTAGGGGCGGTTCTCGTAGTTCTGCCGCCGCTCGTTCAGGACGACGTCGCGCTGATTGGCGAACCTGGCCTCGGTGAGCGCGGGCAGGAGGTAGCCCATGCGGTCGGACTCGAGCCAGAGCGCGAGCTCGACGGCGCCGGTTGGGAGGACCGCCCAGTAGTTCGTGCGATCGGCGTTGGTGGATCCGTTCAGCAGCGCGCCGGCTGCCTGCAGCGGCTGGAAGTAGCCGCTCTCGTTGTGGGCCGAGCCCTCGAACATCAGGTGTTCGAAGAGATGCGCGATGCCGGTGCGCCCCGGGCGCTCGTTCTGCGATCCGACGCGGTACCACAGGTTGACGGCGACAATCGGACAGGCGTGGTCCTCGTGCACCAGAACCGACAACCCGTTGGCGAGATCTTGTCGCTCATACCGCAATTCCATGTCTGCAGGCGATCGTAGCGGAGTCGCTGTCGCCGCGCACGGGCAAATTGTGGACGAGCTTACGTGGAGGGTGCACTGTTTGCATGCTGTGTGCAGCGTGCCGGGTGCTGCGTGCGGTGCTTTGTGCAGGGTGCTAAGTGCCGTGCTGCGTGCCGGGTGCGGTTGCTTGTGCCGCGGCTTCGTCCTTCGTGCCCGGTCAGAGGTCCAGCAGGGCCAGTGGCTTGACCAGTCGACTCAGCACACGCTGCACGAAGCACCGCACGCTGCACTAGGCACCGTGCACCGCACGTAGCACCGCGGCACGGTGCACGCAGCACGCCAAGTGCGGTTCACGTCGTCTTCTTCTTCTTCTCCCCGCAGGTCAGCATCGACTTCCCGTAGTACGGGTTGGCGACCTTGTCGCCCTTCTGCAGCCACTGCTTCTTCACCATCGGGCAGACCATCGCGTTCACGCCGTCGCCGGCGCTCGCCTTGGTGGACTCGGAGTACGCGATCACGGCGTCGCTCAGCTTGCCGAACGCCGTGCGGGCCGCCACCAGGTCGGCAGCGCGGGCCAGCGAGTCGGCCGCGGTCGCGATGTCGGCGCCGGCGGCGCCAAGCGTCCGCGCGGCGGTGGCGACCAGCGTCGCGTCCGCCTTCACGCCGTCGGTCTTGTCGTCGCTCAGGGCGGTCTGGATGCGGAGGTACGGATCGAGCAGGGCGACGAGGGAATCTCCCGCGCGCGCGACACCGACCGAGCCGACGAGGAGCGTGAAGACGAGAGCGCTTCGAACCAGTAGTCTCATAGTTACCTCAGTTCACCGGACCGGCGTCAGCGGAATCACCTTGTTGAAGCTCGCAATGGACACCTGCGCCGCGGCCTGCTCGGCAGCCGCCCGGAACGCGCGAGCCGCCGCCGACTCCGGCTCCGCCACCACGATGGGCCGACCCGTATCGCCGCCGACGCGGATCGGCTGGTAGATCGGCAGCCGCCCCAGAAACGGCACCGACATCTCCGTCGCCAGGTCTTCGCCCGCGCCGCGGCCGAACAGGTCCGTCTCGGTGCCGCACGACGGGCACTCGAAGTGGCTCATATTCTCGACGAGGCCGAGCGGCCGGATGTTCAGCTTCTGGTACATCCGAATCGCACGACGCGTGTCGGCCAGCGACACCTGCTGCGGTGTCGTCACGACGATCGCGCCCGAGACCGGGACCGACTGGCTCAGGCTCAACGCGACGTCACCGGTGCCCGGCGGCATATCCACGATGAGATAGTCCACGTCCTTCCAGGCCACCTGACGGAAAAACTGCTGAACGGCGCCGTGCAGCATCGGCCCCCGCCAGATCACCGCCGAGTCGTCGCTCGTCATGAAGCCCATCGACACGACCTGGATCCCATAGGCCTCGGCCGGGATGATGCGCCCCTCGTCGTCGGCGACGAGCTGCGTGTCGATGCCCAGCATGATCGGCACGTTGGGCCCGTACATGTCGCCGTCGATCATCGCGACGCGGCTGCCCATCTGCGCCAGCGCGACGGCCAGGTTCACCGCGACGGTCGTCTTCCCCACCCCGCCCTTGCCGGCGCCGACGGCTATTACGTTCTTGACGCCAGGAACGGGCTGGCGGTTGCCTTCGGCGACCGACGACGTGCGAACGGCAGCCGTCATCTCGATCTGCACGTCCGTCACACCCGCCAGCCCTGACACCAGCGCCTGCGCCTGGTCGCGCATCTGGTCCTTCACCGGGCAGGCGGGCGTCGTCAGCTCGATGGTGAACGACACACGGCCGCCGTCGATCGCCAGGTTCTTCACGAAACCAAGCGAGACGATGTCCTTGTGGAGGTCGGGGTCGCGAACGCCGCGCAGGGCGTCGAGAACGGCAGCGCTGTCCGGACGGGGAGACATGGGATCAGCTTACCGGCGGAACGCCGACGAGACAAGGAAAGGTCTGACGGCACAGGGATTTCCGGGCAGGCGGCTGGAAATCGGCCGGCTCTTCCGGTAGACTCCCGGCCGACCACTCCCGGTCCCGAATCGCCAAGGAAGCGCAATGACCGACGCGACCACGCCAGGCGCCCAGTCGAGCAATCGGGGCATCATGATCGTCCTTTCCTACCTTTGGCTGCTGGCCCTGGTCCCGCTGCTGGTGGAGAAGGAAGACAAGGAAGTCCAGTGGCACGCCAAGCACGGGATCGTGCTGATGGTGGCAGAGATCGTCCTCTGGATCGCGGTCACGATCCTCAGCTTCATCATCAGCTCGGTGAGCATGGCGCTTGGCTGCGTGGTGTCGTTGCTCACATTCGGGCTCTGGCTCGCGATCCTGGTCGTCCACGTCCTGTGCATCGTCAAGGGCGTCAACGGACAGCGGTTCGTGATCCCGGGCGTGAGCGAGTACGCGAGCCGTTTCTGAGCCTGAAGTACCGCGCGATTCTGGTCGGCCTGCTGCTGGCGCTGCTGGCGGCGGCCGACCTGGCGCGCCCCCCCGACCGGCAGCTCTCGTCACGCGCGCTTCGCGCCGGCATTCACGTCTACCAGCACACGTTATCGCCCCTGCTGCCGACCTTCGGTATCCGCTGCCGGTTCACGCCGACGTGCAGCCGGTATGCCGACGTGGCGATCGCGCGCGACGGCGCGTTGAAGGGGTCGTGGCGCGCGGTGAAGCGCATCGCCCGCTGCGGCCCATGGACGCCGGCCGGCACCGTCGACGAGCCGTGATCGATCGCTAGAGGCCGAACTCGCGGCGGACGTCCGCGTGCAGGAGCACCCACAGCGTGTAGACGCCGAGGCCGGTGCCAAGCGGCAGCAGGAGCAGGTTGAAGGTCGCGAGCGCCAACGCCAGGTTGCGCGCCCACCCGCGGTGCGAGTCCAGCCCGCGCGCGGCGACGTGGTGAGCGCCGGCCCACACCAGCGCCGACACCGAGACGAGCGCCAGCGTGGCCGCGGTGACGCCGGCGGCGACCTCGGCCCCGGGCGCACGTCCGCTGACGACGATCGTCGCGGCGGCGACCGCAAACGCGCCCAGCGCAAGGCCGACGATCGCGTTGAACCCGGACCAGAGCTGGAAGAGGCGATTCAGAAAGCCGACGTGATGGGCCACACCGACCTACAGACCTACAGACCTACAGACCTACAGACCTACAGACCTACAGACCCTATGTGACCGAGACGGTCACTTCGACACGCGTCGGCCTCGCGTGCGGCGAACTGAGGACGAACCGGAAGCGCGTGCCGTCGGCCACGCGTGCCGGCACGGCCAGGTGCACGTGGTGCGGGTGGTCCGCCTCTCCGGTCCCGCAGCAGTCGTCGCACGGGTCCGACCACGACTCGCCGCGTCCGCCGCAGCGGCCGCAGGTGCCCGGCAGCGCCACCTCGAGCGGGACGATGGTGCCGTCGAAGGCCTGGCGGGGGGTCAGCGTCACCGAGGCCGTGGCCGCGGCGAGCGACTCGTCTGGCGTCGCAAACGTCTCGCGAACGCGGTCGATGGCGGTGCCGAGGGCCGGAAAATCAATCGCGATCTCGTCCGCGAAGCACGCCCGCGTGACCGCGCGCAGCTGTACCGCGTTGTGCAGCGCGTAAGACTCGTCACGAAGCGGCTTGTGAAAATCGCTCACCGGTCAGCAGGCTCCTGGACTGCAGCCATCGCGTCCCTGGCGCCAGGCCCGGGGCTGCGTGCATGCAGTGGCACATCGGCAGTGTCGACGCCAGTTCGCGGCTTGTCAAGGTTCGAATGACGGTAGTACCGATTGCCCGCGGAGTCTGCTGGCATGACCAAGCCTTCCTCACGCGTGGCGGCCTGTCCCGACTGCGGCGGAATTCTGCAGCCCGTACGGCCCGAACAGCTCACCAGCGTCGAAGTGGCCTCGGGCGAGGCTCGGCGCGAGCGCATGCTGCACCTGCAATGTCTGCTCTGCGGCTACGAAGAGGACCGCGCCGCCGACGAAGCCGACGAGGCGGCGCTGCCCGCATGAGCGAGCCCACTCGCGAGTGTCCCCTCTGCGGCGAGATGATGCGTCGGCACGAGCGCACTACCGTCGATCGCGTACCAGGGAACGCGCAGGTACGCACCTCGACCTATTTCGAGTGGGTCTGTCCCGACTGTGATTACTTCGAGGAGGTGGAAGACGGAGCCGCCGCCGACTAGGCCGGCGGAAAACGTCTAGCGGGCTCCGATCGTCAGCAGGACTTCCTTGCGGATGGTGTCGTCGAGCTCGTCGAGCTTCAAGGCGCTATCGCACTCATCGCACAGCACTTCCAACACAGCCGGCCGGCTTTCTTCGGACACTTCCACGCGCGCGTCTTCCACGTGCACGACGTGCATCTGCAGCGACTTCACGAGGAAGTTCTTGTCGTTCCCACAGTTCGGGCAGGTCAAGGCCACTGAGGCGCTCCTCTCTCCTGTATCAATCGAAGACACGATAACAGCCCGATTGTAGGAGATAGGGAGAGGCCCCGTAAACAAGAAACGTGCCTCTGAGAGAGGCTTACGGCCCGATGGAGTCCTGAAGATAGACCACCCGCCCGGTCACCTCGCGCCCCGTCGCCAGCGCCCGAACTGCCGCGACATAAAGCCGCAATTGCTCTTCGTGAGAGGCCCGTGGACGTCCCGTCTTGAACTCGATCACCTCGAGCCCGTCGACGCCGTGTACGACCACGACATCGGCCGCGCCGCGCCAAATCGTGTCGCCCTCACGAAAGAGGAGGGGCATCTCGTGCCACCGGCGCGTCCCGAGAAGTGCGCCGAGCACGTCCGCGCGATTGGCGATTTGGCCGACGATTCGGCCCGCTGCCGCCGTCAACGCGGCGCTGTCGGCCACGGCGCGGCGGTCGTCAGGGCCGAGGAGCCGATCGGCCAGCGCCTCGAGCGACAAGATAGCGTGCAAGTCGATGGTCTCGCTCCGCTCCAGCAGCCGGTGGACGAGCGTCCCCAGTCGTCGAGGGTCGGTGGGGACGCCGGACATTCGAGGCGTCGGTGGCTGCGGCTCAGCTTCGCCAGCCGTGCTGATGCGACGGCGCACGGGGCGCCCGGTCTCTACGAGCGGCGGTGACTTCGCGGTCGTAACTTGGGGGGCCGCAGCGGATTTCGCAGGCGCCTGCGGCTGCTCCGAGGGTGCGAGCACGCGGAAGCCGTGACTGGCTGAGGCGCCATGCCACTCGGCGCGCGCCTCGCCCGACGAGGCCGCCTCGAAAATCGCGCGAAGCTCAGCCGGGAAGACGTCGCCGAGTCCTCCTTTCATCACCTCGAACCGTCCCCGGTCGTCGAGCGTGGTCGCCAGGTAGAGACGATCGCGCGCACGCGTCACCGCGACATACAGCAGCCGCTTCAGCTCTTCGCGATCGCGGTCCGACGCGTCGTCATCCGCGGCGGATCGGAAGGTGCCCACCGACACCGCCACCTGATCCTCGTCGTCGATTGGCGCGACGCGAATCGGATCGCGGCCGCCGCCCGCGCCACGCCCCAGGTTCACGAGGAAGACGACGGGGAACTCCAGGCCCTTTGCCGCGTGGATGGTCATCAGGTTGACGGCATCGACCGCGTCGACGGCGGCGCTCGACTCGTCCCCGGCAGACAGCCGGTCGAGATATTCGCCGACGCGTCCGAGCGTCGCGTAGCCGCGGTTCTGGATGCGGCGGACCAGGCTTCGCACCTTCTTTAGGTTCTCGTGCGCCTGCCGCCGCGCTGGCTGGCTGCGGCCTACGGCACTCGTCGTGTCATCTGGCGCGACGCGGCGACCCACCTCCACGTCGTATGCAGACTCGGCCAGCACCTGGTCGAGGAGCTCGGAGGGCGGCACGCGATCGGCCAGCGCGATCCAGCCCGGCACCGAGCGACGCACCTGGGCGAGCACGGCGCGGTCGTCGGCATCGAGCGCCGCGTCCTTGTCGGTCGGCGTCACGATGGCGGCGGCAAGGTCGGGCGCGAGCGTCGCCAGCGCCTCGTCTGACAGCCGGACGATGCGGGAACGGAGGAAGGCGGCCGCACGAAGATCCGACGCCGGATTGGCGAGATAGCGAATCAGCGCGAAGACGTCCTTCACTTCGTCGGCGTCGAAGAACCCGAGGCCCTTGTAGACGTAGCTGGGAATGCCGCGCGCCTCGAGGGCCTGCTCGAAGGCCTGATGCCCCTCGCGAGTACGGAAGAGAATGGCGACATCGCCGGCAGCCGCCTGTCGCGCCACCCCCGTCTGCCGATCGCGCACGGTCCCCGAGGCAATCAGCCTCGCAATCTCGTCGGCGACCGCAGCGGCCTGGGCATTCAGGTCGGCAGCGGCAATCAGCCCCAGCGCCGCCTCCTCCGCGCGCAGCGCGCCCCCTGCCGTAGCGAGCCCGGTTCCGGCAGGCTTCGTCCGGTTGGCCAGGTCGCGTTGGCGGTTGCCAGGTCGGGGCACCGGGAACTCGTCCTGCGCCTCGTAAACGAACGCGTCTTCCCGGTCCGGCCTCTTGTCGATCGCAACGCAGAGATCATTGGTGAATGACAGCAGCGCCGGCACCGCACGGAAGCTCTGTCGAATCGCACGGCGGACGTCGCCGTCGTCGCGCAACTCGCGGATCTGCACGGCGGCGCGCGCCAGGACGCGCGCATCGGCGTCGCGGAAGCCGTAGATGGACTGCTTCCGATCGCCGACGACGAAGATCGTGGGCGCGATGGGCTGGTCCTGGTCCATCGAGACGCCTTCGCGCCACGACTGCACCAGGTGCCACACCAAACGCCATTGCGCGTCGCTGGTGTCCTGGAACTCGTCGACCAGCAGGTGCTGATAGCGCGACTCCAGCAGGTAGCGCGACCGCGCGAACTCGCTGCGCTGCTCGAGCAGCGCGAGCGCACGCTCGAGGGCGTCGGGGAAGTCGACGACCGCATGCTCCTCGAGCACGTCACGATACTCACCGCGTGCGATGCGGAACAGCTTCCACACGCCGCGCGTCAGGACGGCGTTGAGATCCCGACGGAACAGCGCCAGGTCGCCCGCCAGCCGCTCCGCCAGCACCATCGCCGCCTCACGATGTGCCCGCAACGACTTCGCGTCGAGGCCGTCTCGAACCGGATACGACCACCGCTTCCGCGGCGTCCCGTTCTTCGTGAAGAAGTACTCGTCGATGCCGTCGACGAGCAGCCGAATTTCCTCCTCCTCGCGACGCGCCCCCCGCGCGCGCAGCGCCCTCCCTCGTCCGCGCGAGCCCCGCCTCCCGCGTGTAGCGCCTTCCGAATGTCCTCCGCCAGCAGGCGGTAGCGCGGATGGCGGACAGGGCCTGTCGCCAGAAACCGCGCCAGCCCTCCCTCGACGCCTCCGAGCGTGGCCGCGAGCCGCGAGCGCATCGCCACTGCGACGCGGGTCGGCGTCAGCTCGCGCGGCGTCGGCCGCACCGCGCGATCGAGGATGGGGCCGGCGACCAGCCGCCGATCGAGCAACGCCGCCAGCCCGCGGCGGAGTTGCAGCTCGCCAAGCTCCGCGAAGACGAGCGCGACGGACTCGTCCTGGCGCGCGACGGCCCGGCAGACGCGCAGCGCGCGGTCGAGCGCTTCGTCGGTCAGCCGCAGCGCTTCGGTCTCGTCTGCCATCCCGAAGCCGGGATCGAGCCCGGCCTCGAGCGGGAACTCGCGCAGCAGCGAGAGGCAGAACGCGTCGATCGTGCTGATGCCCACCTCGCCAAGCCGCTCGCGCAGGCTCCGCCATCGCCGCTCGTCGATGCCGCCTTCTTCAGCCGTGCGGCGCAGCGTCTGGAGGATGCGTTCGCGCATCTCGGCGGCGGCCTTCCGCGTGAAGGTAATGGCAAGGATGTGCTTCGGCTCGACGCCGGCGCGCACGAGGTTCACGTAGCGATCGACCAGCACCCGCGTCTTGCCGGTGCCGGCCGAGGCCTCGAGGACGACGTTCAGGCGCGGGTCGACGGCATCGGCGCGATCGCGCGCGTCGGGCAGTGCCGCGGTTGCGGGCGCGGCGACCTGGTCGCCGCGGTCCTCGTCAAACGGCAGGCGCGGGGTCGTCGGCATCCACGTAGTCCTTGCGGCACACCGCCGCGAAGGCACAGGTCGCGCACAACGCGCGCGTGCGCGGGCGCGGCGGGAACTCGCCGCGTTCGATGGCGTCGGTGATTGCAATCACCTGCTCCTCGGCTTCGGCGAGCGCGCCCTCGATGTCCTCGGGCTTCGACGCAAGCGGCACCACGGTCCGGTCGCCGCGGAAGGCGACGTAGGCGGCTTCGGCGAGAGCCCAGTCGCGCCCGCGATAGCCGCGCAGGCGCTGCCGGACCGAGAGCGCGTACAGCGCGATCTGGAGCATCGAACCTGGCTTGCTGGCCTTGTAATCGAGCACCCGGAACGTCCCGTCGGCCAGCAGGTCGATGCGGTCGGCGATGCCGCGAATCTCGATGCGGCGCGCGCCCTCGCCCGCCTGAAACTCGTAGGTCCCGTCGATTCGGTGTTCGAGCCGACGTTCGACGACCTTCGCCGGCCGCTCGGCCTCGAGGCGCAGGACGACGTCGATGAGCCCGGGAGCCACCGGAGAGCCGACCAGCCGCGTCCGTTCGAGCGACGCGTCCACATCCGTCAGCCGGGCGAGGTGCGACTCCATCGTCTCGACAGCGAGCGCGCGCGCCTCGTCCAGCAGCTCCGGCGTGATCGCGCCGCGGCCGCGCGCCTGCCACGCCGAAAAGATCGCCTCGAACATCTCGTGGTGCAGCCGGCCGCGCTCGAGCGGCGAGAGCCCGTCCTCGTCGTCACGCTCCTCGGCAAGCCTCAGCACGTAGCGCGCGTAGAACTTGAACGGGCATTGGGCGTACAGCTCGATAGCGCTCACCGAACGCGGCCGCATCGCCTGCGCTCCGGCGGCGCCATGGAATCGCGCCAGCTGCGGCGACGGGCGGGCGGCCCGCAGCGCGCGCCAGTCCTCGGCAGCGGCGGGGTCACTCGCCACCTCGACGACGTCGGCGCCGGCAAAGACGATGGGCGTCAGGCCTGCGCGCCCGATCTCGTCTATCAGGCTCGATCGCTCGACCAGCGCGTCGTCTTCGAGCGTGAAGGTCGACACGGAGACCCAGCGGGACGGCGACTGCAGCAAATCGACGAAGGCGGCGCGCGGCGGGGCGAGCGAGTCGGCATCGCCGCCGGGCCAGCCGAGCGCCGCCAGGAGGCTCGCGGAATAGAAGATGTTGCGGCGCGCGCGGCGCGGCCACTCGCCGTCGACCAGGCCCGCCACGTGCAGGGCGTCGAAGCTGCCGAACGGGGCGGCGGCGGCGTCCACCAGCTGCACGCCATCGGCGCCGGTATCGGGCGTAAAGGTCTCGCCTTCGATGCGGTGCCGCAGGTCCGCGCTCAGGTCTCCGAGCGTCCACAGCAGATCGTGATGCGCGCGATGGGCCTCCGCGAGCCCCGTCAGGATCGAGAGCACGGCTTGCTGCGCGCGGAGCAGCCGTTCGCGCAAGGGATCGTCGATTGCAACCGGGATCAGGTGCGACTCGACGAAGTGCCGGAGGCGATCGAGCTGCACGCTCGCGGGCGCCTGCGTGTCGAGCGGCGCGAGGGCGCGGATGACGTCGGCGCCGGCCCGGGCTGCCGCGGCGGCGCGCGCCGCGTCCCAGCGTGCGAATCGCGATCGCAGGGTGCCGTCGAGCCAGCCCTCGGCCAGCGCGGCAAGGCGATCGGCGTCGCCGAAATACTCGGACTCCTCGAGCGCGGCGTCGAGCGCGGCGACATCGAGCCTGCCGATGGGCGCTTCAGTGGAGCCGAACTGAAAATGCGGCGACCCGAGGAGCGCCACCAGCGACGCCCGGCTGAACGCCGCGCCCGGGCACGACAGCACGAGGTCGACGGCCGCAGCGATCGGCTCTGCCGCGAGCGGCAGCGCATCCCGCGCCTCGAAGGGGACGCCGCTCCGCCGGAACACCTCGCGCGCCAGGTAGACATACGGCAGCGGCCGATCGAACACGACGCCGATGCGCGAGAGCGGAACCCGGGTCGCCTCATCATGATGAAGTGCGCGGATCCGTCCGGCCAGATCGCGCAGCTCTTCTTCCCGATCGCGGCTGACGAAGCACGTTCCGGCATCCGACCCGCCGGGCGTCAGCAGCCGAGGCGCATCGAATCCGTCGATGGGGTCTGACCCCTCCGTCCCACCCAGCGGCACGCGGGTCAACTCAAGCCCGGGCAGGAGGTCGTGCAGCCGCTCCAGCAGGCCGGTAGCGAGCATGCCCTCCGTCGCCAGAATCTCGACGGCGTCGAGGCCGGGCAGACGTGACAGCAAATCGAAGTCGGCGCTCCAGAGGCCGTTGCCGTCCCTGGCATCATCGGCCACGGCGACGATGACACGCCGGTATTGCCGTGCGAGTGTGGCCGTCAGGAGCCACGCCCGCAGGACGTGCTCGTCGAGCCGCTCGAGCGCGTCGCGGCGGGCTTCATAGCCCCGAAACGTCGCAACGAGGAAACGCGTCTGCCGCAGCATGCGCTCCGCACCGGCATCGCCTTCGGTCTCCGCTTCGGCGGCAAGCGGATCGAGGACCAGCCGCTCGAACGCGTCGATGTCCTGGCGCTGCCGTCGGACCGCGTCGTAGAGCGCGACGATTTCGCCGACCAGCGGCGACCGGAGATGAAACGGCGGCGTCGCGCCGTCGGTAATCGCCGCGTGCGCCGCGGCTTCCATCAGGACGTCGCGCTCGAAGGGCGTCAGGATGGGCGGCGGCGTCTCGGCGCGTTCGGCCAGATGCTCGTACCACTCGCGCCGTGTGACCAGATCGGGCATCACGGCTGCGTGTCCCGGCGCGAGCCGATCTTCGATCGTGCGCCGCAGCAATGCCGCCGCAGACCGTGTCGGGACGATGACGGCGGTCTCGCGCGCGGCAGCGATGTCGTCGAGCGGCAGAAGGTCGATCAGGGCGCGGCGGAACGCGGGGAGCGTCGGCGCGCGGTGGAGGCGTACCATCACAGGCCCGGCGGCACCAGCGCCCGCGCAAGGTCCTGTCGGGCGCGGTCGAGCAGCATCAGCGCGCCGGCGGCAGCGGAGCTGGCCTGCCAGGCACGATCCATCGCGCCGCTGGCGACGGCGTCCTGGCGTGCGGCCACAGCCTGTGCGGACAGCTGGGCGGCGCTCACAATCAACGCATGAACGGCCGCGAGATCGGTGGGCGGCACGACGGAGGCCAGGCCCCTGATGGCGGCCGCCGCTCGTGTGGTCAGGCGGGCCAGCACCGGCGCCGCCGGGCCGGCCAGCTGCTTGATGTCGTCGAGCCCTCGCGACATCAGCGACAGCTCGTCGAGAGGGACGCGCACGGATTGCTGATACGAGCGGTAGGCCACCGCCTTCACCGCCCACTGGTCGCGTGCCAGCCGCAGCCGGCGCGCCGCGTCGAGATCGGCCTGCACCGTGGCCAGAACCGCGGCGACCCGATCGGGCCGTTGACGGCCGAGCTCGGAATCGCGGCTGCCCACGCTGGACAGGGCGCGCTCCACGCCTCGCACGTCGGCGCGCCCGGCAGACTCCCGCGATCGCGCAACGACCTGCGCCGCCATGCGTGCGTAGGCCTCGTCGACGGCGCGCTCTTTCGCCAGACGTTCGCCAACCAGCGCGTGGAGCCGCTGCCGCACGGCCACCGGCAGCCTTTCGCCGAGCTTCGCGAGCGTCCGGGCGATGGCCTCGAAGAGCGAAACACGCTCGCCGGCGCTCTCCGTGCGCTCGGCGACTGCCACCGCCGTCGTCATGGCCTCCTCGGGGGTGGGCGCCGCCAGCAGCGGAACCGCGGGAGGCGGCATCACCTGCGCGTGAAGCGCCACATCGAACTGCTGAGCGCCCGCCGCCGCCCTGAAGTCCGAGATCGCGTCCTCGACGAGCGCCAGGATCTGCTGGATGTCGTTTGCGCGGTAATTGAAGTGCTGCGCCGGCCATTCCGACAGCCGCCGCCGCGCTTCGAGCGCCAGGCCCAGCCGCCGCGCATTGTCGGTGGTCTGGGCCACCTCGTTCAGCAGCCGCGCCACCTCCGCACTGAGCTCCGCGAAGTCGTGCTCGCCGCGAGCTTCGCCGTAGCGCGCGGCACGCAACGCGACCGTGTACTCCTCCGTGCGCGTCCAGTCCACCCGATCCGCACGCAACGTCACCAGCTCGGTAGTCTGATCCCCGTCAAGCGGAAGGCTGCACACCACGTCGCGTTCGAGCCGCGCGTACTCGCCCAGGCAAGTTACGACGGACCCGTCGTTGAGAAAGAGCCGGAACAGCGGCGGCTCCGCGGCACGCGCGGGCGAGGCTGCTCCAAGCGTCGCGATCAGCAACGCGATCCAGCCGATTGAACGGAGGCCGCCTGGCCTGCCCGGAAACGACATGCTCGTCAGAATCCGAGCCTATTTCCTGCCATCGCGGGGGTCAAGCGATCCCGGCAGGAATTGCCCTGTGGAAAACATGTGGAAGACCCGTGCATCACCTGTGGACGATGTGTCGGCGACGAAAAAAGATCGCGGACCGGGTCGGGGATTCGGGCCGATGCGGGCCTGTGGACGCATCCTTCGTCGCTTCCTTCGCTTGTTTGCGCCGGCGGCGTGCTCAAGAATGCTCGTTCGTTGCTCCCAACTGAGGCGCCCGACGTTGCCCATCGCTCTTCCCCAGACCATTCAGCATTTCAACGAAACCATCGGCGGGCGGGTCTACCGCATCGAAGTATCAAACCTCGGACGCGACCGGTGGCGTGCGCAGATCGTCCGCGCGCCCGGCGTGCCGACGGCGATGATGCCGTTTTACGGACCCACTGCCGATGCCGCCGCCGGCCACCTCGTGGCGTGGCTGACGAAAGCGCATCGAACGGCACACCCCATGGCCGCCGAATCGTAGGTGACGCCGCGGGTCTTCCCCGGCACCTCCCGTTCGGACGACGATAGGATCCGCCGTGCGACTGATCCAGGGCAGGAGTATGTGGACGTGTGCGTGGGCGGTGCTGCTGCTGGCCCTTTCGTGCCCGGCGGCCGGCGCGCAGCCACGCGTCCGCGTCATCGCGACGGGAGGCACGATCGCCAATCACGCCAACGGCCGGCTGTCCGGCAGCGGCCTGGTCGCGTCGGTCCCCGACCTGAAGGCCATCGCATCGGTCGAGGCCGAGACGTTCTCGTCGGTCAGCAGCATCGAATTGAGTCTGGCCGACTGGCTCCGGCTGTCGCGGCGCGTCGGCCTGATCGCCGCGGACCCCGCCATCGACGGCATCGTCGTCACGAGCGGTTCCGACACGCTCGAGGAACTGGCCTGGTTCCTCCATCTCACCGTCGCCGGCGATCGTCCGGTGGTTGTCACTGGCGCCATGCGCAGGCCATCGGATCCGGACGCCGACGGCCCTCGCAATCTCGCGGACGCGGTGCGCGTGGCCGTCGATGCCGGCGCGCGCGGGCGCGGCGTGCTGGTGGTCGTTGGCGGACGGGTGCTGCGGGCGCGCGAGGCGGCGAAGCAGGCGATTGGACCGATTTCAGCATTTGGCGCACCGGGTGAAGGCAGCATCGGCCGGGTAGACGACGGTCGGGTCGTCTTCTCGCGGACGAACGGCGCTCGAATTACACCTGTCTTCGACGTCAGGGGCCTGACGAGCCTGCCTCGCGTGGATATCCTGATGGCCTATCAGCAGGCGCCAGGCGACCTGGTCGAGGCGTCGATTCGCGGCGGCGCCAAGGGCCTCGTCATCGCGGCCGCCGGCGCCGGCGCCGTGACCGCCGCACAACTCGACGCCGTCGCCGCGGCGCTGCGCTCGCGTATGCCGGTTGTCGTCGCGTCGCGGGTGCCCGACGGGGTGGTCACGACGGCGGACGTGCCGAAGGGCACGATTCCGTCTGGAACGCTGAGTCCGGTAAAAGCGCGCGTGCTGCTGATGCTCGCGCTGGCGCGGGGGATGCGCGGTCCGGAACTGGAGCGGCTGTTCACGCCGTGATCCGGCAGTCGCGAGTGGCGGGGCGGTCAGGTCTCCTCGCCACTCGCGGCCACGGCTCTACTTGTGGAACACCTGCACGTCCTTGCGCGGTTTGCCGTCCACGGTCGTGCCAGTGCTGGTGACCGTCAGCGTCTTGCCGTCGGCGGAAATCGTCCGTACGTTCGTGGCAGTGACGACGCCGCCCTTCTTGAAGGTGCTCTCGATGGTGCTGTCATCCACCTTCTTCGCGATGATCACGTCAGCGTTCGGGTGGCCCGTGACCGGGTACTCCTTGCCGTCGTGCTGCGCCGACATCTCCCACTTCTGGGAGGCGCCGGTGGCGGGCGTCACTTCCACGACGATCTTGACCCCGTTGGGGGCGACGGAGGAGTAGGTGACCTTCATGTCCTTCGGCGCGGGTCCGGGGGAGAACGACGACTTCGCGGCGTCGAGAGTCCAGGTGCCCTCCAGCGCCTTTGACGCCTGCGCCTGAGCGCTCGACGCGAGGGCGATTACAACGAATCCGGCGAGCAGTGACGATGCTTTGGCGCGAAACATACGGAGCCTCCTGGTCACAGTGCAGCGATCGCCGTGCACTGCGGCGGGCATGTTCGATCCGACCCGGGCGTATGTCAACAGCAGAGTTTGTGGGCGGCTCGATCGGCGCTCAACGCACGGCGAAGCGCTGCTCGTAGAGCAGGTCGCCGTTCGCGCTTCTGACCTCCACTCGCCACTCTTGTGCGCCGTCCACGGTCTGCTGGCTGTAGGTGCGATATCCCTGCGTCGCGTTGGCGAGCGTCTTGAGGGTCACGGACTGTCGGAGCGCGGTGCCGCGATACCAGCGGTGGACGACGGTGCCATCGGCGGCCGACTTCACGCGCGTGTAGAGAACCAGCCGGCCCGGCGCCGCCTCGTCGCCGGCTGGAACGCAGTGCCAGCTGGCGCCGTTCGTCGAGAAGCTCTGGCACAACTGCGCCACCGCCAGCGTGACTGCAGCTGACGGTGTCGGCCGCGTGGGTCGCGGGGTGTCGCGGGCGCCCCGATCGTCGTTTTTCGGCGCGACGGCTGGTGATGGCGGCTGCTCCGGGGGAGCAGGACGTGCTGGCGGCGGGGCCGGCGGAGGCTGCTCGCGCGCCGCGGCCGGCGGCGGCGCGGGCGCAGGCGATGCGGGTGCCAATCGCTCGGCCGACCACGGTCGCCACACGAGCAGCGCCACGACGAGGACGGCGGCCGCGCCGATCGCCCATGCGATCGGCGGCGTGCCCTTTTGTGACGCTGGAGGCAGCGGGTCGGCAGCAGTCGGAGCGGCCGGTGCGGACAGCGGCGGCACGGGCAGCGGCGTCGCGGATCGCTCTGGAGCGGCTGGGACTCCAGGAACCTTCGCTGCCGCGCGTGTGGTGTCGGGTCCAGGCTCGTCTGAAGCCGGAGCCGCATCCGGCACCGGCGCCACGGCGATTGCGGGAACGTCGGTCGGCAGGCCGCGCGCCCTGCAGAAGGCTTCGAGGTTCTCCCGGCTGGCGGCGACCATCGGATCGCCTGGCGGCAGGGAGTCGGTGGCAATCGCCACCGCGCGCCGATAGAACGCCTCCGCCTCCTCCAGCCGCCCGGTCTTCTCCGCGACAATCGCGAGGTTGTTCAGCGTGTTCGCCAGCTCTGGATGGAGCGGACCGAGCGCAGCTTCCTGGATCCGCAGGGCGCCTCGCAGCAGCGCATCCGCGGACTCGAGGTCGCCCGTCATCGCGGCCTGTTCCGCCAACTCGAGCATGTGGCCAGCGTCTTGTGGTTCAGACATTCTCGTCCTGTAACGCCTCGGGCTGCGATGGTACAACGATCAGCCAGAGAATCGTCCACCGCGCAGCGCCACTCCCGTTAACCTCTGCTCGCGCGACGCGTAGTCCGCGAGCCGACTGACTGGCTGGATCGGTTTCTGAAGAAGGACGCCGCCAGATAGGCCGACGGAGCGGCGGCGCCATCAGTCGGCTCCACGTTCGTGCGGTATGAAAGGACTCTGCGGGTTCAGCTGGACCCCGACCGTGATTGGTGTTCGAATGGCCCGATGAGGCCGACTCGCATACTGACGGTGGCGCTGAGCATTGTGTTCGGCTCTCCTGGCGCCTCCTTCACGACGCCTCACTCATCGAAGGAGCGGCAGGCGTCTCCCGCGCCTTTCGCGTCACAGCGGATGCCGGACGGCAAACAGTGGACGACTGAGAATCTGAACGTCGACACGGGCTCCTCCTACTGCCAACAGGATGCGGAGCAGAATTGCCGTCGATATGGCCGTCTGTACACCTGGGAGGCAGCGCAGCAGGGGTGTCGTGCGCTGGGCGATGGATGGCGTCTGCCGACGAACGACGAATGGCGGCTGATGGCGAAACATTTTGGCGGAGTCCGTGACGACTCGGATGACACAGGGAAGTCGGCATTTTCGGCGCTCTTGATTGGAGGCAACTCGGGCTTCAACGCCCTGTTGGGTGGCAACCGCTCCCTGAACGGCCAATACGAGCGGCTGGAGGCACACGGGTTTTACTGGACGGCGTCAGAAAGTGACGCGGCCAACGCATGGTTCTACAACTTCGGCAAGGGAGGGCAGGCCCTCAATCGCCACCGCGATGGCGAGAAGTGGAGTGCATTTTCGGTCCGCTGCATCAGGGAGTGACGGTCAGCGTTTCACAGTCCCGCATGAGTTATTCGTCCACGCGCGCCAACGGGGATTTGGGATAATCCGACGGTGACGCCGCGAGACTCAGATGGAACTCCGACGAAGCAGATAAGACGCCCGGCTCGAGGCACGGTCAAGACCGGCTTCCCGAGCATCGATCGCGCAATCGACCTGTACACCAGGGACGTCACCGCCGAAGGGATCCGCCGGCTGTTCGTGCGCGACGCGCGTGAAGCGTACGAGTTTCTGCTCAAGGGGATCGACCGCTCGAGCCTCGAGCGCCAGCCGTTCCCGAAGCGGGCGATCACGCGCCTCCGGCTCTTCATCGTCGCCTTTTCGAACCGTCTGCCTCCGGCGCGGCGGGCGCTCTACGGTCTGGCGCTGTTGTGTACGCTCATCGGCCTTCTGCCGATCGTCGTGCACTGGGACTTGAGCGGCCTGGCCGTCGGCCGCGTCACTCTGCCGCTTCCAGGCGGCTCGCCCATCACCTTCTATTTAGTGGCCGCCCTGGCCTTGCTGAACCTGCTGGTCATCCTCGAGGTCGCCGACCGCCTGGTGCTCAAGCACGATCTCGCCGTCGCCCGCGACATCCAGCTGGCCATGCTGCCGCAGGGGGCCTGGGTGAGCCCGGGAATCGAGGCCTGTGGCGAGACGCGTCCCGCAAGCGTGGTCGGCGGCGACTTCTATGACATCCGCACCTCCGCGGACGGCCAGGTCCTGCTCGCGGTGGGCGACGTCGCCGGCAAGGGCACTCCAGCGGCGCTGCTGATGACGCTCGTGGTGGCCAGCCTGCGAACGCTCGCCGACGATCGCCTGACGCTTGAGGCGCTGGCGGCGCGGCTCAACACACAGGTGCTGCGGCACGCACCGGCGTCCCGCTTCGTCACGCTGTTTGTCGCCACCTACTGTCCCGACACCCGGGAACTGGTCTATGTCAACGCCGGCCACACGCCGCCGCTGCTCTGCCGGACATCAGGCGACATCGAGCGGCTGCCAGCGACCAGCGTCGCCCTCGGCATGTTCGAACAGGCCCCGTTCGAGGCCGCACGCGTCCTGCTCGAACCGGGGGATCTGCTCGTCGCCTGCAGTGATGGAGTGACGGAGGCCGAGTCGCCCCAAGGCGACCAGTTCGAGGATGAGGGCGTTATTCGCGTGCTGCGGGGAGCCGCCACGCTCGGAGCGCCGGAGATTTGTCGCACACTGGCCAGCGCTGTCGACGCGCACGTCGGCGATGCCGGCGTGCGGGACGACTTGACCGTGCTCGCCGCACGCATGACCTGAGACCGTCGTCCAACTTGAACGCGCCACGGCGTCAAACGCTCAACGCCGAGCTTGTCGTTGACCTGTCACTAACAGCTGCGTACTCTCGTGAATCAAAAGCCCTTGCGAACGGCGCTCGCCCATCCCACGCCTGAACTCCCGGTTGAGGACGTGGAGCGGGCTCAGCAGCATTACCGGGATGCGCTCGGCTTCGAGGTTGGCTGGCTATATCCAGGCGGAGATATCGGCGCCGTCTCGCGCGATGACGTCGCGATCTTCTTCCGCAGAAGGGGCCGCCCTTTCGAGCCTGCCGTCCACTGGATATTCGCGGCGGACATCGACGCGACGTACGAGGAATTGCGCTCGCGGGGTGCACGAATCGTCGAACCCCTCGAGACGAAGCCCTGGGGATTGCGCCAGTTCACCGTTGAAGATATCGACGGGAACCGCTTCTATTTTCACTGCGACTGACGTCTGCGAGGCGGGCGGCCATACCGGACTCGCGCGCCGCAGCCACGTTTCAAGAAGGGCCAGTACCCGGGCCTGACCGGACCGACGAAGCAGATGCCGTTGCCATCGAGGTCGCGGACGATGAAGTCAGTCCCCATGTCTGCGCCTTGAGTTTCTGGTCGAACGTCGCGCCGGTCGTCACGTACTCAGAGTAGAGCGCTGTGACGTTCTCGACCTCGATGAAGGCGGTGATGAATCCATCCCTGTCCTGCGGGCCAACAGCGAGCACGGGCTCGTGCACGAACTTGAGATGTACGCAGGCACCGTCGCGCGACACGGAGCCGTAGAACGGCGGGTTGCCGTGAAGAAAATCGATCGAGAACCCCAGAGTCTCCCTGAAGAACCCGGCAGACGCCTCCACGTTGGCGACAAGGACCACCGGCACGGCGCGCGTGAGTCGAGGCAGTGGCGACATGATGTGGCTCTCCAGCGGAATGATCCCCTGCGCCTCGGGCTCGCGTCAATGAACGCGTCGCCGAGATAATCGCGATCGTCTAAACACGCTTGCGTCGGGACCAGTACCAGGAGTCAGGCCCGAGTCACGATGACTGGCCGTGCACCTCGCCCGAGTTTGGTTTGCCAACCGGCGGAGGGGTACTTGCGGCTGTGGGGGTGGCGGCGTGAGGGCCCCGTCGATGTTGCCGCCAAGTGAACCGGCCTCATCCTCTACCGGCCCTGAAGGCTAGCCTCGTTCGGCCCTGCTGTCTCTGACGACTGGCACTGATCCGCGCGCGCTCGTCGTATGTACACGAGTCGTTGGCGGAACAAGTTGTAGAGGTCCTACGTCCAAGGCTGTAGACTGTCTACAACTTCGGCAGCGGCCAGCTGGGCCTGTTGCCCGACCAGGACTTGCTGCTGGTGGCGCGAAGGCGATATGACGATCGCTCAGTCCGGCGAACGGAGTCTTCGGAAGCCGCTCCGGCTGTGGCCCGGCGTGGCCGCCGTGGTGCTGCTGTTGGTGGCCCGGTTCGGCGTGAAGGCCGTTGTCCCCGGATTCAAGGGCTTCGCGCTCGGGATGCAGTGGGCACTCGGCGCCGCGTTGGTTGTCGTCTTGTGGTGGGCGTTCTTCAGCCGGGCACGTTGGTTGGACCGCGTCGGTGCCATCGCCCTGATGATTGTCGGGCTGGCCGCGACATGGTACCTCCGGCACCAGTCGATGGGGCCGGCGTGGTTCTTCGCTTACGCCGTCCCGACACTGTGCCTTGCCCTGGTCGCCGGGGCAGCAGCAGGCCGTCGCCTTCCCGATGGACCTCGGCGCGCCACGATGGCCGCGATGATTCTGCTCGCTTGCGGAGTGTGGACGCTCGTCCGGACCGAAGGCATAACCGGCGACCATGCATTGAAATTCGATTGGCGCTGGACGAAGAGCCCCGAGGAGCGGCTCCTGGCCCAGGCCGGCCGCGAGCACGCCGCCTCCGCTCAGGGCGGACCGACGGCGCTCCCACCGCCTGCGGCGGCAACGGAGGTTCCTGAGGCGGCAGCCGCGGCAGAATCCGACGACAAGCCCATCGACTCCGCTCGGGGCAAGCCCGTCACACTCCCGAAGGGAGAAACGGCGAAGACCGAACCGGCCACTCCGGCAGCAGTCGTAACACGAGCCGAATGGCCCGGCTTTCGCGGACCCGGGCGCGACGGCATCAGCCGCGGCGTTCGGATCGAAACCAATTGGTCCGCCTTGCCGCCCGTCGAGCTGTGGCGCCGGCCGATCGGACCGGGCTGGTCGTCCTTCGCCGTCCGCGGGGACCTCCTTTATACCCAGGAGCAGCGCGGTGACGACGAGGTCGTCGCCTGTTACAACGCGACCACCGGCAAGCCGGTGTGGACACACCGCGACGCGGCCCGGTTCTTCGAGTCGAATGGCGGCGCCGGCCCGCGCGGGACGCCGACACTGAGGGACGATTGCGTGTACACGTTCGGCGCGACCGGAATCGTGAACGCTCTGGATGCCGGTAACGGCGCGGTCGTGTGGTCACGAAACGCGGCGACGGACACTGGCGCGGAGGTCCCGACCTGGGGCTTCTCGAGCTCGCCGCTGGTGGTCGACGAGGTCGTGATCGTCGCCGCCAGCGGTCGGCTCGTCGCCTACGACCTCGCCACCGGCAATCCGCGCTGGTTCGTCAAGACCAGCGGCGGGAGCTACAGCTCGCCACATCTGATGACGATCAGCGGCGTGACGCAGGTCCTGATGTTGAGCGGCGACGGCGCGACCAGCGTCGCGCCCGCTGACGGCAGGCGGCTCTGGGAGCACCTGTGGCGGGGCTTCCCGATGGTGCAACCGGCTCTGACCGCGGACGGCGACGTCCTGATCGTCGCAAGTGGAGAGAGCGGCACGCGCCGCATCGCGGTCGCGCGCGGAACCGGCGGATGGACCGTCGCAGAGCGCTGGACGTCGCGCGGGTTGAAGCCGTACTTCAACGACTTCGTCGTTCACAAGGGCCATGCCTTCGGCTTCGACGCCAGCATCCTCGCCTGCATCGACCTCGAAGACGGCACGCGCAAATGGAAGGGCGGGCGCTACGGCAACGGCCAGCTCGTCCTGCTGCCCGACCAGGACGTGCTGCTGGTGCTGTCGGAGGAGGGTGAGCTTGCGCTGGTGAGGGCGACCCCCGACCAGTTCACCGAGCTTGCGCGTTTCCCGGCGATCCAGGGCAAGACCTGGAACCACCCGGTGTTTGTTGGCAACGTCCTGCTGGTTCGCAACGGCGGGGAAATGGCCGCGTTCCGGCTGCCACTCGCGGGTCGTTGACGGGGTTGCCCCTGCGTGCGTGAGGGATGAGCCGAGCACCGAGCCCGACGATGAAGACCCCGAGGGTTCATCCCCGTTGCGCACGAATATCGTGAGGAGTAGGCTGACGGCACACGAATCGACGCTTTGGAGTCAAGACCCGGATGGCGGGCGGCTGCCAGTCCACCGGTGTTGAAGAGCAGCCCAGCTCTTCAGGTCGATCGCCCGAGCCATGAGCATGAGTGCGATGTACCGGAGCATCTTGCTGAACGAACGAATCTACGATCGAGAGCGGGCCGAGGAATTGGCGTGGCAAAGCGCCAGGGGGGTGGGAGTGTCGCGTCGCCACCTCCTGCGCTTCCTGGCAGGTGGGGCAGCGGCCGCCGCAGTCGCCCGCCTGGTGCCATCCCATTCTGAACTCGTCGCCGCTCAGACCGATGGGGCTATCGTCAAGCCAGCGCCACCAGAACTGTTCGTGAGAAGCGACAGCAACCTGGAGATGCGGTGGGAGGCCATGTACCACCGAGGCTACCTGGTTCCCAACGAATTGTTCTTCGTCCGGAACAACAGCCCCGTGGTCCCGCGCCTGGAGCCGGCAACGTGGCGCCTGCACATCGGTGGGTCAGGCGTCTCGCGCCCCCGCTCGTTCACTTACGATGAAATCCTGTCGATGCCCTCGATGTCGGTACTTCGCGCGATCGAGTGCGCCGGCAACGGCAGAAACTTCTTTCAGATCTCCCACGGGAAGAAGATTGCTGGTACGCCGTGGGGGCTGGGCGGAATCGGGGTCGCCGAATGGACAGGCGTGCCCCTGCGAGAAGTGTTGGAGCGGGCCGGAATCAAACCGACTGCCCGTGACGTCATGCCTGAGGGCCTGGACCAGAAGCGGGTGAAACGACCGATGCCGATCGACAGGGCGCTGGCCGACGACACGCTTCTCGTGTATGCCATGAACGGGCAGCCGCTCCCACCCGACCATGGCTTTCCGTTACGAGTGGTAGTCCCTGGGTGGGTCGGCATTGCGCATATCAAATGGGTCGGCCGTATCGAGGTGTCGGAAGAGCCGCTCTACTCCGAATACAACACACAGAAATACATCCTCATCGGCCCGAACTACGAATCGCGGCCGCCGGCCCTGGGGCCGATGGTGACGACACAGAACGTGAAGAGCGCGTTTGAACTTCCCTGGAATGGCGAGGTCCCCTCAGGCAGTCGGCTGCTGCGCGGGCGTTCATGGTCTGGTGAAGGCAGCATTGCCGGAGTTGACGTGAGCCTCGATGGTGGACGAGCCTGGCAGCCGGCTCGCCTTCGAGAGCCCAACATCGATCGGGCGTGGGTTCGGTGGGATGTCGATTGGGATGCTCGTCCGGGAACGCACCGCTTGCAGGCCCGAGCGACGGACAATCACGGCAACACCCAGCCCGATCGCATTCCGCTGAACGAGGAAGGCTACGCCCACTGGGCAGTCGTCACGCACCCCATCACGGTCACGTAGCGGATCGTCCCGCCCGATCACGATGTGAAGGCGATGGCCGCCTCTGGACACTCGTCTACGGTGGTATCCAGGGCGCTGTTGCGGAGGGCCGATGTTGAGGATGCTACTCGTCCCGTGCATGGCGTGTCTCCTGTCTCCATCGTTGGATCACAGCACACAGCGCGTCGCAGAACACGTGCATGGTCTCGGCCACGTGCACATGGACGTATCGTGCTCGCCGTCAAGGTCTGCTGACTTCGACCGCGCACTCGCGCTTCTTCACAATTTCTGGTATGAGCGCGCGCTGGAGGCGTTCCACAAGGTCATTCAGGCCGAACCGGCATGCGCGATGGCGTACTGGGGAGCCGCGCTGATGTACAACCATCCGTTCTGGGATGCGCCGAGTCGAGCGGATCTGTCGGCGGCCTGGGCTCTCGTCCAACGAGGCCTGCAGGCTGCCCCAAAGACGCCTCGCGAGCGGATGTACCTCGAGGCGGTCGCGGCGCTGTACAGAGATGCAGGGGCGGGATCGAAATCAGATCGCGACGAGGCGTTCAAGGACGCGATGCGAGCGGTCTACGAGCAATATCCGGATGACGAGACCAAGCTGTTCTACGGTCTCTCTATTCTCGGGACCATCAGGGAAGGCACGCCAGGTTTTGCGAGGCAGGCGGTGGCCGCCAGGTTGTTTGAAGAGGTGTACGCAGCAAAGCCCGAGCATCCCGGGGCCTTGCATTACTTGATTCACGTCTACGATGACCCGGCGCACGCCGTGGAGGGCCTGAAAGCCGCTCGGGCCTACGCGTCCACTGCGGCAGCGGTCCCCCATGCGCAGCACATGCCCTCGCACATGTTCACCCGGCTGGGGTTGTGGGAGGAATCGGCCGCGACGAACGAGAATGCCTGGCGCACGTCGGAAGCAGATGTGCAGCGCGCCGGAGAAGCAGGCGAGCACCGGGACTTTCATTCGCTCAACTACCTGCAGTACGCATACCTGCAACTGGGACGCTACCGCGATGCCAGGCGCGTCACCGATCTCATCGGAGCGCAGTACGAGGCCTTGCCGGACAGGAAGACTGCCGCGGATACGCCCGAGTTGCAGGCGAGGCACGTGCGCGGACGGACGATCTACGCTCTCCCCGATCGTGTGGCGTACGGGCACTTCGATATGCTGAGCCGCTATCTCGTGGAGGCGGGCAACTGGCAGGACGTGGCGACGGTGCCCCTGGTTGCGCCTTCACGCGATTTCATCGCGATGAAGCTGCAGCTCGACGGCATGGCCGCGGCGAAACGTGGAGACGCCGCGAGTGCGCAGGCCGCCGCCGATCGGATCGCGGCGCTCTCGATCGAGACGGGGCAACACCCGTTCGTGCAGCAAATCATCACATTGCAGGCGAAGGAAACCCAGGCCCTGGCAGCGAAAGCTGCTGGAGACACCGGCCGTGCGACCGCGATGATGAATGAGGCCATCGCTATCGAGGACTCGATCGATGCCCTTTCTCAGCCGCCCTACCCGGTCATTCCTGCCCACGAGCTCTATGGGGAGCTCCTGCTGGATCTCGATCGGCCTGCGGAAGCCCTTACACATTTCGCCGAGACGCTGAAGCGCACGCCAGGAAGGCCGAAAGCCATCTACGGGATCGCTCGAGCGGCCCGCCGCGCCGGTGACACGCGGACGGCGATCGAACGCTATTCCGAGTTTCTCGAATTGTGGAAGCAGGCCGACACGGATCGACCGGAGCTGGCCGATGCGCGACAGTTCTTACAGGCGATGCGGAGCGGACGGTGAGTCGAAGGATGGTGGACCATTACCTCGAAAGCTGGAACCACCTTGTTTTCTTGGCTTGAGGCGGTCGGCCAACTCGCCGACGGGATGACAGCTCTGCGGCTGTGGTCGGGAAGAATACAAGGCCAGGAGTAACTCGTCAGTTCGACTGCACCGACTCGGCTGCTGCTAGTAGAAGCGCAAGTTTGACTGAGCCGACCGAGTGAATCGGCTTGGCGATTGTTTACCGGCTGCCTTGGCAATGACCTAACATGGGTGCTGGAGCACGTATGCAGGACCATTTTGAATTGCAAAAGGTCGCTAATGGCAGCAGGGGTGAACGGTTCATCATCCTCATCGAAGGCGTTGGCAGGTTCAGCGAGTCCTCGAAACCGTTGACTGAATCCGACTCGCGCACGGTCCTGCAGCAAGATGGGGCACCCTGCCGCAGTCATCGAGGCTATGGTTGACCGCGCCAAAGCGGCCCAGCCAAAGTAAGCGGCAATACACGGCCTCTGACGGTACCCAGACTACATTGGCAAACGGTACAGCGTTTTCGAGGAGTAGACCTGGTACGGTCCGCTCAACGGTGTCTGCTCGCTCTCCGATACGCCGTCGCGTTCCTTCACGGCCTCAGGCCGCTCGTTGCCCGGCGCCTACGAGAATCGGTCAGCGCATCGCAGCGAGCCAGGCTCGGCATGCAGAGGCAGATCCGCGGCCGGCCGCGATCGGCTATCAGTTCCTTGACGGAATTCAGCGCGACCAGCCCGTCGTTGGTCCGAAGCTGTGTCGCTCACGACCGCTTTGTTCGTGACGTTCCGGTCCTCCGTCCGCGCGAGGGCTTCCCGATCCTGCCAGAACTCCATGCCCAATCCCGAATCTCCGGCATGTCCTCGCCGTAGCTGGCGATGTATTGCTTGTGGTCGATGAGCTTCTCGCGGATCGCCTGCTGCGCGTAGGCGGCACGCGCGCCGAGGCCTGGGCACGCGGTCGATGACGTCGGATACGAGGTGAAAGCGGTCGAGGTCGTTCAGCACCACCATGTCGAACGGCGTGGTCGTCGTGCCTTCTTCCTTGTAGCCGCGCACGTGCAGGTTGCGATGATTCGTGCGGCGATAGGTCAGACGATGGATCAGCAGCGGATAGCCGTGATACGCGAAGATGATCGGCTTGTCGGTCGTGAAGAGCACGTCGAATTCCTTGTCGCTCAAGCCGTGCGGGTGCTCGCTCTGCGGCTGAAGCTTCATCAGATTGACGACGTTGATCACGCGGACCTTCAGGTCGGGAAAATGGGTCCGCAGCAGTTCGACCGCCGCCAGCGTTTCCAGCGTGGGCACGTCGCCGCAGCACGCCATCACGACGTCCGGCTCGCCGCCGCGATCGTTGCTGGCCCAAGGCCAGATGCCGAGGCCGGCGGTGCAGTGCTTGACGGCGGCGTCCATGTCCAGCCACTGCGGCGCCGGCTGCTTGCCGGCGACGATGACGTTGACGTAGTTGCGGCTGCGCAGGCAGTGGTCGGTGACCGAGAGCAGCGTGTTCGCGTCGGGCGGCAGAGTAGACGCGGATGATGTCCGCCTTCTTGTTGACGACATGGTCGATGAAGCCGGGATCCTGATGGCTGAAGCCGTTGTGATCCTGCCGCCAGACGTGCGACGTGAGCAGGTAGTTGAGCGAGGCGATCGACCGGCGCCACGGAATCTCGTTCGAGACCTTCAGCCACTTGGCGTGCTGGTTGAACATCGAATCGATGATGTGAATGAACGCCTCGTAGCAGGAAAAGAAGCCGTGGCGGCCCGTGAGCAGGTACCCTTCGAGCCAGCCTTCGCACTGGTGCTCGCTCAGCATCTCCATCACGCGGCCGTCGGCGCGACGTGATCGTCGGTGGGAAGAATCTCCGCGGTCGAACACCGATTCGTCACCTCGAACACCGCGTTCCAGCGGTTCGAGTTCGTTTCGTCCGGGCTGAAGATGCGGAAGTTGTCGCGATTCGCTTTGATGACGTCGCGGATGAACGCGCCCTGGACGCGCGTGGCCTCGGCGTTCACCGCGCCCGGCTGCGGCACGGCGACGGCGTAGTCGCGGAAGTCCGGCAGTCGCAGGTCGCGCAGCAGGAGGCCGCCGTTGGCGTGGGGTTCGCGCTCATGCGGCGCTCGCCTGTCGGAGCCAGGGCTGCAAGTTCGGGAATGAGCCGGCCGTCTTGTCGAACAGCTCCTGAGGACGGTAGCTCTTCAGCCACTTCTCCAGCAGCTTCACGTGGCCCGGGCGGTCCATGTCGCCCATCGGCACCTGATGCGAGCGGAACGTGCCCTCGGTCTGTTTCCCGTCCACGACCTTCGGACCCGTCCAGCCCTTTGGCGAGCGCAGGATGATCATGGGCCAGCGCGGGCGCTCCTTGAATCCTTTCGCCGCGGGCGTTGCGCTGGATCGTGCGAATCTCGCCGACAGCGGTATCGAGTGTGGCCGCCATGCGTTGGTGCATCTCGAGAGGGTCGTCGCCCTCGACGACATACGGCGTGTAGCCGTAGCCGCGGAAGAGCGCGTCCAGTTCTTCGCGGGGAATGCGGGCCAGCACGGTCGGGCCGGCAATCTTGTACCCGTTCAAATGCAGGATCGGCAGCACGGCGCCGTCGTGGACCGGGTTGAGGAACTTGTTCGAGTGCCAGCTCGTGGCGAGCGGGCCGGTCTCCGCTTCGCCATCGCCGACGACGCACGCCACGAGCAGATCGGGATTGTCGAATGCCGCGCCGAACGCGTGAGACAGCGAGTAGCCCAAGTTCGCCGCCTTCGTGGATCGAGCCGGGTGTCTCGGCGGCGACGTGACTCGGGATGCCGCCCGGGAACGAGAACTGCGTGAACAGGCGCTTCATGCCCTCCTCATCTTGCGACACGTGCGGATAGACCTCGCTGTACGTCCCCTCGAGATACGCGTTGGCCACCAGGCCCGGGCCGCCGTGGCCCGGCCCGGTGATGTAGATGGACATTCGAGGTCGTGCTCCTTGATGACGCGATTCAAGTGCACGTAAATGAAGTTCAGCCCCGGCGTCGTGCCCCAGTGACCCAGCAGGCGCGGCTTGATGTGCTCCCGCGTCGAGGGGCTTCTTCAGCAGCGGATTGTCATAGAGATAAATCTGGCCGACCGACAGATAGTTGGCGGCGCGCCAGTAGGCGTCGATCCTGCGAACCAGATCTGGCCGAGCGGTGTCGGTTGTGCGTTCATGCATCACGTTCCTCTCTTATGTCTCCGAAGTTTGCTAAAAGGGGCCGAGAGAGGAGAGCCGTGGTTCTCTTGGTGCCGAGACCGTCGCACAGCTTGGGCCTCCGCTCGCTAGCGTCATCGTTCATCCCGAACAGTTGACGGGGCCTCGAGCCCGCACGCGCATAAGAGCGGGAGCCGCGATGACACGGAGGCCGAGGATGCAGCCGGAGATCGTGGCGGTGGGGGTCGATGTGGGCAGGTACGCGGTGGCGATTGCCGTCACACCGAGCGGCGAGCAGTGCACGAGTGCGACCACACCTGAGGCGCTCGAGCGCACGATGGCGCGGATTGCCGCGGTGCATCCAGCGGTCGTGGTGCTCGAAGCGACCGGTGGCTATGAGGCCGCGGTCGCCGCGGCCGGGGCGGCGGCCGCGCTGCCCATGGTCATCGTGAATCCCCGCCAGGTGCGGGCCTTTGCGCACGCCCTCGGGCGCACCGCGAAAACCGATGGGATCGATGCCCAGGTGCTGGCCGCGTTCGGGGCCCGCGTCCAGCCCGCCATCCGGCCGCTGCCGGATGCGGACACCCAGGCCTTGGCGGCGTTGGTGACGCGCCGACGCCAGTTACTCGACATGCTCATCGCTGAGCGACAGCGGCTGGCCCAAACCACCACGACGCCGGTGCAACGCGATCTCCGGACGCACATTCGCTGGCTCGAGCGACGGGTGACCGACGTCGACGCCGATCTCACCCGGCGCATTCAAGGGAGTCCCCTGTGGCGGGCGCAGGAGGATCTGCTGCGCAGTGTGCCCCGGATCGGACCCATCGTCGCGCGGACGCTCCTCGCGGAATTACCGGAGCTCGGCTCCCTCGAGCGACGCACCATCGCGGCGCTCGTCGGCGTCGCCCCGATGAATCGCGACAGTGGGCAGTGTCGCGGCCGGCGGATGATCCGCGGCGGCCGCGCCTCGGTGCGCACGGCGCTCTACATGGCCGCGCTCGTCGCCGCGCGCCACAACCCGCCGCTGCGCCGCTTCTATCAGCGCCTGCGCGCCGCCGGTAAGCCCGCCAAGGTGGCACTGGTGGCTGTCAATCGCAAACTCTTGGTGATCCTGAACACCATGCTCAAACATCAAACCGCCTGGCAACAGGCCACCTAATCAAGACGGTTGCTGTGCGTGTCGAGGCCGGCACCCGAACAACAGGACGGGCACTCATCAGCTCTTCGTCTGTCGGAACGACACGCACGGTCACCCGCTTGAGTCCGTCGAGATCACGGGCGCATGCGCCAAGTTGCGCTCATCATGCAGTTCGATGCCGAGAAAGGCCAGGCCTTCCTGATGTCAGGGCATACCGGGGCGTCGTTCCGGGGTGTGGGTGCCCACCGGGCATCGCCCCCGGATCGGCCAGCAAACAGGTGTAGACCCACTCCGCCGTCACGAGAGAACAGCATTCTTCTACGCGTACGCGGCGCGGCCCCAACGGCTGGAGATCCAGCATTTCAACTCAGGCTGGTGAAGTCTGTGGCGCACGGCTTGCCGTGATGGAAGCGTTCAGCGGTGGACCATCGTGCCGTGGAGTCGCGGTTGGGGTGTCAGGTTTATCGATGGCCACTCTGCCACCTGCAGTGACTGCCCGTCCCTCGATGCGATGCTGGCGAAGCGGGACGAGTTCGAAGCCGAGATAGTCGCTGCCCAGGCAAACGGTTGGCGTCGTGTGGACTGATGTCGCCTGCTATCGTGCTGGGGACGACTCTGACCGACACGAGCGCGCGGTCGGCATGCCTGGCATTCAAGAGCATCTGCCCGAACCGCAGGCAGTCATCGGCGATCGACAGAACCGGAATCGGCCGCCAAACGGGCCGGAAGGTCGCTGTGCACCGCCCGGCTTCCAGGGCAGGGACCCGTTGCTATGGCCAGGCGCTGCTCGCCGAGGGCGGTGGCGTGTACCGGCCTCGGCGGAGAACTTCGACAGGCCGAGCGCATCGTCAAATGGCAGGCTTTGGTGTCTCGGTCGCAGATCCTCTGCTTCCGGCGGCGGGTCGGTTCGCTGAAACGCCAACGCGATCGGCTTCTCGAAGAACTCGACGCCGGTCGAGATCGACCGGCACGGTTCCAAGGTCGAGGAGTTCGACGTGGAGGGCATTCTGAACTTTGCGAAGCGGGTGCTACCCCGTGCCTCGATCTCTGGATACAAGCGTCGTTGGAGCAACGGCAGGGCTAGCGTGGAACGAGACGCTTCAGTTCGTCGACCCAGTTCTGGATCAACACCAACTCCACTGATGACCCGCTGGCTGGGGTAGTAGTCGGAGCACGCTGGAACAGGAAACGCTCTCCGTCGCGGGAGACATCGAACCCGCGATCGAGACCATACACCGTGCCTGCCGCAAAGCTGAAGAGCGACTGCGGCTTCGAGAACTCGAAGCTGTCGTTGCCATCGGATCGGACCGTCACTGCCATGACGCGGCCTCGGTCGTCCCTGTACACGAGCTCTCGCCCGCCGCGAGTCCATCGAGGACCTGCGCCGCCTTCGGTAGAGACTTGCCATCGTCGGGCGCTGACGTTCGGGAAGGGGCGAACGTAAACTTCGTGTCGGCCTGATTCGTCCGAGTTGTATGCGACGGCACGACCGTCCGGAGAGATGGCGGGGTTTCGCTCGACGCCCGGAGCCTGCAGTAACGTTTCAAGGCGCACCTTACCAGTCAGCCGCACGATCAGAAGATCTTCGAGCGATGCCGACGGCGCCAGTCCCGTCATGATGATGCCGCTTCCGTCGGGCAGGAAGTCGGGTTGGGTCCGTTCGAACGAGCGCAAGCCGATGCCCTTCACCAGCGCCTCGACAGCACCGCTCCCGTCTGGCCGCACCCAGCCGAGCCCGACGTCTCCGTTGAACCACGTGGTGAAAACGATGCGGTTTCCGTCTGGTGTCCACGTCGGAGCCGAGAAGGCCACGACTCGATCGGAGGTCAATCGCGTGAAGGTGCCCCGGTTGAAGTCGTACGTCCAGAGATCGCGGCCGGCTCCGACCTGAACCACCAACTGGTCACCTGCTGGCGACAGTGCGGCCAGGAGGTAGTTGTCCGGCGGGAGCGGCAGGATCTCTGCTGCCCCCTGTCGATTGACCAACGTCAGGACGCTCTTGCCGACATACGCGGCCGCCTGACTCGTCCTTACGTACGCCAGCACGTCTCCGGCCACCGTGAACTGCGGATAGCCCGCGGCCGACCACAGCACATCCTCACGGACGCGGTGCGCGACTCCTCGTGTCCCCAGACGAGTCGAGATCGAAACCGATTGCCCAGAGCTTGTCTTGCCGGCCGAACACGACATGTCCCGAGTCGACGTAGCGAGCGCCGACACCTTCAAAAATATCGCGCGCTTCGCCCGTATCGAGCAGCACAACGGCTGCACGAGGCGCTTTCTTCGTGGCGAGGATTGTGAAGAGCACACCGCGACCGCCGGGTAACAGTTGGGGAAGCTCGTGACGCTCACCGTCTTTGGGGACCGTCAACTGACGAGACTCGCCGCCGGCGGCGGAAATCATCCAGAGGCCGGAGCCCACACGACCGACGACGATCCGGTCGCCATCTCCCCAGGTTCCACCACGCAGCGGATGGTTGGCATGCAGCAGTTGGGGGGTACCGCCGTCGAGAGACGTCGACCACAATTCACTTCGAGTTTCGAAGCCGATCCGCCGGCCATCCGCGGAGAAGAAGACATCGCTTCCGCCCGTGGTCCCGACAATCGGTTCTGGATCGAGCCGGTCGAGATCGCGCCGGAACAGGACACGGTTCCCAGCGTATCTGCCCGAATACACGATGGTCCTGCCGGTCGGCGTCAGCGAAAAATGAACGCCCGCCTGGTGGACGAGCTGGGGTCCATCGACGGTCATCGACATCACCGTCAACGGCCTGGACTGCTCAGAGGGGCGCGACCGTTCAACGGCGGTCATCGTCACGAGCAGGGCGACGACTGCGCCGATCAGCAGCCAGGGCACCGGTGCCCATGCCGAGCGTTTTGGTGTGCTCGAGCTGTTCGATACGACACGCGACTGTTCCCGTTCGGCCTCGTCGATCTCGAGACGGGCCACCGCCGCCGAGTCGAGCCGCCGTCCGGCGTCCTTCTCGAGGCACCGCCGCAGCAATCGGCGAATGGCCGGCGGCGTGGACGCAGGCAAGGCCTTCCAGTCTGGTTCGCCTTCGACGATCTCGAGCAACACTTCCGATTGCGTCTGGCCGGCAAACGCCGGCCGCGCTGTGAGCATCTCGAACAGGACGCATCCGAACGCCCACATGTCCACACGGCGGTCGACCGGCTTCTGCCTCGCCTGCTCTGGCGACATGTAGGCGGCCGTCCCGAGCACCACGCCCGGTACCGACGAGAGCGCGGCGGAATCCATCTGGTCCCCGGCGTCGTCGCTTGTGGAATGGACCGTCTTGGCGAGACCGAAGTCGAGCACCTTGACCGCGCCGTCGGTTCGGACCTGGATGTTCGCGGGCTTCAGGTCGCGGTGAATGACGCCCTGCTCGTGCGCGGCTTCGAGCGCCGCGGCAATCTGTCGTCCAACGGGGAGCGCCTCATTGACGGCGATGGGGCCACGCGCGATACGGTCTGCGAGCGTTTCACCAGCGACCAGCTCCATGACGATCCCCGTCACGACGCCGGAGCTCTGCAAACCGTGGATCTGCGCGATGTTCGGGTGGTTCAGGGAGGCGAGCACACGCGCCTCGCGTGCGAAGCGCGCGAGGCGGTCAGCGTCGTTGGCGAACGCTGGTGACAGCACCTTGACCGCGACGTCACGATTCAGCTCGGTATCGTGCGCCCGATAGACGTGCCCCATGCCGCCGGCGCCAATCAACTTGCCGATCGCCAGGGTGTTGAGCCGCTGGCCGGTCAGCACGGTATCGGTCAAAGGCTCCATGACGTGCGCCGCCACCGCGGCAAGCGGTTGTTCGAGGAACACCTCTGCGCGCGACACGTTCACCAGCGTCGCTTCGAGTTCGAGTTGCGTAGCGTCATCGTCGCCGCAGGCTTCGCGCAGGAATGCTGCGCGGTCGGTCGGCGGTCGTGTCATCGCCGCGTCCCAGACGTCCTCGAGGTGTCGGAACCAATCGAGTTTGTCGGCCACGAGTTCGTCGTTCGGGCGCTTGAGCACCCGGACCCTCACTTGCCAGTTCTACCTCGCTGCTGAGCCCGCGTCATGCCACTACCGGCACCCATCAGCCCCCAGTTCTCGCGCGAGCCACACCTTGGCAAGCCGCCAGTCGCGCATCACCGTTTGCGGCGAGACCTGCAACAGGTCCGCCGTTTCTTCGACGCTCAGTCCAGCAAAGAAACGCAACTCGATCACCTTCACTCGCCTGGGATCGCGCTGCGCCAGGCTGTCGAGTGCATCGTCGAGCGCACAGAGCATCAGGACAGAGTCGGACTGGGGGCTCGGAATCTGGTCCGGATCGATCTCCGGCGAGTGTGCCGCGTGCGGAGCAGCGCCACCCCGCTTCGAGGCGGTCCGGGCACGTGCCGCGTCAACGAGGATACGCCGCATGATCTGTGCCGACAGCGCGAAGAAGTGCGCGCGATCATGCCAGTCCACATCCTGAGCCTTTGTGAGTCGCAGGTAGACCTCATGGACCAACGCTGTGGTTTGCAGCGTGGTGCCAGCGCGCTCACTTTGCATATGGCGCCGGGCCTGTGCACGTAGCTGGACATAGACCAGCGGCATGAGCTGGTCGAGCGCTTCTTTGTCTCCCCGGCCCCACGCCTTCAGCAGACCGGTGATGTCGGCTGGTTCTGACATCGTCACGGCTGATTGTAGTTCCGCACCGCATTCATCGCCCCGATGGCCGTTGAGCGACAGTCGGACATTGCCCTAAACGGATGAGGTTGGAACGTGCCGGCGAGCGGCGACAGATCGAATCGTCTGGACGAAGCGATCCTTTCGAGCGCTCGATCGCCATCGAGACGTACAGCACCGCCACGCCGAGAAGCTGCGCGAGGAGCCCACGCTCCCTTGCGTCGCTCAGGCCAGCTCGACGAACTCGACGTTAGAAAGGCATCCTGGCGTTCGCAGAACGCGTTCTGACGCGCGCCATTGACGTGTGGGTACAAGCGTCACTCGACCAGCGCCAGTGGTTCCAACTGTGCTTTCCCGCGCGAATCGCGTTCGAGGGACACGACTTTGTTCGAACCGGCGTAATCCGCGCCGCCTTCAGCTATTTTTCGGATTGAGGGTCGGAGGGAAGGTTGGTGGACCAAACTAGCGCCAGTTGGAACCGGATGGCCAGTTGGCTCAGAACCGTCACAGCCCTCATACCACCCGCATGACGCAACCAGCCAACGACTTACGCTGATTGTCAGCTCGCCTGGCTACACTTAGCGATATGCACACCAGTCACCCGAGATGGGCTGCCGTGGCGGTCGTGCTCGTCCTCGTGTCTATCGGAGACACCTGGAGGGCGAGCCCCCGGGCAGCCGTTCCGCAGGAGGTACTCGCGCTCGAGGGCGACATCGCGCCGGTTCACGACCCGGTGGCGATCAAGGAGAAGGGCACCTACTACGTGTTCTGCACCGGCGGCCGGAACGGCCAGGGTGTCATCCCGATCCGGACGTCGACGGACATGCGGCGCTGGGCGGCCGCCGGCTTTGTGTTCGAGTCGCTGCCGGCCTGGGCGACGCGTGAGATTCCGAAGGCACGAAACGCGTGGGCGCCAGACATCGTCTTCCTCAACGGCAAGTACCATCTCTACTATTCGGTCTCCTCGTTCGGCAGCCGCGATTCCGCTATCGGGCTGGCGACGACGCGGACCCTCGATCCATCGAGCGCCGACTACGGGTGGGTCGACCAGGGGATGGTGCTGCGATCGCACGCGGACACGGACGACTGGAATGCGATCGACCCCAACCTCGTGACCGAGGACCGCACGCACGCGTGGCTGGTGTGGGGCAGCTTCTGGTCAGGGATCAAGATGCGACGGGTCGATCCGGCGACCGGCAAGCTGTCCACGACGGACACGAGGATGCACGCCCTCAGCAGTCGGCCTCGCGATCAGCCGATCAACGGTTCCGTCGAAGCGCCCTTCATCGTGCGGCACGACCGGTTCTGGTACCTGTTCGTGTCGTTCGACCGCTGCTGCCGCGGCCCGGGGAGCACCTACAACATCGTGGTCGGGCGCTCCCGCGACATCACCGGGCCCTATGTCGACAAGGACGGCAAGCCCATGATCGACGGCGGCGGCTCGCTCGTCCTCGCGGCGACGACACCGACCTGGCGCGGTCCGGGTCACCCCGGCTTCCTGCGTGAGGCCAGCCGGGACTACATGTTCTTCCATTCCTACTTCGGCGAGGGTCGCGGAACGGGATCGGCGCTGCATGTCTCCACCGTCGTCTGGGAGCACGGCTGGCCGCGCGTGGGTCCGCTGCCGTAGCGCTCCAGCGGCCTGTGCCCGGCGGCGTGAACCCCACGCCCCCTTCGGAGGTCGATGTCGCCGTGCACGAGCGTACCAGCGAGGATCCGTGAGGAAGTTTTGAACCATCGGTCACCTTCCGGTGACCACAGTGGAGAAGGCGGCTGCTACCTCAATCGCTGCTGCCTCACACTGTCGTACACCAGTTGACCGCAGCCACGTCACAGGATGTCGCGAGGCCTATAATCGAGGATGGGTCGCTCCAATGGCCCGCCATGCCGCAATCCACTCCAAAGTTGTTCCGCTTCGGACCATCGAGCTCGACCTCAAGTCAGGACAGCTGCGGAGCGAAAGCGGCACGCACCGCCTCGCCGACCAGCCGCTTGCCCTCCTGACCGCCTTGGTGGAACGGCCAGGCGAGATGGTCAGTCGCGAAGAGCTCCGGCTAAGGCTCTGGCCCGATGGGACATTCGTCGACTTCGATCATGGGTTGAACTCCGCGGTCAGCCGACTGCGTGAGGAGCTGAACGATTCAGCGAACACGCCGCGATTCGTCGAGACAATTCCGCGCCGCGGGTATCGACTGCTGGTTCCGGTCGAGGCCGAAGGCGCGGTGGCGGGCGACGCTTTGGCGCCGACGGAGCCCCTTCCGGCAGACGACGCCACGCAACAGTCTGCCGCCGCCGTGACTCGCGAGCCCGCGACGGCGCCGCCACGCCGCCGTGCGCGGCTCGCCTGGATGGGTGTGGCCGCCGGTCTGTTCGCGGTGTTGATTGCCGCCGTCGTCCAGTCTCGACGCGGCACCGGCCCGGCCCCGCTGCCGGGAGCGCGCGGACAGTGACGTGTCGGTACAACCGTCACTCGACCAGCGCCAGTGGTTCCAACAGTTGTGCTTTCCCGCGCGAATCGCGTTCGAGGGAAACGACCTTGTTCGAACCGGCGCAACCGCGCCGGCCTTCAGCTACTTGCGCGGAATGGAGACCGAAAATGAAGGTTTGGTGGACCTGACCGGGATCGAACCGGTGACCTCCTGAATGCCATTCAGGCGCGCTCCCAGCTGCGCCACAGGCCCACATTCGGAGGGAACATCCGATTGTATCAGTCCCTTCGCTGAAGGGTCAATTTTCGCGGACGTCTACCGACAGATCGCGCCTCGGGCCGCATAATTCGACGATGCGGCCGATCTGGATTCATGCGCTCGCAATTGCCGTCACCCTTGCCGGGACGCCGCCGCTCCTCCTCCTCGCACAGCAGCAGCAGCGGCATCCCGTCAGCGGCCGCGTGCTCGCCCCGACGATGGGCGTGGAGGGCGCGGCGTGGCTGGACCGGCCCGAGCGCGAGGCCGAGGAGGCGCCGTCAAAGGCCATCGCCGCGCTCGACCTGCCGCGCGGCGCGGTGGTCGCCGATGTCGGCGCCGGGTCGGGCTACTACACGGTGCGGCTCGCGAAGGTCGTCGGCCCGACCGGCCGCGTCGTCGCGACGGACCTCCAGCCGGCGATGCTCGACATCGTCCGCGACAAGGTGGCGCGCGAGAAGCTCACTAACGTCACGCTGGTGCAGGGACGCGCCGACGATCCGGTGCTGCCGCCGGCGACCTTCGACCTGATCCTGATGGTCGACGTCTACCACGAGCTGGCGTCGCCGCAGATCTTCGTCCGCAAGCTCAAAGAGGCGCTGAAGCCGGACGGCCGCCTGGTGTTGGTCGAGTTCCGGCTCGAAGATCCGCGCGTGCCGATCCGCGAGGTGCACAAGATGAGCGTCAGCCAGGTACGCGAAGAGCTCGGCGCAGACGGCTTCCGCATCGACCGCGTCATCGGCGTGCTGCCGTGGCAGCACATCATCGTCCTGGCACCCGTCAACTGACAGAAAGCGAGCGCTCGTGACCACTCTGAACTCGCGCCTCATCTACGAAGGGCGCATCTTCGACGTCACGGTGGACCGCGTCCGTCTGCCGCACGGCCGCGAGGCCGATCTCGAGATCGTGCGGCACGACGGCTCCGTCGTCCTCATCCCGATCGCCGACGATGGGCGGGTGCTGCTGGTGCGGCAGTACCGGCACGCGGCGGGGAGATTTCTGTGGGAGCTGCCGGCGGGCAGCCTCGAGGTCGGCGAGGACCCCGACGCGGCCGCCGCACGCGAGTGCCACGAGGAGCTGGGCGCTCGTCGCCGGCCGCCTCGACAGGCTGTTGACGCTCTATCCGACCCCGGGCTTCTGCACCGAGACGATGACTTACTACCGGGCCACGGAGCTTCGCGCGCCGCGCGAGGACGACGCTCCCGCACACCAGGACGAGGACGAGTCAATCGAGGTGGAGGCCTTCTCGCTGGACGAGATCCGCGGCATGATCGCGCGCGGCGAGATCGCCGACCTCAAGACGGTCGCGGCGCTCTCGCTCGGGGCCATCGCCGAGCGGTGAGTCTCAGCGCGCGGCGAGCGCGTAGACGCGCAGCGCGCCGTGCCGGACGACCTCCGGCAACGCGAGCGGGCGCTCGCTGATCACGTAGTCGAGATCGTAGGTCCGCGCCAGCGCCGACATCTGCTCGGCCGAGAGGCTGTTGAAATCGCCCAGGTCGCGGTTCCGCGCCGTCACCTGCATGGCGACGTCCCGCGAGTAGATGGCGATGGCGGCGTCCTTCGCGCGCTCGAGGTAGACGTCGCGGCTCGCGGCGATGCGGAAGCTGACGCCGTAGCGCCACGTGTGCTCGGGATCGACGAGGAAGTGCGCGTCGATCGGCGTCTGCTGGCGGGCCCAGTCTGCGGCGCGCTGCCAGTCGGTGGACGGCAGGCCGACGGCCACGAGCGCGTTGGCGTGCTCGACGCGCAGGATGTAGGCGCCCCGGGCCAGCGAGGCGATGGCCAGCAGCGCGACCACGCCGCGCTGCCGCAGCGCCGCCGAGACCTGCAGCCGCGGCCACGGCGCCTCGACGAACGCCCAGACAAGATAGATCGTCGCCAGCACGTCCGCCTGCCACAGCACGCGCGAGGTCTGCAGCTGCACGGCAAGGGCGATCCGGGCCGCGATGAAGGGCAGAGAGGCGAGAAACACGCCGATGAGCACGCCGCAGCCGATCACCACCCCGCGCTCGGCGGCCGACGTCAGCCCGAGGGACTTCCGCCACCGGTAGATCCCGGCGACCAGCAGCGGCGCGATCGCGTTGACCGCCCACGTGCCAGGCTTCCAGTCGGTCGGAAAGAGATAGTCGCGATCCGAGAACACCGCGATCCACTCGTGGTCCATGACCGCCAGCCGGCCGGCAAGCGGTCCCATGAAGACCAGCCAGGCGCCTGCCAGCATCGCCACGCCGGCAAGGATCGCCGCCAGCCGCCACACCCGTGGCGAGGCCGCGACGTCGGCGACCGCGAGCCAGATCGCAAACCACATCCCCGTCGTCGGGTGAATGGCCACGGCGGCCAGTGCGAGCGCCCAGGCAACGAGTCGGCGCCGGCGCAGCAGCGCGCCGACCGCCACCAGCCCCAGCGCGAACGCGAGCATGCGCGGGTGGAAGTACCCCTCGAACGTATTGACGCCCGTCTTGGCGATGCGGTGGCGGAACGTGAGCGCGAGCCCGAGCGCGATGGTCGTCCAGGCGGAGTGGTAGAGACTGCCGCCAATCAGCCACACCGCCGCGACAAACAGCGCGACGGTGAGAACGTAGCCGGCGAGAAACAGGCGGGGCAGCGGTTGTCCCGTCAGTCGGGCGACCGTCGCGGCCAGTTCGTCGGAGACGGTGAGGGTCGACTGCGGGCCGAACACCGCCGAGTCCCTGGGAAAGAGACCCGGCTCCGCGTCGGCTTCGATGGCGGGAATGTAGAAGGCCTGATCGGAGATGCCGTAGCGGTACCCGGCGGAGTTCGCGGTGACCAGCCCGAAGAACAACAGGCCGGCGAGCGCGGCGAGCAGCCACGCCTGCGCCCGGGAGCGCGGCGCGGCGGTGGACGCGGTACTGAGGGTCAATGCCGTGCCATCGCGCCGCCCGGCGTTCAGTGCGTCGTCTGCAATTCGGGCGCGGCGGGCCGGTCGGCCGGCGCCTTGTCGGTCAGCGCCAGACGCAGCACCTCGTCGATCGTCGAGACGAGGTGGAGCGTCATGTCCTTCCGCAGCTCCTCGCTGAGGTCCTCGTTGACGTTCTTTTCGTTCTGCCGCGGCAGGATGACCTCGCGGATGCCGACCCGCCGGGCCGCCAGCACCTTCTCCTTGATGCCGCCCACCGGCAGCACCTTCCCCGACAGCGTGATCTCGCCGGTCATCGCCAGATCGCCGCGAACGGGCCGGCGCGTCAGCTCCGACACCAGCGCCGTCGTCATCGTCACGCCGGCCGACGGGCCGTCCTTCGGAATCGCGCCGGAGGGGACGTGGAGGTGGACTTCGGCCGACTTGTAGAAGTCCGGATCGATGCCCAGCTCTGTGGCGTGCGCGCGCGTCCAGGTGAGCGCGGCCCGGGCCGACTCCTTCATGACGTCGCCAAGCGACCCGGTGAGCGTCAGCACGCCGGCGCCGGCCATGCGTGACGACTCGACAAACAGCACGTCGCCGCCGGCCGGCGTCCACGCGAGCCCGATGGCGACGCCGGGATTCTTGGTCCGGGCTTCCATCTCCTCGTCCATGAAGCGCGGCGCGCCGAGCATCTCCATGACGACCTCGGGCGTGACGACGAGCGGCGCCTCGTTGCCTTCGGCACGGCGTCGCGCGGCCTTCCGGCAGATGGCGCCGATCTCGCGCTCGAGATTGCGCACGCCCGCTTCACGGGTGTATCCGAGGATCACCGTGCGCAGCGCCTCGTCGGTGAACGTCAGCGTCTCCGCGGTGAGGCCGTGGTTGGCGACCTGCTTGGCCACCAGGTGCTCGCGCGCGATCTGCAGCTTCTCGACCTCGGTGTAGCCCGGCAGCTCCAGCACCTCCATTCGATCGCGCAGGGCGGGCGGAACGGGATCGAGAACGTTGGCCGTCGTGATGAACAGCACCTCGGACAGGTCGAACGGCACGTCCAGGTAGTGATCGCGGAAGGTGTCGTTCTGCTCCGGGTCCAGCACCTCGAGCAGCGCCGAGCTCGGGTCGCCCCGGAAGTCGGAGCCGAGCTTGTCGATCTCGTCGAGGATGAAGACCGGGTTCTTCGACTCCGCGCGGCGGAGCCCCTGAATCACCTGTCCGGGCAGCGCGCCGATGTAGGTGCGCCGGTGGCCGCGGATCTCCGCCTCGTCGCGCATGCCGCCCAGCGACACGCGCACGAACTTGCGATCGAGCGAGGTCGCAATGGACTTCGCCATCGACGTCTTGCCGACACCGGGAGGGCCGACGAAGCAGAGAATCGGGCCCTTCACTCCGGGGTTCAGCTTGCGGACGGCGAGATACTCGAGGACGCGGTCCTTGGCCTTCTCGAGCCCGGTGTGCTCCCGGTCGAGCACGCCCTTTGTGCGCGCCAGGTCGATCACGTCCTCCGTGCGGACGTTCCACGGCAGCGCGACCAGCCAGTCGAGGTACGTGCGTGAGACGGTGTACTCAGCCGCGGCCACCGGCATGCGCGACAGCCGCTCGAGCTCGCGCACGGCCTCCTTCTTCACGGCCTCGGGCATCGACGCCGCTTCGATCTTCTCGCGCAGCTCTTCGATTTCCTTCTGCTGGTCGTCGTCTTCGCCCAGCTCCTTCTGGATGGCCTTCAGCTGCTCGCGCAGGAAGTAGTCGCGCTGGTTCTTGCCGACCTCCGACTGCACCTGCGACTGGATCTTCGATCCCAGCTCGAGGACCTCGAGCTCCTTGATCAGGATCCGGTTCAGGTTGTCCATCCGCGCGCGGACGTCGAGCGTGTCGAGCACGTCCTGCTTGGTGGAGGTGCCGATGGTACCTGAGGCTCGAGGCGATGAAGTCCGCCAGCCGGCCGGGCTCCTCGATGTTGATCGCCAGCGTCTGCAGATCGTCGGAGAGCAGCGGCGACAGCGACACGACTTTCTGGAAGCTGCTCTTGATGTTGCGCAGCAGCGCGTCGATTTCCAGGTGATCCTCGTCGCGCTGCTGGTCGTTGATCGCCGTCACCTTGGCGCGCAGGTACGGCTTCATCGAGACGATCTCGTCGAGATGAATGCGCGACAGGCCCTGGACGATCAGGCGCAGGCTGCCGTCGGGCAGGCGGAACATCTTGTGGATGTGCGTCGCGGTGCCCACCGGGTAGAGATCGGCCTGCAGCGGCTCGTCCAGCGCCGGATCGCGCTGCGTGAAGACGCCGATCAACTTGCCGTTGGCGATGGCTTCGTCGATGAGTCGAACGGAGCTCTCGCGCGCGACGGCGAGCGGCATGAACGAGTTCGGAAAGAGGACCGTGTCGCGCAGCGGCAGCACGGGCAGCTCGCCCGGAATGGCCGGCGACCGGTCGTCCAGCGTCACGGCAGTCGGTTCGGTTGTGTCAGGAACCTGATCGGGTTGATCGCTCATGGCGATCCCTCGGATTAATGAGCGCAGAAAAAAGCGAAAGGGGTCAGATCTCGCGGTCGCTGTCGCGCGACACGGGATCCGACCCCTCGTGGAGCTGACGACGGCGGGCCTAGTCTAGCTGGACATGTCCATGAAAAGCGAGGACCCGCCTCGACGCTGCTGCCAGATGCGCTCGCGCTCGGCGGCCACTTCGCGGGCCTCCTCGCAGTCCTTGCAGCGCACCGCGAACGGCAGCGCGCGCAGGCGCGCCTCGGCGATTTCCTCTCCGCACTCGAAGCAGTTGCCGTAGTGCCCCTCTTCCAGGCGGGCCAGCGCCTCGTTGATCTTCGTGAGCGTCTCGGCCTTCATCTGGATCAGCGCGAACTCGATGTCTTCCTGGATGTCGGCATCCGAAGTCTCGCCGGCGTCGAACACTTCATTGCTCTTGGTCTGCGAACCTTCGGCGCGCACACCGCGGATCCGCCCCTGGACCTCGCTCAGGATTTCCTGACGCCGGCCCTCGAGGATTTTCTTGAGGTCCGCGTACCGATTGCTCTGCGTTTTTGCCGTCGCCTTCTTCTTCTTCATGACGCCGTGCTCCTTCTCGTCCCTACGACGTAAATATGATGCCGACCCTGATGCAAAGGTGTTGCCGCTCGAAAATCAGCGAGCCCCCGCTCAGCAGTAGCGTTTGACCGGCGTTCTCATGAACGGGAAAGGTCGAGTTCGGATGGAGGAAACCCGATGAGCACTCGACGAGCGTCATCACACTCCTCCGGCGCGATCCCGGTACCTGCGTAAACTATTAGGAAATCGCAGGTTACCAGCCGCCGTCGCCCGAAACCAGCCAAACGACGCGCGGCGCCAGTCACCCCATTAGACGCCGCACGTTTCAGTACCGGTTCGGTCCCGCAGGTCTTGCCTGATGTCAACTGTAGAGGACAGTTACAGGGAGGCGAAAAGCTACGAGCCGTGGCGAACAAGCCACGCCGGACCGGAGGCGGGGATCATAACACAGCTGGCCCGTGTAGTTCTTACGTTGCCGGGCCGCCTCGGACCTTACTGGACGCGGCGCGACAGCGCCGCCGACAACCCACGTGAACTCAGCAGGTTACGGTCGCGTCCGCTGCCAGTGCGCATCCAGCGGTCGTACACGCGGAGCAAATCGCGATTGCTCGTCCGCGACTGGTCGCTGATGTCCGACAGCACGTCCACCACCGGCACGAACTTCTCGGACAGCTCGCCAAAGACGTCGGCAAATGCGTCCTCGTCGCGCCGCGCGAGCAGGCCGTACGCGTCGCCGCCGAGGCTGATGTAGTAGTCGATGTCGACCAGCCGGCGCTGCAGGCTGTCGCCGAAGAACCCCGCGAGAAACAACGCATCGTCGGCGATCCGTCGAAGGTCGTCGCGCGAGGGACCGCCTTCGGCGGCCAGGGCCTTGGCGAGCCGAATCCCGAGCGCCGTGTCGCCGGCCGCAGGCACCGGCGCTGGATGACGGGCGACGAACGACGCGAGGAGGTTGACGAGGTAATAGACGGTCCACTCGGACGCGCGAAGGTGCTGGCGCTGCATCGCGCCTTCGACCTGACGTTTGAAAAACTCCACTGGCGACTCGCTGCGAACGAGGCCATCTGCCATGGTTTGCGCCTCCCAGTCGATACACGCGGGCCAGCCCGTTGCCGTGTTCCAGGTGAAGTGCAACTCACGTTCCGTCGAATTGTCAGAGAATTAGGCGGATTATAGGGGTTTCCGCGTGCGCGTGCAACGCCGTGGCGGCAACCTGGTTGACGAAAAGTGGCCGGCGGGCCAAGGATAGGCGGACGTCGATGACCTGTCCTCTCTGCCACTCCCGCCCGGCCAGGCGGCAATGCCCCGCGCTCGGACAGTCGATCTGCTCGGTGTGCTGCGGCACCAAGCGACTGGTGGAGATCCGATGCACACCGGACTGCGCCTACCTGGCGTCGGCGAGGCGACATCCCGCGGCGTCGGTGCAGCGACAGCACGAGTTCGACGTCGCGCTGATGCTGCCGGCGATGACCGGCTTCAGCGACCGGCAGTCGCGCTTCTTCTTCCTCTTCCAGTCGGTGCTCGTGCGGCACCCGAGCGACCCGCTGCGCCCGCTGCTCGACGAGGATGTCGCCGAGGCCGCGCGGACGACCGCCGCCACGCTCGAAACCGCGGCGCGCGGTCTGATCTACGAGCAGAACGCGGCGACGCTGAACGCGCAGGAGCTTTCGGCGTCGTTCCGGCGCACGTTCGACGAGATCGCGCAGCAGGTGCAGGGTCCCCGGACGCCGCTCGAACGAGACGCTGCCAGGGCGCTTCGCGGAGTCGAGGAGGCGGCGCGGCGGGTGGGGCCCATCGTCGGCGACCCCCGAGCGGGATTCCTGGCGCTCGTCCAGCGGATGCTGGGGTCGCAGGCGGCTGGCGCGGACCAGGCAGGCGCTCCGCCCAGGGACGAACCGTCGATTATCCTGCCCTAGCCGCCAACCGTCGCGCCCGGCCTGCGGCTTTTGCGCCGGAACACGCCCGCCTGTTATAATCCGGTGTTTGCCCGGTCGGCCGATAGCGCCGCCGGGGAAGGAATCAGGAAGCAATCATGGCCAAGCGCTGCGAAATCTGCGACAAGGGCCCCGTGGTGGGCCGCACCATCAGCCACGCACACAACGTCCGGCCCCGCCGGTTCGAACCCAACCTCCAGACGGTGCGCGCCATCGTCAACGGCGGTGTTCAGCGGCTGCGCGTGTGCACCCGCTGCCTGCGGTCCGGCAAGGTCGTCAAGGCCGCCTAGCCCTGCTGCCGATGCGCGAGGCCATTGCCACCGGTGGCGCCCCGAAGGCCATCGGTCCATATTCCCAGGCCGTCCGCATCGGCTCGCTGCTGTTCTGTTCAGGCCAGATCCCGCTCGATCCCGCGACCGGTGAGCTCGTGACCGGGGACATCGCGGCGCAGACCCGGCAGGTGTTCGCGAACCTGGGCGCGGTGCTGGCCGAGGCCGGCGCGAGCTTCGACCATGTCGCCCGCACCACCGTCTATCTCGCGGACATGAACGACTTCGCGGCGATGAACGAGGTCTACGCGACGTTCTTCACGTCGCCGGCGCCGGCGCGCTCGACGATTCAGGCGGCAGGGCTGCCGAAGAACGCGCGCGTCGAAATCGATGTGATTGCGGTCCTGTAGCGGGACGCGACCCGTTCCTACCGCGCCAGCGCGCGCTCCACGCCGATCACGCCCTCGACCGATTTCAGCGACTTCATCACCTTCTCGAGGTGCTTCAGGTCGCTGATCTCGACGGTCATGTCGATGCGGCCGCGGGCGTCCTGGTCGGTGGTCGCCTCGACGCTGGTGATGTTGGTGTTGATGTCGGCGACCTTCGCGCTGACGTCGGCCAGAATGCCGCGCCGATCCTCGACCTGCATCGTCAGCCGCACTACGTAGCGCGCCTCTTCGGTGCCCTTCTCCCACTCGACGTCGATGCGCCGCTCCGGGTCGTACAGCAGGTTCATGACATTCGAACAGTTCGCCGAGTGCACGGCGACGCCCTTGCCCCGGCTGATGTAGCCGACGATCTTCTCGCCGCGGATCGGGTTGCAGCAGCGGGCGCGGTAGACCAGCAGGTCGTCTACGCCGCTCACCTTGATCCGATCCTCGCCCGTCCTCAGCACCCGCTTGACGACGGAGACGACGCGGCCGTCGGGCGCCTTCTCCTGCAGCTGGTCGGCCGGCACGAGCTTGGCGAGCACGGTGCGGGGCGGCAGTCGGCCGTAGCCAATCGCCGCCATCAGCTCCTCGGCCTTGCCGCCGCCGTACTCGTCGGCGACCTTGCGGAACGCCTCGGTGTCCACCAGCGTCTTGGGATTGAGGTTGAAGCGGCGCGCCTCCTTGTCGAACAGCTTGCGTCCGAGCTCCACGCTGCGCGTCTTCTCTTCCTGCTGGACGAAGTGCCGGATCTTCTGCCGCGCGCGCGACGTCACGACGAAGTTCAGCCAGTCGCGGCTCGGCGTGTGACTGGCCTGGGTGACGATCTCGACGATGTCGCCGTTTTTCAGCCGCGTGCGCAGCGGCACCATCTTGCCGTTCACGCGTGCGCCGACGCAGCGATGGCCGACGTCAGTGTGGATGGCATAGGCGAAGTCCAGCGGCGTCGCGCCCTTGGGCAGCGACTTGACCTCGCCCTTCGGCGTGAAGATGTAGACCTCTTCGGGATAGAGGTCGATCTTGAGGTTGTTGATGAACTCCTGCGGATCGCGCACTTCCTGCTGCCACTCGAGCAGCTGGCGCATCCACTGAAAGTAGCGCTCGTCGCGCTGATCGACGATGCGGCCTTCCTTGTACTTCCAGTGGGCGGCGATGCCGTCCTCGGCCTGCTCGTGCATGTCCTCGGTGCGGATCTGCACCTCGAAGGGCGTGCCGCGCTCGCTGATGACCGAGGTGTGCAGCGACTGGTAGCCGTTGGGCCGCGGCATCGCGATGAAGTCCTTGATGCGGCCCGGCACCGGCGACCAGGTGTTGTGGATGATGCCGAGCGCCGCGTAGCAGTCCTTGACCGACTTGGTGACGATGCGCAGCGCGACGAAGTCGTAGACCTGCTCGAGATCGATCTTCTGCTTCTTCAGCTTCTGCCAGATGCTGTAGAGGCGCTTGAGGCGGCCGTCGATGTGCAGGTAGGCGACCTGTGCCTCGTCCAGCTTGGCGGCGATCGTGGACTTCAGCTCCCCGATGTAGCTCTCCGACACGCGCCGGCGCGCCTCGACCCGCGATCGCAGCGACTCGTAGGCCTGCGGCTCGAGATACCGGAAGCACAGCTCCTCGAGCTCGTTCTTCAGCAGGCTCATGCCCAGCCGGTTGGCGATGGGCGCGTAGATGTCCAGCGTCTCCTGCGCGATCTTGATCCGGCGCTCCTCCGGCAGGTGATGGAGCGTCCGCATGTTGTGCAGCCGGTCGGCCAGCTTGACGATGATGACGCGGATGTCGTCGACCATCGCCAGCAGCATCTTGCGGAAGTTCTCCGCCTGACGCTCCTCGATCGAGGAAAACGGGATGGTGCTGATCTTGGTGACGCCCTCGACGACGTGCGCGACCTCGGGGCCGAAGAGCTCCTCGATGCGCTCGATGGTCGTCAGGGTGTCCTCGACGACGTCATGCAGCAGCCCGGCCGCGACCGCCACCACATCCAGGCGCATGTCGGCGAGGAAGTCGGCCACCTCGAGCGGATGCACCATATAGGGCTCGCCCGAGTGGCGTACCTGCCCCTTGTGCTCGAAGGCCGAGAACACGTAGGCGCGGCGAAGCAGCTCCAGGTCGGCGTCCGGGTTGTAGGCCCGGACCTTCTCGACCAGGTCCTCGAAGCGAATCATGCGGGGCGGTGTCTAACAACCACGTAAGGGTGTCTCTTGGTCATCATAGCAGGGGGGTTTTCCCTGCTTGACGGTGGTTTTTTCGGTTCACTATACTGGCCGGGTTTCGCCATTTCCGGCCGCCCGCCCGCGTGCGCGCAACCATCGTCTTGATGCCGGCTCGTTTCGTCAGGCAAGTTAAGGGGGATATTCGATGCGGACCCGCTCCAGGGCAGCGATTCTGGCTGCCGCACTCGGCCTCGCCGGCCTCGGAGCCTCGGCGTGCGGCCAGTTGTCTACGCTGAAGGCGCAGATGGCGTTCAAGGACGCCAACGCTGCCTACCAGACGCAGGACTACAAGAAGGCGATTGAGAAATACAAGGAAGCTCTGGGCCACAAGCCCGATCTGTCGGTCGCCTACTTCTACCTCGGCAACAGCTACGACAACCTGTACAAGCCCGCGCGCAAGGGCGAGCCGGCCAACGACGCCAACCTGCAGGAAGCCGTCAACTACTACAAGAAGGCGACCGAGAGCATCGACGACCCGAAGCTCCGGAAGCTGTCGTTCGAGTACCTGCTCGCCACCTACGGCAGCGACAAGCTGAACGACCCGTCGCAGGCCGAGCCCATCGTCAAGAAGATGATCGAGATGGATCCGGACGAGCCGTCGAACTACTTCGCGCTGGCCAAGATCTACGAGGACGCCGGCAATTACGAGGAAGCCGAGAAGATGCTGATCCAGGCGAAGGATCGGCGACCCAAGGACTCGACGACCTACATGCAGCTGGCGGGCTTCTACAACCGCCAGGGCCGGTTCGACAAGACGATCGAGTCGCTCGAGGCGCGCGGCCGCGTCCGAGCCGAACAACCCCGAGGCGTTCTACACGATTGCCACCTACCTCTGGGACAAGACGTTCCGCGACTTCCGCCTGAAGGACGCCGAGAAGAAGGCCTACATCGAGAAGGGCGTGGAGGCGACGGACAAGGCGCTCGCGATCAAGAGCGACTACCTCGAGGCGATCGTCTACAAGGGCCTGCTGCTCCGGCTCCAGGCCAACATGGAGAAGGATCGCACCAAGCAGCAGGCGCTGCTGAAGGAAGCCGACGAGCTGCGCGATCGCGCCAAGGCGCTGCAGAAGGCCAAGCAGGCTGGGGCTGGAGCCTGACGGACTGGACTCAGACTACAGACTCAACGGACTCACGGACTCCGGACTACAGACTTCAGGAACGGGCTGTGCGGGTCACCCGGCACGGCCCGTTTTCATTTTTGGGCGTCCGGAATCCGCGGTCCGTTCAATGCAGGATGAGGTCGCCGTCTTCGTCCACGGCGTCCACTTCGGCCGGCTCGAGCTCCAGAGCGATGATCTGGCAGGCGGCGTTCAGCTTGTCCTGGGCGGCGACGACGAGGCTGTTGACCGCCTCCATCACCTGCGGGTCGAACTCGAAGACCTGGTCCTTCGGCACGGTCTGGCGGGCGCCGTCGGGCAGAGGCACCGGCTGGTCGAGGACCACGTGGCCGCTGGCGCCGTCGACCGCGACCGCGGTGGCCGGGCGGAGGCGCGGGAAGGGACCGAGGTCCTTGACGAGGACGAGCTTTCCAGACTTGGGCATGAGGCTTCGCACAAATGAAAATCGGCCACCCGGCCGGAGGGCCGAGTGGCCGATCGAGATAACTCCCGGCAGCGCCGTCAGTTCGAACGCGGAGCGGCCTGGCGGGTGGCTTCCTGACGCATGCCGTCAGTGACCACGCCGACCTTCTCGACGCCGGCGCCCTTGGCGGCGTCGATGACCGCGACGATTTCGCCGTAGCGCAGCGAGCCGGCGCCGGCGATGAACATCGTCTTGTCCTTGCGCTGTTCGAAGATCTCGCGCAGCTTGTTCTCGAGGTCGGCGATCGTGGTGTCCTGCTTGTTCACCGAGATGCGCCGGTCGGCGGTGTACTCGAGCACGATCTGCGTCTGGTCCGGAGTATTCGGCTTCGACTCCGCCTCGAGCGGCAGATTGACGTCCACGCCCTTCTGGGTCAGCGGCAGCGCCGCCATGAAGATGACCAGCAGAACGAGGAGCACGTCGATCAACGGCGTGACGTTCATGTCCGCGTTGACCTTCGGCGCCTCCCCGACGACGACGGTCTCAGCGCCGTGGTGCTTGTGTGCGTGACGCATCAGTTGCCTCCCGTCTCTTCTCCGGGGCGCACGCGCTTCTCGGTGATAAGGCCCATGTCCTCGACCTGTGCCTTGCGGAGCGCATCCATGGCGGCCATGACGCGGCCGTAAGCCGCGTCTTCGTCCGCCCGGATGAGCACGATCCGCTCCTTCTTCGTCTCGAGCACTTCGGTCACGCGTCCCGGCAGGTCCTCGTCGGCGACCTCCCTCGAGTTCAGGTGGAGGCGACCGTCGGCGGTGACTGCAACCACGGTCTGCTCCTGCGTCTCAGGCTTGTCCACTGTGTTGGTGGCCGTGGGCAGTTTGAGATCGACGCCCTTCTGCAGCATCGGAGCGATGATCATCATGATGATGAGCAGCACCAACATGACGTCCACCAGCGGCGTGACGTTGATGTCGGACTTGACGCCGCCTTTTCCGCCGCCGAGATCCATTGACATGGTCGTACTCCTCTACCGTTCCAACCGCGGGGGCGGATACCCGCCCCGGTCCCGCTAGGCCGTCTTCTTGATGAAGTAATCGACCAGCTCGGACGACGAGTTGTCCATCTCGACGTTGAAGTAGTCGAGGCGGCCGGTCAGGTAGTTGAAGAACCAGACAGCCGGGATGGCGACGACGAGCCCAAGCGCGGTCTCGACGAGCGCTTCGGAGATGCCGGCCGAGACGGCGCCGATACCGCCCGAGCCGGTGGCCGCGATGCCTGAGAATGCGTTGATGACGCCGACGACCGTGCCGAGCAGTCCGACGAACGGGGCCGTCGTGCCGATGGTCGCGAGCGAGTTGACGCCCTTCTTCAGATCCGACTGGGTGAGCGCCGTGGCGCGCTGAATCGAGCGGCGGACGCTGTCGACCAGGTCTTCGCGGCTCAGAGCGCCGCCGGCTTCCTGCTGGAACTGGTACTCCTGCAGGCCCGCGAGCACGACCTTGGCCAGGTGGCTGTAGCGGAAGTTCTTCGACGAGGAGAGCGCGATGGCGTCCTTCAACCGGCCGTCCTTGAGGTGCTTGGCGACCTGCGGGGCATACGCCTTCGACTGATTGCGCGCCTGCGTGAAGGTGTAGATGCGCTCGATGGCGACACCAAACGACCACATGGACATGAAGAACAGGATGAACGCCACACCCTTGGCGATCCAGCCCATCGTATGCCACATCTCAATAAGATCCATCGCTCGCTCCTTCGAAGTAATGTCCGTTCGTGTGTCGGAGAATTGGTCGGTTACTGCAATGTGAACTGCACCGTGACCGTCATGATGACCGGCACCGGCACGCCGTTGAGCAGCGTCGGCGTGAACTCCCATTGACGGACCGCGTCGAGCGCTGACTGATCGAGCAGCGGAATCGAGCGGAGCACCTTGGCTTCCTGCACGCGGCCGTTGGGGCCGATGGTCGCTTCGACGATGACGATGCCCTGCACGCGCGCGGACTGCGCGATGGGCGGGTACTGCGGGTTGACGTGCTTGGTCTTGTTGGGCGGCTTGATGTTGCCGCCGACCCGCACCGGCGCCGAGGGCGGCGGCGGCGGCGGAGGCGCTTCGGGCAGGCCGCCGACGACACCGCCGACGACGCCGCCGGGGACGCCGCCTTCGACACCGCCGGTCACGCCGCCTTCGAAGCCGGCGTCGATGCTGCTCTCAGCCTTGATTTCCTTCGGCGCTTCGATCGGCGCGGCGTTGGGATTGACGTTGGTCGGGGTGACGGGCTGCGGAGTCGCGGCCGCCGGCGGCGGCGGTGGGGGCGGTGGCGGTGGCGGTGGCGGCGGGGCCGCCACGAACGCCATCATCGACGGCACCTCCGGCAGCGCGTCGGCCGCCATCAGCGGGATGATGATGATGCCACCGATGAGGACCGTGTGGACCAGAATGGACAGCGGCACCGTGTACCATTTCTGGCCGCCCACCCTGATCGACGGGTCGACAACGTCGCCGAACATATCGCGTGGCACGAACGTCTCCTCCTACTGACCGTCTTGGTTCACCCGCCGCCGTGACGACCGGCCGCAACGACGAGCGTCCTTGGCCCGACGCGCGGACGACGCGCGGCAGACTTCGCAGAGTACCAGCTTAGACACCACTCAGACGGAATCGGCTCACCGCGGACCTTCGAGCTCGACGCCGATCGCGATCCGCCCGGTTCCGATAACCGCCGCTTCGGGAGCCCCTCGCGTGCCTGACAGACGGCCGCGGCCCGCTGGCGCGCGACCTGGTCGGACGGACGCGTCGAATTTGCGCCGCCCTGGGTTGCCGACTCTATGTATCCTGCGCCATCACACGGCATCCGGCACGCAAAATCGACGCACCTGGGAAAGTACCCCGACACCGCAGCCCCGCGCGATGACCGAACAGGTCGAAAACCCCGGCATTCTAGCGGCCCGATTCAGGCGAAGTCAACAACCACGGCTGTAAACATTTGCTCGCTGACAAACGCCGATCGAAGATTCCTGGGAGCAACCCTGGCCAGCTCGGCCATCTCCCGGAACCCGGCTCCTCGATCGGGCCCGTGCAAGCCGCGATCCGCCGCGTGCCCGCCGCTACTTCTGGATCCGCATGGCGTAGAACGACCGCCACACGAAGAGCATCGACAGGCCAAAAAACACCGCCGCCAGCAAACTGGTCAAGCCGCTGCCCTGTTGCCTCGTCAAGCTCACGGCGAGCTCGACAGCGAGCAGGCCGAACAGCGTCGTGAACTTGATGACCGGGTTCATCGCCACTGACGAAGTGTCCTTGTAGGGGTCGCCGACGGTGTCGCCGACGACGGTGGCGGCGTGCAGCTCCGTCCCCTTCGCCTTCATCTCGGTCTCGACGATCTTCTTGGCGTTGTCCCAGGCGCCGCCGGCATTGGCCATGAAGATTGCCTGGAACAGTCCGAACAGCGCGATCGAGATGAGATATCCGATGAAGAAGAAGGGCTCGTAGAACGCAAAGGCCAGTGTGCCGAAGAACACGCCGAGGAAGATGTTCAGCATCCCCTTCTGCGCGTACTGCGTGCAGATCTCGACGACCTTCTTGCTGTCGGCCACCGACGCCTTCGCGGCACCGTCGAGCTTGATGTTGGCCTTGATGAACTCCACCGCGCGATAGGCGCCCGTGGTCACGGCCTGAATCGAGGCGCCGGTGAACCAGTAGATCATCGCGCCGCCGGTAATCAGGCCCAGCAGAAACGGCGGGTGCAGCACCGATAGCTTGCTGACGTTCTCAGTAAGGCCATGCGTCAGCGCCACGATAATGGCGAAGATCATCGTCGTCGCGCCCACCACTGCCGTACCGATGAGGACCGGCTTGGCCGTTGCCTTGAAGGTGTTGCCGGCGCCGTCGTTCTCTTCGAGGAACGCCTTCCCCTTCTCGAAGTCCGGGTCGAAGCCAAAGTTCTTCCGGATGTCCTCGCGGATGCCTGGCTCCTGCTCGATCATCGACAGTTCGTACACCGACTGGGCGTTGTCGGTCACGGGCCCGTAGCTGTCGACGGCAATCGTCACCGGCCCCATCCCGAGGAACCCGAACGCGATCAGCCCGAACGCGAACACCGCTGGGGCCATCATCAGCAGCGACGCGCCAGAGGCGTCGTGCGGGAACGAGTTGCTGACGGAGTAGCCGACGCCCATCAGCAGCAGAATGGCGATCCCCAGCCAGTACGCCGAGAAGTTGCCGGCAACCAGGCCCGAGAGGATGTTGAGCGATGCGCCGCCCTGCTCGGAACTCGTGACCACTTCGCGCGTGTGGCGCGAGTTGGTGGACGTGAACACCTTCACCAGTTCGGGAATGATCGCCCCGGCCAGCGTGCCGCAGGTGATGATCGTCGCCAGCTTCCACCACATCGTGGTATCGCCCCCCAGGTTCGGGATCAGCAGCCTGCTGGCGGCATAGGTCGCACCGACGGAGACGAACGAGGTCAGCCAGACCAGGCTGGTCAGAGGCTTCTCGAAATCCATGTGCGACGCAGCAGCGTACTTCGCTGTCGCGACGGCCTCGTTGACGAAGTACGAGAGGCCTGAAGCGAGCACCATGATGATGCGCATCGCGAAGATCCAGACCAGCAGCTGGACCTGGATCGTCGGGTCGGACACGGCCAGCATGATGAACACGATCAGCGCCACACCCGTGACGCCGTAGGTCTCGAAGCCGTCGGCGCTGGGGCCGACCGAGTCGCCGGCGTTGTCGCCGACGCAGTCAGCGATGACTCCTGGATTGCGGGCGTCGTCTTCCTTGATCTTGAAGACGATCTTCATCAGATCCGAGCCGATGTCGGCGATCTTGGTGAAGATGCCGCCGGCGATGCGGAGCGCCGCGGCGCCGAGCGACTCGCCGATGGCGAAGCCGATGAAGCACGCCCCGGCATAGTCGCGCGGCAGGAACAGCAGGATGATCAGCATGAGCAGCAGCTCGACACTGATAAGCGCCATGCCGATGCTCATGCCCGCCTTGAGCGGGATGGCGTAGCACGGAAACGGCTTGCCGCGCAGCGAGGCAAAAGCCGCGCGGCTGTTGGCGAAGGTGTTGACGCGAATGCCGAACCATGCGACAGCGAAGCTTCCGGCCATGCCGATGAGGCTGAACAGCAGGATGACGAGCACCTTGATCAGCGGCATGCCGTGCTCGACGGCCCCGGTTGCGGGATTCACGTGCTCAGCGAGCTTGCCGAAATAGATGGCGACGATGGCCCCGATGAAGAGCCAGAGGACCAACAGGAATCTGCCCTGTTGCGTCAGATACGTCTTGCAGGTCTCGTAGATCAGCTCCGACACCTCTCGCATCGAGCGATGCACGGGCATGCGTTGGAGCTGCATGTACGTCATGAAGCCGAACAGCAGGCCGATCGCGCAGACCGCCAGGCCGATCGTGAGCAGCGAGTGTCCGGTCATCCCCAGGAAAGTGATATCCGGGTTGCTCAGGTCGGGCAGCACGAGATTGGCTTCCCCGCCCGGCGTGTGCGCCGGCGCCTCGGCCGGCTGCGCCACGACGAGGGCCGGGGCCAGGGTAAGGAGCACTGTGACCACCAGTGCCCAGATCCGCTGCTTCACGCTCATGCCATCCTCTTCGTTGAACACGTCATTTTCCGCTCTCGCAGGCCCGCAGGCCTGCCGCCACGGCGCCGGGACAAACGCCCGATTATATCAACCATCTGCCCGGTGAATCGCCGGGGATTTGCCGCTGACCACGCGTCCCGGCAGCGCCATCCCGCCGGTGAGGAAGATGCGGATGCCCTCTTCCACGGTCAGCTGCGGAAACAGCAGGCGCTCGGCCGGATAGATGAACACATCCCCGAGGTACAAGTGGTTGGTCGGCACGTAGACGGCCGCCATGGCCTTCGCCTGGCCGCGCTCGTCCTCGACGATGAACTCCCGCGTCAGAAAGCCCATGATCGTGCCGCGGGGTTCCTCGACCAGCACGACCTGCTTGAACCCGGTCTCGTTATCCGGCGAAAACGCGGCGATCAGCTGCTTCACCGGGGCGTAAACGGTGCGAAATACCGGGACCAGCAGCAGCCAGTGCTCCAGCCGCTGCAGCACCCGCCGGCCAATCACGTTGGTCGCCACCACGCCGACGAGCAGCACCGCCACGGCGCCGGTCAGCAGGCCCAGACCCGGGACGTCGCGGCCCAGCAGGCGCTGGTAGAGCGGGGCCGTGAATCCATCGACGACGCCGAAGCCCCAGACGAGCGCCGCGACGCTCAGGATGAGGGGCACCGCGACGAAGAAGCCGGTGATGAATCGTCGCCGGAGCCACTGGAACATCGGGTTCAGCCTTCAGGACAACAGCCACACCACCGTGGCCGCCGCCAGCGCCAGGCGATAGGCGGCAAACGCGTTCAGCGTGTGGTTCACCAGGTAGCGGATCAGGAACTTCACCGTCAGATAGCCGACAACGCCCGACACGATCATCCCGACCAGGAAGACCTGCACCGTCAGGGCGTCCATCGGCTGCGCCGACATCGCCAGCTTGGCCCCCTCGAGCGTCGCCGCGCCGATCATCGCCGGCACTCCGAGGACGAACGAGAACCGCGCGCCCGCTTCGCGCGTCAGCCCGAGGAACAGCGCCATCGTGATCGTCGCCCCCGACCGGGAGACGCCCGGCACGAGCGCGCAGGCCTGGGCGACGCCAATCGACACGGCTTCGGCCAGGCTCAGGCTCTCGGCGGCCCTCGCGTGCGACCCGACCCGCTCGGCGACCACCATCAGCACTCCGCCCACGCCGAGCGTGACGGCGATCACCACCGGCGAGCGCACCTGGTCGATCACGTCGCCGAGCAGCCCGCCCACCAGCACCGCCGGCACCGTCGCCAGGCCGATGAACCAGAGGCGCCGCGCGGCTGGATCGGCCGCCGGCGAGAACAGGTGCGGGAGCCCACCGAGGAGCTCCAGCAGGTCGCGCCTGAAATAAATCAGAATGGCCGACAGCGTGCCGACGTGGCAGGCGACGTCGAACGGCAGGCCGAACTGCTCGGCGTTCCAGCCGAAGAACGTCCGGGCCAGGATCAGGTGTCCGGAGCTCGACACCGGCAGGAACTCGGTCAGCCCCTGCACGACGCCGAGCAGCGCCGCTTCGAAAAGCAGTCCCACCGGGGCCGCGTCAGGACACCCGGACGTTGCGGCCGCCCTTGCGCGGGCGCTCGGCCACGGCCTCTTCGACCGGTACGGCGGCTCGACCGGCCGGCGCCTTGCGGCCGCTCAGCAGGATCGCGATGGCGGCCGCGATGAAGATCGTCGAATACGTGCCGCTGATGATGCCGACCAGCATCGCGAACGCGAAGCCCTCGAGCACTTCCCCGCCGAACAGGTACAACGCGAGCACCGACAGGAACGTGGTGCCGGCCGTGATGACTGTCCGGCCCAGCGTCTGATTCACGCTGAGGTTCACGACCTTCTCGAGCGGCTCGCGCCGCAGCAGCCGCGAGTTCTCGCGGACGCGGTCGAAGATGACGATGGTGTCGTTCACCGAGTAGCCGGTGATCGTCAGGATGGCCGCCACCACCGTCAGCGACAGCTCGTAGCCAAAGAACGCGAGAAACGCGAACACCACGAAGACGTCGTGGAACGTCGCGGCAATCGCCCCGAGCGCGAAGCTGAAGCGGAATCGCACGGCGATGTAGGCGGTGATGCCGAGAATCGACAGCAGCGTCGCGTAGATGCCCTTGCGTTGCAGATCGGCGCCAATCGTCGGCCCGACGAACTCGCGGCCGATGATCTCGTAACTTGGGCAGGCCGGCCTTGTCGAGCGCCGCCTGGATCTCCTGCGAGCCCTTCTCGAGGCTGAACCCTTCCTCGGCCCCGGAGGTCTGCGGCAGCCGGACCATGAGCTCGTTGGCGCCCGCGTCTCCGTACTGCTGGACGACCTTCTCGCCCGGCAGGCCCACCAGTGCGCCGCGCACCGCGTCTTCCGTGACCGGCTGGCTGAACTTGACGATGACCAGCGTGCCGCCGGTGAAGTCGATGCCGAGCGGCATCCCCTTGGTCAGCATCACGCCGACGCCGGCGAGGACCACGACGAGCGACAGGACGATGGCGTGCCAGCGCCAGCGGATGAAGTCGAAGTTCGCGTTGGTGAAAATCTGCATGAGTGCCGCCGCCCTAGATGCTGAGGCGCGCCTGACGGCGCGACAAGAGCAGCTCGAAGAGCGTCCGCGAGACGAACACGGACGTGAACACGTTGGTCAGCAGGCCGATGGTCAGCGTCGTCGCGAAGCCGCGGATCGGGCCGGTGCCGAACTGGAACAGGAACGCGGCGGCAATGAGGCTGGCCACGTGGGTGTCGAGGATGGTCAGGAAGACGCGGTCGAACCCGGCCGCGACCGCCGAGCGCGCGCTCTTGCCGGAGGCCAGCTCCTCCTTGATGCGCTCGAAGATGAGCACGTTGGAGTCGACGCCCATGCCGATTGTCAGGATGAACCCCGCGACGCCCGGCAACGTCATCGTCGCCTGGAAGTACACCATCAACGCCAGCAGCACCAGCAGGTTGATGGCCATCGCGACGATGGCGTTGATGCCCGACAGCTTGTAGTAGGCGAGCATGAAGAACGTGACCAGCGTGAGACCGGTGATGGAGGCCATGACACCGGCGCGAATCGAGTCGGCGCCGAGCGAGGGTCCGACCGTCCGCTCCTCGAGATAGGTCAGTGACGCCGGCAGCGCGCCGGATCGCAGCGTCAGGGCGAGGTCGTTGGCCTCCTGCTGCGTGAAGCTGCCGGCAATGCGGCCCTCGTCGCTGATTCGCCCCTCGATGACTGGCGCCGAATAGACGCGATCGTCGAGGACGATGGCCAGATTGCGGCCGATGTTCGATCCGGTGAAGTTGCCGAAGCGCGATGCGCCGTCCGGTTTCAGCGAGAAGCCGACGGCCGGCCGGTTGTTCTCGTCGAGCGTCGGCCGCGCGTTGCGAAGATCCCGGCCGCTCACCACGGGCGTCTTCTTCACCAGGTAGTACACGAGGCCTCCGGAGGTCTCGCCGGGCCGGGCCACGGCGACCCCGGGCAGCACCTCGGCGTCGGACGGGACGTTGCCGCCGGTCGACGTCAGCAGCTGCTCCCGTGTACTGGCCGGGCCGGCCTCGACCATCGTCAGCTCCAGCTGCGAGGTCGACTTGATGATCTCCTTGGCGCGGGCGACGTCGCTCACGCCCGGCAACTGCACCAGGATCTGATCCTGGCCGCCGTGGCGCGCAACGATCGGCTCGGCGACGCCGAGGTCGTTGACGCGGCGCTCGATGGTGCGAATCGCCTGCTCCACCGTCTCCTGGCGGACCTGGTTGGCGATGTTCGGCTTCATGCGGAACACGTACGTGCCTGCGGCGCCGGACTCGCGATTGAACGTCGCCTCGACTTCGGTGGCCGCCTGGCGCAACACGCCATCCTGCTCGGGCGGCACGCCGGCGATCTGGAACTCGGCGGGCGAGAGCAAGGTCGCCGTCACGCCGGACGCGCCCGACTTCACCAGCTCGTCGCGCAGGCGGTTCATCGACGTCCCGCTCTCCAGCCGCAGCGCGTCGTCGGTCTGGACGCGCAGGACGAGATGGACGCCCCCCTTCAGGTCGAGGCCCAGACGCACCTTCTGCGAGGGCGGGTAGATCGCCCAGGCGCCGATCGCGACGATGGCGAGGATGGCGAGGATTCGCCAGCGAAGACTCTTGTTCACTGTGCCTGTCCTTCCGTGGCCACGGGCTCCTGTCCCTGGAAACCGATGATGGCCGAGCGAGCGATCTCGACGCGGATTTTCTCGGCGATCTGCAGCTGCAGCGAGGTGTCGCCGAGGCGCGTGATGCTGCCGTACAGCCCGCCCGAGGTGATGACCTTGTCGCCGACCTTGAGGTTCTGGAGGAACGCCTCGACCTTCTTCTGCCGGCGACGCATCGGCATCAGGATGATGAAGTAGAAGATCCCCAGAACGAGGGCGAACGGAATGAGCTGCACCCAGGGGCTGACCGTGCCGCCGTCAGGGGGCGCGGCCACCGCCAGCAGCAGGCTGTGCGTGGGCATACCGGGAAGACTCATGTGCTAAGGCGCGGCGCGGTCGTAGCGTTCGAGGAATCCCTGCCGGAACGCAGCAAAGCGGCCGAAATGAATAGCCTCCCTGATCGCTCCCATAGTGTCAAGGTAGAACTGGATGTTGTGGACAGTGTTGAGGATGGCGGCTGTCATCTCTCCGGACACATACAGGTGCCGGAGATACGCGCGCGTCGCCGTGCGGCAGGTGTAGCACCGGCATGCCTCGTCCAGCGGCCGCTCGTCGTCGGCGTGCTGCGCGTTCTTGATGTTGATCTTGCCGTCGCGGGTGAAGAGCTGGCCGTTTCTCGCGTTGCGCGTCGGCAGGACGCAGTCGAACATGTCGACGCCGCGGGCGACGGCTTCGACCAGGTCGGCCGGCGTGCCGACGCCCATCAAATAGCGGGGACGGTCGGCGGGCAGCCACGGGGTGGTCTGATCGACGATGTCGTACATCAGCGGGATCGGCTCGCCGACGCTGAGACCGCCAATCGCGTAGGCCTCGAACCCGATGGCGCACGTCGCTTCGGCCGATTCACGGCGCAGCTCCGGGACGACGCCGCCCTGCACGATCCCGAACTGCGCCTGGCCGGCGTTGACCAGCGGCGCCGCCGCCAGCGCCGCGCCGTCGGGTCCGGCCGATGCCTCGCCGGCCCTGAGGGCGAGCATGCGCGCGCGGCCGCGCCGCGCCCACCGGAGCGTGAGGTCGACCGAGGCGCGGACCGCGGCCGGATCCGCCGGGTACGACAGGCACTCGTCGAACACCATCGCGATGTCGGATCCGAGCGCCGCCTGGATGTCGACGACCGACTCGGGCGAGAGGAAACGCGCGCTGCCATCGAGGTGCGACTTGAAATGCACGCCGGCATCGGTGATCCGCCGGCGTCCCTCGAGGCTGAAGACCTGGTAGCCGCCGCTGTCGGTCAGCATCGCGCCCGGCCAGCCGATAAACCGGTGAAGGCCGCCGCGACGGGCGATCAGGTCTTCGCCCGGACGAAGGTGAAGGTGATAGGTGTTGCCGAGAATGATCCGGGCGCCGGCCTCGACCAGCTGCTGTTGCGTGAGTGCCTTGACCGCTCCCTGCGTGCCCACCGGCATGAAGACCGGGGTCTCGACGACGCCATGGGGGGTTGTGAGCAGGCCGCGGCGTGCGCGTCCGTCGGTGGCAAGGAGCTGGAAGTCGAAAGACATGTGACGGTGGCGCCGAGGCGCGCCAAGGATGTTAAGTTACGTCATTCGGGTGAGTCGCCGGGTCCCGGCGCGCTGACCCCCGCGGCTCCGAGACCCTGGTCCCTGCAACCGAGACCCCTGCGACATCCATGAAGAAGCTGAAAGTCGGCGTCATTTACGGTGGGCGGTCGAGCGAGCACGAAGTGTCGATTGCCTCCGCGGCGGCCGTCTTCAAGCATCTCAAGCGATCGCGCTATGAACCGGTGCCGATCCGGATCGAGAAGGACGGGCGCTGGACGCTCGCCGACCGCCCGCCGACTGCGCTGGCCGCGTCGGAAGTCATCGACCAGGCGCGGCTGTCGTCCGCCCACGCCGTGCGGCCGGGCCGCGAGGCGCATCTCGTCAGCTATCCCGCCGAGGAGACGTTGCTCACCATCGACCGCCCGGGGAAAGGCGATGACGACAGCGCGCGCGTCACCGGGCTGGGACTGGACGTCGTGTTTCCGGTGCTGCACGGCCCCTATGGCGAAGACGGGACGGTGCAGGGGCTGCTGGAGCTCGCCAACGTCCCCTATGTCGGCGCCGGCGTCCTCGCTTCGGCTGTCGGCATGGACAAGGCCTTCATGAAGGTCGCTTTCCTGGCGGCGGGGCTGCCCGTCGCGCCCTACCGCGTGCTGCTCGCCCACCAATGGCGGGAGGACAGCGCCGCGCAGGCCGCCGCCATCGCCCAGTCGCTGGGGTTTCCGCTCTTCGTCAAGCCGGCGAATCTCGGATCCAGCGTCGGCATCTCGAAGGCAAAGACGGGCGACGAGCTGGTCACGGCCATCGAGCTTGCCCTGCAATTCGATCGCAAGGTCGTCGTCGAAGCGGCCGTGCCGGCGGCCCGCGAAATCGAGGTCGGTGTGCTGGGCAACGACCATCCGGAGGCGTCGGTCGCAGGCGAGATCATCCCGAGCCGCGAGTTCTACGACTACGAAGCGAAGTACCTCGATGAAGGGTCGGTTCCGGTGATCCCGGCCGATCTCGACGAGTCCACCGCCGCCGAGGTCCGCCGGCTCGCCATCCAGGCGTTCCAGGCGGTGGATGGCTCGGGGCTCGCGCGCGTCGACTTCCTGCTCGCCCGCGAGACGGGGCGGATCTACGTGAACGAGGTCAACACGCTGCCCGGCTTCACGACCATCAGCATGTATTCCAAGCTGTGGGCCGCGTCGGGAATCGAGTATCCCGATCTGCTCGACCGCCTGATCGCGCTTGCGCTCGAGCGGCACGCCGCCAAGCAGGGGCTGCGGACGAGTGCCGTCTGATTGGCGATTGGCGATTGATGACTGACGATTAACGGTTGACGGTTGACGGTTGCGGGATGACGCGGAGATCAGGGGATTGAGCGCTTGACGACTGGCGTGCTCGGGCGCGCCGTGATCCCGGGCGTATGCGCGCTGGCGGTGCTGTTCGGACCCTCCGTGCCGCGCGGCGTCCGCGCCGCGACCGGCCTGACCGGGCTTCCCGGGCTCACGACGGCCTACGAGGCCGTCCTGAACGCGCAGTTCCTCAAAGCGGCCGACGCGCTGAAGACCGCGTGTGGTCCCGCTCCCGCCGAAGCCTGCGGCGTCCTCAAAGCCACCGCCCTCTGGTGGCAGATCCTTCTCGACGCCCGCAGCACCGAGCTCGATCCGCCCTTCCTGCGCCAGGTGAACCAGGCCATCGCGGAGTGCGAGCGCTGGGTCGAGCGCGAGCCGAATCGGGCCGAAGCGTGGTTCTATCTCGGCGCGGCATACGGCGCGCGCGTCTCGTGGCGCGTCGAGCGCAGCGAGCGGCTGTCGGCCGCGCGCGACGGCAAGCGGATCAAGGAGTCGCTCGAGCGCGCGCTCGCGCTCGACCCGGAGTTCGACGACGCGCGGTTCGGCATCGGGCTCTACAAGGACTACGCGGACATCGCTCCGACGGCGGCGAAGATGCTCCGCTTCCTCCTGCTGCTGCCGGGCGGCGACAAGGTCGAGGGCCTGCGCGACATGCAGGCTACCGAGGCGCGCGGCCAGCTCGTCGCCGGCGAGGCGCTCTATCAGCTGCACTGGATCTACCTGCTGGTACGAGCAGCAGCCGGCCCGCGGGCTCGAGGCACTGCAGCGCCTGCACACCCGCTACCCGGCCAACCCGCACTTCCTCCAGCGCCTCGGCGAAGTCCACGCCGAGTACTTCCGCGATGCCGGCCGCAGCCTGGCGGCGTGGCAGCAGCTCGTCGACGGCGCCGCCGCCAGCGGCGCGCCGCAGATCGCCGAAGTGCGCGGCCGGCTCGGCGCCGCCGAACAGCTCGACGCGCTCTTCGAGACCGACCGCGCGGTGCCCGAGGCGCGCAGGGTCGTCGCGCTCGCGCCGGCCAAGCCGTACGGCGCCCTGGCGCGCGGCGCAGTTGCTGCTTGGCCAGCTGCTCGATCGCATCGGCGAACGCGCCGAGGCCATGACCGCGTACCGCGCGGCGATCGCGCGCGGTACCGGCCGGCGATCCCGATCGCATTCGGCGCGCCGGCACAGGCCGGCCTCAACCGGCGTCCCGAGCCGGGAGCGGCCGAGGCCTATCGCCTGAGCCTCACAGGATGGCGCGCGTTCGAGCGCGGCGACCCCGCCGCGGCGCGCCAGGCGCTGACGCGCGCCCGCGAGCTGGCCCCCAACGACACGATGATTCGCGTGCGACTGGCACGCGTCGTGGCGGGCGACGATGCGTCGGCGGCGCTGGCGGCGCTGGAGCAGGTGATTGCGCTACGGCCGAAGGTGGCGCCGGTCGCGCTGAACGCCGCGTATCTCTGGAGCGCGGAGCTGCTGCAGGCGCGCGGCGCGCGGGCGCAGGCCATCGATCGCTATCGCGCTGCGCAGCGGGTGTACGGCGGTGACTCGCGGATGGCGGATGTGGCGCGGCGGGCGCTGGTACGCCTGAAGGCTGAAGGCTGAAGACCGGAGACCAAGGCCGAGGAGCAAAAAGAAAAGGGGGGCACCGATGCCCCCCTCAGTCTAGCTGACAGCGAAAGCGCTTAGCGCTTCTTCGCTGCCTTCTTGGCGGTCTTCTTGGCTTTCTTGGCCATTGCTGATCCCCCCTCTCGGGTGTAGGGTGCGCGTCAGACCGCACCGCGTCGGGTCTCGATCGTTGGCCGCCTGGCCCTCGTGATCGCCCGGCGCGGTGTCTTCCGCTTCGGGACCACCCCTGGATGTGAGCCTCGCAGCGGACTCACGGGTGGTGAACTCGAATGAGGCCTTCGCTGACGTGCCTCGAAAGAAGTTTGGGGGTGACCCTATAGGTCACCCCCAAGCGGTAGAGTGCTTACCGCTTCTTCGCAGCCTTCTTCTTGGCCGCCTTCTTCGCAGTCTTCTTCGCCATTCTTCCTCCTAGAGTGAAGGTGACTCACTTTCGCACCACCGAGCACTTGCGTGACTACTGGTGGGCTGAGCGCTTCGCCCTCATACAAGATGTAGATTATGGATGAGAAAAAACGGATGTCAAGCACAAACTTTCTCCGAGTGTCAAGACTTGACACGTCAGAGACGCGACGCATGCGTGCAAGGCGTCGCGTGTTCGATGCTCACTCCCGCTGGCGCGCTCGCGTGACGCGCGATCTCGCTGAATCGCTTCGCGTCGGACGCTCACCCGCGCGCGCCGTACTGTGAGATGTCGGTGGGTGGAGGGAAGAACTGTAGAACAGAGCGTTGACGGTCGACGGTTGGCGGTTGACTCAACCCGTCAACTCCCAACTCCCAACTCCCAACTCCCAACCGTCAACCGGCAACCATCAACCGTCAATTGCCGGTGCCCGTCCACACGCGCACCTCGCGGATCACGTCGCCGCGCGCCAGCGCGTCGACGACCTCGAGGCCGGAAATGACCTGGCCGAACACGGTGTAGCGCGCGTCGAGGTGCGGCTGCGGCGAGTGCGTGATGAAGAACTGGCTGCCGCCGGTGTCGGCCCAGTCGAGCGCCATGCCGACGGCGCCGCGCAGGTACGGCCGCTGGTTGAGCTCGTCGCGGATCGTGAACCCGGGTCCGCCTTCGCCATCGCCGCGCGGATCGCCATCCTGCACGACGAAGTTCGGGACGACGCGGTGAATCGCGATGCCGGCAAAGTAGCCCGAGCGTGCGAGCTCGGCAAACGTGCGCGTCGTGATCGGCGCGTCGAGCACGGCCAGCTCGATCTGGATCGTGCCCTTGTCGGTGTCGATGAAGACGTGCGGCGAGACCGGCGGCTCGGCCAGCGCCGGATCTTCGTAGGCCGCACGGTCGAGCCGCGTCGGCGCCGGGCGGATCGTCGCGGCGTCCTGCCGCGCGGGATCGATCTCGCGCAGCAGCTGAGCGGCGCGGAGCCGGACAGCCCAGTCCGGATCGGCCAGCGCCTGTTCGAGCGGTCGCAGGGCCGCCTCACGGCCGAACTTCGCGAGCGCCGCCAGCGCCGAGGCGCGGGCGACGTAGTCGGGATCCCGTGCGCCGGCCGCCGCCTGCAGCGCCTCGATCGCCTCGGCCGGCTTCAGTTCGCCAAGCGCCGACGCGGCGGCGCCGCGCACGACCGGGTCCTCCGCCTTCAGCTTGTCGAGCGCCAGCGCGGCGGCGCCGGGGGTCTTGCGCTTCGCCGCGGCCGCCAGCACCGACGACAGGACGCGTTTGTCCTCGTCGCGCGCCATCGCGTCGAGCAGCGGCGCCGCCGTCTCGACCGGCAGCTCGGCCATGGCCGTCGCCATCGCCGCGCGGACGGTCCAGTCGTTATCGCGATCGAGGCCGGACAACGTGAGGACGAAGCGTTCGGGATCCGATCGCGCCAGCGCCAGGTAGGCCTCGGCGCGCACGGCCGGCGCGCGATCGGTCAGCAGGTCGAGCAGCCAGTCCGTGCTCTCCTCGGTGCGAAGCGCGCCCATCGCGCGCACGACCTCCACGCGCAGCTCGACGTGCAGGGTGCGGACCTTCAGCAGCTCGACCAGCGTCGCGAGCGCGCGGCGGTCGCCCAGCTCGCCGAGGGCACGCACCGCCTCGACGCCGATCACCGGCGAGCTCGCAGTCGACGCGGCAAGCCCGCGCAGCAGCTCGAACGACTCCTGGTCCTTGATGACGCCCAGGCCGCGTGCGGCGAAAGCGCGCGTGTAGATGCCGTCGCCCTGCGCCAGCGCGCGCAGGACCGGCGCGGCCTTCTTGTCCGCCGTGCGGCGGAACGCATAGGCGACCGGCCACCAGCGCGAGACCGGGCGTCCGCCGGCGTCGAGCGCGACCGACGACAGGGCGTCGTAGGCCTTCAGCCGTGCGAGAGCGTAGAGGCCGAGGCGAACGGCCTCGGCTTCCGGCGTCAGCGGGTAGCCGCTCTCGTCCACAGCAATTGCCGCGATCGCGCCTGCCTTGACATACACGGCGGTCATGCCGGCAATGGCGGTCGCGCTCTCGGCATCACCGATGAGGCCCAGCGCCTCGGCGGCCCGTCCGCGCACGATTGGCGACTGGTCGCCCAGCGCTGTTCTCAGCGGCGTCACCGCCTCCCGGCGTCCGATGAGGCCGAGCGCGAACGCGGACATCTGGCGCACTTCGAGCTCGGGATCGGTCGCCAGGCGAGCGGCGAGCGGCGCGATGCCTTCTGCAAGCCCGACGCGGCCGATCGCCAGCGCTGCACGCCGACGTGTACGCGCAGACGGATCGTTGAGCAGGCTGATCAGGTCTGGCGGGCGGCGGCGCGGCGGCCGCGGCGGCCGCGCGCTGGCGTCGGCGCCGCCGCAGGAGGCGCGGCCGGGGCGGGGTCCTTGAGCACCCGCTGATCCTCGAGACGCAGGATGGTCGTCAGCGGCTTCGCCACCGGAACGACGACCGGGGCCGGCGCTGGCGTGCTCACACAGCCGCCGAGCGACACGAGGAGGGCCGGGGCAATCAGACGGGCTCTCACGAGGAATGGATCTCCAGTCGGCGGAGCGTCGCTCCGTCCAGCCGCGATTCGACGATCCGCACGCCAAGTCCCGGGCCGTCGCCGGGCACCGGCACCGTCCCGTCGGGCAGGATGTCGATGGGCGGGTCGATCAGATCGGGCTCGTAGTACCGGCGGCTGGCGGCGATGTCGCCGGGCAGCGTGAAATTGGGCAGGGTCGACAGGTGCAGGTTGGCGGCGCGGCCGATGCCCGATTCGAGCATGCCGCCGTGCCACACCGGCACGCCGTGGGCGGCGCACGCGTCGTGCACGCGAATCGACTCGGCGAAGCCGCCCAGCCTCCCCGGCTTGATGTTGATGATTCGGCAGGCGCCGCTCTCCACGGCCTGGAGCGCCAGCCGCGCGCTGGTGATCGACTCGTCGAGGCACACCGGCGTCGCGAGCGTCTTCTGCAGCACGGCGTGGTCGGCGATGTCGTCGTAGTCGAGTGGCTGCTCGATCATCATCAGGTCGTGCTGATCCAGGCGGGCCAGGTGCCGGGCGTCAGCCAGGGTGTACGCGGCGTTGGCGTCCACCATCAGCGGGATGCCGCCGAAGGCCCCGCGCAGCCGTTCCACGGCTTCGACGTCCCAGCCCGGCTTGATCTTGATCTTGATGCGCTGATAGCCCGCCTCGCGCTCGGCCGCCACGCGCTCGACGAGCTCCTCCAGGCTGTCCTGGATGCCGATCGAGACGCCGGAGGCGACCGGCCGTCCCGACCCGCCGAGCACCTGCCATAGCGGCAGCCGCTGCTGCCGCGCGTAGAGATCCCACGCCGCCATCTCGACGACGCCCTTGGCCATGAAGTGGCCGCGCACGCGGGCGAGCGCGGGAAAGATGTCTCGCGGATGCGCGAAGTCCACACCGAGCACGAGCGGCGCGAGGAACTCGTGAATCACGTGCCACGCCGTCTCGGTGGTCTCGCTGCTGTAATAGGGGTTGTGCTCGGCGACGCACTCGCCCCAGCCGCTCTCGCCCCCGCCGTCGACGCGCACGAGCAGGAACAGACGGTCGTACGAGCGCCCGAAACTGGTCTCGAAATGGCGAACCAGCGGCAGCCTGAGCAATCGGATTTCAAGACGATCGATCTTCACGATGGACGCGGCAGACGCGATTGAAACCGGTCGCGGGCGGCCTCGGCCCGGGCGCCGGCGAACGTCAATGCGAGGGCGCGATATTACCATGCGGCCCGCGGTATACTCCGCCCACGTTGAACTTCCGGCACATCAGCATTGAAGGGCCCATCGGCGTCGGCAAGACGGCGCTGGCGGAGCACCTGGCGAGCCGCCTCGACGCGGCACTGGTGCTGGAAGAGCGTGAGAACCCGTTTCTCGCCGACTTCTACGCCGAGCGCCCGGGCGCGGCGCTGCAGTCGCAGTTGTTCTACCTCCTCGCGCGCCATCGCCAGCAGGGCGTGCTGCGGCAATCGGATCTCTTCAGTCAGCTCACGATCGCCGACTACCTGTTCGACCGCGACAAGATCTACGCCTACCTCAATCTCGACGACAACGAGCTGTTCATCTATCAGCGGCTCTTCGAGCTGCTCGCGCGCGACATCACGCCGCCCGACCTCGTCGTCTACCTGCAGGCGCCGACCGAGGTGCTGCACAAGCGCCTGCGCGAGCACACGCGCGAAGCCGACGAACCCGAGGCGCCCATCCCCGACGTGCGCTACCTGCAGGAAGTGAACGAGGCGTATCAGCACTTCTTCTTCCACTACGCCGCCAGCCCGCTGCTGGTCGTCGAGACCTCCAGCTTCGGCGCGCGCCCCACCGACACCATCGTCGACGACCTGATCCGCCAGATCGAGGACATGACCGCCGGGACGCGGTACTACGTGCCACGAGGGTGAGGAGTTGACGGTTGGTTGACGGTTGTGACTGGTTGGGAGTTGGAGTCAACCGCAATCGTAATCCGCAATCGGCATCCGCATCGGCAATCCGCAATCGGCAATCCGCAATCGGCAATCTGCAATCCTCAATTGACCTGTAGTACCCTCCCCCTGTGGCGTGGTTCAAGAAAAGCCGGAAGCCGATCGAGGCGCAGCCGGAAAAAAGCAGCAAGATTCCGGAAGGTCTCTGGGTCAAGTGTCCGTCCTGCGCGCAGGTCATCTACAACAAGGATCTCGCGGCGAACCTCCAGGTCTGCCCGAAGTGCAGCCATCATTTCCGCCTCTCGGCGCTGGAGCGGCTTCGCCATCTGTTCGATGACGGCGTGTTCGTCGAGCATGACGCCGGCCTCGCCTCGGTCGACCCGCTGGAATTCACCGACACCAAGCCCTATCGCGTCCGCCTGGCGAGCAGCCGCAAGGCCACCGGGCATCAGGACGCCGTCGTGTGCGCCACCGGGCGCATCGACGGCATCGACGCCGAGGTCGCCGCGATGGAATACGGCTTCATCGGCGGCAGCATGGGCGTCGTCGTCGGCGAGAAGATCACGCGCGCCATCGAGCGGGCGCTCGACGCGCGGCGGCCGGTGATCGTCGTGTCCTGCTCCGGCGGCGCGCGGATGATGGAAGGCGCGCTCTCGCTGATGCAGATGGCCAAGATCAGCGCGGCGCTCGCCCGGCTCGATCGCGGCCGGCTGCCGTTTCTCTCGGTGCTCACCGATCCGACGACGGGAGGCGTGACGGCGAGCTTCGCGATGCTGGGCGACCTGAATATCGCCGAGCCCAAGGCGCTCATCGGCTTTGCCGGGCCGCGGGTCATCGAGCAGACGATCCGGCAGAAGCTGCCCGAGGGCTTCCAGCGCAGCGAGTTCCTGCTCGAGCACGGCTTCGTCGACCTGGTCGTCGATCGGCGCGAGATGAAAGCCACCATCGCGCGGGCGCTGCGCTTCATGCTCGCCAACGCGCCGGCCCCGCTCGCCGCCGGCGGAAGTAGCGGCACCGGCGCCTGCCGCCGACGCGCCAGCCTGACGCGGAGCCCGCATGGACAGCCGCGCCTGGCTGGCCCATCTCGAGCAGTTCGGCATCAAGCTCGGACTCGACACGATTCGCGCGATCGCGTCGGAGCTCGACCATCCCGAGCATGCGTTTCCCCTCCTCCACGTCGCCGGCACGAACGGCAAGGGGTCCGTCAGCGCGATGACGTCGCGCGCGTTGACGGCCGGCGGCCTGCGGACCGGCTGCTACACCTCGCCGCACCTCGTCCGGTTCGAGGAGCGATTCGCGATCGACGGCCGCCCGGCGTCCAAAGCGGCGCTCGACGCCGCGCTCGCCGAGGTGAATGCCGCCGTCCGGCACCTGCAGGCCGAAGGCGTACTCGGCGTCGACCCCACCTACTTCGAGGCGACGACGGCGGCCGCGTTCGTGGTGTTCCGATCGGCGCCGGTGGACTGCGCGGTCATCGAAGTCGGGCTCGGCGGACGCTTCGACGCCACCAACATCGTCACGCCGGTCGTCACCGCCATCACGTCGATCGACTTCGACCACCAGGAGCATCTCGGCGCGACGCTCATCGCGATTGCCGCCGAGAAGGCCGGCACGATCAAGCCGGAAGTGCCGGTGGTCGTCGGCCGGATGCCCGATGACGCGCACGCCGAGATCCGCCGCGCGGCCGACCGGCACGCGGCGCCGCTCGTCGACGCCCACGCCGACACGCGGCTGGTGGCGCAATCGCGCGGCGGCCGGTATGAAGTCACCCTCGACACGCCGGTCGCCCGCTACGGCCCGCTGCTGCTGGCGCTGGCCGGCCGGCATCAGGTGGACAACGCCGTCGTCGCGGTGCGGCTGCTCGAAACCGCCTCGGAGAACGGACTGCCGATCCCGCACGACGCGATCGTCGCCGGGCTGACGCAGGCACGGTGGCCGGCGCGGCTGGAAACGCTCGACACTCCGCGCGGCCGGCTGATCGTGGATGGGGCGCATAACCCGGCTGGCGCCCGCGCGCTGACGTCGTATCTCCAGGACGCGCACCCCGCGGGCCTGCCGCTGGTCGTCGGCGTGATGCGCGACAAGGATCACCGGGCGATGCTGGCGGCGCTGCTGCCGGTGGCACGACCGCTCATCCTCACGCGAGCGCCTGGCGATCGCGCGGCCTCGCCGCAGGAGCTCGCCGACGCGCGTGGGGCCGTCATCCACGGCCGTGCTGGTCGAACCGGATCTCGACGCCGCGCTCGCGCTCGCGTGGTCGCACGGCGAGGTGATCGCCGTCGCCGGGTCGCTCTATCTCGCCGGCGCGGTGCTGTCGCTGGTGGGCGCGCCGGGCGAGTGAAGGGCTGTGGTAAGGTGGGCTCACGTTGCGTCGCATCCTCGAATTCCTCTCCGCCATCGCAGTCACACTCGTCACGCTCGCCGCACCGGCGGCCGCTCAGCAGATGGGCAACTGCGACCGGTACAAGCAGTGGCGGATGGAACAGCTCGGGAAGGATCACTACAAGCTGATCGGAGAGGTCGAGATCCAGTGCGGCGAGCAGTCGTTCTCGGCCGATGAGATCGAGCTGTTCAACGACACCCACAAGCTCGTCGCCATCGGCAACGTCGTCTTCACGTCGGGCCAGAACCGGATCGCCGCCGACCGCCTCGAATACAACACCGAGACCCGCACCGGCATCTTCCACAACGCGCACGGGCACGGCGATTCTCAAGGACGACAAGGGCGCGACGCCGCAGGACCGGTCGATGTTCGGCACCGCCGAGCCGGACATCTACTTCTACGGCAAGACGATGGAGAAGATCGGCAACCAGAAGTACAAGATCACCAGCGGCGGCTTCACCACCTGCGTGCAGCCGACGCCCCGCTGGCACCTGACCTCCGGCACCGTCCTCCTGAACCTCGATCACTACGCCATCCTCACCAACTCGCTGTTCCGCGTGAAGGGCGTGCCGGTGCTCTACCTGCCGATCTTCTACTACCCGATCAACGACGAGGACCGCGCCACCGGGTTCCTCATCCCGACGTACGGCACCTCGACGGTTCGCGGCAACACTTTCAGCAACGCGTTCTTCTGGGCGATCAACCGCAGCCAGGACGCGACGTTCCTCTACGACTACTACTCGCGCACCGGCCAGGGCTTCGGGTCGGAGTACCGCTACATGGCGGCGCCGGGATCTGACGGACAGGTCCGCTTCTACAACCTGCGCGAGCACGAGGCCGAGTACACCGACACCAACGGCGCCACCGTCGTGACGCCGGAGCGGCGCAGCTACGAGATTCGCGGCGCCATGTCGCAGCGGCTCGGCCGCCGGTTCCGCGCGCGCGGCCGCGCCGACTACTTCTCCGACATCACCGTTCAGCAGACCTACAACCAGAACATCTACGACGCCTCGCGGCGATCGCGCATCTTCAGCGGATCGGTGACCGGCACCGTCGGCAGCTGGAACGTGAGCGGCGCGTTCGATCGGAACGAGTTCTTCTACGGCACGACGCAGTCCACCGTGCGCGGCGGCACGCCGAAGGTCTCGGCGCAGCGCTCGGACAAGCCGCTGTTCGGGTCGCCGGCCTACTTCTCGATGCTGGTCGAGGGCGCCAACTTCACCGCCCAGCGCAAGACCGAGACCTCGGTCGTCGACAACGGGCTCTCGCGCTTCGACATCTTCCCGCGCGTGCGCTTTCCGTTCACGAAGTGGCAGTTCCTCACGATCTCGACGACGGCCGCGGCGCGCTACACCTACTGGACCGAGCGGCGCGACCCGGCCAACACGTCGCTGAACCTCGCCGATCCGATCAGCCGCAACTACTACGAGCTGGCCGTGCAGGTGGCGGGGCCGACGTTCAACCGCATCTGGAACCGGCCGGGCAGCGGCTACGCCGAGAAGCTGAAGCACTCCATCGAGCCGTATTTCAACGTCCAGCGGGTCTCGCCGATCGACGACTTCGACAGCTTCGTGCAGATCGACGGCATCGACGTCGTCGTCGGCAAGGTCACGCGCATCGGCTACGGCGTGAACAACCGGCTGTTCCGCAAGCCGGGCGGCGGCGGCCGCTCGACCGAGATGCTCACGGTCGCGCTCGGCCAGAGCTACTACACCGACGCGCGCGCCTCGCAATACGACAAGTACTACCAGACGTCGTACGGCACCGCGCCGAGCAAGTTCTCGCCGCTGTCGCTGCAGGTGCGCGCCTGGCCGTCGCCCGGCGTCAACGCCCAGTACCGGGCCGAGTACGACACCTCGTTCGACGCCTTCCGGTCGATGTCGGCCGACGCCACTGTGGCGGTGAGCGACTGGCTGAACACGACGTTCGGCTGGAGCCAGCGCCGGTTCGTCGAGGGGCTGGCGGGCTACGACGACCCGGCGCGCCTCGATCACTACATCAACTCGGCGTCGTCCTGGCGCGTCATGCGCAACCGCGTCGGCGGGTCGTACACGCTCAACTACGACGTCAAGAGCGGCCGGTTCCTGCAGCAGAGACTGCTGAACTACTACAATGCCCAGTGCTGCGGTTTCGCCATCGAATACCAGCAGTACGACCTGAGCGGCTACAACACGACGCTGCCGGTCAAGAAGGACCAGCGGTTCAACTTCTCGATCACGCTGGCCGGCATCGGCTCGTTCTCGAACGTCTTCGGCTCGTTCGGCGGCGGCGGCTCTGGCTCCAGGTACTGACCGCTCTTGAGGAACTGACTTTCATGATCGACGTGCTCGTCACCGGCGGCGCCGGCTTCATCGGCAGCAACTTCGTGCGGTATGCGCTCGACGCGCATCCCGACTGGCGCGTCACCACGCTCGACAAGCTGACCTACGCGGGCCGCATCGAGACGCTGGCCGACGTGATGGACCATCCGCGGCACGCCTTCGTCCGCGGCGACATCGCCGACGAGGTGGTCGCCACCCCGCTGGTGCAGCGCTCCCACGTCGTCGTGCACTTCGCGGCCGAGACGCACGTCGACCGTTCCATCGCGTCGGCCGGCGACTTCATCAAGACCGACGTCATCGGGACGTTCGTCCTGCTCGAGGCCGCCCGGAACGCGCCGAACCTGCGGCGCTTCGTCCAGATCTCGACCGACGAGGTCTACGGCAGCGTGCCCGAGGGCGCGAGCCGCGAGACCGACGAAATCAAGCCGCGCAACCCGTACTCGGCGAGCAAGGCGGGCGCCGACCGGCTGGCGTACAGCTACTTTGCGACCTACGGCGTCCCGGTCATCATCACGCGCGCGTCGAACAACTACGGCCCGTTCCAGTTTCCCGAGAAGATCATCCCGCTCTTCGTCACCAACGCCATCGACGAGCGGCCGCTGCCGCTCTATGGCGACGGCCTGAACGTGCGGGACTGGCTGCACGTCCTCGATCACTGCCGCGCAGTCGATCTGCTGATCGAGAAGGGCGTGAACGGCGAGGTCTACAACGTCGGCGGCGGCAACGAGATTCAGAACGTCGATCTCACGCACCGCATTCTCGAGCTCACGGGCAGGCCGCCGACGCTGATCCAGCCGGTGAAGGATCGGCCCGGACACGATCGCCGGTACGCGCTCGACACGTCCAAGGCGCGCGCCGTCGGCTGGACGCCGCAGGTGGCGTTCGACGAAGGCCTTCGCCAGACCGTCGAGTGGTACCGGTCGAACGAGGCCTGGTGGCGGCCGATCAAGGAGCAGGACGCGGCGTTCCGCTCCTACTACGCGTCGCAGTACGGCCCGGCGCGGCCCTGACCGTGCCGACACACGCGCTGGTCACCGGCGCCGCGGGGTTCGCCGGGAGTCATCTGGTCGAACTGCTCGCATCAAAGGGGACCGAGGTCGTCGCCTGGTCCCACCACGCGACCGATGAATCTCCCTGTCAGCGCCGCGGCGACATGGCGCGCGGTGGACATGCTGGACCGCGAAGCCGTCGACCGGGCGCTGACGACGCGCGGCCGGACGTCATCTACCACTGCGCCGGCATCGCGCAAGCCGGAGGCGCGTGGAACCGCATCGCCGCGACCTTCGAGGTCAACGTGCGGGGCACCGCCAACTTGCTCGCCGCGGTGGAGCGGCATGCCGCCGGGGCGCGCGTGCTCGTCACGAGCTCCGCGCTGGTCTACCGCCACGCCGACACGCCGCTCGATGAGACCTCGGCCATCGGTCCTGCCGGGCCGTATGCCGTCAGCAAGCTCGCGCAGGACATGCTCGCGAGCCGTGCCACCGGACGCGGCCTCGACGTCGTCGTCGCGCGCCCGTTCAACCACTTTGGCCCGCGCCAGTCTGCCGACTTCGTGGCGTCGAGCGTCGCGCGGCAGATCGCGCTCGCGGAAGCGGGAAAAGCGCCGCAGGAGCTCCAGGTCGGCAACCTCGGCGCCCGGCGCGATTTCACCGACGTCCGCGATGTCGTGCGCGCGTACGAGCGCATGGCGTCTGGTCCGGCGACTGACGCCTGCTACAACGTGTGCTCGGGCCGCGCCGTGCCGATCGCCGATCTGGTGGACGGCCTCATCGCCCGGAGCCGCATCCCCATTCGGCGTGTCGTCGATCCGGCCAGGTTCCGTCCGGTCGACGTGCCCGTCGTTCTCGGCAACTCCGAGCGGCTGGCGGCCGCGACCGGATGGCGTCCCGAGATCCCGCTCGAACGTACGCTGGACGACCTGCTCGAGTGGTGGCGCGCCCAGGCGCGCGCCGCCTGATTCTACCCGGCTGAAACCAACCCGCTCGTCGCTTGACTCCACGCGCTCGTACGCGCAGGATAGCGAATGAAAGGCGAAACATGGATCAGCTTGGGCTGTTTCCGCTCGTTCTGCACAGGCCGACGACGCGCGGCATCGCCGATGCCGTGCGTTCGCATGGCATTGCCGGACTGCCCGACCCCGACCCGCGGGCGAACCACGCCACCTACCAGGAGGTGCAGTGCCGATCCGCGCTGAACCGCGCGAAGGGCATGCCGTTCAAGTGGACGCTGAATCCCTATCGCGGCTGCACGCACGCCTGTCACTACTGCTTCGCGAGGCGGTATCACGCGCAATTCGAGATGAGCGCGGGCGATCACTTCTCGTCGGTCATCCTCGTGAAGGTCAACTTTCCGGACGTGCTGAAGAGAGAGCTGGCGCGGCCGTCCTGGGATCGCGAGCAGGTGGCGCTCGGCACGGCGACCGACCCGTACCAGCCAATCGAAGGGGAGTACCGGCTGACGCGCCAGTCGCTGGAGCACCTCGCGCACGCGCGAACGCCGATCGGGCTGGTCACGAAAGGGCCGATGGTCGTGCGCGACGTCGACCTGCTGCAGGCGGTGAGCGCGCAGGCGAGATGCTCGGTCTACCTCAGCGTGCCCAGCGTCGACGAGGACGCGTGGCGGCGGATGGAGCCGGGAACGGCGCATCCGCTGCAGCGACTGAAGGCGGTGCGGCGGCTCACCGATGCCGGCATCCGCGCCTCGGTGCTGATGGCGCCGCTGCTGCCCGGGATCACGACGTCGAAGTCCGCCATCACCGCGACCGTGAAGGCAATCGCGGAACACGGCGCCGCTGTCCGTGGGCGCCAACGTCGTGCGGCTCGATCCGGGCACGCGTGAGCACTTCCTGCGAGTGCTCGCCGACGAGTACCCGCACCTGTCGGACGGCTACGAGCGGCTGTTTGCGAACGGCGCGAAGGCGGTGCCGAGGGCGTATGCGCAGGCAGTCCAGGAGACGGTGCGCGAGGCGATGGACATGGCGGGCCTGCGTCCGCGGGAGTACTGACGTCACCCCCCAGGGACAGATAAGCTCACCGCGACGTCGCCACGTCACACGATCGCCTGCTGCGCGTGCCAGGGTTCTACACCGAGGTCTGGGTCGAGCGCGACCCGGGCTTCGCGACCGTGCGGGCGCGCCCCGAGTACCGCGCCCGCCGGGAGTACTGGGCCACCCTCAAGGGCGACGCCTTGCTCGTCGCGCGCAACCCGTAGACTGCGTCACGTTTCGCAACCCCGGCGCGGGGCTATGTGCCGTAGGCGAGCGTGGACCCCGCCGCCGCGACGAGCCGCGGGCCAACCGCGTCCACCTGCACGCGGCCCGTCATGCAGCCGCACGTGGAACTGCGTCGCCTCCGACCAGTGCTCGCTGATCGGCAGCTTGACGCGATCGTCGATCACGCGCTTGAGGAATCGCGCGCCGTAGGCGAGGCTGTGGCCCTCCTCGACGATCGCCTCGAGCGCGTCGTCATCGACCAGCAGGGACTTGCGCTTCTCGCGCAGCGTCGCCTCGATGCGGGCGATGTAGCCGCGCGCGATGGCGCGGACTTCGTCCTTCGTCAGCGGCGAGAACAGCACGACGTCGTCGATGCGGTTGCGGAACTCCGGCGGGAAGCGCCGTTCGAGCTCGCGCATCACGTCGAACTTCACTTCGTCGGCGGCGTGGCCCTTCGAGCGGAACCCGAGCGGGCTCGAGAGCTTGCGGAAGTGCTCGGCGCCGAGATTCGACGTCATGATGATGATGGCGTCGCTCAGGTAGACGCGCTTGCCGCGGCCGTCAGTGACCCAGCCTTCGTCGAAGGCCTGGAGGAAGACGTTCAGCAGGCTCGGGCTCGCCTTCTCCACTTCGTCCAGCAGCACCACCGAGTACGGCGTGTCGCGCAGCTGGTTGGTCAGCACCCCGCCGCGCTCCGATCCGACGATGCCGCGGGGCATGCCGATCAGCTTGTCGACGCCGATGGCGCCGTCCTGATACTCGGACATGTCCACGCGAATCATCTTCTTCGCGTCGCCGAAGAGCGATTCCGCCACCGCCTTCGCCAGTTCCGTCTTGCCGACGCCGGTCGGCCCGAGGAACAGCAGCACGCCGTCCGGCCGGTCGAAGCCATCCTTGAGCGGGCCCTTGTTCAGGATCAGCCGCCGGGCGACGGCGCGTACCGCGTCGCGCTGGCCGATGACCCGGGAGCCCAGTCGATCCTCGAGGTCGCGGAACCGGTCCGAGACCTCGCGGAAGATCATGTCTTCGGGGATGCGCGCGGCGGTCGAGATCACCGAGACCACGTCGTCGGCGCGAACGTCGGGGCGGCGGTCGATCTCGGCGCGGACCGCGGCCGTGTCGAGCCAGCCAATTGCCTTGTCGGGCAGCCGCAGGTTGCGCATGTAGCGCGGTGACATCTCGAGCGCCATCTCGATGGCGTCGTCGTCGATGCGGACGCCGTAGTTCCGCTCGAGGCGGGGCCGCACGTGGTGCAGGATGCGGCGCGTCTCGTCGATGGTGGGCTCGGCGACGAAGACGGTCCGGAAGCGGCGCGCCAGCGCCTCGTCTTCCTGGATGAATTCCTTGTATTCGCTCAGCGTGGTCGCGCCGATGATCCGCACTTCGCCGCGCGCCAGCACGCCCTTGAGGACGTTGGCCGCATCCGAGGGCGCGCCGAGCGCCGAGCCGGCGCCGATCAGCGTGTGCGCCTCGTCGATGAACATGATGAGGTTCTGCCGCTCGCGCAGCTCGCGGAGGACGTTCTGCATCCGGTCCTCGAACATGCCGCGCAGCATCGTCCCGGCCACCAGGCTGTTCAGCTGAAGGCTGACGATGTGGCAGTCGCGGAGGCGGACGGGCAGCGTCTCGGGCTCGAACTCGATGCGGCGCGCGAGGCCTTCGGCAATCGCCGTCTTGCCGACGCCGGGCTCGCCGACGAGCATCACCGAGTTGGCGCGCTCGCGATGGCTGAGCACTTCCACGGTCTGCTGGATTTCGGCGTCTCGCCCGTGAACCGGCGGCAGCTTGTCCTGCCGCGCGAGCAGGTTCAGGTTGGTCGCGAAATGCTTGAGGAACGGCGGCAGCTCGTAACGCTTCTTCAGCCGCTCGTCTTCCTGTTCGATCTCTTTCACGCGCGACGTGATGCGCGTGACCAGCGTCTCCGGTTCGACGCCGGCGCGGCGAACCACGGCGGCCGGGAGTCCCTGGCTGTCTTCGAAGATGGCGGCAAACAGGTCCGCGCCCTCGAGCGCCTGGCGGCCGGCGCGAGTCGCGTGGTGGAACGCGAGCTTCAACACCAGCTTGCTGGCGGGAGACACCCTGAAATCAGCGGCGAGCCCGTTGGGCAGCCGGACCATCTCGGTTTCGACGGCCTGCAGGATGTCCTGCGGATGGAGGTCCAGCTCCCTGAGCACCTGCGAGTAGAGCTCCCACTCGGTCTGGGCAAAGGCGACAAACAGGTGCTCGTTGCCCAGCACGCCGTGGCGGCGCCGCCGCGCGTCATCGAGAGCGCGGTCGACGATGCGCTGGGCGGACTCACCGATCTTGCTGGGCGCGATATCGAGATCTTCCAAATGGGTCCTCCGGAGGTCTGTTGCCCCATTGTTGCAAGCTTGGGGCCAGCGTTCGTTGCCCGCCAGCAACGTACGTCTATCGGATGGAACCCATTGCGGCGACAGAACTTGGCGGGGATGAGCCGGCGCGGCGGGCTGACCGGATTTCCGGCCAGCCTGCCAACCATTGTCGGTGTCGGATCGGGCCGCGACGCCCGACGGCGATCAGCTGCGATTGAGGAGCGCGGCGACGCGCTTCTCGAGCGGCGGGTGAGTCGAGAACAGCGATGCCAGCGCCGCGCCCGAGAACGGCTGGATGATGAACATGTGCGCCGTCGCCGGGTTGGCGTGAAGCGGCACACGCCGCGCGACCGCGTCGATCTTGCGGAGCGCGTTCACCAGGGGATGCGGCGAGCCGATGATGGCTGCCGCGCCGGCGTCGGCTGCGTACTCGCGCGACCGGGAGATGGCGAACTGAATCAGCATCGCCGCCACCGGCGCCAGAAACAGCATCAGCAGGCCCGCGAGAGGGTTGCCGCCCTCGCGGTCGTCGCGTCCGCCGCCGAAGAACATGGCGAAGCGCGCCGCCATCATGATCGCGGCGGCAATCGTCGCCGCCACCGAGCTGATCAGGATGTCGCGGTGCTTCACGTGCGCGAGCTCGTGCGCGATGACGCCGGCGAGCTCGTCCTGGCTGAGCACCCGCATCAGCCCCTGGGTCGCGGCTACAGACGCGTGCGAGGGATTTCGACCCGTCGCAAACGCGTTCGGAGATTCGTCGGGAATCACGTACACCTTCGGCATCGGAAGGCCGGCCTTCCGGGCCAGGTGGGCGGTGAGCTGATAGAGCGGGTGCTCCGGGCCGACCGGCTGGGCGCGGTACATCGCCAGCGCGATCTTGTCGGAGAACCAGTACGAGACGAAGTTGGTGACGATCGCGAAGCCGAACGCGATCACGAGCCCCTGCGGGCCGCCAAGCAGGTCGCCGATATAGAGAAGCAACCCGCTGAGCAACCCGAGAAGCAGGGTTGTCTTGAGGGTATTGGTCATTGTCAGCCTTCAGCCTTCAGTCTTCGGTCCTCAGCCTTCAGCTTCGCCGGAGCTGAACCGGGAACACCGGCGGCGTTCCAGCTTCTATTTTATCTGGAGGATCAGGCCGGCGAGGAGCGCGGCGCGGAACGGGATCGACTCGACGAGCACGTGCTCGTGCAGCGCGTGGGCGCCGTCGCCTTCCGCGCCGAGTCCATCTAGTGTTGGGATGCCGAGCGCGGCGGTGAAGTTTCCATCCGAGGCGCCGCCGGTCGCGCCTTCGGCGAGCGTCCGCCCGAGCTGGGCGGCGACCGCCTGCGCCGTGGCGAACAGCGCCGCCACCTGCGGGACTGCGTTCGAGCGGCGGCCGGTTGAATCCGCCGCTGACGCGCAGCCGCACACGCGGGTCGCGCGCGACGAGCTGCGCCATGGCGGCGGCGACCCGTTCGCCGTCAGCCATCGTCGGGATCCTGACATCGATGTCGGCCGACGCCTGCTCGGCGACGACGTTGCTGCGCCCGCCGCCGCTGACCGTGCCGACGTTCACCGTCAGCCCGCGATCCAGGTCGGACAGCGCCGCCAGCTGCGTGATCTGCCAGGCGAGCTCGTGGATGGCGCTGGCGCCGCTCCGCGGGTCGATGCCGGCGTGGGCGGCGACGCCGGTCGCGGTGAGCTGGAAATCCCCGACGCCCTTGCGCGCGGTCTTGACGGCACCCCCCGGCAGCGACGGCTCGAGAACCAGCACCGCCCGGCTTCGGCGCGCTTCCGCCTCGATCGCCGCTCGCGAGGTGGTGCTGCCGACTTCTTCGTCCGTCGTCCACAGCATGACGACGCGATGTGAGGGCGTGAGGGCGGCCGCGGCGAGCGCGCGGGCGGCGAGCAACGCGATGCCGATGCCCGCCTTCATGTCGAACGACGCCCGGCCCGTGCAGCCGGCCGCCGGCGCGTCTCAGCGGCATGCGATCGAGCTGACCGCGCGGCCACACGGTATCGAAATGTCCGAGCACGAGCACCTGGGCGTCGCCGGCGCCGAACTCCGCGCGAAGGTGATCCCCGGCGGCGGCCGGGATGGGCGTGACGCGGCCGCCGAGAGCCGCCATGTAACCCGCCAGGGCCGCGCCGCATCGATTGAGCGCGGCGACATCGCCCGACGGCGATTCGTGGCGGACGAGATCCTCGATGAGGGCGATGGTCCAGTCGCGGTGCGATTCGGCAGCGGCGAGCAGCGATTGCATCGGGGGGAAGGCCGAGGCTTACAATACCGCAATGGTCATCGCGATCCTGTTGCTGCTGGCGCAGGCGCCGCAGACGCGCCCGACGCCGCCTCCCACCGCGGCGCAGGCGCCGTCAACGCTGGCGTCGCTTTTTCCACAGGAGCCGCCGCCGAGCGAGGCGGTGCTGGGCGTCCCGGTCTACCCGAACGCCGTGTTTCTCACGTCGTATGACGCGGGCCGTGGGCAGCGCTACTACCTCTATGGCGCAACCGGCAGCTTCGCCGAGCTCGTGGCGTACTACCGCACGCTGCTGAAGAACAAGGGCACGACGGTGTTCGACCAGCCGCCGACCCACCTCTTCGAAGTCGGCCGGTACAACGAGAGCACGATGGCCTTTCCGCCGAGCGTGACGATCAAGGACTACAGCGGCGGCGGCACTACCGGCGGCGGTGGCGGCTACCTCAACCCGAAGCCAGGGGCGAAACCAGAACGGTTCGCGACCGTCGTGCAGATTGTCCCGGCGCCGAAGTGAAGTGCTGACTGTCGAGTGACGAGTGTTGAGTCACGCTCATTCCGCACTCCGCACTCCCACTCCCACTCTCCACTCTCCACTTACTTGTCGTACCCCTGTCCAACGTAATTATCGGGAAAGTCCGTCCTGAGCACGATCGTGGTCAGGAAGAAGGTAATCGCGTAGCGCCCCTCTGACTGGCGGTTGAAGTTCACCGGCTGCTGGACCGAGACCAGCCAGTCGATGGTCGAGTCGAACACGTCGAACCCGACGTCGATGAATTCCGGAAACCTGCTGGTATTCTTGACGAACGCACGCTGGGAGGCGCGCAGCTGCAGCACCGCCGCGGGGCCGGTGCCTGTCAGCGCGCTTCGGATCCCACGCAACTCCTCGACGAGGCGTGACAGATCGACGGAATCGCTCTGGAGCTCAGACGCTTCTGCGGGCATGGCCAGGGCGCCGGCGGCGACGCCGGTGGCAAGCAGGTCTCGACGGCTGATCATGGACGCTCCTCCGAAATAAGCTGGCACCGGGACCATCATCCCACGCTTCCACTTCACAACCACGAAGCCGCGAAGCCGCAAATGCCGCGATGGACAATCGCTACCGACACACTGCCCTAAGCCATCCTTCGCGGCGTCGCGGCCTCGCGTCATACCGGTTGTTCCGCGGCGTCGCGGCTCGCGGTTGTCGTCGCGGCGTCACTCGACGACCGGGCGCGCGACGTAGATTTCCCGCTCCTTGCGGAACTCCTCGGCCTTCTCGGCCATCCCCGCCGCGACTGCGGCATCGGGCCCGACGCCGTGCGCGGCCGCGTACTCGCGCACCTGGTTCGTGATCTCCATCGAGCAGAACTTCGGCCCGCACATCGAGCAGAAGTGCGCGACCTTGGCGCCCTCGGCGGGCAGCGTCTCGTCGTGATAGGCGTGCGCGGTCACCGGGTCGAGCGCGAGGTTGAACTGGTCGCGCCACCGGAACTCGAACCGCGCCTTCGAGAGCGCGTCGTCCCACGCCTGCGCGCGCGGGTGCCCCTTCGCCAGATCCGCCGCGTGCGCCGCGATTTTGTAGGCGATGACGCCGGCCTTCACGTCGTCGCGGTTCGGCAGGCCGAGGTGCTCCTTCGGCGTGACGTAGCAGAGCATCGCGGTGCCGTACCAGCCGATCATCGCCGCCCCAATCGCGGAGGTGATGTGGTCGTAGCCGGGAGCGATGTCGGTCGTGAGGGGGCCGAGCGTGTAGAACGGCGCCTCGGCGCACCACTCCAGCTGCTTCTCCATGTTCTCGCGAATCAGGTGCATCGGGACGTGTCCCGGCCCCTCGTTCATCACCTGGACGCCGTGCTCCCAGGCGATCTTCGTGAGCTCGCCCTGTGTCTCGAGCTCGGCGAACTGCGCCTGGTCGTTCGCGTCGGCAATCGAGCCCGGCCGCAGGCCGTCGCCGAGGGAGAAGCTGACGTCGTAAGCGGCCATGATGTCGCAGATCTCGCGGAAGTGCGTGTAGAGGAAGCTCTCCTTGTGATGCGAGAGACACCACTTGGCCATGATCGATCCGCCGCGCGAGACGATGCCGGTGACGCGGCGCGCGGTCATCGGGATGTAGCGCAGCAGCACGCCGGCGTGCACCGTGAAGTAGTCGACGCCCTGCTCCGCCTGCTCGATCAGCGTGTCGCGATAGATCTCCCACGTCAGGTTTTCCGGCCGGCCACCCGCCTTCTCCAGCGCCTGGTAGATCGGCACCGTGCCGATCGGCACGTGCGCGTTGCGCATGATCCACTCGCGCGTCTCGTGGATGTCACGGCCGGTCGACAGGTCCATCACCGTGTCGGCGCCCCAGAGCGTCGCCCACTTCAGCTTCTCCACCTCTTCCTCGATCGACGACGAGACGGCGGAGTTGCCGATGTTCGCGTTGATCTTCACCAGGAAGTTGCGGCCGATGATCATCGGCTCGAGCTCGGGGTGGTTGATGTTGGCGGGGATGATGGCGCGGCCGCGCGCGACCTCGCTGCGCACGAACTCGGCGTCGAGGCCTTCGCGCAGCGCGATGAACTCCATCTCGGGCGTCACGACGCCGGCGCGGGCGTAGTGGAGCTGCGTGACGGCGCGGCCCGGCTTCGCTTTCAGCGCCCGCCGGGTCCGTTCGGCGATGGCCGGCGGCATCTCTCGAGCCCAGGCCGTCTGCACGAACTGGCGCGGGCCTTCCTCGACGTCGCCCCTCGCCGTCACCCACTCGCGCCGCGACAGCGGCAGGCCCTGGCGGACGTCTACGTCCCGGGGACCGCTGGTGTCGTAGACACGCAGGGGAGGCTCACCGCCCGACAGCGAGATCTCACGCATCGGCACGCCGAGCGGCATGTCGCCCGAGCGCCCTTCGACGTAGACTTTTCGGGAGCTCGGGTAGGCCGAACCGTAATCGCCTGCAGACATCGTCGGAATTCCTGGAGAGTGGGCGGCGGGCAGCCGCACTCCCTCCGCCGGTGTCAACCGGATCAGGTTCCAAGGGTGCTGTCTCAACCTTCAGCGATGCGGATTCCGCGCAATCCGCGAAATCCAATCGGCAATCATCAATCGCCAATCGCCAATTCCGAAGGTGCCCCTGGCGGCTCCTCGAACTATAGCAGGAAGGAACGTCAGGGTTCCGGCGGTTGCGGCAGTTTCGTCGGGTTGCGGCAGGTTGGCGGTTGCGGCAGTTGTCAGGTTGGATAGGTGGGCGGGTTGAACGAGAATCGCTGCCGATCGACGCGCATGTTGCGGCGATCCGTGACGCGCTGCGGGCGAAGCGCGCGGTGAGTCGTCACTGCCGCGCCGGGCGCCGGTAAGACGACGCGTGTGCCGCCGGCACTCGTCGGTGACGGCCGGCTCATCCTGCTCCAGCCGCGACGCGTCGCCGCGCGAGCCATTGCGCGGCGCATCGCCGCCGAGCAGGGCTGGACGCCGGGGCGCGAAGTCGGGTGGCACGTCCGCTTCGAGCGTCAGTTCGTCCGCGAGACCCGGCTGCTCGTCGCCACGGAAGGCATCCTCACCGCGCGCCTGCAGCAGGACCCGCTGCTCACGGACTTTCACACGGTCGTGCTCGACGAGTTCCACGAGCGCAGCATCCACGGCGACCTGGGCCTCGCCCTGGCCAGGCAGGCGTGGCGCGCGCGCGACGACCTTCGCCTGGTGGTGATGTCGGCGACGCTCGACGCGGCGCGGGTGTCCGCGTTCCTCGACGACTGCCCGACGGTCGCCGTGCCGGGACGAGCGCATCCGCTGAGCATCGAGTACGCCGATGGCGCCACAGTCGACGCCGCAGTGCGTGGCCTGCTGTCCCGGACGTCCGGCCAGATCCTCTGCTTCCTGCCCGGCGCGCCGGAGATCCGCCGAGCGCTACCGGAAGTGCGGGCAGCACGCCGCCGGCACCGAGGTCGTAGAGCTGCACGGCTCGCTCGACGCCGAGGCACAGGACGCCGCGCTTCAGCCGGCGAGCGCACGGCGCGTCATCCTCGCCACCAACATCGCGGAGACGTCGCTCACCGTGCCCGGCGTGACGGCGGTGGTGGACGTCGGCCTGCAGAAGCTGCCGCGCTACGACGTCGAGCGCGGGTTCGATCACCTCGTCACCGAGCGCGTGACCGCGGACGCGGCCGATCAGCGGGCCGGCCGTGCCGGCCGGCTCGGTCCCGGGATTGCGATCCGGCTGTGGAGCGCGCGCGATCGCCTGCGGCCGCATCGCGAGCCCGACATCGCCCGCATCGACCTGGCCGGTCCGGTGCTGGACATCCTCGCGTGGGGCGGCGACCCGCTGCGATTCGAGTGGTTCGAGCCGCCCGCTCACGAAGCGCTGGAGGCGGCGCTCGCGCTGCTGCGGCGCCTGGGCGCGGTGCACGACGGACGGTTGACCGCGATCGGCGATCGCCTCCGCGGGCTGCCGCTCCATCCGCGCCTCGGCGCGGTGCTGCTGGCCGGGGGAGGATCGCCCGAGGCGGCGGCTGCCTGCGCGCTGCTCTCTGACGGACTTCGAGGACGGCGCAGGACCGCGGCGACGACGACCAGCGACGTGCTGTCGGCGCTCGACTCGTGGTCGACCTGGCATCGCGGCGTCCGTGAAGCCGCCGAACAACTCCGGCGCCTGGCCTCGGACTGGCCGGCTGACGTCCGTCGCAATCGGCTGGACGACGTCGGCATCCGACGCGCGCTGGTTGCCGGCTATCCGGATCGCGTCGCACGCCGGCGCGAGCCCGGATCGCCAAGACTCCTGCTGTCAACCGGCACCGGCGCCGTGCTGGCAGACGAGAGCGGCGTTCGCGAGGGAGAGTGGCTGGTGGCGCTCGATGTCACGCGGGGGCAGGCCGGCGCCGACTCGCGCGTCTTTGCGGCCAGCGCCGTCGAGCGCGACTGGCTTCAGCCGACCGCGGCGACGGTTGAGCACACGCTCGGCGCGGACGGCCGCGTGCGCGCGGCGCGCGTGACGTGGTACGACAACCTGCAGTTGTCGAGCGCGCCGGTCGCCGTGGACCCTGCCGTCGCCGCCACCCTGCTGGCGGACGCGTATCTGGCTCGCCCTCACGACGACGCGACGACGCAACTGCTCCGCAGGTTACGGTTTGCCGGCGCGGACGTCGATCTGCGTGCGCTCGTGGTCACGGCCGCCGCCGCGGCGCGCTCGCTCGACGAGATCGACCTCGACGCGCATCTGCCCTGGAACGTCAGGACCAGGCTTGATGGCGAGGCGCCCGAGCGGCTCGACGTGCCGAGCGGGCGCTCGGCGGCCCTCGAGTACCGCGAGGACGGCAGCGTGGCCGCGGCCGTGAAGCTGCAGGAGCTGTTCGGCCTCGCCGAGACGCCGCGGATCGGCTCGAGGCAGGAGCCGGTGCTGCTGCTCCTGCTGGCTCCGAACGGACGGCCCGTCCAGACGACGCGCGATCTGCGGAGCTTCTGGGAACGAACCTATCCTGAGGTCCGGAAGGAGCTGCGCGGGCGCTACCCGAAGCATCCCTGGCCCGACGATCCGTGGGCCGCGAAGCCGACTGCACGAGCAAAGCGACGAGGGTAAGAAAGGAACGAAAGGCTCACGGACCGCCGAAGCTGAAAAGCGACTTCGCGGCTCGCACGAAGATGAACCCCTGTGACAGGGCCGGCGTGGCGTACATCGCTTCGCCGAGGTCGTTGCTGGCGAGCACCTGCCAGTCCTTTCCCGCGCGGAGCACGAAGACGCACGCCGTCCTCGTTGGCCAGGTAGATTCGTCCGCCAGTCGAAACGGGCGATGCGCTGTACGACGCGGGGGCGTCGCCGACGCGCCCCATCTTCACGACTGCACCGGTCTCGGCATTCAGCACCGTCATGATGCCGCCGTTCTTGATCGTGTAGACGAGCCCGTCGAGCACGATCGGCGACGGCACGACCGCGACGAAGCTCTTCTCGTAGCGCCATAGCTCGCGCGGGTGGATGGTTCCCGATGCGTCGCGATCCAGAGCAACGGCTACGAGGCTCGAAGGCCCGATGGTCGCCGCCCACGCGGCCAGCCAGTCCGGCTCTTCGACGTAGCCGTCGCGCGCGCCCTGATACTTCGCCATGCCGATCATCCATGCGCTCGTGCCGCACTCCTCCACGGAGAGCCGGCCGTCCTTGTCCTGGTCGTACTTGGCCAGGGCTTCGGAGAAGGGCGGCGTGGAGTCGTAGCCGTACCCGAAGCCGACGAGCGTGTTGCCGGTCATGACCGGGCTGGCGACGATGGCGTTTGCGAGGCCCTTGTGCGACCACAGGCGATGTCCGGTCGCGAGCGCATGAGCGCCGTACTGCCCGGCGCCGGCCGTCACCACTTGCGGCGAGTCGCCGGTCGGGTCGTAGACGAGCGGCGTGGCCCAGGCGTCGGTCTCGTTTCGCGGAGTCTCCCACCGCAGCTCGCCCGTCGAGAGCGACAGCGCGACGATTGTCGAGCGGTCGATCTGGTCCAGTACGAGGACGAGCGCGTTGCCAGCGACGATCGGCGAGGCGACCGCGCCCATGCGATTGGTGAACGGGCCCATCACGCGCTTCCAGCGAACGGCACCGGCCGGGTCGTACGACACGACGCCGAGGTCGCGAAAGAAGACGTAGACGTTCTCGCCATCGGTGACCGGCGTCGCCGCGGCCGGTTCGTTCAGCACGTGCGCGTCCTCGCGCCGCGCGGGTACCACGCTCCGCTCCCAGAGAAGTGCACCGGTGGTGCGGTCGAAGCACTGGGTATAGAGCTTCCCCTCGTCATACGCCGTGACGAAGACGTGCCGGCGGCTCAGCACCGGCGAGGACTTGCCCGGGCGGACCGGCGTGCGCCACTTCAGCGAGCGGGAGGGCCCGAATTCCACGGGGTAGCCGGCGTCGGGCACGATGCCGGCGCCGTTGGGGCCGCGGAAACGCGACCACTCGTCCGGTTCGCTGGTCTTGATGGATGCCCGCCCGACACACAGGGCGAAAGACACGAGGAACAGCACGCACCAACGTCGCTGGGGAGACGACACGTCGGAACTCCGATCTGCGAAGGAACGAGTGGACGGGAGCGGGCTGCGGGATTATGGTGGCACCGCGGCGACGGCGTCAAATGCCCTGATGGGCGACGACCGGGAGGCTTCGATGGCAGAGCTGAAGACCAGCAAGACGCAAGCGAGCGTCTCCGCGTTTCTCAACGCCATTCCCGACGAGGCTCGTCGAAAGGACTGCAAGACCGTCCTCGCTCTGATGAAGGCCGCGACCGGCGCGCCTCCGAAAATGTGGGGCTCCGCCATCGTCGGCTTCGGCGACATGCGGTGCAAGTACGCGAGCGGGCGCGAGATCGACTGGTTCCTCACCGGTTTCTCGCCGCGCAAGGACAGCCTGACGCTTTATCTCATGCCAGGGCTCGACGCGCACGCGGCGCTGCTCAGCAAGCTTGGCAAGCACAAGACCGGCAAGTCGTGTCTCTACATCAAGAAGCTGAGCGACGTCGATCCATCGGTGCTCAAGCGCCTGGTTGCCGACGCGGTCAAGTTGGCCAGGAAGACGTCCGCCGCCGCCCAGCGGTAGGTTGGCAATCACCACCTCGTCGGGGCGCTCGGAGCCCGTGGAGCAGGACGGTCACTTCTGCGTCATGAACGTCCACGTGACGTTCGAGTACCGCCACCGCTTGCCGTTGGCGTCCGGGGTCACCGCTCCGCGCCACGCGCCGCCGGCGTCCCTGGCCACGCTCATCGTCGTCCACGACCGTTCTCCGCGTCTCGTAGTCGAAGGTCTCGCCGTCGTCGTCGTACAGCCGCAGCGTCCCCGGCTTCTCGCCGTAGTGGCGCACCTCGAGCGGCAGCACCTCGTCGGGGCCTGGCGCAAACTGGCGCTCGGCACCATCGGGATGAGGCTGCCGTCCCGCACGAACAGCGGGATCTGCGAGAGCGGCGGCGTCACTTCGATCGTCGTGTTCTCGCCGGCCAGCGTGCCGGTGTAGAAGTCGAACCACTTGCCCGCGGGCAGGACGACCTTGCGCGTTCTGACGCCCGGCGCGATGGGCGCGACCAGCAGCGCGTCGCCGATCATGTACTGGTCCTTCACGTCGACTGCGGGCGGCGCCGCGTACGGGTTGGTCGTGGCGTTCGACCTGACCGTTGCGCTGCTCGCGCGGCTGCCTGGAATCCCGGCGACGAGCGGCATCGCGCGGACGACCGGCGTGCCCTCGTCGTGGTACTGCGCGAACGTCGTGTACCAGTACGGGCAGCAGCCGCATGCGCAGCACGATCGCGTCGCGGATGTAGTCGGCAACCGTCGGCGTGCGTCCAGAGCTTCGTCGTCGGTGGCCCAGCCGTTGAACAGCGCGAGCGGCGAGAAGCAGACGGCCTGCGTGCGCCGCAGCATGTCCTCGCCCTCGCCGCCGCGCACCTCCGGGCGACCACAGCACGCCGGCGAACGCGCTGTTGCCGACGGCCGTGATGTACTCGTCGAAGGCGTAGTTGTCGTTGTAGATGACGAACGGGAACGACGACGCGCCGCCGTTGGTGCCGCGGACCTGGCCCAGCGTGCGGCGGTTCGGCCGCGATAGAGGTCGACGATCAGCCGCTGCACGAGCAGCCCGTAGGTCTGCCGCAGCTGCTCGCCGTCGTGGCCGGACGGAAACGTCGCGAGGTCGGGCCACAGCCAGTGATCGTAGCCGTCCACCTCGTCGACCTTGAACCCGCCCAGCGCGCGCGGGGCCAGCCCGACGACTCTTCCGCGCAGGTGATCGGAGAAGATCCGCCGCGCGTCGGGCATGCGAGTAGTCGGGCACGATCCCGTTCCAGACGAGGTGCGACCCGGCATACGGCAGCAGCTTCTTGTACAGCGGCGCGGTCGGCGCGACGTACGGGTTGAACCACAGGTTCGCGCGCACGTGCGCGCGCTCGAGCTCCGTCAGAAACCCGTCCGGGTCGGGAAAGCGCGTCTTGTCCCACTCGAACGAGCATCGGGTACGCGTGGTCGTGCCAGCCCGGCTCCAGGCCGAGCATGTCGAGCGGGATGCCGCGCTTGCGGAACTCGGCGACCTCGTCGAGCGCCTGGGCGGCGGTGTAGCGCGTCGGCGTGCGCGTCATGAAGCCGAGCCCCCACTTCGGCGGCAGTGCCCCGCCGCCGCCGAAGAGGTTGTAGCGGCGCATGGCGTCCATCGGCGTCGGCCCGGCGAAGACGTAACACCTCCACGCCAGCGGCGGGCACCAGCGCTTCGACCGAATCCGAGCGCGGATTCGACGACCACGCGCCCTTGCCCGTCGTGCGGTCGATGACCGGCGGCTTCTGCCCGGCGCCGCAAGCCGCACGCCGGCGCCGACGTTCAGGTTGATGTAGCGCGCGGAGTCGATGAACACGCCGTAGCCCTTGGTCGAGACGTAGAACGGCACCGGCGCGTGCGTGCGGCCCGGCTGTCCGCCCCAGTGATCGACGTGCAGCTGGAACGCGGCGCCGTTGCGGCGCATGGACTGGAAGTCCACGCCCAGCCCGTAGACGTCCTCGTCGAGCGCCAGGGGAAATCGCAGCGCGACCTTGCCATGCGCGACGCGCGCGTCGGATCTCGCCGTCAGGCAGGGGAAACGCCGCGGCCGGCATGGCTCCGAGCGCGTCGACCTTCGGCGCGACGCCCGCGGCCGTCAGCAGCGTCAGGTCCTCGGGCGTCCCGGCTGTCGCTTTCCAGACGCCAGGCGCGACCTGCGCGAAACGCATCGGCGCAGCCAGGTCGTCCGCGGACGCCGGCGCCGACAGGCACGCAATGGCCACCGCCGCCGGCACGATTCGCCAGATTTGTTTCATCGTGACGCACCAGGTTGATCGGCTCCGCGGCCTCGCTGCCTCACCGGTCGCGGCTTCGCGGCATCGCGGCTTCGCGGTTGTGATCACCGTCTCGACGCCACTGGCCTCACGAACTTCTCCGCGGTGTGTGTCTCCGAGAAGCGGGCGACCTTGACGTCCACGAGCCCCGCGGCCTTGCCCGCGGCCATGGTCGCGGCCTCTGATGCATCGGCGAGCCCTTTGCGCCGGATGGCCCAGAGCGCGCCGTCGGGCACGACCGACGGCAGCAGCGCTGCAAATCGCTGCAGGTCCTTCTCCGAGTTCACACCGAAGAAAATCTGATCGCTCTGCTGACGCACTCTCGTGGCAACGTCCGCGCCTGCCTGCTTCAGCTCCTCGAGAAACGCATCGTCGTCAATACCCAGGACGGAGACGCGCGCGCCGGCCTTGACGCCGAGCTTCTCGACGCGGCTCTTCGGGGACCGGATCTTCGCGGCCCATGTGTCCGCGGCGGACCCGAGACGCGAGGACGAGAGTCCCTTCAGCGCTCTTCAGCGACAACCGGCCGTCTTGCGCGGAGACGGCGGTGATCGAGGTCAGCGGCAGCTTGACGCGGAAGTCGCCGCGAAAGAGCACGTAGTCAGTTTCGAGCTGCACGCGGCCGGTGGAGGTCTGCTTCTTGAATGTCGCCGAGCAGGTGGTGTCCAGGCCCATGGGGGAGGGAGTATACAGTGCTGAGTGCTGAGTGCTGAGTGCTGAGTGCTGAGTGCGGTGCTGCGTCCGGGTGCCGAGTGAGGGTGCTGCGGGCCTGGTGCTACGTGCCAGGTGCTCCTCGCCGCTGCCAGATTAGCTCTTCCTTAGGATGACGCACTTCAAGTAGAAGGTCTCCGGCACGGTCAGCAGCACGGGATGATCGCGGCCCTGCATCCGTTTTTCCAGAATCGTTACATGCGCGCGCGCGTCGGCGGCTGCCTCTGCCAGCACCTGGAGGAACAGCGGCTCGTCGACGTTGTAGGAGCAGCTGCAGGTCACGAGCACGCCGCCCGGCGCCAGCAGCCGCAGCGCGCGCAGGTTGATGTCCTTGTAGCCGGCCAGCGCCTTCTCCACCGACGCCTTGTTCTTCGCGAACGCCGGCGGGTCGAGGACGATGGTGTCGAAGCGCTCGCGGTCGCGCTCGAAGTAGCGCAGCTCGTCGAAGACGTTGCCTTCGCGCGCGGTGACGTGCGCCAGCCCGTTGCTCGCCGCGTTGGCGGTGATGCGCGCGACGGCATCCGCCGACGCGTCGAGCGCGAGCACCGACTCGGCTCGAGGCGCGAGATACAACGCGAAGCCGCCGTTGTAGCTGAAGCAGTCGAGCAGCCGGCCTCGCGTATAGCGCGCCGCCGCCTCGCGGTTCTCCCGCTGGTCGAGAAACAGCCCTGTCTTCTGCCCGTGGCGCGGGTCCACGTGATAGGTCACCGGGCCTTCACGCACCTCGAGCGTCTCCGGCACGTCGCCGTAGAGCACCTCGACTTTCTGCTCCAGCCCCTCGAGCGTGCGGACCTTCGGATCGTTGCGCGCGAGGATGCCGCGCGGCGCGAACTCCGCGACCAGCGCGTCGACGATCGCCGGCAGGTGCCGATCCGTCGCCTGCGACATCGCCTGCACGACCAGCCAGTCGGCGTAGCGATCGACGATCAGCGCCGGCAGCCCGTCGGCTTCGCCATGCACCAGCCGGTACGCCGTCGCGTCGATGTCCAGCGACGTCCTGAACGCCGCGGCAGCGCGAATCCGATCGCGCCAGGACGTCTCGCCGAACCGCGCCTCGCCGAGCGCCACCATCCGCAGCGTGATCTGCGACTGGTCGCTGAAGAGCGCGTCACCCAGCCGGCGCCGCCCCTGATTCGAGACGGCGACGACGTCTCCGGGATCCGCCTCGACCGACAGCACATCGCTGCGGTAGATCCACGGATGGCCCGCCCGATCCGATCCTCACCGCGCCGCGAGACGACAACCGACGGCCCTGAACTGGTCACGCCGCTATAGTACAATCGCCGACGCGATGTCCACGACCGCACGCGCTCTCTCACCGCACGCTCCTCGACTTCGACCCCGAGATCGCCCGGGCAATCAGTCAGGAGGTCGACCCGGCAGAACTCCGGCCTCGAGCTCATCGCCTCGGAGAACTTCGTCAGCGCCGCGATTCTCGAGGCGACCGGATCGGTCTTCACGAACAAATACGCGGAAGGCTATCCCGGCAGGCGCTACTACGGCGGCTGCGAGAACGTGGACGTCGTCGAGTCGCTGGCCATCGCCGCGCGCGAAGGCGCTCTTCGGCGCCGAGCACGCCAACGTGCAGCCGCACTCGGGCGCACAGGCGAACATGTCGGTCTTCCTCGCGGTGCTGAAGCCGGGCGACACCATCCTCGGCATGAACCTCGCGCACGGCGGACACCTGACGCACGGCCACCCGCTGAACTTCTCGGGCAAGCTACTTCAACGTCGTGCCCTACGGCGTCCGCAAGGACGACGAGCGGCTCGACTACGACGAGCTGGCGGCCGCAGGCGCGCGCGCACAAGCCGAAGCTGATCATCGTCGGCGCCAGCGCGTACCCGCGCGTGATCGACTTCGCCCGCATCCGCCAGATCGCCGACGAGGTCGGCGCGCTGATGATGCCGACATGGCCCACATCGCGGGCCTGGTGGCCGCCGGCGTCCATCCGTGCCCGTGCCCCACTCGGACTTCGTCACCACGACGACGCACAAGACGCTGCGCGGGCCACGAGCCGGCATGGTGCTGTGCCGGGCGCAGCATGCGAAGGACATCGATCGCGCGGTGTTCCCCGGCGTGCAGGGCGGCCCGCTCATGCACGTGATCGCGGCGAAGGCGGTGTGCTTCAAGGAAGCGGCGACGCCCGAGTTCGCGAGCTACCAGAGGCAGGTCGTCGCCAACGCCGCGCGGCTGGCTGCCGTCCTCGCCGCCAGCGGCTTCCGCATCGTCTCCGGCGGCACCGACAACCACCTGATGCTGGTGGACGTGTTCTCGAAGGGCCTCACCGGCAAGGTCGCCGAAGCGGCGCTCGGCAAGGCGGGAATCACCGTCAACAAGAACGCGATCCCGTTCGATCAGAACCCGCCGATGGTGGCCAGCGGCATCCGCATCGGCACGCCCGCGATCACCACGCGCGGCCTCGGCGAGAAGGAGATGGACGTCGTCGGCGACCTGATCCTTCGCGCGCTCGGCGCCCACGACAACGACAGCGAGCTGGCCGCGATCAAGGGCGAGGTCGAGGCGCTCTGCTCCAGATTTCCACTTTACGGAAGACTGTAAGTCTGTCGGTTTCCAGGTCTGTAGGTCTGTAGGTCTGTAGGTCTGTAGGTAGGTCGGTAGGTCTGTAAGGCGGAACAGGGGCATGTCCCTCGTCCCCTAACGACCACGACCTACAGACCCACCGGACCTACGAGACCCACCGACCCACGACTCCGACCAGACCCACCGACCCACAGACCTACGTACGGTCCCTACGACCCTCCCCGCGCCTCTGCGATCTGCGGCAGGTCGGCGTCGGCGTTGTGCCAGTTCGCGAGCAGCTGCTTGTAGGCCTCTTTGGCGCCGGCGCGATCGCCGGATGCGGCGCGCGCGCGGGCGAGGCCCAGCAGCGCAGCCGCGCGGTTCGGCGTCGTCTTCAGGCGCGATCGTAGGCGGCGATGGCCTCGGCCGGCCGGCCCTGCTTCAGGTGGATCTCGCCGAGCAGCTCGTTGGTCCGCAACGTGAGTGGCGGGCCGACAAGCGCCTGGTCGGGCGCCAGCGTCGCGGCGTCGAGCGCCTTGGCCGGCACGTCGTCGCCGCGCAGGACGCCGATGAGCATCGCGTGCACCTGCGCGGTCCGCAGCATCGCGCTGGTCCGTTCGTTGCTGGTTTCCTTCGCGAGCTGCGCGTCGAGGAACGCGCGGCCAGCCTCGCTCGAACCGCACATCAGCGTCACGATCGTGCGCTGATAGGCCGTGACCGCCCGGAACGACTGCTCGCGCGACGTCGAGCCGCGCAGCGGCTCCACCGGCAAGGCCCGCCGCCGTGCACACGTCCCCCGACCACTGGCCCGTGTTGGCGGCCTGCACGAAATCCATCCATGCGGGCGCGAAGCGCGCGTCGACGTGTTCGCCGGCATCGAGATCGACGCCTTTCATGAGCTCGCGCCGCGTCTCGATCAGCCCGCGCGCGTCGCGGTAGCGCCCCTGCTGCAGGTAGCCATACTGCAGCCATTGCAACGCGTGAAAGCTCAAGTCAGCGTTCGTGAGCTTCCGCGCGACGACTTCCTTCCGCGAGGCGGCCCAGGCGCGCTCGTTCGACGCGACGGTGTCGTCCCACATGCCGAGCTGCAGGAAGATGTGGGACGGCATGTGGAGCGCGTGCTCGGCGTCCGGGGCGATGGCCGCATAGCGGCGCGCCGCCTCGAGACCGCGCGGCGCCGTGGCCGGGCTGTCGGTGGCGTGAATCAGGTAGTGGGTGCCGCCAGGATGCTCGGGATTGGCCCGGAAACGCGTTCGGCGAACGCGATTGAATCGTTGCGCGCTGCCTGGCGCTCCTCAGCCGACAGCTTGCCCTGGTAGTCCGTGAACATCAGCGCGAGCGACGCGAAGGACGCCGCGTCCGGGTCGTCGGGATAGCGAGCGGACAGCTGGCGCATCGCGTCGGCAAAACCGCGCACGCGGACCGCGAGGTCGGCGTCGACGTACAGGGCCTCGATGGCCGCGCCGAACTCCCGTTCACGCGGTGTGCCGGCCTTCTCGAGACGCGACTCGCGCGTGGCGCCAAGGCGCGCCAGCGCCGCCCGCGCACCCGCCACGTCATCCTCGCCCCAGAGCAAGTGGCTGAAGGTCAGCGCCTCGCCCCAGTACGCCATCGCGAAGCCGGCATCGGCCGCTTGCGCTTCGCGGAAGCCTTCCGCCGCTTCCTCGTATTCGAAGCTGTGCAGGAGCGCGAGGCCGCGGAGAAACGGCTCCTGTGCCACCTGCGCCCCCGAGTTGGCAAATGCCACGAGGCCAAGCTTCGTCGCCTTGCCCGAAGGCGAATGGACGTGCTGATCCGGCACCTGCGCCAGGACGGCACACGACGCGACGGCGATGGCCACGACACCGGTGATGCTGAATGCACTCGACATGACTGACCTCGTCGACCTCCATGGACTACCGACCTGCCGACCCAGACCTTACATCTCTTCCGACCCGTGTGCGCAGTTTTTGCCACACCCCTCGCGATAGACTGGCTCGATGGCAGTCCGCGAGCGGGGCGCCGACCCCGGAGCGCCGTACGGGGACCGCGTCCCCGACGATCTCGTCGCACGCGTGGACGAGGTGTTCGAGCGCGACGGCGCGCTCGCGCGCACGCTCGCCGGCTTCGAGCCGCGGCCCGCCCAGCGCGAGATGGCAATCACCGTCGCCTCGACGATGAGCGAGGATGGCGTGGCCCTGGTCGAAGCCGGGACCGGGACGGGCAAGACGCTCGCCTACCTCGTGCCGGCGATCCTCAGCGGCAAGCGCGTCCTCGTCTCCACCGGCACGAAGAACCTGCAGGAGCAGATCGTCGACAAGGACCTCCCGGTCCTGATGAAGGTGCTCGACCGGCCGTTCACCGCGACGGTGATGAAGGGACGCGGCAACTACCTCTGCCTGCACCGATATCAGGCGATGAAGAGCGGCGGCCTGCCCCGGCAGCAGCGGCTTGGCGGCTTCGGACAGCCCGGCACGGAAGTCGACGAGCGGATCCTGCTCCCCATTCTCGACCGGTGGGTCGCCACGACGCGCACGGGCGATCGCGCGGAGTTGCGCGATCTGCCTGAGGACCTGCCGCTGTGGTCGGAGATCTCGGCGTCGGCGGAGAACTGCCTCGGCTCGACGTGCCCGCAGTTCAACGAGTGCTATGTGACGCTGATGCGGCAGCGCGCAAACGACTCGGACCTCGTCATCGTCAATCACCACCTGCTCTTTGCCGACGCGGCGGTCCGCCAGGGCAACTACGGCGCGGTGATTCCAGAGCGGGACATCGCGATTCTCGACGAGGCGCACCAGCTCGAGGACGTCGCCACCAGCTACTTCGGCCTGTCGGTCAGCAACTACCGCGTCGACGACCTGATGCGCGACGTCGAGCGGGCGATGGCGGCGTGGCCGGCGCCCGAGCGCCGGGACGCCGTGCAGCGCATGGCGTCGAGGGTCGAGGACCGGAGCCGGCAGTTCTTCGACGCGCTGCAGCCGCGGCGCCGCATGGGGGAAGAGCGCGTCCGCATCACGCCGGACGCGCTGGTGGACGTGCAGCCGCTCGGACAGGCGCTGCTCGGCACGCTCGAGGGCCTGGAAGCACAGCTTCAGCTGCTGAAGGACGCGCCGTCGGATGAGGCCGGCGCGGTGCGGCCGGCCGTGCTGGAGGATGTGATCGCGCTGGCGACGCGCATGGGCGCGCTCCGGGTCGAGCTCACGATCCTGCTGCGCGCGAGCGACCCGGATTTCGTCTTCTTTCTCGAGACGCGCGGCCGCGGCCTGTTCCTCCGCGCCGCCCCGATCGACGTCTCGCGCATCGTCGCGGACGAGGTCGTCGACCGGTTCAAGGCAACGGTGCTGACGTCGGCGACGCTGGCCGTCGACGGCCGGTTCGAGTACGTCCGCAAGCGGCTGGGAATCCGCCGCGCTCGCGAGGCGCGCCTGGCCTCGGAGTTCGACTACCAGCAGCAGGCGATCCTCTACCTGCCGCGCCGGATGCCGTTGCCGCGCGACCCCGCCTTTGCCGATGCGGCCGCCCGCGAGTGCCTGGAGATTCTGCGGCGGACGGCGGGACGCGCGTTCGTGCTGTTCACGAGCTACGCGATGCTGCGAGCGGTCGAGCCCCTGCTGCGGGCCGGGCTGTCCTATCCGCTCCTCGTGCAGGGCACGGCGCCGCGCGGCGCGCTGCTCGACGAGTTCCGGTATACGCCTCACGCCGTCCTGCTGGCGACCTCCAGCTTCTGGCAAGGCGTGGACGTCGTCGGCGAGCAATTGAGCTGCGTGATCGTGGACAAGCTGCCCTTCGCCTCTCCGGGCGATCCGGTGACGGCGGCCCGGATGGAAGCCATGACGGCACACGGCGCCGATCCGTTCGGGGAATATCAGGTGCCGCTGGCCATTCTTACGCTGCTGCAGGGGCTCGGCCGCCTGATCCGTCATCGCTCCGATCGCGGCGTGCTGGCGATTCTCGACCCGCGCCTGAAGACGATGGGCTACGGTCGACGGTTCCTCGACTCGCTGCCTCCGGCGCCGGTGGTGCACGACCTCGACGCCATTCGACGGTTCTTCGAGCGGTAACCCCGATGCGCCTCTTGATTGCCTCGGACCTCGCTGGCGCTGGCCGCGTCGCTCTGCGCCGGCACGCCGGGCGCCCAGTCGCCGGAGTTGCGGCTGGGCACGAAGGGCGCCGCTTTCACGGTGAACGGCGAGCCGCGGTTCCTGGTGCTCGTCTCGTATTTCGACGCGATGGACGCCGCCGCGCTCGATGCCGATCTGGCGTTGCTCGCAAAGTCGGTGGACGGGATCCGGATCTTCGCCAACTGGTGGGATCGGGCCGAGGGAGAGGGCTGCCGCAACGTCTTCTCGCCGGGCACGCTGTTCGGACCCGGCGCCGGCGGCCGCCTCGTCGTCCGCCCGGCGCGCCTGGCACGACTGAAGCAGGTGCTCGCCCGGGCGCGGGCCCACGGGTTGATCGTCGACCTGACGTTTGCCGCCGACCCGGTGGCGGGCGCCTCAAAGCTGGCCAGCAACGACGCGGGCCGGGTCTGCCCGCCGGCCGGCTTCCACAACGAGGTGAACTGGACGGCCGTCGCCGCTGCCCTGGGCGAAACGGCAGGCGCGCTGTCGGCTCCTGAGTTCGATCACGTGTTCTTCGACGTCCAGAACGAGGCGGGACACGACTTCAACCGCGCCGGCCGCGAGGACCTCAGGCCGCTGGTGGACGCGGTGCGAATGGCGTCTCCCCGGCGGCTCGTCTCGGTGTCGACGTCCAATTCCGATGCCGACCGGCAGGCCGCGATGGTCAAGGACCTGGGACTCTCGATGCTCAACTTCCACGACGCCCGCGGGGAAGGCTGGGGCGGCCGGACCGCGGGCCATGTCACGCGGTTTCGCGAGGCACTCACGCGCGCCGGCCTCGACGTCCCGGTATATGGCGGCGAGCCGGACGCCGACGCGTATGGCCACGACGTCGCGGAATTCAAGGCCGCCGTCACCGGCGCCCGGTCGGCCGGCGCCGGCGCATGGACCTTCCACACGCGTGTTGCCTACGACCTGAAATCGGCGTCGCTCGACCAGCGGCTGGATCCGCTGACTCGCCGGGTACTGGGGGCGCTGCGCGGCTGGCTGGGTCGGTAGTAGACTAGAAAAGTTTCGACAGCAGTCCGCATCATGACGATGCGGCGGAGGGCATGTCCCATGAATCGGAAGCGACTGGGTCTGACGGCGATGGCGGCCGCGGCCCTCTTCGTGCTCGCGCTCGCGACGCCGGCCTCGGCGCAGACCGGAATGCTGAAGGGCAAGGTCATCGACGCCCAGGGCGCGCCGGTCGACGGCGCCAAGGTGAGCATCGTCGCAGAAGGGCATGAAGAACACGCGCGAGGTCAAGACCAACAAGAAGGGCGAGTGGGTCCAGATCGGCCTTTTCCCCGGCGACTACACGATCACCGCGGAGAAGGGTGACATGAAGGGCATCACCGACACGAGGGTCTCGATCGGCGAAAACCCGGAGATCACCACGAAGATCGGCGCGGCGGGTCCGTCTCCAGAGCTGGCCGCGAAAGCGGCCGCGCTGCAGAAGTCGTTCGAAGAAGGCGTCGCCGCCAGCAAGGCCGGCGACTTCGACGGGTCGATCGCCAAGTTCAACGAGGCCATCGCCCAGGCGCCGAACTGCGCCGACTGCTACTACAACATCGGCTACGCCCACACGATGAAGAAGGAGTGGGACAAGGCGGAGGTCGCCTACAAGAAGGCGACCGAGATCAAGCCGGACTACGTGGAGGCCTGGAACGGCCTGGCCAACGCCTACAACTCGCAGAAGAAGCTCGACCTGGCGCTCGAGGCCAGCGCGAACGCGGCGAAGTATGGCGGCTCGGCGGCCGCGGGCGGCGGCAGCGCCAACTCGCTGTACAACCAGGGCGTGATCCTCTTCAACCAGCAGAAGTATGCAGAGGCGAAGGAGAAGTTCGCGGCGGCGGTGAAGGCCGACCCGAACTACGCCGACGGGCACTACCAGCTGGCGATGTCGTCGCTCAACACCGGCGACATGCCCGGCGCGATAGCCGCCCTCGAGGAGTACCTGAAGGTTGCCCCAACCGGCCCGCACGCCGAGAAGGTGAAGGGGTTCCTGAAGGACCTGAAGAAGTAGCCGGGACCGCAGGCGTGTAGTGCCCGACGTCGCCGCGAATCTCGCCGCCGTGCGCGGCCGCCTCGAACAGGCGGCCCGCACGGCCGGCCGCAATCCCTCCGATATCCGCCTCGTCGCCATCTCGAAGACCTTCCCGCCGGCCGCCGTCCGCGCCGCGTTCGACGCCGGGCAGGTCGACTTCGGCGAGAACCGGGTGCAGGAAGCCCTACAGAAGATCCGCGAAACGGCCGAACTTCACACTAGGTGGCATCTTGTCGGTCATCTACAGACCAACAAGGCGCGAAAGGTCGCCGGACCCTTCGCCTACATCCACTCGATTGACAGCCTCGACCTGCTGCGGATGGTCGACGAGGCCGCGGCCGCGCAGGCGGCGACCCCGAAACTGTTGATTCAAGTGGATCTTGCAGGCGAGACGACGAAGTTCGGCGCGCGCGAGTCGGACCTGCCGGCCCTGTTCGAGGCGGCCGGCCGGCTGCGGGCCGCGTCGGTCGTCGGGCTGATGCTGCTGCCACCGTATTCGGAGGATCCGGAAGTCGCCAGGCCGTGGTTCACACGGCTGCGCGAAATCCGGGACACGCTGGCCGCCTCGGGCGTGCCCGGCCGAACACCTCCGGGAACTGTCGATGGGCATGAGCCACGACTTCCACGTCGCCGTGGAGGAAGGGGCCACCATCGTGCGAGTGGGAACGGCCATTTTCGGCGACCGGCCATCAGGAGGCGCGGAACTTCAGTTCCGCCGGTTCGGAACTCGGAGCTCAACATGAAGGTCACGCCTCTCGATTTGCGGCAGCAGAAGTTCAAGACGGTGATGCGCGGCTACGATCGCGCCGAGGTCGAGGCGTTCCTGGCCGAGACGGCAGAAGACTACGAGCAGGCGCTGCGCGACGCCGATCGCCTGCGCGACGATCTCGACGCGGCTGCAGAGCAGCCTCGACGAGCATCGCGAGGGCGAGCGCAACCTGCGCAACACGCTGCTCACCGCGCAGAAGCTGGCCGACGAGATCCGCAACAGCGCCGAAGCCGAGGCCAAGCGCATCCTGCGCGAGGCGGAAGGCCGCGCCGACCTCACGCTCTCCAAGGCGCAGGGGCGCGTGGACGAAGTGCAGCGCGAAATCGACGGGCTGCGGCTCAAGCGGCGTGATGTCGAGAACTCGCTGGAGTCGACGATTGCGGCGCTCCGCAACTCTCTCGAGTTCGTCCGCGAACAGGATCAGAAGGAGCGCGAAGACAAGATCCTCCTCCACCGCCCCCGTGTCGCCGAGTCGCTGCCGGGCATTCCAGCGCGCGTGCTCGAGGAATTGAAGGTGGCGGAGGGGTAGAGAAGGTCCACGGGGTCCGGGGTCCGGAGTCCGGAGTCCTGGAGTCTGAGCTAGGTCCGCTGGTTTCCAAGTCGGTGGGTCGGTCTCCCTTCACTCAGCACGGCAGCGACGTCACGATGACCGTGCGCGTGACACCGCGCGCCGGAAGAACCACTGTCGCCGGCGTGCGCGACGACGTGCTGTTGGTGAAACTGGCGGCGGCGCCGGTGGATGGCGCCGCCAACGACGCGCTCGTCGGCCTGCTCGCCGGTGCCTTCGACGTGCCGAAGCGCGCCATTCAGATCCTCAGCGGCGACAAGAGCCGCACCAAGCGCGTCGCCATCACGAACGCCTCCGCCGTCGAGCTCGAGAAGAGGCTCGAGACGATCCTGGGCGCCTAGCGCGCGCCGCGGCGGCATCGAACCGAATCGCGTGAACCGGTGTCCAAGCCTGGTACGGTGCGACCATGCTCATCCCCGTCCTGACGCTCTTCGTCGGCGCGCTCTCGACGGCAGCCGGCATCCAGGAGCTCGTCGTCCAGGGCATCCTGAACAATCAGTTGATTCCGTTGACCGGCGGCACGATCGGCGCGGTCGCCGGCGCGCTCACCCTGGCCGCCGGCATCAGCCTGCTCCGCGGATCCGAACAGGCCGTACGGCTCACACGCGCCGCTGCCCTGTCGTCGATACTGGTGACGCTGCCGATCGGAATGTTCGGGTGGGGGCTCGCCGGCTGGCCGATGACGCTGCTCGGGCTGGCCTGGCCGATGGTGTTGTTGTTCCACGTCCGTTCGCGGCATTCCCGCGTACGCCTTTCGTAACCGTCAACCATCAACCGTCGACCTTCACCCTTCAACCGTAAACTCCACCGGGCGGGTTCAGTTATGCTCGGAGCGTGATTGCCGACTTCGTGCTCCGGCACGCGCATCCGCTGCTGACCTGCGCCGGCGCCGCCCCGCGCACCGGCGCCGACCTCGCGCACGTCGCCTCGATCGACGACGGCGCGCTGGCGGCGAGAGAAGGCCGGCTGCTGTTTGTCGGACCGACGGAGGTGTGCGATCGGCTGGTCGAGACGGCGCCGGGCGCTGTCGTCATCGACGCCGCGGGCTGCACGGTCCTGCCGGGCTTCGTCGATCCGCACACCCACGTCGTCTACGCGGGCGATCGTCGCGAGGAGCTGAGGCGCCGGCTTGCCGGCGCGAGCTACGCCGAGATCGCCAGTGAGGGCGGCGGCATCCTGAAGACGGTGGCCGCGACGCGTGCCGCCAGCCTCGACGACCTGGTGGCCGAAAGCGCGCCGCGGCTCGCGGAGATGCTGCGTGCGGGCACGACGACGGCTGAAGTGAAGAGCGGCTACGGCCTGACGCTGACCGACGAGCTGAAGATGCTGCGCGCGGTCGGCCAGCTTGCCGCGCAGCAGCCAATCGAGCTGGCGGCGACGTTCATGGGCGCGCACGAGCTGCCGCCGGAATTCAAGAACGACCGCGCGGGCTTTCTGCGGCTGGTGATCGACGAGATGATCCCGGCCGTCGCCGCCGAGGGCCTGGCCGAGTGGAACGACGTCTTCTGCGAGCGCGGTGTCTTCACGCCAGCCGAAGCGCAGCAGATCCTGGACGCGGGGCGGCGGGCTGGATTGCGCCCGCGCATCCACGCGAACGAGCTTGGCGAGACCGGCGGCGCGCAAGTGGCGGCGACCGTCGGCGCCCGATCGGCCGACCACGTCGTCTTCCTGGGCGACGCCGATATCACCGCCCTCGCGCAGGCAGGCGTCGTGGCGACGCTGCTGCCATCGGCGGCGTTCTACCTGAAGCTCGGCCGCTTCGCGCCGGCCCGTCGTCTCGTCGACGGCGGCGTGCCGGTGGCGCTGGCGACCGACGTCAACCCGGGCGGCGGCTTCTCTCCTTCCATGCCGTTCGCGATGGCGCTCGCCTGCTTCGCGATGGGGCTGACGTTCGAGGAGGCACTGAATGCCGCCACGATCAACGCCGCGTACGCACTCGATCGGCAGGACCGCGTCGGCAGCCTCGAACCCGGCAAACAGTGCGACGCGGTGGTCGTTCGCGGCGCTCCGACGGAGCTGCTCCGCGTCGGCAGCGGCGCCGTGACGACCGTGATCAAACGGGGGAAAGTGGTGAGCCCGCAGGCCTGATGAAGCCGGCCAGGCGGCCGGTTCCAGCGCCGTCGCGGCGGTACGAGTAGAACCAGTCGGGATGGCACACGGTGCAGAGCCGGCTGACGTGCACCTGCGAGGCCGGGATGCCGGCGCGGGTCAGCTGATCGGCGTTGGCGGTCCAGACGTCGAGGAACAGCCGCCCGTCCCGCCGCAGGAACCATCGATTGCAGTCAGGGCCGCTCCAGCCCGCGGCGCGGAACGCGTCGATCAACTCCTCTCCCACTTCGTAGCAGCAGGGGCCGATGCAGGGGCCAATTGCCGCGTCGAAAGCCGCAGGCGCGTGCCGGCTCATGCCGGTCATCGAGCGAACGGTCGTGCCCGCGACATCCGCCGCGGTGCCTCGCCAGCCGGCATGCGCGGCAGCGACGACACGGCCGCCGCGATCGGCGACGAGCACCGGCGCGCAATCGGCTACCTGGACGGCTACTGCGCGGTCCGGCGTCTCGGTCAGCACGATATCCGCCTCGGACGGGCCGAGGCCGGTATCACGCGTGCCGGCGACGTGGACGGATGCGCCATGCACCTGCCGCAGGCGGGTCAGTTGATCCGGGCCCACGCCTGCCGCGCTGGAGACAGCGTTCCAGCCAGCGCGCTCGCGGTCGGCCGATCCCCGCAACTCCAGTTGCCTGGTCGTCCAGCCATGGGGAGCGTGCGACAGCGCTCGAGCGCGCAGCTTGACGCCCCACGGCGCCGACACCCACTCGAACGCGTCTCCCACGGCTGGAGGCATCCCGCCATTGTAAAGTACGGGGCATGACCATCGTGGGGCTTGGCATGGACGCGACAGAGGTCGCGCGCATTGCCAACTCGCTCGAGCGCTACGGCGACCGCTTCCTGCGCCGCGTGTTCACCGACGGAGAGATCGCCTACTGCATGCGGCGCAAGCATCCACCGCAGCACCTGGCCGGCCGCTTCGCCGCCAAGGAAGCGGGAATGAAGGCCATCGGCACCGGCCACGCCTTCGGCGTCCTGTGGCGCGACCTCGAGGTGGTTCGGCGCGGCGGCCCGCCGCACCTGCAGTTTCACCGCGCCGCCGGCGAGCACTTCGCGCGCCTCGGCGCCTCCCGCGCCCTGCTCACCATCACGCACACCGACACGCTTGCACTCGCGCACGTGATTCTCGTCGGCGATCCCGTCAACGCCGGTTGACGACTGCGGCACGCCCGAGAACGCGACTCGGCTCACGGCCCGTCTCGACCGGTCGGCAAGTTCCGTATCGTCTGGACGTTGCGCGGGCGGCGGGGCACGCGCGCGGCGCTGGCGTGCGTGTTGCCACAGCTAGCGGCGAGGCCGACGCGGGAGACGGTCGACGCGCCGGGCTCAAGGAGCCGCGCCGTGGTGATCAAGATCGCGCCCAACGAAAAGGGCAACCCTCCGGGCAAGCTGGCCGACGCCGAACTGCACTTCACCGAAGGCCCGCTGGAGGGCCTGAAGCTGATCGGCTTCTCGGTCTGGGAGCGCCGTACCGGCAACGGCCGGAACGTCACGTTTCCCGCGCGCCAGTACGTGGTGAACGGCGAGCGCCGCAGCTTCGCGCTGCTTCGGCCGGCCGCCGATGCCACGTCGCAGGATCGCATCCGGGACCTGGTGCTGCAGGCGTACGCCGAGGTACGAGGCCCAGCAGCAGGCCGTCGCGATTTGACGCGTCAGCGCACGCGGTCGAAGACGTAGTCGGTCGGCGCCGGATCGTTGGCGAGGAATCGCTGGCGTGCGGCGGTGTCGTACACGCGCACCTGGACGTCGGCGCTCACGATGGCGGAGGGCGGCCAGTCGAGGGCGCCAAGCGTGGAGCCGCGGCCGTGCCGCGCCGCGAATGCGGGCTGTTCCCAGACCTCGACCACCAGCCAGACGTCGCGCCCGGCGGCCCGGACATCCGCAACGGCGTGGTCGAGCGACCCCGGGGGCAGGAGGTCCCATCTGAGGACGGACCTCGGCACGTTCAGCGACACGCTGCCGCTCTGCTGCGACGTGACGATCACAGCGGTTGGCGCCGTGTGCGATCGCAGCCAGTCGGATGTCAGCGTGTAGCGACGTTCGATGCGCGCCAGCCGGAACGCGTCGCGCGAGGCTGCCTGATGCAGTTGCCAGGAGGCCTGCGCCACGACGAGAAGCGTGACGGCAGCCATCCAGGGGAACGGTCCGGCAGTCGGACGCGCGACCGCCTGGACGGCCGTCGCGCAGCCGAGCGGCAGGAGGAGCGCGATGGCGGGCAGGAGAAATCGGATGTAGTGCCAGTCGTCGAAGACGAAGTACGGCACGTACACGAGCACGTTGGCGATGGCGGCCGCGGCCAGGCACGCCGCAGCCAGCCGTCCACGGCCGACCAGCGGTGGTCGCGCAAGAGCGGCGGCAAGCACGATTGCGGCGAGCCCGCAGGATTCGACGAGCCATCGCCCGTATCGCAGGAGGTTCGGGCCGATGTGTTGCACCGCGAAGAGCGCCTCCGCGTCACCGTAGCCGGAGCGCCACGGCGCGCCGTACCACACCGTGTGCAGCACCCCGGCAACGAGAACGAACGGAGCAATGCCGAGGGCCCACACGGTCAACGATCGCGACGCGGATGGGACCGGCATCCGGACGCTGGTGGAAGCGACGAGGCACGCGGCCATGGGAACGGCCATCGGCGCAAGATTCGGACGGATGAGGACGGCAAGGCCAGTGGCAGCGCCGCAAAGGCCCGCGCGCCCGCCAATCGCCCACACTGCCGCGGACAGCCAGGCCGCGACGACCGGCACGTCGCTCATCGGCTGCACGAGCTGGTAGAGGAAGGAGGGATTGGTGATCAGCAGCAGCGCGGCCGCCAGGCCCGCCCCCGGATGGGCAAGGCTACGGCCGAGTGCGAATGTCATCCAGATGCCCAGAGCGCCGCAGATCGGCACGACCAGGAACGGCGCCGCCGTTCCGACAATCGGCGAGAGAGCGGCGATGAGCAGCGGCAGGCCCGGCGCGTACGTCGGCACGAGTCGCGCGCTCTCGCGGGCATCAAGCGCCGGACGAAACCCCAGAGGCGACACCATCCGCGGCGCGTCTTCCACGGCGAGATCGCGTGCGAGCGGCTCGACGCGAGCGAGGCGGCCAGACGCCAGCAGTTGTGCCTCGGCCACGTACCCCGAGGCATCGGCGCCGCCGGCAACCCAGGTGCCAGCGCCAAGGCCTGTCGCCAGCGCCGCCACCGCCAGAATCGCGGCGAGCGGAGGGCCGGACTGTTGCGGGGACGCCAGCCAGTCGGCCACAGCGCGCTGTCCGTCGGCCTTGGGCGAGAGCACAAAGGCGCACGCTGTCGAGACGACGAACACGGCGAGCGGAGCCGGAAGGGATCTGATGGAAATGCGGAGGCCGTGGATCGCAATCGTGAAGCCGCCGGTTGCTGCCACCACCACCGCGGCAGCCGCGGCGACCAGCGCGATCGTCACCGCAATCTGCGCCAGGCGCAGATGCACGGCATTCGGCGTGGCGCTGGCGGACGCGCTCATCGCCTGGCCGGCCGCTGGACGGCGTCGACTCGCACGGTCGGGACGTACTCTCCAGTGAGATACCGCGCCCTGTCTGCCGGGTCGTAAATGAGGACCGTCCGATCGATGACGGCACGAGGAGGCCACTCGAGGGCGCCATAGGCGCTCGAGGAAGAGAACCGCGCCCGGAACTCCGCAGCCTCGGCGCCGTCGATGACGATCAGCGCGCGGTCGCCGCGATCGCCTGCCCACGACACGACGCGGTCGAGGAGCTGCGGCTCGAGGGTGTCCCAGCTGACCACGGGGCGTTCGAGCTCGTAGCGGATCGCGCCGCCGGGTTGAATCGTGATCGCCACGACATTTGGCGCGATGCCTCTGATATAGGTCGCCGTCGCAGAGAGGCGCTGTTCGAGATGCCAAAGGTCGAAGGCTGCGCGGTGGCGGGCAACGCTCAGCCCGTGCCAGGCAAGGGCGCCGAACACCGCGAGCGCGACCAGGCCGCCGATCCGGCCGGCACGGCGGCCGAGCACGACGATCGCAACGGCCATCAGGACGCACAGCAGCGGGATCGCCGGGAGCAGGAAGCGGAGGTACCACCACTCCACAAACGGCACATACGCCACGTAGCACCCAGAGATGATGGCGATGAGGGAGAGCAGGAAGAGACTGATGCGCCGCGGCGACTGCCAGTCCCCGGACGGCAAATGTCGCGGTGTGGCTTGCGTGTTTCGCGCAAGCAGCCAGGGCACGAAGACAATGAGCAGCACCAGCGGCGTCATGGTGTCGAGCGTCCACGTCGTGTAGCGCTGGAGGTTCGTCGGCACGTGAGCGATCGAGAAGAGCGCGGAGGTATCGCCGTATCCCGTGCGCCACGGCGCGCCGTAGACCAGCGCGTTCAACACCGGCACCACCCCGGCGACGGGGACGAACGCGGCGAGGAACCGCCCGAGGGCCGGACGCGACGCGCGATCGGCCATCGACCACAGGAACACCAGCACGACGGGCAGCAGGTTCGGACGAATCAGCAGGCCGATGCCGAGCGCCAGTCCCGCGAGGCCGGGCCGGCGCGGAGACGTCCACGCGAAGACGGCGGCGGCGGCGATGGCCGCGGTGACCGGGACGTCGGTCATCGGCTGCACCGCCTGGTAGAGCACGATGGGCGCGCTTGCGACGAGCACCGCGGCACCGACCGCGGTGATCGGATCGTCCTCGAGGCTCCGCGCCAGTCGAAATGCCGCCCAGATGACGACAGCGGCCGAAAGCGGCGGGACCAGGAACTGGAGCACGGGCCAGAGGGCCACGAGCGGCGCCAGGAGGACCGAGTAGCCGGGCGCGCAGACGGGCAGGAGCTCACCAGGCGTCGACGGCGACGGCAGGAATCCGACCGGCGCGAACGTTCGCGTCGCGTCGGGCCAGGGCGCGTCGAGCGCGGCCGGCTCCACGACGTGCACCCGGCCGGTCGCAAAGGCGCGGGCCTGCGCGGCGTAGCAGTGGGAATCGGAGCCGCCGATGGTCCAGGTGTTCCACGCGACGCCGGTCGCCACCAGCGCGCCGGCCACGAGGCCTGCAACGAGCCGCGGCCGCTTTCTCACGTCGTCGGCCAGGCTGGGGAGATCGGCGGTCCACGTGAGACGACGGCGCCAGAGAACCGCGGACAGGGCGATGAGCGCCGCGAGTGCGGCCGGGGGCCGCGGGTTGTGCGCGGACAGCCGGACGAACTTCCAGGAGACGTCGACGCCGGGCCCGCTGCCGATGGCCAGCGCGGCAAGGGCCAGAGCGAGCGCGAGCCACCACGGCCAGGTTCGCGCGCCGCCGCGCGCGCTCTCCGACGAGGCTGGGTGCTGGTCCTCGATCAGAGTCACTCCCATCCCGTCGTCTGGCTCACGGTACGCCGGAGGCGATCACGGACGTCCGGGTGCTATCACCTGTTCCGCGATCGCCGGCGAAGCCGCGGCTAGCCTTCGTGCTGCCGCCGCATGAACGCGGGCACGTCGAGCGGCGAGGGCTCTTCGATGCCGTCGATCACCTGGTTCTCGCCGCCAGCGGCGAGCGCCATCGGCTGCGGCAGGTCGATGGCCGGCCGGCGGACGATCGGCGGTCGGCTCATCGCAGCCGCCGGCGGCGCCTGCGGCCGCGAGTAGTGTGACAGGTCGACCGGCGTCTGCGTCGTGTTCGCGACCGGCTGGCGCGACGCGCCGCCGCGCTCGAAGCCGGTGGCAATCACGGTGATCTTCACCTTGCCGGACAGGCTTTCGTCCACCACCGCGCCGAAGATGATGTTCGCGTCTTCGTGCGCGACCTCCTGGATGATCGTCGAGGCTTCACTCACTTCGAGCAGCGAGAGGTCCGGGCCGCCGGTGACGTTGATGATCACGCCGCGCGCGCCTTCGACCGACGCGCCCTCGAGCAGCGGGCTCGAGATCGCCTTCTGCGCGGCGAGCGATCGCGCGGTTCTCGCCTTCGGCAATGCCGGTGCCCATCATCGCCAGGCCCATGCCGGCCATGATCGTCTTGACGTCGGCGAAGTCCAGGTTGATCAGCCCGGGGACGAGGATCAGGTCCGAGATGCCCTGAATCGCCTGCCGCAACACGTCGTCGGCGGTCATGAACGAGTCGTTGAGCGAGGTGTGGCGATCGATGATCGCGAGCAGCCGCTCGTTGGGAATCGTGATGACCGTGTCCACGCACTCGCGCAGCGCTTCGAGACCGGCTTCGGCCTGCTGCTGGCGCTTCTTGCCTTCGAACCGGAATGGCTTGGTCACGACCGCGATGGTCAGCGCGCCGAGCTCCGAGGCGAGGCTGGCGATGACCGGCGCCGCTCCGGTGCCCGTGCCGCCGCCGAGGCCGGTCGTGACGAAGACCATGTCGGCGTTGTCGAGCGACTGGATCAGTTTGTCGGTGTCCTCGAGCGCCGCCTGACGGCCGACATTCGGATCGGCGCCGGCGCCGAGCCCCTTCGTCAGCTTGCCGCCGATCTGGACCTTCACCGGCGCCGGGTTGGCCTGCAGCGCCTGCAGATCGGTGTTGGCGACGATGAAGTCGACGCCCTGGAAGCCGGTCTTCACCATCCGCGAGACGGCGTTGCTGCCGCCGCCGCCGACGCCGACGACCTTGATGCGCGCGCCCGTGCGGCGATCCTCGTCGAGCTTCAGCCGAAGCTCGGACGGATTGATGTCCTTGAAGATTGGGGTGAACAGGTTCGAGTCGTGCGACATGCGTATCCTCCGCGTCCGTAAGGCCGGGACGCTCTTTCTCAGAAGAACTCCCGGAACAGCCCCTTGAGGCGGCCCGCTACTCGTCCGAAAGCGCCCACACCGGTCGAGCGCGCTGATTCCACGACCTGATGCCGCTGGCCGTACAACACCAGCCCCACCGCCGTGGCGAAGGCGGGACTGCCGACGTGGTCGGCCAGCCCGCCGATGCCGGTCGGCGCGCCGCGCCTGATCGGCAGGTCGAAGATCTGCTCGGCGATCTCCGGCATTCCCTCGAGAATCGCTCCGCCGCCGGTGAGCACGATTCCCGAGTTGAGCGACTTCTCGTAGCCGGCGCGGCGGATCTCGTCCCACACGAGGTGGAAGATCTCCTCGGCGCGCGGTTGCAGGATCTCGGACAGGATGCGCCGCGGCATCACGCGCGATCGCCGTCCGCCGACGCTGGCGACGTCGATGGTCTCGTCCTCGTCGACCATCGCCGACAGCGCGCAGCCGCATTTCCGCTTCAGCTTCTCCGCGTCGGGAATCGGCATCCGGAGCCCGACGGCGATGTCGCTGGTGAAGTGATCGCCACCGACGCCAATCACGGCGGTGTGCCACAGGCTGCCGCGCTCGTAGATCGCGATGTCGGTCGTGCCGCCGCCGATGTCCACCAGCGCGACGCCGAGCTCCTTCTCGTCTGGCGTCAGGACGGCTTCGGCCGCGCCGATCTGCTCGACGACGGTGTCGATGACGCCGACGCCGGCGCGGTTGACGCACGACACCAGGTTCTGCGTCGCGGTCGTGCTGCTGGTGACGATGTGGACGTTGACCTCGAGCCGGGCGCCGGTCATGCCGACCGGCGCGCCGATGCCGTCCTGCTCGTCGACGACGAAGTCCTGCGGCAGGACGTGGAGAATCTCGCGTCCGGCCGGCAGGCTCACCGCCTTGGCCGCCTCGATTGCCCGCCGCACGTCGTCCCTGGTGATCTCGCGGCTCTTGCCGGCGACCGCGATGACCCCGCGGCTGTTGAACCCCTTGATGTGCGGGCCGGCCATCGACAGGTGGACCGCGTCGATCTCGACGCCGGCCATCAGCTCGGCCTCGTCGACGGCTTTCTTGATCGAGTCGACCGCGGCCTCGAGGTTGACGATCACGCCGCGGCGGATGCCGCGCGACTCGGCAACGCCGATGCCGACGATGTCGAGGCCGGCGTCGTCCACCAGCTCGCCGACGATGGCGCAGACCTTGGACGTGCCGACATCGAGCCCGACCAGATAGCGATCCTTACGTCCCACAAATCCTCCCGTCTGCTAGTCCGTCAACCGCGATGGCAGGGCGGCTCCCCCGCGTGCGACGGCGCGTCATCGCTGCAACCCGGCCGCTCGACGGACGTCGGACGCCTTCGACGGCCGCACGTAGACGCGGTCCTCGAATCGCAAGTCCACGTACTCGATATCCGGCACGCGCGTGTGCAGCGCTTCGTACAAATCCAGGTATCCCTGCAGCCGCTCGACGAACTGCCCGTCGCCCAGGTGCACCAGCGCCGGATCCTGATCCAGCAGCACCACGGCATCGCGGGCGTTGGTGACGTCGATCTGCGACACGCGCTTCATCAGGTCGGCCCGCGACGAGAGCGCATGCAGCAAGCCGGCCGCCAGCACGACGCGATCGGCGGCGATGGTCGGGCCGCCGCTCGACGGCTCGTCGGCCAGGCCGTCGACGATCGGCAGATCGAACTCGGCGTAGTTCGGCCCGTAGTAGTCGATGACGGTGCCCTGCTCGTCGACGAGATACAGGTCGCCGCGAATCCGCCCGATCGCCAGCGGCGTCCGCTCCCGGATGACGACCTCCACCGTCGACGGCAGCACGCGGCGCAGCGCCGCCTGCTCGACCCACGACGAGGCGAGCACGCGCCGGCGCCACCCTTCCAGGTCCGCCTGCAGCAGGTGCTGCCCTTCGAGCCCGCTCAGCAGCGCCAGCACCTCTCCGCGCTGGAGGTGGTGGTTGCCGCGCACGTGGATGGTGTTCACGTGCAGCATCCGCGCTTCGGTGACTGCCTGCGCCAGGTACCAGCCGCCGCCGACCAGCGCGGCAGCCGCCGCGGTCAGCCGCGCCGCCGCCAGCGACCGCGTCACCCACGGCGAGCGCCGCCGCGTTGGCCGCACGTGCGAGCGGCGGAACCGCTTGTCCGATGGCGCGGCTACCGGCACGACGCGATCGCCTCCACGACCTTGGGTCCCATGGTGCCGATGGATCCGGCGCCCAGCGTCAGCACGAGATCGCCGGCACGGGCCATCCGCGCGACGGCGGCCGGCACGTCGGCCAGCGCCTTGACGATTTGCACGTGTCCGCCGCGCGACTGGCGCACTTCCTCGGCCAGCGCCTCGACGGTCACTCCGGCCAGCGGCTCCTCGCCTGCGGAGTAGATGTCCGTCAGCACGACTTCGTCCGCCATCGCCAGCGCCGGGCCGAACTCCTTCAGCAGTTGCGCCGTGCGCGAGTAACGGTGCGGCTGGAAAACGCAGACGATGCGGCGGGCGCCGGTGCCGCGCGCGGCCTGCAGCACTGCCGCGATCTCCGTCGGGTGGTGCCCGTAGTCGTCCACCACCGTGACGCCGTTCACTTCGCCCTTGCGCTCGAACCGGCGTTCGGCGCCGCGAAACTCGGCGAGCGCCGCGGCAATCGCCGGAAACGGCACGCCGAGTTCCAGGCCGACGCTCACCGCCGCCAGCGCGTTGGCGATGTTGTGGCGGCCGGGCACCTGAAGCGTGAGCGTGCCGAGCGGCTCGCTTCCACTCCTGGTCCGGCACGTCACCGTCGCGCGCGACCCGAACCCTTCGAGCTCGATGTCTCGCCGCCGTCAGCGCCGCGTCCGCATCGTCGAGGCCGTACGTGAGAACACGGCGGGTCAGGCCCGGCGCCAGCCGGCGGAGAATCGGGTCGTCGGTGCACCAGACGACCGCGCCGTAAAACGGCACGCGCGACGAGAAGGTCAGGAACGCCTGCTCCAGGTCCTCGAAGCTGCGATAGCTCTCGAGGTGCTCGCGGTCGATGTTCGTGACCACGGCGTAGACCGGCGCGAGCAGCAGGAACGAGCGATCGCTCTCGTCGGCCTCGGCGACGAGCAGGTCGCTGCCGCCGACGCGCGCGCTGCTGCCGAACTGCGCGAGACGCCCCCCGATCACGACCGTCGGATCCAGTCCCGCGCGATCCAGCACGAGGCCGATCATCGAGGTCGTGGTCGTCTTGCCGTGCGCGCCGGCGATGGCGATGCCCTTCTTCTCCCGCATCACCTCTGCCAGCAGCTCGCCGCGCAGGATCACCGGGATGCCGCGGTTGACCGCCTCGACGACCTCCGGATTCGACACGCGCACGGCCGACGAGCGGACGACGACGTCGACGTCGCCGACGTGGGCGGCGTCATGTCCCTCGTGGAAGTCGAGGCCAAGGGCCTGCAGGTGCGCGGTCACGGTCGATGCCTTCAAGTCCGATCCGCTCACGTGGACTCCGCCACGCAGCAGAATCTCGGCCAGCGGGCTCATCCCGCTGCCGCCGACGCCAATGAAATGCGCCCGTCTCGTCGGTCCGAGCACGGCCGCTAGGCTCCCATCAGCGCCATCGCCCGCTCGGCGATGACGCGCGCCGCCTCCGGCCTGGCAAGCTGGCGGGCAGCCCGGGCCATGGCGGCGCGCCCGGCCGGATCGGCGGCCAGCTGCATCACGCGCACCGCCAGCCGGTTGCCGCTCAACTCGCGCTGGTCGATCACGTCGGCCGCTCCGGCCTTCACGAGCACCTCGGCGTTCTTCCGCTGGTGATCGTCGGTGGCAGTCGGCAGCGGGATCAGGATTGCGGGCTTGCCCGCGGCCGTGATCTCCGCCAGCGTCGTCGCGCCGGCGCGGCAAATCACCAGGTCGGCCTGGCTCATCTCCCGGTCCATCGCGAACAGGAACGGCTCGACACGGGCGGCGAGCCCGGCGGCGCCGATAGCCTTCGCGGACCATCTCCAGATCGCGCTCTCCGGTCTGATGGGTGACAGCGAGTGGTGTGGCAGAGGCCGCCAGCTTCGGCGCTGCCTCCACACAGGCCACGTTGATCGCGCGCGCGCCCTGAGAGCCGCCAAAGATCAGCACCTGCAGCGCCGCGCCGGGCGCATGGTCCACACGATGATCCGGCTGCCGGAGGAACTCCGCGCGCACCGGGTTGCCGGCGACGAAGCCTTTGCCACGGAAGAACGGAAGCGTCGACTCATAGGTCACCGCAGCCGCGCGCACCAGCGGCGCGAGCAGCCGATTGGTCAGGCCCGGGACAGCGTTTTGCTCCAGCAGCAGCGTGGGAATGCCACGCAGTGCCGCCGTGGCGACGACGGGCCCCGAGCTGTACCCCCCGACGCCAATCACGAGATCCGGCTTGCGCTTCGACAGCAGCCGCCACGCATCGACGGCCGACATCGGCAGCAGCGCCGCGCCGCGCAGCCGCGCGGACAGCGACTTGCCCTTGAGGCCGGCGCTGCGAATCACGTCCAGATCGAATCCCTCGCGCGGGATCACCCGCGCCTCGATGCCCTGCGCGGTGCCGGCGAAGCTCACGGCCGTGCCCGGGCGCGATGCCTGCAGTTCGCGGGCAACCGCGATGCCTGGATAGAGGTGTCCTCCGGTGCCGCCGCCGGCCACCACGACACGGCGGGCGCGCGTCTCCGCGCTCATCGCCGCGTCCCCCGTCGAGGACCGCGCACATCCCTCGGCATCGGTCAGCTTTCATGCACCCCCGACGCGTGCTGCGACACGTTGAGCAGGATCCCCATGCCCACGAGGTTGATCAGCAGCGACGACCCGCCGGCGCTCACGAACGGCAGCGGGATGCCCTTGGTCGGCACCATGCCGAGCACGACGCTCAGGTTGATGAACGCCTGCACGGCAATCATTCCGGTCAGCCCGATCGCCAGGAAGGCACCGAACTGATCCGGCGCGCGTCCGGCGACGCGCAGGCCGCGCCACGTGATGACGACGAACGCGAGCAGCGTGAGCGTCGCGCCGATGAGCCCCATCTCCTCGGCGATCACCGCGTAGATGAAATCGGTGTGCGGCTCGGGCAGGTAGAACAGCTTCTGCAGGCCGCCCATCAGCCCACGGCCGTCGATGCCGCCGCTGCCGACGGCGATCAGCGACTGCAGCAGCTGAAAGCCGGATCCCAGCGGGTCGTTCTCGGGCGACAGGAACGACCCGATCCGTTTCATGCGGTAGGGCGAGATGGCGATGAGCGCCACGCCCGCCGCCAGGCCCGTGCCTGCCGCCACGGCGACATATCGGAAGCTCAATCCGGCCGCAAACAGCATCAGGCCGGCGGTGACCACGAGGCACACCGACGTGCCGAAGTCCGGCTCGAGGAGGATCAGCGCGGTCAGGACGCCGACGACCGTGCCGAGCGGGACGAGCGTCTCCTTCAGGTCGTTCACACGGCTCATGCGCCGCTCGAGCAGCGCCGCGGTGAAGAAGATCACGGCGAGCTTGGCGACCTCGGAAGGCTGGATGCCGAACCCGTAGAGGCCGAACCACCGACGTGTGCCGTTGATCGGCGCGCTGAACAGCACCGCGACAAGCGCCAGGAACGCGAATCCGAGCGCCGTCCAGATCAGCATCGGCTGGCGCCAGACGCGATAGTCCACGCGCATCACGATCGACATGATGGCGATGCCGAGCGTGGCCCACATTCCCTGCTTCACCAGGAACAGGTACGGGTTGCCGAACTTCAGGTCGGCCATGGCCGCCGAGGCGCTGTACACCATCACCACGCTGGCGAGGACCAGCAGGAGGGTGGCCAGAAAGAGGACCTTGTCGGATTTCAGCTTCCGCGCCATACTGCTCGCCCCCCGGCGTCGGCCGGGCTCCGTGGGTCGGTGAATCCAGGGGCCTAAAGCTCAGGAGCCATCGACCCGAAACTAGTGGCGGCTGCGAGCCCGGCATACGGGCCGTTGCCGCTTCTATCCGGCAAGGCGGCCCGCGAGCCACCGTGCCCAGTCACGTGAGCAGTCAGCAGTCATCAGTCAGCCTGGGGTCGGGACACCCACCTCGCAGACCGGGGCAGCCTGCGTTCCCAGCGGTAAGCTCCTGATCGCCGCATGCTGACTGACGACTGCTCACTGCTCACGTGAGGCCCGTCGTTCGACGAGCCGCTGCACCTCCGCCGTAAACGCCTCGCCGCGCTCCGCGTAGTCGCGGAACATGTCGAAGCTCGAACACGCCGGCGCCAGCACCACCGTGCCGCCGACCGGGGCCGCCGCGAACGCGCGCGTCACGGCTTCGGCCATCGACCCGGCGCGCTCGACGCGTACCGACCCACCAAGGACGTCCTCGATCCGCGGCGCCGCTTCGCCGATGGCGATCACGACCGCGCGGCGCGCCACCAGCGGCGCCACCAGGTCGCGGAAGTCGCCGCCCTTGTACCGTCCGCCCATCACGACGACGAGGTCGTGCTCGACGCTCTCGATCGATCGGCGCGCGGCCTCGATGTTGGTGGCCTTCGAGTCGTTGACGAACCGCACGCCGCCAATCGTCGCCACCAGCTCCATCGCATGGCGCAGGCCGCGGAACGCGCCGATCGCTTCCGCGACCGCCTCGACGCTCGCGCCCGCTGCCCGGCTGATCGCCGTCGCCGCGAGCACGTCGCTCAGGATGTGCTTCCCGAGCACGTGCACCGAGGAGAGCGGCGCCACCGGCTCGCTCTTGCCGCCGCGCCGTTCGACGATCGCGTCGCCCTCGACCGAGTAGCCGTCGCCCTGGAGCGACAACCCGTAGGACACGCGACGCGCCAGCCCGCCTCTCGCCAGCGTGCGGGCCGGCAGATCGTCGGCGTTGACGACCGCGACGTCGTCGGCGGTCTGCCGCCGGAAGATCCGCTGCTTGGCCGCCGCGTAGGCCTCGACCGTCGGGTGCTGATCGAGGTGATCGGGCGAGAAGTTCAGCAGCGCCGCGATCCACGGGTGGAACGTCTCGGTCGTCTCCAGCTGGAAGCTGCTCGCTTCGACGACGTGCAGCGTCTCGGGCGTCGAGGCCTCGACCTGCGACGACAGCGGCACGCCGATGTTGCCGCCGACGAGCACCGTGAAGCCCGAGCCCTGCAGCATCGATCCGGTCAGCGTCGTCGTCGTCGACTTGCCCTTCGTGCCGGTGATCGCGATGACGCGGCCTTTCAACCACCGGGACGCCAGCTCCATCTCTCCGGTGATCGACACGCCGGCGGCGCGCGCGGCGGCAAATGCCGGCTGATCGAGCTTCACGCCAGGGCTGGCGACGACAAGGTCCGCCGACGCGAAGCGCGCCGGATCGTGCCCGCCGAGCTCCAGCGAGACGCCCTGCGCCTCGAGCGCGGCCGCGGCCTCGATCGCGGGCTTCATGTCGGTGACCGTCACCTGCGCACCTCGCCGCACGAGCAGCTCCGCCGCCGCGACGCCGCTGCGCGCCGCGCCGACAACGACCACCCGCTTGCCGGCCACCGAAAATTCACTCATCGCCCCTTCGCTGCAACACCCTCAACACCGCACTCCCACGCTCCGCCTCCACGCTCACTCTTCCCTCACCGCAACTTCAACGTCGTCAGGCTCAGCAGCGCGAAGATGATCCCGAGGATCACGAACCGCGTGATGACCTTCGGCTCGCTCCAGCCGATCAGCTCGAAGTGGTGGTGGAGCGGCGCCATGCGGAATACGCGCTCGCCCGTGAGCTTGAACGAGCCACCTGGACGATCACCGACAGCGCTTCGAGCACGAAGACGCCGCCGACGATGACGAGCAGCAGTTCCTGCTTGATGAGAATCGCGACCGTGCCGAGCGCGCCGCCGAGCGCGAGCGAGCCGACGTCGCCCATGAAGATCTCTGCGGGATACGCGTTGTACCAGAGGAACCCGAGGCTCGCGCCGACCAGCGCGCCGCAGAAGATCGTCAGCTCACCGGCGGGCGCGAAGCGCACCAGCAGCAGGTAGTCCGCGAGGATGCGGTGGCCGGTCACGTAGGCCAGCGCCGTGTAGGCGGCCGCCGACGATCGCGAAGGTGCTGATGGCGAGGCCGTCGAGGCCGTCGGTCAGGTTGACGGCGTTGGTGACGCCGACCAGCACGAGCACGGCGAAGGCGACGTAGAGCCAGCCGAGATCCGGGATCAGCCACTTGAAGAACGGGAAGATCAGGCGCGTGCTGTACAGGTTGTTCTGCGACAGCGCCATCACCGCGAACCCGACGCCGAGCGCAATCAGGATCTGGCCGCCCATCTTGTAGCGCGGGAGCAGCCCGTGGTGATTGCGCCGCGTGATCTTGAGATAGTCGTCGGCGAATCCGACCGCGCCGAAGCCAGCCGTCGCCAGCACGGCAATCCAGATGTAGACGTTCGTGAGATCCGCCCACAGCAGCGTCGGCACCAGCGACGCCAGCAGGATCAGCAGGCCGCCCATCGTCGGCGTGCCGGCTTTCGTGCGGTGGGTCTGCGGTCCTTCCTGGCGGATCACCTGGCCGACCTGGAATTCGCGGAGCTTGCGAATGAGCCACGGGCCGAGCAGCAGGCTGATGGCCAGCGCGGTGAGGCTCGCGGCCGCGGTGCGGAACGTGATGTAGCGCGTCACGTTGAGCACCGAGAACTGCGTGTGCAGCGGGAAGAGCAGGTGGTACAACATCAGGCCCACTCCGCCTTCACCCGGTCCGCCACGACGTCGGTGCGCGTGCCGCGCGAGCCCTTCACCAGCACCGCATCGCCGGCGCGCAGCATCGCCGCTACTGGCCCTGCCGCCTCGTCGCTCGACGGGTACCACTGCACCGCGGCAGGCGGCAGCCCCGCGGCGATGGCGGCGGCGGCCAGCGCTTCCGCCGGCGCACCGCCCACCGCGACGATCGCGTCGACGCCGGCCGCGACGGCGCGGCGGCCCGACTCCTCGTGCAGCGCGGTCGCAAACTCGCCGAGCTCGCGCATCTCGCCGACGACCGCGACGCGGCGCGCGGCAGAGCGATCGGAACCGAGCGCGTCGAGCGCTCGCGCCAGCGCCGCCGGGCTCGAGTTGTACGAGTCGTCCACCAGGACGACGCCCTTCGCCAGCCGCGTCACTTCGCCCCGGCGAGGCGCGGCGGCCAGCGTGGCGGCGCGGGCCGCGATGGCGTCGAGCGGCACGCCGTAGCCGAGCGCCACGGCGGTCGCTGCCAGCACGTTCAGCAGCGGACCGCGGCCGGGAATCGGCACGCGCACGTCGGCCTCGCCGGCCGCCGAGACGATGCGGGCGCGCGTGCCGCTGACGCCGAGGTCCTGGACATCGACGCCGCGAACGTCCGCCGATTTCGATACACCGAAGGTCGTCACCGTCCCTGGAAATCCTCCGACCCGCGCCATCACCCGCGGGTCATCGCCGTTGACCACGGCGCGCGTCGCGCCCGTCGCACGCTCGAGCACCTCGGCCTTCGCGTCGGCAATCGCCTCCACCGACGCGAAGTGGCCGACGTGGGCGTCGCCGACGTTGGTCCACACGCGGACGTCGGGCTCGGCGATTTCGACGAGGCGACGTATTTCTCCCGCGTGATTCATGCCGAGCTCGACTACCGCCACCTCGGGCCGGCTGCGCAGCTCCAGCAGCGACAGCGGCAGGCCGATGTGGTTGTTCAGGTTCCCGACGTTGCGGTACACCACGTGCCGCAGCGCCAGGAACTCTGCTGTCGCTTCCTTCGTCGAGGTCTTGCCGGCGCTGCCCGTGATGGCCACCACCGATGCCCCCGACGCGCGGCGCATGTGCTGGCCCAGCGCCTGGAGGGCCAGCAGCGTGTCGCCGACTTCGATCACCACCGCGCCCGCGGGCCTCGCCGTGCCCGCCGGCACCAGCACGCCGCTGGCGCCCGCCGCGACACTCGCCTCGACGAACGCCGCGCCGTCGAACCGATCGCCCCGCAGGGCGATGAACAACTGCCCCCGTCCGACCCGCCGCGAGTCCGTCGTGAAGCCCTCGAAGGCGGTCGCCTCGTCTCCGGCGGCAATCCGGCCGCCGACCGCACTCGCCACATCCGCCGCCGTCAGGACGATGGGCGCCTTCAGCGCGGGAGCCACGTCACCCCGCACGCTGTCGCCGGCGCCGCCGGGCCAGCGCTTCGCGCGCCACGGCCACGTCGTCGAACGGCAGCTCGCGATCGCCGATCGTCTGCGTCTTCTCGTGGCCCTTGCCGGCGACGATCACGAGGTCGCCGGGCCGCGCCACATCCACGGCCTTCGTGATCGCATCGCGCCGATCGACGATCGCCATCACCTCGGGGCCGCGTGCCGGGGGCCGGCTGCCGCGTCCGTTGCGATCGGCGCCGGGAATACCGCGCAGCACTTCGTCGACGATCGCGGCCGGGTCCTCGGTGCGCGGGTTGTCGGACGTCACGATGACGACGTCGCTCAGCCGTCCGGCGACCGCGCCCATCAGCGGCCGCTTCGTCGTGTCGCGGTCGCCGCCGCAGCCGAACACCGTGATGAGTCGTCCGCCAGACAGCGCTCGCGCCGTCTCGAGGAGGTTCTTCAACGCGTCGTCGGTGTGTGCGTAGTCGACGACGACGCCCACGGGCTCGTCGGCGACAGAGACGACCTCGAACCGTCCGGGAACGCCCGGCAGCCGCGCGATGCCCTCTTCGATCGCCTGGTGCGGCACGTCGAGCGCGTCGGCGGCGGCGATGGCGGCCAGCAGGTTGTAGACGTTCGGCTGGCCGACGAGCGTCGAGCGCACGTCGATCGGGCCGCGCGGCGTGCGCGCGGTGAATCGCAGCCCCGACAGCGCGTAGTCGAAGGGCTCCGGCGTGACGTCGGCGGCGCTGCGCAGCGCGTAGGTCACCGGCCGACGGGCAATGCCGGCCAGCACCTGTCCCTTCGGGTCGTCGATGTTCACCACGCCGGGCGCGCCATCGGGCAGCATCTCGAACAGGCGGCGCTTGGCGGCGAAGTACGACTCCATGTCGCCATGGAAGTCGAGGTGATCGCGCGTGAGGTTGCTGAAGACACCCGCCGCGAAGCGCATGCCGTCGACCCGCTTCAGCGCCAGCGCGTGCGACGACACTTCCATCACCGCCGCGGCGCAGCCGTTGTCCACCATCTCGCGCAGCAGCTTCTGCAGGTCGGGCGCCGCCGGCGTGGTCCGCGTCGCTTCGCGGTCCTCGCCGCCGACGCTGTAGATCACCGTGCCCAGCAGGCCCGAGCGCTGCCCGGCCGCTTCGAAGATCGCTCGGAGGAGGTACGCGGTCGTGGTCTTGCCGTTGGTGCCGGTGATGCCGACGACCCGCAACTGCCGGCTGGGATGTCCGTAGTACCGGTCCGACAGCATCGCGAGCGCGAGCGCCGCGTCGGGCACGACCACCCAGGGCAGCTCGCTGCCCGCCGGCGCTGGCGATTCCGACACCACCAGCACGGCGCCGCGGGCGGCGGCCTGCGGCGCGTACGCGGTGCCGTCGGCGTGCTGGCCCTTCATGCCGACGAAGACCGCGCCGGGCGTCGCCCGCTGCGAGACGTGGACCACGCCGGTGGCCGCGACGCCGGCAAGGGCATCAGGCACAGCCGGCGGCGACGACAGCAACCCCGGCTGCACGAGCGATTCGAGCAGCTCGACGACCGTCATGGCTGGACAGCCGTATCCACGGGAGGCGGAGGAGGCGGCGCTTCGCGATCGAGCCAGAGGCGGACCGACGCTCCCGAATCGAGCGGCGTGCCGGCCATCGGATCCTGCGCGGTGACGACGCCGCGTCCGGCCACCCGCGGGGCGAGGCCGGCGCGCGCGAGCACGCGCACCGCCGACCGCGCGCTGAGGCCGCGCAGGTCGGGCATCACGCCGTCGGGGCCGGGGGCCGGACCGGTCGGCAGCACGGTGTTGACGCCGAAGTTCACCGGCGTCACCGCATCGGTGGTCTTCCGCGCGAGAACGACCGGCTGCTCCGGGTCGATGTTGCGCGGCAGGCCCATGTGCCGGATCGCGGCTTCGGCAATTCTTCGGAACACCGGCCCGGCGACGACGCCGCCGTAGTAGCCGCCGGCGCGCGGCGAGTCGACGACGACCAGCACGGTGACAGCCGGCTTCCGCGACGGGAGGAAGCCGACGATCGACGCCATGTACTTCTGCTTCGAGTAGACGCCGTCTTCGAGCTTGGCCGACGTGCCCGTCTTCGCGGCGATGGTGTAGCCGTCGATCCGCGCGATCTTGCCGGTGCCGCGATCGACGACGCCTTCCATGATCGCGGTCAGCGTCGCGGCGGTCTCCGGCGTGACCGTCCGGCGAATCACCTCGGGCGTGACGGCGTGGCGGACGCCGCCGCGCACGACGGCGCGCACGATGCGCGGCCGCAGCAGCTGGCCGCCGTTGGCGATCGAGCTGACGGCGGCCGCCATCTGCAGCGGCGTGACGCCGACCTGGTAGCCCATCGAGACCGATGCCAGCGCGCCGTCGTTCAGCTCGCCCCACACGATGCCGGGCTCCTCGCCCGGCAGGTCGGGCGACAGCCGCGTGCCGAAACCGAACCGGCGGACGTAGCGCAGCATCCGCTCGCTGCCGACCCGGAAGCCGGTCTTGATCGCGCCGACGTTGCTCGACTTCACGATGACGTCGGTGAACGAGAGCGAGCCGTAGGCGTGCACGTCGCGCACGCGGCGCGAGCCGATGTCGATGTGGCCGGGCGCGCAGTCGATGAAGCGTCTCGGGCGTCAGCACCTTCTCCTCGATCGCCGCCGAGGCGGTGACGGTCTTGAAGGTCGATCCCGGCTCGTAGATGTCGGCGACGGCGCGGTTGCGGCGATGCTCCTTGTCGAAGTCGCCGTAGGCGTTCGGGTTGAACGTCGGGGCGCTCGCCATCGCGAGCACCTCGCCGGTCCACGGATCCATCACGATGGCGACGCCGCCGCTGGCGCGATGCTCGGTGATGCCGGCGGCCAGTTCGCGTTCGACGACGTACTGGAGCGACGCGTCGAGCGTGAGCTCCAGCGACGCACCGGCCGTTGGCGGCCGGTCGACGCGGTGGAAGACGTGGCGGCGCGCATCCATGAGCACCAGTGCCTGTCCGTCCTTGCCGCGGACTGTCTCGTTGTATTTCTGCTCGAGGCCGCCGAGCCCGACGTTGTCGATGCCGACGTAGCCGAGCACCGGCGCCAGGAGCTCCCGGTTCGGATAGAAGCGGCGGCTCTCGGTGGTGAAGCCGATGCCGTCGAGGTCCAGCGCACGGATCGCCTGCGCCTCGGCGGGCGAGACCTGCCGCTTCACGTACGCGAAGGCCTTCTTCTGCGAAAGCCGCTCGACCAGCGCAGCGCGTAGCGCCTTTCGTCGCCGCGCAGTCCTCGAGGACGCGGCACAAGGCGCGGGCCGTCGCAGGTTTGTCCTCGATCTCGGTCGGGACCGCATAGATCGGTGTCGGCGTCGGCCGAGGTCGCGAGCACGCGTCCGTCACGGTCGACGATCGAACCGCGCATCGCCGGCAGCGTCAGCCGTGCGCTCGTGCTGCCGGACGGCCTTCTGCACGTAGTAGTCGTGCCAGTTCACCTGCAGCAGGACGAGGCGCACCTGCACGGCGGCCGCCCAGACAGGCGAAGACGATCGCCACGATCATCAGCCGCTGCTGGACGTGCGCGCGCCAGGCGATCGGGATGGGGAGTCTCGGCCATGTCCTGGTCCTACCGGAGCGCGACGACGGATTGCGCCGGCGGCTCGGCGGGGCGCACGCGCTCGAGCACCACTGCTTCCTCCGGTCCTGGCTGCGCCATCTTCAGTTGCGTGCGCGCGATCTGCTCGATGCGCTGCGGACGCTGCAGCGTCTGCACCTGCAGCCGCAGGTGGCGGTTGATCTGTTCCTCGGCGACGCGCGCCTGGCGCAGCTGGTCGACGCGGTAGCCGAAGCGGATCAGCTCGAAGTGCTGCCAGGCGGCGTAGAGCAGCAGCGCGACGAAGACCGTGCCAACGGCCGTCGACCGCCACAGCTCGCGCACGCGCTCCTGGTCGACCTCGCGGACGATCGGGTTGTTCCGGATGTCCTTCTTGATCTGGTACTCGAAGGCTTCCATCGGATTGCCCCCCTTCGATCAGTCGGCTACCGGATGCTCGCCGACCCGGAGCTTCGCGCTCCGGGCGCGGTGGTTGCGCGCGACCTCGTCGTCGCCCGGCACAATCGGCTTCTTCGTCAGCACGCGGAACGCGCCGGGCGCCTCCGCGGCCAGATCGCGCATCGTGTGCTTCACGATGCGATCCTCGAGCGAGTGGAACGTGATGACCGCCAGCCGCCCGCCGGGCTCCAGATGATCCGCCGCGGCCTGCACGAAGCGATCGAGCCCGTCGAGCTCGCCGTTCACCCAGATGCGCAGCGCCTGGAACGTCCGCGTCGCCGGGTCGATGCGCTGCCACCCTCGCGTCGGCACCGCGCGCCGCACGACCGCCGCCAGCTCGCCGGTCGTCGTGATGGGCCGCGCCGCCACCAGCGCCCGCGCGATGCGGCGCGAGTACCGTTCCTCGCCGAAGCGGAAGATGGCGTTGGCCAGATCCGTCTCGTCGGCCTGGTTCACCAGGTCTGCCGCCGTCTCTCCCGCGCTCTGGTCCATGCGCATGTCGAGCGGCTCGTCCCGCCGGAAGCTGAACCCGCGTCCCTCGGCGTCGAACTGCATCGAGGAGACGCCGAGGTCGGCCATCGTGCCCTGCACGCGCTCGATGCCGCGCGCCGCCAGGACCGCCGGCAGGTCCTTGTAGTCGGCGTGCACCGGGTCGACGCGATCGGCCAGCGCGCCGAGCCGGTCCACGGCGGCCGCAAGCGCCGAACGATCCCGGTCGATGCCAATCACGCGCGTCGCGCCGGCCTCGAGCAGCGCGCGTGTGTGTCCGCCCAGCCCGAGCGTGCAATCGACGAACAGCCCGCCCCGGTCCGGCCGGAGCGCACCGACCACTTCGTCGAGCAGGACGGGCACATGGGCTGGCTCACTCAGATTCCGTACTCCGCCAGCGCCCGCGCGTCATCGTCGTTGTATGGCTCGCGCGTGAGCTTGCCGACGAAGCGCTCGTGGTTCCATACTTCGAGGTAGTCGAACTGGCCGAGCACGTCGACTTCCCCGGTCATCGAGGCCGACTCGCGGAGCCGCCCGTGGATGAGGACGCGGCCCTGGTCGTCGATTTCGCCGACCTGGCCGAAGTAGTTCACGCGGTCGAGGAATCGAAGACGGGAGGGGTGCGTCGACGGCATCTTGGCGAGCTTCGCCTCCACCTGCTGCCAGACGGGCATGGGGTAGACGCGCACGCTTTCGCCGGTCAAGCTCGTCACGAAGACCTCGCGGCCGTAGGCCTGCTGGACGAGGGAGCGGAAGCCGTTGGGGACCTTGAGTCTCCCCTTGTCATCGATTTTCGCCGGGGCGTTTCCCCGAAGCACGGCTGTTTGCTCCACTGTGGTCCACTCTGGTCCACCGAGATGGTAGGGAGCCGTCAAACTGTTGTCAACGCAAAACTTTCGGGCTTTTTGACCTACGTCTTCTGTTCGCCTGACGATCTGCCGGAGTGGGGTTGACGCCCCAACAGATGGGGCTATCGAGTCGAAGGGGATCGTCCGAAGGCGCGTGCTAGCATGTAGTGTTTGCCTGCCGCTGAGGCTCCCGACCGGGGCCGGCCGGCCAGCCTCACATGCTCCGAGCTGCCCTCATTGGATTGCCGGCAACCGGCAAGACCACCCTCTTTCAGTTGATGACCGCCGTCCGGGAAGCCGGACGGGCCGCGCACGGCCGCGGCGAGGTCCAGATCGGCGTCTCGAAGGTGCCCGATTCGCGGCTGGACACGCTGACGGCGATGTTCAACCCGAAGAAGCACGTGCCGGCAACGGTCGAGTTCGCCGATCTCGCGAATGCCGGCGGCGGTGCCAAGGCCCTGGTGGACGTCGTCGCGTACAAGAACGCCGACGCGCTGGTCCATGTGGTTCGCGCCTTCGCCGATCCGGCCATCCCGCATGTCGCCGAATCTGTCGACGCGGCGCGCGACGCGCAGTCGATGGAAGACGAGCTGATCCTCGCCGACCTCGGCGTCGTCGAGCGGCGCCTCGAGCGGCTCGAGAAGGACCTGAAAAAGTCGAAGTCGCCGGAGCTGGAGAAGGAGCGGGATTTGCTGACTCGCTGCAAGGACGCGCTCGAGAACGGGACGCCGCTCCGGGCGTTGAACCTCGAGGCCGAGGATCTCAAGCGCCTGCGCGGATTCCAGCTGCTCTCGGCCAAGCCGCTGCTGCTCGTGATCAACCTCGATGAGGCCGACGTGGCCGACATCGGCGGCAGCGTCGAGAAGGCGGCCGCAAAGACCGGCCTGACGGCGTTTCTCTCGCGGGCGGCGACGCTTGCGGTGCCGGTGTGCGCGAAGATCGAACTCGAGATCGCGCAGCTCGACGCCTCCGACGCGGCGGCGTTCCTCTCGGATCTGGGCCTGGACCAGTCGGGGCTGAACCGCGTGATTCGCGCGACCTACGACCTGCTCGGCTACATGTCGTTTTTCACCGTCGGCGAAGACGAATGCCGCGCCTGGTCGATACCGCGCGGCACCGTCGCGCAGATGGCCGCCGGCGAGATCCACTCCGACATCCAGCGCGGGTTCATCCGCGCCGAGGTCGTCGCCTACGACAGCCTCATCGCCCGCGGGTCGCTCGCGGCCTGCCGCGATCACGGGGAAGTGCGGCTCGAAGGCAAGGAATATGTGGTCGCGGACGGCGATATCATCAACTTCCGGCACGCCACCTGAGCATGGCGTGGCGCTGACGGCCTCTGGCCATCAGCCTTCACCCTCCGTCCATGTCCATTCGCACGATCGTCGTCTGTGAAGCGCAGGTGCCCTTCGTCGAGGGCGGCGCGGAGCTGCACGTGCGCAGCCTCGTCGCGCAGCTGCGGGCGCGCGGCTACGACGTCGAGCGGGTGGCGCTGCCGTTCAAGTGGTACCCGAAGTCGGAGATCCTCGCGCATGCCGCGGCCTGGCGGCTGCTGGACCTGAGCGAGAGCAACGGCCGCCGCATCGACCTGGTGATCGGGACGAAGTTCCCGTCGTACTTCGCGCGCCACGACCACAAGGTCGCGTGGCTGATTCACCAGTACCGCGCCGCCTACGAGCTGTGCGGGACGGAGTACAGCGACTTCCATCACACCGAGGCGGACGTCGCGCTGCGGGCGACGCTGCTCGACCTCGACACGCGGATGCTCGGCGAGTGCCGGCGGCGGTTCGCCAACGCCGCCAACACCGCCGGCCGCCTCAAGAAGTTCAACGGCCTGGACGCAGAGGCGCTGTATCATCCGCCTCACCTGGCCGAGCGCCTGACCGCCGGCGCGTACGGCGACTACGTCCTGTGCGTCGGCCGACTGGAAGCGGTGAAGCGGCCGCAGCTGGTCATCGAGGCGATGGCCGGGGTGGATCGGCCGATCGAGCTGCGGCTGGCCGGCGACGGCACGCAGCGGGCGAATCTCGAGGCCCTCGCGGAGCGGCTCGGCGTCTCCGACCGCGTCCGCTTCCTCGGCGCGGTGGACGACGAGACGCTGTTGCAGCTGTATCGCGACGCGCTGGCCGTTGCTTACGTGCCCTTCGACGAGGACTTCGGCTACGTGACGCTGGAGGCGTTTCTCGCGCGCAAGCCGGTGATCACCGCGCCCGACTCGGGCGGCACGCTGGAGTTCGTGGTCGACGGCGTCAACGGCGCGGTGACGGCGCCGGCGCCGGAACCGATCGCCGCGGCCATTAACGCCTACGCCGCCTCGCGCAGCCGCGCGGCGTCGCACGGCGACGCGGGCTACGACAGGGCACGCACGATCACGTGGGACGGCGTAATCGAGAAGCTCGTCGGGGCCTGAAGGCTGAGACTGACGTGCCGAAGCTCATCATCCAGATTCCGTGCCTCAACGAGGCCGAAACGCTGCCCATCACGCTCCGCGATCTGCCGCGGAGCCTGCCCGGCATCGATCGCATCGAGGTCCTCATCGTCGACGACGGCTCGCGTGACGGCACGGCGGAGGTCGCGCGCGCCAACGGCGTCGAGCACATCGTCCGGTTCAGGCGGCGCAAGGGACTGGCCGCCGCCTTCGTCGCCGGCATCGACGCCTCGCTCAAGCTCGGTGCCGACTTCATCGTCAACACCGACGCCGACAACCAGTACTACGGCGAAGACATCGCCAAGCTGATCGAGCCGCTGGTCCTCGGCGACGCCGACATCGTCATCGGCGATCGCAACATCCAGGCACTCGCCGAGATGAGTTCGCAGAAGAAGCGGCTGCAGCGCCTGGGCAGCTGGGTCGTCAGGCAGGTGTCGGGCACCCAGGTCCCGGATACCACCAGCGGGTTTCGCGCCTACACGCGCGAGGCGGCGCTGCGGATGACGATCGTCTCGGAGTTCTCCTACACGCTCGAGTCGATCATCCAGGCCGGCAAACGCCGGATGGCCATCGCCCACGTCCCGATCCGCACGAACCCGCGCGCCCGCCCGTCGCGGCTGTTCGACAGCATCTGGTCGTACATCAAGGCGTCGTCAGCGACGATCGTCCGCATCTACGCGATGTACGAGCCGCTGAAGGTGTTCTCGTACATCGGCGCGGCGATCTTCCTCGCCGGCGCCGCCCTGGTCGTGCGCTTCCTGTTCTACTACTTCACCGGCGCCGGCCTCGGGCACGTCCAGTCTCTGATCCTCTCGGCGGTGCTGATGATCGTCGGCTTCCAGGTGCTGCTCATCGGGCTGGTCTCCGACGTGATCTCCGGCAACCGGAAGCTGCTCGAGGACCTGGTGTATCGCGTGCGCTCGATCGAGCTGACGTTGTCGCCGCCGCCGCCGGCCCGCGATCCCCGGGACGGCACGTCACAGGACCGGGGAATCTGACGGTGGCCGAGCCTTCGACGACGTCGGTCATCGTGCCAGCCTTCAACGAAGGCTGAGGCCATCGCCGCGGTGGTGGCGGCGCTTCGCGCCGGCGCGCCCTGGCACGAAATCGTGGTCGTCGACGACGGGTCGAAGGACGACACCGGGGCGCAGGCGCGCGCCGCCGGGGCCATCGTCGTGCGCCATCCGTACAACAAGGGCAACGGCGCCGCGGTGAAATCGGGGATCCGCCGGGCGACGGGCGAGCACGTGCTCATCGTCGACGGCGACGGTCAGCACAAGCCCGCCGATGCGGCGCGCCTGGTGTCGCGGCTCGGGGAGTACGACCTCGTCGTCGGCGCGCGATCGGCGGCGACGCAGGCGACGGCGGCGCGGCGAACCGGCAATGCCCTGCTGAACCGGCTGGCGAGCTTCCTGACGGACCGCGAGATTCCCGACCTGACGTCCGGGTTCCGCGCCGCCCGCCGGGCCTGCCTGCGGAGTTCCTGCACCTGCTGCCCAACGGCTTCTCGACGCCGACCACCACGACGCTCGCCTTCATCAAGGCGGGCTACAGCGTGGCGTTCGAGCCGATCGAAGCCGAGCAGCGCGTCGGCAAGTCGAAGATCAGGCTGGCGCGCGACGGCGCGAAGTTCTTCCTGATCCTCCTGAAGATCGTCACGATCTTCAGCCCGCTCCGCGTGTTCGTGCCGGTGAGCCTCGTCACCTTCGGCATCGGATCGCTCTATGCGATCTGGACGATCTGGACGCAGTCGCACGTCACGAACTCCTCGGTGCTGCTCATCATGCTCGCCGTGGTGATCTTCCTCGTCGGCCTGGTCTCCGAACAGATCTCCGCGCTGCGATTCGAGAGCCGTCAGTGAGCGCGCGCGCCGGGCGCACGGTCTGGCTCGCGGTGCTTGCGGCGTGGATGTTGCGCCTGGCCTTCGGCTTCGGCTACTGGGTCGACAAGCCGCTGACCCACGACGAACGCGAGTACCTGGCGCTCGGGGTCAACCTCGCGGAGGGCCGCGGGTTCACCTACCCGCCGCAGCCGGAGGGCGAGCCCGCGCCGGAGCGGTTCGGACGCGCTCCCGCTCTATCCGCTGTTCCTGGCGGCGACTGGCCGCGGCGACCGGACCGCTCGACTCGCTGGTGGCCGTCAAGATCGCCCAGTGCCGCGCTCGGCGCCCTCGGCGTGTGGTTCATCGCGCTCACCGCCGGCCGGATCGCCGGTCCGCAGGCCGCGGGCCTGGCGGCGTGGGCCGCGGCCCTCTACCCGCCGCTCGTCTGGATCCCGGCGTACGTCCTGTCCGAGACGCTCTACATGGCGCTGGCGTTCGCGAATGTCGTCGTCGCCTCCGTTGTGATCGACGAGCATCCACGCTCCGTCCACGCTCCCACGGCTCGCCGCGTTCCTCCTCTCCGTCGGCGTTGCTCCTGTGCGGCGTGCTCGGGGGGCTCGCGGCGCTGACGCGGCCGGCACTGCTGTTCTTCCTGCTGCTCCTCGGCTCTGGATGCTCCTGCGCCGTCGCGTGCGCGACGTGAGCGTTGTCGCGGTCGGCGCGCTCCTGGTGATCGTGCCGTGGACGGCGCGCAACTATCGCGAGCACGGACGACCGGTCCTCATCGCGTCGGAGGGCGGCATCACCTTCTGGACGGGCAACCATCCGCTCGCGCGCGGCGAAGGCGACATGGCGGCCAATCCGGCGATCAAGCTCGACAATCGACGCGTGCGATCCGAGCACCCCGGGCTCGACCCGGAAGCGCTGGAGCCGATGTACTACCGCGAGGCGTTCGACGTCATCGGGCGCGATCCGCTGTGGTGGCTGTCGTTGCTGGCGCGAAAGGCGTTCTACACGATCGTTCCGGTCGGACCGTCATATACTCTCCATTCGACGCGCTATCTGGTAGCGTCGGTGTCGTCGTACGGCGCCGTGCTCGTCTCGCGGCGTGGCCGGCTCGGTCGCGCTGGCGCGGCGGCGGCGGTTTCCGGTCGCGCTCGGGTTGCTGCTCGCTTCGGCCGGGCTGGTCTGCGTCGTGTTCTTCCCGCAGGAACGATTCCGGATTCCCGTGATTGACCCGACGCTGATCGTGCTCGGCGCCGCAGGCTTTGTGTTGTCGCGATCGCGCCCGGCGGCTCACCGCGCCGGCCGACGCGCTGGAGTCGAACGCTCACGCATGAAGGTCCTCGCCGTCATCCCCACGTATAACGAGCGCGACAACCTGCCGGAACTGGTCCGCACGATCCTCGACGAACCCGACTTCAGCGTGATGGTCGTCGACGACGGCTCGCCGGACGGCACCGGCGCGATTGCCGACCAGCTCGCGGCCGAGTTTCCCGGCCGGGTCGACGTGCTGCACCGCACGGGCAAGCGCGGCCTCGGCCGCTCGTACGTGGACGGCCTGCGCGCGCGCGCTCGCGCAGGGCACGGCCGACCTGATCTGCCAGATGGACGCCGACTGGTCGCACGACCCGAAGTTCCTGCCCGACATGGCGGCGGCCGCGCCGATCGCCGACGTCGTGATCGGGTCGCGCTATCTGAACGGCGTCAGCGTGATCAACTGGCCGCTCCAGCGCATCATCCTCAGCGCCTTCGCCAACCGCTACATCCGTGCCGTCACCGGGCTCCGCACGCGCGACTGCACCAGCGGCTTCCGCTGCTGGCGCCGCGAGATGCTGGCGAAGCTGCCGCTCGATCGCGTGGTCTCCGAGGGCTACGCGTTCCTCGTCGAGATGCTCTACGAAGCGCGCACGCGCGGCGCGCGCATCGGCGAAGTGCCGATCATCTTCGTCGAGCGGCGGCTCGGCTCGTCGAAGCTGTCGAGCGGCGTGCTGCTCGAGTCGATGCTCACGCCCTGGCGCGTCCGGATGCGATCGCTTCTTCGGGCGCCCCGGTGACACGCCCAGCGCGTGGTGATGGTCGCCACGTCGTATCCGAGATTTCCGGGCGACACGGTCGGCACGTTCATGGAGCCGATCGCCCACGGGCTGGCGGCCCGCGGCCACGACGTGCACATGGTGCTGCCCTGGCACCCGCGATGGCAGCGCGACCGACACGAAGCGGGCGTCACCTTTCACCTCTTCAAGTACGCGCCGCTCCGCCGCCTGAACATCTTCGGCTACGCGGGCTCCCTCGAAGCCGACGAGCGCCTCCGAGGCGCTGCCGTCGCCGCGACGCCGTTTGCCGTCGCTGCAGGCTGGCGCACCGCCGCCCGCGTCGCGCGGCAGATCGACGCGACGGTGGTCCACGGCCACTGGGTGGTGCCGGGCGGCGTGATGGCGGCCGCGGCCGCCGGCCGCCGGCCCCTCGTGATCAGCCTTCACGGCTCGGACGTGTTCGTCGCCGAACGCCACGGCGCTGTCGGCCGCGCGGCGCGCTGGGCCTTCGGCCGCGCCGGCTTCGTCACCGCCTGCAGCGAGGACCTGCGGCAGCGTTCGCTTGCGCTCGGCGCGCCGGCCGACCGTTCGGCCACCGTCCCGTACGGCGTCGACCCGTCGCGCTTCCGGCCCGACCCGGAGGCGCGTTCGCGCATGCGGGCACGGTGGGGACTCGACCCGGACGCGCAGGTCGTCTTCGGCGTGGGACGCTTCGTCCGCAAGAAGGGCTTCGAGTACCTGATCGACGCCATCGCGCGCCTCGCGCCGGCGCACCCGCGGCTGCGGCTGGTGCTCGGCGGCGCCGGCGACCTCCGCGACGAATATGACCGCCGCATCGCGGAACGCTCGCTCTCGGCGATCGCCGTCCTTCCCGGCGTCCTTCTCCAGGACGATGTGGCGGCTGGCCTGGCAGCGGCAGACGTCGTCGCCGTGCCCTCGGTGCGAGATCCGTCCGGCAACGTCGACGGCCTGCCCAATGTGGTGATGGAGGCGCTGGCCTCGGGCTCCCCTCTGGTGGCCTCACCCGCCGGCGGCATCGGTTCGGTCGTTCGCGACGGGCAGACGGGCCTGCTCACCCCGGAGGGAGACGCCGACGCCCTGGCCGAAGCCATCGCGCGCCTGCTCGCCCATCCTGTCGAGGCCGCGCGACTTGGCGCCGCCGCCCGGCAATGGGCAGAACGCGAAGGCGCCTGGTCGAGGGTCGTCGACGCATTCGAGCGGGCGTACGAGACCGCTTGCCGCACGGCAAACGGCCATGCTTAGATCGTCAATTGCCCATGTCCCCCCAGCGTCCCGGGCTCAGCGTGTTCTTCCCCGCCTACAACGACAGCGGGACGATCGCCAGTCTGGTCATTCGCGCGGTCCAGACCGCCAGCACGCTCACGCCCGACTACGAGGTCATCGTCGTCAACGACGGCAGCTCTGACGCCACGGCCGCCATCGCCGACGAGCTCGCGGCGACATACCCGCACGTCCGGGTGGTCCACCATCCGAAGAATCGCGGCTACGGCGGCGCGCTGCAGAGCGGCTTCGCGACAGCGTCGAAGGAATTCGTGTTCTACACCGACGGCGACGCGCAGTACGACCCGGCGGAGATGAGCCTGCTCTGGGCGGAGATGCGCGACGGCGTGGACTGGGTGAACGGCTACAAGATCAGCCGGTCGGATCCGCTGCACCGCATCATCATCGGGCGCATCTACCACCACACCGTCAAGCTGCTGTTCGGCTTGAAGGTGCGCGACGTGGACTGCGACTTCCGGCTCGTGCGGCGGTCAGTGTTCGACACCGTGCGGCTCGAGAAGACGAGCGGCGTCATCTGCCTGGAGATGATGAAGAAGTTCCACGACTTCGGCTTCCGCGTCGCCGAAGTGCCGGTGCACCACTACCATCGCGCGTTCGGCAAGTCGCAGTTCTTCAACTTCCGCCGCATCGCGAAGACGGGCGTGGACGTGATGAAGCTGTGGGTGGCGCTCGTCATCTACCGGCGGCACCTGCGCAAGGCGGGGCCTGAAGCGGCGGTCGAGCGGGCCCGCCTATGAGCTCGGCGGCGTATCTCGACTTCTATCGCGGCCGCCGGGTGATGATTACCGGCGGGCTCGGCTTCATCGGCAGCAACCTCGCGCGGCTCCTGGTCTCTCTCGGAGCCGACGTGCTGCTGGTGGACTCGCTCATCCCCGACTACGGCGGCAACCTGTTCAACGTCGACGGGCTGACCGATCGGCTGCGCGTCAATGTCGCCGACGTGCGCCAGTCGAGCACGATGAACTACCTCGTGCGTGATCGCGAGGTGATCTTCAACCTCGCGGGACAGGTCAGCCACATCGACAGCCTGCGCGATCCGTACGCGGACCTCGACATCAACTGCCGCAGCCAGCTGACGCTGCTCGAGGCGTGTCGGCACAACAACCCGCAGGCCAAGGTCGTCTTCGCCGGCACGCGGCAGGTGTACGGGCGGCCGGACTTCCTGCCGGTGAGCGAGCAGCACCTCGTGCGGCCGACCGACGTCAACGGCATCAACAAGGTCGCGGGCGAGTACTACCACCTGGTCTACAACAGCGTCTTCGGCGTCCGCGCATGCTCGCTCCGCCTGACCAACGTCTACGGCCCGCGACAGCTGATCAAGCACAACCGCCAGGGCTTCATCGGCTGGTTCATCCGTCAGGCGATCGAGGGCGCCGAGATCCAGATCTTCGGCGACGGCACGCAGCTTCGCGACTTCGTCTACGTCGACGACGCGGCGGATGCGTTCTTGCGCGCGGGCGCCAGCGACCTGTGCAACGGCGAGGTGTTCAACGTCGGCGGCATGGCGCCGATCAGCCACAAGGCACTCGTGCAGATGCTCCTCGAGATCGCCGGCAAGGGCAGCGTCCGCTTCGTCGAATGGCCGGCCGAGAAGAAGGCGATCGACATCGGGAGCTTCTACGCTTCGTCAGCGAAGTTCACCACGGTCACCGGCTGGCGCCCGACCGTGGATCTGCGCGACGGGCTCACCCGCACGATCGAGTTCTACGGCAATTACTTCGCGCACTACGTGGCGGAGGCCTCGCCGGACGGCTCGCTGGGGGGTTGACGCGATGACTCGTGCTGCGTGCACGGTGCTTGGTGCTGCGTGCGGTGCTTCGTGCTGAGTGCTGTGTGCGGTGTCTTGTGCTGAGTGCTGCGTGCCGCCGAGTCCTGTGTGCCGTGCTGAGTGCTCCGTGCGGTGCTGAGTGCAAGCGGCGCGCAGGAAGCACATGGCACTGCGCGAAGCACGAGGCACGCGGCACCGTACGTAGCACGTAGCACCCAGCACGCGGCACGGTGCAGCTTGGCGGCGAACGCTCAGATAGACTGGCTCGTATGCGGATTCCGTTCATGGCGCTCGGACTGGCCGAGGACCGCGCCGCGGTCGAGGCCGCCATCCGGCGCGTCCTCAACTCCGGCTGGTTCGTCCTCGGACCGGAGGTCGAGGCGTTCGAAGCGGAGTTCGCCGCCGCCTGCGGCGCCGCGTACGCCGTCGGCGTGAACACCGGCACCGACGCGCTGATGCTCGCGCTGCGCGGACTGGACATCGGCGCCGGTGATGAAGTCATCACCGCGCCGGTGACCGCCGCCTACACCGCGCTCGCGATTCAGATGGCCGGCGCGACGCCGGTGTTCGCCGACATCGACCCCGTGCGCTGCACGATCGCGCCGGATCGGATCGAGGCCGTCATCTCGCCGCGCACGAAGGCGATCATGCCGGTGCACCTTTACGGCCAGGCGGCGGATATGACGGCGATCGAGTCCATCGCCGCGCGGCACGGCCTCGCGATCGTCGAAGACTGCGCCCAGGCCCACCTGGCAACATCGGCGCGCCGCCCCGTCGGGACCATCGGCGCCCTCGGGGCCTTCAGCTTCTACCCGACGAAGAACCTCGGCGCGCTCGGCGACGGCGGCGCCATCGTCACCAACGACGCGGCGCTGGCCGCGCGTCTGAAGCGGCTGCGCAACGGCGGGCAGACGAACCGCTATCACCACGTCGAGTTCGGCGTGAACTCGCGGCTGGACGAGATGCAGGCGGCGATACTCCGGGCGCGCCTGCCGCTCCTCCCCGGATGGACGGCGCGGCGGCGGGCTCTTGCCGCACGGTATCGAGCGGCGCTGGCGGACACCGCGGTGACGGTGGCTCCAGAGGCGGACCCCGGCCACGTCTATCACCTCTTCACCGTCCGCGCCGCCGAGCGCGACGCGCTCCAGGCACACCTCGCGGCGGCCGGCATCGGCACGCTGATTCACTATCCCGTCACGGTCCCACGCCAGCCGGCCTTCGCGCACCTGCCGACGTCGTCATGTCCCGAAGCCGACCGGCTGACGTCCGAGGTGTTGTCGCTGCCCCTGCACCCCGCGTTCACCGACGCAGAGGCCGATGACGTCGCGCTCGCGATCGCACGCTTTCAGCACACGGGCACCGGCGTTTTGCGGCGATGATCGAGCTCGTCGTCTCCGCGCTCGTCGTCGGCTATCTGCCTGGCGCGCTGATCTTCCGGCTGCCGATCGCTGGCAGGCCACGCCGCGCCGCCCTCGACGCGGCCGAGCGCGTGTTCTTTGCGGTGGTGATCAGCCTCGCGATCACGCTCGTGGCCGCCCTCGGCCTCGCAGCAATCGGCCGGTACACGTTTCAACACCTGCTCATCACGGACGCCATCGTCGCGGCATTTGCGCTGGCGGCCGGCCGCAGCGGGCTGCGGATGAACGGCGCCGCCCGGCCGGACCTCTGGACCGCGGCGCCGATCGGGCTCGTGGCGCTCTCGCTGTGGTCGTTCCCGCCGCCGGCGGAGTACGTGCTGGGCGGCAAGGATCCCGGCGTGTACTTCAACGCCGGCGTGCAGATCGCGCAGCGCGGGCGTCTCGTGGTCCACGACCCGCTCGTCGCCAGCCTGCCGGCGTCTTCGCGCGATCTCTTCTTTCCGCAGCACGTCGGACAGGCTTACTACGGCACGCGGTTCATGGGCTTCTTCCTGCTGGATCCGCTCACGGGCGCCGTCGTCGACCAGTTCCCGCACCTCTATCCGACCGCCGTTGCGATTGGCTACGGGCTGGCCGGGGTCACCGGTGCACGCTACACGCCAGTGGCGTGCGCCATCGTCGGCGTGCTCGCGCTCTATTTTCTCGGCGCGCGCCTCGCAGGCCGCGCCGCCGGTGCCGGCGCCGGCGGCCTGCTCGCGCTCCACCTGGTCCAGGTCTGGCACGCCCGCGTGCCCAACTCGGAGATCCTCGCGCAGCCACTGCTGCTCGCCGGCCTGCTCGCGCTCGCTCACGCGCATCAGGACGATGACGGGTTCTTCGCGCCGATTGCCGGAGTGCTGCTCGGACTACTGCCGTTTGCCCGCTTCGACGGCGTGCTGGCCGTCGTCCTCGCGTGCGTGGGCCTGGCGCTGTTCTGGGTCACCGGCGGGCGCGTGCGCTGGGGGTTCGTGCTGCCGCTTGGCGCGGGGCTGCTGCTTTTCGTCGTGTACCTGGCGACGTGGCTCGCGCCCTACGCCGCAAGGCCAATCTTCTGGATGACCCTCAACCGCTGGCCGCTGCTGCTGCTGCTTGCCGGCGCGATCGCGGCACTCGGTGCCGGACTGCGGTTGCGTCGCAGCCAGCCCGTCACCAGCGCGATTCGGCGCTGGCTGCCGCACGCGATGACGGCGGTCGTCGCCGCGCTCGCGGCCTACGCGTGGTTCGTGCGCCAGCCTGGCGGCGCGCTCGCCGTGCACGACGCCTGGTCGCTGCGCCAGTTCAGCTGGTACGTCCATCCCGCAGCCATCGCCGCCGCGCTCGCGGGCCTGGCCATCCTGGCGCCGCGCGCGTTCTGGCGCGATCCGTCCTTCTTCACCGTGGCCTGCGGTTCGGCCATCTTCGTCTTCCACCGCATCCGCATCGTCCCCGAGCACTTCTGGGCGACGCGGCGCTACGTTGCCATCATCCTCCCGGCCGTCCTCTTCGGCATCGCGACGACGCTGCTGCTGCCGCTGGCGCCACGGCCGGCGGCCGGCGAAAAGACGGCGCGCGCCGGGCGGTACGCGCTCAGGCTCGTTGTGCTCGCGCTCGTGGCCTGGACGTTTGCGACGGCCGCCTCGCGCATCCACGGTCACGTCGAGTACGCGGGCGTCATCCCGAGGCTCGAGGCGATGGCCGCGCGATTCACCTCGAGCGACGTGCTGGTCGTCGAGTCGCGCAACGCGTCGGATGTCCATGTGCTGGCGTTGCCGCTGGCGTACATCTATGACCGGTCGGTCCTGGTGCTCAACTCGCCGAAGCCGGACAAAGCCGCGTTCGCGGAGTTCCTGGCGTGGGCGCGGAGCCAGCGTCGCGACGTGTACTTCATCGGCGGCGGCGGCACGGACTTGCTGTCGCGCGAGATCGCCGTGAAGTCGGTGGCCAGCGAGCGCTTCCAGGTCCCCGAGTACCAGTCGCCGCCGAATGCCTACCCGACGCACGTGCGCTTCAAGGAGTTCGACTTCGGCATCTACAGATTCGTGCCGCCGACCGCGGCCGCAAGTGAGATGGCCATCGACGTCGGCGACGAGGACGACCTGCAGGTCGTGCGCTTTCACGCGAAGGAGCGTGACGCGCGCGGCACCTATCGCTGGACGCGGGGCCTGTCGTACTTGAGCCTGGTCGGCCTGCCGGCCGACGGGCGCGAGCTGGTGCTGTGGATGGACAACGGCGGCAGGCCGGCGCAGGCGCCGCCGGCCGAGGTCGAGGCGTTCATCGGCGAGGTCTCGCTCGGACGAGTCGCCGTCGGCCCGGGCATGCACCCCTACGCGGTGCCGATCCCACCGCAGGTGGCGGCCGCGGCGGCCGGCTCGACCGACGCCATCACCGTCCGGCTGAGGACGACGACCTGGAATCCCCGCGAGGTGCTCCAGGTCAGCGACGACCGAGACCTCGGTGTTATGGTGGACCGCGTGGAGATTCGCCGCGCGCCCTAGACCCGAGCGCCGATGTTCGATCACCTCGATATCTACACGCCGCGCGAGCGCTGGACGGTCGGCCTGGCAGATGCCGGACTGACCGCCCTGACCCTGCCCGGACGGCTGCTGCGCCGCCGCAAGGCGCGGCCGGCAAAGCGCATCCTGCTGCTGCGGCTCGAGCGCATCGGCGATCTGCTGATGTCGCTGGGCGCGATTCGCGCTGTCCGCGCGCAGGCGCCCGACGCCGAGATCGACCTGGTCGTCGGCAGCTGGAACGCGGCGGTGGCCGGCCTCATCCTCGAGGTCACGCGTGTCGAGACGCTCGACGCGCCGTGGCTCGCGCGCGGCGGCGCCGGAGATTCCCCCGCGGCGCTGATCCAGCGCGCGGTCGGCTGGCGCACCCGACGCTACGACCTCGCCATCAATTTCGAGGGCGACATCAGGTCGCACGCGCTGATGGCGCTGGCCGGAGCCGCGCGGCGCGTCGGATTCGGACAGGCCGGCGGCGGCCCGCTCCTCACCGATGTCGTCACGCACGATGGCGGCCGCCACGTCGCCGACAACGGCCTGTCGCTCGTCGAGCGCGCCTTCGATCTCCCCTCCGGGTCGCTGCCCCGTGCGTCCACGGCGGAAGGCGCCACGGCCTGGCGGCTGGAAGTGCCGGAACGGGCGCGCGCCGCGGCACGCGCCGCAGTCGGGCAGCTGTCGGGGTCGGGCGTGCCTGACTCGGATACCTGGCTTGCCGTGCACGCGCCTGGCGGACGCGAAGTGAAACAGTGGCCGGTCGCGCGATTCGCCGAAGCGGCCGCCGCGCTGTCGCGCGAGATGGGCGCGACGGTGCTCCTCACCGGCGGCCCGGGCGACGACCGGCTCGTCGACGAGCTCGACGCACGGCTGTCGGCGATGGGCATCCGCGCCGCGAAGCTGCAGGGCACCAACGACCTCGTCGTCCTCGCCGGCCTGCTTCAGCAATGCCGGCTGCTGCTGACCGGCGACACCGGACCGATGCACGTCGCCGCAGCAGTCGGCACCCCTGTGCTCGCGGTATTCGGCCCATCGATGCCGTGGCGGTACGGACCGCTCGTCGAGCCGCATCGGATCGTCCGCGTCGATCTGCCGTGCAGCCCCTGCAATCGCATCCGGCTGCCGCCCGAGCGGTGCCGCGGGCACGTCCCTGACTGCCTGGACCAGGTCACCACGCGCGCCGTCGTCGACGCGGGCCGGGCGCTGCTCGCCGCCGCCCGTCAGCCGACGGGGACGCGGTGAGCGCACTGGAGATCGCGACCGCCGGCGGCCGGCGTGCCGTCGATCTCGACGCCGCGCTCGATCCCGCGATGGCCGAACACGCGGAGGTCGAGGCCAACCGCTGGATCAAGGGCCTGCGACTTGCGGAGGTCGATGGCCGGACACTTCGGGACCGGTTCACGTATCGCGGCGACTCGCTCTGGTGGTTCGCCGAGATCTACCTGCACCGGATGCGCGCCGTCTCGCGCGCGCATCGCGTCGTCGCCGCGCTCGAGCGGCTGGCCGCGGAGGACCCCACCGCGCGCTGGTTCCTCACCGGCGCCGACGGCGTCGTCGGCAACGCCGCGCACGCGGTCGCTGCTCGCCGCGGCATCGCGATCGAGGGGCCGGCGGACCGCGGCCGGCGCGCCCGGGGCCTCGGCACCCACACGAAGGCGCTGTTCCACACGGCAGCCGCGATGGCCGACCGGCTGCGGCCCAACGCCACGGCCGCCCCGCGACGCGGCGTGCGGGTTGCGGCCTTCGTGCACTCCGCGTTCGCCGGCGCGAGCCAGGACGACGAGGCGTACGTCGGCCCGGTCATACGGGCGCTGCAGGCTCGATTGCCGGTCGAGGCAATCGGCGTCGTCGGACTTGGCCCGCGCACGAACTTCCGCGTGCGGAGATGGCGCGACCGCATGCGCGAGTTCGCCGATCCCGCCGCGTCAGGTCTCGCCGCGGTCCCGGTGACGGCGTATGCAGGCTGGCAGGCGCTGGCCTCGTCGCGCGGCGTCTGGGCGGCGCGCGAGTCGACCTATGCCGCCCTGGCCGGAAGCCGCGACCTGCGCGAGCGCGCCGCCATCGGAGGATACGACTTGTGGCCGCTCGTTCTCGAGCAGGTCCGGGGCATCGCGGATCTGCAATTTCCGTGGTCGGCCCGCGCGATGGACGAGGCCGGAGCGGCCCTCGACGCGCTCGAACCACGAAGCGTGGTCACGTACGCGGAGGCCGGTGGCTGGGGGCGCGCGCTGATGCTCGAAGCCAGGCGGCGCGGTATCGCGACCATCGCGCTGCAGCACGGCTTCATCTACCGGCACTGGCTCAACTACCTGCACGAGGCAGACGAGATGCGGCCCTCGGAGGCGAATCCGGACGACCGCGGGTTCCCGCGCCCAGACTGCACGCTCCTGTTCGACGCGTTCACGCGCGAGCATCTCGAACGCGAGGGGCGCTTCCCCCACGACAGCCTGCACGTCACCGGCAGTCCCCGGCTCGACGCGATCGTCGCGGCGGCACGGGCGAGTGATGACGGGGCGCGGGCGGCGCTGCGGACAGCGCTTGGCGCGGAGGGCACGACGCCGATCGCCGTTGTCGTCGCCAAGTTCGCGCAGCTCGGCGCGGCGTTCCACGCGCTGGTGGACGCCGCGCGGTCGATGCCAGACGCGCGTGTCGTCGTGAAGCCCCATCCGGCCGAGGGCGCCGAGCCGTATATCGCCGCCAGCCACGGCGCTCCAAATGTCGTGATTGCGCCGGCCGGGGTGGAGCTGGGCGCGCTCCTGTCCGTAGCGTCGGTGCTGGTGACCGCCAATTCGACGGCGGCCATCGAGGCGATGCCGCTGGGGGTGCCGGCGCTGGTCGTTGCGCTGCCCAACAACCTCAGTCCGTTCGTCGACGCGGGGGTCATGGCCGGCGCCGGGACACCGGCGGCGGTGCTGCCGGCGCTGAAGGCCCTGCTGTATGATCGTGAGATGCGCCAGCGGCTGGCGGAGGCGCAGAGGGTTTTCGCCGCACGCTACGGCCTGGAGGCAGACGGAGGGGCGGCGGACCGCGCCGCCGACGCCATCGTCGCTCTCACGAGGACCTGAACCCCTTGCATGCTTTCATCACCGGCGGCGCCGGTTTCATCGGGTCGCACCTGGCCGAGGCGCTGCTGGCCGCGGGGCACCAGGTGACCGTGCTCGACAACCTCTCCACCGGCGCGATGGAGAACATCGAACACCTGAAGCCGCTCCCCGGGTTCCGCTACGTGATCGACAGTGTGACGAACGAGCCGGTGCTGGCGGAGCTCATCGACGGCGCCGACGTCGTGTTTCACCTGGCCGCGGCCGTTGGCGTCAAGCTGATCGTCGAGGCGCCGGTTCACACCATCGAGACCAACGTGCACGGCACCGAGGTCGTGCTGAAGCACGCGAACAAGAAGAAGAAGCTCGTGGTCATCGCGTCGACATCGGAGGTGTACGGCAAGAGCACTGCGGTGCCGTTCCGCGAGGACGCCGATCTCGTGCTGGGGCCGACGCCGAAGCACCGCTGGGCATACGCGTGCAGCAAGGCCATCGACGAGTTCCTGGCGCTGGCGTACTGGAAAGAGCGCAAGCTGCCGGTGATCGTCGTGCGCTTCTTCAACACCGTGGGACCGCGCCAGACCGGCCGGTACGGGATGGTGATACCGAACTTCGTCCGCCAGGGCCTGGCCGGCCATCCGATCACTGTTCACGGCGACGGCACGCAGACGCGGAGCTTCTGTTACGTTGGCGACGTGGTGGACGCGCTGCAACGGCTGGTGGCCGAGCCAAGGGCCATCGGCGAGGTCTTCAACGTCGGCAACGATCACGAGATCTCGATTCGCTCGCTTGCCGAGAAGGTGCGCGCGCTGACTGGCGGACGGTCGGAGATCGTCACGATCCCGTACGACGAGGCCTACGAGGCGGGCTTCGAGGACATGCCGCGCCGGGTCCCCGACCTGAACAAGATCGGCCACCTGGTCGGGTACAAGCCCACCGTCGGGCTGGACGAGATTCTGACAAGCGTCGTGGACCACTTCCAGAACCGATGACGGCGCTCCACTCCCTCCGTCGCGGCGCCAGGACCGCCGTCGAGGGCACGCTGCGGCGCAATGCCCGCGCGGTCAAGCGCGTGCTGCTGGCGACGGGCCGGGACGAAGCGCCGCTGCCCGAAATCGTCCAGATCGAGAGCACCAATATCTGCAACGCCAAGTGCGTCTTCTGCCCGCGCGACGAGATGGAGCGCCGGCAGGGGATCATGGACATGGCGCTCTACAAGCGGATCGTCGACGAGTGCGCGGCGCTCGGGATCGAGCACGTGCGGATGCACAACTACGGCGAGCCGTTCGTCGACCGACAGCTCGTCGAGAAGGTGCGCTACGCCAAGCAGCAGGGCATCCCGCAGGTCGGCATGATCAGCAACGGGTCGCTGCTCACCGAGGCGGCGGCGCGCGGAATGATCGAGGCCGGGCTCGACGCGATCAACATCAGCGTCGACGCGTCGGGCAAGGAGACCTTCGAGCGCACCCGCATCGGCCTGAAATACGACAAGGTCATCGGCAACGTCGAGCGGTTGCTGGCCCTGCGCGAGGCGGCGGGGACGCGGCGGCCGAAGCTGATCCTGTCGTTCGTCCGGCAGGACAACTCCGAAGACGAGCGCGCATTCATCGAGCACTGGCGCGCGCGCGCGGACAAGATCCACATCACCGACCTCCACAACTGGGCCGGGACGCTCAACACGAAGTCCGACGTCAACTATCCCTGCTACCGCCCGTGGTTGACCTTCACGGCGCTGTGGGACGGCCGGGTGTCGCTCTGCTGCGCCGACTTCGACGGCCGCTCTATTCTGGGCGACCTTCGCACCTCGACCATCAGGGAGATCTGGAACTCGGAGCGCTACCGCGCCGTCCGCCGCGACCATCTCGAGCGCGGCGGCCCGGATATCTGCCAGTCCTGCGACCTGCCGAAGAAGGACTCTCCGCTCTGGATTACCAAGCTGTGGTAGGTCCCCGCCCGGAAGCCGCGAGCCGGGTGCTATACTTTCGCTGTTCCCCCCGTCAGTCCATGAAGCTCGCCTCTCTCGCGCTCCTCGTCGCGGTGCTCGGCGCGCCGCTGCCGGCACTCGCCGGTGAGCTGACGTTGTCGTTCAACGACGGCCGCGTCACGCTGAAAGCCACCGACGTGCCGGTGCGACAGGTGCTGGCCGAATGGGCGCGGCTGGGCAAGACCCGCATCGTCGGACTCGAGAAGGTGACGGGGCCGCCGGTGACACTGCAGCTCGACAACGTGCCGGAGAAGAAGGCGCTCGAGATTCTCCTCCGGTCGGTCGCCGGCTATGCCGTGGCGAGCCGTCAGGTCGCGCTGGCGGGCGCGTCGCAGTTCGACCGCGTCGCGCTGCTGCCGACGAGCGTCGCCTCGGCGGCGCCAGCGGGCGGCCCGCGGCCGGCAGCCTTCGCTCCGCCGGCGCCGCAGATGCCGTTTCCGGATCCGATTCAGCTCGCCAACGAAGAGCCAGACCAGCAGCCCCAGCAGCCCGGGGCGTCGATGCCGCAGGGGGCCCCTGCCTTCACGCCCGCCGGCGATCCGCTCCGCGGGGGTGGGTCGGCCGACGTGCTGCCGTCGCCGCCCGGTGGGAATCCAATCCAGCCCGGCCCGCAGCAGCAGGTGCCGCCGCCGCTGCCGGGTGGCACCACACCGCCGATGGCTCCCGGACCTGTTCTGGCGGACCGTCCCGGCGTCCTGCCGGTGCCCCAGCAGCAACAGCAGCAGCTGCCTCCGCAGCAGCTGGCGCCGACGACGCCGCCGCCCCGTCGGTAGCGCGGCGATCGATATACTCATCCGTCAGATGACGCGCTCGCAGGCATGGCTCGCGCCTGGCCTGGCCCTGACAACCTTCGCCACTCTGCTCGTCGAGATCCTGAGCACGCGGCTCCTGTCGGTCCTGACCTGGTATCACCTGTCCTTTCTCGCTGTTTCGCTGGCCATGCTCGGCATGGCCTCGGGCGCGGTTTTCGTGTTCCTCCGGGGGGACCGCGCGCGCGGCGACGGCGCCCTGCGACTGCTGGTGCGGTCGACGCTGGCGATGGCAGTGGCCATCCCGGTCGCGCATCTGTGTTCGCTCGTCATCCCGATTCCGCCGCTCACCGAGGCGCGGCTGTCGCTTGTCCTCCCCCTCGCGGTCTTCATCGTCCTGCTCGGCGTGCCCTTCTTCTTCTCGGGCATCGCGGTCACCGTGGCGTTGACCCGCACGCACGCGCCCATCGGGCGGCTGTACGCCTGGGACCTCGCGGGCGCGGCGGTCGGCTGCCTCAGCGTGATTCCGCTCCTCGTCGGCACGAACCTCACGTCGGCGATGTTCGTCGCCGCGGCGGCGACCGCACTCGGGGCCTGGTGCTTCGCGAAGGTGGCAGGCAGCCGTGGACGACTGGCACTGGCACTCGCGCTGGCCTGGTCGGGCGTCGCGGGATGGAACGCCGCCGCCAACGCCTTCCCGGTGCTCTACCCGAAGAACCAGAGCCTGTGGCTGACAGCCGACAACGCGGCGATGACCGCCTGGACGACGCACGCATATGTGGCGCTCGGGCAGCCGGGCGAGGGGCCGGTGTATTTCTGGGGACCCGGCCGCGGCGCCGACCGCTTCACCGCCACGCTGCAGTGGCTGACCCTCGACGGCGAGGCCGCGACGCCGGTGACCAAGTGGGACGGGCGGCCGGAGTCGTTGGCGTGGGTGCCATACGACGTGACGAGCCTGCCCTACCAGGTGCGCAAGGGTGACGTCGCCGTCATTGGCGTCGGCGGCGGACGCGACATCCTGTCGGCGATCTGGGGGAACAGCCGCTCGGTCACGGGCATCGAAATCAATCGCGCGCTGGTGAGCCTGCTCGAGCACCGTGCCCGGACGTTTGCCGGCATCGCGGACCGCCCGGAGGTCACGCTCGTCAACGACGAGGCGCGCGCGCATCTCGCCAGGACCGCGGACCGGTTCGACATCATCCAGATGTCCCTCATCGACACGTGGGCGGCCACCGGCGCCGGGGCGTTCACGCTGTCGGAAAACGGCCTCTACACGCGCGAGGGCTGGCGCATCCTGCTGAATCGACTCACGCCGCGCGGCGTCTTCAGCGTGTCGCGCTGGTTCAGCCCGTCGCGCTCGTCGGAGACCAGCCGGCTCGTGTCGCTGGCGGTCGCCTCGCTGCTCGACCGCGGCGTGACCCAGCCTGCCGCGAACCTCGTGCTGGCGGCGAGCGGCAACGTCGCGACGCTGCTGGTGTCACCCTCGGCGTTCGACGATCGCGATCGCGAGGCGCTCGAGCGGGCAGTGGACGGGCACGGCTTCCGTGTGCTGCTGTCGCCGTGGCGGCCGAGCGACGACGCGCTGCTGCGGGCGATCGCGTCGAGCGGCTCGCGGGAAGCGCTGGCGCGGGCGATCGTCGACGACCGCTACGACTACACCGCGCCTACGGATGAACGGCCATTCTTCTTCAACATGCTCCGCCCGGCCAGCCTGCTCGATCTCGGCGCCGTGCCGCAGGGCGGCGTCGCCGGCGGCAACCTTCGCGCGACGGTGACGCTGCTCGTCCTGCTCGGGCTCACGACGGTCCTCGTCGCGGCCATCGTCGTGTGGCCGCTCGTGCTGTCGGGGCGCCCCGAAGGGCTCTCGTGGAACAGCTTCCTGCTGGCGCTCACTTACTTCGGGCTCATTGGCGCCGGCTTCATGCTCGTGCAGATCCCGTTTCTCCAGCGCTTCTCGGTCTACCTCGGGCACCCCACGTGGACGCTGGCGGTCATCCTGTTCGGCATGATCCTGTTCACCGGCGTCGGCAGCGCGTTCTCGGACAGGATTCCGACGACGGCCCGCTGGCTGCCCGCGGCGCCGCTGGCGGTGGCGGCGGTGCTGGTCGCCGACACGTTCCTCATCCAGCTGGTGGTCGACGCGACCTCGACGTGGAGCCTTGCCGGTCGAACGGCAGTGGTGCTGATGACGCTCGCGCCGCTCTCGATTCTGCTGGGCCTGGCATTCCCCATCGGAATGCGTCTGGTTGGCGCCGTCTCGGATCTGGCGACGGCCTGGCTCTGGGGGGTCAACGGCGCGTGCGGCGTGCTGGCCTCTGTCAGCGCCGTCGCGGTCTCGATGTGGTTCGGCATCCACCGCAATCTGTGGCTGGCGGCCGCCACCTACGTCGTCGTCGCGTTCGCGCTCCGGGCGCTGCAGCGGCGGCTCGGCGCTACAATGGCGTGATGGCCCTCGAGCAGCCCGTGCGGCAGGGCGAGTACGCGCTGCGCGGCGACTACCATCGAAGCCCCGATCCGGACTGGGACTACTACCCCACCTATCGCGCGAAGCTGCGGGCCGTTCGCGCCTATCTCGATCGCCAGCCGGCCGGGACGACTGTGCTCGATGCCGGCTGTGGAGAAGGGCTGCTGGTCGAGGAGTACGCCGGCAGGCTCGCGATTCGTGGCGTCGACGCCGCTTACCAATCGGCGCACGTCCAGCAGGCGTCGCTGACGGCGCTGCCCTTTGCCGACGGCCAGTTCGCGCGCGCGCTGTGCCTCGACGTGCTGGAGCACCTCTCGTTCGAGGACCAGGCCCGCGCCCTCGGCGAGCTGGCGCGGGTCATCGCACCCGGCGGCGAGCTGATGGTCTCGGTGCCCAATCTGGCGCACCTGCAGTCTCGCGTGCAGTTCCTGCTGCGCGGCCGGCTCATTCGCACGGCCAGTCCGCTGAAGCATCCTGGCGACCGGCCCATCGGCGAGTACGTGGCGCTTGCTAAGGCAGCCGGCTTTTCCCTCGAGACCCGACGGGGCATCTTCCCGACGCTGCCGGTCGTCACGCGCCTGATTCGTCGCCATCCGGCGCGGCTCGAACCGCTGCACCGGCTGCTGACCGCGGTGCTGCCGGTCCCCGGCTGGTGCTTCCTCAACCTGCTGCTCTTCCGACGGCGCGATCGCGCCTGAGCGCGTGTGTTCCAGCGACTGAAGTCACTCGGCCGCGACCTGGCGGTGTACGGCGCGGGCGACGTCGCCACGCAGGCGATCAGCTTCCTCCTGCTGCCGATTTACGTCCGGTTCCTCTCGCCCGGCGACTACGGCGTGCTGGCGCTGCTGCTGGCCGTCGAGATGCTCGTCAAGATCGTCTTCCGCTGGGGCGTCGACGCGGCGTTCATGCGGATGTACTACGATTGCGCCGACCAGCAGGCCCGCCGCCGGCTGGCGAGCACCATCTTCTTTTTTCTGCTCGCGGTCAACGGGCTCGTGCTCGGCGCCGCGCTGACGGCGGCGCCGGCTCTGGCGCGCTGGATCTTCGGCTCCTCGTCGCACGCGCTGGCGCTGCAGCTGCTGCTGGTCAACACGTTCCTCAGCGGGTTCTTCTTCATCCCGTTCCACGAGCTGCGGATCCAGAAGCAGTCGCCGACGTTCATCGCGCTCACCGTCACCCGCTCGCTGGCGACCATCGTCGCGCGCCTGACGTTGGTCATCGGCTTCAAGCTCGGCGTCATCGGCGTCGTGCTCGCCGACGTCGCGGCCACGCTGCTGTTCCTCGTCCTGATGCTGCCGCGGTTCGCGGCGCTGATTGGGCCGCACTTCTCGAAGGATCTGTTGCGCGAGGCGCTTCGCTTCGGCCTGCCGCGCATACCGCACGGCCTGGCACAGCAGACTGCGGCGGTCTCGGACCGCTGGGTGATGAGCCTCTACGCGACGCTCCATGAGATCGGGCTCTATTCGATCGGCGCGTCGTTTGCGACCGGGCTGAAGCTGTTCCTCAACGCCTTCGAGTACGCCTGGGCGCCGTTCTACTTCGCGATCATGCGCGAGCCCGACGCCAAGCCGACATACCGGCTCGTCGCCACGTGGGGCGCCGCCGTCCTGGCCGGGCTGGCGATGCTGGTCTCGGCCGGCGCGCCGCAGATCGTCGGCATCATGACGACGCCGATCTACCAGGGCGCGGCCAAAGTGATTCCGTGGATTGCGATGGGGGTGGTGCTGCAGGGCGTCTACCTCCTGACGTCAATCGGCCTCAACATCACGAAGCGCACGGAGTTCTATCCGATGGCCACCGGGCTGGCGGCGGCGACGAGCATCGGCGCGAACCTGGCGCTCGTGCCGACGCTCGGCGGCGTCGGCGCCGCGATAGCCAATGCCCTCTCTTACGCGGTGCTCGCGGTCGCATCCGCGGTCTTCGCGCACCGCGTCTATCCCGTGGACTACGAATGGGGGCGGATGGCGCGCCTCGGCGGCGCGGCTCTTCTCGGCTACGCTGTCGCGGTCATCGCCGTGCCGGCGTCCTGGCCGCACGTGCCGGCGCTGCTGGCCCGTTCGGCGCTCGCGGCGGCGACCTACATTGGCCTGCTCGCCGCGACGGGGTTCCTCACGGCCGGCGAGCGCCAACGCCTGGCGCGAATCTGGGACAGCGCCCGTCGTCGCGGCACGGGGCGTGCCCGGCCGGCGGAGGTCGAAGCCGAAGTGTCGGAGACGATGGAGCTGGCGGGCAATGTCGTGTCGGCAACCGCGGGCGCAATGATCGACGGCGCCGGCGACGAACGCGAGGATCGACGTGGGTAGCCGCGGCCGCCTGGCACTCGCGCTCATCGTCTTCGGCGCGCTGGCGCTGCGATCGATCGCGCTCGATTACGGTTTGCCGGCAATCTACAACCCGGACGAGATCGCGATCATGTCGCGTGCGCTGGCATTCGCGAAGGGCGACCTCAACCCGCACAACTTCCTCTATCCGACGTTCTATTTCTACGCGCTGTTCGCCTGGATTGGCGGCTACTTCGTCGTCGCGCGCCTCACGGGCAGCGTCACCTCGCTCAACGCATTCCAGCAGCGGTTCTTCGTCGATCCCTCGAGCATCTACCTGGCCGGGCGCGCCCTCGGCGCCGTCTGCGGCGCGCTGACGACAGCGGTGACGGCTGCGCTCGGCCGCACGCTGTTCGACACGCCGACGGGGCTGGTGGCGGCCGTGCTGCTGGCGGTCGCGCCGCTGGCCGTGCAGGACGGCCACTACGTGAAGCACGACGTGCCGGCCGCGCTCGCGGTGACCTTCGCGTTGTGGCGGCTGGCGAAGTGCTGGCCGGAGGGAGGCGCGCCGAGCCGCGTGCCGCCGCGGGATCTCGTGACGGCGGCAGCCGCGTGCGGCGTCGCGTGGTCGATTCACTACTACTGCGTCTTCCTTGCCGTGCCGCTCGTCCTGACCGTGTTCGACGCCAGGCGCACAGCGGGAATGCGTGCGGTGCTGGCGGCGATCGTGCAGGCGACGGGCGCGGCGCTAATCGTGTTCGTTGCGCTGTCGCCATTTCTGCTGCTCGAGCCGGTGACCGCCTGGCGCGACATCGTCGCGAACCGCCAGATCGTCGTAGACCGGGCGATGGATGCGGGGATGCTCGCCGGCATCCGCCGCTACGTCATGCTTGTCGTCGATGGCGCGACGGTGCCGGTCGTGGCGCTGGCAGCGATTGGCGCCATCGTGCTCGCCATCCGCGATCGTCGGCGGGCGCTGCTGCTCCTGTCGTTTCCACTGGCGTTCCTGCTGTTCATCGTCAACACCGTGCCGGCGAGCCGGTATCTCAACCCGGTGCTGCCGGTGGTCGCAATCCTGGCAGCCTTTACCCTTCGCGAGATCGCGCTGTTGCTGGCGCCGACCCGCGCCGCGGTGATGACGGTCGCGCTGACGGTGCTGGCGGGCGGCAGCGCGCTCGCCGACAGCGTCCATACGGTGCGTTTCTTCGCCCAGGACGACACGCGCACCCTGGCCGCGCGGATCATCGAGGCGCAGGTGCCCGACGGCGCCATCGCTCGTGGTGCAACCCTACTCGGTGCAGGTCGCGCAGTCCCGCGCCAGCCTCGAGGAGTCGCTGGCGGCCCGTCTCGGCGACCAGCCGCGGTCCACGCGGGCGCGATTGAAGCTCGCCGTGTCGCCCTGGCCGTCTCCGTCGTACCGCCTGCTGTGGCTGGGCGACGGCGGGCTCGACGAGGACAAGATCTATCTCAGCTACTCTGCCCTGCGTCAGGATCCGATCGCCGTGCTTCGCAGCCACGGCGTCACGCACGTCGTGCTGAAGCGATCGAATGTCGACGACCCGGCGGTACGCCCGCTGGCGCAGGCGCTGGCCGCCGGGGCGCGACGGCTCGCGACGATCTCGCCGGTACCGGGCGGACGCCCAGGACAGCGGAGCCATCCCGCCATTCCTGCACAACACCGACGCGAGAATCGATCGGGGCCTCGCGCGCCCCGGACCGATCCTCGATATCTTCGAACTCGAATGACGAGCAGCCCGTCGACACCTCCCGCGGTTCGGACCAACCGCATGGATCTCTGGCACGGGCTGCTGGTGTGCATGGCCGTGCTCGCCTCCGCCGCCTGGGGCACGTACCTCGAGTGGCAGCGGACGGCGCCCGGATTTCCGCTGGACGACACGTGGATCCATCTGCAGTTCGCGCGCAACGTCGCCGAGGGGCACGGATTTTCGTTCAACCCCGGCGTGCTGAGCTCGGGATCGACAGCGCCGCTCTGGACGCTGGTCCTCGCGATCCCGCTGGCACTGGGCATTGACCCACTGGTCGCCGCCAAGGTCCTGGGGGTGGCGCTCGTCGCGGTCACGGCGCTTGCAGCGGCGGCGCTGACGCGCCGACTGAGCGGGAGCGCCGCTGCCGGGCTGCTGGCGGGACTGGCGGTCGCATTGACGCCGCGCATGGGATGGGCCGCGCTCTCCGGCATGGAGGTGCCGCTCTACACGGCGCTCGTCACCGTCGCGATGCTCGCCTACGTCCGGGCGCTGGACGATCCACGGCGGGATCGGTCGCTATGGGCGGTCGCCGCGGGGCTGGCGGGCTGGGCACGTCCGGAGACATTCGTCGTCGCGGCGCTGCTGTCGGCCGCGTGGCTCGTGAGCGGCGGGCGCGACGCGGTTACGCGACGGCTGGTTCCCGGCTGGTGGCGGCCCCTGGTTGTGATCGCGCTGCTCATCGCCGGCTTCGTCGCCTTCAACGAATACACCGGTGGACGGCCGCTGCCGAACACGTTCTACGCGAAGAACTACGGCATGGGCACGGCGGTGTCGCTGTCGGAGGGCCGGCCGCTCGACGCGCTGCTCGACGTCGTCCGTTACCCGGTGAATCTGCTGGGCGATGCGATCCGCTGGCAAGCCTCGCACGACGCGCTGCTGTTCGGTGTGGCGCTTCTCGGGCTGCTGGCGCTCGTGGGCGCCCTGGGACGACCGGCGCCGGCCGGAGGCCTCGCCGTCCTCGCCGTGCTGGTGCTGACGCCAATCGCGAAAGGCCTGGTCGCGCCGCAGCCGGTGATGCTGGTGCACGACGGCCGTTACGTCCTTCACCTGCTGGTGCTCGGCCTGGTGGTCTGCGCGTGCGGCTTCGCCGCGCTCGCGCGCTTCACGCGGCCCTGGATCGTCGTCGTGCTGGCGGTCGCCGGGCTGATACAAGTTGGCGGCGCGACGTCGAGCGGGATGTACACCTATGCCAGCGAAGTGAAGAACATCAACGACCTGCAGGTACGCACGGCACACTGGCTTGCCGCGCACACGGCGCCTGACGCGCGCATCGCGACCAACGACATCGGCGCCATCGCCTTCTTCTCGCGCCGTATGATCTTCGACACCGAAGGGCTGGTGTCGCCCGACGCGATCTGGGACAAGCGCATGTGGCGGATCGACCGCTTCCTCGAGCGATCGAAGCCGGACGTCGTCGTGATCTTCCCGCACTGGTACCCGTACCTGGCGAGTAGGCTGCCGATGCAGGAAGTCACGCGGTTCTCCGCGCCGGTCGTGATCGCCGGCGGTCACAGCCTCGTCGTCTACCGGACGCCGTGGACGCGCGAGGGCCGGCTGTGGCTGGACGGCAAGGCAGCGACCCGATGATCGCGCGGCTCATCGGGTGGCCGGAGCGCCGGCCGGGCCTGTTGATTGCGGGGACGGGCCTCCTTTTCTGCCTCGCCTATGGCGCGTCGCTCATCTGGCTGCCGAAGCCCGACGGCCGCATCGTCATCGGCGACGCGGTCCATTTCTTCGTCTACCTGCGGTCGCTGGTCTTCGACGGCGACGTGCGGTTCCAGAACGAGTACGTCCGGCTCTACAACCTGCGCGCCCGATGCCGGCCCCGAGTTCGACTGGATCTTCGGGCCGCTGCCGACCGGGCACGTGCGCAACGTGATGCCGATTGGTTCGGCCATCACGTGGGCGCCGCTGTATCTCGTCGTCCTGACCGTCATCGCGGCGCTGCGGGCCGTCGGCCTGGACTATCCCCTCGACGGGTACGGCCGGGTGTTCCAGGCCACCGCCGGCTTCAGTGGCATCGCGGCGGCCACGCTGGCGGCATGGCTCGCGTACCTGACCGCGGCGCGTTTGTTCTCCACGCGTGCGGCCATCTGGGCGACGCTCGGCATCTGGCTCGGGTCGAGCGCGCTGTACTACTCCGTCATCTCGCCCACCTACTCGCACGCGCCGTCGATGCTCGCGACGACGGCGCTGACGTTTCACTGGATCCGCACGCGGGGCCAAACCGACGTGCTGCGATACGTGCAGCTCGGCGCCCTTGCCGGATTCGCGGCACTGGTGCGATGGCAGGATGCGACGCTGCTGCTGCTCCCTGGACTCGACGCGCTGCTGGCCGCGTTCGCCGTTCGATTGCCCGCTGGCGCCCGCATCGCGTTCGTCGCCACGCGCGTGACGGCCGCAGCCGCCGCGGCGCTGGCGGTCTTCTCGCCACAGATGGCGGCGTGGCACGCGATCTACGGCAGTCCGCTGGTGCTCCCGCAGGGAGAAGGGTTCATGCGCTGGACCGAACCCGCTCTTGCGGCGGTGCTCTTCTCCGACTGGCACGGCCTCTTCACGTGGACGCCCGTCGTCGCCCTGGCCACGGCTGGCATCGTGCCCCTCTGGCGCCGCGACCGTGAGGTCGCCGTCGTCATCGTCATCGCCGGCCTGTGCGCGTGGTACGTGAACGCCGCGGTGGCCGACTGGTGGGCGGGCGAGGCGTTCGGGTCCCGCCGTTTCCTGTCGTGCTTTCCGTTCTTCGTGCTCGGCCTGGCGGCGGTGCTGGCGAGGTGGGACAACCGGCCCCGCGTGGTCGCCGCAGTGGTCTGTGGAGCCGTCGCGCTCAACGGGCTGCTCCTGTTCCAGTATCAGCTCTTCCTCAAGGGCTGGCGCGACATCGCCCCGTACCCCCGGGGAGCCGGGAACCTGTGGCTGGCCCGATTCGTCGTGCCGTTCCGCGCGCTGGCGCGGCTGCTCGGGCTCTGACCGTCAGGGCTCCGGCCACCCTCAACCTGCAGGCGCAGAACGAATTACGGGAAGTCCAGCTTCAGACGCTACAATAGAGGGTCGCCCGGAAGCGGCGCCGCGCGCCGCGGCCCGCCCGGTGACGTTCCGACACCTGACGTGAAATTGATCCGCGATATCCGGGAATCCGTGCTGGCGCGCGTGCGCGCGCAGCCCGTCGCTCAGCAAGCCTGGGCGCGGTGGCGCAAGCGCAAGTACGACGCTCACGTGTCGCGGTTCGTCGCCGACGGGTCCGGGCGGGCCGATCGCCTGCCGCTGGGGGTCGTCTACGAGGCGACGATGCGGTGCAACCTGCACTGCGAGTTCTGCTACGTCGGAGACCTGCTGAACATCGAAGGCGAGTGGCGGCAGGAGCTCTCGATCGACGCCCTGAGGCAGGCCTTCCCCGAGCAGGACGGGCTGCAGGTGAACCTCACCGGCGGCGAGATCTTCATGCGGAAGGACATCCTGTCGGTCCTGGATCTCTTCCGCGACAAGGGCTATCAGTGCGGGTGCCTGACGACCAACGGCACCATCATCACCGAGGAGCGCGCCGAGGCGCTGGCCTCGCTGGCGCTCGCCGGTTTCCTCAAGCACATCTCCGTGTCCATCGACGGCCCGAAGGACCTGCACGACGTCGCGCGCGGACAGAAGGGCACCTTCGAGCGCACGACCGCCGGGCTGCGGCGCCTCCAGGAGGCCGCCAGCCGGAAGGGCGCGCCGCTGCGCATCAGCATCAACACCACGGTCGCGCACGAGAGCCTCGAGACGCTGAGCCAGATGGTCGACGTCGCCGACGAGTTGGGCATCGAGGCGATCGGGCTGAATCATCTGATGTACAGCACGCCGCAGGAGGTCCAGGAGACGGTGGAGTTGATTGGCGCCGAGAACGCGTCGGTCATCGCGACCTTCGTGACGCCCGATCCGCTGGTCCAGCCGGCGCGCGTCCGCGAGCAGGTGGCTCAACTGCAGCAGAAGTGCCGCGCCCGCGGGATCCGCTTCGACTTCAGGCCGAAGGTCGTCACCGAGCTGATGGACAACTACTACGAGCCGGGCGCCCGGCTCGAGGGCCGGTGCCTGTACCCGTTCAACTGGGCGCGCGTCTCGTTCAGCGGCAAGGTCTACTTCTGCCCGTTCATCCGCGTCGAGGTCGGGGATCTCACGACGCAGACGCTGGAAGAAGTGTGGAACGGCGACACGTATGTGTCGCTGCGCAAGCGCCTGCTCGACGAGAAGCTGTTCCCGGTGTGCCGCCGCTGCTGCAAGGTCGAGTTGTCGCCGGTGCCGGTGCCCGACCAGGTGCAACAGGCGCGTCCGCGCGCGATTCCGCTCACCGTCGTCCGCTGATTCGAGGTCAATGGCTGCCCGTCACATCCTGCTGGTCAATCCGCCCCTCATCAACGGCGTTGCCTTCACGCGGCAGGGCCGCTGCCAGGAGCGCGAAGAGGTGCTCGGCACGACCAAGCCGCCGTACACGCTGGCCCTGGCCGCGGCGCTGCTCCGCGAGCGCGGGACTGCCGTCCGGCTGGCCGATCTGACCGCGGACGGCCGCTCGACCGCCGCGCTGCTCGCTGATCTCCGGCGCGACAACTTCGTCCCCGATCTCATCGTCTTTCCGTCCACGACGCCGACGCTCGCCGCCGACGCCCGCGAGATGACGCAGCTGAAAGCGGCCTTCGGCGCGCCGCTGGTCTGCTTCGGCCCGCACGCCTCCACGGTGCCCGGCGAGTCGATGGCCTACGCCGCGGAGGTCGACGCGATGATCGTCGGCGAACCGGAGGACGCGATCGTCGCGCTCGGCTCCGGCGAGCGGCCGGACTTCGCGTCGGTGCCGAGCGTCACGTGGCGGCGCGGACCGGAGGTGGTCCCGCACACGGCCAAGGGGTCGTTCAGCGGGTTCGCGACGATGCCGAAGCCGGCGTGGGACCTGCTCGATCTCGGCAACTACCGGCTGCCGATGGTCAACTCGCCCTACGTCATCGTCGAGACCAGCCGCGGCTGTCCCTACTCGTGCGACTTCTGCGTCGCGCCGATTCACCAGGGCCACAAGTTCCGGGAGCGATCGGCGGCGGCGCTGGCCGACGAGATCGAATGGGCCCAGAAGACCTTCGGCGTCCGCTACTTCTACCTGTGGGGCGACACGGTCACGCTGAACCAGAAGACGTTCTCGGCGTTCTGCGAGGAGATCATCGCGCGGAATCTCGACATCGCCTGGTTCGGCAACGCGCGCGCCGACAACCTCACCGATCCGGCGTTCGTCCACCGGCTGAAGCGGTCGGGCTGCTGGATGCTGGCGATGGGTATCGAGTCCTCGTCGCCCGAGATCCGCAAGGACATGGTGAAGCGGCTCGAGGAGCAGAAGGTGCGCGCGGCGTTTGCCAACCTGCGCGAGGCCGGCATCAAATCGTTCGCGTTCTTCATCTTCGGCTACCCGGGCGACACGCCCGCCTCGATGGACGCGACGACGGAGTACGCCATCGACCTCGACCCGGACTTCGCGAACTTCTACCCGGCGGTGCCGTATCCCGGCACGGCGCTCTACGAGAAGTCGCGGCAGCAGGGGATCCTGAAGCACGATGACTGGACGCGGATGGAGTACTCGTATTACGTGCTCGAGGGCAATGGCCTCGACGAACCGACGGTGATGCGAGCCATCAACCAGGCCAAGCGGCGGTTCTTCATCCGCCCGCGCTACGTGATGCGCCACCTCCGCGACGTCGCGCAGCTGGCGATGTCGAAGCCGAGCATCGTCTCGCATCTGCTGTCGCGCATCCTATTCGGCCAGCCGGTCGTGCACACGCAGCTGCCGCAGTCGGCGCCCGCAGATCACGGCGTATAGGCGCCGTCGCGGCCTGCGACGCAGGTGAATTCCCGGTGGCGCAAGGCACGTGGGTCCCGAAGGCACGCGTCGCGTGGAGTGCAGCATGACGGTCGGTCGGCGAGCGTCGTTTGCCGAGCTGACGCTCGTCTATCTGATGGCACTCACGGCCTTCTGCTACTTCGTGGGCACGTGGCAGGACGGCAACACGCTGTCGCGCCTCTCGCTCGTGAAGTCGCTCGCCGAGGAGCACCGCTTCGAGATCGACACGACCCAGCAATCGTACGAGCTTCGTGAGTTCCGCACGCAGGATCGGTCGTACATCAACGGACACCACTATTCCGATAAGGCCATCGGCTCCTCGCTCATCGGTGCCGCGGCCTGGGCGCCGATCTACAGCGTGCTGCAGGCGGCCAACGTGCGTCTCGAACAGCGGTTTTTCAAGGCGGCGGTGGCCTTCCTTGGCGTCAGCGTTATCTGCGCCGCGCTCGCACCGGTCATTTATGGATTCGTGACGTCGGTCGCCGGCGGCCGGATGGCGCTGCTCGTCACGAGCGCGATCGTGTTCGGGACGCCGGTGTTCAGGTACAGCACCGGCTTCTACGGCCACGTGCAGGCCGGGCTGTACTTCCTCGCCGCATCCCTGATCTGGTTCGAGGGACGCCGCAGCGGCCGTGTTTCTGGGCCGCAGGTGTTCGTCTCGTCGTTCCTGCTCGGGTGGATGGTCGTGACCGAGTACCCAACCGCGGTCCTTGTGCCGTTCCTGGGCGGCTATGCGATCGTCGTGCTCCGGGAACAGCGGCGATTGTCCGAGTGGCGGCTGTACGCGATCGCCGCGGCAGGCGGCCTGCTCGCTGTCGCGCCGCTGCTCTGGTACAACGCGCAGGTGTTCGGTCACCCACTCACGACCGGTTACGAGTATCACGCGACAGCGAAGTTCGCGGAGGCGCACGCGGCCGGGCTCTCGGGCATCGGCCCGCCGGACCCGGTCGTCATGCTGGCGATGACCGTACACCCGCTGATGGGAATCTTCTGGCAGAGCCCAGTGCTGCTCCTCGCCGTGGCCGGATGGGTGGCGATGTGGCGACTGGGCTGGCGAGCCGAGGCCTGTCTGTCCTTTGCGGTCTGCGTGGGCTATCTCGCGCTGATGTCCGGTTATTACGACTGGTCCGGCGGCCTCGCCTATACGCCCAGACACCTGATTCCGCTGTTTGCGGTGTTCGCCATCCCGCTCGCGTTCGTGCCGCGGCGTTGGATGGCGCTGGGCTGGTGCCTCGCGGGCATTTCCATCGGACAGCACTTGATCGCGGTCGCCGGGCGATGGGAGTACCTGTTTCGGCTGATTCGACGCACGCTGGACGAACAGGGACACCCTACGGTGTTCTTCGTCTCTACGATCTGGAGCGCGATTTGGCCCAATATTCAGAACGGACTGATCGTCAGGAACCGCGGTACGCTGTTGATGCCCCTGGGGTACGCGACGCTCATCCCGCTTTTCGTCATCGAAGCGGTCCTGGTCGTCGTGCTCCTGCGCGTGATTGCGGCACGCGATCGCGCGGCAACGTCGCCCGTTCGCGGCGATGTTGTGGTCGGTGCCGATCATCGGTGAGCTGGCCAGACGGTCAAGGCAATCAACCCGATTATCAATGTCGTGACTGCGCCGATTGAGAGACCCCGATAGCGTGGGTACTCAAGCCGGACGGTGTAGCTGCCATCCTCTGGCGCGTGAAAGGCGATGAGCCCGTCGCTCGGGTGCAGGTCCACTGCACGCTGGCCCCGCCATGCACGCCAGGCGGGATAGAAGTTGGCGCGGACGACTACCTGTTCGCCAGCCCGGGCGTCTACAAGTTCGATATCCGCGCCGAGAAAGTCGAGGTTCGACAGCCGTCCGGTTCCGCTGGCCATCATGACGGAGCGTGTATCCGCGTCTCGCATCTCGAACTGCGACCATCGACCTGCGCGCCAGCGCTCGTCGAAGTGGCCGCTGCCGGCGAGGTACGCGCGCGTTGCTTCGGTCCAGACGAACAGGTGGCGCACGCCCCACCGCCGCATTTCGGTCACAAAGTCGTCGACCCGCGTCTCTCCGATCGGCCTTCCACGGAAGGTCGCGGCGCCGACGACCTGCCCGCGAAAAATGTTCCACACCCAGCCGTCGACCATCTGGCTGTAAAAGCGCTGACCGGCCACTCCTGGCAGCAGCCCTTCGAAGTGCACGTCGAAGGGAGTCGTCTGGCTCCGGCGCGTGGGATGGCTGTCCATGTCGCGGTGCGGGCTGATCTCAACGAGCACGAGGTTGCCGTCGCTGGCCGCGACCCGATCGACCAGCGGCGGGTTGAAGGCCTGCAGCGTCGGGATATGCCGGATCGGCGAGAAGTCCGTGTAGACGTACAAGCCGATGACCGCCAGCAGCGCCGCGCCCAGCTTGCGCGTGCCTCCGGCTCGCAGCACGAAGGCGGCCAGCGCCGGCGCCGTCAGCATCGGCAGCATGTGCTGAATGCGATCGAACCCGGCGCCGGCCTCGGGCGTGTTCAATCGGAGCAGCAGCTGCGTCAGCACGGCGGCCGAAGCATAGAAGCCCGCCCTCGATCTCTCCGGCATCAGCGCGGCGACGACGAGTACCCGGCAGCCAGACGTTGGCGATGCTTCGATAGTCGTTGTGCCAGCGATGCGGCAGCGCGAGGATCTCGACGTTGTAGTAAATGGCCCGCAGCGTCGTCGGCAGATCGGCCGTAGCGCCGGGTGCAAAGACCGTGTTGTTGAAGCTGACGTACTCTGAGTACCGCAGCGACTCCCAGTGCATCGGCAGGGCGGCGACGAAGGCGATCGGCACGGCGACGACCATCCGCACAAGGGCCGTCCGGTCGCGGAAGTACACCGCTTCGAGCGCGAGAAAGATCGCGGCATAGACGAAGAAGGCGGTGTGCGTATAGGCGGCCAGCGTCAGGCCGAACAGCAGCACGGGACCGCCCCAGCGATGACCGAGCCGTGCCGCCCTGCTGCCGATCAGCGTGACGCCGGCACAGCAGACACCGACCAGTGAGTTCGTGTCGCCGCTCGAGCCGAGCGGGCCAAGATAGCCGGCGGCGAAGATCGCCGCGAGCCCCGTGCCGACGCGGGCGAGATCGCGGTCGTCGCGCGACAGGTCCCACCAGACGAGCGCCGGCACGGTACCGAAGAGCACCGCGTGGAGGACGTGATAGCCCAGCCGGTCGCCCAACAGGGTCATCGGCACAAAAGCGACCGCCGCGAAGTTCTGTGCGATGTCGGTAGACGTCGGATATCCACCCAGGAACCACCAGTTCCACCCGACGACAACGCCACGCCGAAGGAGCGCGACGCCGTTCGAGGCCTGCTGGAATAGAACCGTCCAGTCATCCTTGAACGGGATCTCCAGCCACGTCGACGGCGGCAAACGGGAGAGGAACGCGGTGGCGAGCAGGCCGACCCCGATGAGTAGCACGGTCCACGTCGCCAGCCTGCTGAACAAGATCGGCCGGCCAAGTTGCCGTCGCGTCGCGAAGACGAACACCGTCGCGATCGCGAGGGCAGCGGCGTACCACGGCTTCTTCCAGCCGTTGAGCGAGCCAGGCATGGTCGCCCATCGCGATGTGGTCAGGAAGTTGACCCACGCGAATGCGAGTGTCAGCAGCAGCGACGCAAACGGCGCCCAGGCTGGCAGCACCCAACGGAAGGTCGGACGGCGGGTCATTGACGCGGTTTCGGGTCCCTGACGTCGTAGATGGCGATCTCCCGCGCTGCATCGGCAAAGAAGCCGAGGGGCGTGGACGCCACGAAGATCCGTGCACAAGGCGGCACGCCGGACACAGCCTGCCGACGGTTCGATCATGCGGGGCCCTGTGATTGCCGGGCCGGCACTCCCGCGACGACGCCGCGATACCTGATCGTGCGCCGCGGTCCGCGCAGCTGAAGCGCAAACAGGGTCCTCAACTGCACGAGGTAGCCAAGCGCCTCGCGAGTGCTCATTTTGCTTTCGCCCACGGCGCGGTCGGTGAAGACGTACGGCGCCTCGGCGACCGACGCGATGCGACCGCGCATCAGCAGTTCCAGGCAGATCTTGAAGCCGCCGGCGCCGATGGTGACGCCTTCGACGGCGTGGCGGCGCGCCAGGAAGAAGCCCGAGGTCGCATCCCGCACCGGCGTGAGCGGCCGGGCGAGGACACAGGCCAGCCGCGACATCATCAGGCGCGAGAACGGCCAGTTCTCGACGCGGCCGCCCGGCACGTAGCGGCTTCCGACGACGGCGTCCACCCCGAGCTCGTCGAGCGCGCGATAGAGGCGCGGCAGCTCGTCGGGCGGATGGCTGAAATCGGCGTCCATCACGCCGACGACGTCGCCGTGGGATGCGGTGAAGCCCTCCATCACCGCGGTGCCGAGACCGAGCTTGCCACTGCGGTGCACCACCTGCAGCCGCCCGCCGTACTTCGGCAACAGGCCATCGACGATGGCGCCGGTGCCATCCGGCGAGTTATCGTCGACGACAACGAGCTCGCCGTCGAGCCGCTCCTCCGCGAACACCTGGAAGACCGCCGCGACCAACTCCGCGATACGGGTACGCTCGTTGTAAGTCGGCACGACGACCGAGAGAAGCGGCGGCGTGAGGTTGTTCGGTGCAGTCAATGGCCTGTGGGCTCCGGCGACGGGCGCCCCCCGATTCTGGTCGATCTGGCCAGCACACTGCTAGGGTCGTCCGCCTGGCCCCGTGAACTGATAGGCGGTCACCTCGAACTCGCCGTCAGGAAACGGACCGAATCGCGTCAGATCGGGTCTCGACGCGAGCACCGCGGTGATCTCTCGGTATCGCGCCGGCCCGTAAAAGCGCTCGTGGATGGTGAGGTGCGTCAGGCCCGCACGGCTCAGCGCGTCCAGCGCTTCGGGAGCCGGGAACGTCCGCACGTCGATCAGCAGGTTCACGTAAGACGCCGGGAACGAGCCGCTGTACCCGTTCACCAGGCGTCGCCAGTGGAACACCGACTGATACATGAATTCGTCGTCGTGCAGCGGCGGGCCGTCGTCCAGTTCCGGCATCGGAAACTGCGCGACCGCGGCAGACGGCTGGCGCGCGAGCCAGTGGTGGAGAGCAGACGGCCTGGTCTGCGCGCTCACGAGCCGGAGCGGCTCGTTGACGTACTCGGCGAGCGCCAGGACAGTGATCACCGACGCCGCGAGTCTGGTGGCGGCGGACGATCGGAACCAAGGCCTCAGTCGCGCGAGGCCGTAGCCCGCGAGGATCGCGACCATCAACAGCGCGATTTGCCCGGCGCGCGCCGGTGCCCTGAGCCCTTCGAACAGGAACAAATGGCTGGTCAGCAGGCTGCTGATTCCGCGCGGGCCGAATGACAGGTCCATCGCGAGCAGCAACCCCGCCAGGTAGGCGAGCCGCCTGCGTTCGAATGGCGGCCACAGCGCGACGGTCATCAGCGTCAGCGCGACGGCGCCGGGGAAGAGCCGCTTCTCATGCCGGCCCATGTCTCCGGTCAGCTTGCCATAGACGCGATTGGTGGTTGTGGACGACAGGTAGTGACGCGGGCCGGCGCTGAGGAACTTTCGTTCGATGTCTTCGCGCGGGCCGAGGGTCTCGCGCGCCAGCCGGTAGGGCGCGAAGTCCGGCAGCACGAGCAGCGCGGCCATCGCAGCGCCGACGACCAGCGGCGGCGCGGCGCGCCTCAGCGCGGACGGCGGGATGCCCGTCGCGAGCACGACGAGGATCGCCACGAGGACTGGCACGAAGAGGACGCCGTAGTAGATGCAGGAGAGCACCTGCGCAGCAAACAGCAGGCCGGCGACGACGCCGGCAGCACGCCCTCGACCCTCGAGCGCGCGATGGAGCGCCAGCAGCACGAGCGGCATCCAGCCACTCCACAGCATCTCCAGGTGCATGTAGTGGTCGAAGCGGTAGGGCGTGAAGGCGAAGATGACGCCCGAGAGAAAGCCGGCCGCGGCGCTGCCCGTCAGGTGGCGTACCAGCGCGTACGTGCCCATCCCAGCGAAGACGAAGCTCGCCAGCACGAGTGTCGTGCCGACGACCGGCGGCGGCACGCCGATCCAGTGCAGGGGCGCGCCGAGCAGGCCCTGCAGGATCACAGCGTCCGAGTACGCCAGCGTGTTGCGCTCGGGGAAGAAGATGTTCGCGTCGAACAGGTGCGCGGGATCGCGCGGCAGCTGGTGAGCGATCCAGGCGAGCCGCCACAGGTTGAACCACGAGTCGCGGTGCTCGAGGACGGCCGTCGGCTGCAGGACCTGCGGCCACGTCAACGCCGCCGTGAGCAGCACGAAGCCGGCACAGACGACGGCCGGATGGCTGAAGGAAGACGCCTGAGGTACCGGGCGGAGGGACGCTGGTATGGTACGATTCTCGTCGATCTTGGCGGCCCGCTCCAACCGATTTCGCGCGATCTGGTGGCTGCTGCTCGCCGGGCTGTTCGCGCTTCGCCTGCCCTCGCTGGCGCAGCCCGCGGGCGCCGACCAGGCGCTCTACGCATACGTCGGGCAGCGCATTCTTGCCGGCGACGTCCCCTACCGCGATGCGTGGGATCAGAAGCCGCCGGCCGTTCATGTCGCCTATGCCGCGATGTTCGCGCTCTGGCCGCACGAGTCGGCGGTTGCCGGCGCGGACCTGATTGCGTCCGGTCTCACGGCCTGGCTGCTGGCGCTGGCGGCGACCCGGCTGACGTCGTCGGCCACGGCGGGATTTTTCACGGCGGCTCTGTACCTGTTCCTGGCCAATCCGGCGTACACGCGCCTCGGCGGCGTCCGCATCCGCGCGCAGTGTGAGACGTTCATCGGGCTTCTGGTCGCAGCCGCAGTGGTGATGCTGACGATCAGGCTCGGTCGCGGCGGAACCGCGCCGGTGCTCCGACGGCGCGAGGCCATCCTCGCGGGCCTGTTCCTCGGCCTCGCCGTCGTCTTCAAGTACAACGCCGCCGTCTATGGGCTGCCCGTCGCGGTGGCGCTCGTGCTGGCCGCGCGTCAGGCCGGCGGCGGTTCCGGCGCGTGGGTCAGGCGTCTGAGCGGGCTGGCAGGCTGGACCGCATGCGGCGCGGCGGTCCCGGTCATCGTGACCGTCGGCGCCTTCGCGATGGCCGGCGCGCTCGAGGATCTGTACCTCGCGACGGTCACCTACAACGTCAGGTACTCGGGCGAGACCTACGCGAGCGTCTGGCACATGGCGCAGTACCTCGTGACGTTTCCGATCGGCCACGCACGCCTCGACTCGTTGTGGATGCTGGGCGGCGCCGGCACTGCCGTGATGCTCGTGGCGTCGCTGCGGCGCCCGGAGCTGGCGGTGGTTCCGGCCTGGATCGCTGCCACTTGCATGGCTATCGCCATCAACGGCAGCCGCGGGCTGCCGCAGTATTTCGTCCAGGCGTGGCCGCCGCTGGCGCTGGCCGCCGGCGTCGGCGCGGCAGTCGTCTGGCCGGTGCTCCGGCCCTGGGGACGCGTCGCACTCGTCGTCCTGACGCTGCTGGCGGTCCCGCGCGTGACGGAGTTCCCGAAGATGTTGAGCGTCACCGCCATCGACGCCCGGCGGCTCGCCGGGCAGATCGACGAGCGGACGTATCTCGGACGGTTCGGGCGTGCCGACTCGGCCGACAAGTACTCGGCACTCGCCGTTCACGATCTGGCGGCGCTGGCACGTACGCAGACGGCGCAGGGCGATCGCATCTACGTCTTCGGCTTCTCTCCATGGGCGTACGTCGGCGCGGACCGGGCCAGCGCGTCGCGCTTCTTCTGGAGCCGCCCGGTCATCATCGGCTTCGAGCGGCTGCGGCCGGGCTATGGCGTCGAGGGCCTGCTCGACGAGCTTCGACGGCAACCGCCGCGCCTCGTCGCGCTGCAGGCGCGGGACTGGGATCCCGACGGCCCCAACTCGCTGGACTTTTTCATGGCCGAGCCCCGGCTGTCAGCGTGGCTGTCGGCGGGCTACGTGCCGAGTGGCACGCTGCACAACTTCCAGCTGTGGGCGCGCGCGGAGGCACGGTGAGCCAGCCGCCGGCCGATAACCTCACGCGGCGCCGCTGGTTGTGGAGCATGGCGGCCATCCTTGTGGCGGGCGCGCTCTTCCGCGGGATCTTCCTGACGGCCGATCCGCCCTGGCAATCCACCGTCGGGATCACCTGGCACGACGAGGGACCCTGGGTTCACAACGCCCGCAACAAGGCGCTCTTCGGCCAGTGGTCGCTCGACGCGTGGAACCCGATGTACCTGGCGCCGGTCTTCACCGGGCTCGAGTGGGCGTCGTTTGCCGCGTTCGGCGTCGGCACGTGGCAGGCGCGCCTGGTGTCCGTGGGCCTGGGCCTGGCCTCGGTAGCGCTGCTGGCGGCCGGGCTCGCGGCGCTGGCCGGCCGCCGTGCCGCGCTCGTCGGCGCGGCGCTGCTGGCGACGAACTACGTCTACGTCATGTGGAATCGCGCGGCGCTGATGGAAGCGACGATGACCGCTTTCATCGTCTTTTCCTGGACGGCATACGCGGGTGCGAGACGCCGGCCGACGCTGGGCCTGCTCGCGGGCCTCGCCGCGCTGCTCGCGTTCTTCACCAAGGCGGCTGCGGCGTTTTTCGTCGGCGCCATCGCGCTCGACGCGCTGTACACGATCGCGGCGGCGCGAATCCCGGCGTTGAAGGACGAGTCGCCGGATGCGGCTGCCGACGTGCGGGTGGCGTACTGGACGTTGGCGGGGCTGACGCTTTTCGGACTCGTGGCGCTTGCAGTCTTCGTGCTCCCGTTCTGGACCGAGTTCCGCTTCTACAACTGGCAGATGTCGGTGACGCGCAAGCCCGCCTACACGGTACGTGCGTTCCTCGACCGGGCCTCGTGGGTGCCCATCGTCCACGACTTCTTCACGCGCCAGTACCTGGTGACGCTGCTCGCGATCTCGACCTGCCTGGGCTTGCTCGGCCGATGGCGTCGGGCGGCGCCGGCCGAACGACTGCTCGGCCTCTGGATCGGCCTCGGCCTCGTCGAGCTCGTGTTCCACGACGTCGGCAACGAGCGTCGATTCGTGTTCTTCATTCCGGCGATGATCGCGTGCGCCGCGCTGATGCTCGGCCGCGACCGCCGGCTGCTTCCGGCGGAGTTCTCGACGCTCGGATGGAAAGCCCGGCTGCTGGCGCTGCCGCTCGTGCTGTATGCGCTCTACATCCTCTTCGGCGCGCTCGTGCGCGTGGCGTTCCTGTACCAGGTGCAGCCCGGAGTCCGCTGGGGCGCGGCGCTGGCAGGTCTCGCCTCCATCGCGCTGCTGCTGACGTGGCGGCACACCCTGCGCTGGCTCGGCACGGGCCCCTGGCCGGCACGGACCTGCCTGCTGCTTGCGGCCGTCGTCGTTGCCGGAGACCTGGTGCAGTTCGGCCAGTGGGCGTCGGCGCGGACCTACCGCAACATCGAGGCGTCGCGGCTCGTCGGCACGTGGCTGCCGCCGGGCACGCTCGTGCACGGCAAGCTCGCCAACGGCCTGGCGCTCGAGAACCGGATCCGTCCGGTCTTCGTCGGCCGGGGGTTCGGCAACTACGACGACCGCGCCAGCCGGCCCGACATCCGCTACGTCCTCACCTACATCTCGCCGCGGCTCGGCTACGAAGGTCCCGTGACGCTCGACGTCCTGGCGGCGCATCCAGGCTGGCGTGTGCTGCACACCTTCCCGGTCTCCGAGACGCCCGGAGGCGTCGATCGTGCCGTGCTCGTCGAGAAACCCTGACTATGCCGCGACTGTCGATTGTGGTGCCCGTCTACAACGAAGCGCAGACCATCGAGCAGGTGCTCGAGCGCGTGGAGTCCATCGATATCGGCGCGCTCGAGCGCGAGGTCATCGTCGTCGACGACGGGTCGACCGATGGCAGCGCCCAGATCATCGAGAAGCGGATGGAGCACGGGACGGCGCTGCGCCTGGCGCACCTCTCGATCATCAATCTCGGCAAAGGGGCGGCGGTGAGGTTCGGGTTCAAGTATGCGACCGGCGACATCATCCTGATCCAGGACGCCGATCTCGAGCTCGATCCCTCGGAGTGCATCAGGCTCGTGACGCCAATTCTCGAGGGAAAGGCCGACGTCGTCTACGGATCCCGTTTCGCCCGGCCGACGGCCGCAGTGGCCCCGGTGACCCGGTGGGCCAACCGGATGCTCACCATGTTCACAAACGTGCTGTACGGCACGCGGCTGACCGACATGGAGACCGCGTACAAGGTCTTCCGGCGGGAGGTGCTGCAGAAAATCGCGCTGCGCTGCGTCGGCTTCGACATCGAGCCCGAGATCACCGCCCGGGTCGTCCAGGCCGGCTACGCGATTCACGAGGTGCCGATTTCCTACAACCCGCGCCGGCGCGATGAGGGGAAGAAGCTGTCGTGGACCGACGGCATCGACGCCGTCTACACGCTGGTGCGGTGCCGGCTCGTGGCGCAACGGGGACGGCCGGCGGCGGGGTAGCGGGTCCGGGGTGCAGGGTCCGGGGTCCGCGGTCCGGGGTCCGAATCTATCGCTCCTGTCCAGCGGGCTAGAATAGCTGGTTGGCGTTGGCCCGAGGACCCGTTCAGTGCGGCAGATTGACGAATCCCTGATCAAGCACCACGCAGACCTCCGATTCCGCACGGAGTACGACTACGCGCTGTTCGAGTACCTACCGCAGCGCGAAGGTCTTCGCCCACCTGGAGTCCCAGGGGCAGACCGTGCACGGGCGCGTGCTCGACGCCGGGTGCGGCGGCGGCGGCATGCCGCTGTCCTTTGCCGAGGAGGCCGACTCGGTCGTCGCCATCGACATCGTCAATCGCTTTGGCGACGCCGGCGTGCGGCTGGCCAGTGAGCGCGGCCGGCATAACCTGCGCTTCCTCCAGGCCGACGGCCAGGCGCTGCCATTTGCCGGTTCGAGCTTCGACTGGGTGTTCTCGCACGCCGTGATCGAGCACGTCGCCGACGCGCCGAAGTACCTGCGCGAGTGCGCACGTGTGCTGCGCAAGGGCGGCCGGATGTATCTGTCGACCGCGCCCTACCTGTCGTTTGCCGGCGCGCACCTGCCGCGCCTGAAGGTGCCGGTACCGCTGCACCTGCTGATCGGTCGCCGGTTGTCGTTCGGCACCTTCCGGTTCCTCGCACGCCACGCCGAGTGGACGCTGCGCGAGAAGGCGAACGAGAACTCGTTCATCAAGCACGCCCGCCGCGACGAGCAGAAGCAGGACGACCTGCTGGAGCTGGTGCGCATCCAGCGGCTGCGCGGCCAGATCGCCGCCGCGGGATTCAGGACGTTGCACGAGGACCTCTACCTCACGGGTACGTTCAGGCGCCTGCCGCGGCCTCTGCGGGAATGGATCCGCGACAGCCCGCTTACCCAGGATGTCGCAATCGGCCACGTGCAGTACGTGCTGGCGCTGGACTGACGGCAGCCCTCGGCCTTCAGCTTCAGCCTTCGGTCTTCAGCCTTCCGGCCCGCAGCTCAATTCAGCGAAATCGCTGAAGGCTAATGCCGAGGGCTGAAGGCCGAACGCTGAGGCTGAAGTACAATTCCTCCAGTCGCGATGGCCGAAATCGTCCGATATTCCCAGCAAGATCGACGTGCGGTCGAGGCGTTGTACCGGAGGGTCTTCGGCAACGACTCGGCCGATGCGAGTCGTCTTCGCTGGGAGTGGCAGTACCGCCACAACCCCAACAACCCCGGCGGCACGCCCGTCATCTGGATCGCGCGCGAGGGCCCGACGCTTGTCGGCCAGTACGCCACGATGCCCGTGCGCCTGCAGGTACACGGCAAGGAAGTGGACGCCTCCTGGGGCATGGACGTCATGGTCGCTCCCGAGCGGCAGCGTCAAGGCATCGGCGAGGTGCTCTTCCGCACGTGGGACCGGCATGTCGGCGCATCACTGGGTCTGGGTCTGTCGGATTCGTCGCATCGGCTGTTCCGGAAGCTGCGGTGGCCTGAGCCCGGACCGATCCCTTGCCTCGTGAAGCCGCTCACGCGGCGCGCCCTCAAGCGTCCGAGCTGGCCCGAGCCGCTGAATCGCCTGGTCTCCGCGATCACGCTGCCATTCGTGCAAGTCATCGCGCGCTCGCGGCCGCTGCGCGCGGAGATCGCCACGGTGCGGCGGTTCGTGCCCGAGTTCACCGAGCTCTGGGAGAAGCTCGCCCCGCGCTTCGAGTTCGCGGTGCGGCGCGACGCTGCGTATCTGAATTGGAAGTACGTCGAGGCGCCGCACGTGCGCTACTCGATCGCCGAGCTCCGGCGCGGCGGTGCCCTCCACGGCTACGTTGTCTACCGGCACATGCAGGAGCCGCGCGGCCGCGTGACCTCGGTCGTCGATCTCCTTGTCGACCCGGACGATGAGGCCGGGCTGAAGACGTTGCTGCGCTGGGTGGACCGCGAGGCGCGGGCGGCCAACTCGGACAAGATTCGCGCCTTCGCCCTGCACGCCGGATACCGCCGCGGCCTGCGGCGCTCGGGCTACTTCCCCGTCAAGTCGACGATGGAGTTCACCGTGAAGGTGAACGGCGTCGACCTGCCGCCTTCCTTCTACGAGGACACGTCGACATGGCACGTGACCCTCGGCGACTCGGATCAGGACCGGTGAGCGTCCCAGCGCTGCTGGTCGGCATCGATACCGAGGGCGACAACCAGTGGGATCTGCGCGCGCGCGAGCAGCAGGCCTTCGAGAACATCTACGCCCTGCCGAAGCTGCACGAGGTCTTCGAGCGCCACGGCGTGCGTCCCACCTATGTGGTGACGTGGCCGGTCGCTTCAGACGAGCGCTCGCAGGAAGTCCTGCGCTTTCTCCTGCTGCGGGGCGACTGTGAAATCGGCGCACATCACCACGCCTGGGAGACGCCGCCCTGCACGCCCGAGGACCTGCGGCGCCATCCCTACGCGTCGACGCTTCCGCGCGAGCAGTTCGAGGCGCAGCTCGCGGAGCTGACCTCGGCCATCGCCCGGGCCGTCGGCGAGCGACCGGTCTCGTATCGGTCCGGCCGCTTCGGCTTCGATGCCTCGCACGTCGCAGCGCTCGAGCGCCAGGGCTACCTGGTCGAGTCGAGTGTCGCGCCGCTCTTCTACGAAGCGCACAAGGGCGGACCTGATTTCGTCGAAGCGCCGCTCGCGCCTTACTACCTGTCCTACGACTCGGCGGTGCGCCCGGGACGAGCCGCCTGCTCGAAGTGCCCTGTTCGGCGATGCTGCACCGGGATGTGCCCGATCGCCTGGCCTGGGCGTACGCCCGCGCGCCATTTCCCTACACGACAAAGCGCGTGCTGCGAAAACTCGGACTGGCGCGGGTGGACTGGCTGCGGCCGTCCTATTCCTCGCTCGACGCGATGAACGCCCTCGCCCGCCGTCTGGTGGAACGCCAGGTTCCGGTTCTGAACATGCTCTTCCACTCCAGCGAGGCAATCGTCGGCGGCAGCCCATACAACCGAACCCAGGTCGAGCTCGACGCGTTCCTCGATCGCCTCGACCGGTTTCTCGGCTATGCCACGCGCGAGCTCGGCGCCATGCCGGCGACGTTTCGCGAGTTCCACGATCGATACACCGCGCCGCGTGCGGCCGCACGACTGGCGGGCTGACCGTTGCGAATCTGCCACGTCACGCCTCACCTGCCACCCGACCAGGCCGCCAATGCCCTCCTTCCCTACCACCTCGGCTCCTGGGCGCGCGAGCGCGGAGACGACGTCACGTTCATCTCCCACCCCCCTCGCTCGTCGTCGGACCTGAAGTGGGCGGCCGGCCACCTGCCTGGGCCGGTCATCTGGATTGCGCCGAAGCACCATCGATCCTGGCTCGAGCGCGTGACGAAGATCGGGACGACGCGAGCATTTCTCGAGATCTGGCGCGCTGCGCGCCACGCGATCGCGGCTAGCGACGTCGTCCACATTCACAGCAACGGCCTGCTGGCCGAGGTGGCTGCCTACCTGGCGGCGCGCGCACAGAAGCCGTTCATCATGACCATGTACGGGACGGAGATCTGGCACTACAAGCCGAAGCGGCCCGGGCCGGATCTCTTCACGCGCGCCTACCATCAGGCCGCTCACGTGACCTTCTACAGCCATGGCCTCCAGACGCGCGCCGTGGAGCTGGGACTGGCGCGCCATCAGACCAGCGTCGTCTATCCGCCGGTTGCGGCCGAGTTCGTGTATCGCGACGAGCGCGAGCAGATGGAAGCCCGGCGGTCGCTGGGCCTGCACCAGCGCCACGTGCTGGTGAACGTGAAGCGGCTCCATCCGCTGGCCGGGCAGCGGTTCCTGCTCGAGGCGCTGGGCGAGGTCATTCGCACGCATCCCGATACTCGGCTGGTCATCTGCGGCACCGGTCCGCTTCTCGACGAGCTGAAGGGCGTCGCGCGCACGTGGGGCGTGGAGAGCCACGTGACCTTCACCGGGCTCCTGAACAACCAGACGATTGCCGAGTACGATGCGGCAGCGGATATCTTCGTCCTGCCCTCGCTGCTCGAGGCATGCCCCACGGTGGCGCTGGAAGCGCTGGCCTGCGGGACACCGGTGGTGTCGTCGGACAACCCGGGCGGCGTGGAGCTCGGCGAGATCTTCGGCTACGACGTGACGGTCGTGCCACGAGAAAACCCGATGGCGCTCGCGCGCGCCATCGTCACGCTGCTCGACGAGAAGCGCCGCGTTCGCGAGGCGACGCGCCGCGTCATCGAGCAGGAATTCCGGCCGGCGGCGGTCGACCGGCAGTTCCGACAGATCTACGCCAATGCCGTCAGCCACATCGACGTGGCCGGCGCCTGATCGAGGATCGAACATGGCACTGATAGACGACGTCACCCGCGGAATCACCGAGGCGATGAAGAGCCGCGACCAGGACGTGCTCGGCACGCTGCGCATGCTGAAGTCGGCGCTGACGATGCGCGAGATCGAGAAGGGGCGCGCGCTGGACGCCGCCGAGTCGCTGCAGGTGGTGTCGATGCTCGTGAAGCAGCGACGCGATTCCGTGGAGCAATTCACGAAGGGCGGGCGCACGGACCTGGCCGACAAGGAGACGCGCGAGATCGCCATCCTCGATCGGTTCCTGCCGCCGGCGGTAAGCCCGGAAGCCATTGCCGAGGCGGTGAAGGCGGCCATTGCCGAGACCGGCGCCACCAGCGCCAAGGACTTCGGCAAGGTGATGAAAGCGGTGATGGCTCGGCTGGCTGGGGCGACCGTGGACGGCAAGGTCGTCAGTGACGCCGTCAAGGCCCAGCTCAGCTGACACCAAAACTTTCGCGCGCGACCTGCCGTCTAACCCGATGGGACCACACACATCCCATACCTCCTCTTGGGGTCGGCGGGGCACCGCGGACCCCGTTTTTTTTGGGCGATAATGGGCGGGCGCGATGACCCTGCCCGATGACGAGCCCGGCCCAGGCGGCTCATCACCTCCCCAGCGCCCCACTCCGAATCTCGCACGGTCCGCCGGTCTGATTGGCGCAGCGACGATGACCAGCCGCGTGCTCGGGCTGGTCCGCGAGCAGGTGATGGCCTACCTGTTCGGGGCGGGCAACGCCGTCGACGCGTTCAACGTCGCGTTCCGCATCCCCAACCTCGTCCGCGATCTGTTCGCTGAAGGGGCGATGAGCGCCGCCTTCGTCCCCACGTTCACCAGGTACCTGTCCAGGGACGGCAAGCCGAGCGCCTGGCGCCTCGGCAGCAACGTCCTCAACGCGCTGCTGATCGTGACGCTGCTGGTCGTGGTGGCAGGGATCGTCTTCGCGGAGCCGCTGGTCCGCCTGCTCGCGGGCGACTACGCGAGCGTCCCGGGCAAGTTCGAGCTGACGGTCAGCCTCACACGCGTGATGCTGCCGATCCTGACGCTGGTCGCGCTGGCCGCGGCCTGCATGGGGATGCTGAACTCGCTGGACCGTTACCTGGTGCCGGCGCTGGCGCCCGCCGTGTTCAACGTCGCGAGCATCACGACCACGCTCGTCGCGGTGCCTCTGCTGGCGTGGTTGGGGGTGCCGGCGATCTACGCGATGGCGATTGGCGTGCTGACCGGCGGCCTTGCCCAACTCGTGATCCAGTGGCCGGCCCTGCGCGCCGAAGGCTACCGGCACCAGCCCGTGCTCGATCCATCGGAGCCTGGGCTGCGGCAGGTGCTGTTGCTGATGGGCCCGGGCACGCTCGGCCTCGCGGCGACGCAGGTCAACGTCTTCGTCAATACCTGGCTCGCGACCGGCGAGGGCACCGGCGCCGTGTCGTGGCTGGGGTACGCGTTTCGGCTGATGTACCTGCCGCTCGGGATCTTCGGCGTGTCGATCGCGACGGCGTCGCTTCCGTCCATCGCGCGCCGCGCCGCCGCGCACGACATCGACGGCATGCGGCAGACCGTGGCCTCGGGCATCGCGATGATGCTCGTGCTGAACGTGCCGGCGACGATCGGGCTGGTCGTGCTGGCCCATCCCATCGTCGCGCTCCTCTTCGAGCGCGGGCAGTTCACGCCGCACGACACGGCCGCGACGGCCGGCGCGCTGGTCGCCTATGCGATCGGGTTGACCGGGTACTCGGTTGTGAAGATCGCGTCGCCGACGTTCTACGCCCTCGGCGAAAGCCGAACGCCCGTGATCATCAGCGTCCTCAGCGTGCTGACCAACGCGGTGCTGAACATCCTGCTCGTCCGCGAGCTGGGCTATCGCGGCCTGGCCATAGGCACATCGCTCACCGCGCTCCTGAACGCCGCGCTGCTGATGACGCTGCTGCGGCGGCGGCTGGGCGGGCTCCAGCTCTCGCACCTTGCCAGCGTCGCCGGCCGCGTCGCGATTGCCGCCGTCGTGATGGGGGCGGCCGCCTGGGGGCTCGATCGCGAGCTGCACGTCTGGATGCCGGGCACGAGCCTGCCGGTGCAGCTGGTGCGGGTGGCCGCCGCCATCGGCGGCGCGCTGCTGGTGCTGGCCCTGGCGCTGCGCGTGCTGCGCGTCCGTGAGTTCACCGACGTCGTCGGGGCGATTCTCGGGCGGTTCAGGCGGATGGCGGACGCGGCTGAACGCGGCACCAGCACCGCACGCGGCGCGAGAACCCTGCACCGCACGTGGCACCCGGCACGAGGCACGAGCACGAACCCCGTCCGTACACTTCTTTTACAAACCCCGACTTGACAGGTCGGATATCCGCCCAATAGGATTGCTTTCGGCACTTTGAGACTGAGTCTCAGGATCACTTCGATTCTGAGACGAGGGTCCGGAGCTGCTTTTCGGGGGCATGAACGGCCGGCGGCGGTCAGGCCGGGTGCCGGCTTCTTGAAGAGAAGTGCCTGCCAGGTGCGGCAACACCTGGCAGGCGTGTCGAACACCACAGTCTGCGAAGACATTGAGACGCGTGCGCGCCTTGACGTCCGACGCCCCATTCTACGGGCCAGCGGTCGCGGTCGCAACGCAACGGAAACGCGACATGACCGTCCGGCCCGAGTGCCCTTGTGTTCCAGCCCGCCCGCGCGCCACGCGCGGACGCGGATCACGAGCGGCGCGATGACCTTCCGCACCCTGCTCTTCTGGCTTCACCTTACCTCGGGCGTCGTCGCCGGCAGCGTGGTGCTCATCATGTCGGCGACCGGCGTGCTGCTGACCTACGAGAAGCAGATGGTGGCCTGGGCGGAGCGCTCGCCGCTGGCGGCCGCGCCCTCGCCCGACGCCCCCCGGCTGCCGCTCGAGACGCTGCTCGCCAGCGCCAAGGCGGCCAGGCCGAAGGCTGAGCCCGCCGCCATTGTCGTTCGCAGCGACCGTGACGAGCCGGTGACCGTCTCGCTCGGCCGCGACGGCCAGCTGCTGCTGAACGCGTATACCGGCGCCGTCATCGGCGAAGGCGCCGTCGGACTGCGTGCCTTCTTTCGCTCGGTCACCGACTGGCATCGCTGGCTGGCTGCCTCCGGCGAGTACCGGGCCACGGGACGCGCCGTCACTGGCGCGAGCAACCTCGCGTTCCTGGTGCTGGTCGTGACCGGGGCCTACCTCTGGCTGCCGAAGGTATGGTCGCGGGTCCAGCTGCGCAACATCCTCTGGTTCCGGCGCGGCCTGCCCGGCAAGGCCCGGGACTTCAACTGGCACAACACGATCGGCGTCTGGTCCTTCGTGCCGCTGTTCGTCGTCGTGCTCTCGGCGACGGTCATCTCCTATCCGTGGGCGAGCAACCTCGCCTATCGCGTGATGGGCGAAGAGCCGCCGGCGCCGCAGCGGCCGCCCGGAGCAGCCCCCCGTGAAGGCGGGCCGGCGCGGGAGCGCGGCGCGAAGGCGACCTGCCGGGCGCACGGCGTGACGGCCGGGGTGCCGCCTCAGCGGTCGATTTCGCCGGCCTCGAGAGCCAACTGGCTACGGCCGCGCGGCAGGTGGACGGCTGGCGCAGCATCAGCCTTCGCGTGCCAACGGCCCAGGCCGCGCCGCTCGTCTTCACCATCGACCAGGGCAGCGGCGGGCAGCCGCAGAAGCGGGGCACGCTCACGCTGAATCGCGCGACCGGCGCGGTCGAGAAGTGGGAGCCGTTCGCCAGCAGCAGCCCGGGGCGGAAGCTCCGCACGATCCTTCGATTTGCACACACGGGCGAGGTGCTGGGCCTGACCGGCCAGACCATCGCCGGCGTCGCGTCGGCTGGCGGCGTCTTCCTGGTCTACACCGGTCTGGCGCTGTCCCTGCGCCGTTTCGTCGCGTGGCGCCACCGCCGCGCAGCCGAGCCGCGTGCGGCGTCGGCCGCCTGATTAGAAACCTGACCTCTCACTCGATCGGATACCGTCATGAAGCGCGCTTCGAAGTCCCGCAAATCACACCGTCGCTCATCGTCGAAGACCCCGTGGGTCGCGATGGGCGCGCTTGTCGCGTCGGCCACCCTGGGCGTCCGCCTGGACGCGGTGCACGACCCCCGGCTGACCGCGCTCCGCTTCGTCGTCCCCTCGGAGACGCTGGGCGGGGCGTGGCGTGACGACACGCCGTCGGCGCGACCCGATCCGCCGGTGCGGCGGTTCGACATTCCCGCCGGCCCGCTCGACGCGGCGCTCGAGGCCTTTACGCGCGTGTCCGGGCTCCGCATCACGCTCAGCGACCCGGTGATCAACACGCTGCAGTCGGCGGGCGTCTCCGGCGTCTTCACCGCGGAACAGGCGCTGGAGCGGCTGCTGGCGGGGACCGCTGTCGGCTTCCGCTTCACGTCCAGCGACTCGGTGTCGCTCAACCTCGCCGGCACGGCGGAGTTCGTCGAAGTCACGGGCAGCCCGCGCGCGGTCGCGTCGCCGAAGTTCACGGCGGCGCTGCGCGACATCCCGCAGACGATCAACGTCATCACCAGCGAGGTGATGGAGCAGCAGGGTGCGACGACGCTGCGCGAGGTGCTGCGCAACGTGCCCGGCATCACCTTCCAGGCCGGTGAAGGCGGCGTGCCGGCCGGCGACCAGTTGACGATTCGCGGCTTCAGCGCCCGGACGGATATCTTCGTGGACGGCGTGCGCGACTTCGGCGGCTACACGCGCGACAGCTTCAACCTCGAGCAGGTGGAAGTGGCCAAGGGCCCGTCGTCGGGCATCACAGGCCGCGGGTCCACGGGCGGATCGATCAACCAGGTGAGCAAGGCGCCCGGCCTGTCGCGGTCCTACGACGCCACCATTGGCGGCGGTAATGCCGAGTACGTGCGCTCGACCATCGACATCAACCAGCCGATCTCCGGCTCTCCCCGGCACGGCGTTCCGCTTGAACGCGATGTGGAACGACTCCGCCGTTCCGGGCCGCGACCTCGTCGAGGGACAGCGGTGGGGCGTGGCGCCGTCCATCGCCATCGGCCTCGGCTCGCCGACGCGCGCGACGCTCAGCTACTTCCACCTCGGACAGGACAACCTGCCGGAGTACGGCATCCCGTGGGTGCCTGCGAACACCAACCCCGAGCTCGCGGAGTACTCCAACAGCGCGCCCCCTGTGGACCAGAGCAACTTCTATGGCCTGACGACGCGGGACTACGAGAACACCGCGACCGACATGGGCACGCTGCAGATCGACCATGACTTCAGCGGCACCGTCACGCTGCGCAACATGACGCGCGTCGGGATGACCGACCGCGATTCGGTGATCACGGCACCGCGCTTCGTGAGCGTGAACACCAGCACGATGCTCAACCGCCAGCTGCAGTCGCGCGACATGGAGGACGGCATCGTCGCGAACAACACGAACCTGACGGCGCGGTTCGACACCGGCGCCGTGGCCGCATTCGGTGGCGACCGGCATGGAATTCACGCGCGAGACGTCGGAGAACTTCGCGCGAATCGGTCCGACGGCGCCGCTGGCGGACCTCTACGACCCCAATCCGTTCGCCCCGTATCCGGGCCCAATCACGCGCAGCGGCGCGTTCACCGATGCCTCGGCCAATTCGCAGGCAGCGTACGTGTTCGACACGGTCGGCTCTGGGCTCGCGCTGGGAGATCACTGGCGGCCTGCGATGGGATCGCTTCGACGTGGACTACACGTCGATGGCCGTCACCGGCGTCGCCACCGAGCTCGCACGGACCGACGAGATGGTCAGCTGGCGCGGCGGCGTGGTCTACAAGCCGCGCGCCAACGGCAGCGTCTACGGCGGCTACTCGACGGCGTTCAACCCGTCGGCTGAAGGGCTGTCGCTCACCGCAGCGACCGCGGTCATCGAGCCGGAAAAGACGAAGAGCCTCGAAGTCGGGACGAAATGGGACGTGTTCCGCGAGAAGCTCTCGCTGGTCGCGGCGTTCTTCAGGACGGACAAGACCAACGCGCGGACGCCGGGCATCAACCCTGGCGACCCGCCGACCGTGCTCGCCGGCGAGCAGCAGGTGACCGGCATCGAGCTGGGAGCGTCGGGCCGTATCGGCGACCGGTTTTCGCTGCAGGCCGGCTACTCGGCGATGTCGAGCGACATCGCGGCGTCGAACACGCCGGCGGAAGTGGACAACGCCCTGGCGCTCGTGCCCGAGCAGACCTTCAACATCTGGGCGACGTACGAGTTCCCGTGGAAGCTCACGCTGGGCGGCGGCGCCCAGTACATGGACAGCGTCTACCGGAACGCGACCAACACGGCCACCGTGCCGAGCTACACCCTGCTGAGCACGATGGCGTCGTACGAAGTCAATCGTCACCTGACGCTTCGTCTCAACGGCAACAACCTGGCCGACGCGGAGTACGTCGATCGCATTGGCGGCGGCCACTACATTCCAGGGCCGGGCCGGCAGGTCATCGTCAGCACGACGGTCAAGTTCTAACCAGGTTCCGTCAGGTTTCGTCGGGTTTCGTCTGGTTCCGTCAGGTTGGTTGCGGTTGGTCGGGTTGGGTTGAGTAGATGCTCGTTCAAATTCCCGATGTCCTGACTCCCGAGCAGGTGGCCGAAGGCCGCCGCCTGCTCTTCGCCGCTGACTGGGCCGATGGCCGCATTACCGCCGGCCACCAGTCGGCGCGCGTGAAGCACAACCTGCAGTTACCCGAGAGCCACCCGGTCGCGCAGCAGCTGGGCGAGGTCATCCTCGGCGCGCTGCAGCGCAACTCGCTCTTCATGTCCGCGGCGCTGCCGTTTCGCGTGTTCCCGCCGCTCTTCAACCGCTACGAGGGCGGCGGCAGCTTCGGCAACCACGTCGACAACGCGATCCGGCAGGTGCCTGGCACCCCGCACCGGATTCGCACGGATCTGTCGGCGACGCTCTTCTTCACCGGTCCCGAGGAATACGACGGCGGCGAGCTGCTGGTCGAAGACACCTACGGCGTGCACAGCGTGAAGCTGCCGGCCGGGCACCTCGTGCTCTACCCGTCGACGAGCCTGCACAACGTCCGCCCGGTGACGCGCGGCGCGCGCGTCGCCTCCTTCTTCTGGCTCCAGAGCATGATCCGCGACGACGGGAAGCGGACGCTGCTGTTCGACATGGACACGGCGATCCAGCGGATCGGCCGCGACGTCCCCGACCATCCATCGGCGGTGCAGTTCACCGGCGTCTACCACAACCTGCTCAGGCGGTGGGCTGAGATCTAATTGACGGATTGGCGATTGGCGATTGACGGTTGGCAGGTGGCGGTTGGAAGTTGACGGTTGACGAAAAACGGGCGCGAGTGGCAGAGGCCACCCGCGCCCGGTGTGTTTCAGCTCACCGTAATCTGCGATCGGAAGTCCATAACCTCTAATTCAGAACTGGAACCGGACACCCATCTGGATCTGCCGCGGCGAGCCCGGATCGTTGTTGAGCAGCAACTGCCCGGGTCGCGTCGACGTCGGGTTCTGGTCCGTCAGCGACAGGAAGTTCGGGTTGGTCGGTGCGCCGAATCCGCAGTCCGACGCGGGCGTGCCGGCGCAGTAGTTGGTGACGGTCGTGCTGCTCAGCTCGATGTTGTCCCAGTTGAACAGGTTGAACACCTCGAAGGTGAACAGCACCCGCTTGCCGCCGGCGAAATCTCAGGTGCCACTGCGCGCGCAGGTTGAAGTCCTTGATCGGCTCGTTCCGGAAGCTGTTTCGCGTGAAGGACACGCCCGGCGCGCTGTATGGCCGATCGGTGTTGAAGAAATCGCCGTTTCCGACCCCCGTATCTGTGCCGAGTGTCGCGTCGATCGGGCGGCCCGAATAGGCGCGGAAATTGCTGCTGACGTCGATGTCCCACGGCAGGTAGAACAGCACGAAGCCGTTGAACTGGTGCCGCCGATCCAGGCGCGCCGGACCCCACTCGGGGCCGAAATCGAACGCGTTGGCGGCCCCCTGGCCGCCCGAATCACGCTCGTTGTCGTCGTCGGACATCGACTTGCTGAGCACGTAGTTCACCGAGACCTGGCCCCACGCCTTGCGCGCGCGCGCGGTGAAGACGGCCGCGTTGTACTCGGAGCTCGCCGACGACTCGCGCACCTGCACCGAACCGAGCGCGCGACACCGGCCGCGCCGAGCTGGTCGTGCCGCTTCTCAGGTTGAAGAACGGCCGCTGGGCGAGGTCGTTCGCTCGAACGGTGGGCGCAGGCAGGTTGTAGTCGACGTTACGCTGCAGGTTGTCGGTCTTGACGTAGACGTACTCGGCCCCGGCGCTGTAACCGGGCGCGAACTCGCGTTCGACGCCGGCGCCGAACTGCGTGGCGCGGGGGTTCTCGAAGTCCTTGTCGATCAGAATGGGCTGCCGCCTGGTTGAACGGGTTGTTGCTGATGCCCAGCGCGCTCGCAATCTGGGTCAGTTGATCGGGCGTGACATTCGGCAGCTGGTCGAGGCTGACCTTGTTGAGGTCGATGCCGATCAACAGGAGCTGCTTGTACACCGTGTTGTTCGGGTTGCCGGGAACCTGAAACGGCAGCTGCGGCGACAGGTCGCCCGGCGGCACCCGGAAGTTGTTCATCGGCGCAGCAAACAGGATGGCCGGCGAGCGCGCATAGTAGAGGCCGCTGTAGCCGCGGACTACGGTCAGGCCGTCGTTGGCAACATCCCAGGCGAAGCCGACGCGGGGTCCCCACTGATTCCACTGATCGGGGATTTGCGTCGGATCGAGCGTCTTGCCCTGGTTGGGGAACGAGACGCCGCTCAGCGCGTTGAGCATGAACTCGTTGTTCGCCTCAGGCGTAGGGTTGGCCGCACCCTCCCATCGAAGCCCGTAGTTGATTGTGAAGTTTGGCTTCAGCTTCCACGTGTCCTGCGCGTAAAACGCAATCTCCTGAGTTGGGAAGTCCAGACGGAGATTGCCGATTTGGCGCCGGTATGTCGAGTCGGCAGTGTCGAACCGGTTCGCGATCGGTCCGCCGACGCTGAAGATGTCGAGCAGCGTGAGCGTGTTCGTGTTGCTGGTGCCATAGGCCCCGAACTGGTTGAAGCCGAAGGTCTGGTCCACCGTCACGTAATTGTATTCAACACCGCTCTTCAAGCTGTGCTTGCCGCTCAGCCAGGTGAGGTTGGCGGCCGCTTGCACCCGGCGATCGAACTGCTTGTTGGGCAGAAACGACACCGTGCCATAGTTGCCGAGCACCGATGAAACTGTCGGGCCTTCGAAGTTTGCCTCGCGCGGCCGCTCTTCGTATCCGTATTGCCCGCGCGCCTCAAACAGCATGCTGCTGTTGAGCGCGCTGGTGTACTGACCCACCAGGATGTTCGTCCGGTCTTTTTCGGTGCCGTTGTTGGTGAGCGCACTGATCGTGTTCGGGTCGAGCGCGTTGCCGGTTGCGTTGGCGTTCAGCGCCTTGTTGCTGCTGTAGCTGTAGCGAAAGCTGAGGCGGTCCGCGTCGGCGAGCTGGAAGTCGACGCGCCCCAACGTGGTGATGGCATCGTTGGTGGCCTCGAACGGCTCTTCAAGCCCTTTGAAGTAATCGAATGCTTCCCGGCTCGTGGGAACCGGCGTCAGGCCGGCGATCCGATCGAACAGCACCTGCCGCGTGTTCTCGAAAAGCTGCTGCTCGTAGGCGCCGAAGAAGAAGATCTTGTCCTTCGAGACCGGACCGCCAACCGAGCCGCCGAACTGCTGCTGCGTCGGCGCCGCGGCCTGGCCGAACGCGTTGTTCTCGGCCCAGTCGCGGTTGCGGTTCACGTAGAAGGCCGAGCCCTTCAGCCGATTCGTGCCCGACTTGGTGATGGCGTTCACCAGACCGCCGGTCGACCGGCCGAACTCGGCGGAGTAGCCGGCGGCGACGACCTGGAATTCCTGAATCGACTCCTGCGGCACGGTGAAGGCGTTGTTCGAGCGCTCGCCGCCGCGGATGCCGCCGAAGAACGGCTGGTTGAAGTCCGCGCCGTCGACGCTGATGTTGCTGTTGATGCCGCGCTGGCCGGCGAACGACAGCTGGCCGCGGCTGGGGTCCACCTGCACCGTCGGCGTCGCCGAGATGAAGTCCTGGAACCGGCGGCCGTTGATCGGCAGGTTGGCGATGGCGTCGGCGTCGACGGTCGTGGTGCGAACCGTGGCGCTGGTCTCGACGAGCGGCGATCCGGCAGCGACCGTGATGGTCTCCTGCACCCCCCCTACCTGCAGCTGGGTGTTGATCGTCTGGGTTGCGCCGACGTTCAGCACGAGCGAGCGTTTGGTGGCCGAGAAGCCGGCGAGTTCGGACACCAGGTCGTAGTTACCGGGCGGCAGCAGCGGCAGCGAGTAGAGGCCTTCGGCGTTGGTGACCGTCGATCGCGTGTACCCGGTGTCGGTGCTGGTCACCGTCACGGTCGCGCCGGGCAACACACCGCCCTGCGCGTCGGTGACGCGGCCGTTGACTTCTGCAGTGGTCGCCTGCGACTGGGCAAACGCAGGCAGCGCCGCAAACACGAACGAACACGCTGCGACGAAAGTGAGCAGCCTTCTCACGATAGTTCTTCTCCTGGAGAGCGTGGGCGAACGAATGGAACGAGGGCGAGCGTTCAAAGCGAAAATGACGATTGAGAATAGGACGCCATTCCGCGGTTAGTCAAACTTGTCACACCAGCCTAAACGCGCCGTGTTTCGACGGTGTGTCGTCGGTCTTCGGGCTTCCGTCCGGCCGGCAGCGAATCCCCAACTTCTTGGATCGCCGTCTTGGATCGCGCGGCCGCTGGCCGCAGCGAACGGAACGCGAACCAGCGGCAAATACGCGGGTTGCGTCCGACTCCGCCTGCGCAATCCTGAGGTCTGAAGGCCGAAGGCCGAAGGCTGATTTATCATCACGCAATGTCCACGCCGGAATCGCGCGTCGCTGCCCTCGGACTGACGCTCCCGCCGGCGCCTCCGCCGGGAGGTGTCTATCGGCCGGTGGTGGCCGTCGGGCAGATCGCCTACGTCTCAGGACATGGCCCGCTGCGACCGGACGGAACCCTCATCACCGGCCGCGTCGGCGCGGACCTGACGCTGGCGGACGGCCGCGAGGCGGCGCAGCAGGTGGGCCTGGCGATGCTGGCCACGCTGCGGGCCGAGTTCGGCAGCCTCGATCGCGTTCGGCGCGTCGTGAAACTGCTCGGCATGGTCAACGCCGCGCCCGAGTTCCAGGACCATCCGAAGGTCATCAACGGCTGCTCGGAGCTGTTCGCGCAGATCTGGGGCCAGGTCGACGGCGTCGGCGCCCGCAGCGCTGTCGGTATGGGTTCCCTGCCGCACAACATCGCGGTGGAAATCGAAGGGATATTTGAGCTGACGAACTAGTCGGCCTTCAGCCTTCAGTCTTCGGCGAAGGCGGGGATTCTGATGCCCTGGTGGACCGTCGAAAACGTCGCCGAGATCCCCTCGCCGGCACTGCTCGTCTATCCCGATCGCGCCGAAGAGAACCTGCGGCGCCTGATCGCGATGGCCGGCGGCCCCGCACGGCTGCGGCCGCACATGAAGACGCACAAGCTGCCAGAGATCGCGCGGATGCACGTGGCGCTCGGCCTGACGCGGGTGAAGTGCGCGACGATCGCGGAAGCCGAGATGCTCGCCGACGCAGGCCTTGACGACATCCTGCTCGCCTATCAACCGGTTGGCCCGACTGTCGGCCGGCTGCTGCAGCTCGCCCGGCGATTTCCGCACGTGACGTTTCGCGCGGTCGCGGACGACGAGGCCGCGGCCGCGGCTATCGGATCGGCGTTCGCGACCGACGGCCGCACCATCGACCTGCTTGTCGATCTCGACGTCGGCATGCATCGCACGGGCATCGCGCCCGAACTGGCGATGCCGCTCTGCCGGCAGCTCTCGACGACGCCGGGGGTGACCTTCGGCGGCCTGCACGCCTACGACGGTCACCTGCGCGACCCCGACATCGCCAGGCGGAAAGCCGACGCCGATGCCGCCTTCGACCAGGTTTGCCGCCTGCGCGACGGACTCGTCGCCGCCGGCCTCCCGGTGCCGCGGGTCGTCGTCGGCGGCACGCCGACGCTGCCCTGTCACGCCACCCGCCAGGACGCCGACCTCGAGCTGAGCCCTGGCACGGTGGTCTTCTGGGACGCCGGCTACACTGCCGGGCTGCCCGACATGGACTTCCTGTCCGCGGCGCTCGTACTGACCCGTGTCGTCAGCAAGCCGGGCGGCAACCGCGTGTGCCTGGACCTGGGTCACAAGGCCATCGCGTCGGAAATGCCGCATCCGCGCGTCGTGCTCCTCGACTTCCCAACGCCCGCCCTTCCCCACGCTCCGACGTTCATCGGCCACAGCGAAGAGCACCTGGTGCTCGAGACACCAGAGGCCGCCTCCATCCGCGTCGGCGACGTGTTCTACGGCATGCCGTGGCACGTCTGCCCCACCGTCGCCCTCCACGGCCGGGCCGTCGTCGTCCGCGACGGACGCGCCGCCGATCGCTGGCAAGTCGTCGCGCGGGAACGCGTGCTGACTGTATGAAGCACGCGTTCGTGCCGCGTGCCGCGTGCGTCGTGCCACGTGCGGTGCCTGATGCCTCGTGCCACGTGCAGTGCAGCGCCAGTGCACGCAGCACCGCACACAGGACGCAGCACGAAGCACGTAGCACCGCACGCAGCACGACGCACGCAGCACGAGGCACGCGTTAGTGCCCCTCCTCCTCGCCGCCGCGGCGATTGTGGCGCTGGTGGCGCTGATCGTCCGCGTCCGGATGCACGCGTTTCCGGCGCTGATGATCGTGACGCTGGGGCTGGGGCTGGGCGCGGGCCTGGATGCGACGGCGATTGCCACCGCGTTCCAGACCGGTGTCGGGAACACGCTTGGCTTCATCGCCGTCGTCATCGGCCTGGGGACGTTCGTCGGCGCGCTGCTGGCGGAATCGGGCGGCGCCGCCCTCGTCGCTCGGGCCGCGGTCGGGGTCGTTGGAGATCGCTATCTGCCGTGGGTCGTCGCGGCGGTCGGCTTCGTCATCGGGCTGCCAATCTTCTTCAGCGTCGGCCTGGTGCTGCTCTTCCCGGTCGTCGTGGGCCTTGCCGCGACGGCTGGCCGGCCGCTGTTGACGCTGGCGCTGCCGCTGGTGGCGGGTCTTTCGGCGAGCCACGGACTCGTCGCGCCGCACCCGGGCCCGCTCGTCGCCATTTCCCGCCTCGGCGCGGACACCGGGCTCTCGATTCGTCTACGGCCTCGCCGCCGGCATCCCGGCATTCGTGATTGCGGGGCCGCTGTTTCTCCGGCTGCTGTCGCCGTCCCTGCTGTCGCGCGGTGGGGCGCTGACTCCGGCTTCCGAGTCGGCCGATCCGGTTCGCCCGCCTGGCGTCGGCGTCACGTTGTTCGCGGTGCTGCTGCCGATCGCGTTGATGCTGGGCGCCACGACGGCGACCGAGCTCACACGCGGCGTCGCGGCGACGGGCCCGGTTGCGCGCGTCCTGCCCTACATCCTGTTCGTCGGCTCGCCGAGCGTCTCGCTGCTCATCGGGACGCTGGTCGCCAGCTACGTCTTCGGTACGCGTCGTGGGCTCGATGGCGGTCAACTGCTGGCGATCGCCGAGCGTTCGCTGTTTCCCATCGCCAGCGTGCTGCTCATCGTCGGCGCCGGCGGCGGGTTCGGGCGCGTGCTCGATGAGGCCGGCATCGGCCGCGCCATCACGGCCGCGGTCTCCTCACTGGTCGCTGTCGCCGCTGATTTTCGGCTGGCTCGTCGCCGCGCTGCTGCGCGTGGCGGTCGGCTCGGCGACCGTCGCGATCACCACCGCCGCCGCGATTGTCGCGCCACTGCTGGTGGCATCGCCCGACATCAACCGCGAGCTACTGGTCGTGGCGCTCGGCGCCGGCTCGCTGATCGCGTCCCACGTCAACGACGGCGGCTTCTGGCTCGTGAAGGAGTACCTTGGCCTCGACGTGCCGACGACGCTGAAGACGTGGACCGTGATGGAGACGATCATCAGCGTCGTCGCGCTGGGCGTGGTCCTGCTTGCTGAATCTCGTATTGTGACCTCCTGCAATCGCATCCTGTAAGTCCGCGCAATTTCGTCAACCGTCAATCTGTCAATCGTCAACCGTTATCATCAATTCCATGATTCTCGACGCTCACCTCGACCTCGCCATGAACGCCGTCGAATGGAACCGCGACCTGTCGCGGCCCATCGATGAAATCCGGATGCGCGAACGCGGCATGACGGATCGCCCCGATCGCACGCGCGGCACGGTGTCGTTCGACGAGCTGCGCCGCGGCGGCATCGGCGTCGTCGTGGCGACGCAGATCGCCCGCTACGTGAAGCTCTCCAACCGGCTTCCCGGGTGGCACTCGCCGGAGCAGGCGTGGGCGATGACGCAGGGGCAGCTGGCGTGGTATCGAGAGATGGAGCGGCGCGGCGAGATGCGGGAGATCGCGTCAGCGGCCGAGCTCGACGCCCATCTGGCGCAGTGGAGCGCGTCCGCCCGACCCGCTCTCCGCGAAGCTGCCCATCGGCTACGTTCGCAGCCTTGAAGGCGCCGACTCGCTGGTCACGCTGGATCACGTCGAGCGGGCGTGGAACGACGGCTTGCGGGCGATCGGGCCGGCGCACTACGGTCCCGGCACGTACGCGCAGGGAACCGATGCCACTGGCGGCATCGGCGAGCCGGGCCGGGCGCTGCTGAAGGAGATGGAGCGGCTCGGCGTCATCCTCGATGCCACCCACCTCTGCGACGACAGCTTCTGGGAGGCGCTCGACTCCTTCGGCGGCCGGGTCTGGGCGAGCCATAACAACTGCAGGGCGCTCGTGCCGCACAACCGGCAGTTCAGCGACGACCAGATCCGCGCGCTGGTCGTCGCGCGGGGCGGTTATTGGCGTCGCGCTCGACGCGTGGATGCTCTATCCGGGATGGAAGCGCGGATCGACCACGCCGCAGGCGGCCGGAGTCACCCTGCGAACGCTGGTGAATCACATCGACCACATCTGCCAGATCGCCGGCAGCGCGCGGCACGTCGGGATCGGCAGCGATCTGGACGGCGCATTCGGGCTCGAACAGACGGCCGCGGACCTGCACACCATCGCGGACCTCGCGAAGATCCCCGGGCTGCTGCGCGAGCGCGGCTACAGCGATTCGGACGTTGCCGGCATCGCCAGCGGCAACTTCCTCGCGTTTCTGCGGGCGGCCCTTCCCGCCTGACCCTGGCTACGCCGAGGCCGGACCGCCCGAGGCGGTGTTGCGCAGCGTGCACTTCACGACGGACGTCACGAACTCGCGCGTGAAACGATTGGAGAGAGGCTTCAGCCGGCGGATTGGCACCGCCTCGAATGACTCGATCTCGAGGCCGCTCCCGGCGACGATGGCCGCGAAGCGTCCGACGGTCATCTGATTCAGGCCGCCGGCCACCTCCGAGAAGCGCGTCGCGCCGTCGGACTTGAAGTCGGCCCGCCAGCGAATCAACGCCCGCTCGCTGAAGAGCAGGTGTGCCCACGGAAACACCGAGAACAGGTGGCCGCCAAGCGGATGCAGCCAGGGCGGTCCGAAGGCGATGAGGATCGTCCCGTTCGGCTTCAGCAACGACCGCATCAGCCTCAGGATGGCGGCGGGATCGTCGAAGTGCTCGAACGCGTCGATCGAGACGATGACATCGGCCTTCTCGTCGGCACGCGTGGCAAAGGTGCACCGGTCGGCCACGCCGGCCTGCTCGGCCCGGCGCCTCGCCGCCGCCAGCATCGCGTCGCGGATGTCGAGGCCTATCACCCGGCGCGCCCCTCGTGCCGCCATCACCACGGCCTCGGCGCCAGCGCCACAGCCGAAATCGATCACGACGTGGCCGCGTATCGCCTGCCAGAGGGCCGGGCCGAGCAGGACGTCCAGCTTGCTCCGATTCTTCGTAAGCCGCGGCCTCCGCCCCGTCGTCCCGGGCCATCCGCCGCCGAGTACCTTCAGCAGCGAATAGCCGATGGCGCCGCCGATGAGCCCGGGGGCCCTCCGGCGTATCGGCGCGGGCCGATCGAGGCGGGCCAGGCTCGGGCTGGGCATACCGTTCGAGTGTGAGGCCGGGCGAGGTCCGCGCGAATCCGGCGAACACCTGAGGCGTTCCCGGAAAATCACCCGATGCGAGCGGGATTTGCCTGAAAGGCTACCGCCAGCGGCGGCTCTGCTTGGTCCTGGTGAAATCTGCCAGCCCCAAGGTGACCCTGACCGCATCGCGGGCGCCGCGGACGATCACCTGACCCTTTCGCTCTTCCAGCCTGGTCGCCAGGGCGACAATCGCGCGAAGGCCGGGGCTGCTCAAGTAGTCCACGCCCGCCAGGTCGATGACGATGCCGGCGACCTTGGCCTGGAGACAGGCCTGGGCGGCCCGCTCGAACTCCGGGGCGGCGCGGCTGCCAAATCGCCCGACCAGCCGAAGAACGGCCGTATCTCCTGTATATTCAACACTTAAATCGAATTGCCAGGTGCGTCGATGCGCGGCGGCCACGGGCCCGGACTATAGCACCGCCCGACCGGATCGCCTGGGCTACAATCTTGAAAGCTCAACCACCAACCTTTTCGGATTCTCCGTGTATTTACACAAGGATGCAGATGACGCAGTGCTGGTCAGCAGGTCATTGGCCGGGGAACAGGCCGCGTTCGAGACGCTGATAACACGCCACCAGCGGCCGCTGTTCACCGTGGCCTGCCGGATGCTCGGCAACCAGGACGACGCGCGGGATGCCGTGCAGACTTGCCTGGCGAAGGCGTACCAGCACCTCGAGACCTACGATCCGCGCCACCGGTTTTTCAGCTGGATTTACCGAATCGTCGTCAACGAGTGCCTGAACATGCTGCGAGCCCGACGCCCTGAAGACGTGCTGAGCCCCGCCATCGCGGCGGTCGGCACGCCATTCGAGGCGGCAGCTGCCGAGCAGCGCGCGACACAGGTGCAGCGGGCGCTCCTGCAGTTGCCGCCGGATGCGCGCGCCGTGATCGTGCTCCGGCACTTCGGCGAGTTGTCGTACGACGAGATCGCCGACGCGCTTGGCGTGCCGTCCAAGACCGTGAAGTCCCGGCTGCACTCCGCGCGTCAGAAGCTTGGCGAGCTGCTGCTCGGCTGGGGGCCCCGATCATGAGCGACGTCGATCGCCGCGAGGCCCTGCTGCACGGCCGACTCGACAACGCGCTCGACGCGGGTGAACGCGCCGAGCTCGATCGCCTTCTTGCCGGGGACGCCGACGCGCGCGCCCGCGCCGGTGAGCTCGACGCGCTCTCGCGCGCGATCGACTCGCTCGGTCCTGTCGAACCACCAGCGGACATGGTGCGTTCGGTCCTCGATCAGATTTTTCACGCCGCGCCTGCGACGGGTGCGGCGGGGCGGTCGGCCTCCACGGCTGGTCCGCGCGCGGTGGGCGCTCCCCCCACTAACGTGCACGACATCGACACAGCCATACATGGAGGCCTGGAAATGCGTACGAAGGTGCTGATTGGTCTTGCCGCGGCAGCGGCAGTCGTCCTTGCCGTATTTGTCGTGAAGGGCTTCCCGCCAGGCTTCGACGGCACCGAGGGCGCGATTGGCGCCGCGAAGCGCTATCAGGCGGGTCAGATCACCGCGTCCGACGTGAAGCTGGGCGACCAGGCCACGCAGCAGTTCCTGCAGAGCGAGACGTTCGATCGGATCCTCAAGGACGACGCGACGAGGAAGCTGCTCAGCGACGCGCAGTTCCGCAGCATGCTGGCGGACGCGCCAGATGCGCGGGCTGATCGGCAGCAAGGAGCTGAAGGGGCTGCTCGACACCAGCGCGCTCGCCGACGCCAACGTGCGCGGCGCGCTCGCGCGGCGAGGATGTGGCGGGCTTGATGAACAGCCAGGCACTCGATGCCGCCTTCGCCGACGAGAACTTCCTGAAGGCGCTGTCGGCGGTCGAAGTTCGCGGAGGACTGGCGAAGGGCGAGCTGAAGGGGCTGACCGACACGCCGCCCTCAAGGGCAGCCTGACGGACGACGCCGCGTTCTCCGCGAACCTGATGAAGCTTCGCCAGATGGACGCGATGCTGACGTCCGACGCCTTCCTCAGGCGCTTTCGTCGGTCGAGTTGCGCATGGCGCTCTTCAGCGGCGAGGCGCAGCAGCTGTTCGGCGACGCGGCCTTCCTGTCCGCGCTCGACAACGCCGCGTTCCGACAGCTGCTCGGCGACGCCAACCTGCGCGGCCTGCTCGGCGTGACGGGCTTTCGCAGGCGCTGGCGGACCAGAATTTCGCCCGCATGGTGGCCGACGGCTCGCTGCAGGGCGCGCTGCAGGCCGGCGCGCTGCAGCAGGCGCTGAGCTCTCCCGGTCTGTCGCAGGCCCTTGACTCACCGAAGTTCAGCGACGCGATGCGCGTCTATCGAGTAGTCTCCGTTTCCCGGCACGCACGGCCGCTGACGGCCCGGATGCCCTCCACTCCTCGAGGGCGTCCGGGCCGTTGGCTCGTACGCCCGCCTTTGCAACCGGTTGCGGTACTATCTCATCCATACCCCATGCACAGTCATCATGCCCGTGTCTTGCTCACCCGACTGCTCGCCGCGCTCGTGCTGCTCGCCTCGCCCGGGGCCGCCCACGCGCAGCTCGCCAGCGTCGAGGCCGGCAAGATGCTCCTGGTCTACGTCGAGGGCAGCGAGTCGTTCCTGGTGCCGCACGCCGGCCGGACGTTCCTGAATTCCCTGGCGTTTCAGAAAAAACTCTTCGGGTACGAGCCGGCCGACGACATCAGCGTCCTGCTGCTGGATCTCCAGGACGCCGGCAACGCCGGCGCCAGCTCCGTGCCCCGCAACGCGCTGAGCGTGCAGATCGCGCCGCTCTCCTACGCCTTCGAGACGCTGCCCTCGAACGAGCGGATGAACGCGATCATGAACCACGAGCTGGTGCACATCGTGACGATGGATCAGGCCGATAACCGAGACCGGTTCTTCCGGCGGCTCTTCGGCGGCAAGGTCGCGCCGGTGGCCGAGCAGCCGGAATCGGTCCTCTACTTCTTCCTGACGACACCGCGGGTCGCCGCGCCGCGCTGGTTCCACGAAGGCAGCGCCGTCTTCATCGACACGTGGATGGCCGGCGGCATCGGCCGCGCGCAGGGCGGCTTCGACGAGATGGTCTTCCGGGCGATGGTGCGCGACGACGCCCCGTTCTACGACCCGCTCGGCCTGGTCTCGGAAGGCACGAAAGTCGACTTCCAGCTGCAGATCAACTCGTACCTGTACGGCACGCGATTCCTGACCTGGCTTGCGCGCACCTATTCGCCCGAGCAGGTGGTGGACTGGATGGCGCGCCGGCAGGGCAGCCGCGGCTACTACGCGGCGCAGTTCCGGCACGTTTTCGGCCGTTCGATGGAGAGCGCCTGGGCCGACTGGATCGTCGCCGAGAGGGCGTTCCAGCAGAAGAACCTCGAGGCCATCCGCCAGTATCCGATCACGCCGCACAAGGACCTGACGACGCGCGCGCTCGGGTCGGTCTCGCGCGCCTACTACGACGCGAAGCGCGATCGGCTGTACGCGGCTTTCAACTACCCCGGCGTCGTCGCGCACGTCGGCGCGCTCGACGTGAAGACCGGCAACGTCTCGCGCATTACCCGGCTGAAGGGCCCGATGATCTACACCGTCACCTCGCTGGCCCACGACCAGCGTGACGGGCTGCTCTACTACACGACCGACAACGGCGCGTATCGCGATCTCATGCGGCTCGATCCCGAGACCGGCAAGACGACGCTCCTGCAGAAGGACGCGCGCATCGGCGAGCTCTCTTTCAACGCGGCGGATCGATCGCTCTGGGGCATCCGGCACCTCAACGGGTTGTGCTCGGTGGTCCGGATGGAGGCACCGTACACGGAGTGGACGCGCGTGCTGACGTTCCCCTACGGGACCATCATGTACGACCTCGACGTCTCGCCCGACGGCACGAAGGTCGTCGGCGGATTCGGTGAGATCGACGGGAAGATGGACGTGCGCGTCTTCGCGACCAGGACGCTGATCGCAGGCACGGCGACGCCGGATGCCCGGTTCGATTTCGGTCTTGCCGTGCCCTCCGGATTCGTATTTTCCCCGGACGGCCGGTTCCTCTACGGCACGGCCTACCTCACCGGCGTCTCCAACGTGTTCCGCTACGAGCTGGCGACGGCGCAGACTGAAGCCGTCAGCAACACCGAAACCGGGTTCTTCCGTCCGATCCCGCTCGGCGGCGACGAGCTGATCGTCTTCCGTTTCACCGGCCGCGGCCTGCTGCCCACACGCATCACCGGCACACCGATCAAGGACGCCGCGCCGATTACGTTTCTCGGCGAGCGGCTGGCCGAGGAGAAGCCGGTGGTGAAGTCGTGGATCGTCGGGTCGCCAGCCGACATCCCGTGGGAGACGATGCCGAAAAAGGCCGGCGTCTACCGGCTGGCGGGCGGCCTCAAGTCCGAGTCCTTCTACCCCATCCTCCAGGGTTACAAGGATTCGCCGGCCGTCGGGATGCGGTGGAATCTCTCGGATCCGCTGCAGCTCAATCGCCTGCACGTCTCGGCGAGCGTACAGCCCGGACACCGGGACTCCCCGGAGACGAGCGCGTCCACCTGCAGGCGCAGTACCAGCGCTACGACTGGCGCGCCAACGCCCACTGGAACGCAGCGGACTTCTACGATCTGTTCGGGCCGACCAAGACCGGCCGCAAGGGATACGGCGTCGAGGTCGGGCGCAAGTGGACGCTCATCTACGACGACCCGCAGCGGATGGAGCTCGACGTGGACGGCTCGTATTCCGGCAATCTCGATCGCCTGCCCGACTACCAGAACGTGCCGGTGAACGTGGACGATCTGGTCACCGTCAACGCGAACCTGGGTTTCAGCGACGTCCGCAACTCGCAGGGCCACGTCGACGAGGAAACCGGCATCAAGTGGGCCGCCATCGCGCAGGCCTACGTCGTCGACGGCAAGTTCATCCCGAGGACGCGCGGCGACTTTGCGTTCGGTCACGCGCTGCCGATCGGGCACTCGTCGGTCTGGTTCAGGCAGTCGGCGGGCTTCTCGCCGCTCGACCGCGATCAGCCGTTTGCCAACTTCTTCTTCGGCGGCTTCGGCAACAATTACGTGGACCACGGCGACGAGAAGCGCTACCGCGAGTACCACAGCTTCGCGGGCGCGGAGCTGAACGAGGTCGGCGGCCGCAACTTCGTGAAGTCCACGGTCGAATGGAACCTGCCGCCGTGGCGCTTTGCGCGACTGGGGACGCCGGGCTTCTATGCGACGTGGCTGCGGCCGGCGATCTTCGTGACCGGGCTGGCCACGAATCTCGACGATGGGAGCGTTCGCAGGGCGCTCGGGAACGTGGGCGCGCAGGCCGACGTCCGCATCTCGGCGCTCTCGACGCTGGACATGACGCTCTCGTTCGGCGGGGCGATCGCCTTCGAAGACGGCTACGCGCCTCGGCGGGAGTTGATGGTGTCGCTGAAGGTACTGAGGTAAGGTCCGGGGAGGGTCCAGGGTCCAGCGGTCCGGCTGCACTCGATGCTGAACATCTGTCTCGCGCTGCTTCCTGTGCTGCTCCTGCTCTGCGGGCTGCTGCTGATGGACAGCTTCAAGCTCCTCCGGCCGTCGAGCCTGGCGGCGGCGCTCGCCTGGGGCATGGCGGTAGCGCTCGTCAGCCGGCCGCTGCACGAGTGGCTGCTCGACGACGTTGGTGTTTCCCTCACGACGCTGACGCGCTACGTGGCGCCGGCCGCTGAAGAGGTGTTGAAGGCGGCGTTCGTCGTCTTTCTGCTGGCCCGCAAGCGGATCGGCTTCCTGATCGATGCCGCTGTGCTGGGTTTCGCGGTCGGCACCGGTTTCGCGGTCGTCGAGAACTTCGTCTTCCTCCAGGCGATGCCCGAAGCGCCGACGGGGTTGTGGCTTGTGCGCGGCCTCGGCACGGCCACACTGCACGGCGCCACCACATCGATCGCCGCGGTCGTGGCCAAGGGCTTCCTGGAACAGAAGAAGCAGGCGCTGCCGCTGGCGGTAGCGTCGGGCCTGGCGCTGGCCATCGCGATTCATTCGGCGTACAACCACCTGCTCCTGCCGCCGCTGGCGGCCACCATCGCCCTGCTCATCGTGCTGCCGCTCATGCTCGTCGCCGTGTTCGATCGCGGCGAGAAGGCGGCCGGCGAATGGGTGGGCAGCGGAATGGACGTCGACCTCGAGCGGCTGGAGGCGCTCATCTCGCAGCAGTTCAAGGAGACGAACTTCGGCATCTACCTCCAGGAGCTGAAATCACGCTTCGAGGGTCCAATCGTCGCCGACATGGTGTGCCTGCTGCGGCTGCAGCTCGAGATGTCGGTGCAGGCGCGTGCGCACCTGATGGCGCGGCAGGCCGGTTTGGACCTGCCGGTGGACGAGGACTTCGAGGCGACGCTCGAGGAGATGATGTTCCTGCGCCGGTCCATCGGCGCCATCGGGCTGCTGGCGCTGAAGCCGCTGCAGGTGAGCACCGGTGGCACCGAATTCCATCGCCACGTACTCGCACAGGCCAGGGGGAGGAGGAAGTAGCCTTCAGCCTTCCGCCTTCGGTCTGGGCTCCAGCACGCCGATGACCAGGTAGGCCGCGAGCGCGGCGCCAATCGACGCCAGGTAGTCGTACGGCAACGCGTAAACGAAGTGCGCGGCGATCCACACGAGGACCCCGCTCGTGAGCGCGCCCAGCGCCGCCAGGGCGCCGCCGAACGTGCTCCACAAGGCGAAGACGAGCAGCACGAGGATGCCGGAACTGCCGAAGCCGCTGGCCTCCTCGACCAGGCCGAGCACCGAATCCGACGCCAGCGCGAGATACCACGCCGCCAGTCCGGAGCCGACGACGCCGACGCGGGCAGCCACCAGCTTTCCACGCTCCGAGATCGCTGGCATCCGCGGCACGACGAGGTTGTGCGAGATGAGCGATCCCGAGACCAGCAGGCAACTGTCGACGGTGGAGAGGATCGCGGAGACGAGCGCGCCGACGAACAGCACGTAGCCGATCTGCGGCAGGTGCGTCGCCGCCAGCGCCGGCAGGATGTGCTCGGCATCCGCCACCTGGAGCGACGCTTGCGTCGCGATGAGCCCGAGCCCGACCGGCAGGATGCCGATCGCCAGGTAGCCGCCGGACGCCATCCACGCCGATCGCTGCGCCACCTCGGGCGACCGGCAGGCGATGATGCGGCTGATCAGTTCCTGCGCGGTCAACGAGCCGAGAATCGGAATCGCCCACCGATTCAAAACCTCGATCGTCGATTCTCCCGGCGCCCGCCATTGCCAGTGGCCCGGGCTCACGTTCGCGAGCGCCGTGCCCAGCCCGCCCATCGCATTGACGACCAGCACCGAGACCACAATCAGCCCGACCGCGAGCACGATGCCCTGGACGAGATCCGTCCACGCATCGGCCAGCAAGCCGCCGAACGCGGTGTAGACGAGCACCGTCAGCGCCGCCAGCGCGATGCCGGTGCTGGCCGACAGGCCATCGGAACTCGAGGCCAGCACCTGCCCGAACGCGCGGATCTGGGCGCCGGCCCAGAGAATCGACGTTGGAATCATCAGCACCACGGCCAGCTGCTCGACCCGCGGCGAGTAGCGGCGGCGGAACAGGTCGCCGAGCGTCGTGATCTTCGCGTGCCACAGCGGCACCGCGAACACGGCGGCGACGATGATGATGCACAGCGCGTAGCCGAACGGATCGGCGCGCGTGGCCGACAGCCCCTGCTCGTAGACCGCGCCGGCCGCGCCGATGCAGGTCTCCGCGCCGAACCATGTCGCGAAGAGCGAGAAGGTCGCGAGTCCCGGACCCAGCCGGCGGCCCGCCAACAGGTAGTCGTCCTCGGTCCTGATGTTCCTGGAGACGACGATGCCGAGCAGCATCTGCAGCCCGACGTAGACGAAGATGGCGGCGACGATCAGGTTCACGCGGCGCCAAGTATCCCGGCGCCGCGCGCCAGCCGTCAACCGTCAACCGTCAATCGTCAATTCAATTGCCCGCAGCTCTCGCAACCGCCGTCGCTTCGTCCTTCGACAAGCCCGTGAGGTTGATGATGACGATGCTGTCATGGCGGTGCACGAGCACGGTCGAACTGGTTCCGCTGCCGGCGAAGTACGACGCGTGACGCGCGATGCCCGGCAGCACCTGCGCGGGGCGTCCGGCGTTGTTGGCGTTGCTCGTCTTCAGCGAGTCGTAATACACGGCGAGCGTCTTGGTCTGCGTCCGCTGCAACGCCTCCGGCGTGTAGGTCGTCACCGACATCGTGCGTCGGCCATCGGCGGTGGCCCACATGCACGTGCTGACGCCGAGCGACGCCGGGGTCGAGGGTGGCACCGGCCGCGGCTGCACCGGACGCTTCAGCGCCGCGTCGAGCTCCGCCTTCGTGACCAGCCCGCAGGCATCGAGGGAGCGGGGCCCCGACTTGCCCTGGCCGCCCGCGCCGAGAGTGGCGAGCGCGAGAAGAAGAAAGGTGGACGCTGACGTGCAGACGCGACGCGCGTGGCGCATGTGGATGTGGCCTCCTCTTGAGCTTCGCGATTGTAGTTCAGGGAACAAGCGAGAACGGCACGAGCGTGGTGGTGGCGCCGTCGCCAGCGCCGACGTTGAACCGGACCAGGTACTCGGCCTGCGCGAGATTCCCGAGCGGCAGCTCCACATCGGCCGCGTCGGGCTGTGAAACCGCTGGAAGCGCACGCAGAGGCCTGCCTTCACGGCTCAGGAGCTGCACATCGACAGGCGGCCGATCGCCGGCCACGAGCGGCAGGCGAACGATCACCCGATCGCCGCGCCGGAATCGACGGCCGGCGGCGGGCAGTACCCGATCGCCGGCGCGGATGGCGCGATACTGCGAGACCGTCCGCGCGCGCAGCACGATGGGCGTGCCGATACGGCTTGCTGCCGATTCGGCGGCCGCCACGACGGCCGTACGCGACCAGGTGTCGATGACCTCGCCCGCCCCGTCCTTCACCGCCGGGCGAACGGTGACGCGTCCGGGCGGCGACGTGATCTCGAGCTGCCAGATGCCGCCGGCCGCCGGGTTCGCCGCGTGCGTCGAGGTCGCGCCACCCGGCAGCGTGACGTCGACGTGCACCGATGCCGGCACCAGACGCGGGTCGGCCGTCACCGGCTCGAACGTGATGCTCACCCGGCTGGCGCCTCCGTCGAGCGGCGACACGCCGACGAAGTCGAGCACGCTGACGCGGCGCGTCGCGTCGCGCAGGGCGCCGAGCGCCTCGCTCACCTCCGGCGGGATGGGCGGCGCGGCCGCGGCGGCAGTCGCCGTGTTGGCTTCTTCGGGACTCGGCGACCAGTAGCCGTTGCGGGCGATGACCCTGACGCCCTTTCGGCGGACGCGCACGTCGATGTCGTGAAACTTGCCATCGGGTTTCACCTGCGGCGACTCGTATCCCAGGAGGTAGTAATCGCTCGCGTCCGACATCACCCCGCGAAGCGCCGGCGAGAAGTCGTTGGTCAGCCCGATGCGGCGGCCGCCGGTATCGATGGAGAGCGCGTTGTTGATCTCGCTGATCATCGACGCCTGGCCCAGCTCCCGCGGGTCGAGCGTGTGGATGGTGACGTTGTTGCGATTGGCTGCGGCGATCACGTCGCGCAGGTCGTCGGACATGTCGTATCCGCCGATGTGCATCGCCGGTCCCTGGCTGACGAAGAGCACCGACTTGCGACCCTCGCGCAGGCTGCCCAGGTGCACGGCCAGCGACTCGAGCGCGCTCATCGACACCTGCGCGCGCACCCGCGCGAGGTTGGCGCCGCCGAGGGAGAGGTGCGCCTCCTCGACCTTGCTGCGCGGCGGCACGAATCCGCCGAGACGGCCCTGGAGGGTGTTGATCCGACGCAGGATTGCCGCTCTTGTCGCGCGTCAGGCCGAGGTCGGAGATGGGGGTCAGCGGGCCCATCACGGCGAAGAGGTCCAGCGGACGCATCTCGGTCGTGACGAACCGCACGAGCCGCTGGCGCAGCTGGTGGTCCTCGAGCGGCCCGAACCGGATGTGGTAGTCGTCGAGGAAGAGCACGAGAAGCCTGACCTCTTCCCGGCCCGCCTCCTGCCTGCGCGTGATCGGCCGACCGGATGGCGAGCGACTCGTCGTCGCGCGCCGGATATCCCGTCAGGGTGCGATGCTCGAATACCTGTATCCGCTGCACGGCGTCGTCTTCGCGCACTTCGAAGTCATCGCGCGTGAGGTCGGTGACCGGCAGGCCGTCGCGGCCGATCACGGTGACGTCGATTCGTACGGCGCCGACGCCGGCGCGGAAGATCGGCGGCTGCGGCGGCTGTTGTGCGAGCAGCAGCGACGCGGACCCCACGAGAAGGGCAACGGTAGCGGCGCGTGTACAGGCGGAGGTGCAGTGGGAGCCCCGCGGGGCTGATGGACCGCTGGTTGGCTGCATGCCGGTGTCGAGAGGCGGCTGGCGCTGGCTTCAGGCTATCATCGGGCGTTTCGAGGGGATTCGAACAATGAGATTGCTGACTTTGCTGCCGGGGGCCATCGTCGCCGTCGCGGCGCTCGCCACGGCCTCGCCGGCGTTTGCCGAGATTCAGACGAAGGCGATCGAGTACACGCAGGGCGGGACCACACTGCAGGGCTTCATCGCGTGGGACAACGCCGCGCAGGCGAAGCGCCCGGGGGTCCTGGTCGTGCACGAGTGGTGGGGCCACAACGACCACGCCCGAAACGCCGCCCGGCGCCTGGCCGAGGCTGGCTACGTCGGCTTCGCGCTCGACATGTTCGGCAAGGGCAAGGTCGCCGCGCATCCCGACGACGCGATGAAGTTCATGACGGAGGCGACCAAGGACCCGGCGGTTACGGCGGCCCGGTTCGCGGCCGCGCTGGCAGAGCTGAAGAAGGACCCGCACGTGGATCCGGAGCGGATTGGCGCCATCGGCTACTGCTTCGGCGGAACGATGGTGCTCGCCCAGGCCCGCCAGGGCGCCGACCTCGACGTCGTCGCGAGCTTCCATGGGGGCCTCGGCGGTCTTCCGCCGGTGAAGCCGGGGGCGGTGAAGGCGCGTGTGCTCGTCTACACCGGCGCTGCCGATCCGATGATTCCCGCCGAGCAGGTCGCGGCGTTCGAGAAGGAGATGAAGGCCGCCGGCGCCAGGGTCGAGGTCGTGAGCTACCCGGGCGCGAAGCACGGGTTTACGAATCCGGCCGCCGGATCGTATGGCATGCAGGCGCTGGCGTATGACGCGGCCGCCGACAAGGCGTCGTGGGCCGCGATGTTGAAGGCGTTCGACGAAGTCTTCTAGGAGGGCGCGGCTTCAGCCGCGCCGAGACAGGAGCGACGGGATGGAGACATCAGGCATGAAGGGCTTCACGCGACGAGAGTTCGGCCGGCTGGCGATGGCAGGCATCCCGCTTGCCCTGTCGGCGCGGCTCGACGCGGCCGGCGGCGTCCGCATCGGCGTGCAGTCCTACAGTTTTCGCAGCCTCTCACTCGATGAGGCGCTGAAGGCGATGAGCGAGATCGGCATCGCCGAGTGCGAGCTCTTTGCCGGGCACGTCGAGCCGAGCCCGCCGCGCACGCCTCGGCCGGCGCCGCCGGCGGCCCCTGCTGCTGGTGCGGCCGGTGCCACGCCAGAGGCCCCCAGGCCGCCTCGGCCCGGGCCGGATCCGGAGTGGCAGGCAAAGCTGCGCGAGTGGCGGCTCTCCACGCCGCTCGAGCATTTCGTGGGCGTGCGCAAGAAGTTCGACGCGGCCGGCGTCAAGATCCAGTCGTACAACCTCAGCTTCCGCGAGAGCTTCTCCGACGAGGAGATCGACCGCGGCTTCGAGATGGCCAAGGCGCTCGGCGCCGGCTTCATCACCGCCTCCTCGACGCTCAAGACCGCGGCACGCGTGGCGCCGTTTGCCGACAAGCACAAGTTCCGCGTGGCGATGCACAACCACGACAACTTGAAGGACCCCAACGAGTTCGCGACGCCGGAAAGCTTCGCGGCGGCGCTGAAGATGTCGAAGTACTTCGCCATCAACCTCGACGTCGGCCACTTCACGGCAGCCAACTACGACGCGCTGCCGTATATCGAGCAGCATCACGAACACATCACGAACCTGCACCTCAAGGATCGCAAGAAAGACCACGGCGCGAACCTTCCCTGGGGCGAAGGCGACACGCCGATCAAGGCAGTGCTTCAGCTGCTGAAGACGAAGAAGTACGACATCCCCGCCAACATCGAGTACCAGTACCAGGGGCGAGAACCCGGTCGTCGAAGTGAAGCGCTGCTTCGAGTACGCGAAGGCCGCATCGGCCTGAGATGCCGTGGTGGGGGACGAGTCGGCCACTCGTCCCCGCTTTCTCCCCGCAGCCCAGCAGCTTCCGACGCACACCAGCCTCGCAGTTCGTGGCACACTGGCGAATTGAGCGATGATGTGATCGCGAACGGCTGAGTTCGACTGATTCGTTCTCCAACGGGAGAGAAGCCGATGACTGTCACTGCTACTGCGACGTTGCTCGGGCGTCCGCTCTGGTTCGAGCTCATGACGACCGACCCGAAGGCCGCCGAGGCGTTCTACGACAAGGTCCTGGGCTGGACGTCCAGGCCCTTCGAGGAATCGCCCCAACCCTACACGACGTTTCAACGGAGCGGCGACGTCGGTGTCGCCGGACTGTTGGCGTTGCCCGAAGGCATGAGAGCGCCGCCCTTCTGGGCGATGTACATCGGCGCGCCGGATCTCGAAAAGGCGGTCGCCCATGTCGTCCGACTGGGCGGAAAGACCACCTCCCCGGTGATCGACGTGCCGACCGTCGGACTCATGCAAATGGTTCAGGACCCGCAGGGCGCCGCTTTCTACATCTATCAGCCCGAGAGAACCGACCATCAGCCTGAGGGTGCCCCCGAGGTCGGTGAAGCATCCTGGCTGGAGTTGATGACCACCGATGCCCCCGCGGCGATGAAGTTCTACCAGGAGGTCTTCGGCTGGAAGCCCAGTCAGGCGATGGACATGGGCGAGCTGGGCATGTACCAGATGTTCGACCGGCCGCACGGCATGATCGGCGGCATGATGAACAAGCCGGCGGAGATGGCCAACGTGCCGCCGCACTGGGCGATCTACTTCCGCGTGCCGGACATCGACAGCGCGGTCGAGCGCATAAAGGCCAACGGCGGCAAGATCCTCAACGGGCCGATGGAAGTGCCGGGCGGCGACATGGTGCTCAACGCCATGGACCCGCAAGGAGCCGCCTTCTCGCTGCACGCCAAGAAGGCGTAGCGACCACTATTCGGCGCGCAGGGCGATCGTGGGATCGATGCGCGCGGCACGGCGCGCTGGCAGATAGCCGGCGAGGACGGCAACCAGGCCGAGCCCGAGAGGCGCGACCACGAACGTGATCGGGTCGATCGCGGCGACGCCGAACAGCAGGCCCTCGATCAACCGGCTGAATGCCAGCGCTCCGGCCAGGCCGATGGCCACACCGGCAGCCGCGAGGGCGGCGCCCTGGCCGACGACGAGGCGCACGATGGCCGCCGGCGACGCGCCGACGGCCATCCGCACGCCGAGATCGCGCGTGCCCTGCGAGACGTAGTAGGCCATCACGCCGTAGACGCCAATCACCGCCAGCCCCAGGGCGAGCGCCGCGAACAGCGCGAGCAGCAGCATCGAGAATCGCCGCTCCGCCAGCGAGTCGGCGACGCGATCGTCCATGCTCTTCACGCGATACATCGGCAGGTCGGCGTCGATCGCGCGGATCTGCTGGCGCACGGTCTCGGCCAGCGCCTCGGGCGAGGTGCCGCCCTTCACGACGACGTTCATCGCCCGCGTCGGCCCCTGCAGGTGCGGCAGGTACATCGCCATGCGCGAGTCGCCGTCGAGCGCGTCCTGCTTGATGCGCCCGACGACGCCGACGACGGTCATCCACGGCGCCGTGCTGCTGGCATCGAACCCGCCCCGCCGCACGCGGCGGCCGATCGGGTCTTCGTTGGGCCAGAGATCGTCGGCCATGCGCTCGTCGATGACGACGACGCGCGGCGCGGTCCGGATGTCCTGCTCGCCGAACAGCCGCCCGCGCAGCAGCGGGATCTGCATCGCCCGGAAGTAGTCGGCGGCCACGACCCGCTGGTCGACGTTGATGAAGGCCTCGCCGGGCTGCGGCACGCGCCCTTCGACGGTGATCGGGCCCCATGCCATCATCCGGCTCAACGGCAGCGACGAAACGCCGCCGACGGCGGTGACGCCGGGCACCGCGCGCAGCTGTTCCCAGAGACGGCGGTACGTCTCGAGCACCGCCGTCGCGTCGCCGTACTTCTGCCCGGCCAGCGTCAATTCGAGCGTCAGCAGGTTCGACGGGTTGAATCCCGGCGGCACGTCCTGCAGCCGGATGAAGCTGCGCACCAGGAGGCCGGCACCGACCACGAGCATGACCGACAGCGCAAGCTCGCCCACGACCAGCGCGCGGCGGACGTGCTGTCCGCGGGACCAGCCCGCTCCCGCGCTCGACCCTCGCGCCGCGTCCTTGAGCGCGTCGTGCACGGCGACTTGGTTCAGCCGCCAGATCGGCGCAAGTCCGAACAGCACGCCCGCCACCGCCGAGACGACGAGCGTGAACGCCAGCACCGGCCCGTCAATCGTGATCTCGTGCAGACGCGGCACGCTTCCCGTGCCGAGCAGCCGGATGCCGTCGAGGCTCCACAGCGCCAGCAGCAATCCCAGCACCCCGCCCAGCATCGCGAGCAGCAGGCTCTCCGCCAGCATCTGCCGTGCGAGATGCCAGCGGCTCGCGCCCAGCGCCGCGCGTACCGCCAGCTCGCGCTGCCGCCCGAGCGCCCGCGTCAGCAGCAGGTTTGCGACGTTCGCGCACGCGATGAGCAGCACGATGGCCACGGCGCCGACGAGCACGGCGATCTCGAGGCGCACGTCGCCGACGACGTACTCCTGCAGCGGGATCACGGCAAAGGTCAGCCCGCCGTTGGCCGGGTAGTACTCGGGGAACCGCTGCCGCAGCCGCGCCGTCAGCCCGTTCATCTCGGCGCGCGCCTCTTCGACGCCGACGCCCGGCGCGAGCGTCGCGATCAGGTTGTAGTCCTCGCCACTCCGCACCGTCGCCGCTTCCGCGTCGAGCGGCAGCGGCAGGAGGACGTCGGCCTCTTCGGCCCGGCCAAGTGTCGGCAGCACCTCCTGCGGCAGCGAGAACGAGGGCGGCAGAATGCCGACGACGGTGAAGGGCTTGCCGTTGAGGGTCAGCGAGCGGCCGACGACGCCCGGGTCGCCGCCGAACCGGCGCGTCCAGATGCCGTGGCCCAGTATCGCCGTCCCCTCTCGTCCAGGCACGTCGTCTTCCGGCAGGAACAAGCGGCCGTGGATGGCCCGCGCGCCGAGCATCGGCAGCAGGTTCGACGAGACGCGGATGGTCCCGACACGCGCCGGCTCGCCCTGCCCCGTCAGGTTCTCGTTGCCGCCGATGGCGATCGCGACCTGCGCGAACGCCTTCGTCTCATTGCGGATGTCGAAGTACTGCGCGGTCGAGAACCAGTCCTCGGTGATGCCGACGCCGGGGGACGTGTTCCACAGGATGACGAGGCGATCGGGATTGTCGTACGGAAGCGGTCTCAGCAGGAGCGCGCTGGCGACGCTGAAGATCGCCGTGTTCGCGCCGATGCCGAGGGCGATCGAGAGGACGGCGGCGATAGTGAAGGCGGGCGTGCGGGCCAGGGAGCGAAGGGGCATCAACGGTGTTGACGTGCTGCGTGCTGGGTGCTGCGTGCTAAGTGCGGTGCATGGTGCACGGTGCTGCGTGCGGTGCTACGTGCAGAGTGCTGCGTGCGGTGCCACGTGCAGAGTGCCGCGTGCGGTGCTGCGTGCACGATGCACGTGGAACGCAGCACCGCACGTAGCACGATGCACGCAGCACCCAGCACGCAGTCTTTACTGCGACCCCCCGCCTCCTGCGGCGGCCTTGATCTTCTCGAGCTGCTGGCGCAGCGCGGCCAGCTTGGCGGCGTCGAGCGTGACCGTGCCGGAGGCGGCGCCGCCGTCGGCCAGGATCTTCTCGATCGCTTCGACGACGAACAGCGGGTCGCCGGTGGCGGTCTCGAAGTTATCGAGGTGCTTGCGCACGTCCTTCAGCTTCTCGACAACCGTCGGGTCCCACGTGCCCGGACCCTCGGCGGCCGGAGCCGGAGCGCCCGCCGCGGGTGCCGGAGCCGCGGGCGCAGCCGCCGGGGCGGGCGCCGCCGCGGCTGAGGCCAGTATCTTGTCGAGCGAGGCAGAGGCGACCTGGTTATTCGCCTTCCAGTCGCTGGACGCGGTCGCGAACGCGTTGAACTCGCTGATGAAGCTGGCAACCGACGTGCGCACGTCGCCCTGCAGCTGCGTGGCGGCGGGGAGCTTGGTCATCTCCGCCAGCGACTGCTGCGCGGCCGAGAGATGCTGGCGAATGGCCGCCTGGCGGCCGTTGGCAGCCGGCGCGGCCGTGCCTGACGGGGCCTGCGGCGCGGCTTCTGCGCGCACGGCGGCCGGCGCAAGGCCCAGCGTGGCCGCGACCAGCGCGGCGGCTGTGGTCTGTGTGATCGACTGCATGGCTGACATCCTCCTCGACAGGGCGCGAACGCCCGGGTTCTCAGTGAACGCGCGCCCTGACGCGCTCGGCTTTTTCGCGATCTGGAAGCGCCGGCTTCCAAGCGTGACGAAGTAGAGAGCAACTCCGGTACCAGGCGATTGGCGGCGGCTCCCCTCTCTGAAGCCTTGAATCCTACCCTCGACGGCCAACCTCGACAAGGTTGCTGTGAAGTTTCGACACTATGGCGTCAGCTCCCCAGTAGCGGCGTCGAGCAGCTTTGTGAGGCGATCGATAGCCGCGGCCGCCCGCACGACCTCCGCCTCGACCGTGCCGTACTGCTTCTGCTCGATGGCCTCGCGGACGCCTGGAATCGTCTTCACGCCGTAGCCCGTGTACAGCCCCGGCGCATACAGCATGTGGCGGAACCAGGGCCGGCCCGGCAGCCCGCGGCGATCCGTCAGCTGCCGCTCGGCCTGGCGCAGCTTCGCATTCACCGCTTCGCGATCTCCGCCGTCGGCGGCGCCGACCGGCCGGCCGCCTGCTGAGCGGGCGGCGCTCGCGGCCAGCGCGGTCGCGGCGTTCTCGAGCGGCGCGAAGTTGAGCGCGGGAGGAATCACGTCCCGGGCCGGCGGGCGCTCGGGCCGGCGCGGGTCGTTCGATCGCCGCGTACACTCCCTCGTCGAGTCTGCCGGTTCCGCTCCGCGATCTCCTCCTGCGTCCGCCGCAGCAGTGTCCTGCAGCTCCTTCACGTACGTCCGCACCGTTTCGGCCAGGCTCGTGAACTCGAACGGCAGGACGCTCGGCGTCCGCCAGCCGGATGACCGCGGTGCCGACGACCTGCGCCAGCGCGCGTCCGTAGACGAAGTCGCGGTCCTGGAACTGCGTGTAGTGATGAAAGTGTCGTAGATCGGAGTGGTAGATGCCGCCCCCATCCTCGCCGCCGAAGCCGAGGTTGAGCGGCTGGCGACGCCGGCGTGCTGGAGAAACGGCGTGTAGTCCGAGCCGGAGCCCAGCGCGTCGATGCGAAGGTTCGCGCGGCTCGCGCGCCTCCTGCTTGCACTTCGGGCGAACCGTTCGAGCAGGCGTCCGCCTGCGCGCGCTTCCAGACGCTGACGCCGGCTTCCGGATCCTCCACGTCGCGCGCGACCTCGTTCATGAAGCCTTCGAGCGAGTGCGATCCGCCCGTGTCGAGTAAGCCGCGGCTGTTCGAGTCGGTGTTGAGGTACACCACCGCCTCGCCGCAGCTCGTCGGCGTGGTGCCTCGACCCATTCGGTCGATCCCAGCAGCGCCTGCTCCTCGCCGTCCCAGGCGATGTAGACGATCGTGCGCTTCGGCGTCCAGCCGCGCTTCACGCAGCTCGCCGAGCGCGCGCGCCTCCTCCAGCTCCGCCACCATGCCGCTCGATCGGGTCCTCGGCGCCGTTCACCCAGCCGTCGTGGTGGTTGCCGCGCACGATCCACTCGTCCGGGTAGGTCGCTCCCGGCATGCCGCGCGATGACGTTGTAGAGCGGCGTGATCGTCCAGTTGAACGCCACCTTCAGTCGCACGCGTCGCCGGCGCCGGGTCCGATGCGGTAGGTGATCGGCAGCGCGCCGCGCCACTCCGGCGGCACGACCGGCCCGCGCAATCGCGGCCAGGAGCGGCTGCGCGTCGCCGTACGAAATCGGCAGCACCGGGATCTTCATGATCGTCGGCGCGTCCTTGACCGCCAGCCGCGTCGCGTCCTTCGTCGCCCCGATGCCGGGCGTGAGCGGATCGCCGGGATGCACCGGCATGTCCATGACGCTGCCGCGCTGCACGCCGTCGCGATTCCGCATCGGGCCATCCGGGTACACCAGCTCCGCCGCGTACCCGTCGTCGCGCGGGTCGGAGTAGATGAGGCAGCCGATGGCGCCCTTCTCGGCGGCCACCTTCGGCTTGATGCCGCGCCACGATCCGCCGTACCGCGCGATGACGACGGCGCCCTTCACGGAGATGCCGAGTCGATCGAGGACGTCGTAGTCCTCGGGCCGCCCGTAGTTGACGTAGACCAGCCGGCCGGTCACGTCGCCATCGGCGGAGTAGGCGTTGTACGTGGGCAGCTGCTCGGACTGCTGACTCGATGTCGGGTCGACGGCGATGGCCGGCTCGGCCAGCTTCGCGACGACGCGCGTCGGCGACGTCATCTCGAGCGCGCGCAGTTCTCGGCGTCGGCACCAGCACATGGAACTGCTCGATCTCGACGTTCCAGCCCCACTCCTTCAGCCGCGCCGCAATCCACTCCGCGTTGTCCTTGCCGTACGGCGAGCCGGCGTGATGCGGGCGCGCCGACATGCGGCGCATGTACTCGCGGATGTTGGCGGCGTCGGGAATGGCGCGGAACTGCGCGTCCCAGCTCTGAGGGGCCTGGCCGTCCAGCGCAGCTGACAGCAGGCACAGAGCGACAAGCGTCGACAAGAAGCGCATGGATCTCCTCAGAACAGCCTGAACGCGGCGATCGCGACCAGCGTCGGCAGCAACGCCCCCGCCAGCAGTCCCAGCGGATTCACGGCGCCGCCGAAGAATCGCGACAGCAGCGCCTGACCCGCGGGATTCGGCGCATTGGCGATGACGGTGAGGCCACCGCCGGTGACCGCTCCCTCGACGACGGCGATCTTCAGGCGCTCGTCCAGGTCGGGCACCAGCGTCGCGAGGTAGGTGATGAGCGCGTTGTCGTTGAACGCCGTCAACACTGTCGCGCCGAAGAACAGCGGGTGTTCGGGCAGACTCGACAGCACCGGGCCGATCCACCATCCCTGGAGGCCGCCGTGGATCACCAGGCCGGCCAGGAAGAATCCGACCAGCAGCGGCGACTTGAGCTCGACGCGGCTCTGGTACGCGGCGGTCGCCTTCGACGACGCCGAGGAAGATCAGGAAGCCGCTCGATGAAAATCGCCCGGTAGTGCGCGTTCATGACGGTCCATGCCATGAAGAGGAGATGGACCGCCGTGAGCCAGGGGGCACGGGCAGCAAGGCGTCGGCGGGCGCGCCGTCCTCCGCTACTTCAATCTCGGCTTTGGCAGGGCGCCCGGCCAACGCCGTCAGTTCGCCGGCGGAAGATCAGGAAGTAGACACGGCATTCGACACGAGGATCGCCAGGGTCGACCGCCAGCCGAAGTGGCCCAGCATGAACGGCGTGTCCCACCCCCACGGCCGCGCGACCATCAGCACCGGCGGCGCGGCGAAGTGCGTCAGCGTCCCGCCGATCGAGATGTTGACGAAGAGCAGGCCGAGCGTCGCGTACTTCAGCCGCGTGCTCGGACGGAGATCGTAGAACTGGCGCGCCAGCAGCAGCGCGCAGATCGTCATCGCCGCCGGCTCGGTGATGAACGAGCCGAGCAGCGGCCCCACCGTCAGAATCGCGAGCCACCACGCGGCTGGCGTCGCGCCGCCGAGGCGTGCCACGCGCTCGAGGGCGGCTTCGGCAAAGACGACGATCGGGCGCGTGGACGCCAGCGCCATGATGACGACCACGAACAGCGCCTCGGTGTAGTTCACCGTGTCGTTCACGTAGTGCTGGGCCGTCTCCCACCCGCGCACCCAGGTAATCGCCACCATCAGGACGACCGCCCAGAGCCCGAACACGACCTCCACCTCGCCCAGGAAGTGCAGCAGCTCGGCTCTCACGCTCGGCCGTGGCGGGAGGCCTTCGGCGCGCCGCTGTTCGTCGTGGCGGCGCTGGGCTTTGTGGGCGAGGCCGACGAATCGCGCCGCCCCGAAGGTGTGCACGATGGCGAGCAGGAAGATGACGGTGGCGACCAGGTTGAAGGGATCGGCCTCGACCCGGCTCGAGAGCGTCGCGAGAAGTCCTCCATCTACAACGGGATAGGCGTGGAGGGGCGTCGGGAAGACGGGGGCCGCCGGGTCGATCACCGCGCCTCACGATAGCCCGAGAACCAGCCGAGGAAAAATTGCCCTTGACAGGTACTACTGTGTGCTACATAGTATGTAGTCACATACTATGTGTCCCACGGCATCCGCCCCAAACGACCTCTTCGAGAACCTCCGCATGGAACTGCGCCGGGGCTGCCTCACGGTGGCCGTCCTGGCGCAGCTGCGGACCGAGCGCTACGGCTACACCTTGCGCAAGGCCCTGGCCGAACAGGGACTGGCCATCGATGAAGGCACGCTCTATCCACTGCTTCGCCGTCTCGAAAGCCAGGGCCTGCTGGCCAGCGAATGGCGCGAAGAAGACAAACGGAACAAGCGGTTCTACCGGCTGTCGCCGGTAGGCCAGCTGATGCTCGAACAACTGCTCGCCGAATGGCAGCAGATCAATCAGTCGATCGCACGCATCCTGTAGGACAGCACCATGGATCTCATCGAACGCTATCTCCACGCCGTCAAGGAACACCTGCCCGCCGCGCAGCAGCAGGACGTCATCGAGGAGCTCGGCGACGACCTGCGCTCGCGGATCGAGGAGCGCGAAAGCGCGCTCGGGCGGCCGCTCGTCGAAGACGAGGTGGTCGCGATTCTCAAGCAGCTGGGCCGGCCGATGATCCTCGCCGGACGATACCGTCCGCGTCAGCAGCTGATCGGACCGGCGATGCTGCCCTACTTCTGGCAGACGCTGAAGATCGCCCTCGGCATCGCGCTGCTCATCCACATCGTCGTGGGCTCGGTGATGGTCGCCAGCGGCCGGTCGATCGCCGAGAGCTTCCGCGGCGTGTTCAGCTTTCCGCTGAACGCGGTGACGATCTTCGGGTGGGTCGCGCTGGTGTTCACGCTGCTCGACACGCAGGTCTCGCGCATGACTTTCGAGGACCAGTGGAATCCGCGCGACCTTCCGAAGGTGCCGGCCGGCGGCGTCGGCGGGTCGACGCTGCAGACGGCGTTCGGCGTCGCGATGACCGGCGTGATGCTGGCCTGGTGGCTCGCGGTGCCGTCGCGGCCTTACCTGCTGCTCGGTCCCGGCGCGGCCTTCATTCAGCCGGGACCGGGCTGGCACGCGGTCTACCTGCCGATTGCGGCGCTCTGGCTGCTGTCGGCAGCCGTCCAGGCGGTGGCGCTGTGGCGTCGTGATCTGCGCCTGTATGCGCGCATCGGCGCCAATCTCATCGCGCTGGCCGGTATCACGGTGCTGGCCACGGCGAAGGACCTGCTGGTTCTCAAGTCCGTCAGACGCCGGAGAAAGCGGCGGCAATCACCACGTGGCTCGAAGCCAGTATCGCGATAGCGCTCGCCGTTTCGGCGGTGATCGTGATTATCGAGCTGGTGCGGGACGTGCGGCGCCTGCGCCGGTCGAAGCAGGCGCGGCCCGTGGCGGCAACCGCATCGACGCGACCAGGATCGCCTCGATGACCAGCGCCGTCGCCAGCACGAGCAGGCCGGCGGCGTAGTCGCCGGTCACGCCGCGCAGCCAGCCCATGATGGTCGGGCCGACGGCGCCGCCCAGATTGCCAATCGAGTTGATGAGCGCGATGCCGGCGGCCGCGGCGCTGCCGCCGAGAAAGATCGGCGGAATCGCCCAGAACACGCTGAGCAGCGACCGTTGGCCGAGTTGTGACAGCGTGAAGCCGACGACCAGCATCACGACGCTGTCCTGAAACGCGACCGCGATCAGCAGGCCGGCCGCGGCCGTCAGCGCGCACGCGGCGACGTGCCACTGCCTCTCGCCGGTGCGGTCTGAATGGCGGCCGACGAGCACCATCCCGGCCAGCGCGACGACGAACGGCAGCGCGTTCAGCATCCCGACCGACACCCCCGGGCCCGCCGCCTCCTTCAGAATCCGCGGCAGCCAGAGGAACACGCCGTAGGTGACCAGGGTGTTCATGAAGTAGATCGCGCAGAGCAGCCATACCTTGCCGCTCCGCAGGCTCGCCAGCGCCGAGCCGTGTCCGCGGCCACTCGCTCGGTCCGCTCGCGCGCCATCGTCTCCGACAGCCACAGGCGCTGCGGCTCGGGAAGCCACGTCGCCTTCGACGGGTCGTCGGTGAGATAGAACAGCGCCGCCACGCCAAGCAGCACCGCCGGCAGTCCCTCGAGCAGGAACAGCCACTGCCAGCCGGTGAGCCCCCACGTGCCGTCGAGCCTCAGCAGCGCCTCCGACACCGGCGCGCCGACAATCACGGAGATCGGAATCGCCATCATGAAGAGCGCGCTGGTCCTGGCGCGGTGCGCCGCCGGCACCCAGTAGGTGAGGTAGAGGATCACGCCAGGAAAGAAGCCGGCCTCGGCGATGCCCAGCAGCACGCGCAGCAGGTAGAAGCTCCACACGTCGTGGACGAACATCATGGCCATCGAGACCAGGCCCCAGCCGATCATGATGCGCGCGATCCAGCGCCGCGCGCCGACGCGCTCGAGGATCAGGTTGCTCGGCACCTCGAACAGGCAGTAGCCCAGAAAGAACAGCCCGCCGCCAATGCCGAATGCCAGGTCGCTGAGTCCGAGGTCGCGCTGCAGTTCTGTGGCCGCGAACCCGATGTTCACGCGGTCCAGGTACGCGACGACGTAGCAGAGGAAGATGAAGGGGATGAGCCGCGCGATGACGCGCGCGATGGTCGCCTGCTCGATGGACTCCGGCGCGGACGCTGACGTCATGGGCTCGGCCTCGCGGGCCGCAACGCTATCACGTATGCTCTGCTTCGTGGTGTATCGCGTCTCGCTGCTCGCCGCGTGCCTGTGCCTGCTCGCCCAGGCCGCGCAGGCGCAGTCCACTCCCAGGCGCCCGAACGTCGTCATCGTCTACGCGGACGACCTGGGCTACGGCGACGTCTCCAGTTACGGCTCGAAGACCATCGCGACGCCGCATATCGACCGCCTCGCCCGCGAAGGCCTGCGGTTCACCGATGCCCATGCGGCGGCAGCCACCTGCACGCCGTCGCGCTACTCGCTGATGACCGGCGAGTACGCGTTTCGCCAGAAGGGCACCGGCGTCCTGCCCGGCAACGCCGGGCTGATCATCCGTCCCGGCCGGGCGACGCTGCCGGCGATCTTCCAGCGCGCCGGCTACCGCACGGGCGTGGTCGGCAAGTGGCATCTCGGCCTCGGCCCCAACGGCGGCCCCGACTGGAACGGGACGATCGCGCCGGGACCGCGCGAGGTGGGCTTCGACGAGTCGTTCATCATGGCCGCGACCGGCGATCGCGTGCCGACGGTGTACGTCGAGAACGGCCGCGTCGTCGGCCTCGATCCTGCCGATCCGATCGTCGTGCGCTACGACGCTCCGGTCGGAGACTGGCCGACCGGCGCGCGCAACCCCGAGAAGCTGCGCGTGCATCCCAGCCACGGCCACGACCAGACGATCGTCAACGGCATCAGCCGCATCGGCTACATGACGGGCGGACGGGCGGCGCTCTGGCGTGACGAGGACATGGCCGACGTCTTCGCCGGGCAGGCGGTGCGGTTCATCGAGCGCCACGCGCGCGAGCCGTTCTTCCTCGTATTCGCGACGCACGACCCGCACGTGCCGCGCACGCCGCACCCTCGCTTCGTCGGCGCCTCGGGCATGGGGCCGCGCGGCGACGCGATCGTGCAGGCCGACTGGGCCGTCGGACAGGTGCTCGGCGCACTGGACCGATTGAAGCTGACCGGCGACACGCTGGTGATCTTCACGAGCGACAACGGCCCGGTCGTCGACGACGGCTATCAGGATCGGGCGGTGGAGCTGCTGGGATCGCACCGGCCGGCGGGCGACCTGCGCGGCGGCAAGTACAGCCTGTTCGAGGGCGGCACGCGCGTGCCGTTCATCGTGCGCTGGCCGGCGGCGGTCGCGCCCGGCGTGTCGCCGGCGCTCCTGTCCCAGGTCGACCTGCTCTCGTCGTTCGCCGGCTGGCTGGGACAGCCTGCGCCGCCCGAGGCGCGCGACAGCGTCGACGTGATGCGGGCACTGCTCGGCACGAGTCGCACCGCGCGCGAGACGCTCGTCGAGCAGGCGGGCGGTTTCGCGCTCAGGCAGGGCACGTGGAAGTACATCGAGCCCAACCCCGGGCCCGAGATGAGCCGCCAGACCAACACCGAGCTCGGCAATTTCCGCGAGCCGCAGCTCTACGACCTGGCAAGCGACATCGGCGAGCGCCGGAACCTTGCGGCGACCGATCCGATGCGCCTCAACGCGATGCGGGCGATGCTCGACGGCATCCGGGCCGGCGCGCCACCCGGCGAAGACGGCTACGACCTCTGGCTGCGATACACGCGGATCGACGACGACGGGCTGCGCGACACCTACTTGCGGGCGACGACTTCCGTGGTCGCGCGCGCGGAGTCGCCGACCGAGCGGGTGGTCGTCGCGGAGCTGGCTCGCGGGTTGAAGGGCCTGCTCGACCGAGAGCCGCCTCGCGGCGAGTCCGTCGCTGCCGACGGCGCGCTCGTCGTCGGGACGCCGTCTCGTCAGCCGGCGATTCGGGCGCTGGGATGGGAGCCCCGGCTTGCGGCGCTCGGTCCCGACGGCTACGTGATCCAATCGACGCGAATCGGCGGACGGGCCGCCACCGTCATCGCTTCGCAAACCGACGTCGGGACGCTATACGGCGCATTCCATTTCCTGCGGCTGCTGCAGACCGGCCGAAGCGTCGACGCGCTCGCGATCGAGGAACGTCCCCGCCTGGCGCGCCGGCTGCTGAACCACTGGGACAACCTCGACGGCACAATCGAGCGCGGCTACGCCGGGCGGTCGCTCTGGAACTGGAACGAGCTGCCGGCGCGTGTCGACCCGCGCGTCGAAGACTACGCGCGCGCCAACGCCTCGCTCGGCATCAACGGCACCGTCGTCAACAGCGTCAACGCGAATCCGCGATCGCTGACGGCCGACTACCTCCGCAAGGCAGCGGCGCTCGCCGACACGTTCCGGCCGTACGGCATCCGTCTTTACCTGGCCGCCAACTTCGCCGCGCCGAAGACGCTGGGCGGCCTGCCGACGACCGATCCGCTGGACCCCGCGGTAGCGCGCTGGTGGCGCGAGAAGGCCGATGAGATCTACGCGCTGATCCCGGACTTCGGCGGCTTCGTGGTGAAGGCCAACAGCGAAGGGCAGCCCGGCCCGCAGGACTACAAGCGCACGCACGCCGACGGCGCCAACGTGCTCGCCGATGCGGTGGCCAGGCACGGCGGCATCGTCATGTGGCGGGCGTTCGTCTACAACGCCGACGTCGATCCCGATCGGGTCAAGCGGGCCTACATGGAGTTCGTGCCGATCGACAGCCAGTTCCGCGACAACGTGTTCGTGCAGGTGAAGAACGGGCCGCTCGATTTCCAGCCTCGTGAGCCCTTTCACCCGCTGTTCGGCGCGTTGAAGACGCCGGTGCTGACGGAGCTGCAGATCACGCAGGAGTACTTCGGGCACTCGACGCACCTGGTGTACCTGGCGCCGATGTGGCACGAGTTCTTCTCCGCGGATACGTTTGCCCGCGGCCCCGGCTCGCCGGTCGCCAAGGTCGTGGACGGGTCGCTGACGGGCGAGCGGCGCACGGGGATCGCCGGCGTCGCCAACACCGGCAGCGATCGCAACTGGACCGGCCATCACCTCGCGCAGGCGAACTGGTTCGCCTACGGAAGGCTGGCGTGGAACCCCGACGCCGATCCGGCCGCCATCGCGGAGGACTGGATTCGAGCGACCTGGAGCCGCGACCCCGCCGTCGTGGAGACGATTCGCTCGCTGCTGCTCGAGTCTTACGAGACCTACGTCGACTACACGATGCCGCTCGGCCTGCACCATCTGATTGGCGGCGACCATTACGCGCCGATGCCGGAGAACCCCGATCCTCGCCGCGCCGACTGGTCCGCGGTCTACTACCATCGCGCCGACGCCGGCGGCATCGGCTTCGACCGCACGCCAGCCGGCAGCAACTACGTCGGCCAGTACCGCTCGCCGCTCGAGGAACGCTGGGCGTCGCCGTCGACGACGCCCGAAAATCTGTTGCTGTGGTTCCACCACCTGCCCTGGAGCTACCGCCTGTCGAACGGCCGCTCACTGTGGCAGGGGCTGGTGGACCACTACACGCGCGGCGCCGAGAAAGCGCGCGGGTTCGTGACCCGTTGGCAGACGCTGGCAGGCAAAGTCGACGACGCGCGGCACCAGGCGGTGCTGGCGAAACTCGAACAACAGGCCAGCGACGCTGCCCTCTGGCGGGACAAGTGCCTGAAATACTTCCAGCAGTTCAGCAAGCGTCCGATCGAGCCGTGACGCGGCCACCTCGGCGAAGCGCGAGCGACGGCGCCGGGCAGAACCTGTGAGCAGCGGTCAGCCATCGAGGCGAGCGCTGATCGTCGAGGACGAGCAGCCGATCCGGGAGCTGGTGCGCCTGCACCTGGAGCTGGCCGGTTTCTCGGTCGACGAAGCCAGCGACGCGATGGCCGCGGCGCGCAGGTGCGGCGGCGGCGGCGCTGTAGACGCCGCGCGCATCATGAACGTGAACATCACGCTCTGTCCGACGATCACCGCCACGACGAGCGCGAGGAAGCTGACGCCGATGCGCCAGTAGAAGCTGCGTACCACGGAGAGCGGTCGGGCGCGGGCGGCATAGGTGTGGGTGATTGTGGGCTGACGGTTGGCGGCCGAAGGGGCCGTCGACGGCTCGAGAGCACCGCATCCCACGCCGCGACATCCTCCGACCGCCAACCGTCAGCCGGCAATCGCGAGTATGACATCAGAGATCTGTGGCAGATGTGTGGCAGCAGCGGCCACATTTCTGTGACATCGACGTCGTCAGATAGAGGGAGAAAGGACGTCTTCCATGTCTGACCGCACTCCTAACGCCCTCGGGCGCCGCGATATGCTCTCCTTCCTCGGCTCGGTTGTCGCCGTCGGCTTTGTCGGCTGTGGCGGCGGCGAATCCAGCGGCGCGTCGCCGAGTCCGGGCGGCACGACCAGCGGCTCCGGCAACGCGATGTGCGTGGTGACACCGGCCGTCACCGAGGGCCCCTACTTCGTGGACGAGCGCCTGAACCGCGCGGATCTGCGATCCGATCCGACCACGGGCGTGGTGAAGCCTGGCGTGCCGCTGACCCTGACGGTGGCGCTGTCACAGGTGGCCGCCAGCGGCGCGTGCACGCCCCTGGCCAACGCGCTGGTGGACATGTGGCACTGCGACGCGCTCGGTGTCTACTCCGACGTGTCGTCGCAGAACACCCTCGGCCAGCGCTTCCTGCGCGGCTACCAGGTGAGCGACGCCAACGGCCAGGTGCAGTTCCTGACCATCTATCCGGGGTGGTACGCCGGACGCGCCGTGCACATCCACTTCAAGGTGCGGACCAGCCCGGGCGCCGCCAGCGGACTGGAATTCACCTCGCAGATGTTCTTCGACGACGCGCTGACCGACAGCGTCTACACGCAGGCGCCCTACAACGCGCGCGGGCGACGAAGCACCCTGAACTCCACCGACGGCATCTATCGGGGCGGCGGCACCCAGCTGCTCTTCCCCCTTTCGGCATCCGGCGGCGGCTACTCGGGGACGTTCAACGTCGGCGTCCGTGTCTGACCCCGACTTGCGCCGGGCGCCGCGAGCGACGAGAATCCGGTAAGTCGCGCGCGGCATCAGGCCACGCCCGGCACAAGGGGCGGCGCGTGGCAGGACGGTTGTCGGGGAAGCGGGCGCTGGTGACGGCGGCGGGCCAGGGCATCGGCCGGTCGAGCGCCGAGGCATTTGTCCGGGAAGGCGCCGACGTCGTGGCCACGGATCTCAACGCGGATCTGCTGGCCGGCCTCGGCTGCACGACCGGGCGGCTCGACGTCACCGACCCCCAGGCGATTGCGAAGCTGGCCGCAGACATCGGCCCGGTCGACATCCTCTTCAATTGCGCCGGCATCGTCCATGCGGGGACGGTGCTCGAGTGCTCCGACGCCGACTGGGATCGCGCCTTCGCCATCAACGTGACGGCGATGTTCCACACCATCAGGGCCGTGCTGCCAGGCATGCTGGCGCGCGGCGGCGGCTCGATCATCAACATGTCGTCGGTGGCCTCGAGCGTCACCGGCGTGCCGAACCGCTTCGCCTATGGAGCCAGCAAGGCGGCGGTAGTGGGCATCACGAAGTCCGTTGCCGCCGACTTCGTCGCCCGGGGCATCCGCTGCAACGCCATCTGCCCGGGTACCGTCGAGTCGCCGTCGCTCAGGGACCGCGTGCGGACGCAGGCAAATTCCAGCGGGCAGCAGGAAGCCGACGTGCTGGCGCAGTTCGAGCAGCGGCAGCCGATGGGCCGGCTGGGACGGCCGGCCGAGATCGCGGCGCTGGCCGTGTATCTTGCCTCGGACGAATCGGCGTTCACGACCGGCACGGTGTCGATCGTCGACGGCGGCTGGACAAACTGATGTCGCGCGTCATCGTCATCGGCTCCGACCAGGGCTTCGCGGACGCGCTCGCCGGCAGCGCCCACTTGAAGCACGAGTCGGTGGACACCTTCGGCACGGCGCTCGAGGCCCTTCAGGACATCCGCCTGCACGGCGCCGACCTCGTCGTCACGGACCGGAAGTGTCCGGTACGCGAGTCACTGGTGCTGGTCGACGAGCTCGCGCGCGTCCGCCCGGGCGTGCGCACGATCCTGATGGCGCCGGAACTGACGGACACCGACGTCGTGGAGGCGTTGAAGGCGCAGGTCTTCGCCTGCTTCACCGCGCCGACCGACCCGCGCGAGGTGGCCGACATGGCCGCCACCGCCCTCAAGACCGAGGACTGGCGGCGCGGCATCGAGGTCGTGTCCGGGCTGCCGACCTGGCTGACGCTCCGCGTGGCGTGCGGCCTGGTCAGCGCGGATCGGATCACGCGCTTCCTCACCGAATGGGAATCGTCGCTGCCGGGCGACGAGCGCGCGCTGCTGATGACGGCGTTCCGCGAGATGGTGCTGAACGCGATGGAGCACGGCGCTGGCTTCGATTCCCAGCAGGTCATCGAGATCAGCGCCGCGCGCACCGAACGCGCCATCGTGTTTCACATCCGCGATCCCGGCCAGGGATTCAACCGCGACGCCCTCGCGCACGCCGCCAAGACCAACGACCCGGGCACCGTGCGGGCGGCGATCGAGAACCGCGAGGCGCACGGGCTGCGGTCGGGCGGCTTCGGCATGCTGATCGTGCGGCAGATCGTCGACGAGATGGTCTACAACGAGCGCGGCAACGAGGTGCTCCTGATCAAGCACCTGCCCCAGACGTGATCCGCCGGCCGCGCCGGCGAATCGCGACGTGATCGACATGGCGCCAGAGCCCCGACCGGCTTCCGACGACGCGGACGCGCGCTTCGACGCGCTCCAGCAGAAGCTGGTGCCATTGTGGACGTCCATCCAGGCGTTCACGCCGGATGCGCAGACGATCGTCGTCGTGCCGTCGATCACCATCGACTCGACGATCCGCGGCGCGCGCCAGCAGGCGTACGAAGAGCGCTTCCTCTTCCTGCTCCTGCTGCTCCGCCAGCCGCGCGCGCGGCTGATCTACGTGACGTCGCAGGCGATCCATGCCGAGGTCGTCGACTACTACCTGGATCTGCTGCCGGGCGTCCTGGCCAGCCACGCCCGCAAGCGACTGTTCCTCGTCTCGCCGCTCGACGGCTCGTCGCGGCCGCTTTCGCAGAAGCTGCTGGAACGGCCGCGGCTGATTCAGCACATCCGCTCGCTCATCCCGGACCTCGACCGCGCGCACCTGGTCCCCTTCAACACCACGACGCTCGAGCGCGACCTGGCGCTGGCCCTCGGGATTCCGATGTACGGCGCCGACGCTCGGCTGGTGCACCTCGGCAGCAAGAGCGGCGCACGGCGCATCTTCGCCGAAGAGGGCGTGCCGCACCCGCTCGGCCTCGAGGGCCTTGGCTCGGCGGCCGATCTCGCCGATGCGGTGATCGAGCTGCGGCGCCGGAAGCCGTCGCTCCGGAAGCTCGTCGTGAAGCTGAACGAGGGCGTGTCCGGCGAAGGCAACGCGCACCTCGATCTCGAGGCGCTCGGTGAGGGCGCCGGCCGCGCGGCGGTGCTCGACCACTTGCGAGCGATGCGATTCGAGTCGGGCGAGATGACCTTCGAGGCGTACGTCGCCGCTCTCGCCTCTCGCGGCGGGATCGTCGAGGAACGGATCGTCGGCGACGCGTTCTGCAGCCCGAGCGCGCAACTCCGTGTGACGCCGCTGAAGAAGGTCGAGCCGCTGTCGACCCACGACCAGCTGCTCGGCGGGCCGACCGGCCAGAGCTATCTGGGGTGCCGGTTCCCGGCGCGCGTCGAATACGGGCCCGCAATCATGCGCGATGCGATGAAGGTCGGACATCGCCTGATGCGCGAAGGCGTGCTGGGGCGCTTCGCGCTCGATTTCGTTGCGGTCCGCAACCAGCAGGGCGAGTGGGAGCACTACGCGATCGAAATCAACCTGCGGAAGGGCGGCACCACCCATCCGTTCCTGACGCTGCAGTTCCTGACCGATGGCGACTACGATCCCGAGTCGGGGATCTTCAAGACGCCGCTCGGCGAGCAGAAATACTTCGTCGCCAGCGATCACCTCGAATCACCGGCCTACCGCGTCTTCACGCATCACGATCTGTTCGACATCGTGTCGCGTCACGGGCTCCACTTCGATCAGACGCGCCACAAGGGCGTCGTCCTGCACATGATGAACGCCATCGGGGAGAGCGGGCTGCTGGGCCTGACCGCCGTCGGCAACTCGCACGAGGAAGCCGGCGCCATTTACGACAGGGCCGTGCAAGTGCTCGACGAGGAAGCGGCACGCGGCGCGGCGCCGCTCTAGTCTCAGCGTTCTACTTTCCAGCGCGGCCGCACTTGGCGGCCATCGGTTCCATCAGCTCGGCGAGCCCGCCGACGTCGAAGGTGACCGTGACCGGCGCGGCGTTGTGGGGCGAGAACCCGAAGGTGAAGGTCCGCGCGGACTTGAGGCGCTGGGCCATCGCCTTGCCATCGGGAGCGAACAGCGCGTCGTGCTCGAGCGAATCGGGCCAACGTTCATGCCCGCCCGCCTCGTCGTCGAAGCGGACGCGGACGGTGTGGTCCTGGTCTTCCTGCTCGATGCGGGCCGGTGAGTCGGTGTAGACGAAGACGTCGACCTTCCGGTCCACGCAGCGAACGACGAGCGAGGGCGTCACCTGCTTCATCCAGACCGGCACCGAACGCCCCGCCGACACCTCGAACGCGACGGCCTTGCGGGAATTGTGCACCCATCGCGACTGGGTCTCGGTCGTCCACTTCGAGACCGCCGTCTCGCTCGACGATGCCGGCGACGCCGCAGGCTCTCCGGTGGGGGTGACGGCGGACGTCGTGATCGCGGTCGCACGCGCAGCCGGCTTCGCACTCATGACGAGCAATGTCGCCGCTGCGCCGCCGGCAACAGCGGCTGCCAGCGCCACCAGGTGGACCGGCCGAAGGGCGGGTCGCGGCGGTACTGGCGCTGGCGCGCTCGCCTTGGCCGGGTCGGGCCCCGGGCGTTCGGCGGCGGGCGGGACGACGGGGTCTGATGGAGATGACATACGCGACGCAACTCCCAGTGGCAGCGGGGCAATGCCCATGCCACGCGCAATTGCACGCGACTTCCCCACTCGGGCGCGGGAGCGCCGCCGGCCAGAGGCGCTCCCGCTTCAGAACTGAGATCGCGCTGACAGGAGTGTCGCGGGCGCGCCGTGCCCCTATCGCATCGACGCCATGTCGATGACGAACCGGTACTTGACGTCGCTTCGCAGCATCCGCTCGTAGGCCTCGTTGATCTGATCCATCCTGATCAGCTCGATATCGGAGACGATCCCGCGCTCGGCGCAGAAGTCGAGCAACTCCTGCGTCTCGGCGAGTCCTCCGATGAGCGATCCGGCCAGCGATCGGCGCTGGAAAATCAGGTTGAAGATCTGCGGCGACGGATGCGGCGTCGACGGCGCGCCGACCAGGCACATCGTCGCGTCCCGCTTGAGCAGCACCACGAACGCGTCGAGATCGTGCGGCGCCGCCACGGTATTGAGGATGAAGTCGAAGCTGTTGGCGTGAGCCGCCATCTGGTCGGCGTCCCTGGAGATGACGACCTCGTCGGCGCCCAGACGCCTGGCATCGGCGGCTTTGCCCGGCGACGTCGTGAAGAGCACCGTCTGCGCGCCCATGGCATGCGCCAGCTTCACGCCCATGTGGCCCAGTCCGCCCAATCCGACGACGCCGACTTTCTGGCCCGCCTTTACATTCCAGCGCCGGAGCGGCGAGTAGGTAGTGATGCCCGCGCAGAGCAGCGGCGCCGCGGCAGCGGGATCGAGCGACGGCGAGAGCCGGAGCACGAACTGCTCGTCGACGACGATCTGCGTGGAATATCCGCCGTAAGTCATAGCGCCGGGCAGGTGCGGATCGGGGCTGTTGTAGGTCATCACCATGCCCCGCTCGCAGTACTGCTCGAGCCCCTCGGCACAGCTCGGGCACGTGCGGCACGAGTCGACCAGGCAGCCGACGGCGGCCAGCTCCCCGGGCGCGAAACCGCGCACGTCGCTTCCAACGGACACGACGCGGCCGACGATCTCGTGCCCCGGCACGACCGGGTAGACCACCCCGGGCCACTCGCCCCGCGCGGTGTGCAAATCCGAATGGCAGACGCCGCAGAACAGAATCTCGAGGTGGACGTCGGTGGAACCCGGCGCTCGGCGCTCGAACGCAAACGGCGCCAGCGGCGTGCTGGGTGACTGCGCGGCATAGCCAGACGTTTTCACGGGAATCTCCAGTTGACGAGGGAACTGAACTGTCACGGACCGGGGCCGGGGAGCAGGCGGGCGCCTGCTCCCGGCGTCAATCTCTAGTCGTCGAGGATGAAGGTGACCATCATGTTGACCTGGTACTCCGTGATCTTGCCTTCCTCGCACTTCACCTGGTGTTCCTTGACCCACGCGCCGCGGATGTGCCGGAGCGTCTTGGACGCGCGCGCCAGGCCCTGCTGGATCGCGTCCTCGAAGCTCTTCGACGATGTCGCGCTGATCTCGGAGACTTTGGCTACCGACATAGGCCCTCCTTCGAGAGAGACGGGCGCCGATGCGCGCGACGTGAAAGCGCGCTGATTCATCTTACGTCCTTGACGGGCGCAGCTGTCTGACATAGCGTCTGGCTCTTCAGGAGACTTCCCCATGCGTCTGGCAGTGCTGCTCGTGCTGTTGTGCTCGTCGCTCGCGCTCGCCCAGGAGGCCAAGCCGCAGGAGGCCAAGCCGTCTGGGCCGCGGCCGGATCGTGTGCAGGTCTCTCCCGGCGTCGTCGAAGCCGAGGTTGGCCAGACGATTCGATTCAGCGCCGTCGCGTACGACGCCAATGGCGGCCAGATCGACGCGAAACCCTCGGTCTGGTTCGCTGCGCCGTTCGATGTCGGCGCTGCCGATGACGCCGGCATGGTCACGATCTTCGCGGCGGGCGAGCTGCGGGTCGGCGCGCTGATCAACGGCAAGCCTGGCTGGGCGACAGTGCGCATCAAGCCGCAGCAGGTGGCGTCGGTGACGATCAAGGCTCCGGCGGCAGCGCTGGTCCCCGGCGCGGCAGCGCGGCTGGACGCGCAGACGTTCACGAAGGACGGCGTGCCGCGCGAAGGCGTCGAGGTGCAGTGGAAGTCCGAGTCGCCGTCGGTGGCGACGGTGGATGCGGCGGGCGTCGTGACGGCGATCGCGCCGGGACGGGCGACGATCCGCGCGACGAGCGGCGCCGGCACGTCCACGGCGGTCGTCGCGGTCGCCGCAAACCCTGTCGGCGCGCTGGCCGTGGAGCCAAGGATCACGCGGGCGCGTACCGGCGACGTCGTCCGCTTCTCGGCGAAGAGCGGCAGCGCGCGCTCAGCCGGCCGCGCAATGGTCGGTGGCCGGCGGTGGCGCGACGATCGATCCCGATGGCGGCTTCGTCGCCGAGCGTCCCGGAACCTTCCTCGTGACGGCCACCCACGGCACGCGCGTCGCCACGGCGTCGGTCGTCGTCGAGTCGCGCAACGTGCAGCGCGCCCTCGAGCTGGTGGGCCGCACGCCGATGGAAGAGTTCCAGATGCTCGAGCAGTGGGTGTTCGGCGACTACCTCTACGCGACCTCGGCGCTCACCGGCAAACTCTGGGTCTTCGACATCCGCAACCCGTCGGCGCCGATCAAGGTCGACTCGCTCAACTTCGACGCCCGCATCCTGAACGACGTCAGCGTGTCGGCTGACGGCAAGATTGGCGTCGTGACGCGCGAGGGCGCCTCGAACCGCAAGAACGGCATCGTCTTTCTCGACACCTCCGATCCCGCGCACCCGAAGGTGCTGTCGGAGTACACCGCCACGGTGTCTGGCGGCGTGCACTCCGCCTTCATCGACGGCCGGCACGTCTACCTCACCGACGACGCGACGGGCTCGCTGCGGGTGATCAGCTTCGAGGACCCGAAGGCGCCGAAGCGAGGTCGGGCGCTGGGAGGTCTCCAAGCCCGAAGCGAAGGTGTACGGCACCGAGGAGACCGGTCAGATGACAGGCGGGCGCTACCTCCACGACGTTCAGGTGAAGGACGGGCTGCTCTACGCGGGCTACTGGCGCGACGGCCTCGTGATCCTCGACGTCGGCAACGGCATCAAGGGCGGCAGTCCGACGTCCCCGAAGCTGGTGAGCCAGCTTCGCTTCAACTACCACGAGCTCTACGGTCCGGGCTGGCTGGCCGGCGCGCATGCGGTCTACCGCTACAAGAACTACGTGTTCGTCGGCGACGAAGTCTTCCCGGCCCAGTTCAACCTCGCCGCGCGCGACGTGTTCCCGGTCAAGGGCATCGTCCACATCGTCGACGTCTCCGACATCGAGCACCCGCGTAAAGTCGGCGTCTACGACGTGCCCGAGGGCGGCGCCCACAACATGTGGGTCGAAGACGACGTGATGTACATGGGCTACTACAGCGCCGGCGCGCGCGTCGTCGACGTCTCCGGCGAACTGCGCGGCGATCTTTACAGGCAGGGCCGTGAGATCGCGAAGCTCTGGACCGGCGACCCCAAGGCGTTCCGCGCCAACGCGCCGTTCACCTGGGGCGCGCAGCCGCACAAGGGGCTGATCTACTTCAACGACATCAACAGCGGCGTGTGGATTACCCGGCTGCCGAAACTCGAGACGCCGCCGCCGACGACGACGGCGCAGCGCTGAGCGCAAGCGCGTCTACCGCGGCAGCACATCGATCCCGCCGGCCTGCGGCGGCACATCGGCGGAAGCGACGACCTCGAGCGCGGCGAGGTCGATCGCTTCGACGGTGCCTGGCTCGGCCGCCACTCCTTCCACCGAGACGAACGCGAACCGATCGTCGGGGCTGACGACGACGCCGTGGACGACGCGGCGTTTCGTCGGCACCCGCGCAAGCTCCTTCCCGGTCTCGACCTCGATCACCGACACCGACTGGCCGCGCCGGTTCGTCGCCAGCAGCCGGCGGCCATCGTGGGTCGTCGCGAGGTTGTAGACGCCAGGGCCCGCCGGCAGGCGGCGCGTCACGGTCCACGTCTTCGTGTCGATGTCGACGATCTCGCTGGAGCCATTGCACGCGACGAAGACTCGCGTGCCGTCGGGAGACGGCTGCGCCCATGTCGGCGAGCAGGCCGTGCTGCCTGGAGGCGGCGGCTCGGCGCCGTGGCCGCCATGCGCAGCGTGCAGGTCGGCGGGGCGGCGCGGCGGCGGCCCGGGCTTGCCCGACTCGCGGCCGGCAGTCAGCATGAAGTGCCTTGCGACCTTGAACGTGCGCGTGTCGATCTCGATCAGCGTGTCGTCCATCATGCACGCCGAGTAGTGCTTCGCGCCGTCGGGCGTGATGCGGCTGCCATGCGGCATCAGGCAGGTCGGGATGCGCGCCACTTCCAGCATGCCGTCAGTGGCGACGACCGACACCGACGAGGGCACGCGGTCGCCGTGGAGATTGAAGTTCACGACGAACACGAACTCGCCGTCAGGCGTCGTCTGGGCGGTCGCGGGAAACATCCCCAGGGTCGTGTGGCCGAGCGGACGGTCGTCGGTCGTCGCCATCCGCCAGATAGTGCCGTTCGGCTGTCCGTGCGCGAACGTCAGGAAGTACGAGCGGCCGTCGGGCGCGACGGCGAGGCCGTGCGGCCCGTCGATGTCGTTCGGCATCAGGCCGACAGGAATCGTGCGCGTGACGGTGAAGCCACCGGGTCCGAAGGTCAGATGGCTGACGGCGTCGGCAGCCTCCGACGCGACCAGGATGGTGTAAGTCGCCGGCGCCGGCGATTGCGCCAGCACCGTGGCCAGGAGGAGCGTCAACGCCGAAGACACGCCCCGATATTACTAGGTGCCAGGCACTGTTAAATCGTCTTAACAGTACCTGGCACCTAGAGAGTACAAGTGCAGCTGCGCCAGGAAGATGTGCGTGGTGATGTCGCTGGTGCGGTTGTTGTCGTTGTAATACGACAGGTTGACGTTGAAGTGCGTCCGCGGCAGGACGGTCGTGCCGAAGCCAAACCGCACGATGTCTGGAACCGCGTCGCCGCCGCCGAACCGCGCCTGCGGCGTGAACGTGACCCAGATGCCCCGGTAGACCTCGAGCGAGGTCTCGTTGATGAAGACGTAGGACGTGTCCGTCGCCCCATCGCGGAACTGACCGTCGATCTGCGTCCACGTCGTCAACCGCGACCCGGGCGCGAAACCCAGCGCCACGCCTGCCGACCCGCGCCGCGGCTCGAGATCCGATTCGTTCCGAAACAGCCCCGACGCCGCCACCGACGCCCGCGATCCGAGATCGATCTGCAGCCGCCCGGTCGCCGTGAACGCCGTGTCGTCGTCGATAACTGACTCGGCGCGTCCAGGCCCGAGCGAGATCTGGGTCAGGTAGTGGCCGCGCTTGTGGCTCAGCTCGACGCCGTAGATCTGGTCGGTACTGGGCCAGTCCGAGAAAGCTGCGGTTGAACGCCGTGTGGTCGGCGAAGCGGATGCCGTACGCCGGCAGGAAACGGCCGGCGCGGAAGCCGACGCCTTCCTCCGGCTGGTATCCGCCCCAATACTCCGAGGAGTCCAGCGTGAAGCCGTCGCTCTCGAGCTCGCGGCCCACCTGGCCGTAGAACAGCCAGTCCTTCACCTTGTACGACGCGAGCACGTCCGCGTTCATCAGCAGGTTGCGGTCGGTGCTGGTGCCGAGGAACGAGTAGTACAGGTATGAGGGACGCATCTCCACACCCAGCTGCAGCGCGCCCAGCTTGTCGCCGAACGCCCCCCACAGGAAGGACTCTTCACCGGGCGGCGGGGTCGTCGTGTCGTCGTGCGACGGCATCGGCGCGCCGGTCGTCGAGAGCTCGCGATGCGAGAGCGATCGCCCGTAGGCGCTGAGGAGCCCGCCGCCGGTCGGCGAGATGTGGCAGGTCGTGCATCGCGTGTACTGCTTGGAAAGGAACTTGGGCTCGGCGGCAGCGGAGCCGGCCGAGCAGACGAAAAAGGCGATGGCGAGGAGAACCTGCGCGCGCACGAAGCGTCATCGAGTGCCCCCGAATTTGACTCTGACCTGCACCTGGTCCTTGACGCCGACGCCGAGATAGCGCGGCTCGGCGACGCCGAAGTCCGTCAGGCTCACTGGAAACGACGCCTCCACGCGCACGTCGCTTCCCGAGCGTGTCACCTTTGCCTGGCCGCTGACCGGCTTCTTCGTGCCGTGGACCTGCAGCATCGCGGTGAACGTGGTGGAGCCGTTGACGGTCGTCACGTCGCCGCCGCCCAGCGTGATCTCCGAGAGCACGGCACGATCGAACCCGTCCCCCTTGCTGACCTCGAGGTAGTTCTCACGCATGTGCGTGTTGCGCAGGCTGATGCCGGAGTCGAGCGTCTTCAGGTCGACCGCCATTTCGCCGGTGAGCTTCGATGGGTTCGACGGATCGGGCGCCAACTGCCCCGAGATCGCGCTGGTCTTCGCCTGGAAGCTGCCGCCAACCGTCAGCGGACAATGCACGACGACTTCGCCGCCGCGCGATGCGCCAGGCCGCGCCCTGCGCGACGAGGCCGATGCCTCCGGCGAGCGCAAGGAGGACGCCCGCGGCCCGCGTGCGGAGGCGTCTGGTAGCAGGAACAGTCACGGCCGCGCCCTCACAGGGTGATCGTCAGCGTGTTGCCCGAGAACTGCGTCGGATACGTGCGAAGCCCGCGTGTTGCCGGTCCGTTGATCACCTGGCCGGACGTGCTGAACTGCGAGCCATGGCACGGGCAGACGAAGTTAGGGCTGCGGAAGCCGTTGATGGTGCACGCTTCGTGCGTGCATGTCGCCGTGAGCGCCGAGAAGGTGTCCTGCGCCGTCCGCGCGACCAGGAGATCGCCGCTCGATCCCGCGCGGACCATTGCCGCACTGCCGACCGCGGCCAGCGGCGACGCGCCGTCGACCGTCAGCGTGGCCGCGCCGCCTGCGGGCGTCACGTTGATCACGGTCAAGGGGGGAGCCGGACTGCCGCCGCCGCCAGAGGGCCCGGCGGGGTTGCCGCCACCGCCGCAGCTCTGCAGGACCGAACCAATCGCCACCGCCGTCGCGGCGTGGCATGCGGCGACGCAGAACTCGCGTCGAGACTGGGCCGTCGCTTCTGTCTTCTCGTCGTTCATCGCGGTGATTTCCCCGGGGCTCCGGGTAGCAATCCCGGTGCCCAGGGGCCGCGACGACCAAAGATCAATGATTTGCGGAGTTAATTGCGCGTGCGCGGGCGGCTTCGCGGATCGTCGCGGGCTTACGTCTTCCGGCGGCGACAGCCTCGTCCGTGAAGCGGGACAGCGGGACGACATGTTGTGTGACCACATCGTCACTGGCGGATGCCGCCGAGCGCCCTGTAGACGGCCACCGCGCCGATGAAGACCTCCGCCTCGGCCTGCGCGACGCCGTCTTCGGCCTGCAGCTGCGTGCGCTCGGCGTCGAGCAGCGTGAGGAAGTCGGCGACGCCTTCGCGATAGCGCACGCGCGCGATGACCGGCCGCGCGCGCGCTCTCGCGCGCCTGATCGGTCAGCTTCACCAGGCGCAGCTGCTGCTCGCGATAGGCGACCAGCGCGTTTCCGTTTCCTCGAGCGCGCAGCAGCATCGTCTGCTCGTAGCTGGCCGAGCGCCTCGCGCGTCACCGGCCTCGGCGCCGCGCAGCCGCGCCCGCGCGCTGCCGAGATCGAAGGCGCGCCCACTGCAGTGCCGGCGTGACCGCCCAGGCCCGCGAGTCGGCGTGCCGAACACGCTGCCGCGGCCGGCGAGCAGGCCGAAGGCACGCCCGACAGCGTGATGCGCGGATAGAGCTCGGCCGCGGCGACGCCTTCGCGCGCGGCGGTCGCCGCCAGCCGCCGCTCGGCGGCGCGCACGTCCGGCCGGCGGCGCAGCAGCATCGCCGGATCGCCGAGCGGCAGCGCCTTGGCCGAGCGCCGGATAGGGGCGCGGCGCGAGGTCGACGGTCAGCTGCCCCGGGCGCACCGCCGGTCAGCACCGCCAGCCGATGCTCGCGGCTCGGCGATGCGCGTGCGCGAGCGGCGGGATGCCGCTTCGATCGCCGCGACGCGCGCCGCGGCGCTGGCCACGTCCTGCTCCTCGCCGAGCCGGCATCGCGGCGCACCTCGGTCAGCCGCAGCGTCTCGCGCTGGTTCACCAGGCTGCGCTCGGCGCACCGCCAGCTGCTGCTGCAGGCCGCGCAGCTCGAAGTAGTTGCGCGGCCACCTCGGCGGCCACGCTGACGCGCACGTCGGCCAGCGCCGCCTCGAGGCCCTCGGCGGTCGCCGCGGCGGCGCGCATGGCCGAGCGCACGCGGCCGAACAGATCGAGCTCCCAGGACGCGTCGAAGCCCGGCGCGGTAGGTGGTGGTGCGGAGCGGCTCGTCGGAGAAGCCGGGGACCGCCTGCTCGCGCAGATCGACCGCCGCGCCCGCCAGTGACCGTCGGATAGCGATCGCGCTTGACGTCGTCGAAGATGGCGCGCGCCTGGTCGAGAGCGCGCCACGGCGTGCGCGACGTCGTGGTTGGCCGTCGAGCGCCGCCGTTCTCGAGCGCCTCGAGCACCGGATCCTCGAACTCGCGCCACCAGCGCGGGTCGTAGGCGCTGGTCGCGCGAAGAGCCGTCGGCGTCGCCACCGGCGCCAGCGCCGCGGGTCGCGACGCCGTGTAGGGCCGGCGCTGTCAGCCGCGCAGCCGCGCGACACGCGGCCGCCAGCACGGGTGAGTGCGAGAATGCGTGCGCGCATGATCAGTGGCCCTCCGCGGGCGCAGGCAGTGCGGCACGCCGCGGCCGGTGCGCCGCTGGCGCCGGAGAAGCGCGCGGCCAGGCCGGCCGACCACGACGTAGAAGACCGGCGTGAGGAAGAGGCCGAAGAACGTCACGCCGAGCATGCCGGCGAACACCGCGATGCCCATCGCCTGGCGCATCTCGGCGCCGGCGCCCGACGAGAAGACGAGCGGCACCACGCCCATGATGAACGCCACCGACGTCATCAGCACCGGCCGCAGCCGGATGCGGCACGCGTCGAGAATCGCCGGTCCGGCGATCGTCGCCCTCGTGCTCGCGCTGCCGCGCGAACTCGACGATCAGGATCGCGTTCTTGCAGGCCAGCCCGGCCAGCACGAGGAAGCTGATCTGCGTGAAGACGTTGTTGTCGCCGCCGGTGAGCCAGACGCCGGCGATGGCCGAGAGCAGCGTCATCGGCACGATCAGGATCACGCTCAGCGGCAGCGACCAGCTCTCGTACTGCGCCGCGAGCACGACGTAGACGAGCAGCACGCACAGCGGGAAGATCGAAGAGCATCGTGTTGCCCGAGACGCATCTCCTGATAGGCCAGCTCGGTCCACTCGAACGTCATGCCGCGCGGCAGGCTGCGCGTCGAGCACCTCGGCGATCGCCTCCTGCGCCTGGCCGGAGCTGAAGCCCGGGGCCGGGCCGCCGTTGATCTCGGCCGCCGGGTACCCGTTGTAGTGCATCACCTGATCGGGCCCGTAGCCGCGCTCGACGCGTCACCAGCGACCCGAGCGGCACCATCGTCGCCGTGCGCGTTGCGCGTCTTCAGCCGCGGGATCTGTTCGGGCTGCAGGCGGAACGCCGACTCGGCCTGCACGTTGACCTGGTAGGTGCGGCCGAACCGGTTGAAGTCGTTGACGTAGAGCGAGCCGAGGTAGACCTGCAGCGTGTCGAACACGTCGGTCAGCGCCACGCCGTAGGTCTTCACGCGCTCGCGATCGACGTGCGCGTCGATCTGCGGCACGCTCACCTGGAAGCTCGAGAAGAGCCCGGCCAGCGACGGCTGCCGGTAGCCCTGCGCCGAGCGCGCCCTGGACCTGGCTGTAGAGCTCCTCGAAGCCCGAGCGCCGCGCGATCTTCGACGTACAGCTTGAAGCCGCCGACCTGGCCGAGGCCCTGCACCGGCGGCGGCGGGAAGATCGCGACGAAGGCTTCCTGGATGCCGGCGAACTGTCGCGTTCAGCTCCTGCACGATGCGCGTCGGCGCTCGAGCGCCGGCGCCGTGCCGCTCGTCGGCGGCTTCAGCATGACGAACACGATGCCGGCGTTCGAGGCGTTGACGAAGCCGTTGATCGACAGGCCGGGAAACGCCACCGAGCTTCGCACGCCCGGTGCTCCAGCGCGAGCGCCGACATCTCGCGAATCACCGCCTCGGTGCGATCGAGCGTGGCGGCGTCGGGCAGCTGCGCGAAGGCGACGAGGTAGTCCTTGTCCTGCGCCGGGACGAAGCCCTGCGGCACACGCGCGAAGCCCGACGCCGGTCAGGCCGACCAGGCCGACATAGAGGACGAGGGCCACCGCCGACACGCGCAGCACGCGCGACGACGCCGCCGGCGTAGGCCGCCGACGCGCGGGTGAAGAAGCGGTTGAAGCGCGCGGAAGAACCAGCCGAAGAGCCGGTCGACGCCGCGCTGCACGCGATCGCGCGGCGCCCCGTGCGCGCGCAGCAGCCGCGAGGCCAGCGCCGGGCTCAGCGTCAGCGAGTTGAACGCCGAGATCACCGTGGAGATGGCGATGGTCAGCGCGAACTGCCGGTAGAACTGCCCGGTGAGCCCGCTGATGAAGGCCGTCGGCACGAAGACCGCGCAGAGCACCAGCGCGATCGCGATGATCGGCCCGACACCTCCTCCATCGCCTTGCGCGTCGCGTTCGATCGGCGCTCAGCCCAGCTCGATGTGCCGCTCCACGTTCTCCACCACCACGATCGCGTCGTCGACGACGATGCCGATGGCGAGGACCAGGCCGAAGAGCGAGAGCGTGTTCAGCGAGAAGCCGAGCAGCAGCATCACCGCGAACGTGCCGACGAGCGAGACCGGCACGGCGACGAGCGGGATGATCGACGCGCGCCAGGTCTGCAGGAACACGATCACGACGATGACGACGAGCAGGATGGCCTCGAAGCAGCGTGCACGACCACGGCGTGGATCGACTCGCGCACGTAACATCGTCGGGTCGTAGACGATGCGGTAGTCGACGCCCTCCGGGAAGTCTGCCTTCAGCGTCTCCATCATCGCGCGGACGTGCGACGAGGCCTGGAGCGCGTTGGAGCCCGGGCGCTGGAAGATGCCGATGGCGACGGCCGGCTTGTTGTCGAGCAGACTGCGCAGCGAGTAGCGTTCGAGCCGAGCTCGACGCGGCCGACGTCGCGCAGCCGCGTGATCTGCCCTTCGCGGGTGGCGCGCACGACGATGTCGCGCGAACTCCTCCTCGGTCGTCAGGCGGCCCTGCGCGTTGATCGACAGCTGGAACGTCGTGTCCGACGGCGCCGGCGGCGCGCCGAGCACGCCGGCGGCCACCTGCACGTTCTGCTCGCGGATCGCGCGCACGACGTCGGTGGCGGTGAGCTGCCGCGACGGCCAGCCGGTCCGGGTCGAGCCAGACGCGCATGCTGTACTCGCCGGCGCCGAAGACCTGCACGCTGCCGACGCCGTCGATGCGCGTCAGCTCGTCCTTCACCTGCAGGTGCGCGTAGTTCGACAGGTAGAGCATGTCGTAGCGCTCGTCCGGCGAGACCAGGTGCACGACCATCATGAGGTCGGGCGACGCCTTCTCGGTGGTGACGCCGATGCGCTGCACTTCCTGCGGCAGCCGCGGCAGCGCCTGGGCGACCCGGTTCTGCACCTGCACCTGCGCGTTGTCGAGGTCGGTGCCGAGCGCGAACGTGATCGTCAGCGTCAGCAGGCCGTCGGAGGTGGACTGCGAGAACATGTAGAGCATGCCCTCGACGCCGTTCATCTGCTGCTCGAGCGGCGAGGCGACGGTCTCGGCGATCACCTTCGGGTTGGCGCCGGGATAGGCCGCGCGGACGACCACCGTCGGCGGCACGACGCTCGGGTACTCGCTGATCGGCAGCCGGAAGAGCGCCAGCGCGCCGGCCACGACGATCAGCAGCGAGAGGACGGCCGCGAAGATCGGGCCGGTGATGAAGAACGGAGAACTTCATCGCGAGCCTCACTTCCCGCCGTGCGCCGCCCTCGCCGAGGTGGCGTCGGCGACGCGCCGCTGCGGCCGCTGGTCCATCGCGACGGCTCGGATCGACCTTCGCGCCCGGGCGCACGCGCTGCAGTCCGTTGACGACGACGAGCTCGCCGCCGTCAAGCCCGGTGCGCACGACGCGCAGGCCGTCGACCAGCGGGCCGAGCGTCACGGCGCGGTACTCGCACCGTCTTGATCGGCGTCGACGACGAACACGAAGCGCTGGTCGAGATCGGTGCCGACGGCGCGGTCCTCGACGAGCACGCCCGCGTAGGCCGCCGCTGCCGGGCAGCCGCAGCCGCACGAACAGGCCGGGCGTGAGGCTGCCGATCGGCGTTGCGGAAGATGGCGCGGCCGCGAATCGTGCCGGTCGCGGGATCGAGCTGGTTGTCGAGGAAGTGCAGCTCGCCCTCGTGCGGGAAGGCGTGATCGTTGGCCAGCGCCATGCGGATCGGCAGTGCCGACTGCCGCGCGCTGGCGCGCTTGCCGTCGCGCGCCAGTCGCCGTAGCGCAGGAACGTCTGCTCGTCGGCGTCGAACGCCGGCGTAGATCGGGTCGAGCGACACGACCGTGGTCAGCAGCGTGGCCTCGCCGGGCCGCTCGAGACCAGTTGCCGTCGGTGACGATGGCGCGGCCGACGCGGCCGTCGATTGGCGACGATCGACGCGGGTGAACTCGAGGTTCGAGCTCGGCGGCGCGCAGCGCGGCTTCGACCGCGGCGACCTGGGCGGCCGACTTCGGCGGCGAACGAGGCGCGGCGTCGCGCTCCTCGGCGACATCGCGTTCTCGGTCGAGAGCCGCTCGGCGCGCTGCAGTTCGGAGTCGGCGCGCTGGACCGTGGCGCGCGGCCTGCGGCCAGCTCGGCGCGCAGGCGGTCGACCTCGGCCTGGAACGGGCGGGTCGATCTGGAACAGCAGCTCGCCCTGCGACCAGCGCGCCTTCCTCGAAGCGACACGCTGAGACGTAGCCGGAGACGCGCGGCCGGATCGCGACGCGTGTTGACGGCTTCGAGCCGCCCGGTGAACTCGTCCCACTCGGTGACGTCGCGGGCGACGGCCGCGGCGACGGTGACCTGTCGGCGGCGGCGGCGGCCGGCTGCTGCGCGTCGGGCGCGCGCAGGCAGCGAGTCAGCGCCGAGACGTGCGAGCCGAGTGACGAGCAGGACGACCACGCGGCGATGGTCACGGACGGCGCGAAATCGAACGACGGAGAATCGCGTGTCCATGCTGGATAGCATCGCGCGCCCGGGCGTCCCGGACAATCGGGCAGAGGCGCGAGCGCCGGCGTCACCCGATGGCGTCAGCGGCAGTCCGACTCGACGAGGGCCGGTTGCGATCTGCGACTTTCGGACCGAGGCGCCGGCTCGTCCGGCCGAGCGAGCGCCAGAGCGCGGCGTCCTGGCCGATAATGACGCGGGCGCATCGGACGTGGCATGTCGACATCGCAGCGACGGCGACGCGCCGAGGCTGGCTGGCCCGCGATCGCGGCGTCGGCCGTCGCTGGCCGAGCGTGCGCGCGACGCTGCGTGGCTCGCGCTGCGAGACCGACGATCGCCAGCGCGCCGAGTGCATGGCGCGCGATCCAGAGCGACGCCGTGCAGCTCGCGCTCGATCTGCTCGTCAGCGAGCCGGACATCGTCGGGCTTCTTCCGCGTCTTCATCAAGTCGCCTGGTCGACGACTGCGAGAGCCACGCCTGCGGCGTGTGGCTGCTCGACGAGCGACGGGCGGCGATGCGACCTGTGGATGGCCATACATCGAGCGAACGCGTTCTACACGCAGCGAGCGACCGGACTGGGCGTCGCTCGCGCTGCCGCGCGAGGCATGGCCGCGCATCTGCTCGGCTTCAGCCGACGGCTGGACCGAGATCGTCGAGTACACGCGGCGACGACCAGCGCCTGCCGGAGGCGGTGCGCGCAGTTCAACGCCGCCGCCGGCTCGACGTCGATGCTCGTCGCGCCGCTCGTGCTGCCGACGCGCAAGCTCGGCTGGGTGGCGCTCTCGACGCGGCCGCGATCCGGAGCTGCGAGCAGCGCTGGCGGCCGCGCGCTGCTCGACGCCATGGCGCGGCAGGCGACGCTGGCGCTGCACCACAGCCGGCTGGCCGAGCAGAGCCGCGTGAAGCGCGGCGCCAGGCGGTGCTCGAGGAGCGCAACCGCATCGCCCGCGACATCCACGACACGCTGGCGCAGGGCTTCGCCGCGATCCTGATGCAGCTGCAGGCGGCGCAGCGCGCGGCCGGCCGACGCTGCCGGCGCCGGTCGCCACGCAGCCTCGAGACGGCGGTCGACCTGGCGCGCACCCACATGGTCGAGGCGCGGCGCTCGGTCGGCCGCGCTGCGGCCGCAGTCCGAGCGACAGCGACGACATCGGCGCCGCGCTCCAGCGCATGATCGACCTCGCGCGCCGCACGACCGACGTGCCGGTCGAGCTGACGATCGACGGGCTGCCGGCATTCGGCGGCGGCGTCGAGCGCGAGATCATCGGCATCGCGCAGGAGGCGCTGACCAACGCCGTGCGGCACGCGCGCGCGCGCCGCATCGCGGTGCATGCCGGCGCGGTCCGCGGCGTCGGCTTCCGGCTGTCGGTCGCCGACGACGGCCGCGGCATCGCGCGGGAGAGGCCGAGCTCCGGCTTCGGCATGACCAGCATGCAGGAGCGCGCCGAACGCATCGGCGCGTCGCTCACCTTCGTCACCGCGCCGCGATCCGGCACCGAGGTCGTGCTGGCCTGGGAGCCGCCGTCGTTCTCCATTCCCGCGCGCAGGCCGAGTGCACGCCGAGTCTGACCGCGTGGCGCAGGCGGCGCCGTGACCAGCGACGCCGGCCTCGCGTGCTCGTCGTCGACGATCACGCGCTGCTGCGCACCGGCGTCGCCAACATCATCAACCAGGAGCCGGACCTCGAGGTCGTCGCCGAGGCCGCCAACGGCCTCGAGGCCGTGGAGGCGTTCGAGCGGCATCGCCCCGACGTGACGCTGCTCGACCTGCGCATGCCGGTGATGGAAGGCGTCGAGGCGGTGCGGCAGATCCGGCAGCGCGACCCGCACGCCCGGGTCATCGTGCTCACCACCTACGACACCGACGAGGACATCGCGCGCGCCCTGAAGGCCGGCGCGAAGGCCTACGTCCTGAAGGACATCGCCGCCGACGCGCTCATCGCCTGCATCCACGACGTGCTCGCCGGCAAGACCTACCTGGCGCCGGCCGCGGCCGCCAAGCTGGCCGAGCGCGTGACGCAGGTGCAGCTCACGCCGCGCGAACTGGCGGCGCTGCGCTCGATGGCCGACGGCCACAGCAACAAGGAAATCGCCGCCGCGCTCGGCATCAGCGAGCGCACCGTGAAGACCCACCTCGGCCACCTGTTCGAGAAGCTCGGCGTCACCAGCCGCACCGAAGCCGTGAAGGTCGCGACGCGGCGAGGGCTGGTGCGGCTCGACTAGCGGATGAATCAGATCAATGCCAGGTAGAGAAACTCAGACATCCGCCTCCACCGCGATCCTTGACGTCTGAATCCGGTGACCCTCAGGCGGCGAAGATCAGGCTCGAACACGTCAGCGCGCCTTCCGCCTTCGCCAGCTCCGATAAATCGACTGCACGCGTCGAAGCGCCGCGCCGCCCGAGGATCGCGGCGGTCTGCGGGAACGCCGCGCCAACCAGCGTCACGCCGCCGAGCGTGATCGTGTTCGGCAGCGTACGGCTCGTCTGGTGCGACCATGACGACGGTCAGATCGCGGAAGACGCCGGGGGAGACCCAGTCCGGGTTGGCGAGCACGATGTCCGGCGGCACGAACGTGCACGCGGACTTCAGATGGAGGCAGCCGGTCAGGTCCACCGCCGTCACCGTGTAGCCGAGTGGGGCGGCGAGCGACCGCAGTTCGTCGATGCCGGCCTCATTGGTGCGGGTCGACCGGCCGACGTAGATCGACCGGCCGGCCACCATCACGTCACCGCCCTCGAGGTAGCTGCCCGCCGAGAGCGTCGCGAGCGGGCGGTAGGCGGAGAGGGCCTCGGCCACCGAGGCGGTCTCGGAGGTGCGCGACGGGGCGCCGGGGCGGGCGATCACGGCCAGCTCATCGAGCACGACCGCCGAGTCCTCGACGAAGACGCCGTCGGGACACTCGCGGCAGGGGTGTCACCCGTTCGACACGCGCGCCGAGCGATCTCAGGACGTCGCAATACACGTCGTGCTGGGCGGCGGCCAGGTCGGCGTCGACTGGTGTCCGCGACACGTGCGTGAGGACGCAGTCCGCGAGACGCGGACTGACGTCGCGTACCGAGCGCGATGACCGTCCGAACCTGGGGGTGCTCGGCGGCGGCCATGGTCGAAGGTCTCCGGGAACGCGAAAAAGAACGGAAAAACGAACGCCGCCGGCGCGGGGCCGCGGCTCGCGACGCTGCCGGGGCTACTGCTCTTCCTTCTCGTCGAGGTCGCCGCAACTCGTCCGCCCAGGGCGATGGCTGGGGCCCGGGCACGATGCCGGCGATGTCGGGGTCTTCGCCAGCGGCAACGTCCGGGCGCAAGGCCCGGCGTTCCTTGGTTTCGAGCCGCCGCGCGGCCTTTTGCTGCTGTTTTTCCTGACGCGCGCGCTCACGCGCCCGCTTGTTCTGCGTCGGTCTGGATTTTTGCATAGGCTCTCAGTCCGTTCGGTAGATGTAGGGCTTGCCTCTACTATACCCCGCCAGACGCTCCTCCGGCTCATTCCGGGCCCGATCTCCCCACTTCCGCTGCCGGTCCAGACCGTCGCTGCACACCGCCGGCATTGCCGCCTGTCACAGTTCACCGCGTCTCGCGTTTACTTCTCTCAGACCGACGCGCGGCAACAGACCAGCGCTGCGGCGCACCGATGAGCTTTCGAGCTCGTCCGTTCGAGCGAAACGCGCATGGGGTTTGACATATTGCTGACTCGACTCCATAGTGCGCACACACAGACGCGCTCCCCCCTCCTGCTGTGTCGTTCGACGGGTGCCAGGTCATGGTTTAGCTGGCTGCCTTTGATCGGAAAATTCACTCTCACCTCGTCCAGGTGATTTGCCATGCCAATGAGAGCTCGGCTTTCTCGACGCGTGCTCGCCGTATGCCTGTCCGTCTTCGTCATGGCCGTGGCCGTGCTGGTTGCGACGTCCGGCGACAATCTCGCCGCGCGCGGCGAGCAGCAGCAGTCCGCGGCGGCGTACTCGGAAGACGACTACGGGTACGGATCGCGGTTGAGCGCCGAAGAGCGCCGCGGCCGCGACACCTGGTACTTCTGGACCGGCGGCAACGAGAAGTTCTGGGTCGAGATGGCCCGCAAGACGCAGGGCAACGTCGACCTCATCAACTACGTGGACTCGCGGCGCAACGGCCGGCGCTTCCGCGAGCTCGGCGCGATCACGCAGCCGGGCTGCGTGCCGGCCACCTCGGCAGATCGAGTACGGCCTGTGGTTCGATCGCTGCGATCAGCCCGCCGGTACCCGACATGCCCGGCGAACCCGCCGGCGTCGTCGGCCTGCGCAAGTTCCCCAACCCGAAGTTCGACAAGTCGAAGTGGGACGCGGCGAAGTACCTGGCCGACCCGAGCCAGCGCCGATCCGCCCTACCTCATCGGGATGTCGTGCGGGTTCTGCCACATCGGCTTCAACCCGCTCAACCCGCCCGCCGATCCCGAACGGCCGAAATGGTCGAACCTGACGGGCACCATCGGCAACCAGGTACTGGGAGGAAGGACGGCTCTTCAACCTGAAGATGAAGCCCGACGACTTCCGCTGGCACGTCGGCAACGCGCAGCCGCCGGGGACATCGGACACCTCGCGGTTCGCGACCGACCACATCAACAACCCGAACGCGATCAACACCGTGTTCCTGCTGGCGTTCCGGCCGACGGCCGCGGAGAAGATGCGCGACGGCATCGATGCGCCAGGTGCATCACATCCTGAAGGACGGCGCCGATTCGGTCGGCGTCGCCGGCGCCTCGCTGCGCGTCTACGTGAACATCGGCATGTGCGCGGACTACTGGATGACGCTGCACGATCCGGTGGCCGGCCACGCACCGCAGAAGCCCTTCGACATGGAGCACGCGCGGCTGACGTGCCCGGACTGGCGCGCCACCGAAGCGCGCATGGAAGGCGCCGAGGCCTTCCTCAAGGCGCTCGGCCGCGCCGCACCTGCAAGGACGCGCCGGGCGGCTCCGCCTATCTCACGAGCGACGCCGCCGTGCTGTCGCGCGGGCGGCAGGCGTTCGCGGACAAGTGCGCGAGCTGCCACTCGAGCAAGCAGCCGCCGGCCGATGTCACCACCGACGCGGCGCGGGCCTCGTGGTTCCGCGACGCGGTCGAGAAGCCGGACTTCCTCGAGGGCAACTTCCTCTCCGACGACAAGCGCTACTCGGTGACCGTGCTGGGCACGAACATCGCGCGCGCCGCCGGCACCAACGCGACGCGCGGCCACGTCTGGGAGCAGTTCTCGTCCGAGACGTACAAGGAGCTGCCGGCGATCGGCACGCTGAACAACCTCTACAACCCGCGCAAGCCGAGCGAGCCGATCACGTTCACGCTCGAAGGCGGCGGCCGCGGCTACTACCGCACGGCGTCGCTCGGCGCGATCTGGGCGACCGCGCCGTACCTCCACAACAACTCGGTCGGGATCTTCGTGAAGGATCCGTCAGTCGCCGGGCGCATGGCCGCGTTCAACGACGGCATCAATAAGCTGCTGTGGCCCGAGCGGCGCCTGGCGGTCCAGTCGATTCCGCTGACTTCGATCGACAGCACGCTGGTGCTCGCCAACGGCCATCGGCTGAAGGTGCCGCAGGGCACGCCTATCGACCTCATCGCGCGGATCGACCCGATGCAGCTGCCGCGACTGCTGCAGAATCGCTCGCTGATGGAGTTCATCGGCGACCGCAAGCTGATGGACGGGATGATCCGGCGCAATCTGGCGCCCGACTTCATCGCCGACAAGGGCCACACGTTCGGCGCCGAGCTGCCGGACCCAGACAAGTACGCGCTCATCGAATATCTGAAGACGTTCTGATCGATCGCGCCCGGCCGGCCGGGCGGCATCGCCACACGCAGGGGTCGACATGCCTTTCGACGCGATCTTCCAGCCGCTGTCGTTTCGCAACCTGACGGTGAAGAACCGGCTCTTCCGGTCGAACGTGTCGGGGCGCTTCGACAACTACGACGGCTCGGGCAACCAGGCGCGGATCAACTGGGAGACGAAATTCGCCCGCGGCGGCGTCGGCGCCATCATCTCGTCGTTCGTGCCTGTGCACTTGCGCGGCCGGATCGTCCCGAACTACGCGATGATCGACCACGACCGGCACATTCCGTTCTGGCGGAAGGTCGGCGAGGCGGTGCACGCGCACGACTGCAAGTTCATCCTCCAGCTGAGCCACGGCGGGCGCCAGCGCGACATCGGCGGCGTCGAGTACGCCAAGGGCCTCAGCTCCACCGACCAGTCCGATCCGATGCACGGCTTCGAGTGCGAGCGCATGACCGTGGCGCAGATCAAGGAGGTCGTCGCCGCCTTCGCCGAAGGGGCGCGGCGGGCCCGCGAGGCCGGGCTCGACGGCGTCGAGCTGCACGGGGCCAACGGCTACCTGATCACGCAGTTCCTCAGCTCGGCGATCAACGACCGGAAGGACGAGTACGGCGGGCCGATCGAGAACCGCGCCCGGTTCGTGCTCGAGATCGTCCGGGCGATCCGCGAGAAGGTCGGCGACGACTTCCACCTGCAGATGAAGATCAGCGCGGTCGAGTACGCCGACGCGGTGGCGCTCTTCAATCGCGGGCCGTCGGGCAACACCCTCGAGGACTCGATCAAGGTCTGCAAGATGCTCGAAGGCGCCGGCATCGACGCGATCCACGTGTCCACGGGCGCTTCTTCCCGCATCCGCGGAACCCGGCGGGCGTCGACCTGCCGCTGGCGGACCTGGCAGCCACCTACGACACGATGATCTCGAGCGGCGATCGCGCGTTCCGCAACTACATCTTCTTCAGGAACAACAGCCAGCTCGTGCGGAAGCAGTGGAACGATGCCGCCGGCCCGAAGGAAGAGATCGAGGGCATCATCGCTCGGCGACGCCAAGGCGATCAAGGCCGCGGTCTCCGTGCCGGTCATCTGCACCGGCGGCTTCCAGACCGCCTCGTTCATCGTCAAGGCGCTGGCCGACCGCGCGTGTGACGGCGTCAGCATCGCGCGTTCGCTGATCGCGAACCCCGACCTGCCGCAGATCTTCGCGCGCGGCCAGGACCGGCCCGACAACCCCTGCACCTACTGCAACAAGTGCCTCGTCAACGTCGTCGAGAACCCGCTCGGCTGCTACGACGAGACGCGCTTTGCCTCACACGACGAGATGATCGCGCAGATCATGTCGGTGTTCGAGCCGCAGGCATTCCGGTCGTGAGCCGCTTCGTGGGGAGAGCGCGGATGTCTCGAGCGCACGTCGCGATCGTCGGGTTGCTGCTGATGCTCGGCGCAACGCAGCTTGGCGGCGGCGCGCAGGAATCGCCCAGCGACATCCTCACGCACTTCAAGTACGGAGCGGTGGGGACGGAGGTGCGCGTCGGCCTGCCGTACCCGGCGTTTCGCGCCATGCCGCTGCTCTGCGCCGACAAGCTGCCGGCGCGCCCCGGCAAGGGCTACGAGAAGCTCGGGTTCCTCTATGAGTCGCCGGGCGCGAAGCGGCCCATCGGGACAACGTACAACGCCGACAAGATCCCGCTCGTCGGCCTGAATTGCGCGACGTGCCACGCCGGCAGCTATCGCGAATCGCCGGGAGCGCCGCGTCGCATCGTCCTGGGCATGCCGGCGAACCAGATGGACCTGCAGGGCTACGCGCGATTCCTGACGGCGTGTGCGCAGGACGAGCGGTTCACCGCGTCGAACCTGATTGACGCGATCCAGAAGGACATGCCGGAGTTCTCCTGGTTCGATCGGCTGATCTACCGCGTGGCGGTGTTCAACCGGATCAAGAAGGGCATCCTCGAGCGGGCGCAGGAGAACGCGTGGTTCGACTCGCGGCCGCCACAGCTGCCCGGGCGTGTCGACACCTTCAGCCCCTACAAGCGATGTTCGGGCTCGACCTGCGGCACGACACGTCTGTCGGCACCGTCGACCTGCCGTCGCTGTGGCAACAGCGCGTCCGCCAGGGGCTGTGGCTGCACTGGGACGGCAACAACAACAGCGTCGAAGAGCGCAACAAGAGCGCCGCCATCGGCGCTGGCGCGACGCCCGAGTCGCTCGACCTCGCGTCGCTCGGGCGGATCGAGGCGTGGATCCTCGACCTGCCGGCGCCGCCGTTCCCGGCCGAGCGGATCGATCGCGTGCGCGCGGAGCGTGGACGCGCCTCCTATCAGGCAGCCTGCGCGTCCTGCCACGCAATCGGCGCGCCGCGCGATCGGTCAAGTCACCGATCTCGCGGAGATCGGCACGGACCCCGAGCGCCTGCAGTCGTTCACGGCGGAACTGTCGACGAAGATGAACACCATCGGCGAAGGCCACCCCTGGAAGTTCTCGCACTTCCGCAAGACGACGGGCTACGCGAACATGCCGCTCGACGGCCTGTGGCTGCGCGCGCCGTACCTGCACAACGGGTCGGTGCCGACGCTTCGCGCGCTGCTCTTCCCCGAAGAGCGGCCGGTGGAGTTCTACCGCGCGTATGACGTCTTCGACTGGGCCGATGTGGGATTCGTCTGGCGCGGCGCCGAGGCCGAGCGTGAGGGCGTGAAGTTCGACACCCGCGTGCGCGGCAACGGCAACGCCGGCCACACCTACGGGCAGCAGCTCTCGCGCGGCGAGCGCGAGGATCTGCTCGAGTACTTGAAGACCCTCTGAGGCCGTCATGCGCCGCGCCACGCCGATTCTTGCCGGCCTGCTGCTCGCTGCCCTGGTGTCCGCGCGTACGGCGGGGCAGCCCGGCGGCACGGCGACGCCATCGCCGGTCGAGCACTTCAACTACGGGTCGTTCGGCGGCGAAGAGAACGACGGCCTGCCGTACTGGATCTGGCAGGTGCTGCCGAAGATTTGCGGCGACCAGCTTGGCGGCGCCGGCTACGCCGCCATCGGCGCGGTCTGGGAGCCCGGGCGCGAGCTGCCGATTGGCTTCACGAAGAAGGCGCGGTTCGGCGGCGATCGCGTGGCGGTCAACTGCGCGTTCTGCCATACCGCGACCTATCGCTCCAGCCCCGAGGCCCGCACGGTGATCGTGCCGGGCGGCCCCTCCACCCGCACCTCGCCCCAGGCGTACTTCCGGTTCCTGCAGGGCTGCATCGGCGGCGACGACTTCACCACCGACAAGGTGCTGGCGGCCATCGACGAGATGACGACGCTCTCGTGGACCGATCGGCTGCTGATGCGCACGCTGATCATCCCGGCGACACGAAAAGGCCTGGCGCGGCGCGCCAAGGACATGGCGTGGTCCGAACGGCAGCCCGACTGGGGTCCAGGCCGCGTCGATCCGTTCAACCCGCTGAAAGTCGGGATGCTCAAGCAGGAGCCGGACGACACGCATCGGGGCCTCCGACATGGTCCCGCTCTGGAACATGGCGTCCCGCGACGGCACGGCGCAGCACTGGGACGGCGTCAACCAGTCGCTGCACGAGCTGATGCTCAGCTCGGGCCTCGCCAACGGCGCCTCGCTGAAGTCGATAGAGCTCGAGAGCCTCGGCGAGATGGAGCGGTGGATCCGCGCCGTGCCGCCGCCGAAATATCCCTTCGCGGTCGACCAGGCGGCGGCGACGCGCGGCGCGGCCATCTTCGCGCGCGACTGCGCGAGCTGCCATGCCAGCGGCGGCGCACGCACGGCGACGGTCATCCCGGTCACCGAGGTCGGAACCGATCGCCATCGTCTCGACTCGTTCACGCCGCAGATTGCCGAGGGTATCGCCCAGTTCACGCGGGGAACCAAGGCCGCGATCTCCGGCTTCCGGAAGACCAACGGCTACGTCGCCGTGCCGCTCGGCGGCGTCTGGCTGCGCGCGCCCTACCTGCACAACGGGTCGGTGCCGACGCTGGCGGCGCTGCTCTCGCCGCCCGCCGAGCGCCCGGCGCGTTTCGTTCGCGGATACGACGTCATCGATCAGGCCGGCGTCGGCTTCGTGAGCAGCGGCCCGGAGGCGACGAAGGCGGGCGTCGTCTTCGACACGTCGAAGCCGGGCAACGGCAACGGCGGACATCTCTACGGCACGGCGCTCGGCGCCGCAGATCGGACGGCTCTCATCGAATTCCTCAAGACGCAGTGACCGGTCGCTCCGACACGTTCGCTCCGTCGCTCTCCAGCACGAGGCCCCATGCAGCCACTCAAGAACACCGAGGAAGCCCTCAAGTCACGCGTCGCTCAGCTCGAGAGCGTCGACCCGGAGCTCGCCAAGGAGCTGAAGGGCGTGCGCGAGAAGAAGCGCGGGAAGAAGGCCTTCGAGGAGATGGCCAGCTTCCTCGAATCGCGCGCCGAGCCCGGCGAGCAGCCGCCGCAACCGCCGCCGCAGCCGATGGCGCTCGAGACGATCGTGCTGCGCACGGGACGACCGGTGCTGGCGGTCGTCGACGACGGCATCCAGCTGCAGTTCAACGACGTCGAGAGCGAGGTCTGGCGGTCGCGGCTCGAGGCCGTGTCGGCCATGCTGCGCAACGCCGTGCGCGCGGTCGGACGGGTCGAAGTGACCGGCCACCCGCACTTCGAGTGGATCGGCACCGCCTGGCTGGTTGCGCCCGACGTCGTCGTCACCAACCGGCACGTCGCCGGCGAGTTCGGCCGCAGCCGCGGCAACGGGTTCAGCTTCCGCGTCGGCGCCACTGGCCGGCGGATGGGCTCGTCGATTGACTTCCGTGAAGAGATCGGCCGCTCGGCGACCGCGGAGTTCGGCGTCCTCGACATCCTGCACATCGAAGGCGACGACGGACCGGACATGGCGCTGTTGAAGGTCGCACGCAAGTCCGGCGAACTGGCGCTGGCCTCGCCGCTCGTGCTCCGTGCGGCGGCAGTGGAGGCGCAGCAGCAGGTCGCGGTGATCGGCTACCCCGCGAGGGACAGCCGGATTCCCGAGCCGGACCTGATGCGGCGGATCTTCGGCGACGTCTACGACAAGAAGCGCCTCGCGCCCGGCACAATCACCGGCAAGAACGGCGGCACGGTCACGCACGACTGCTCGACGCTTGGCGGCAACTCCGGATCCGTCGTGCTCGACCTCAAGACGGGACAGGCCGTGGCGCTGCATTTCGCCGGCCGGTTCCTCGAGGCCAACTTCGCCGTCGCCGCGCCGCTGATCGCCGAGCGGCTGCACGCGCTCGAAGGCCGCCGGGCCCGAAGGGCACGCCGTCGTCACCACGGCCCGCAAGCCGGCGGGCGCGACGAATCAGGTCGACGGCAACCTCCACGCCCGCCGTCAGCGGCCGTACGGCCACGTGGACGCTGCCCCTTCAGGTGACCGTGACGCTCGGGCGATCAGGCGATCGCGACAGTCGAGGGCGGCAGCCGACCACAACTGCGGCGAGCGCCGCGTCGCCGACGACGAGGAGGAAGAAGGCTGGGACGACCTCGAAGCCAGGCCGGAGGACTACGCCGACCGCGAAGGCTACCAGACCGGCTTCCTCGGCGACGACGCCGAGGTGCCGCTGCCCGAGATCACCGGCGCGGCAGCCGATGTCCTCGAGTTCGACGAAGACGGCGACAGCGCGAGCGTCCTCAAGTACGAGCACTTCTCCGTCGTGATGAGCAGCAGCCGCCGCATGTGCTTCTACAGCGCCGTCAACATCGACGGCAAGCAGACCAAGAAGGTCAAGCGCCCCGGCTGGCGCTTCGACCCGCGCATTCCGCAGACGGCGCAGATCAAGAACGAGTGCTACGGCAACGAGCCCAAGTTCGCCCGAGGGCACATGACCCGGCGCGAGGACCCGGTCTGGGGCTCCGAGGGCGACGCGTCGAAGGGCAACTCCGACTCGATGCATGTCACCAACGCGACGCCGCAGATGCAGCCGTTCAACGCCGGCATCTGGCTCGGCCTCGAGGACTACGCGCTCGAGAACGCGCGCGAGGACGACATGCGCATCTCGGTCTTCACCGGTCCGTTCCTGCTCGACGACGACCCGGTTCGGTTCGGCGTGAAGGTCCCGGTGTCGTTCTGGAAGGTCATCGCCTTCATTCACGACGAGACGGGCGAGTTGTGCGCCACCGGCTACACGATGTCGCAGGAAGCGTTCCTCAGCGAGCAGGAGTTCGTGTTCGGACAGCACTCGACCGCCCAGACCTCGATTGCCAGCATCGAGCAGCGCGCCGGCATCGACTTCGGGCCGCTGGCCGCGCTCGACCCGTTCGAGACCGTCACCGAGGCGCCACAGCGTCCGCTGCGCGACTTCTCGCAGATTGTCTTCAGGAAGCGCTGAAACATGACTCTGGAGGCGACGGCCGATCACCTTTCGGGTCTGCTCGACACGCTGGCGTGGGATGAAGTGCGCGCGGTGTGCGACGAGCTGATCCACGACATCTCGGCACGGCCGCCGGCGGAATACGGCACGCCGCTCAGGAAGATCCTCGGCGACCTCAGGCGCAAGCGCCGGTTTGCGCTCATGGAGCGGGTCGCCGAGGCGCTGCTCATGGCCGGCGTGCGCCACCCCAACGTCGTGCGGCAGTACGCGCAGGCGATGATCGACGAGGGACGGTTCGCCGCGGCGGAGTTCGCGCTGCGCGGCCTCGTCGCCGATCCATCGACGCCGGAGGACGAACGTGACGAGGCGAGAGGCTTGCTGGGCCGCGTCTACAAGCAGCTCTACGTCGCGCCGGGCCTGGTCGGTGTCGGCAGCAACCCTGCGCACCTGATTCAGGCGCTCGAAGCGTACTGGGCCGCTTACGCGCGCGACCCCGACGCCAACTTCTGGCACGGCATCAACGTGGTCGCGCTGCTGGCGCGGGCGAAGGCTGATGGCGTGTCGACGGGCGGATATCCCGACCCGACGGACCTGGCCCGGCGCGTCCTGACCAGCCTCGATGCCCGCGACACGCGCCGTCAGGCCGATCCCGCAGATTGCCGACAAGCGAACCCCGGCGTGGGAACTGGCCACGCGGCTGGAGGCGTTCATCGCGCTCGAGGACGACTCGCAGGCGTTCTCGACCGCTGGCCGCTACGTCGAAGCCCCGGGCGCGGACGGCTTCGAGATCGGCAGCACCGAGCGCCAGTTGCGCGAGGTCTGGCGGCTCGACCTGCGACCCGGTGGATCGGGCACGCAGGTGCTGGCGCTGCTCAGGGCGGCGCTGCTCTCCCGCATGGGCGGCAGCGTCGTGTTGAACGGCGCCGCCGTCGCCAGCACCACGGCGGCCCTCGAGGCGCTGCTGGGTCCCGGCGGGATGAAGAGTCTGCAGTGGTTCCGCAACGGCCTCGACTGCTGCAACGCGATCGCGCGCATCGAGACGCGAGGCGGGCGCGGCTTCGGCACCGGCTGGATGGTGTCGGGCGCCGATCTGAAGAAGGAGTGGGGACCCGAGATGGTGCTCGTCACCAACAAGCACGTGGTGAGCCCCGCGGGTCGATGGCGCGCCGTACCAGGCGTCGCCTCGGCACACCGCGCTCCTGCCCGAGGAGGCCGAGGTCTTCTTCCAGATGCCGCAGAAGCGCGTGACCATTGCCGAGGTCCTGTGGTCGTCGGCTGGCCTCGACATCGACGCCACGGTCGTCCGGCTGACCGAGGTGCCGGCAGGGGTGTCGAAGCTGACGCTCAGCCCGCGCGCGATGACCGTGACCGCGCCGCCGCCGCTCGTCTACATCATCGGCCATCCCGATGGCCGCGATCTCGAGTTCTCGCTGCACGACAACGTCCTGCTCGACGTCGACCCCCGGCGCCTGCACTACCGGACGCCCACAGAAGGTGGCAGCTCCGGCAGCCCGGTGTTCGAGCCCGAAGGCTGGTGCGTGGTCGCGCTCCATCACGCCGGCGGGCCTGGCGTCCAACGGCTGAGGGGCGACGGCACCTACGACGCGAACGAAGGTATCTCGATGGGCGCCATCCGGCAGGCGGCGCAACGATAGTCACGGCGAAGGTCTTACCATGCCCAGCATCACTGTCAACGATCACGACGGCCAGCAGCTCCTATCGGTTAATTTGTCGGAGAAGCTCGGGGCTCCGCCGCTATCTGCGCGCCGCGCTCGGCCTTCGATCATTCGTGCCGAGCCGGCGCGATCTCGGGGCCGCGCTGACCGATCACGCCGACAAGGGACGCGACATCGACTTTGCCGTCGAACGCCCGATCGAGCTCGACGTCGTCGCGCTGCAGCTGGCGGCGGGCGGCCGTGTCGGCGTGGCCGTGCATGGACCCGAGACCACGGTCATCCCTGGTTCGGAGATCAGGCCGTCGGTGCTTGCGCCGGCCGGCACCGCGGTGATGTCGTGCGCGCTTCGCGCGGTCATCTCTGCGGGCGCCACCGTGCCTGGCGCGACGAAGCTGGGATTCAACGCCGGCACCGGACTCACGCTCGCGTATCACCATCCGTTCGACCTGAGCGGCCCCGAGCCCACCGCGGGCGAGGCGCTGAAGACGACGCTCGAGGCGGCAGTTCTGCCCGTCGATGTCGAGGATCTCTCCCGCCTGGCGGTCGGCGCCATCGCGTCGACCTCCGGCGAGGGCCACATCGAGGTGTCGGGGTCGGCGACGATGTCGGCGCTTGCCAACCCGCTGGCGACGCCGGGCCTGCCGCTGGTGGGCAGCCTGGCCGTGAAGGCCAGCGCGACGGTCACCGTCGGCGCCAGTTGGCGGTTGAGCGGGCTCTTCGAGCGCCGGGTGACGAAGCTTTCGAAGACGCGCGCGCGGCTCGAGTACTTCAGGCTGACGGAACAGGGCCTGACGATCAGCGCGCAGGCCAGCGCGGGCGTCAGCGCCACGCTTCGCGACGCCGAGCTCATCTCGATGCTCATGAAGGCGATCAGCAGCGACCCCAAGGCCGACCTGGTCGCACTGGTCAACGCCGGGCTCACCGACGAACAGATCCAGGCGATGCAGCAGGCGATCGCGTTCTCGGTCAACCGCTCGCTCACGCTGTCGGCCGAGGCCCAGTTGAGCTCCGAGCGGCATCGCGGGGCGCTCTTTTCGTACGACATCGACCTCGACGAGCTGACCGCCGACACGCGCGCCGCCGTCGACGACGCGCTGCGCGGCTCGCTCTCGCGACTCGAGGACGGCGGCGTCGGGATCACGGTCGGCCCATCCGGCAAGCTCGAGCTGCGCGATCGCTCGGCGCGGTGGCGGTTGAACCTGTTCGGCGTCCTGAACGCCGCCTCGATCGCGACGTTCATCCGGACGAGCACGTCGCTGTACGACCCGGCCACCGGCGGCCTGCAGCTGGCCGACGAAGTGGCGCGCTCCCGCATCGCGGTGAAGACGCGGCCCTTCGAGGCGGACACTCAGAAGATCCGCAAGGTCACGTTCGAGTCGCTCACCGTGACCGCGGCCTACCAGGCCAGCCGGCTGCTGCCGCTCGACCTGGCGCTGACCGCGCAGCACACCTACATCGAGCAGCGCGCGCGCACCGATCGCCGCGACATGGCGGATCACCTCCGCGCCATCGTCGGACTCGGCCTGTGCTCGCCGGCGGACGCGGCATCGGCGCTCGGAGAGACGACGGACTTCGGCCCGTCCATCTTCGTCGATCGACTGCCAGTTCGACCGAACGGCCTGTGACGCGCTGTTCCTGGATACGTCGGGCACCCCGCATCCCGAGTCGCACTTCGAGCAGGTGGGCCGCGAGGCCATGCTCGCCCTCATCCCGCCCGACGATCCCGAACGCGCGCATCGCCGCTGGCCGCTGGAGCGGCCGGCCGTCTGGGAAGCGATGAAGGCCGCCGGCAGCGACCTCACGTCGGCGCTGCCCTCGCATATTTCCCGCAACGCCGTGCGGCTGGGCACGGTGCGCGACGACTTCCTCACGATCGTGTTCTGGGCCACGGCGATGCGGCGCGCGGCGGTCGCCCTGTCCGAGATGCGGGCGCTGCTGCGCGGCCGCAGTCGCCGAGATCGCTCAAAGACGACGCGGAGTTCGGCAAGGCACGGAGCCGGCTGGAGGAGACGCTCGCGGCGGTGGTCGCCAACACGCAGTCGCAGTTCGGCGATCCCTGGGACGCGCTCGTCCTCGAGGCCGCGTCAGGCTCCACGGCCAGGCTGCAGGCGATCGTCGTATCGGCGGCCCTCTCGAAGAGCTTCGAAGCCGGAGAGCTCGCGCCGGAACGGGCCATGCGCGGGCTGGTCGCCGAGGCACCCGAGAGGCAAAGGCGATCGCCTGGACCGACGCGCAACGCCAGGCCTTCGAGCGACACGTCATCAACCTGAGGCAAGGCGAGCTGTCTGGGGACGGCAGCTTCCAGTCGTCGAAGGCCCAGGTCGAGAAGATCTTCAGCGAGCATCTTCCGGCCGCGCTTGCAGCCGCCAAGGCGCGGGGCGATCGCCTGCGGATCATGTTCTACGCGCACGGCGGCCTCACCGACGAAGCCGGCGGGCTGCGCATGCCGTTGGCGCGAAACGCGTTCTGGACCGGCAACGGCGTCTACCCGATCTACTTCGTCTGGGAGACTGGCATCCGCGAGACGCTCGCCGACCTGCTGGGCGGCATCGTCGGACGGCGGCCGGGACTTGAAGGCGTCAGCGACATCGCCGACGCCGCAATCGAGCGGGGCATGCGCCTCGGCGGCCGGCCGATCTGGGGATCGATGAAGGAGAGCGCGGCCAAGGCGGTGCGGAGCACGGGCGGCGCGGCGCTGGTCGCGAGGCTGACAGCCGATCTCTGGCGCGCCGAGTCGGGACATCTGGAGCTGCACGCCATCGGCCACAGCGCCGGCGCGATCTTCCACGCCCACTTCCTGCCGTTGCTCACCAGCCAGAAGGTGCCTGCCGGCACGCCACCGATCAGCGTGCAGTCGCTGCACTTCCTGGCGCCGGCCGCCACCAATGCGCTCTTCAAGAAGCACCTGATGCCGATCATCGGCAGGAACAAGCCGGTGAGCGCGTTGACGATGTACACGATGCGCGACGACGTGGAGCGCAAGGACCCGTCGGTGCCCGCGTATGGCAAGTCGCTCCTGTACCTCGTGCGCGCCGCACTCGAGGACGAGACCAACACGGAGCTCGTCGGCCTGGAGATCAGCCTGAAGTCGGACCTCGATCTCATCCGCTTCTTCGGCATCGGCGGACGCCAGGCGGTCGCCGACATCGTCTTCTCCACCACAGCCCTCGACGCTCCGCTCACCAGCCGGTCCTCGTCGGTCGAGCACGGCGACTTCGACAATGACGCCGACACCATGAACAGCATCATGCGCCGTATCCTCGGCGTGTCGGACGTAACGAAGATCGTCGACTACCGCGAGGAGCCCGTCGACATGGGCGTCGCCGAGGAGATGGCGTTCGAAGCGGCAGCCGCGCCCGGTCCGTGGAACGCGGTCGCGGACGGCGGCGGCGCGCACCAGGCGGACATCGCGAGGCGCGGCGTCCAGGAAGAAGTGGACGTTGATGGTCTGGATGGCGGGCGACAACAACCTCGAGTCGTTCGGCACCAAGGACCTGCTCGAGATGAAGCGCGTCGGCTCCACCGACGACGTCGACGTGCTGGTGCAGTTCGACCGGCAGTCCGACGACCGCACGCGCCGGTACCACGTCAAGGCCGGAGGCGCCATCGACGACGATGTCGTCGAGGAGCTGGGAGAGACCAACTCCGGAGACCCGGCGGTCGCGGTGGACTTCTTCCGGTGGGGCATGCAACGGTGCCCCTCGGAGCGCGTGCTGACCGTGCTCTGGAATCACGGCAGCGGCGTCGACGACAAGGACATCTACGCCCGCGCGACACGCGGCGGGCGGCGCCCGAGGGCCGGCGCAACCCGTACGCGCCGCGGTCAGGACCGTCGCGGCATCGCGGCACCGCCGGGCGCTGTTCAGCACCACCATCGACGCCGCGCTGAGCGATCGCGCGATCGCGTTCGACGACACCTCGCGCGACTTCCTCGACACGCTCGAGCTCAAGCGCGTGCTCCTCGAGGCCAGCCGCGAGGCCGGCCGCGCCATCGACCTCGTCGGCTTCGACGCCTGCCTGATGAACATGGTCGAGATCGCGCACCAGCTGCGCGGCACGACCGACTTCATCGTCGGGTCGGAAGACATCGAGCCCGGCGACGGCTGGCCGTACGATTGCGTGCTGGAGAAGCTGAACGCCAACCCGTCGATGGATGCGCAGGCGCTCGGGACCGTCGTCGTCGACGCCTTCGTCGCCGCGTACTCGACCGGCCGCATCACCCAGAGCCTGCTTTCCGTGGGGCGCGTCGGCGCGGTGTCGACGGCAGTGGACGCGCTGGCCAAGGCGCTGCTCACGGCCATCAAGACCCCGGCGGAATTCGTCGCGCTCAGCCGCGCCGTCAACGGCGTGCAGCGGTTCCGGACGGTGGACTTCGCGGACCTGTCGGACTTCTGCGACCAGGTGCGCGAGCGCACCGGCGTCGCGGCCGTGAAGAACGCGGCGAAAGCCGTGCAACAGGCTCTAGCCGCGCCGGACGGCGCCGTGATACACGAACGGCACAAGGGCCCCGATGTCGCGCGGGCCGGTGGCGCGGCGATCTACCTGCCCGCGGGCGAGGTGGCGACGCCGTACACCAAGCTCGACTTCGCGAAGCAGACCGCCTGGCGCAAGCTGCTCGACGGCCTGCGGGCGTCATGACTGCCTTCGCCTTCCGCCTTCAGCCTTCAGCCTCCGCCTTCGGAGGATTCCGCGGATGAGGATCAAAATCTGCGGAATGACTGAAGGACTGAAGGCCGAATGCTGAAGGCTGAAGCCTGAAGAGGGACTGACTTTGGCGACCTGGCAGATACAAGGCTTCAGTCAGCGCGACCCCACCCCATCGCTCCTCGCCAGCGGCCTGCCGCCCGGGACCGTCGTCATCAAGCACGCCGTCCAGATGCAGGGCGGACGCGCGGCCGGGCCGCCGGTGACGCTCGACGGCATTGCGCCGGACGACGCGCTCGAGATCGAACTGCAGGACGGCGTGCGCCTGTGGACGCGGGCCGACGACTTCCGGGCCGACTTCGTCACGGGCACGGAGCGCGGCGCGCTGGCGGACGACCTGGTCGTCGTCCCGGCCACGCTGAAGAGCGCCGAGACGAGCCGTGGCCTGGGTGGCGGCCTGGCGATCCGCGCGTTGAAAGTGCTCGGCATCGATCTCGAGGGATCGATCGTTCGGATCGGCGCCGAGAAGGTCGAGAGCCGCCTGAAGCCGGGACCCGGTCTCTATCGATGTTCCGCGTCAAACGCCGCCGAACTCCAGCCGATCGGCACGCTGCCGGAAGGGTCGAAGACCCTCGTCCTCCTCCACGGCACGGGGTCGACCACGTGTGCGAGCTTCAAAGAGTTGTGGGATCCCGGCCGGCCGATGGCCTCGCTGTTCCAGCACTACGGCGGACGCGTGCTTGGCTTCGAGCACGAAACGCTCACGAAGAGCCCGATTGCCAATGCCGTCGGGCTCGTAGCCGCGCTTTCTCGGCATCTGCCCGCCGACGCCGAGCTGCATCTGGTCTCGCATTCGCGCGGAGGGCTGGTCGGCGAGCTGCTCGCGCGCGGCATGAGAGTGGGTGCGCTCCCCTTTACGCCCGACGACCTGGCGCTCTTCAGCGACGACGTCCGGGCGAGCGACCTGGAGGGGCTGAACGAGCTCAACGCGCTGCTGTCGCAGGCGCGGCTGCGGGTGACGAAGTTCGTACGGATCGCCTGCCCGGCGCGTGGCACGACGCTCGCCGACGGCCGGCTCGACCGCTACTTCTCGGTGCTGGTGAATCTCGCGTCGTTCGTGCCCGGCCTTCCCGGCGAGCGTCCTGGACGGCCTGACGAGCCTGCTGGCCGGCATCCTCAAGCAGCGCACCGACCCGCGCGAGCTTCCCGGCCTCGAGGCGATGCTGCCCGGGTCGCCACTGGTGCGCATGCTCAACACGCCAGGCGTCGTCACCGACGCGGATCTCCACGTGCTCGGCGGTGACCTCGAGGGCGAGGGGCTCTTCGGGCGGCTCAAGACGCTGATCACGGACGCGTATTACCGCGAGGACCACGACCTCGTCGTCAACACGCCGTCGATGCTGGGCGGCACCGCGCGCACGCATCCGGTTCGCTACTGGATCGACCAGGGCGCGTCGGTCACGCACTTCCACTACTTCTCGCGGCCCGACACGAGCGCCAGGCTGACTTCGGCGCTGAAGGGCGACTCGAGCATCAGTTCCACGTCCTCGAAGCCGAGCCGTCGTCGGTCAGCCTGGACGACTATCGCAAGCGCGCCGCGACGCCGCAGCCCACCGTGGTCGTCGTCCCCGGCATCATGGGCTCGGAGCTTCGGCTCGGCACGCGCAAGGTGTGGGTGGACCTGCTTGCGCTGGCGGGCGGCGGACTCTCGCGGCTGAACGCGGATGCGAGCGGCGTCGAGGCGCCGGCCTCATCTCGCGCAGTTACGGCGGGCTGTGCCGGTTCCTCGCCAATACCCACACGGTGGTGCCGTTTCCCTATGACTGGCGGCTGGGCGTCGCGCTCGCGGGCGATCGTCTGGCGGACGAATTGACGACGATCGCCGCACAGGCCGAGGCTACGGGACAGCCGGTCCGGATCCTCGCCCATTCGATGGGCGGCCTGGTCGTGCGCGCGATGCTGGCGACCAGGCGCGGAGCCGAGGCGTGGGCGCGGATCGCGAGCACATCCGGCCAGCCGGATCGTCATGCTCGGCACGCCAACCAACGGCTCGCACGCCACGGCCGCGATGCTGCTCGGACGCGACTCGCTGCTGCGAGAAGCTCGCGCTCGTGGACCTCCGGCATGATCACGCCGGGCTGCTGGAGACCATCGCCTCATACGATGGCGTGCTCGACCTGCTGCCAGGAGACAGCGAAGGCCTTGACCTGTTCGACCGCAAGACCTGGGACGACATCTTCCTGCTCGACGCGCCGCAGGACCGCGGCATCTTCGGCGGGGGCGTGGCGTCTTCGAAGTCCGCCGGCTTCCGGTGGACGCCGCCCGATGCGGCGAGGCTGAAGGCCGCCCGGCAACGGCGGCAGGCGCTGTTGGCCGCACTGCCGGATCCGGGCCGGCTGGTCTACGTGGCGGGCGTCGCCGACGAGACGGCCGTGGACGTGGTGATCGACCGCCAGGCAGAACCGACGCGGCGGATCAAAGTCCTCGCGACGACCGACGGCGACGGGCGCGTGCTGTGGCGCAGCGGCATTCCGCAGGGAGCCGCCGTGTTCTACATGGACGCGTCGCACGGCGACCTCACCAGCACCGCGAGGGCGTTTCCCGCGATTCTCGATCTGCTGACTTCAGGGACGACCTCGAAGCTTCCGGCCACTCCGCCGCGGCAGCGAAGCGCGAGCCGGACCTTCGAACTGCACGTGCGCGAGCCGGAGATGCTTCCCGACGAGGCGGATCTGATCGTCAGCGCCGTCGGCGGCACGCGCGCGAAGACGCGCGCGGCGACGCCGGACGAGCTCCACGTCCGGATTGTCCACGGCAATCTCGAGCACGCCGCCTCGCCCGTGCTCATCGGGCACTACCAGGACGACGTGATCGTCGGCGCCGAGGCGTACCTCGATCGCCAGCTGAATCGCCGATTGTCGGAACTCCAGCGAATGGAGCTGTACGTCGGCGCCCTGCCGAGCGCGGTGGCGGTGTTGAACGAGACCGGCGGACCGGTCAAGCCGCATCCGGGCGCAGTCGTCGCAGGCCTCGGCCGCGTCGGCGAGCTGACGCCGGGCCGTTTGGCGTCCGCGCTGGAGCACGCGTTGACGACTTATGGCGCCGAGTGGGTGGCGCGCATCAGGCGCGAGCGCCAGCGGGCTTCGCAGCCGGTGAGCGGCGACGTGATTCAAATCGCGGTGACGTCGCTCCTCGTCGGATTGGGCGAGGGCGGCGTGGCGCTGGCCGACAGCGTGAAGGCCGTCGTCCGGCTGTCGCGAGCGCGAACCGCCGCCTGGGTGCGACCGGCGATCCCGCGGCGGGATTGCCCGCGCTGACGGTGCGCATCGTCAACGTCGACATCGTCGAGCTGCTACGAGGACCGCGCCATCGAAGCAGCGCACGCACTGCAGCGGCTGGCGCACGGCGGCACGCATGCCGGCCTGGTGATCGCGGATCTGCTGCAGGTCGGGCGCGGCGGCCTGCGGCGGCCCCGCTATGACGCCGGGGCGCCGTGGTGGCAGCGCATCCGCGTGACCTCGCCCGATCAGCAGGACTCGCCGACCCTGCGCGACTCGGCGGCGCTCGGCGGACTGCAGTTCGAGGCGCTCACGCACATCAGCCGCGCCCATGCCGGGCTGCAGCCGATGCAGCGCGCGCTGGTCGACGGGTTCGTGGCCGAGGCCCTGGGGACGACGGCCAACTCGCCGGGGCTCGGCGCCACGCTGTTCGAGCTCCTGGTGCCGAACGACTTCAAGCCGTATGCACCCGATCGGCAGCGCCTGGCACTGGTGCTCGACGCCAAAGCGGCAGCGCTGCCGTGGGAGCTGCTCGAGAACAAGTACGACCCGGCAGCAGGCCGCTTGCAGTCGAAAGCGGGATGATCCGGCAGCTCATCGTCGACGGCGGCCGCGAGCGTCCGCAGCGGGCGCCTGGACCAACGGCGCTCGTCATCGGCAATCCCATCGTCGCCGACCCGCGGTTCCCGAGCCTTCCGGGCGCGGAGGCAGAAGCTGCCGAGGTCGCCGCGCTGCTGACGTCCAGGGGCTGCGCGGTGACATCGCTCGTCGGCGCCGGCGCCTCGCCGATGGCGGTCGTGTCGGCGCTGCACGATCAGCCTGGCGCGTCTTGCACTTGGCGGCGCATGGCGTCTTCCAGTTCACGCCCGAGCCCGGAGCGGCGCCAGTGAGCGGCGTCGTGCTCGACGGCGGCATCTTCCTGACGCCGTCGGAAGCGCAGGCGATGCGCCACGTCCCCGACCTCGTCTTCATCAACTGCTGCCACCTGGGGCAGACCAGCGGCGACACGAGCCCGCAGGCGTTCCACCGCCTCGCGGCCAATCTCGCCACTGAGTTCATCCGCATGGGCGCGCGGGCGGTTGTCGCGGCCGGCTGGGCCGTCAGCGACGCCGCGGCGAAGACGTTCGCGCGCGTGTTCTACGACCTGCTGTTCGACGGCGTCGCCTACGGCGAGGCTGTCGCTGGCGCGCGCGAGGCGACCTACGAGGCGCATGGCGACACCAATACATGGGGCGCATATCAGTGCTACGGCGACCCCAGCTTCAGCCTCGGCCCAATACGATCGCTCGAGACCACCGCTGTGGCGGTGTCGGCGAGCGAGTTCGTCTTCGAGCTGGACCGCCTGGCCGCACGCGCCGCGGCCGGCGATTCCGCCGAGCACGAGCGGCTGCGGCCGCAGCTGGCGAACCTGGCTCGTACCTGCGCGGCGTCGTGGCTCGAGTCGTCGTCGGTCTTGACGAAGCTGGCCGAGGCGTACGGAGAGCTGGGCGACTTCGAGACTGCGGCGATGTACTACACGCGTGCGATGAACGACCCGCGCGCGCAGGCGCCGCTCTGCGCGCTCGAGCAGCTGGTGAGCATGCAGGTGCGGGCCGCGCGAGCGCGCATGGACGAGCGGGCATCGCGAGGCGTCGTCGTCAAGTGGCTGCGCGAAGCGGAAGCGCTGCTGGGCCAGATCGAGCGCCTTGGCCGATCGCCGGAGCGCGCGGGGCTTCGCGGCGGCCTGGAGAAATGCTGGGCGATGGCCGGCGGCAAGGCGGCGAAGTCGCTCGCCCGGATGCATGCCGCGTACACGGACGCGTTCGAACGCGCCGATTCCGAGGACTTCTCGTCGCGCGCGCATGGGCTCTCGAATCGGCTGGCGGCGTCAATCGTCCAGCGCTGGAGCACTTCCAAGGGACGCCCACGTGCGACGCCGGAGATCGAGGCCGACCTCGACGCGCTGGATCGCATCGCCGAGCGCCTGGCCGGCGAGAGCACCGAGACCTTCGACCGCATGGCGTCAGTCGACACCACGCTCCTGCGCGCGCTGGTCACCGGGTCGCTCCCCGAAGACGTGATCGCCACGCTGCGCGAGGCGTATGCGACTGCGACGACGCTCGGCTTGTCCGTGCGCAAACGCGACTCGGTCGTGAGCCAGCTGCGCTTCTTCGAGCGGATGGCGCTGGTGCACCTGCCGCAGGAGCTGGCACAGCCGCTCGCCTCGAGCCTTCAATCGCTGGAACGTTCGCTGCTCTCGAAGTCGCCGTCTGAATTCCTCTATCTGACACCTTCGCCTTCAGGCTCCAGGCCTTCAGCGATTTCCCGCACGCGCAAACGAGAGCCGGCCGCGCCGAAGTCCAGGCCGAAGAGCGAAGGCGGAAAGCGGAAGACCAGAGGCCGGCGGCCAAAGACGGAAGGCTGAAGACTACTGACCATGGCCACCATCTACCTCTCGTCGACCTTTTCCGATCTGCAGGAGTGCCGGCAGCGCGTCTATCGCGCGCTGGCGCGGCTGAAGCATACCGTCCGGGCGATGGAGGACTACGTCGCGCGGGACGATCGCCCGGTGGAGGCCTGCCTGAAGGACGTCGCCGACTGCGATCTCTATGTCGGCCTCTTCGCCCATCGCTACGGCTACATCGTGGACGACGCGGCCCGCAATCCCGACAAGCTGTCGATCACCGAGCTCGAGCTGCGGAAGGCGCAGGAGATGGGAAAGAAGTGCCTGATCTTCCTGCTCGACCCCAAGGTGCCGTGGAGCCCGGAGTTCATGGATAGCTTCAAGGGCGACGGCGAAGCGGGCGCCCGCATCCTGAAGCTGCGCGCCGACCTCGAGAAGCGCTATACCCCGCGTCGTGTTCAAGGGCCCGGACGATGTCGGCGAGCTGGTCGGGGCATCGGTCACCAACGAGCTCGGGACGACGGTCGAACCGGCGGGCAGCCAGACCCGCGGCAGATCGCGGCCGACGTGCTGCTGGTCCACTCGCCGCTCGACGAGGCCGGCGCACAAGCGCTCTGCACGGCGCTCCGGAAGGTCTCCCTGCGCGTGACGGTCTCGCCGCGGCTGCTGTTCAGTGCCGACGCCGGGGCTATCGAGGAGCTCGATCAAGCCGCGCGATCCCACCAGACCGTCGTCGGCTACTTCAGCGCGGCTGCCGTCGGGCAGCTGGCGGGACAGGCGCAGGCCACCTCCCGCGCGCTGGCGCTGCTCGAGGCGAGATCCGGCTGCCTGGTCGCCGTGACCGCGGCCCGCGCGTCGCTGCCGGCCGACTGGACGGTGACCTCCACGCATCCGCTTGCCGCGGCGACGCCAACCATCGAGGAGACGGCGGCCATCGTGGCCGACCTCGAGCGCGCTGCTCCACGCTGCGCTCTCGGGCAGTCGTCGGTCTGCCGTTTGTCGTCGTGGCCATGACGGAGTCTGAGGCGCGGCACCTGGCGGATCACCCGGACGAAGTTGGCGAGGTGCTGTCGGCGACCAGCTTCGAGCGCTTCAAGCAGCTGCGCGCTTCGCTCGAGGCAGCGTCTGGCGATTGGCTGGCGCGCTATGGGAACAGCCGCCAGGCCTGGAAGGCCCTCGGCAGCACGGCGGCGATTCGAGATGTGCTCGAGGGCATCGTGACGCGTCTCAACAGCGTCGCGTCCGGCACCGGCACCGATCGAAAGCTCAGGCTGCAGTACTACCCGGTGGACGCGGTGATCCTGCGCGACCCGCTGCTGCGGCCCACCTATGCCGCGATGGCCCGCGCCGGGTGCGTCGCCGTGGTGGACGAGCTCTCGCTGTTCCATCCCGCGCTGCGCCGCGAGTCGCAGAACTTCCTGAACCAGCCCCAGGTGTCCGTGATCACCGTGGCGCCGGTGTCCCCCGGTACGCGGCGGCGTCGAGGAGCTGCTCGAGGCCGAGGCGCGGCGGCAGCTCGGCGAGCTCTACAACCGCTACGACCTCGACTTCGACCCGCACTGCGAGTTCGGCGTCGAAGAAGAGCGCCAGCTCAAACGCTGGCTGCACCGGAACCTGCCCGACACGATGCGGCAGCTGCGGCAGCCGGGCCCCGATTGGCAGCGGCTGGCGGCATTCCGCGAACAACTGGGCGCACCGCGGCAGGGCTACGACGGCGTGCTGTTCCCCGGCGGGGGCGACTAGGTGATCGTCACCTTCTACTCGTTCAAGGGGGGCGTCGGCCGGTCGATGGCGGTGGCCAACGTCGCCGATATCCTGGCGCGTCAGGGCCTGCGCGTCCTGATGGTGGACTTCGATCTCGAAGCGCCCGGCCTCGAGCAGTATTTCCAGATCAATCACGCCGCCGCACGCCGCAACCCGGGCCTGCTCGACCTGCTGCTCGCCTACAAGCGGTCGATGTCGGTGGCCGGCGGGCCGTCGGGGGGCGCGGCGGAGTTCAAGAAGATCGAGACGTTCATCGGACCCGTCTATTCGACGCTCAGCGGCGGGGGCTGCCTGCATCTGCTGGCCGCTGGCCAGCGCGAGCCGCGCGAGCAGCTCGATCGGTATGCGTCGAACCTTCGGACGTTCGACTGGCAGGACTTCTACTTCAACTGGGAAGGCGAGCTGTTCTTCGAGTGGCTCAGGGCCACGCTTGTGCCGGCCCGCTACGACCTCGCTGCTGGTCGACAGCCGTACCGGCGTGACGGAGATGGGCGGCATCTGCACCTACCAGCTTGCCGACGCCATCGTGATGCTGTCGGCGGCGAACCACCAGAACCGGCAGGGCACGCTCAACGTCGCCACTGACTTCCTGTCCCCGCCAGTGCAGGTAGCGAGGCGCGATCGGCCGCTCGAGATTCGTCGCCGTGCCGGCGCGGGTCGAGCAGAAGGATCCGCAGCTGCTCGAGCAGTTCGTGCAGGACTTCGAACGGCAGTTCGCCGCGTACATGCCCGCGCGCCTGAAGCAGGCCGGCATGGGCTTCCGGGAGCTGCTCATCCTGTACGAGCCGGCGTATGCATTCGAAGAACGCGTGCTCAGCGACCCGACGCGGGCCGCCGAGCGGAAGAGCATCGCCGGCGCCTTCGAGCGATTGGCCCGGGCCGTCCAGCTGCTGATGGCCCCGGCGGACGCGGCCGCCCTCCCTGCCGCACCGCAGTCACCGGCCGCCGCCATGCCGCTGCAATACGACGCCGCGAAGCGGTTTGCGACCTTCGGCGCGTTCATCTCGTACAGAGGCGACGACTCCGAGGCGGTGGAATCGCTGGCGCAGGCCATCCGCGGCATGAAGAGCGACGTCTTCCTCGACCGGCAGGGGACCGTCGCCGGCGAGGACTGGCGCGCGCGAACGGAACAGGCGTTATTCCACAGCCGCGTGTGCCTGCTGTGCTACGGCCCCGGGCCGGCAACCAGCCCGTGGATGGCGTCGCATCGCCTCGATTGTCGCCGGGCGCGATCTCCCGGTGATCCCGGTGCTCCTTCCAGGCGCGTCGGCCGAGGAGGTCGCGCCAGTGCTGCCGCCGTCGCTGGCATCTGCGCAATGGCTCGATCTGAGCCGTGGGATCGATCCGGACGCGATTCACCGGGCGCTCGGGCTGCTTCTCGCCGAGCGAATGGCGGCATCTCCTGCTCCGGCGCGGCGTCAGCCGCGGCGCCGGAGTCGGCGGCGGTGGTGAACTTCGGGACGCCCTATCCGGGTCTGCGTCACTTCACCGAAGCCGACGCCGGGTTTCTGTTCGGCCACGAAGAGGTGCAGCGGATCGTCCTCGAGACGCTCAGGACGCATCGGCGCGCGGTCATCACCGGGCCGTCGGCGTGTGGCAAGACCTCGCTCGTCGAAGCCGGCGTTCTGCCCGCGCTGCGGAGCGCCAATCCCGATGTGACCTGGGCCTACCAGCGCGTGGTGCCAGAGAGGTCGCCGGTCGCGGCGCTGGAAGAAGCCCTGACCAGGCTGGCGGGGATGCCCTGCGAGCGCTCGCTGATATTCGTCGACCAGCTCGAGCGGCTGTTTCGTCACGCGACGCCGGACGAGGAATCGGCGTTTTTCTCCAGGCTCGAGGCCATGGCGCGAGACGCCAGCGGCCCGCTGCTGGTCATCGGCGTGCGCGAGGTTCGCCTCGCCGCGTTGAAGAAGCTCGCGCCGGCGACGCTGCTCGAGGGCCCTCACTGCATCCAGGTGCCCGCGATGTCGGCGGACAAGCTGCGTGCGGCCATCGAGAAGCCCGCCGAACGTGCGGGGCTGGCATTCGAGCCCGGGCTGGCGGACCGCATCGTCGCCGACTGGGGTCGGGACCAGCGGTTCCTGCCCTTCATGCAGTCGGTGCTGCACGATCTATGGACGCGGCGGCGCGAGGGGTTCCTCACCAATCGCGGCTATGACGACATCGCGGACCCGGTGGAGGCATTCGCCGAGGACGCGTACGCCGAGCGTCCCGACCTTCAGCTGGCAGCTTCACGCGTTTTCCCGCGGCTGACCGCGTTGTGCGGAAACCTGGCACCGCTCGGACTCACGTGCGAGCCCGCCGACCTGCGGCTCACCGACGTGCCCGCCGAGCACGTGCACGAAGTGCTCTGGCACTTCGTGGACAAGCGGCTGATCTACGCGTGCGCAGGGCCGAACGGCGAGAGCCGGGTGGCTCCGGCCTTTACGCGCGAGCGATGGGCGAGGGCCCAGGCGTGGCACGAGGCGGACGCAGAGTTCCTGCGGTGGCTCAACAGCCTGCACTTCCACGGCTCGAATGGCTGCGGACCGGCAAAGACGACGGCGCGCTGCTGAGCGGAGCGCTGCTGAAGCAGGCAGTGGAGCGGTCGACGGCCCGGCCGAAGGACTTCACAGCTCTCGAGACGGAATTCATCGCGCGCTCGAAGGAGGACCACCTGGCGGCCGAGCGACGCTCGAGGCGATATCGCTGGGGGCCATTGCTGCCGCGGTGGTGGCCGTGGTGATGGTCGGCGCGCTGTGGCTGTCGGCGCGTCAGAGCCAGGTCCAGGCGATTCAGGTGGAGCAACGTACGGACGTCGGCAGCCCTGGTGGAGGCCGGCGACAGCGCCGCGGCGGACGGCAGGGTCCAGGAGGCAATCGACAACTACACCCAGGCGCTGAAGCTGGCGCCGGACAACACGACGGCGCTGCTCCTGTCGCGCTGCGCTGCTCGATCAGCGCAACGACTTCAAGGGCGCCATCGCCGACATCACGCAGGTCATCAACCAGACCGAGTCGAACAAGACCGACGCGGCGCTGACCCTGCTGGCCGACGCGCACCTCGCCCGCGGCCTCAGCTATCTCCACGCCAACCAGCCGGACAATGCGCTGGCCGATCTGAACGAAGCCGCGGTCCACAGCCCGAAGGACCACAAGATTCTCGCCAGCCGCGCGGCGGTGCTTGAACGCCTCGGCCGCGACCAGGAAGCGCTGCGTCGTACTCCGAGGCGCTCTCGATGGCGCAGAACGACCCCGACGTGAGTTTCTCGCGCGGCGTGCTGCTGCAGAAGTGGGGGATCAGGAGAAAGCCGCCGTGGACTTCAAGGCCGTCGTCGATGCCGACAGCGCCACGCCGCGCGCAAGGAGGCCGCACGCGCCCGCCTCAACGCGCTCGGCCAGAACGTGAGCGCCGAGCCGGTGGCCGTCAAGCCTCGCGTCTTCGTGCACGTCGTGGACAAAGACGATGCGCCCGTCGCCAACCGTGTGCTGCAGGACCTCGGAAACGCGGGCTTCGATCCGCAGGGAGTCGAAGTCGTGAAGACGCGGGTCGCCGCCCCGGGAGATCCGCTACTTCAACAAGGAAGACGAACGCGCCGCGCAGAACGTCCGGTCGGTGGCGGAGAGCGCAATCGCCGCGTCGGGCTTCAACGTGAGGCTCGACGTCAGCTTCGTCGCGCTCCGCGGCCGCGTCGAACCGGGCACGATCGAAATCTGGCTCCCCTCGCTCTCGGAAGGGCTGTCCACGTTCAGGAACCGCCCGTATCAGTCGAAGTACCGAGCCGGCGCGCCATCCGACCGGATGGCTGATTCGCGGCTAGAATGAAGTCGTCAACCAGGAGACGCCATTCATGCCGACACCGCCGGAACTCGTGTTTCTGACGCGCCGCGATCTGCTTCGACTCGGTGGCCTGGCCGGCGGCGGCGCACTGGTCGCCCACATCTCGCCCTTCGTGGAGACAGTGGCCGCGCAGCAGGCGGCGACCGCCGACCCCGTGGCGCAAGTGCGCGCGCAGATGGGCGCGGCTCCCCTGCAGTCCTCGCCGCTCGGCACCCGCCTGGTGCTCTTCTCCGGTCCCGGCGGCAACGTCGTCGCGCTGCACGGGCCGGACGGCAAGGTGCTCGTCACGGGTTCGTCCAGCCGGCGTGGAAAGCTCTGAAGGCGGCGCTCGACGGCCTCGACGCCGGTCCGCTCAAGATATTGATCGACACGACTGGCACTTCGACCACGCCGACAACAACGCGAACTTCCGGGCCGGTGGCGGCGCCGTTGTCGCCACGCGAACACCCGGACCCGGCTGGCCCAGCCGCACGATTGCTCGGCATGCACTTCCCCGCCCAGCCCGCGGAGACGCTGCCGACGGAGACCTTCAGCGACACGCACGCGATCAAGGTCAACGGCGAAGACATCGCGCTCGGCTACGTTCAGCCGGCGCACACCGACACTGACATCGCGATCCACTTCCGCGGCGCGAACGTGCTGCACCTCGGCGATCTCTTCTTCAACGGCATCTACCCGTTCATCGACGCCGGCACCGGCGGCACCATCGACGGCATGATTGCCGCGGCCACCCGCGCGCTCGGCATGGTCGACGCGCAGACCAAGATCGTGCCGGGGCACGGCCCGCTGGGCGACAAGGCGGCGCTGACGAATACCGCGACGTGCTGCAGACGGTGCGCGACCGTGTCCACAAATTGAAGACGTCGGGTGCCACCCTCGAGGCCGTCGTCAAGGCGGCGCCTGGCGCGGAGTTCGACGCTACCTGGGGGCAGGGATTCCTGAAGCCGAGCGACTTCCTCGGCCTGGTGTCCTCGACGCTCCGGCCCTGATGACCGGCACGCTCGTGCGCGCGATTGCGGCCGCATTGGCCGGCGCACTGGCCGGCGCGACGATTCTCGCGCTTCAGTTCGGCAATCCCCCGATATCGCCTTCACGCTCGACCAGGCGGTGCCGCGCGTGCTCACCGGCTTCTACCCGGTCGAGCGCGACGGCGACCTCACGTTTGCCTGGACGATGAAGGAGGCGGTCGTCACCCTGCCCGGTCTGGACCGCTCGGTCGCGTGGCAATGCGCGGTTCGCCTCCGGGGTGCCCGGCCACCGGGCGTGCCGCAGCCAGCAGTCGTCCTCGGCATGAACGGCACGCCGCTGCTGCAGGTGACGGCCCGCAACACCTACGAGAGCCTCGACGTTGTCCTCCCGGTCGCGTCCGAGGTTGGCGTTGACGATCAGGAGCGAACCGACGTTCGTGCCGAGCTCCTCCATTGACGGCATCTTGGTGTCCAGGTGGATAGCGTCACGTGCCGCCCTATCGGAGTGGCGTCGCCGCCGCGGCAGGCGCTGGCGGCGGCAGGTCTGGCCGGCGCGATGTTCGGCGCCCTCTGCGCGGCGCTGGGAGCGTCGCCTGGCGCCTTTTCGCTGGCGATTTCGCCTTCTGCGTCGCCCAGGCCACGGTGATGACCATGCGCCCCGCGCTTACACCCCCTACCTGCGCCGCGTGCTGCCGCTGGCGGTTGCGACCGTGCTAACGGGCGCGGCGGCGGCAGGCATCGCCGCCTGGTGGGCCCGGCGCCGGCCGAGCGCCGCCGCCCGATTCGTCATTGGCTACTCGAGCGCCGGCTTTTCCTGCTGCTCCTGGCGCTGCTCCATCCGTCGAAGGCGCTCATCCACGCGCTGTTCCACGCGCACCGGCTGGAATGGGTGCATGGGGTCGCTATTTCTTCACGCAGCCGATGCCGGATGGCGTGGCGTTTCCTCACGATTGCGCTCTACGTGGTGTCGTCGCCGTTCATGGCGTGGACGCGCGACTACGTGTCGCTGCTCCGCATCGTCATCTGCGCGGTACACGTGGTTGCGGGCCTGCTGCTCTATCCGCGATCGTGCGCCGGTGGGACGACCGCCTCGCAGGGGCGCTGGCGGTCGTCCTCTGGACGCTCGTCCCGCAGTGGTTCGTCGTCGTCGGCAACGCCAACCTCACGAACGCCTTCGGGCAATCGATTGCGACGATGGATGCTGGCGGCCGTCAGCATGACGCTCGGGCCGCGCGCCGCAGGTCAGGTCGGCGCCCTGTTCCTGGTGACCTCCGTCGCCCTGCTTTCCCATGTCAGCACGTTTCCCCTGCTCGCCGTCGCGTTGATCGCCCTGGCCGTGTGCTGCTGGTGGCTCGGCCAGCCAGCAGAGCGAGTGGCTGGGCGCTGGATCGCGCTGACGACTATTGCCGCGGCGGTGTTTTCGGGGTGACGTACTACCGGCAATTCGACCAGGCCTACCGCTCGCTGGACCGCGTCACTGGACGGGCGCCCGCGGCGATGGCGGAAGCTGCGGAGGCCCGCCACAGGCCGCTCGCGGCGGCCCGACACCGCCGCGCCTGCAACGCGCCGTGACCGCGGCACGAGAAGGCGTCGTCGCCACTGGCTGGCCGATCGCGCTGCTCGCTGCCATCGGCCTGTGGCCGGTCGTCGCGAACCGACGACGGGATCGCCTGACGCTTGCGCTCGTCGCATGGATTGCCACGTGCTCGTTGTTCCTGGCCGCCAGCGTCGTCGGTCCGGTCGAGGCGAGGTTCTATCGCTACACGGTGGAGTTCATCGGCCGCGTCTACTACGCCATGCTTCCGGCGCTGATCGTGCTGGCCGCGGCAGGGGCTTCATTTACGTGGCGCCTGGGAATCGCCGGCCGGCTGTGTCGGCCGCGCTGGTCGCCGGGGCGGTCATCGTCGGATCGAGGAGCCCAATGCGCTGGTTTCTCTAGTGACCAGGATCCTTCTCATCCCCTAATCCTGTCGCAGCGCTACCATCGGATCCACTGAAGCCGCTCGGCAAGCGGGCACCAGGCACGCGACGACGGCCGCGCCAAGCAGCATCAGCGCGACGACGGCGAAGGCGAGCGGGTCGGCCGAGTTCGCGCCCGTGACCATACCCACCATCAAGCGGCTGACGACGACGGCGCCGATGGCGCCGATGGCGACGCCGATGAGCGCAGTGGTCAGGCCGTCGCGAAGAACGTCAACGAGCACCCGGCGGCGCCCGGCGCCAAGCGCCATCCGCAACCCGATCTCGTGCGTCCGCTGGGCGACGACGAACGACATCACGCTGTATATGCCGAGCCCGGCGAGCACCAGTGCGACGGCGGCGAAGGCCGCGAACAGCACGCTGTGGAAGCGATCGGCCGCCATCGCCTCGCTAACTACCTGCTCCATCGTCCGCACGTTGGCCACAGGCAGCTCGGGGTCGAGTTTCTGGACGATAGCCGCGACGCTCTGGTGGACCGCCGCGGCGTCAGCTGACGTGCGGACGGTGACGGTCGCACGCCGATGCGGCCGCTGCCAGAACGGCAGGTCCATCTCGGGGAACGGGTCGCGTCCTGGACCGCCGTTCATGACCCTGCCGTACACACCGACGATCTGCCACTCGATCGTCTCCGGAACAGCGCCGTCCTCCATGTCATGATTCCAGTTCGCCGTCCGGAAGCGCTGGCCCACCGGCTCGACATTCGACAGGTGCCTGCGGACGAACTCGTCGTTCACGATGGCTACGCGCACCGCTCCGGCCCGGTCCAGTTCCGTGAACGCCCGGCCGCGAAGGATCGGAATGCCCAACGTCTCGTAGTAGGCAGGCGTCACCATGTTGATGCCGGCGCCTGGCCGGTCGCCGCCGCTCCGCACGGGCCGGCCGACGATGTCGAAGCCGTCGCCAAAACGAATGCCGTCTATGGGCAGGCCGGTCGAGAGCGAGGCCGAGGCCACGCCTGGAATCGCTGAGACCCCGTCGAGCAGCGACCGGTAGAACGCCTCAACCTCCGCGGGCGTTGTCAGGCGGCCGCGGGCAACTGGAAGATCGAAGATGACGACGTTCTCGGCGCGGAAGCCGAGATTGGTGTTGATCGTCCGAATCAACGCGTGCATCGCGATGCCGCCGGCGGCGAGCAGCGTCAACGCGAGGGCGACCTCGAGGACCACCAGCACGCGTCTGAGCGCCTGACGGCCGCCGGACACCGAACGCCCGCCTTCCTTCATCGTCTCGACCAGGTTCGCCCGCGCGGCTTGCCAGGCTGGCGCGCAGCCCGAGACGACTCCAGCGATCAGGCACACGGTGAACGCGAACAGCAGCACGGGCACGCTGAGCGTGATTTCGGTCTCCGACGGCAGCGTGTATTCCGGCATCAGCGCGACGATCACGTCGAGCAGCCCCGATGCCATGACCGCGCCCAGGACGCCGCCCACGAGCGCCAGCACCAGGCTCTCGACGAGCAGCTGGCGGACGATGGCGGCGTCCGAAGCGCCCATGGCGCTGCGCACGGCCAACTCGCGCTGCCGGATGCTGCCGCGCGCGAGCAGCAGGTTGGCGACGTTCGCGCAGGCGATGAGCAGCAGGAACGCGACGGCGCCAAGCAGCAGCCACAGCCCTTGCTTGATGTTGTCGCGGACGAAGTTGTTCCGGAACGGCTCGACGCTGGACTTCCAGTCCTTGTGCGTCTCGGGACTCCGCTCCTCGAGCGCGGCGCTGACGGCGCCCACGTTTGCGTTGGCCTGGGCAAGGGTGACGTCCGGTTTCAGCCGGCCCATGACGTGCAGCGAATGGGAGCGTCCGGCAAGCTGTTCCGGCGTGAACGCCATCGGCAGCCAGAGCTTGTTCTGCGTGTTGTCGGCAGGCCCTGCACCGAGCACCCCGACGACGATGTAGGGCTCGCCATCCAGCCTGATCGGCTTGCCGACGATCGATTGATCGCCGCCGAAACGATCCTGCCAGATGCGATACGAGAGGATCACCACGTGGTCGCGGCCGGGGATGCCCTCGTCTTCGACGAAGCTTCGGCCGAGCGCCAGCGGGTGACCGTAGCCGAGCATCCCGAGAAACCCGGGCGTCGCGAGTCCGGCCTGCAGGTTCTCGGGCCGTTCCGCGGTCGCGACGTTGACCGTGCGCCCGCCCCACGCGTTGAGGTCCGAGAACGTGGTCGACCCGCGCCTCCACTCGAGGTAATCGCTCGGAGTCGCCTGCACGCGCTCGCCGCGATACTTCGACCAGACCATCACGAGCGCGGCAGGATCCCGATACGGCAGCGGCGCGAAGAACGTCCCGTAGACGACGCTGAATATCGCCGTCGTCGAGGCGATGCCGATGGCCAGGGCGAGCACGGCCGCGGCCGTGAACCCCGGACTCGTTCGCATCAGCCGCAGGCCGAATCTCGCATCGCGCAGTAGAGCTGTCATAGATCCCTTCTCAGTCGCGTACGCAACCACGAACGCCAACCACAGAGCCACAGAGAGCACAAGGACACACTGAGAATGAACGTGGTCGCGACCGGATGAACCCAGACGTAAGGGTGCACCCGAACGTGCCGTATTGTTCTCCGTGAGTCCTCCGTGTCCTCCAGGTCTCTGTGGTTGACGTACGTAGCCCCAGGCTGAGGTCAATCCTCCCGCAGCGCCGACATCGGCGACACCGCGGACGCCCGCCGCGCCGGCAGCGCGGCGGCCACGCCGGCGACGGCGCGAGCGCCACGGCGGCGAGCGGCAATCGTCGACGGGTCCGCGGGCGTGATGCCGTACAGCTGACTCTGCACGTAGCGTCCCAGCCACCACGCGACGCCAAAGCCCAGCGCGAGGCCGACGGCGACGAGCGCCCCGGCTTCGCGAAGGACGCCGCCGGCAATCTGCGAGCCGAGTGCGCCGAGCGCCATGCGGATGCCGATCTCGCGGGTGCGGCGCGTCACGGTATAAGCGATCACTCCGTAGAGCCCGATCACCGCCAGCAGCGTCGCCATGCCGCTGAGCGCGGCCGAGAGGCTCGCGATCAGCCGCTCGTTGACAACCGACTGGCGCACCTTCTCTTCAAGCGTCGTCGCCCCGTACATGGGCACACGCGGGTCGAGTCGCCGAGAGCGCCCGGCGCATCGACTGGACGATGACGTCGGGATCCTGCGCGGTGCGGACGTAGAACGCGATGTTCTCCATCCGGCCTGGGTACGGGAAGAACATCTGCGGGCGCGGGTCCTCGCGAATGCCGACATACCGCGAGTCCTTCGCGACGCCGACGATCTCGATGGGCGTCGGCGTACCGGGATTCGTGCCGAAGCCGATGTGACGGCCGATGGGGTTGGCGTTCTTGAAGTACCGCTCGGCGAACGTCTGGTTCACGATGGCCGTGCGGTAGGGCCAGCCCTCGGGAGCCGGCACAACGGGGCCGTCGCGATCGTCGAACTCGCGGCCGGCCACGACGGGAATCCCCATCGCCGCGAATAGCCCGGGCTCACGGCGTTGGCCATCGACCCGGCCGCTCGCCCGGAGGCGGCTGATAGCCCTCGACGGTGAAGCCCATGCCCCAGCCGCCGCCGTCGAGGACCGAGACGAAGGAGTAGGCCGACCGAGACCACGCCGGGCGTGCGGTTCGCGGCATCGAGCAGCGCCTGCGCGAAGGTACGCGCGCGTTCCGCGTCGTAGTTCGCGCGTGAGGGGTCGACGTTGAACGTCACGACCCGATCGGTGTGGAAGCCGGGATCGACCGCCAGCAGGTTCTGCAGGCTCCGCACGAAGAGGCCGGCGCCGATGAGCAGCAGGAACGACAGCGCCACCTGCGCCACGACCAGCGTTTTGCGAAGGTGCGGCTGCTCGCTTACGACGCCGCCGCCAGAACCCTTGAGCGTCGGCGCCAGGTCGACGCGCGTGCTGCGGAACGCCGGGATGATGCCCGCCACGAGCGCCGTCGCCACGGCCAGCAGCGAGGTGAAGGCCAGGATGCGCGCATCCGGTTCGGGCGACACCGCGACGGCGTTCTCGGGCGACTGGAAGTAGCCGAGCAGCAGATCGGCGCCCCAACCGGCGACGAGCAGCCCGAGCGCCGCGCCGCCGATGGCGAGCACGAGGCTTTCCACGAGCAGCAGGCGCACGATCTGACTACGGCTGGCGCCAACGGCGAGCCGCAGCGCCAACTCGCGGTGCCGCGCTGCGCCGCGAGCGATCAGCAGGTTGGCGACGTTCGCGCAGACGATCAGCAGCACGCCGGCGGCGACGCCCATCAGGATCAGCAGCGGCGTGGTGATCGACGCCCGCAGGTTCGAATGCCCCTTCGAGGCGTCGTCCACGCGCAGCTTGCCTTCCAGGAATTGGCGCTTCGTATCGGCGGACGCGTCGGCAAAGGCGGCCTCGGACGCCTCACGCTCGAGAATCGACTTGTAGAGAGGCTGGAGGCCGGCTTCGGCCAGGGCGGCACTGACTCCGTGGCGCAGCCGTCCATAGATCTGCACCCAGCGGAACCGGCGTCCATCCAGCTGTCAGCCACGTGGGGCCCATCTGCGGCTGCATCGTCACCGGCACGTAGAGCTGCGCCGGCCGGGCGAAATCCATTCCGGGAAACCGCCGCTCGACGACGCCGATGATCTCGAGCGGATGGCCGTTGACCTCGATTGATCTTGCCGACGATCGACCGGTCGCCGCCGAAGCGCGACTGCCAGTAGCCATAGCCCAGCACGGCCACCGGGTGGCCGCCCGGCGACTTATCCTCCTCGGCCGAGAAGAGACGGCCGACAGCAGGACGCACGCCGAGGGCGGGAAAGAACGTGCCCGAGACGAGCTCGGCGGCGACGAGCTCGCTGCGACCGCCGGCCGTCACGCGTCAGCCCGCTGGGAAACAGGCAGAACATGGCGTCGAAGACCTGGTTGTGCTCCTGGAGGTCGCGGAACATCGCGTACGACAGCTCAGTGCCGTCGCCCATCCCGCCGCCCTAGGTCTCGGTATCCGGCGCGCTCACCTGGACGAGCGTCCCGGGCTCGGCCACGGGCAGCCTTCCGCAGCACGACCTGGTCCACCAGGGTGAAGACCGCGGAGTTAGCGGCGATGCCGAAGGCAATCGAAAAGACGGCGATTGCCGTGAAGAGCGGCACCCTCTGCAGGGTGCGAAGCGCGTAGCGGATGTCGGCGGCCAGATGTGCCATCACGCCAGGACATCGCAACGCCGATGCCAGCTGGCTGGGCGATTCAGGCCCGTTTTTGCGCGACTGACGACCCCATGGTGTTCAGCCGTGGGACGACGGTGTGCGGACGCGACCGGCCGGCCGGGCACTCCGCTCCACCGTCGCTCTCATTCCTTTGGCGGGCCTTGCGGCGAGGGTATCCCGGCGTCACGCCGTGTCCTCCGCCGGCGGCGGTGGTCACGCCACAGCTGCGGGTCCCGCGGGTGTTCCGGCCGAAATTGGCGCCGCAGCAGGGCATGAGCGTTGCACTGGGACGGCAGGGACCCGAATACGATCGAGGGCCGCCAGGACAGCCATCGGCCTCTCGCTCGCGTTGCGGTCGGCGCCGCGTCGCCGTGCGCGACCAACCCCGCCTCGGGCAAAAGCGAGGTCGTCTTCATGACCGAAGCGCAGGAGATTCGAGATGGGCCGGGCGGCCGACCAGGAACTGCGCCGCGAGATGCCGGTCTACGACAACCCGGCACTGCAACGCTACGTCGAGGACATCGGCATGCGCCTCGCGCGCACGTCCCATCGTCCGAATCTGCCGTGGCAATTCACCGTCGTCGACGTCGCCGCGGTGAATGCCTTCGCGCTGCCTGGCGGCTTCGTCTACGTCACGCGCGGACTCCTGGCCTACCTGTCGTCAGAGGCGGACCTTGCAGGCGTGCTCGGCCATGAGATTGGTCATGTCACGGCCCGCCACTCGGTTCAGCAGTACCTCGAAGTCGGCCGGCACACAGCTCGGGTTGATGGGGCTCGGCATCTTCGTGCCGTCGACGCAGCCGTTCTCGGGCATGGCCGACATGGGCCTGCAGACCCTCTTCCTGAAGTACGGCCGCGACGACGAGATGGAAGCCGACCGGCTGGGCGCGGAATACGCGGCGCGGCAGGAGTGGGATCCGCGCGGCGTCCGCGAGATGCTGACGTCGCTGGCGCGGCTCGACGAGGCCACTGATCGCCGCGGCATCCCGAACTGGCTCTCCACCCATCCGGCCGCCTCTGAACGCGTCGTCAAGGTGGCACCGGCGGTGGATCAGGCCGCACGGACGCGCGCCGACTGGGTGGTAGACCGCGACGAGTATCTCGCGCATCTCGACGGCCTCATCGTCGGCGACAACCCCGACGAAGGCGTCGTGCGGGACAACCTGTTCATCCACCCGTCGTTGCGCATTTCGCTTGCCTTTCCGCAGGACTGGATTATCGACAACGGCGAAGAGCGGGTGGTCGCGAAGAATCCGTCGGCCGAGGAGTACGTCATCCTGCAGCTCGTCACGCGGCCCGAGGGATCGACGCTCCCGGAGATCGCCTCGCGCGATGCGAAGAAGCGAAACCTGAAGGCAGGGCTCGGGGGCCGCGCCGAGCAGCTGAACGGCAACGACGCCTATATCGCGCCCTACACCGGCAAGATCTCACCGGTCGGAGCGGCGTCGGTTCTCGGCGCGCACATGACCGTTGGCCGCCGCGTGCTGTTTCTGGCCGGCGTCGCCAAGCCGGAGACATTCGAGGGCGCAGCCGCCGCCTTCGAGGCGGTGTTCCGGTCCGTGCGCGAGCTCAGCGCCCTCGAGGCCTCGGACCTCAAGCCCAACGTCATCGCCTTCCACACCGTGGCCCCGGGAGACAGCTGGCAGTCAATCGCCGCCAGGCAGGGCAACAACATCGTCCGCGCGACGACGCTGGCGATCATGAACGGCCACGACGTGAGCGACCAACCCAAGGCTGGCGAGCGAGTGAAGATTGTCGTGGAAGGCAAGTGAGTTGACGGTTGCAGGTTGACGGTTGACGGTCGGCGGTTGACAATCGACCGCACCCGTTGCCCACCCGACGCTCGACGTTCCGCGCGCTTCCCTGGAAGAAGATCGCGCTCGCCCTGCCAGGGGCGGCTTTCATCTACCTGTCCTACATCTATCTCAGCCTGCCGGACGTGCGCGTGCTCGCGGTCCAGAACCCGCCGACGACGGCGTTCATCGAGCTGAGGGCGAGAGAAGCAGGCGCGGACGGCAGGACTCCCAGGCGCGTCCAGCGCTGGGTACGCTACGAGCGGATCTCCAACAACCTTCGGCGCGCGGTGATCGTCGCCGAGGACTCGGCGTTCTTCGACCACGACGGCGTCGACCTCGAGCAGCTGAAGCAGTCGATCGAGCAGAACCTCGAGAAGGGCAAGGCGGTGCGGGGCGGCAGCACCATTACCCAGCAGCTGGCGAAGAACCTGTACCTCTCGCCGTCGAAGAATCCTATCCGCAAGCTGAAGGAGCTGCTCATCACGCGCAAGCTCGAGGCGTCGCTGACAAAGCGGCGCATCCTCGAGCTGTACCTGAACGTGATCGAATGGGGCGACGGCATCTACGGCGCCGAGGCGGCGGCGCGGACGTACTTCGGCAAGTCGGCGGCGGCGCTTTCGGCGGAGGAATCGGCGCTGCTCGCGGGCGCGATCATCAACCCGCGCGTGCACAGCCCGGCCCGTCCGACGGCACGGCTGCGTCGCCGGCAGCAGATCATCCTGCAGCGGATGGGCGGAGTGACGCCGCCGCCGGAGTCGCCGGCAACGCCTGAGGTGTCCACGCCCGAGAGCACGCCGGGCGACGTTCCGCCGACACCCGGAAGCCGGCCGACCGACGCTCAGCCATTGCCGGAGCCAGTCGAAATCCCTGAAACTCCCCCGGCAATTGCGCCGGAAACTCCGCCGCCGCCGCCCGATCCGACACCGCCATAAAGCGGCGCGGGGTTTGCTCTCCAACAACGCAACGCCGGCGCATCCGGCGTTACCTTGACACTCGATATGACGACAGCTATAACGACGGTCGACTGTGCAGTTGAGCGCGGCTTCCCGTTTCCAGCCGCGCCGACGCAGGGGATGATCAACTACACCGATCACATCACGCGGCTCATGGCGGACGTCATCGCCAGGGTCCCCGACCTGTCGTACATCGATCTCTCACGCATCCTGGTCTTCGCGCGGTTCGGCCGTTCCGACGCCGAAGGCGCCTATGCGACCTGCCACGCGCTCAGCTTGCCCTCGAGCGAGCCGAGCTACTACTTCTGGCGCGACCGCCGCACCGGGCAGATGACGCGCCGGTCGGAGTGGTTCGTGACCAAGTCCCCTTCGGTGGAGTTGGGCACGTCGCAGATCGACTACCTCATCTCGTTCTGCCTGCCGCGGTTCTGCGACCAGACGCTCGCGCGCGCGCAGAAGGAGCACATCTATCCGGGCGCGCCGCCCTGGGTCGCGAAGCTCGACACGATCGTCCACGAGCTCTATCACGTGGACCCGTCGATGCAGGGCATTCGCAAGCTGCCGCTGGGCAAGGGCCGCGTCTCGGCGCGCACCCACAGCCCGCAGTTCTTTCGTGACGTCACGCGGATGGTGAAAGCGTACCTGGCGACGCGGCCGGACCCGGCCGTTACCGATTTCCTCACGCACGACTTCGCCAGCCTGTCGGCGCGGTTCGGGCGTGTCACCGGCGCGGCGTTCCGGCACTTCCCGTCGTTTCCGCAGCGCTACGTCGAGGTGCTGGCCGACCATCCGGTCGACGTCGAGCCTGGAGTGCGCGTGGAGCCGGTGAAGCCGCCGGCCGTGCCGACGCGCTATACCGCCGACGACCTGGCCGTTCGCGAGTTCTCGAAGAAGACGTCGCGCCGCGTCCGCGAGGACGAACGCGCCGCCTGACGCCCGGCTCCCCAGCCACAGTCAGCCCGAGACTCCCCAGTCCCCGGCTCCCCAGCCCCGGCTCCCCAGCCAAGGCTCCCCGGCCCGGCTCCCCAGCACAGGGCTCCCCAGCCAGGGCTCAGGCCGCGCGCCGTTCTACGGGCGCGGCCTGCGCGCTCTGGCCGGTGCCGATCCGGTCAGCGTCAGAATCTTCCTGAAGACATCCGTGTTCTCGTAGGTGCCCGTGAAGGTCAGGGCGCCAGGTCCCGAGGCCGACAGCGGCACGTCGGAGGCGGTGTGCCCGCTGATGGTGTGGGGATCGGCCGCCGTGTCGGTGTCCGGCGGACAGTCCTTCGCGGGGCAGCCGGTCGCGCCATTTTCGATCGTCCCCTGCACCAGGAATCCGCGGCACCTGCCGTCCCCCGCCCGGCGAGCGATCCTGCATGCCATCGCGCGCGGGGTTGGCAGTCGCCGGCGTCGGCACCGCGATGGACTTGCCGTCGACCTCCACGCGAGCCGCGTTGGTCGCGGGCGACACCGGGACGCGGTTCGCCAGCCAGTTCTCGTAGTGATCCGGCGTCGCGGCCCAGCCCACGATCACCTTCCTGGACGGGTCGGGGTCGATCGGATACCCCTGCGCGTCGCGCTCGTAGTTCGGGAAGAAATCGAGCACCGCCTGGTCGGGCTCGAAGCGGAAGACGGCCGCGTAGTCGCGGACGGCATAGCCGAGCGTCTTCGGCTGATAACGCTCGTTGCCGACGCCGATCAGGCCGAGCCCGCCGGTTTCATGGTCCGCGGTCACGATGACGAGCGTGTCGTTGTCCGGGTCGGCGTCGCCGTTGGTGCGGCGCGCGAAGTCGAGCGCGACGGCGACGGCGCGATCGAACTCGATGGCGTCCCAGATCGACCGTTCGGCGTCGACGGCAGTGCTCCTGCTTGTCGATCGACGCTCCCTCGACCATCAGGTAGAAGCCCTGCGGCGAGTGCGTGTCGAGCGATCGGAGAGCCGCCGCCGTCATCTCCTCGAGCATCGGCTGGTCGCGCAGCGCCGCGGCGCGGTCGCCGACGAGATCGTCGCTGTACTTGCCGGCGCCGACCTTGTCGTAGGCGACGCTGAGGTGCGAGGTGCGGAACAGCCCGAGCAGCGCAGTCGGCGGCGCGTCGTTGCCCAGCGCCAGCAGTTCGGTCCTGGTCACAACGCGGCGGAACCCGGCCGCCGCGAAGTCGGCCTCGAGGTCGCGCCCGTCCGACCGGCCGCATGCGGTCTCGGGCGTCGCCTTGCGGATGAAATGACAGCGGCCGCCCCCCAGCAGGACGCTGATGCCGTTGAGTCGCGCGTTCGTCGAGGTACCTCGACGGCGATGCCGGCTCCACGCCGCGCGATTCGACGTGTGAACGGCATTTGCGCCAGGCGTCGCGTCGGTCACGTCGGCCGTCGTCACGAGGCCGACACCGAATCCAGGCCCGCGCGTGCGGCGCAGCAGCGCGCCGAGATACTCGGTGCGCGGGTTGTCGAAGATGCCGAGGCCGGACACGGGTGTCGCGCTCGCTCCGGCCGCGCGCGCCGGCCAGGTGTTGTCGGGGTAGACGCCCTCCATGTTGTTGGCGGCCTTGTGGCCGGTGACGTAGCTCGACATCCCTGGCGCCGAGTCGGTGACGAAGGCGTTGAGCGCCGGCGTCATCACGAGTCCCGTCGCCTCCATCGTGTCCATCGCCAGGCGGCCGTCGGACTTGCCGTTCGTGTAGCCGCGCGACAACGCGCGCGCCGCCGTGCGCACGGCCAGGCCCAGCCCGTCGCCGAGCAGGAGGATCACGTTCTTCACACGCGGTGCGCCCGCCTTCGCCGGTTCCTGCCAGGCAAAGACCTCCCACGTCACCGTCGCGGTCGCGCCGTCGGCCGTCGTCGCGGTGAGGCTGTGACGCCCCGCCGTCGTGATGACGACGTCGCGCTGGAGGAAGTTGGTGGTGTTGGCAGGGGCGGTGGCAGCGCGATCGCGCGCCGGCTCGTAGCCCTCGGGGGTGCCGGTGCCGCCGCGGCCGCGCTCGCCATCGGCGCCGGGCGCGAGGATGTTCTTCGCCGTGATGTCAATGCCGTCGAGCGCGACCTTCAGCCCGCGCGGCGCTTCCGCCGCCGCGGCCGTCGCTTCGACCCTGATGTCGAAGCGCGCGCCGGCGGCGATAGTGGCGCCGTTCACTGGCACGAGACGGATTGAGGTTTGCGCCTGGGCGGGGACGACAATAGCGAGGTACGCGACGCCAATAAGAAGACGGAACATCGCGCGATCTTATCAGCGCCTCGAGCTGGTCACAGCGACACCAACCCGCCGCACCTGACGCAACCCGGCGCAACCTGACGAACCGCAACCAACCTGACGGAACCTGACGCAACCCGACGGAACCCGACGCAACCTCAGAAGTTCACCTTGACTCCCAGCTCGAATCTGCCGCGGGTCGTAGGTCTGCGTGATCGTCCCGAAGGCGTTGGCGCTGCGGTTGCCATTCGGCGCGCGGAAGTTGCTGCGGTTCAGCAGATTGAAGAACTCCGCCCGGAACTCGATCGTGCCGTCGGGCCACGGCATGCGGAAGCGTTTGCTGGCCAGCAGGTCGATCTGCCAGAAGAGCGGCCCGCGCACGCAGATTGCGGCCGGCGTTGCCGAACGGCTGGCTCGGGTCTGTCGGTACGACGACGTTGTTGCGGTTGAAGTAGTTGTTGATCGTCCGCTCGTTCTCGGGCGCGAGCGGATCGCCAATGACGTTGGGTCGGTAATTGTTCGCGCCGCGGAAGTCCTGCTGGATCCCCGAGACCTGCGCGCGCCGGCGCCGGCGTGTAGGTGAAGGTCACCGGCCTCGCCGGCGTAGACGCTGTTGATGCCGGCCAGCTGCCAGCCGCCGACAACGGCGTCGACGAGTGCGTTCACGTCGCCGAGCCAGCGGCGATCGCGGCCGACGGGCACCTCCCAGATCACGCTGGTCGTGCTGTTGTACGGCTGGTGATAGGCGGAGAGCCCGAAGTCCGCGTCGAGATTGTAGAAGTCCTGCGGCGCGGGGAAATTGCCGTTGGGGTTCTCGAGCGATCCCGATCCGTTGTCCTGGGATCGCGACAGGGTCAGCGAGCTCAGGGCCGTCAGGCCCGCCCGCGCGCGCCATTCGAACTTGCCCTGAAACGCGTGGTAGCGCGACTTGCCGCCGTTGAACGAGTAGGTGATGTCCGCGAACTCGGGGATCGGGCCGCCGCGCCTGCAGCGGAATCGAGCCGGCGGCGTTGTTCGGCAGGGCCTGGTTGAAATTCGCGAAACAGCAGCAGGTCGTCGGCGCGGTTGCCGACGTAGGCCAGGTCCACCAGCATGTTCCGGCCAAACTCGCGCTGCACCGAGACGAACCAGCTCTGCACCTGGCTCGAGTGGTAGTCCTCTGGCATGTAGGTGATGTTGGCGGCCAGCGGATTGAAGCGCGACGGATCGGTGAGCCCGGCAGGATAGCCCTGCTGGGTCGCGCCGGAAGGCCGGGGTCGAGCGGGTTGCTCTGCACGACGACGGCGTTGATCACCTGGGGGCCGTTGATCGGCAGCACGTTGGCGCCGCCGGCGCGGTGGAAGTGCACGTAGCTCACGCCGTAGCCGCCGCGGACGGCCGTGCGATCGATTGGCGTCCAGGCGAAGCCGAGCCGCGGCCCGACGTTGTTGCGGTCCGGCTTGAGCGTCGAGCGGTCCTCGAGCGACCCGTCGCGCGCCGGGACCATCGTCCTGCGTGGCCGGCTCGAAGTTCGACAGGATGTTGTCGCGCTCCACCCACGGCGTCGCGTACTCGTAGCGCACGCCGAGGTTCAGCGTCAGCCGATCGGACACGCGCCAGTCGTCCTGCACGTAGAGGAAGTGCATGTTCTGCTCGAGGTTGGCGACCAGGATGTTCGAGAGTGCGTAGGTGTTGCGCAGGCCGAGCATGAAGTCGGCGAGGTTGTACTGATTGCTTGGCGGCGGCGCCGGCCGGGCGCGTGAACTGGCCCGCGTACTGGTCGCGGCCGTAGAGCGGGTTCACGTCCTGCACCTCGGTGAGGACACGCTGGAATTCGTACCCGCTCTTCACCGAATGCCGTCCGAGCATCCGCGTGTAGTTCACCTTGGGGTTGTAGACCGCCGGGTACTGCCACTGCGGGTTGGTGGCCTGGCGCCCGAGATCGGAGTAGCCGGTGATGAGCTGCGTCGGCAGGCCGCCGGCGACGCGCGGGTCGTCTGGCAGGCCGGTGATGCCGTACGCCGCGAGCGCGGATTCAGATGCCGAGCGCCGCGGGGTTCTTCCCGGCGGTGGTGTCGGACCAGCCGAAGCGCACTTCGAGCAGCGACGTAGACGAGGGCGTCCAGGTCGCTCCCAGCGCGAGCTGCTTGTTGCCGACATAGGTCTGGGCGTTGCCGGCGCCGCCGCTCGGCAGCGGGATGTTCGGCTGATCGAAGATGTCCACGTCGCGCCAGCCGTAGCGGCCGAACATCGACAGCGTCGGGCTGAGCGTCAGATCGATCTTGCCGCCGGCCTTGTCGGTGTCGTTCGTGAACTCCTGCAGGATCTGGTAGTTGTTGGTCGTGCCGCCGCTGGTCGGCTGCGGCAGGTCGGTCAGCACCTTTCGCGCCATGGCCGTCATCGGCACCGGCGTGCCGGCGGGATAGGTTTCCCCGGTGATCGGGTTCCGCACCGGCACTCCGAAGATGCCCTGCCGCTGCGCCTCGGTCGGGATGGTCGTGATCGCGACGTTCTTCCGTGTCTGGCGGAATCCCTCGTAGTCGAAGAAGAAGAACGCCCGGTTCTTCATGATCGGGCCCGCCGACTACGCCGCCGAACTGATCCCGCTCGAGCGGCGGCTTCTCGCCGGAGGCCGGCTTGAAGAAGCCGGTGGCGTTGAGCGCGGTGTCGCGCATGAACTCCCACGCGGAGCCTTTGAAGCGGTTCGTGCCGCTGGCATAGGCGACGTTGATGGTCGCGCCGGCCGAGCGTCCGTACTCCGCGCTCATGTTGTTGGTCACGACCTTGAACTCCGCGACCGCGTCGGGAGACGGCTGCATGACCTGGTTGCTGAAGCCCTGGTTGCTGGTGCCGTAGGCGTTGTTGTCGACGCCGTCGATCAGGAAGTTGTTGAAGGTGCTGCGCAGGCCGTTGATGTTGAAGCTGCCCTCGCGCGGCGTGCCGCCGCCAGTGTTGAGGGCCGACAGCCGGACGCCGGTCGTCAGCAGCGCCAGCGAGGATACTCGCGCCCGTTGAGCGGCAGCGCACGGGTCTGCTCGCCGGTGATCACCTGGCCGCGCTGGCTGCTTTCGGTCTCCAGCCGGCTCTGACCGGCCGTGACCTCGACGCTCTCCGAGAGCTGCCCCACTTTCAACTCGAGATCGACGCGTACCCGCGCGCCGACGGTGAGCTGCACGTTGTCGGCAAGCGCGACCGCGAAGCCCTGCTTCTCTGCCGTCACCAGGTACGTCCCGATGCGGGCGGCCGGAAGCTCGTATTGTCCCAGGGCGTCGGTCGTGCGCACCGCGCTGACGCCGGTCGCGGTGTTCGTCAGCGTTATGGTCGCGCCGGCAACGGCCCCGCCGGAGCCGTCGCGGACGGCGCCGACGATCGCGCCAGAGTCGAATTGCGCGGCGGCTGGCCGTGCAAGGAGCAGCAACGTGACAAGGGCAAGAGGCAGTGTGCGCATGGCAACTTCAACCCTACCCACACGCTGTAACCATCAGGCGACGGCCTGATTGCGTCCACGTGAATCCCGCGGGATCGCCCCAATCGCCGCCCGGCTCCGGACGCATCGGGTACACTTCGGTTCTATGAAGCCTGCGATTGCCGCGTGTGGAATGCTGTCCCTTTGGGCGCTGCTGGCGGGATGCGGCCAGGCGCAGACCTCCGCAAGCCCGCAGTCCTCGACGACGGCGCAGACGCCAGCCGCCACCGAAGCGGTCGCGACGGTGGACGGCGCGCCAATCACCCGTGGCGACCTCGACGCCCTGATCGCGCCGCAGCTGGCCAAGCTCGACGAGCAGGCGCACCAGATCCGGCGTCAGCAGCTCGACGAGCTGATCGCCAACCGGCTGCTCGACGCAGAGGCGAAGCGGCGCAACCTCGACCGCGAGGCGCTCGAAAAGGCGGAGATTGCCTCGAAGGTGGCGCCAGTCACCGAGGCCGAGATCGCGGCCTTCGTGCAGGCCAACCGGGCGCGCATTCCGGGGGACCCGACGGCGCTGCTGCCGCAGAATCCGGCAGTACCTCGCCGAGCAGCGGGAGACGGCGCGCAAGGACGAGTTCCTGGAGGAGTTGCGCAAGAAGTCAAAGGTAGAAGTGTTGCTGAAGCCGCCGCCGGTCTTCCGTGCGCCAATCGAGCTGGCTGGCACGCCCTCCCGCGGGCCCGAGAACGCGAAGGTCACCGTCGTCGAGTTCTCCGACTTCCACTGCCCGTTCTGCAAGCGCGTCCAGCCGACGCTCGTGCAGCTGATGGCGAAGTACCCGAAGGATGTGCGGCTCGTCTACAAGCACATGCCGCTCGACCAGCTTCATCCGCAGGCGCGGCGCGCGGCCGAAGCCAGCTGGTGCGCGCAGCAGCAGGGCAAGTTCTGGGAGTACCACGACGTCCTGTACTCGGGTGGCCCGGACGGCACCGATCCGACGCTGACCGCGGCGGCGACGAGGGTCGGGCTGAACCTCGGGGCCTATCAGCAGTGCATGGCCTCTGGCCAGGCCGCGGCCGCGGTGCAGAAGCAGGTCGAGGAAGGCGTGAAGTACGGCGTGCAGGGCACGCCTGGATTCTTCGTCAACGGGCGGTTCGTCAACGGCGCCGTGCCTCTCGATGCCTTCGTGCAGATCGTGGACGAGGAACTGGCTCGCTGAATTGACGATTGAGGATTGACGGTTGCCGATTACGTCGGGGACAGCGGCGCGGCTCGAGGTCGTCTTGACGTAATCTCCCAATCTGCAATCGTCAATCGCATAATCGTCAATCGCCAATCGTCAATCATCAATGGCTTCCCCTCTCAAACTGGCCAGTCTGTGGCGCGTCGTTCGCGACGTCGACCTCGAGGGGCTTCGACGGGCGGCACGCTTGCGCTTCACGCTCTCGATCGTCTCCGGAACCGGAGACGACGCCGCGCGGGTGCGCCAGCTCTTGACGGGGCCTGGCGTCGCCCCGCATCCCTGGATCGAGGTCGCCTCGCCCACACCCGACGCGCTGTCGGCGCTCTCACCGTCGCCGATGGCCGGGATCCTCGTGACTCGCGAGGCCGACTTGTCCGAGGGCCTGAAGCTGGCGGGCAACCGGTTTGCAGTCGCCGGCGCCCCCGTGTTCACGATCGTCGTCGGCGACACGTCGCGAACGGCCAAGGTGCTGCGGCCGGGCGAGACCTCGCGCGTCGCGGTCGAGGATCTCAACGAAGGCGCGGTAGACGCCTTCGCCATCGGGCTGGTGTCGATCGTGACCGACGATCAGCAGATCGCGCTCGCGTCGCAGCTGCCGCCGCTCCGGCCGACGGTCTTCACGAACACCATCGAGCGCACGGCGCGGGCGAACGCGAGCTTCTCGCTCACGACCGGACTGGCCGAGACGATTCCGGTGCTGACCGCGCCGCTCAACCTGGGCGACATGGTCGTGTTGACGAAGAACCAGCTGATGATGTGCTACCGGCTGGCGCTGGCCGCCGGCCGCGACGAAGAGCCGCGCACGATGATGACCGAGATCATCGGCGTGCTGGGCGGCGGCGTGCTCTTCCGCCAGATTGCGCGGCAGCTCGTCGGGCTGATTCCCATCGCGGGACTGTTGCCCAAGGTCGCCATCGCGTACGCCGGCACCTATGCGATCGGCCGCGCGATGGTGGGCTGGACCACCGAGGGCAAACAGGTGACGGTGGATACCGTCGCCAGCTATTCGCGGGAAGGGCTGGTGAGGGGCCGCGCGCTCGCCGAGCACCTGGTCGAAGAAGCCGCGGCGACCGGCGGCCGCACCGTGAGGCGGCTCGACCGGCTGCGGAAGTTCCTCCCTAGCCGCAAGCGCACCAGTTGAAGTAACCTTCGGCTCGCCGAATCGAGCATCTGCGTAAACACTGTTCGTCAACCGTCAACCTTCAACCGTCAACTCCCGCAACCGTCAACTCTCAACTCTCAACTCCCAACGCACATGACCACCTATTCGCGCCGACAGTTCCTCGAGACCTCCGCGCTCGCCGCGGCATACGGCCTCGCCGCGCGGGGCGCGTTCGCACAGACACCCGCGCCCGTGACCGGCACTTTTACCGCGCTGCGCGGCAACACCGGTATCTTCACCGCGCGGGGCGGCACGATCGGCTGGCTGATGGCGCCGGACGCCGTGATCGTGATTGACAGCCAGTTTCCCGATAGCGCGCAGCAGTGCCTCGACGGCTTGAAGGCCAAGGCGACGCGGCCCATCGACCTGCTCGTCAACACACATCATCACGGCGATCACACGGGCGGCAACGCCGTGTTCAAGCCGCACGTCGGCGGCATCGTCGCGCACAAGAACGTGCCTGGCCTGCAGCAGAAGGCGGCCGCGAACCCGCCGGCCGGCCAGCCGGCGCCGCCGCCGCCGACTGTCGCCGACAAGACCTATGAGACGACGTGGGAGCAGGCGGTCGGGAAGGAGACGCTGCGGCTGAAGTACTACGGGCCCGGACACACCGCCGGCGACAGCGTCGTCACGCTCGTCAAGGCCAACGTCGTCCACATGGGCGACTTGATGTTCCGGAAGCGGCATCCCTTCATCGATCGCCCCTCGGGCGCGTCGATCAGGAACTGGATCACGATTCTCGAGGCGACCGTGAAGGATCATGCGGCGGATACGATCTACATCTTCGGCCACGCCAAGGACGGCATGCCGACGACCGGAGATCGCACGCACTTGATGGAGATGCGCGACTACCTGACGGCGCTGCTCGACGTCACGAAGAAGGCAATCGACAGCGGCAAGTCGCGCGAGGAAGCGACGGCATCGGGCCCGCTGCCGAAGTTCGAGGACTACATGGAAGCGCCGCCACGGCTGACCTTGTCCACCGTCCTCGGCGTCGCGTACGACGAGCTGAAGAATTGAGGATTGGCGATTGCGGATTGACGATTACTTCTGACCAATCCGCGAAATTCTCAATCGTCAATCGTCAATCCGCAATCGCCAATCCGAAGCCCTGCATCTTGTGCTTGACACTACGGGCGACTGGATCGATAGTCCGCAGTGAATTCAGCAGATCAACAGGAGGCTCGTTCTGTGAGCATCGGACCGCCGGGCCAGCCTTGGCCCGGGTGGGAATTGCGGGATTTGCGCCGCAGCACGAAGTGAACTGAGCTTCTGCACGCGGTCCCACCTCACCCCGCCACTCTCACCCGGGCCGGGCCGTCCCGCATGCAGTGCGGAGTGTCTGAGTGCTGAGTGCTGAGTGGAAGTGATCAGTGGTCTCGGCAGAAGGGCGCGCACTGAATGCTCAGCTCCGGAGGTTTGGTTCGCGCATTCGCACAGTCATTCTTGGTCTTCAGCGTTTACTCTCCACTTCGGCACTTCGGCACTCAGCACTCTCCACTTAGCACGACTCGTTTCAGTGTGATCGCCTGTCCCGCGTGACGCGCGGAGTGCTCTCCGCCGTGCACCAGCAGTCCCAGCACCGTCGTCGGCAGTTGCTTCCGTCCGACTGCGCGGGCGTCGAGCAGTCGCGCCTCGTCGGTCGCGCGGAGCTGTGCCAGCGCGGCCTCGACGGCGGCGTCGACGATGGCGCCGAGCGTCGCGGTGTCCGCCGGCGGCACGCCCGGTTCGGACTCCCGTGAGAGCAGCTCGAGCTGTGCCGGCGACAGGCCTTCGCCGCGCGCGTACGTGAACAGGCGATCCAGCGCGCCGGCGAGATGGCGGAGATGAAAACCGACCGACGCGCCGCCGGCAGGCCGGGCCCAGATCTCGTCGGTCGTCAGGCCATCAACCGCGGACGCGGCATCTTCGCGCGCGTGCAGCAGCATATGCGCCACGGGCACGAGCAGGGGGGACATGCCGGGCATTGGACCTCGAAGCCATGCTTCCATCGGGGGAATTGTATTGCCGATTGCAGATTGCCGATTGCGGATTAAGATTTCGCCATGTCGAGACTCTCCAGACGCGCGTTCCTGTCCTCCACGGCTGCCGGCGTCACGGCTGCGGCCGCCGCCACGTCGACGATGGCCTCGGCCCGGGTCCAGGGCGCGAACGATCGCGTTCGGATTGGCGTCATCGGCACCGGCCGCCAGGGCCAGACGGTGATGCGCGGTCACCTCGCGCTGCCGGACGTCGAGATCGTGTCGGTCTGCGACGTGTATGTCCCGAACCTCGAGCTCGGCGCGAAGCTGGCGCCGCAGGCCGCGAAGGTGAAGGACTTCCGCACGATCCTGGACGACAAGAACATCGACGCTGTCATCATCGGCACGCCCGATCACTGGCACGCGCTGAGACCGTGCTGGCGTGCCAGGCGGGCAAGGACGTGTACGTCGAGAAGCCGACGTCGGTGGCAATCGCCGAGGGGCGGAAGATGGTGCAGGCGGCGCGGAAGTACAACCGCGTCGTGCAGGTCGGCACCCAGCAGCGATCCGCGGTCCACTTCCAGCAGGCGGCAAAGCTGATCCAGGACGGCGCGATCGGCAGGATCTCGTCGGTGCGGTGCTGGAACGTCGGCAACCAGGCGCCCGACGGCATCGGCGCCCCGCCCGACGGGAGCCCGCCGGAAGGCCTCGACTGGGACGCGTGGCTCGGCCCGGCGCCGAAGCGCCCGTACAACCCCAATCGCTTCGGCGTCTTCCCCGGCGTCTTCTCGCACTTCCGCTGGTTCTGGGACTACGCCGGCGGCATGATGACCGACTGGGGCGTGCACCTCATCGACATCGTCCACATGGCCATGAACGTCGACGCGCCGACCTCGGTGTCGACCGTCGGCGGCAAGTTCGTTCTCGCCGACAACCGCGAGACGCCGGACACGATTGTCGCGAGCTACCAGTATCCCGGCTTCGTGATGACGTACGAGAACCGCGTCGCCAACGGACGGACGGTCAACGAGCACACCTACGGCATCGAGTTCTACGGCACGGAAGGCACGCTCTTTGTCGACCGCCAGGGATTCGAGATCACGCCCGAGACGCGTCGCGAGGACGGCCAGCTCGTGGACAGGATGCTCGCGCGCCGCCGAAGCTCGACGCCCGACAACCCCTCGCACGCCCGCAACTTCGTCGACTCGATCAAATCGCGTAAGCCGCCGATCTGCGACATCGAGATCGGCCACCGCTCGTCGTCCGCGGCCCTGCTCGGCAACGTCGCCCTGCGCTCCGGCGGCACCGTGGTGTGGGACGGAAAGACCGAGACGGTCACGAACGGCAACACGAAGGCGACGGCACTGCTCGACGTGCCGTACCGCGCGCCGTGGAAGCTGACGGTGTAGTTCAGAATTGCAGATTGCAGATTGCGGATTGCAGATTACGAATTGAGGTGATTACGCAGATTCGAGCGGCCGCGATACCCACCCCAGGGGCACCTGTCGAGCTGATTGAGCTGGCGCTGCCACAACTCGAGCCGGGGGCGGCGCTGCTGCGCACGGTGTTCAGCGAGGTCTGCGGCACCGACGTTCACCTGCATCACGGCCGCCTGAGCGGTGTGCCTTATCCGCTGGTGCCCGGCCACGTGTCGGTGGGCCGAATCGAGGCCCTGCGCGGTCAGGCGAAAGACGTCGACGGCGTGGCGTTCCGCGAAGGCGATCTCGTGACGTTTCTCGACGTGCACGAGACCTGCGGCGCCTGCTATCACTGCCTGGTCTCGAAGCAGACCACCCGTTGCCCGTCGCGCAAGGTCTACGGCATCACCTACGGCGCGCAAGACGGCCCGCTCGGCGGCTGGGCGGAGCAGATCTGGATGAAGCCGGGAGTGAAGATGATCAGGCTGCCTGATGCACTGGCGCCGGAGACGTTCATCGGCGGCGGCTGCGGCCTGGTCACGGCGCTGCATGCGATGGACCGCGCCGGGATCCAGCTCGATCAATCCGTGGTCGTCCTCGGGGCAGGACCTGTCGGACAGTCGGTGACGGCGCTGGCGCGGCTGTCCGGCGCGGGAGAAGTCATCACGATTGGGGCACCCGACGACCGGCTGGCCTTTGCGCGAAGGATGGGAGCGTCAGCCACGCTCCCGCTGTTGGACTCCGCTGAGGATCGTGTCGATCGCGTGCGCGCCCTCACGGGTGGCCGCGGCGCCGATGTCGCAATCGAAGCCTCTGGCGCGCCGGACGCGGTGTCGCAGGCCCTGGACATGGTTCGCGACGGCGGCCGCGTCGTCATCTGTGGCCACTACACCGACAACGGCGCGGTCGAGATCCATCCGCACTTCCAGGTGAACCGGAAACACATCGAGATCCGCGGCGTCTGGGGCTGCGACTACTCGCACTTTCACCGCGCCGTCACTGTCGCCGCGCGCCACGGCAGCCACGTGCCATGGCGCGAGATGGTGTCCCAGGTCTTCCCGCTCGACCGTGCCGGCGAGGCGTTGGCCGCCGTCGAACGGCGCGACGCCCTGAAAGCGCTTATCGCACCCTGAATCCGCCCTCAGTCTTCGGCCTTCAGCCTTCGGCCTTCAGTGTGATTGCGTCGATGAGAGCACGCATCCAAAAAAGCCCGAATGCTGAGGACCGAAGGCTGAAGGCCGATGCTATTGGCTCGGCAGAATCAGCGGCATGCCATTCTTCGAGTTGCCGATGACGACCACCTTGCTGTTCTGGCTCTTCGCGATCTCCATGGTCGCTTCGATGCCCTTCCATTCCAGCAGCTGCTGATTCAGGCCCTGCGCGACGATGCGCTGGAAGTCGGCGACGCCCTGCGCCTCGATGCGCTTGCGCTCGGCCTCCTGCCGCTCGCGCTGCAGCACGAAGTTCATCCGCTGCGCCTCCTGGTCGGCCTGCTGCTTGGCCTCGATGGCCTGCCGTAGAGTGTCGGGCAGGACGATGTCGCGCAGCAGCACGTTCTCGACGATGACGCCGCGGCCCGCAAGTGCCTGTTGCATCTGGTCCAGCATCTGTTGCGACATGGTCTCCCGGCCTTCGCTGTAGAGCGCGCTGGCGGTGTGCGCCGCGGTGACGGCGCGCATGACGGAGCGGAAGTTCGGCGAGATCACCAGCTGCGGGTAGTCGACCCCCAGCTTCTGCAGCACCTCCGGCGCCCGTGACGGATCGAGGCGGAAGAGCAGCGACGCCTCGAGGCGCATGATCAGCCCTTCCGATGAAGGCACCGCGGCCTGCTCCTTCACTTCCTGCGTACGAACGCTCATCTCGGCCACGCGCTTCAGCGGGTTGACGAGATGAATGCCCTCGTCGAGCCGTTCTCCCGTGACTCTCCCGAACAGCGTCGTCACACCGACCTGCCCGGTCCCGACCGTGCGCAGAGCGCACGACGTAGTGATCGCCAGCATGACCAGAACGACAACCGCCAGACCCACTCGCCCGCCGGTGCGGACTTCGAACGCCATACGGTCCATACCTCCATGTGCCGGAAGAATCCGGCGGGACCATTGTCCGATCGGCAGATTTCGGCCAGGTTTCGCGATTGGCGGCGGCGCCAAACGCGTGTCGGGACGTGACTTGCAGCCGGGTGCTGGCGGCGAAATACCCCGCTCCTTGACGATCCAGGCAGAAAACCTGCCTTCTCCGGGCTACTCGGGACTTCGCCGACGGATTCGCTGTTCGACCCGGCACCGGGGGGTAGCACACCGCACGCAGCACTCGACACACAGCACCGCACGCAGCACCCAGCACGAGGCACCCAGCACCGCACGCAGCACCCAGCACGAGGCACCCAGCACCGCACTTAGCACCCAGCACGAAGCACCCAGCACGACACGCGGCCGCGATCGTCGTAAGATCGACTGATGTCGTTCAACGGCCGCCGCAACATGCCGACGCCCATCAACGAGCCGGTCAACTCGTACGCGCCCGGCACCCCCGCGCGCGCCGAGCTGAAGGCCCGCCTTGCCGAGATGGCGGCCGAACGCGTCGACATCCCGCTCTTCATCGGCGGACGCGAGATCTGGACCGGCGGCACCGACCACGCGGTGATGCCGCACGCGCACCAGCACGTGCTTGCCGACTTCCACAAGGCGCGGGCCGAGGACGTCGACCAGGCGATCGCCGCGGCGACGGCGGCGCGTCACGAGTGGGCCTCGTGGCCGTGGGAGGAGCGCGCGGCAGTGCTCCTCAAGGCGGCAGACCTTGCGGCGACGACCTGGCGCGCGACGCTCAACGCCGCGACGATGCTCGGCCAGAGCAAGACGGCGTTCCAGGCCGAGATCGACTCGGCGTGCGAGGTCATCGACTTCTGGCGCTACAACCCGTGGTTCGCGCAGCAGATTTACGAGGAGCAGCCCGTCTCCGATCGCGGGATGTGGAATCAGCTCGACTATCGCGGGCTGGAAGGCTTCGTCTACGCCATCACGCCGTTCAACTTCACCGCGATCGGCGCCAACCTGCCGACGGCGCCGGCGCTGATGGGCTGCGCGGTCGTGTGGAAGCCGGCCTCCTCGGCGATGCTCAGCGCCTACTACCTTTACCGCCTGCTCGAGGAAGCCGGCATGCCTCCGGGCGTGATCAACCTCGTGTCCGGCGACGCGGTGATGATCTCGGAGCGCCTGCTGGCGCACCGCGACCTGGCAGGCGTGCACTTCACCGGCAGCACCACGGTCTTCAACTCCATGTGGAAGACCATCGGCGCGTCGATGAGCGGCTACCGCAACTACCCGCGCATCGTCGGCGAGACCGGCGGCAAGGACTTCATCGTCGCGCACGCCTCCGCCGACGTCGACATGCTCGCCACCGCCATCGTCCGCGCCGGCTTCGAGTACCAGGGGCAGAAATGCTCGGCCGCCAGCCGCGTCTACGTCCCCAAGACGATGTGGCCGGCCGTGCGCGATCGCGTCGTCGCGATGACGAACGAGATCCGGATGGGCGACGTCAGGGACTTCCGCAACTTCATGGGCGCGGTGATCGACCGCAAGGCGTTCGACCGCATCTCGGGATATCTCGACCACGCCCGCACGCACGCGCGCATCGTCGTCGGGGGAACGGCAGACGCGACAGACGGCTACTTCATCGCCCCGACCATCGTCGAGACCCACGACCCCGGCTACAAGCTCCTGCAGGAGGAGATCTTCGGCCCGGTCGTCACGGTCTACCCCTACGACGACGGGAAGTGGCTGGACACGCTGACGCTGGTGGATCAGACCTCGCCGTACGCGCTGACCGGGGCCGTCTTCGCGCGGGATCGGCGCGCGGTGCTCGAGGCGGGCCACGCGCTCAGGAACGCGGCGGGCAATTTCTACGTCAACGACAAACCGACAGGCGCGGTCGTCGGCCAGCAGCCGTTTGGCGGGGCTCGTGCATCGGGAACCAACGACAAGGCGGGATCGAAGCTGAACCTCCTGCGCTGGGTCAACGCGCGCACCGTGAAGGAGACTTTCAACGCGCCCCGGGACTATCACTACCCGTTCATGAGCGAAGAATAGAATCCGTTAACCTGTACTCGTAACCCGTAACCCGTAACTCATAACTGGAAATGGCTCGTTATTCGAGATCCGGCGTCACGTATGCGATCGGTCCAGGCGGCATGAGCCCGGCCGTGAAGCTGCTCATCATCGCGAACGTCGCGATGTATATCGTCAGCCTCCTCGTGCCGGAGGTCTTGCGGCCGCTGGGGCTGTCGCCCGAGGCGGTGGTGACCAAGGGCTGGATCTGGCAGCCGGTCACCTACATGTTCCTGCATGCGGATGTGATGCACATCCTGTTCAACATGCTGGGGCTGTGGATGTTCGGGGTCGAGCTGGAGCGGATGTGGGGCACGCGGTTCTTCGCGCGCTACTACGCGGTGACGGGCATCGGCGCGGCGCTCATCACCATCGCCATCTCGCTGCTGCCGCTGCCGTTTTCGCCGCGGATCTACCAGTCGCTCACCATCGGCGCGTCCGGCGCGATCTACGGGCTGCTGCTCGCCTACGGGCTGTCGTTTCCCAACCGGCCGATCTACCTGTACTTCCTGTTCCAGGTTCCGGCGAAGTACTTCGTGATGATCGTCGGCGCGGTGGCGTTCCTCTCCTCGATCAGCAACCAGGCTGGCGGCATCTCCCACGCCGCGCACCTGGGCGGCCTCGTGGTCGGCTACCTGTATCTCAGCGGGCGGCGACGGACGCGCTGGAGCCCGATCGCCGAGATCAAGTATCGCTACACCCGCTGGAAACTGATGCGGATGCGCAAGAAGTTCGACGTGTACTCTGGCGGGCGGACGAACGACCGCATCCACTGATCGTCAATCACAGAGACACGAAGACACGGAGACGCACAGCCTGGCTGGGTACTCGAAGCCAGATTCGTGCGTCTTTGTGTCTCCGTGTCTCAGTGATTGACGACCTCACCGACGGAAGTAGTCGTCGGTCCCATCCAGCCAGTCCTGCCGGATCGGGCTGAAGATGTCGAGCGTCAACGTGTCGTCGAGCGCCTCCACCTGGTGCTCGACCCACGACGGGATCACGAGCACCTCCCCTTCGCGCACGATCATTTCCTGGCCGCCGACGAGAAACTTCAGCCCGCCCTGAAGGACGTAGGTCATCTGCTCGCTCTCGTGCTTGTGCATGGGCACCAGCGCGCCGCGCTTCAGGTAGATCTGCGTCAGCATCTCGCGCTCGCCCGTGACGAGCTTGCGGGAGATGACTTCGGTCACCTTCTCGAGGGCGATCTCGTCCCAGCGGTGGAGTCGGACGTCTGCCATTCGCTCACCTCAACGATCACAACCGCCACAGTTCACGCGATCCACAACCGCAATGCCGCGATGCCGCTAAGTCGCGACGACACAATAACCGAGGGTTAGGAGCGATCCCCCGCCGATAGTCATCCCATCGCGGCTCGCGGCTTCGCGGCTTCGCGATTGTGATCGGCTATCGCTCGACGACCTTCACTATCCCCGCCTTCTCCGCGGAATCCAGGTAGGCGGCCACGTCTTCGGCCGTGACGACACCGTATACCACGAACCGGCGGCGTCGGCTTCGGCCGACACGGCGCGATGGATGTCCGCGTACGACCGGCGGCCGTCCACGAAGTTCAGCACCTCGTACGCCATCAGCGGGTGCAGTGCCGTCGGACGCTTGAGCTTGCTGCGATTGTCGAGATATCCCTGGACGTCGTCCACCAGCGTCGGGATCCGCCGCTGGCCGGCTGGCGTCGGCGGTCGAGGGCAGGTCGGCAGCGGCCGTCGGCTCGAGCAGCGCCCGCAGACGCGCTTCCGCGGCGTCGGGCGTCGGCAGCTGCTTCAGCGCGGCGGCGATGACGCCAGCCTCCACGCCCGGCGTCAGGCGCTGCAGCGACGACAGCGTCCGCTGCTCGCGCGCCACGGCTTCGCGGACCAGGGCCACAGCCCGACGACGAACGTCCGGACTGGGAGACGTCCGAGCCAGCGCAAGCGCAGTGGTCGTGTCGCGGCCGATGCGCATCAGCCCGCGCCCGAGGACCTCTCCGGTCAGCGCGTAGATGTCCGCGCCGGTCGCCGTCGCCAGCACCCAGGTCGCCGATGCGACGGCGACGGCGTTGCGCTTCAGCTGCGTGGCGTCCATCTGCCACAGGTCGTCGTCGGTCGAGTGGATGTAGTCGTCCGGCCAGTTCGTGAAGGTCACGCCCGGGATGCCGATCGTCGGCATGTTGAACACCTGGTGGTCGGTGTTGTTGTGGAACGGGATGATGCGAGCGTCGTACCGCTCTCGCGTGCCGAGCCGCGCCAGCACGGGGTTGGTGTACTGCTGCTCGTCGGTGGCGACGCTGCCGCCAGACGGGCTCGGGTTGCCTTGCAGCACCTGGCGCGCCTGCCCGGCGGAGAGATACGCCGTGTTGCCCTGCACGAGCGCCTCGACAACCGACTCGACCACGTCGCCGAGGAAGCTGGCGCGGCTGGCTGGCGGCCGCGTCACGAACTGCACCCGGCTCCCGGCCGACTGCCGGGCGCCGACCATGTCCTGGTTGATGTTGGCCAGGAATTGGGCACGTTCCGCCGGCTGGTCCGCGAAGTACTGCTCGGGCGCGCTGATCTCGTCGACCCACCAGAACCGGATATCGCGCTTCGGCCGCGGCAGGCGGCCGTCGTCGATCAGCCGCTTCATCGCGCGCGCGATCTCCAGCACGTTCGCGCATCCGCTGGCGTCGTCGTTCGCCGAGAAGCGCTCTTCCTGGAGGTGTCCCGTGAGGACGATGTCCTGATCGTGGATGTCGGTGCCTCGGATGACCGCCTCGACGACCGACTGCGACGGCGGCTCGTGGAACTCCGACTCGACGCGCGCGCGGATCTTGTAGGGCACCTTCGCCGCGGCCAGCTCGCCCCGCAGCCGCAGGCCCTCGCGCTGCGACAGCACGAAGGCGAACGTGCCGTTCTTCGTCTTGTCGTCGTTCTGGACCGGAATACGCGACCACGGCACCTGATCCTGGAGGTCCCGTCGCGCCGTCGTGAAGTAGACGATGCCGAGCGCGCCGCGCTTCCAGACGGCCTCGCTGGTCACCGCCGCCGGCGACCCGGTCGCGAGCACCACCTTGCCGGCGACCTCCTTGCCGGCGTAGTCGGCCTCCGCCGTGCCGGCGCCGACGTCGACGAGCTCGACGCCGGTGAGGTTCGTCGGCCGGCTGTAGTCGGCCAGCGACACGGCCACTTCGGTGGTGAAGGCCAGCCGCCTGACGTAGGGCTCGGTCAGCGTCAGCTCTCCCACTCGCGGCGACCAGCTCGGCGTGTTCGACTTCTGACGGATGACGCGGACGTCCTCGAGCCCGTACTCGCGAGCCTTCTGCTCGACGTATTTCGCCACGGCCTCGTAGCCCTCGCCGCCGCCCATCGGCCGGTGATAGTGCGTGAACCAGCGGATGTGCTCGAAGCTGATGTCGCCGGAGATTTCGTTCACGAGCGCGTCCTGGACCGCGGGCGAGATGAGCGAGGACCGCTGGGCCTGGCCCGGTGTGGCGCAGGGCCAGGGCGGCCGCCAGTGCAATGGCTGTAACTGATTGACGCATCAAGGGCTCCGGGTTGTCGGTGGGGCCTGAAAGAGCGAGGAGTATAGCACCCGCGAGTGCTATACTTCGTAATCGCGGCCGCGGAATTTCGAGCGCCGCGAGGCTCACCTTGATGAAGGCTTCGGCCAGCCGCAACCGATCGCCTGCCGTCCGCGTGTCGTCACCATCGAGCGCCCGCACCGTCGGAGATCTCTCCGCAGACGATCTGCGTCACGCCTATCGGTTGATGCTCCTGTCGCGGCGCCTCGACGACAAGGAAATCCAGCTCAAGAACCAGAGCCAGATCTTCTTCCAGATCAGCGGCGCCGGGCACGAGGCGGTGCTCGTCGCGGCGGGCATGACCTTCCGTGCCGGCTACGACTGGTTCGTGCCGTACTACCGCGACCGCGCGCTCTGCCTCGCGCTGGGGGTGACGCCGCTCGACATGCTGCTGCAGGCGGTCGGCGCGAAGGACGATCCGGCCAGCCGCGGGCGCCAGATGCCGTCGCATTGGAGCAGCCGGTCGCTGCACATCGTCTCTGGCGGCAGCCCCACCGGGACGCAGTGCCTCCAGGCCGTCGGCGTCGCGGAAGCCGGGCTGCTCTACCAGGGCATCGAGTCGATTCCGGGCCGCGAGCAGCACTTCCATGACGACGAAGTCGTGTTGTGCTCGCTCGGGGACGGCGCTACGAGCGAAGGCGAGTTCTGGGAATCGTTGAATACCGCGTCGCTGAAGCGGCTGCCGGTCGTCTACCTGCGTCGAAGACAACGGCTACGCGATCTCGGTGCCGGTCGAGGCGCAGACGGCCGGCGGCGACATCTCGCGGCTCGTCGAGCGCTTTCCCGACCTGAAGGTCCTTCGCGTCGACGGATGCGATTTCGTCGCGAGCCACGCGGCGCTGCACGAGGCCGTGCAGTGGGCGCGCGAACGCCGCGGGCCGGCGCTGGTGCACGCGAAGGTCACGCGGCCGTACTCGCACTCGCTGTCCGACGACGAGCGGTTGTACAAGACCGCGGCCGAACGCGCGCTGGAGGCCGAGCGCGACCCGATCGTGCGGATGCGCGCGCTGCTGCTGTCGGAAGGGCTGGCGACCGAGGACGACCTCGCTGGACTGCTGGCGTCGGTCGACCGCGAGATCGCCGAGGCGACGGACGCGGCGCTGCAGGCGGAAAAGCCGGCGCGTCACACCGCTGCGGACTGGGTGTTCTCACCCGACGTCGATCCGGCCGGCCCGGCCTTCGACGTGCCCGCGGCCCCGCAGGGCAAGCCCGACACGATGGTCGCCGCCATCAACGCCACGCTGCGCGACGAGATGGCCCACAACCCGCGCATCGTCGTCTTCGGCGAGGACGTGGCGGATTGCAGCCGCGAGGACGCGCTGGCGGAAGTGTCCGGCAAGGGCGGCGTCTTCAAAGTGACGCACGGCCTTCAGCGCCGCTTCGGCGGCACACGGGTCTTCAACTCGCCGCTGGCGGAGGCCAACATCGTCGGACGCGCGTTCGGCATGGCGACGCGCGGCATCAAGCCGGTAGTCGAGATCCAGTTCTTCGACTACATCTGGCCGGCGATGATGCAGATCCGCGACGAAGTGACGATGCTGCGCTACCGGTCGGGCAACACCTGGTCGTGCCCGATGGTGATTCGGGCGCCGATCGGCGGCTACCTGCGCGGCGGCGCGCCCTATCACAGCCAGTCGGGCGAGAGCATCTTCGCGCACTGCCCCGGCATCCGCGTCGTCTATCCGTCGAGCGCGCAGGACGCGGCCGGGCTGCTGCGCACGTCAATCCGGTGCGACGACCCGGTGCTCTTCCTCGAGCACAAGCACCTGTACCGCCAGACCTACAACAAGGGCGAGTATCCGGGCCCGGACTACATGATCCCGTTTGGCAAGGGCGCGGTGCGGCGGGAAGGCACCGACGTCGTGGTGATCACCTGGGGCGCGCTGGTGCAGCGGACGCTGCTGGCGGCACAGCAGGCCGAGAAGGAAGGCCTCAGCGTCGCGGTGTTCGACCTGCGGACGATCATCCCCTACGACTGGGCCGGCATCAGCGCGCTGGTCAAGCAGACCAACCGCGTCATCGTCGCCCACGAGGATCAGCTGACGTGCGGGTTCGGCGCCGAGATCGCCGCGCGCGTCGCTGACGAGCTGTTCCACTACCTCGACGCGCCAATCCGCCGCGTCGCCGCGCTCGACTGCCCCGTCGCCTATGCGCCGGATCTGGAGGAAGAGATCCTGCCGCAGTCGGCCGACGTGCTGGCGGCGATCAAGGACGTCTGCCGGGTACTCAGGAGCGTGAGAGCGTAGGAGCGTGAGGACGTAGGATCCGGTTCCTACGTTCCACGTTCCCACGTTCCCACGCTCTACTGCTTCTCAAACTTCCCCTGATCGCCTCGAACCACACTTCCGCGATCCTCTGGTAGCCGGCCGGCGTCGGGTGCAGGCCGTCGGCGCCGATGTAGCCCTGGAAAGTGCCGAGTGCGGCATTCAGATCCACGAGGGTCGCGCCTTCATCGGCGGCCATTTTCACAATCTCCCGGTTGAGCACCGGAACCTCGTCGGCGCCGCCGCCGCGACTGCCGGCCGGGTTCTGCGGCGGCAGCGTCGCCAGCAGGACCGTGATGTTCCGGCGCTGCGCTTCGCCGATCATCTGCTCGAGCGCGCCGATGATGTCGGGGATCGCGGCGTCTTCGTACTGCCAGCAGGTCATTGGCGCCGTGCATCAGCAGCAGGACCTGCGGCTTGTCGCGGTCGAGCACGCCGGGCAGTCGCTCGACGCCGCCGGGGCAGTGCATCGACGATGTCGTCGACGAACTCCCCGGCACAGCCGGCGTTGATCACCTCGATGCTCTGGTCGGTGTATCGTCCCGAGAGCATCGGCTGCAGCTTCATCGGATACGAATCCGGCAGGTTCAGCAGCAGCATGCTGGCCGAGGGCGATGTCACGCCTTCCGTGAGGCTGTCGCCGAACGCCACGAACTTCGTCACAGACAGCGTCGGCGCGACGGTCACCGACACCGTGAAGCCGCACGTGGCGGTGCGTGCGAGCGCGTCGGTAGCGGTGCACGTGACGGTGCTGGCGCCGAGCGGGAAGGCGGCCCCCGAGGCGGGTGAGCAGGAGACGTTCACAGGCGCCTGGCCGTTCTGCGCCGTGGGGACGTCGTAGTTGACTGGCGTGGGTTGGGCCTGAACGGCCGAGACCTGACGGTTGGCCGGACAGGTGAGCGTCGGCGGCGGCGGGGTCGGTCCGGGGCCGGGATTGTCGGATCCGCCGCATCCGACGACCCCAATCGCAAGCACGAACGCCAGTTGGCCGCCGCTCTTCCGCAGATATCCTGTGCCGATGCGTCTCACCCACTACTCCTGGGCAATCGCCGGCCGGCTGGGCAGCGCCTGTCGTACCCGGCCGGGGACCCAGGGCGGCGCCGGAGGCGCGTGTCCGTGCTGAACCCCCAATTTTACCTGATCCATTCGGCCCGCCTCCAGAAGGCCCTGGTCGCCGCGGTTCTGGCGTGTCTTGTGCCGTCATTTCCGGCCTCGCCGCCTCCTGTCGAGACGATGAAGTCCGTGGCGGCGCTGCCACCGCACCTGGTGGGCCGGTTCGGCGAGCCAGCCGGCTTCCAGCAGGCCGCGGATGGCGCCTTTTTCGTGTTCGACCGGCGCGGGCACACGATTTTCCGCGTCGATGCGGCGATGACGGCCGTCACCCCGCTCATCGCCATCGGCCACGAACTCGGACGGATTCTGCAGCCGTTCGGGTTCGAGCTCGGCGAGGGGGAGCTGGCCGTGGCCGACGCGCCGCGCGGCGGCGCCGAGCGCGTCCAGGTGTTCACCACGAGCGGCAGCAGGCTGTCGGCGTTCACGCTCCCGACACGGACCGAGCCCCGCGTGCAGCTCGACGGTCTGGTCATGAACGGCGTCGGCTCGATGCGCTTCACGGCGCGATCGAACGGTCCTTCTGAGCCAGCCCGACACCGGTTCGCTATTCTCGGAGTACGACATCAAGGGACGCCCACTCCGCAGCGTCGGCGCGCTTCGAGCGACGCCGCACGACGCCGACCCGCAGCTTCGGCTCGCTCTCAACGCCGGGCTGCCGCTGCCGATTCCCGGCGGCGGGTTCTACTTCGTCTTCCAGGCCGGCGAGCCGCGGTTCCGCAAGTACCGACGCGAAGGGGCGCGCTCCTGTTCGAGCGCGCGATTCAGGGACCAGAGCTCGACGCGCTCCTCCAGTCGCAGCCGACGACGTGGCCGCGGCGCGCCGGGCTCGCCGTCGAGATCCCCGTCGTCCGGCCCCTCGTCCGGACCGCCGCAGTCGACCCGAGCGGACAGTTGTGGGTGAGCCTCACCGTGCCGTTCACGTACGTCTATGACAGCGACGGCGAGAAGACCCGCACGGTCCAGCTCCGCGGCGCTGGCGTGTTGACACCCACCAGCCTCTTCTTCGCGCGCGATGGCAGGCTTCTCGTGACCCCCGGCTGCTACATCTTCGGCACGTAAGGCAGAGCAGCCTTCGGCCGTCGGTCTTCAGCCCTCGGACTTCAGGGTGTCAGCTCCTCCACGTTGCGCTGGGCTCCGCGTGCGAAGCGCTCGGTATGCCGAGGCTGTCGTGATACCGGGCGCGTAGCGCACCGAGATGTCGAGGACGCTCGAGCACAAACTCGACCATCTGATCGAGGGCCTCCGGCGGCTGATCGACGACCGAAGACCGAAGGCCGAAGGCTGATACGATTCTTCCATGACTCCCGAGCAGCAGGCGGTCGCGGCCGCCAACGAGGCGTTCTACGACGCGTTGACCAACCGCGACCTCCCGGGCATGGAACGTCTGTGGTTTCCGGCCGACTGGGCCGAGTGCGTGCATCCGGGCGGCGTCGCGCTTCGCGGGTGGGATGAAGTGCGCGACAGCTGGGCGCTGCTCTTCACGGGCGACAGCACGGTGATGGTGGCGGCGACGGATGTGAAGGTGCACCTGATCGGCGACGTGGCCTGGGTCTCGTGCACCGAACGGCTGGCCTCGACCACCGACGGCCGGATGACCACAGCGGCGGCGCATGCGACGAACCTCTTCGTCCGCCACGACGACGAGTGGCGGATCGTCCTGCATCACGCCTCACCGGTGCCCTTCGTGGCGCCGCCATCCGCCGGCAACATGGTGAACTGACGTGCGTGGTGGACCTCTCGCGGCGGCACTTGCGGGCGCACTCGGCGCACTGATCGCCGCCCATCCGGCGGCGAAGGCGCAGGCGCCGGCCATCGCAGAGGGGAACGCCACGCTGACGGCGGTCCCGGGCGTGAAGGTCGGTCACGTCACGCTGACCGAGCGCCCGACCGGGTGCACCGTCATCCTCACCGAAGCCGGGATGATTGCCGGCGTGGACGTGCGCGGCGCGGCGCCGGGGACGCGCGACACGGACCTGCTCTCGCCCGAGAACGTCGTCGAACGGGTGCACGCGATCGTGCTCTCGGGCGGCAGCGCGTTTGGGCTCGACACGGCCACCGGCGTCATGCGCTGGCTCGACGAGCACAAGCATCGGCTTCAGGTTCGGCAATGCCCGCGTGCCCATCGTCCCGGCCGCGATCCTCTTCGATCTCGGCGTCGGTGACGCGTCGATCCGGCCGACCGCGGACTGCGGCTATCGCGCCGCGGGAGCGGCGACGACGGATCCGGTTGTCGAAGGGAGCGTCGGCGCGGGCGCCGGCGCGACGGTCGGCAAGCTGCGCGGCATGCGCAACGCGATGAAGGGCGGCATCGGCTCTGCTGCGATCCGCCTGCCCAACGGCCTCATCGTCGCGGCCATCGTCGCCAGCAACGGCGTCGGCGACGTCATCGATCCGGCCACCGGCGGCGTCATCGCCGGCGTGCGTGCCGACGATGGCAGGACGCTGGCGGATGCCAGGCGGCTGCTGCGAGGCGGCCTCGAGGAGCGCGGGCGTGCCGGCGAGCAGACGACGCTGGCGGTGGTGGCGACCAATGCCACGCTGACGAAGACGCAGGCGACCAAGATCGCGCAGATGGCCCACGACGGCTTCGCGCGCGCGATCAACCCTGTCCACACGCAGGTCGACGGCGACACGATTTTCGCGCTGGCGTCGGGCACGCTGCCGGGAGAGCCCAATCTGCTGCTGATCGGGTCGCTGGCGGCGGAAGTCACCGCCGACGCCGTCGTCCGCTCCGTGCGGCAGGCGACCGGGCTGCCGAACCTCCCGGCCGTGCGCGACCTCGCGCGATAGCGTGATGGCCACGCAGATCTGGCTGCTCGCGGCCTTCGTCGTCCTGCAGCTCGTCGTCGGGCTGTGGATTGCGCGGCGCGTTCGCGGCGCATCGGATTTCTTCGTCGCGGGCCGGCGTCTTCCCGCGCTCCTCGTCTTCGCGACGTTCCTTGCCGCCAACATCGGCGCCGGATCCACGGTCGGCGCCGCCAGCATCGGCTATCGGCTGGGCCTTGGCGCGTGGTGGTGGAACGCGTCGGCCGGCCTGGGGTGCATCGCGCTTGCGCTGTGGGCCGGCCCCAGGCTGTGGCAGCTGGCGCGCGACCGCGGGTTCCTGACGTTTGGCGATTTCCTGGAGTGGAGATACGGCCGAAGCGTCAGGGGCACGGCCAGCGTGGTGCTGCTGATCGGGTCGCTGCCGATCCTCGCAGGTCAGCTGCTGGGCGCGTCGACGATTCTGCAGGTGGTACTCAATCTGCCGCGCTGGGTTGGAGCGACCGCGGCCGGTACGATCGTGCTCGTGTATTTCGTGGCCGGCGGGCTGCTGAGCACGGCGTGGGTGAATCTCGTGCAGCTGGCGGTGAAGCTGACCGGGTTCGCGCTGGCATTCTGGTTTGCCCTGGGACTCGTCGGCGGCTGGCAGGGACTGCAGGCGCTGCCAGACGTGCCGGCGACGTTCACGGCGCTTGGCGGCCCGCCCGGGCACTGGCTGTCACTGCTCGTCCTGCTGGTGCCGGCGTTCATCGTGTCGCCGGGGCTGATTCAGAAGGCGTATGGCGCGGAGAGTCAGCGCGCGGTGCGGATCGGCGTGGCGGTCAACGGCGTGGCGTTGCTGATCTTCGCGATCTGCCCCGCGATTCTCGGCATGGTGGCGCGCGCGCGCCATCCGGAGCTGACGGACGTGAACCTCGCGCTCCCGACGCTGCTAGCGATGGATCTGCCGCCGACCATTGGCGCATTTACGCTTGCGGGTGTCCTCGCGGCCGAGATCAGCGCCGCCGACGCGGTGCTGTTCATGCTCTCCACGTCCACGTCCCAGGATCTCTATCGCCGGTTCTTCGCGCCCGATGCCACCGATTCCGAGGTGGTCGGCGTCGCCCGCGTCGCGGCAGTCATCGCGGGCATCGTCGGCATCGGGATGGCGATCGTGATTCCCACCGTCGTAGACGCCTTGCAGTTCTTCTATGGCGTCATCACGGCGTCGCTCTTCGTGCCTGTTGCGGCAGCGCTGCTGACGCGCCGCGGCGGAACGCCCGAGGCGCTTGGCGCCATGAGCGCCGGCCTGACCGCGTGGGTACTGGTACGGTTCCTTGTCGCGGGCTCGACGCTGGCCGGGCTGCCGGCGCCGGCCTGGGGCATCCTCGCCGGCGCGGCGGCCTTCAGCCTGGTGCTCGCCCTGCGGAGCCGCCCGTGATCGTCGCGTCGAAACTGACGCGCAGCTTCGGCTCGCGCGTTGCCGTGGAAGACATCACATTCGACGTGCGGCCCGGCGAGATCTTCGGCCTGCTGGGCCCGAATGGCGCCGGCAAGACGACCACGCTGCGGATGCTGGGCGGGTTGATCGCTCCGAGCAGCGGCGAGGCCACCGTCGCCGGTATCCGACTGGCTCGAGAGACCATCGACAAGGTCCGCGCGCGTATCGGGTTCCTGACCGAGGCGCCGGGATTATGGGATCGCCTTTCCGTCCGCCAGAACCTGCTCGTGCACGCGCGCCTGCAGCAGGTAGCCAACCCCGTCGCGGTCGTGCACGACGCCCTCGAGAGATTCGGCCTGCAGGACCGGGGCGACAGCCTTGGAGCAGAGCTGTCGAAGGGACTGAAGCAGCGGGTCGCGCTGGCGCGCGCGCTGCTGCACGATCCCGCCGGTCGTGCTGCTCGACGAGCCGACCTCCGGGCTCGATCCGCAGAGCGCGCGGCTGGTGCGCGAGCTGGTGCTCGATCTGCGGGCGCGCGGCCACGCCGTGATTCTCTCGACGCACAACCTCTACGAGGCCGAGCGCCTCGCCGACCGCGTCGGCGTGATGCGCGGCCGCTTCCTCGCCGTGGCGAGCCCCGCCGATCTCCGCGAGCGCCTGTTCGGCAGCCGCGGCCTGGTGCGGCTCGCCGGCGACGCGTCGCCCTATGCGACCGTCCTCGCGTCGGCCGGTGCCCGCGACGTTGTCGTCGAGGGCGGCACCGCGCGGTTCGCGCTCGATGACCTCGCCCAGACGATGCCCGGCATCGTGCGAGCGCTGGTAAGCGCCGGGGCCGACGTGGTGGAGGTCACCACCGAAGACGCGCCGCTCGAAGACGTCTACTTCACCCTCGTCGGCGACGACGCCGCGGAGAGCGAGGCGTGATGATCGAGACGCGACGCGTCAGCGCGCTCGTCGGCAAGGAGCTGGCGGAGCTCTCGAGAAACCGGACCGCGCTGCTGCCGGTGCTGGCTGTCGCGCTGGTGTCGATGGTGCTGCCGTTTTTCGTTGGCCTCGCGGTGCCGCACATCACCGGCGACCAGCTGTCGTCGGACTCGGATTTGGTACAGGCGCTGGCGAAGGCCGGCCAGGAGCTGCCCCGCGCGCTCGCCCTGCCCGACGAGGCGGCGGTGCAGGCCTTCGTCTTCCATCGCTTTCTGACGCTGCTGCTGCTGGTCCCGGTGACCGGCGCCATCACCTTTGCCGGTCACAGCCTGGTCGGCGAAAAGCTCGGCCGTTCGCTGGAGCCGCTGCTGGCGACGCCGATCACCACATTCGAGCTGCTGATCGGCAAGGTGCTTGGAGCGTTGATTCCGTCGCTCGGCGTGATGCTGCTGACCTTCGGGATCTACCTGGCCGCCATCGGCCTGCTGGCCGAGCCGGGCGTGCTGACCGCCATGCTGACGCCCCGCACGCTGCTGCTGGTCTTCGGCCTGGGGCCGATGGCCTCGCTCGTGGCGCTGCAGGTGGGCGTGCTCGTCTCGGCGCGCGTGAACGACCCGCGCACGGCGCAGCAGTTCGGGGCGCTGCTCATCCTGCCGCTCACCGGGCTCTTCATGGCGCAGATGACCGGCCTTTTCGTCCTCACCACCGCCCTGACGCTGCTGCTGCTCGCCGGCCTCGGCGTCGTCTGGTTCCTGCTGCTGGCGCTGGGCGTCGCGCTTTTCGACCGCGAGACGATCCTGACACGCTGGCGGTAATTGCGCGGATTTGACTGGATTTCGCGGAGATCTTATCCGCAGATGACGCAGGTTGCGCGGATTCTATTCTTGGTAGCGATCCGACCGGGCGCGGCCGCGAAGCGGCCGTATCCCCGCACGCGCGACTTCGTCGCGCCGCCGATCGATCGATGTCGGGAAGCCAGCCGTTCACAAGCCAGTCCCAGCATCAGCGAAATCTGCGTCATCTGCGGATAGATCCTCGGCGTAATCCCGTACCAACCAGCGCAATCGCGGGCGCGCGCGAACGCACTTGACGCCGGCGCGCGCCCGCGCTATGAATGAACAGTCATTCATTTTCACGACCGCCGATGCCCGCAACCGCCCGTGCCACCGCTCGACGTCCCATCACCCTCCCCAGGCCAGCGGGCCGGGGCGACAAGCGCGACCGTATTCTGGCCGCCGCTACCCGCGTGTTCGCGCGCCGCGGGTTCTTCGGCGCCCAGGTCGCCGACATCGCGCGCGAGGCGGGCGTCGCAGCCGGCACGGTCTATCTTTACTTCCGAAGCAAGGACGATCTCCTCATCTCGATCTTCGAGAAGACGATGGCCTCCGCCATCGCCGAGGGGCGGCAGGCGCTCGCCGGCGTCGCCGATCCGGTGGCCCAGCTCCGGCGCATCGCGCGGCTTCATCTCGACCGGGTGGGCGCGGACCGCGATCTCGCGGTGGTCTTCCAGGTCGAGCTGCGGCAGACGACGAAGTTCATGGCGCGCTTCTCCGCGACGGGACTGCGCGACTACCTCGGCATCATCCGCGACGTCATCACCGACGGCCAGCGCCAGGGGCGATTCAGCCCGGCGCCCAACCCCACGCTCGTCGCCAAGATGATCTTCGGCGCGCTCGACGAGATGGCGACCAACTGGGTGCTCACCGAGCGCAAGTACGACCTCGCGCAACTGTCGGATCCGGTGATCGATCTGTTCGTGAACGGCCTGGCGGCTTCCCCGCCCGCGCGCAAGCCGCGGACGCGCGGCACAGCGTCTGCCTGACGGCCGTCGACGGGACTCACAGCCATGGCGCACCTTGCTCCTTCATCCGCACCAGTCGTCGCGACCAGGCCGCCGCGCGTGTCGTCGGTGGCCGTCCTCGGCGCCGGCACGATGGGCGCGCAGATTGCCGCGCACTTCGCCAACGCCGGCGTTCCCTCGCTGCTGCTGGACCTCGACCCGAAGATCGCACGCGAAGGCTTCGACCGCGCGCGGAAACTGAAGCCGGACCCGCTCTTCGGACCCGAGGCGCTGTCGCTCGTCCGCACCGGCGGCCTCGACACCGACCTCGAGCGCATCGCCGAGGCCGACTGGGTCGTCGAGGCCGTGGTCGAGCGGATCGACGTGAAGCGAGACCTGCTCGCGCGCGTGGATGCCGCACGGCGGCCCGGATCGATCGTCAGCTCGAACACGTCGGGCATTCCAATCGCGGCGCTCGCGGAGGGCCGGTCCGAGGATTTCCGCAGGCACTGGCTGGGGACGCATTTCTTCAACCCGCCTCGCTATCTCAGGCTGCTCGAGATCATCCCGACGCCGGAGACCGATGCGGCCGTCATCGAAGCCGTGCGCTGGTTCGCCGACCACCGGCTGGGCAAGGGCGTCGTCATCGCGCGCGACACGCCGAACTTCATCGCCAACCACATCGCGCTCTACGGCGTGATGCGGATGATTGAGGTGCTCACTGAAGGCGGCTACACCGTCGAGGAGATTGACGCCATCACCGGCCCGGCCCTCGGACGGCCCAAGAGCGCGACGTTCCGGACGATGGATATCGCCGGCCTGGATGTGCTGGCCCTGGTCGTGCGCAACCTCTATGACAGGCTGCCTTCGCCCGAGCGCGACGCCTTCGCGGTGCCGCCGCTGCTCGCGCAGCTGATCGAGAAGGGCTGGGTGGGCGAGAAGGCGGGACAGGGATTCTACAAGCGCGTGAAGAATACGGCGGGCGAATCCGAGATCCACGCGCTGGATCCGGCGACGCTGGACTACCGGCCGCCTCAGGCGCCGAAACTCGGCGCGCTCGACGCCGCCAAGTCAATCGACGACACGCGCGAGCGCGTGCGGACGCTGTTTGCCGGCCGCGACAAGGTGGGCGACTTCCTGCGCCGCACGCTGGCGCCGACGCTCGTCTACACGGCGCGCGTCGCGCCGGACATCGCGCACTCCATCGACGACGTGGATCGCGTGCTGCAGTGGGGCTTCGGGTGGGAGCTCGGCCCGTTCGAGCTGCTCGACGCCATTGGCGTCGCCGAGGTCGCCGAGGCGTGGCGCGCGACGGCCGGCGCCGATGCGCCGCTGCCGCCTTTGATGGCCGACGCCATCGCCGGCGGCGCCAACCGCGTCCGGCAGGTCGGCGTCGCGCCGCAGGGGCCCGACCTGCAGATTCTTCGGTCCGCCAGGGACCGCGAACGCGTCGTGAAGCGAAACGCCGGCGCCAGCCTGGTCGATCTCGGCGACGGCGTGCTGGCCGTCGAGTTCCACTCGAAGATGAACGCCATCGGCGGCGATACCATCCAGATGCTTCACGCCGGAGTGGCCGAGGCCGAGCGGAGTTTTTCGGCGCTGGTCGTCGGCAACGACGCGGCAAACTTCTCGGCCGGCGCCAACCTGATGCTGCTGCTGCTCGAGGGGCAGGAAGGCAACTGGGAAGAAGTGGACCTGATGGTTCGCGCGTTCCAGGGGGCGACAAGCGCCCTCCGCTTCGCGAAGGTCCCCGTCGTCGTCGCGCCAGCCGGACTGACCCTGGGTGGCGGCTGCGAGGTCGTGCTGCATGGCGACCGCGTGCAGGCGGCGGCGGAGACCTATATCGGACTGGTGGAAGTTGGTGTCGGCCTGATACCGGCCGGCGGTGGCACGAAGGAGATGCTGGCGCGAGCGACCGACGCGCTTCCCCCTCAGTCCGACCTGCTGCCATCGACGCAGCGTGTGTTCGAGACGATCGGCTTCGCGAAAGTCGCCACCGGCGCGGCGGATGCCAGAGCGATTGGCTACCTGCGCGACGTGGATGCGATCTCGATGAATCGCGACCGCCTGCTGTGGGACGCCAAGCAGAAGGCGCTGGACCGCGTGCGCGAGGGCTACCAGCCGCCGGTCCCGCGCGCGGCGGTTCGCGTCGGCGGCGAAGGCGTGCGCGCCGCGCTCGTGTTGGGCGTGCACCTGGCCTGGAGGGCCGGGCGCATCGGCGACCACGACGCGCTCATCGGCCGGAAGCTCGCGCACATCCTCAGCGGCGGCGCACTGCCGCACGCCACCACCGTGAGCGAGCAGCACCTGCTGGACCTGGAGCGGGAGGCGTTCATCAGTCTGTGTGGTGAGCGCAGGACGCTCGAACGGATTCAGCACACGTTGAAGACGGGGAAGACGTTGCGGAATTGACGATTGCGGATTGGCGACTGCGGATTGGGAGTTGGACGTTGGGAGTTGGTATTAGGAATTGGCAGTTGGCGCTTGAGGGTTGAAGAGCGATGATCGACGTCGGTTCGGGTCCGCCGCTCGTGCTCATTCCAGGCCTGCAAGGGCGATGGGAGTGGATGCGTCCCACCGTGAACGCGCTTGCGCGCCAGTTCCGCGTGCTCAGCTTCACGCTGGCGGGCGACTGGGGAAGCCGGCAGCGGTTCGACGAACGGCTCGGCTTCGACAACTTCGTCATCCAGGTCGACAAGGCGATCGAGGACGCGGGCCTCGAGTCGGCGCACCTCTGCGGCGTGTCGTACGGCGGCCTCATCGCGCTTCGCTACGCGGCGCTCCGGCCGGAGCGCGTGCGACACCTCGTTCTGGCATCGGCGCTGCCGCCGGACTACGAAGTCGATGGCCGCTACAACTTCTATCGCCGCGCGCCCGTGCTGATGCTGCCGCTGTTCGCGGTCGAATCTGCGCACCGCGTGTCGCCCGAACTGCGTGCGGCGCTGCCGACGTTCAGCTCGCGCGTACGCATGCTGCCGCAGGCCTGGCGCGTGCTGACCGCACCTGTGTGGCCGCGTCACATGCGGCGCCGCATGGAGCTGCTGCGCACGGTGGACTTCATGGCGGACGCGCGGCACGTCCGCGCACGGGCGCTGGCTATCACCGGCGAGCCCGGCCTCGACCGCACGGTGCCGGTGGACCTGACACGGCGCTACCTGGACTGCCTGCCCGGCACCGAGCACGTCGTGCTCGATTGCACCGGCCACATGGGCACGGTCACGCGCCCGGCCGCGTTCGCGTCGCTGGTCGCTTCGTTCATCGCGCGCACGGCCGACGGGCCTTCGTCTCGCGCCTCACGGATGGCTGGATAGATGCCGCAGACTCCGATTCACGACTTTCACGGACCGGCCGGCCGGCTCGAGGCCCTGCTCGAGGAGCCTGCCCGGATGCCCGATGGCATCCTGCGCGCCGCGGTGGTGTTCGCGCATCCCCACCCGCAGCAGGGCGGGACCATGCACACCAAGGCGGTGTTCCGCGCGACCAAAGCGCTCGCGAGCATCGGCTGCGCGGTCCTGCGGTTCAACTTCCGGGGCGTCGGCAGCAGCCAGGGCGCCTGGGACCAGGGCCGCGGCGAGCGCGAAGACTTCCGCGCCGGCCTCGACATGATGGCCTCGCGCTATCCCGGCAGCGAGCTGTGGGCGGCCGGCTTTTCCTTCGGCGCCTGGATTGCTCTGACCGAGGGGGCCGTCGATCAGAGGGTGTCGGTGCTACTCGGCATCGCACCAGCCATCGCGATGTACGACTTCTCGGCGCTGAAGGTCAGCACGAAGCCGAAGTTCATCATCCACGGCGAGCGCGACGAGCTCTTCCCGCTGAAGTCGATGTACGAGTTCTACTCGCAGCTGCACGAACCGAAGGAGCTGGCTGTCATCGACGCCGCGGATCACCTGTTCGACGGCAAGGTGTCGGAGGTCGGCGACGCGGTCGAAGATCTGCTCGGCGACTTCGAGACGCCGACGAACTGATCGGTCTGTCGTCGCTCGCACCGACCGGCCAGTGGAGAAAGCCATGAAAGACGCAGTCATCGTTTCAGCCGCGCGCACGGCCATCGGCAAAGCGCCGTCAGGCACGCTGCGCACCACGCGCCCGGACGACATGGCCGCCGCGACCATCGCGGCGGCGCTTCAGCGCGCCCCCGGCCTCGACCCGCACGAGATCGACGACGTGATCCTCGGGTGCGCGATGCCGGAGGCCGAGCAGGGCATGAATGTCGCGCGCATCGCCAGCCTGCGGGCCGGAATCCCGGTCACCGCCTCGGCGGTGACCGTCAACCGCTTCTGCTCGTCGGGCCTCCAGGCCATCGCCTACGGCGCCGAACGCATCATGTGCGGCGCAGCTACGGCGATTGTCGCTGGCGGGACAGAGACGATGAGCCTGGTCCCGATGGGCGGGCACAAGATCGCCCCGAACCCGACGTTAGTGGACAGCTACCCCGACGTTTATCTGACAACGGGCCTCGTCGCGGAGAACCACGCGCGCGAGGCGGGCATCAGCCGCGACGCGCAGGACGCGTTCGCGCTGCAGAGCCATCAGCGGGCCGTCGCCGCCATCGACGCCGGCCGCTTCGGCGACGAGATCGTGCCGCTCACCGTCCAGCTGGCGGATCCGGCGGCGGGCAACGGCGCGCCCGCCGTGAAGACGATCACCTTCGCGCAGGACGAAGGCCCGAGGCGCGACACGTCGCCGGCGGCGCTGGCAAAGCTGCGGCCGGCCTTTCACGTGTCGGGCACGGTCACGGCCGGCAACTCGTCGCAGATGTCCGACGGCGCCGCCGCGCTCGTGGTGATGGAAGCGGACCGTGCCCGCGCGCTTGGCCTGACGCCACTGGCGCGCTTCGTGACCTATCAGACCGCGGGGGTCGAACCCGAGCGGTTCGGCATCGGGCCGGTGCCGGCGATTCGCAAGGCGCTCAAGGTGGCAGGGCTGTCGCTCGACGACATCGATCTCGTGGAGCTCAACGAGGCGTTTGCCGCGCAGGTGCTGGCGTGCCTCGCGGAACTGCCTATCGACGCGGCCCGGCTGAACGTCAACGGCGGCGCCATCGCCCTTGGACATCCGCTCGGCTGCACCGGCGCGAAGCTGACGACCTCGTTGCTGTACGAGATGAGGCGTCGGGGCTCGAAGTACGGCCTGGTCTCGATGTGCGTTGGCGGCGGAATGGGCGCCGCCGGGATATTTGAGGCGCTTTAACTAGTTGCGGGTTACGAGTGACGGTTACGAGTGACGAGCCACAGGAGCGATTGATGACGACGGCCATTGCGGCAGGCGGCGGCGCCTGGCTGCTCGAAACGACGAGCGCGAACGAGACGTTCACACCTGAGCGGCGGACCGAGGATCATCGACTCATCGCGCAGACCACCGAGGAGTTCGCGACCGCCGAAGTCCTGCCGGCGGTCGAGCGGCTCGAGCAGAAGGACTGGGACCTCGCCCGTGCCCTCGTACGTCGGTGCGGCGAGCTCGGCCTGCTCGGCGTGAACGTCCCTGAAGCCTATGGCGGCGTCGAGCTCGACAAGGTCTCGTCGCTCATCGTCTCCGAGCACGTCGCACGATCGGCGTCGTTTGGCGCTGCCTACGGCGCGCAGGCGAACCTCTGCATCCTGCCGATCCTGATGTTCGGCACCGACGACCAGAAGCAGCGCTACCTGCCGAAGCTTGTCTCTGGCGAGCTCATCGGCGCGTACGCGCTGAGCGAGTCGGGCTCGGGATCGGATGCGCTGGGCGCACGGGCGAAGGCGACGCGGCTGCCGGACGGCAGCTTCCGGCTCTCCGGCGAGAAGATGTGGATCACCAACGGCGGCTTTGCCGACGTCATCGTCGTCTTTGCCAAGGTCGACGGCGAGCACTTCTCCGCCTTCATCGTCGAGCGCGCGTTTGGCGGCGTGACGAGCGGCAAGGAAGAGCACAAGATGGGCCTGCACGGCTCGTCGACGACGCCGATCATCCTGCAGGATGTGCCGGTGCCGGCGGCGAACCTGCTGGGCGAGATCGGGCGCGGCCACAAAGTGGCGTTCAACGTGCTGAACTTCGGCCGCTTCAAGCTGGGCGCGATGTGCACCGGCGGCTGCAAGGGCGCCATCGGTGAGGCGGCGAAGTACGCGGCGTCGCGCCGCCAGTTCGGCCAGCCGATCGCCAGCTTCGGCGCCATTCGCCACAAGCTCGGCGAGATGACGGCTCGCACCTACGCGCTCGAAGCGCTGATGTACCGCACGGCCGGCCTCATCGATCAGCACATGGCCGCGTCGGGCGCCGAGCGCCACCTGGCGCTGCTGGCCGCACTCGAGGAGTTCGCCATCGAGGCATCGATTGCCAAGGTCGCGGGCAGCGAGGTCCTCGAATTCGTGCTCGACGAGAACGTCCAGATTCACGGCGGCAACGGCTACGTGCACGACTATCCGGCGGAACGCCACTACCGCGACGCGCGCGTGAACCGGATTTTCGAAGGCACGAACGAGATCAACCGGCTGCTGATTCCCGGCACGTTCGCCAAGCGGGCGCTGAAGGGATCGCTCGGCGTGATTCCAGGCGCCAAACGCGTGCTCGACGAGGTGATGAGCCCGTCGCTGCCGGCGGCGGAGTCGGGAGACTCCGAAGCCCTCGCCGCCGAGGCGCGCGCCGTCGAGATCTTCAAGAAAGTGACGCTGCTCGGGCTCGGAGGCGCGATGCAGCGCTTCGGCGCCAGGCTGACCGACGAGCAGGAAGTCATGCTCTGGGTTGCCGATCTGGCCATCGACACCTACGCCGCTGAGAGCGCACTGTTGCGGGCGCAGGCGGCTTCCGGCTCATCGTCGGCCGGCCAGCACGAGGACGCCGCTCGCGTATTCATCAGCGACGCCGCCCTCCGGATCGAGATGACCGCGCGGCAAGTGGTGGCGGCCATCGCCGAGGGGGACATGCTGCGCACGAACCTCGCCGCCCTGCGCCGGCTGCTGAAGACGACGCCGGCCGACACAGTGTCGGCGCGCCGGCGGCTGGCCGACGCGACCGTCCAGAAAGGCGCGTATATCTTCGGTTGATGTTGCCGCCCGACGTGCGGCGGCGATCTATCCGCAGATTATGGGATTGACGCAGATTCCCGGATGCTGAGGAACCCGAGCGACTCGCGGGCAAAGCCGCTGCAGTGAGCTGAGGCGCGGCTTCGAGATGAGAGCCCACGACACACACCAGGCTCTCATCTCGGAGCCGCGCCTCATCTCACCAACCGGCCGCTGCGCGGCCGGTGTCGCTCGGGTTCCGCTGAATGCGCGCCGCCGCGCGAGCATGCTCGAGCGACGCGGATCCCGAGAGTCCTTGTCCGCGCAACCCCTGAATTCGCGGATCCTTGGGGCCAGGACGCTCCGTGCGTCTCCGAGTCTTTGTGCCTCCGTGGTTGACGTACACGGACTTGATATGCTGGTAGCGTGAGTCGGCTGCTCATCCTCATCGCGCTCCTCGTGACGGCCTCGTGCGCGCCGTCGCCGGCCGATGACGAGGCGACGCTGCTCCGGGAGCTTCAGGTGTTCCGGGCCGCCAAGGATGAGGCATTCCTGCAGGCGGACTCGCCGGTGCCGCCGGACAAGCGCTCGGCCTTCCTCCCGCTGTCGTACTACCCTCCGTCGCTCGGCTACCGCGTGCCGGCCGTGCTTCGGGTGTCGGACGACCGCGCGACGATCGAGATGCCGACGTCCACCGGGCAACGGCGGTCGATGCGGCACGTTGGCACCCTCGAATTCTCGGTGCGCGGCGAGACGCTGTCGCTGGGCGCCTTCGTTGACGCGAGCGCCAGCGATCTGAACCGGCTGTTCGTGCCATTCACCGACCTGACGAGCGGCGGCGAGACATATCCGGCTGGACGTTACCTCGACCTCGATCTGACGCGAACCGGCATCTACGTCGTCGACTTCAACCGGGCGTACAACCCGTACTGCTACTACAACGCGTCGTACGACTGCCCCTATCCGCCGCGCGCTAACCGGCTCCAGGTGCCGATCCGGGCCGGAGAGAAGGTAAAGTGACGCTCGAAGGGGTGATCTTCGACTTCGATGGCGTCATCGCCAACAGCGAGCCGCTCCACCTTCGCGTCTATCAGATCCTCCTCGGCCAGGAAGGCCTGGACCTCTCCTCCTCTGAGTACTACGAGCGCTACCTCGGGTTCGACGATGTCGGCGTCTTTCAGCAGATGTCGCGCGACAAGGGGCTGCGGATCGACGGCGGGAGAATGGAGGACCTCATCGCGCGGAAGACCGCGCTCTTCCAGGGCCTGACGGCCGACGATCATGTGCTGTTCGTCGGCGCGGCAGACTGCGTGCGCGCGGCCGCCGCCGCCGTGCCAATCGCGATCGCGTCGGGCGCGCTCAGGAATGAGATCGAACAGATCCTCGACGGCTCTGGCCTGCGGTTGCTGGTGCCTGTCATCGTCGCCGCCGGCGAGACGCCGCGCGGCAAGCCTGCACCCGACCCGTACTCCCACGCACTCGCATCGATGTCGGATCGCGCCGGCCGCCGCCTCAATCCAGGTCGCGTCGTCGCAATCGAGGATTCGGCGTGGGGGCTCCAGTCTGCGCGCGAAGCCGGCCTGAGAACGCTTGGTGTCGCGACCAGCTATCCAGCCGACGCCCTCTACCTTGCGGAGCAGGTGGTCGAGCATATCGGGCAGGTCACCCTCGCGCTGCTTGATGGCCTCGCAGCGCGCCCGCACCGGGCGGAGCGCGGCGCGGAGGCCCAGTGATGCCGCCGCGGCTGGCCGACGAACTCGTCCAGGCCGCCGCCAGCCCCGCGGACAACCTGCCCTATTGCGCGCTGCTGCTCGCGCGTGTCGCCTATCCACGGCTCGATCCAGCGCCCTCGCTGCGCGAGCTCGAGCGGATGGGCGCGATGGCCCGCGATCATCTCGAGATCGGCCTCGGCGGCCGGCCGCGCCGGCGCATGAGGCTCCGGATCGTCACCGAGTTCGTCTTCGGACAGCTCGGCTTCACCGGCAACCACGAGCAGTACGACGACCCGCGCAACAGCCTGTTGAACGACGTGCTGACGCGGCGCACGGGCATTCCGATCACGCTGGCAACCGTGTTCATCGACATCGCGCGCCGTGCCGGCCTGGCCGTCGAGGGCGTGAACTTCCCCGGCCATTTCCTGGTGCGCTGCCTGCCGGACGAGCACGAGCCCGAGGAGCGCGAGCCGTTGCTGGTCGACCCGTTTCATGCCGGCGCGGTGCTGACGACGCAGGAATGCACGCGCCTCCTGCGGACGCAGCTTGGCGCCGAGGCGCTGCTCGAGCCCGGTATGCTGCGGACGGCCACCAAGCGAGACACGCTCGTCCGCATGCTCCTCAACCTGAAGCGCGCTTACGTGCGCCTGCGATCGTTTCCGCAAGCGCATGCGGTGGCCGAGCTGCTGGTTGCGCTCGATCCGTCGGCGCTCGCCGAGCTCCGCGATCGGGGGCTGCTGGCGTCACAGATCCGGAAGGACGCGTCGGCGCTTCGCGACCTTCAGGCATGGCTGGCGCACGCGCCGGATGCCAACGAGCAGGATCGGGAGTCGCGACAGCAGATCTGGGAACACGTGAAGGAGCTGCGACGGCGGATGGCGGGGATGAATTGACCTGACCATCCAGCGGCGACCTGTCGAGCCTCTACGCTGAACCGCTTCGACGCTCGCCGAGCGCCTTCAGGCGGTCCAGGACCTCCTCGTGCAGAATCCTGGCGTTCCGCTGGGCCGCGTCGAAAAGCCTCACCGTCTCGCGGCCGAGCGCCGCGATGTCTTCGCGTAACTCGGTCTTCATCGAGGCCATCTCGGCGCGGAGCTCGGTCTTCATCGAGGCCATCTCGTCCCGCAGCTCGGTCTTCGAGGCCATTTCGCCCCGCAGACCGGTGTCGACGGCCTCGATCCTGCTGCCGAGCTCGCTTCGAATCGCGGAAAATCCATCGCGCATCTCGTGGCGGAGTTGCAGAACCTGCGACTCGACACCCGCAACGCGTTCAGTCAGATCAGCGACCTGCGCGGGCAACTGCAACAGCAGACTCACCTGTTTCTCCAGCGTATCCACGCGAACAGCCAGTTCCCGTACCCGCATCGCGCCCCCTCGCGACCTCTCAACGCCAATGACAACCGGCGTCTTGCAGTGCGAATGGTGTGCCGCGTCCTCTTCCGGACCGACGACGCTAGCATCGTCGGCGGGACAACGCAATCACGCCGAGGACGGAGCCGCTGACGATGCCGGGCACATCGCCGCGATCGGGCAGACCCGGCAATGCGGGCTCGATGCCACGCAGGCATGCTCGGCGTGGTGGCGCAGGTATTGGACGGCCATGCGGCGAGCCGGGAGATCGCCGGGCAGCCACGCGGAGAGGGCACGGCGGACGTCGCGCACCTCCCGCCGGAGGTGCGGCCGGGCCGCTGAGAGGCCGAGCCGGACCGCGACGCGAGCCAGGTCCGCGTCGACCGGCACGACCCGGCTGTCGGCGGCGAACATGAGCAGGCCGAGCGCTCCGGCATGGCCAAGATGTGGCAGATCGCGCGCGGCGAGCCACGCCTCGCGTAACGGACGGCGCAGCCGCTCGACGAACCGCGGCTGACGAGTGAAGACGGCGATGCCGGCGTCGATGGCGGCCAGGCGCTCGTCCAGGTACGGACCTGATTGTCGGACGATGGTCTCGAGCCGTCCGCGTGCGAGCTTGCGCAACGACTCGGGCGTCAGCGCGGGAACCCGGCGGAGCGCGGTCAACGCCGCGTCACGCCTTCCGCCGGTCGTGCGGGTGCCGAGCACCTGCCACAGGTAGAACGCGAACGGGTCCGCTGGCGGCGGTGCCAGCGGCCCGTAGAATCGCACCAGCCGATCGACGATCTCAGCGCAGCGAGCCAAGCTCGTCGTAGAAGTACGCCGCGGCAATCACGCCGTTGTGGAAGTTGCCGAGATCGAGTTTCTCGTTGGGCGCGTGCGCGTTCTCGTCTGGCAGTCCGATGCCGAAGAGCACCGACGGCAGGCCCAGCTCCTGCTGGAAGGTCGAGACGACCGGGATGGATCCGCCTTCGCGGTTGTAGACGGGCGATTTGCCGAAGCCCTTCTCGATGGCGCGGCCGGCGGCCTGCACGTACGGGTTGTCGAAGTCGGCCATCCACGGCTTGCCGCCGTGCATGCGCGTGAGGGTGACGTCGACGGTCCTCGGCGCGACTTTCTTCAGGTAGGCCTCGAACAGGCCGGCGACCTTGTCGGGATCCTGGTCGGGCACGAGGCGCATGCTGACCTTGGCCATCGCCTTCGCCGGGATCACGGTCTTCGCGCCTTCGCCGGTGAACCCGGACAGCAGCCCGTTCACCTCGAAGGTCGGCCTCGCCCAGACGCGTTCGAGTGTCGTGTAGCCGCTCTCCCCGAACAGCTTCGGCGCGCCGAGCTCCTTGCGATACTTCGTCTCGCTGAACGGCAACCGCTTCCACTGCTGCCGCTCCTCGTCGCGCAGCGCCCGCACATCGTCATAGAAGCCGGGGATCTTGATGCGGCCGCCCTTGTCCTTCATCTGCGACAGGATCTGGCCCAGCACGAACGCCGGGTTGGCGACGGCGCCGCCAAACGACCCGGAGTGCAGGTCGCTCTTCGTGCCGCGCACGTCCACCTGGAAGTAGGCCAGGCCGCGCAGGCCGTAGCAGATCGACGGGATGCCGCGGTCGAACATCGGCGAATCGGAGATGACGACGACGTCCGCCTTCAGCTCTTCCTTGTGATCGCGCACGAACTGGTCGAGGTGCTTGCTGCCGACCTCTTCTTCGCCCTCGATGAAGATCTTGATGTTCACCGGCAGCGTGCCGGCCTGTTTCAGCCAGGCCTCGATGGCCTTGAAGTGCATGAAGATCTGGCCCTTGTCGTCGGCCGATCCGCGGGCGTAGATCTCGCCATCGCGCACTGTTGCCTCGAATGGCGGCGACTCCCAGAGATCCACGGGATCGACCGGCTGCACGTCGTAGTGGCCGTAGAACAGCATCGTCGGCGCGCCGGGCGCGTTGAGCCAGTCGGCGTAGACGACAGGGTTGCCGGGCGTCTCGATCAGCTTGACGTTCTGCATCCCGATCCGGCGTAGCTCGTCGGCGGTCCACTCCGCGCACGTGCGCACGTCCTGCTGATGCTGCGGCAGCGCGCTGATGCTGGGAATGGCGAGGTAGCCCTTCAGCTCCTCGACGTACCGGTCACGATGCAGGTTGATGAAGTCGACGATGTTGTTGGTCACAATCTGCCTTCAGAGGTTAGTCAGCCTTCGGCCTTCAGAATCTTGAATCAAGCCATTCATCCGCGCAATTTCGCAATCGGCAATCCGTCAATCGCAATCGGCAATTCTCAAGAGCTGCCATGCTTCTCAATTGGCAGCTCCGTGCGATCCCCCCATTCGCGCCACGACCCGAGGTAGTTCCGCACGCGCGGGTAGCCAAGGAGACGAAGCGCGAGATACGAGTGCGCGGCGCGATAGCCGCCCTGGCAGTAGGTGACGACTTCCCGATCGGGGGTAATACCGGCGGCCTCGTACATCGCCTTGAGGTCCGAGGCGGACTTGAACGCGCCGTCGGGGCCGAGGTTGTTGGTCCATTCCAGGTGCACGGCATGTGGAATCGCGCCGCCGCGCGCGGCCCGTACCGTGGTGCCGCGGTACTCGCCGTCGGACCTCGTGTCGACGATCGTCGTCCCCGGCGCGTCGAGGCGGTCGAGCACGTCCTTCCACGTCGCAAGCAGGTCGCCGCGTCTCGACCCCGCCCAGGCCGTCGGCTTCGGCGCGACGTGCTCGAGCGACATCGGCAGGCCGGCGGCCAGCCAGGCGCGTGTGCCGCCGTCGAGCACGCGGACGTCGGGATGGCCGAAGTACTCGAGAAACCAGAACGCGCGCGCGGCCCGTGTCCCCGAGGTCTCTTCGTAGACGACGACCGGACGCGCCGCGCTGACGCCGCGCTCGCCGAGCAAATGCTCGATGATCCAGAGAAAGGCCTTCATCGGCGCCGGATCGGTGTCGGTGAGGCTCAGGCCCCACAGGTCCAGGTGAACCGCGCCGGGCAGGTGGCCCGCGGCGTACTGCTCGGCCGGCCGCAGATCGATCAGCGTGGGGGGATTGCGGACCTCCGAGCGCCGCCGAGAGCGCGGCGGGCGTGATGAGCAGTTCCGGATGTCGAAAGCCCTTGGGGTTGTCGCTCATACGATTCAGAAGATGACCTGCAGACACCCGCCGGCGTCGGCGACGCGCCCTTCGTCGCGCAGCTTGTTGAGGTGCGCGTGCACGGTCTCGACCGCCACCGGACGCATCGCCTCGGCGAGCGTGGGATAGACCACATGGACGATCGCCTCGACGCTCGTCGCGCCGCCGAGGACGGCCGAGAGCACCTCGCGTTCGCGGGCCACCCTGTGAGCACTATATCGCTCTATCAGCGAGGCCGGGTCTTCGATGACCGGCCCATGCGCCGGCAGCACGATCGCGGGGTCCGAGCGACGCCACGCGCGCCAGCGACGCGAGGTAGGCCGCGAGATCTCCGCCCCGTGTGCCCGGGACGACGACCGTGCTGCCCTCGATCAGCAGGTCGCCGCCGAACACGGTACGAGACGCGTCGTGCCACAGGCAGACGTGGTCGGGCGAATGGCCCGGCGTGTGGACGACCCGGAGTTGCACGTCTCCTGCGTCGACGACCTCGTCGGCGCCGAGCGGCGTCCAGGCAACGGGGTATCGCGCGTCGGCCTCCGGCCACGGCCATTTTCGGAAGCGCACCGCCGGCCATCGTGCCGCAATCCGGACCACGCCGGAGGCGTGATCCGGATGTGCGTGGGTGACGATGACCTGCGCAAGCGGCTGATCGACGGCCGCCAGCGCCGCGGCGAGGGCATCCAGGTGGACGTCGGCCCCAACGCCCGCGTCGACCAGCGTCGGCACGGCGCCGGTGAGCAGCCACGTGTGATTCCCGGCGCCGGTCATCGGCCCCGGATTTCCGGCCTCCAGTCCGACCAGTCCCGGTAAGCGGGTCCACATTGTCGAAGCGTATGATTGACGGATTCCCTATGTCCACGACCACGCTACCTTCGGCAATGGAAGCCGCGCGGCAGGCACTCGACGCCTGGGTGCGCGAGGTGATTGACTGGCATTTCGACCCCGCAACCGGCAGTCCCTTCTGGCTCGACTGGGCCGCGAAGGCCGGCTGGGACCCGCGGCGCGAGGTGCACTCCTACGACGACCTCGGCAAGTTCGGCGGCTTCGAGGACGAGTGGCTGCGCGGCGGGCCGGTGCGGAAGTGGGTGCCGCGCGGCTATGCCGGCAAGCCCGTCTATATCTTCGAGACCGGCGGCAGCACCGGCGTGCCCAAGGCGCGCATCAACATCGACGACTTCCGCATCGACTACGAGAACTTCAGCCGGACGCTGCCCGACGCGGCGTTCCCGAAGGGCGCGGACTGGATCTCAATCGGCCCGAGCGGCCCGCGGCGGCTGCGCCTGGCGGTCGAGCACCTCTGCCAGCATCGCGGCGGCATCTGTTTCGGCGTCGACCTCGATCCGCGCTGGGTCATCAAGCTGCTGAAGCGGAACGCCTTCGACGAGGTAGAGCTCTACAAGCGTCACGTCGTCGATCAGGCGCTGACGCTGATGAAGGCTCACGAGAACATCAAGTGCATCTTCACGACGCCTAAGCTGCTCGAGGCGGTGTGCGAACGGGTCTCGCTGAAGAAGCTGGGGATCACCGGCGTCTTCTGCGGCGGGACTGAAATGACGCCGCAATTCCATCGGTTTGCCGTGGAGGAACTGCTCGAAGGCATCTACTTCGCGCCGACCTACGGCAACACGCTGATGGGGCTGGCAACGCACAAGCCGCCGGCGCCTGAAGACAACTGGGCGATCATCTACTTCCCGCCGTCGCCGCGCGCGATGATCGAAGTCGTCGATCCCGACGAGCCGACTCGTGTGGTCGGCTACGGCGAAACCGGCCGCGTGCAGCTGACCACGCTGACGAAGGAGTTCTTCATGCCGCGCTTCCTCGAGCGTGACGAGGCCGAGCGCGAGGCGCCCTGCGAGCAGTACCCGTGGGACGGCGTGCGAAACGTGCGCCCGTTCTCCAAGTTCGCGACGAAAGTGGTTGAGGGGGTGTACTAGACATCACGTGCGCCAACCACTGAGGCACTGAGAACACGGAGGTCGCACGGAGGCGATTGTTGGGCACTCCCTGAACCCACTGCACGATGTGAGTTAGCCTTCATGTACCGTTCCGAGCTCTGTGCGTCTCTGTGTTTTCGTGGCTCTGTGGTTGGCCGTACGTACGAGGCGTCAAATCATGATTCATCTGCCAATCCTTCGGCATGGCACACCCTATCGTTCCGTCGACGTCGCCACCGTCGTCCATCATCGGACCCGGCAGCCGTTCGTGCAGGTCAGCCAGGCCAACACCGGGCTGATTCGCCGGGACCTGTTGCGGCAGGACGAGGCGCGCGCGGAGCTGGCGGCGGTTCCGGCACGAGAGCTGATCGCGATGGCCGCCAGGGCCGCGGAGCTGTTCATGACGGCGACGCTGCCGCTCGATCCCATCGACGGCGTGACGCAGACGCCGCAGGAGTACGTCGAACAGCTGTCGTCCACCACCGGCCTGCCGCACGTGCTGGTCCGCCGCAACATGCGCAAGATCCACGGCGTGCTCTCGCAGATGGGAGAGGTCATCGCCGGTCTGACGCGGCGGCTCGATCTCTCGGTGCTCGACTCCGGGCGTCGGCCGAATCGGACGGCCAGCTGTTCAGTTTCTTCCCGCGCGGCCATTCGCTCGGCGTCGTGCTGCCGAACAACTCGCCGGGCGTCCACTCGCTCTGGGTGCCGGCCGTCGGCATGAAGACGCCGCTGGTATTGAAGCCGGGCAGCTCCGAGCCCTGGACGCCCTACCGCATCGCCTACGCGCTCATCGAGGCGGGCGTGCCGAAGTCGGCGTTCTGCCTCTATCCGGCCGATCACGCCGGCGGCGGCGAAGTGCTCCGCAGCACGAGCCGCGGCATTTTCTTCGGCGACGCCTCTGCCGCGCGGCGGTTCAAGGGCGACTCGCGCATCGAGGTACACGGCCCCGGCTACAGCAAGGTCGTGATCGCCGGAGACCGCATCGAGCGCTGGCAGGACTACCTCGAGCTCGTCGCGACGTCGGTCGCCGACAACGGCGGCCGCTCTTGCGTGAATGCCTCCGGCCTCTGGGTCACCGGACACGCCGAGGCCATCGCCAACGCGCTGGCGAAGCGGCTGGCCGAGGTGGTGCCTCGGGCGGCCGACGACGAGCAGGCGCTGCTCGCGCCCTTTGCCGACGCCGGCATGCCGGCGCGCGTCTCGGCGATGATCGACGCCGACCTCGCTGTTCCTGGCGCCGTCGACGTCACGGCCAAGTACCGCGGCGCCGAGCGTGTGAAGACTACGGCCGACGGGACCTACCTGCTGCCAACGGTGGTGCTCTGCGACGGCCCCGAGCACCCGCTGGCCAACCGCGAGTTCATGTTCCCCTTCGTCAGCGTCGTCCCCGTGGACGAGAGCGCGCTGCCGGACGCCATGGGCTCGAGCCTGGTGGTCACGCTCCTCACCGACGACGCCGCGCTCCAGGAGAGGTTCGTGCGATCGCCGCATGTCGATCGGCTCAACCTCGGCGCGATCCCGACGAACCAGATCGGCTGGGACCAGCCGCACGAGGGCAACCTCTTCGATCACCTCTACGGGCGGAGAGCGATCCAGCGTGTCGCGTGAAGGGCGTTCACGCACGGCGACCACGGAGACACGAAGGACAGCCATAGAGTTCACAACCGCGAAGGCGCGAGACGCGAAGCCGCGAAGGTCACTTGTCGGAAGTCGTCCTTGCGGCATCGCGGCATCGCGGCATCGCGATTGTCTACTCGAGGACCGCTTGACGTCCGTCCTCACGACTGATGAAGATCCTCTCCATCACCGCCGGCGCCGCGAACATGTACTGCGGCTCGTGCCTGCGCGACAACGCGCTGGCGGCAGAGCTGATCCGGCGCGGCCACGACGTGACGCTGATGCCGGTCTATACGCCGACGCTGACCGACGAGACAAACGTCAGCACCGGCAACCCTGTGCTCTTCGGCGGCATCAGCGTCTATCTCGAGCAGCACGTTCCCCTCTTCCGCCGCACGCCGCGCCTGCTGGATCGCCTGTGGGACGCCGCGCCGGTGATCCGGGCGTTCGCGGGCCGCTCGATGCAGGTGGACCCGCGCGTGCTCGGCGAGATGACGGTCTCGATGCTCAAGGGCGAGGACGGGCATCAGCGCAAGGAGTTCGACAAGCTGATCGACTGGCTCCGCGACGAGCCGCCGCCCGACATCGTCAACATCCCGAACTCGCTGCTGATCTCGATGGCCGGGCCGATCCGGCGAGTCCTGAAGCGGCCGGTGGTCGTCACGATGCAGGGCGAGGACCTGTTCCTCGACGGCCTGCAGGAGCCGTTTCGGGCGGAGTCGATCGACCTCATCCGCCGTCAGGCCGCCGACGTCGATCTGTTTCTCGCGGTCAGCGAGTTCTACGTCGAGCGCATGCACCGGTTCCTCGGCATCCCGCTCGACAAGATCGCGGTCGTGCCGCTCGGCATCAACACCGACGGCTACGAGGGTCCGCGCCCGGCGTCGAATGGGGTCTTCCGCATCGGCTACTTCGCGCGCGTCGCCCCCGAGAAGGGGTTGATGGAGCTGGCCGAGGCGTATCGGGTGCTGCGGCAGGAGAAGGGGCTGCCGGCGGCCCGTCTCGACGCCGCCGGCTACCTGGGCGCGGAGCACAAGGGCTACCTGGCGAGGGTCGAAGGACAGATGAAGTCGTGGGGGCTCGGCGACGAGTTCCGGTACCACGGCAGCGTCGATCGCGACGGCAAGATCGCATTCCTGCGCGCCCTCGACGTGCTGTCGGTGCCGGCGCCCTATCCCGACCCCAAGGGCACGTATCTGCTGGAAGCGATGGCCGCGGGCACGCCGGTCGTCCAGCCGCGCCGCGGCGCCTTTCCCGAGACCATCGAGCGCACCGGCGGCGGCCTGCTCGTCGAGCCCACCACCGAGGCGCTCGCCGACGGCCTGCTGCAGCTCTCGCGCGATCCGGAGTTGGCGCGCCGGCTGGGCGCCGCGGGCGCCGTGGGCGTGCGCGAGCACTACTCGGTCGCGCGCGAGGCGGAGCGGGTGCTCGAAGTGTTTGGAGAGGCGTGCAGGGTGGGGGGGTTGTAGGCTGAGCCTGTATGTTGAGCGTCGCGAATCTTACGAAGGACTACTCCACTCCCGCAGGGCCGCTGCGGATTCTCGAAGACGTCTCCTTCTCACTGAGCCCGGGAGAGGCGGCCGCGATCATGGGGCCGTCCGGCAGCGGGAAGAGCACCCTGCTGTACATCCTGGGAGCCCTCGATCGGCCGACGAGCGGCACGTTGACGTTGGGCGGCGACAACCCGGCCTCACTCGGCGCCGACGCCCTGGCGGCGTTCCGCAATCGGCGCATCGGGTTCGTATTCCAGGATCACGCGCTGCTGCCGCAGTGCTCGGTCATCGAGAACGTGCTGATCCCGACACTCGTCGGCGCGTCTGACGGCGACGCACCAGCGCGAGCCAGGACGCTGCTGGAGCGCGTCGGTCTCGGCGCCAGGCTCGACCATCGGCCGGCACAGTTGTCCGGCGGCGAAAAGCAGCGCGCGGCAATTGCCAGGGCCCTCATCCGCCAGCCGCAGTTGCTGCTGTGCGATGAGCCGACGGGGAACCTCGACGCCGAATCGGCGGACGCCGTCGCGTCGCTCCTCTTCGAGCTGCACGCCGCGCAGAAGACGGTGCTCGTGGCCGTCACGCACAGCGAAGCGCTGGCGTCGCGCTTCCCGACGCGCTTCGACCTCCGGCAGCGCCGGCTCGTCCGCCGCGCGACGTCATGACGCCTCGCGCACTGGTCCTCCACAGCCTTCGGCACTACTGGCGAACCCACCTGGCTGTCGTCGCCGGCGTGGCGGTGGCCGTCGCGGTCCTCGCCGGCGCGTTGCTGGTGGGCGATTCAGTACGCGCCAGCCTTCGCGGCCTGGTGGACGAGCGGCTCGGCCGGACGGCCGTCGTCGTCACGAGCCCGACCTTCTTCCGCCAGGCGCTCGCGGCTGACATCAAGCAGCAGGAGGGGTTCAACTGCCAGTTCGCAGATGCGACGGCGCTGGTCGCGCTCGAAGCGACGCTCACGCACGAGCCCAGCGGCCGCCAGGCGTCGCGCGTGCAGGTCTACGGCGTCGACGAGTCGTTCTTCCGCTTCCACGGCGTGGACGGCGTCGCGCCGCCATCAGGACGGCAGGCGCTGCTCAGTCCGGGCCTCGCCTCCGAGCTCGGAGCGAAGCCGGAGGACGGGCTACTGCTGCGCGTCCAGAAACCGTCGGCGATTCCTGCTGACACGCTGGCTGGTCGTCGCGACGACACGTCGCGTGCGGTGCGGTTGACCGTCCGCGATACGTTGGCCGCCGACCGCATGGGCGAGTTCTCGCTGCGGCCGCAGCAGGACGCCGTGCGGGCGGTGTTCGTGCCAATTGTCCGGCTGCAGCGCGACCTCAACCTGCCGGCGCGCGCCAACGTCATGCTGGCGAGCACGGCGCCAGGCGGGCGAATCGTCGGGATTCGAGCCTCTGCTGGACGAGGCGGCAACGCTTTCCGATCTTGGACTGCGTCTCGTCCGCGACGAAGCGCAGCACGCGCTCATCGTCGAAAGCGAGAGCGGGACACTGCCGCCGTGGCAGCACGGACACCGAGTGGGGGCTGGGGTTCCGTGCCCTCAGCGTGCAGACGTACGTCGTCAACGCGATCCGAAGCCAGGGCCGTGAGATCCCCTATTCGGTCATCACCGGGCTGGTGCCGTCGACGTACGACGACGCGGGTGCCGGCAAGGAATTCCCCGTTCGCGGATCGACACGACACCGGAGTCGCTGGACCCGGGGCCTCCGGGTCTTCAACGTCCCGCGATCTGGCTGAATCAGTGGGCCGCTGACGATCTTGGCGTCAGGTTCAACGACAAGGTCGAGATCGAGTTCTTCCTCTGGTCGGACGCCGAAGGCCTGACGACATCGAAAGCGGACTTGTGGTTCGCGGGCGTCGTTCCCATGGAGGGAGCCGGAGGCGATCGGACGCTGACGCCTGAGTATCCGGGACTGACCGACTCGCCCAGAATCGGGGACTGGGATCCGCCGTTCCCGGTGGACCTCAAGAGAGTCAGGCCCAGGGACGAAGACTACTGGGAACAGTATCGGGGAGCCCCGAAGGCGTTTGTCGAGCCGGCCACCGCGTCGAAGCTGTGGGGTGGAGGGCCCTACGGCTCGGTGACGTCGATTCGCACGTACGTGCCTCGATCGACGTCACTCGACGTCGCGGAGCAGGAGTACATCGCGGAGATTCGAAAGCGCATCTCGCCATCGAAAGCCGGCCTGATCGTCCAGCCCGTGCGCGAGCAGGCGCTGTCGGCGTCGCGCGGCGCGACCAACTTCGGCGAGTACTTCACCTACTTCTCGTTCTTCCTCGTCGTCTCAGGCCTGCTCTTGAGCGGCCTGTTCTTCAAGCTCGGGATCGAACAGCGCGTTCGCGAGATCGGGCTGCTCTTCGCGCTCGGCTTCACGCCGGCGCGCGTGAGGCGGCTGCTCGGGCTCGAAGGCCTGCTGCTTGCCATCGCCGGCGCCCTCGTCGGCATGGCGGGCGCGGTCCTGTTCGGCGCCGTCATCCTGTACGGACTTCGCACGTGGTGGGTCGATGCGGTCGGCACCACCCGGCTCGCGCTGAGCGTGACGCCGCTGTCGCTCGTCGGCGGCGCCGTCGGCGGCCTCCTGGCAGCGTCGGTCACGCTCTGGATCACACTGCGACGGCTCGGCACGGCGGCGCCCAAAGATCTGCTCTCCGGGCTGGCGCTCATGGGCTCACCCGGCGTGTCTCGTATCTCGCGAGTGAGCCCGCTGGTCCGGTTCGTAGCCGGCGCCCTGCTGGCGATGCTGCTCGTCGTGGCGTCGGTCGCAGGAGCACTCGGGCAGACCGCCGGGTTCTTTCTCGCGGGCGGCGTGCTCCTCGTAACGCTGCTCTCGACGCTATCGGCGTGGCTGCGGCGAACGCCGGCGCATCGGCTCGGGGAAACGGGTGGCTGGCGATCGTGAAGCTCGGCGTGAGGCAAGCCACCGCGCACCCGGGCCGGAGCGTGCTGTCGATCGCGCTCATTGCTTTTGCGACCTTCGTGATCGTCTCCGTCGGCGCCTTCAGGCGCGGCGCGCCAGACGACAGCCGCGATCCCGCCAGCGGGACTGGCGGTTACCCCTTGTTTGGCGAGTCGGCGGCGCCGGTGGTATTCGACCCCGGCACGCCATCGGGCCAGGCGGAGCTCGGGCTCGACCCGGCGCGCCTTCGAGACACGACCGTGATGCGCTTCCGGCTGCGGCCCGGAGAGGACGGCAGCTGCCTGAATCTCTACAAGCCGACGAGCCCCCGCATCATCGCGCCGGCGCGGCGTTTCGTCGATGCCGGCGGCTTCCGCTTCTCGTCGTCGATGGCCGAGAGCGACGCCGAGCGAAGCAATCCGTGGCTGCTGCTCGACCGGCGGTTCAGCGATGGCGCCGTGCCGGTCATCGGCGACGCAAACTCGCTACAGTACGTGCTGCACGTCGGCGTCGGCGACGACCTGCTCATTCCCGGACCTGGCGGCCAGCCACTCACGTTCCGCGTCGTCGCGGCCCTGGCCGACAGCTTCTTCCAGTCGGAGCTGATCATCGGCGAGCCGCAATTCTCGCGGCTCTTCCCGCGCGCCGAGGGATATCGATTCTTCGTGGCGCGGCCGCCGGCGGGTCGCGACGACGACGTCACGACCGCACTCGAAGACGGCTTGTCGGACTACGGCCTGGACGTGCAGTCGACTGCGGCACGCCTTGCGTCCTACCATCGCGTCGAGAACACTTATCTCTCGACCTTCCAGGCGCTCGGAGGGCTGGGCCTGCTGCTCGGCACGCTTGGCCTCGGCGCGATCCTGCTGCGCAACGTTCTCGAGCGGCGCCGCGAGCTCGCGCTGCTTCAGGCGGTCGGGTACGAGGGGAAGGCACTCGGCCTCATGGTCGTCGCGGAGAGCCTCGTGCTGATGGTAGCGGGCATCGCGGCGGGAACGATCAGCGCCGCCGTTGCGGTCGGCCCTGCACTGGCGGCCCGCGCGTCGACGCTGCCAATCACGTCGACCCTCGTCGTGCTGGCCGGCGTTTTCCTCGCCGGGCTGGCGTCGTCGCTCATCGCCACGCGAGCGGCCGCGTCGAGCCCCCTGCTGGAGTCGTTGAAAGCGGAGTAGGCGTCCACGTACGCCAACCACAGAGACACAAAGACACGAAGGACGCACAGAGAACGGACTTGGCAGCGTTCGGATGGACCCCAACGTCAGGGTTGATCCAGGCGTTGCCGATTCGTTCTCCGTGTGTCCTCCGTGTTCCCGGTGTCTCTGTGGTTGGCGTACGTGACGGGCCTTACCCGATCGTCC